>CAWJRE010000040.1:0-216648 GCA_963845075.1 uncultured Alphaproteobacteria bacterium | reverse complement strand
GTTTGGCGCACGGCTGGCATCGATGTCTTGCCCAATCGATGGCTTTCTTGATGGTGGCGAGGATGTGGTCTGCGTGGTCTTCTGCGGCAACAGGCACATGCGGGTAATGTTTGAACCACCGCCGCCGACGCGAATGGCATCGGCTTAGCAGCACGGCGGCGGCCATCAATCAGCCAACCACTTCCACCTGCGGCCAGGTCGGCTAGGGAACGCCACCCCCGCGATCCGGTTAGCAATTTGAATACAGTCAGGGACCGGAGGGGATGTGAAGGAGGAAAGGCACGATAGTTCGTTGTTGCGTCAAGCGATGCTGATCGGCATCGCTCAGCGGTTGAAGACGGAATGCGATCCGCCGACTGATTTAACACCCGAACTCCGGAATATTCTGAGACACCCCCCCCCCCCCCCCCCCCCAGCCAGGGGGCTTATTGAGCCAGTCGAAATGAAAAAGCCCCGGCTAGGGGAGACCGGGGCTTAGGACAGAAGGCTTCGTTATTGGAGCCTGTCTGGGTATACCGCCACCCGAGACGCGGCCTGGTGCTTTAAAGCTGCGCAGCGTGAACAGAGAGGCCGCGCAGTCGCGCCAGGGCCTCTCCTAAGATGGAGACAATGTTTGGGGCTGAGGGGCTGTCCCCGCCTTTGTCAGTCCAGCAAACGGTCAAAGCTCGCCGGACCTCAGTTCGGTTCCGAAGTCTGCAAATACTGCAAGGCATGTTTGCGCTGATTTCAATACCTCCTCATTTGGGGGGTATTGCTGCATCGGAATGATTGAGTTGTATCGGGCTGAGGTGACGGTCCCATACGTCCACCCTGAAGCGCCCCCGGTCCCGGTTGGTCCAACCCGCTAATCGGGACTTCCCGCCTCAGGCATCCTGACAAACGCTTCCTGCTCGTTGCAGTGCTTGGGCTTATTGATGGGCGACCGCTTCCTGCACGCCTGATGTGGAGGGCACGGCGCAACCTTTACTCTTTATCCTGAGAGGTACCTCTGGCAGCCAGTGCACCCGCAGACGTTCTTCCAAAATAAATGTTTGCGCTCAGCCTATCCGATAGCGCGGTACCTGCTGTTAGTAACTAGCAGGCGGGTACCCAGGCGTAACCGTTCCAGACACTGTGACAGCGGGGCCCATAATAGGGGTACGGTCCGTAGCCGTAATACGGGTAATAAAACGGCCGAGCCGCGAGCGTACTGCCAACGATCGCACCGGCAATGACTCCACCCGCCACTGCCGGACCCCAGCCCCACCAAGCTTTCGCTGAGCTGGATGTTGTAATTGTCGCCGCACCGATACTTATTGCCGCGATGAAAGCAGTCAGAACCTTCCTCATAGGGTCATCTCCGACACTGAGAAACAGTCACCCCCATACTTTCCCTGCGCCCACACTGGTTAACGCTGACTAACACCACCCGCGTCATCGTGGTTCTGTAATTAAGGATCGATTACCGATTCCCGATCCGGTCACCTTTTTTAGGAGATTATCGCGGCGGGAAGGGTACCGTTCGATGAATGGAGGCGACGCCAAGCGAAGCCTAGGCGTGCTGCCAAAAAAAGAAGAGACCCCGCGGAGCCTATACGCAGAGCCTCTCCTCACTCGGTTACGAGTGCGGAACCCGACATGGGGTCGGGGGTGTGCGGGGGGCGGGTCCCGTGATCCCATCAACAATCTGATAAAGCTTCCGCGAACAGATAGTTTGAGCCGGAGTACTGCTACGGCTGCAATGCTCACTTGAAAGGATTTCAGGAAACGCCCGCGAGGCAATCAACTGGATGTTCTGGGGTAGCTAGGCGACCGAGATCGGACTGAAATCTCAATAAGCGCGTCAGGTCTATCGGAACCGAAAGCTCAAACAGCGCGTCAATTCCACTGTCGGCGCCCGGCCCCACGCCGTCGTAACTCAGGCGATCCGAGAATTGTTCCCCGAGAAAAGAACATTGAAAGTCGGGAAGACAGCAAAGCTGCAAAAACAGCATTGCACGTCTGCGCAAGGGTGATAGTCCCCGCCACAAAAATGAACCCCGAGCAGGGTACGCGCTCGGGGTTCCTCGTGGGACCTAAACTACCGGGCGGCGTCGGGGTGTGTCGGGGTAGTGGGATGCCGCCCGGATCTCACTCACCGGAGCACACGCCGGGCCCCGAACATCTGCGCATAATGCCGCAATAGCCGGTGTCTAATTCACACCTTAGTGAGATGTGATCTGTGCTGGCTCATGATCGTAGCCGCGCTTGTTCCGAGCCTTGCGCCATGCGGTGTATGCAGCGCGAACGCTCTCCCTGCCGATCCCCCGGTTTTTGGGTACCAAGGCGTGCATCGGTGATAATTAGGTCGTTGCGACAGCAGCGATCAAATAGTCGGCCCATCGCGCTAGTGCGTCGGTCTTCTCTTTCAGATAGACAGCACGATTGTAAACGCCAGCGACGCCAGCGCGTGGACAGTGAGGGCCGAGTGTCAGGGACAGGTGACGTACCGCGCGTCGACCCAGCCGCGCTGACCGGTAGCAAGCGTGCTGATTAAGACCCAGTCACGCGCCGGGCTCACGCCCAACACAGTGACAGGCTGGTTGGGGTCAACTGCGCCAATGACCAATGAAGCGGCGGTCTCGCTAAAAATGCCGAGACGCCCCGTGGCGAAGCAGGTGTGCTGTGGCGGTGCGATCTGCACGGGCGGCGCTGGCGGAGGCACTGCAGCCTGCGGCGACTCGACGAACTCACACTTCTGCAAGGTGTGGCCGTTTTCGATGTGCCGGTCGCAGTGAACATCCCGCGCGAGCGCCGTTGACGACGCCAACGCAAGCGCGCATGCGAAAAGTAATTTCATTTGGATGCTCCAAGCTTCGACATCTTCGACAGTGCATCCGACATTTCGGCAACGATTGCCTTGGCGTGTGCGGTGTCCTTCACAGTCTCCCCGGTAGCGCTAGCGAAACATTCGACGGTGGTGTAGCGGCGCGGATCGCCAGGCCCGCCATTGCCGCTGGTAGTATCTCGCCCCGGTCGACCAGTCCCTTGATGGCGCGTCGCAGGGAGCGTTCCCGCGCTGGCCGCAGGGCGTCCTCTCGGCCGCCGCCAGCGCGGGCGATGAGCCATTGCCGCAGGTCGTCGATGCCAAGGGGGCCGCAGTCGTCGACCGTCTTGGCCAGCACTTCCTTGATGTCCCGCTGTAGGGACCTAGTCCACGGCTCACGGTGTGTCTTCCTTGGTTAAGTGTACCTTAGGTTCACATAGGGAGGCAGCATCGGAAGACGGCGAGCCCCCATTGGCTGGCATCTGCCTGAATTTCGGCCCCTGGCGCGACCGCTGGCGCGTCCGCCGCTGCGGGGGTGTTCTTGGAAACGCTTACGGGTGGGCTCCGCTGTAGCATGCGGGTACAGGTGCAGGTAAGGGTCGCCCCCTTGCCGGAAACACCGCTTTACAAGGCCATTTAGCCCCACCGGGCCGTCGGCTCCTCCACCGGCACGTGAGTGCCACGGATATGGGTGCTGTTAGGGCCCCGACGATTTGGAGGAGCCAAATCATGGAAGCCATCACGACAATCGGTCTCGATATCGCGAAGTCCGTTTTTCAGGTTCATGGCATCGATGCGGAGGGCAATGTCATCCTCCGTCGTCAGCTCAAGCGTCGCTACGTTCTGACATTCTTCCAGAAGCTGCCCCCGTGCCTGGTTGGTATTGAAGCCTGCGCCTCGTCGCATCATTGGTCGCGCGAACTCCAGGCGCTTGGCCACACCGTACGCCTGATGCCGCCCGCCTATGTGAAGCCGTATGTGAAGCGGCACAAGAACGATGCCACTGACGCCGAAGCGATCTGCGAGGCGGTCACCAGGCCAAACATGCGGTTCGTCGCGACCAAGACGCCAGAGCAGCAGAGCTGCCTGACGCTGCACCTACCCGGCACTTGTTCATCCGCCAGCAGACCTCGGTGATCAACGCCATCCGCGCTCATCTTGCAGAGTTTGGGATCGTCGCGCCGGTCGGACGCCAAGGTGTCGAGCAATTGCTCGGGGTTGCTGCCGATACAAATGATAAGCGGTTGCCCGAGATTGCCCGTGCGTGTGTTGCCGCTCTCGGTGCCCAATTGCGGACGCTGAAGGCACAGATCCTGCAGTTCGATCGTATGATCAGGGCTTGGCACCGATCCAATGAGGAGAGCCGGCGGCTCGACGACATACCCGGTGTCGGTCCGGCTTTGGCGACCGCTTTGGTTGCCAGCGTCGCTGATCCGAGGGCTTTCCGGTCGGGAAGGGACTTCTCGGCTTGGATTGGGCTCGTCCCCAAGCAGAACTCGAGCGGTGGTAAGGATAGGCTCGGCAATATCAGCAAACGCGGTGATCGCTATCTGCGCAGCCTGTTAACGACTGGCGCGCTGGCAGTGATCCGCTATGCCAAAACCCATAGCACCAGGCATCGGCCTTGGCTCACAGTGTTGCTGACGCGGCGACCCACGAAGGTCGCAGCCATCGCACTCGCCAACAAGATCGCAAGGATAGCGTGGGCGATGATGGCGAAGGGCGAACGCTATAAGGAACCAGCCGCGCTCGCGGCTTGACGAGATCACACCGGGCATCCGGCGTGATGTGAAGGTTGGGAGGGCGAACAGCACGTAATGCAGAGCCGGTCGATCCGGCGATCAGGACAACCCACAAGGGCCAGAGCATTGTCGAATGCGTCCTTTTGACCGGGACCTGATCCGCGGAGGGCATTATGGCCAGCGGTCACGTGAACCGCACTAATAGAGGCCGAACACATGGCCGCACCGACCAACACTGCACTCGTGAAGAAAGTCCTTGCCAACTCGGAGCCGTCCACACATGGCCCTTCGCGACAAACGATGTGCGGCAACAAAATGTCCGCTTATGGGGCGAGAGCGAAAGTTACTGGCGCGTGCCCGGAACGACGTGAATTGACCGAAGGCAGACATGATGGGCTTGTCAGTAAACCGCTGGCTTGTGCAAAAGCGCGTCCGTTGAATAAGATCGAGAAGACCGCGAAAATAAGCGTCTTCGGTTCACGGATGGACGTTCTGATTAAGGCGGAACAGATTATCGCGATCGTATTTGCGCTTGAGCATCACGAGGCGGTCGTAGTTTTCGCCATAGGCGGCCTTCACGGCCTTCATCGCCCAAGTTGTTCACGTATAACACCATCCGTCCCAAATGGCCGAAGTGCTGCATCGCCAATGATCCCACGGCCCCCAATTGGACGAGGTGGTTCGAGATGGCGTCGGTGAGCGATCCACGCGCGCGCCAAGGGTGCCAGATTGCGCTGAGCTTCCGCGAAGAGCTGCACGCCATCGAAGCAGTTCTCGCCGGCCAAGGCATCGCACTGTGCAGCAATGTTATCGTCGCCGACGACCTTGCCTCCGGCGCCCTTGTCAAAGCCCTCGATCTGGCTCTTCCCGGTTACGGATACTATCCGGTCTATGCCCAAAATGAGCCGCGCCGCGCAACCATTGACGTTTTCGTACAGTGGATCTCCACGGTCGCCGGGCGCAAAATCGTCGCGCGCCGGCCGCTCGACTATCTCGGACTGTAAGGAATGATCAGCATCGCACTACGTGCAGCAGAGATTACACACACAGCGGTCAGCAATTGCAATCCTTGCCCGGCTTGCTGCATTGCAGCAATATTCGGATCGACCTGGGCTGGCGAGCACGGACTTAATGACGAATGGGGCGACGTTGAAAGTGTCCGGTACTGGCCCTTACCGACAAACGATGTGCGGCACAAAATGTCGGCTTATGGGGTGAGAGCGGAACTCACTGACGCACGCTCGAAACGACGCAGCACATGATCCGATGTATGGACCGGCCGCGTTTGCAAGTCAGATGTGAGTGATGAAGGGGATTGGTCTCGCGCTTCTGTATCCGGCTCGTGAACGAGCGTTCACGCTCTTGGCCATCATGGATATCCACGCGCATCAGTTCAGCGAACGCCTGCCCGGTGTCGAAGCCTGTCCGTCAACGCAGCTTCTTCAGGTCGTTGGGTAGAAATCTTCTGCCGGGCGTTCCGGCCCTCAGATAGACCTCGACGCGCTCGCCGGCGCTCAGCATCGGACCAGCATTCACTCCGGGGAGATGGCACGGCCACACAGTGATGACCGTGTGATCGAAAGCGATCGGGCTTCCGGGCACCAAGCCGCTCGCCGAGCGTCGCACGATATCGACCTTCGCGCTAACGGTAAGATGACTGACCGTGCGGGTGCAGCCGGGATGTCCAGGTACGGAGCTCGCTTCCTTCACTTCCAGCACTGACGTCACCGTGATCTCGAGCGCTTCCGTCGCGCTGTCCTACATCTTCTTGATTGTCGTCTCCGTAACCGCCGCTTGCGCCGAACCGAATGCGGCGAGAGCCGCCACGATGGCAAGGCCGAGGACGAAAGCCGATCTGAGTGACATGGCAACTTCTCCGTGGGCTGAATGCCGGCACTGCATGTACATTGGTCGCCGGCCCCGCGCTAAGGTTCATCGCATTTGGGCTGTTTTATCTACGATGAGCAGAGCTTTGGCCCATCGTGCTTGCACACTATCTACCGACGTGGTCGACTTCGTTTGATGCGCTCCCGGCGGTTTCATGTGTTGCCGTCATGCCCTTTCAGTTCCAGGTCATACATCCTTATGAGTGGGCGCTGCATGTAAAAAACATGCGAGCGCCTAGCGCCCTGTGGACTTCCGTTCTTGGGGGAGGGCTGACATGCGGCGGACGTCGAAGAAACGATGCGAATGATCCGACGCAGACCTCAGAACCGCAGCCCGTCTGTGCTAGACTGTCCCCATGTCCACAGACGAAGTTGACAAGTACTTGGCGGCGTTAGAGGAGCCGAAACGCAGCACTCTAGACGCGCTCCGGCGAACGATCCTCGACATCGCTCCCGAGGTAGAGCAGTGCATCTCCTACGGCGTGCCTGCGTTCAGGCTGCAAGGCAAGGTCATCGCCGGATTCGCAGCTTTTAAGAACCACCTCAGTTATCTGCCCCATAGTGGTTCCGTGTTTCCTGAGCTTGGGGACACACTCTCGCACTACAAGACTTCGTCTGGAGCGCTCCAGTTCCCTGTCGATAGGCCGTTACCCAAGGCACTCGTGAAGAAGCTTATTGCGATCAGAAAGAGGCAAGCCCTCGGCAGCTAGACCCGTATCGAGTGCCTTATGGTATACGGCCGGAACGTAGCGCCGCGCTTGACGAGTAGAGCTCTGCTGGCGAGAAGGGCTTTGACCGCGTGACTGTCGAGGTCTTTGACGCGTACCTCCTTGTACCATCCACATTGCATGATGGGGGCGATTCCCACGGCGTCGTTGCGGTCACTCTTGTTGATCTGCATCTTCAAAGCCGCCTTGGCATGCCTGGCATCGATGCAGTGTCCGTCTTCAAATGGTTTGGGACAATCTGAGCTGTTTAGGGACGGAGGCTCTGGCTTGTTTGGGTTTGAGATTAGGCGGCTTTCAACTGATGTTTCAATCGTCGCTGTCTGATGGTGTCGCGTTTGATCCTTTCTCGTTCCAGAAGGATGGTTCGGCCTCTGCCGAAGTAGACGTCGGCCGGTGTCAGGTTCCTTGAGGGTCGCCCGCGCCGAAAGCATTGCTCCGGCGATGCGTTCCAATGTGATGTGACCAGTCACCAGCTCCCGTATCCGTCCTTCAAAGCCCTTGCGCGTCACCACACCGACCTTCAGACCAAAGCCGCGCAGGATTCCACGAATGCTCAATTCTACGTCGATAAGCCGCCCGAGAAGCTGCTTGCGCGCAACCAACAGTGCTCGCACCTCCTGCGAGCCCATCGATTTGGCGTGCACCGGACGGAACCAACCCATCCGGATCAGCTGGGCAAGCCCGCGCGCATCCTTGCGGTCGGTCTTCACCATCATTGCCGATAACGCCGCCTTCACATGTCGCGTCTCCAGCAGAACAGTATCGAATCCTGCTCGCTTCAGCCCCGCATGCAGCCATGCCGACAACGGTCCCGCCTCAAGTCCGATCCGCTTCACCGCAAAACCAAGCGACGCAAAGAAGGCAACCAGAGCTTCGGGTTCACTCGCGACCTTCGTCTCCCTGACAATCTTGCCCTGCGCGTCCACGACGCACACGCTCGAGAGCTCCAATGAAACGTCGATTCCGGCATAGTGCTCCATGGCTGTTCTCCGTCTCCAGATGCTTGGGGCCGACTCAACGTCGTGACCCCGTTTGATCATCTATCGGAGGACAGCCACATCAATTGCCCGCTCAGAGCACGGCCCATTACGGCATCTAGGCCCAGTAGATGGCGTTGTCGTCGAGAAATCACTCTCCTCAGGAGAGTATGTGAACGACACAAATCACATCGTGACTATCACGCAAATTGATCCGCTCAATGTCGAAGTATTCGTCCCAATTGCTTACTACGATCAAACCCGCGTCGATGCTGAAGCCGAAATATTTCTGGAAAAACCCATCGGTGGTCGATACGTGGCCACGGTTACAGTAATCGACCAGGTTTTTGACGCCGCGAGCGGAACATTTGGAGTTCGGCTAGCGCTGCCCAATCCTGATAATAAGCTTCCTGGCGGCATCAATTGCAAAATCCGCTTTGGCGCGAGATAAGTGCCCGCGCAGGAACGCAAAGCGACCGTGACAATGTATCATCCAGAGGGCCCGCGCTCGAAGGGGCAGCCGGACGTCGTCCCTCCCGGGTGTGTCCGGCCGCAAACGTCTGTTGACCTCACCTGATCTTTTTCCCCTTGGCTCTAGTTCAGCTTGCCGCCGGGGTGCAGCCCCAAGCTCGTCATAATCTTCCCGCCTTCGACATCTATGGCCTCGCCCGAGCGGACCGATTAGAGCGGGGGCCGAGGTGTGAACCTGTTGCAACGCATCGCGCGGACGTTGAACGTGCTTTTGGTGCTCTGCCTGGCGGCTGCTTGTAGCGCAGGATTCCAGTACGCACGCGCACAAGCCATCGGTCCAACACAGCCGTCGCAGCCTGCAGCGCCGGCAAACGCCGTGCCAAGCAGCCAAGCCGCACCGGCCGATCCGCATATCGACAAGTCGCAAATCGCGCAGCGCCTGAACCGCGAGCTCGACTTCAATCTCGAAACCACCACGGGCGGATGGCAACATGCGTTGGACCGCGTCGACGGCGAACTGGCACGCCCGCGTCTGCGCTATACCGAGCTCAATCGGCTGCGCGACGAGCTGCAGCGCATTCGTTCCAACGTCGCCGATGCCTGGAACAAAATCCAGCCGCGGCTCGATGCCGATCGCGACCAGATAAAGCTGCTCGGTCCCGCACCCGCTGCCGGAGCGCCACCGGAGCCCGAGCAAGCGGATCGCAACCGCGCCGAGTTGAACTATCACCTCGGGCTTCTCTCCGCGGCCGAGGCGACCGTCAATTCGACCAATCTGCGCGTCGACAATCTCCTCGACAAAATCCAGGACATCCGACGGAAGAATTTCACTTCGGCATTATTTCAACCGATCCCCGGCCTCTACGCCTACGAAACCTGGGCGAATGTGCCGCAATATGTGCCGGACGCCGCGCGCCGCGCACGCGAACTGGTCGCCGAGTGGTGGGCCGACGCACCGAACCGCGGTGACCTCGCCCGCATCGCGCTCGAGGCTTTGTTGATGCTGTTGGTTCTCTCCGTCGCAAGCTGGCGGGGAATTCGCAGATTGCGGCGCTGGCGCGATGATGAGGATCCGCCCTATTGGCGGCGGGCCTCTTCGGCCGCCGGCGTGATCCTTCTCCGTGCGCTACCGGTCGCCGGCCCTGCTGTCTTCTTATACGTCATGATTGCCGGCGCGCAGGCTTTGCCGGAACGCGTCGATTGGCTGTTCTATCTGATCACGCAATCGATCGTCATCGTCTTCACCGTCGGTGCGCTTGTCACCACAGCCTTTGCGCCGCGCGCACCGCAATGGCGGCTCATCGCCGCATCGGATGCGCGCGCTACCCGCATCTGCGGTCTCGTCCTGCTTGCTTGCCTTTGTCTACAGCCTCACAAGCCTGCTCTACGGCGTCACCCGCCTCGTCCAGGCGCCCTTCGCGCTGACCATCGCGGTCGCCTTGCCGTCGAGCTTGCTATTGGCAGCGATCGTCGTCGCGCTTTTGCGCACGACGGGCGAAGGCGGCGCCGACGCGGCGCCGTCCGCGCGCCTGTTGCGCGCGATCCGAGCGGTCGTCTGGGTCATCGTCGCGGCCATCGTCGTGTGCGCGCTCACCGGCTATCTGCCGCTGGCGCGGTTTCTGGCGCAGCAATTGATCGTCACCGGATCGATCCTGGCGCTGGTCTATCTGCTGCTGCTCTGGGTCGATGGCTTCGTGCAAGGGCTCGGCGACGAAGGCACGACGATCGGACGGTGGCTCAAGCGCAGCGCGCGACTCGAATGGCGCGAGCAACTGGCGCTGCCGCTCAGCCTGATCCTGAAATTCGCGGTACTGGTGCTTGCGGTGCCGTTCCTGATGCTGCAATGGGGCTATTCTTGGCCCGACATCCGCGAATGGTACCGGCAGCTCTTCTTCGGACTGCGCATCGGCAACACCGAAGTGACGTTCGGCGCGCTATTGGCGTCGATCATCGTGTTCGGTCTCGGATACGCGGCCGCGCGGCTGTTCCAGAGCTGGCTCGACGCGCAGGTTTTGCAGCCGGCGGGAATTTCCGGCGGCGTTCGAAACTCCATCCGCACGGGCGTCGGTTATGTCGGCATTGTCATCGCGGCGTTGGTGGCGTTCTCCTATGCGGGTTTCAACCTCTCCAGTCTCGCCATCGTTGCCGGCGCCTTGTCGGTCGGCATTGGTTTCGGCCTGCAAAACCTAGTCAACAATTTCGTCTCGGGCGTGATCCTCTTGGCCGAGCGTCCGATCAGGGTCGGCGATCTGGTTGTCGTCGGCGGCGAGCAAGGTTATGTGCGCAAGATCAGCGTCCGCTCCACCGAATTGGAAACGTTCGACCGGGCCAACGTACTCATTCCCAATTCGTATTTCATTTCAGAAAAGGTGAAGAACTGGACGTTCCGCAATAACGTTTGCCGCATCAGCATTTCGGTCAGCGTGGCGTATGGCAGCGACGCGCGGCAAGTCCAGGCCGCACTTCTTGCGGTCGCGCAGAAAAATGGCGAGGTGCTGACGGCGCCGGCGCCGTCGGTCACGCTCGACGAATTCGCGGCGTCGAGCATCAATTTCACGCTCTACGCGTTCATCGGCGACGTTGGCAAGAGCGGAGCCATTCGCACCGATCTCGCAATCGCGATCCTGGACGCTTTTGCCGAAGCCGGCATCGCCATCCCGTCCGGGCGGAGCCGAAATCACCATTCGCAACCTGGACACCTTGCACGAGATGATCGCGCAGAACGCCGCGCTCCCGCCCGGAAAAAGCCCGGCCAATGGCGGCAGAAAGTCATCCAGCGAAAACGCCACCGCGAACACCGCTCCGCCCGCGAAATGAGGCGCTAAGCGTCTATCGTTTCAATTGAGTGAGTGACGACGCCGGCCCTCGCTTTTAAGGACCGCCGGCGCACCTCATCCGCGCTCTTCGATTGACAGGAGACCGAAACGGTCGACGCTGGCCCGTTGCCCGGCCCACACCACGGTTGTCGTGGTCGCCTCTTCCACCAGCGCCGGCCCTTCGAAGATTGCGCCGGCCGGCAAGCGGTCGCGGTCATAAACCGGTGCAAGCACAACGCCATCGTCACCGGTGTAAAGTTCACGCTGCCCGACAATGGCATCGGCGGCCGTCCCCTTCACCGCGATTTCCGGGAGCCCGACGCGCGGCGTGTCGATCTCGGCGGTGAGATGAAACGTCACCAATTCGGCCTTGGTGTCGGGCAAGCCGAAACGTGTACGCCTTCTCATGCGCGGCGTGAAAAGCCGCCAGCAGCGCATCGTACCCGGCGCCCGGTTCGAATTGCGTCGCGACTGTATGTTCCTGACCCGCATAGCGCATGTCGATCGCATGACCAAACAAGATCGCGCTTTGCAATGATCCGAAGCGCTGCAGCGCTTCCTTTCAAGCTCGCCGAAAATTTCTTCCGCCGCCGCTACGCTTGTCGCGTCGAGCGGGAGAAGCTGCGTGCGGTGCAAATCGATGCGGGGCCGCGCCGTCAGCATTCCCCAAGCGGAGAAGAGCCCGGCATAGCGTGGAATGACGACGCGTTTGACGCCGAGCTCGCGCCCGAGTGCTGCTGCATGCAACGGGCCGCCGCCGCCGCTCACCACCATCGTCAGATCGCGCGGATCGTGCCCACGCTGGATGGTGACAAGCTTCAGCGCGTTGATCATGTTCGCTTCGGCGAGACTGATGATCGCTCTCGCCGCGCCGACGACCGACAAGTCGAAGGACGAAGCGATCGGCTGCAAGGCCGCCGACGACAATTCCGGCCGAAGCTTGATCCGCCCACCGGCGAACCGATGCGGATCAATGGCGCCGGTCAGCACGATCGCATCGGTGACGGTCGGATCCTTGCCGCCGCGGTTGTAGCAAGCCGGCCCCGGATCGGAGCCTGCGCTTTGCGGGCCGACCTTGAGGCCGCCGTTCTCGTCGACGCGCGCGATCGATCCGCCTCCGGCGCCGATTTCCACGATATCGACGACCGGCACTTGCAGCGGATAGCCCTGATTGATGCGGCTCCATTCGAGCTTGTAGTCCGGCCGCAGTACCGGCCGGCCGTTGCGGATCAGCGAACACTTCGCCGTCGTGCCGCCAACGTCGAGATAGAGGATTTCCGTCTCGCCGATGGCTTCGCCGATCCGCACGGCGCCCGCAACGCCTCCCGCAGGCCCCGATTCCACCAGCACCAGCGGCGCACGCTCGGCTGCTTCGAACTCGGCGAGCCCGCCATTCGACTGCATGCAGTAATACGGACAATCGATCTGTTGATCCGCCAGCGCGTCGCTCAGATTGGCGAGATAGCGCGCCATGACCGGCTGCACGTAAGCGGAGAGGACGGCGGTATTCGAGCGCTCGTACTCGCGCCACTGGCGCGATATTTCGTGGCTTGCAGTGACCGCAACGCCGGGCAACAACGCGCGCAATCGCTCCGCGGCAGCCATCTCGTGCGCCGGATTGATGTAGGCATGCAGGAAGACGATCGGCGACCGCCTCGACACCGGCCGACGCAATCGCATCCGCGACGACATCAACAGAGGCCATGGAAAGCGGCACGCGCACATTGCCCTTTGCGTCGATACGCTCGGTGACTTCAAGGCGCAGATGCCGCGGCACGAACGGTTCGCGCGGCGTGGAATGAAGATTGTAAAGGTCGGGACGATTGCCGCGGCCGATCGCGATGACGTCGCGAAAGCCTTCGGTCGTGACCAGCGCCGTGCGCACACCCTTTCGCTCGGTGATGGCGTTGATCACGGTCGTTCCGCCGTGAACGAAAAAAGATATCTCGTTGGTCGCGAGCCCGGTCTCGCGACTTTGCGCGATCGAATGAATGACGCCTTGCGACGGGTCCTTCGGCGTGGTCAGCGCCTTGCCGACATAAATCTTGCCGGATGTCTCTTCGAAGGCGACGAGGTCGGTGAACGTGCCGCCGGCGTCCGTGGCAACTTTGATCATCGTGCGGCGCCCGGAAATTTCGCTCGGAGTTCTTCTGTGGCCGCACGATCAACGTTCTGCGTCTCCGGATCGATCACCACGCCGTAAATCGCCATTGCGTCGCCGGCTGTAACAAGCCCGTCGCGCACATCGCGCGCAACGGACTCCGGATCGCGCGTATGAGGCTCGCCCCAGCCTCCGCCTCCACCCGTGCAGATGCGGACGCGATCGCCGCGGTCGAGCGGAAAATCGGAGGGGCGCGTGAGCCACCGCCGCGTTTTCCCGCGCACCACTTCGATACCGTTGAGACTGCCTGGTAGGCCGCCGTCGATAGCCCAAGGCGGTGTCGCGGTGCGACCGTAGCTCGCGTGCAGAACAACGCCGTCGCTTTCGACCTCGTATTCGCGCACCAGACCGAACCCGCCACGGTAGCGTCCGGCGCCTACGCCACTCTCGACGTTATATTCATAGCGGCGGATCAGGAGCGGGAATTTCGCCTCCAACAGCTCGATGGAATAATTGTAGGTGTCGCCGTCGGTGACGGCGATCATGCCGCTGGCGCCGTCGCGCTTGTTGGTCGCGCCCCAGCCGCCGTTTTGCGGCTCGATATGAACAAAGAGCCCGTCCGCCGCGGCGCCCGAGAAATAGGTGGCGCACAGGCTCAAATAACTGCCGGCAGAAAAGCGCTCCGGCACCAACGGCGCCAGCGCCTTCCAGACAAGATCGGAGGCCTGCGCGACGCCTTCATAGTACCAGCCGGTCGGCGACGGCTTTTCGGCGGTAAAGATCGTGCCATTCGGCGCCGTCACCTTCAGCGGACGGAACCAGCCTTCGTTGGAGGGCTCGTGCGGCGCCACCAAAGCCTTCATGATCGTCTTCACCGCCGAGATGAGCGCGCCGCGGCTGCAGTTGATCGGCGCGTTTCGCGCCGGGCTCGATCCGGTGAAATCCACTTCGATCTCGCTGCCGCGGATGCGCACGGTGACGCAGATCGGAATGCTGTCCTCGGTCTCGCCGTCGCCATCGATGACATCGCTGGTCGAATAGTCGCCGTCCGGCAGCGCCTCGATCACGGCGCGGGCGCGCGCTTCGCTGGTGGCGATCAGCCAGGCAAATGTCGCATTAAGCGTGGTTGCGCCATACTTCGCGACCGTCTCCAAAATCCGGCGTTCGGCGATGCGCACGGCCGCGAGCTCGGCGTTGATATCGCCCAGCACCAAATTCGGCAGCCGCACATTCTCGGTCACGATCCTGATCAGATCGTCGACGATGCGATCGTCGCGGGTGAGCCGAACGCCGGAGAGCCGAAGCCCTTCCTGAAACACCGAGGTCGCGTTCGGCGGCAAGCTGCCGGCAACGGCACCGCCGACGTCGAGCAGATGCGCGATGGCGATGGCGTAAGCGACGATCTTTCCGCCGGCGAAGATCGGCCGGATGACCGCGAAATCGCAGGCGTGTGTGCCGCCTTCGAACGGGTCATTGGTGAGAAAGGTGTCGCCCGGCGCCATATCCGACCCGAAGCGCTCGATGATGAAGTGGACCTGGCGCGAGAAGGTGCCGGTGAAGACCGTAATGCCGTTGGTCTGCGCGACGAGATCGCCCCGCGGGTCGCAGATGCCACAAGCAAAATCGAGGACTTCGTAGATGACCGGGCTCATCGAGGCACGCGCGAGCACGATCGCCATTTCGTCGACGGTCGCAAGCAGCTTGCCGGTGATCACTTCGCGGGTTACGGCGTCGGGTGACGGTCCGGTGCGGAAATCGAATACGAGGGTACGGCAGTCATTTTTCTTTCTGGTCGACAACGACAATCGGCAGTTCGCGGCATTGGTCTCATTGTAACCGCCAGCAGATGGCAGCAAAACCTGTGCCACCGCAGCATGCGAACGGCCATGCGACAGCCGAAGACGCGTAGAACGCGATGGTGCTGGAGGCAACGCTAGCAACTCCGGCGTCGTTAGATCGCCAGGATACGCAGATCGCGCGAGAAGGCCGCACGGCACGCGTTCCGACGCAATGAGTCGCTTTAACGGGACCTTGCGCGAGGGCCCGCCGCACAAAAGAGCTACGCGTTTCGCTGGACGATAAAGTCCACGCTTTTGCGCAGCCATTCCAGATCCGGGCCCGCGGGCACGCCGGCGAAAGCCTGTCTCGTCGAACTCCCGCTTTGCGGCCTCGGCGAATGCGACAGCCGATTGCTGAGCCCACTCGATACTGCCGGTGCTCGCCAGGATCTGCCGGAGTTGCAGGACTTCGCGGGTCAATCGGCGCTCGCGGGGACGGCTCAGAAAATTTCCGATCCAGGCCCGGTCCGTCGCGTTGACCTTGCCGAGCGCGTGCGCGAGCACGATGGTCCGCTTTCCCTCCAGCAGATCGCCATTGATCTCCTTGCCGTATCGGGCAACGTCGCCGGTGAGGTTGAGGACGTCGTCGGTGATCTGGAACGCGGCACCAAGCAAAAATCCGAACCGGTCGAAGCGATCGAGCTTCCGGTCGTCTCCATTGGCGACAAGCGCGCCGATCCGCATCGGATGAATGAAGCTGTACCAGGCGGTCTTCTTCAGCACGAGCCGCAGATAGTCTTCCGGCCGGACCGTGAGATCATTGTCCCGGACCCATCCCAATTCGACGGCCTGCCCCTCCAAACATTCGACGAGCATGTGATCGACTTCGTCGAGGATGCGCAGCGCCACCGCCGGGCCCAGAACCTCCACATTCCGGCGGAAAAGACGCATGGCCAAGGCGTTCATGGCGTCGCCGGTGTTGACCGCAATGGGCACCCCGGCACGGCGATGCATGGTGGCGACGCCACGCCGCGATTCACTGCCATCCTCAATGTCGTCGTGCACGAGAAAGGCGTTGTGCAGCATTTCGATGCCGGCCGCCGACAAAAGCGCATCTTCGGCGCGGCCGCCCAAGGCGCGCGTGGTTGCGATGCAGAGCGCCGGCCGCAAGCCTTTGCCCGCTCGTTCGAGGAAATCCTTCACCAGGGCGTAGAGATGCCGCTGCGGCTCCAGTGTCGGCACGCTGGCCGCGAGCGTGCCGTCGAGCATCTCTCGGTACCAGCCCAGCCGCTCCAGAAAGTCGGTAGGCCCGGCGAGGTCGCCGGCCACTCCGACCGCATCGTTGGTAACATCGCCTTGCGTTCCACCCGTGCCACCTTGTGCGGTTGAGCTAACGGCCGCCAATTCTTTGGTCGAAAAATCGGGCGACTCGATCTTGGCCACGACCGGACTAACGTAGGGCGCCACGCGTTCGAGCAGCGGTGTCACCTGCGCAAGCAAAGGCGACGCGCGGTCGAACGGCCTCCACGGCGATCCGTGTCAGTCTATCGTCCCAAGGCAGACCAGCCGCGTAGCGGGCGGCATCGTGCCGCTGCAACGGCACAAGAATTTCGGGCTGATGCAGCGGCCAGACGCCGCAGCGCGGCCCGACAAAACCCGTTGCGTCGAGCAGGCCGTTGACCGCGCGGCGCGCCGCTTCGTTGGCCCCTTCCATCGTCGCGAGGTCGGTGTAGGTGCGAACATAGTCGGACGCCAAAAACAAATTCGGAATCCGCGTGGTGGCTTCGGGTCGCAGCGCCCATGTGTTGACCAGGTTCACGAGCAACGGTTCGGCATTGGTCAGGAGCCCTGAGCCGTTGCCGCTCGGCTGAATATCGGGATCCAAATACCACGAATGCAAATCCTCGTCGCGCAGCACCTCCCGATCGATGTTGACCGAGCGCTTGAGCTGCGCCCATACCTCGCGCATCACCTCTTCGCGCGAGCATTGCATGGCGGAACGGCCGTTCGATCCCGGCGCGTCCCAGTTGGAGATGTCGACAGAAAGGACCCCGCGCACGTCACTGTCGCCGAATTGATCCGGCGACATGCTGCGCCAAAACTGAATCTGCGACACGCTGGTCAGCGCCCATTCGCTGTCGATGTGAATCACGTGACCGTGGGCAATGGGCAAATCGCGGCGCAGATAGAACTGTAGGCCGTTCATCCACTCGACATTCGGCGCCAGCGTGCTCAAATTGCCGAGCGCGGGATCGATGGCGAGCATGCGCTCATTGATGAGCGGGGCGATGCGCTCGAGCGGGATTGCCGCCACGTAATAGTCGCCCTCAACCAGCGTCCGCTGTCCCTGCCGCCGCACGGCGACCCCGGTAACCCGCTGGCTGTCGCACAAAATCTCTACGACTTCGGACTCGCGCACATACTGCACACCCCGGAATTCCAAGTAGCTGCACCACGGATCGATCCACACAAGATTGGTCGGCCCGTCCAACAGACGGTCTGTCGATCCGCTCGTCGGCTCGAGAAACGTCAGCATCATCTGCATGAACATGTCGCCGACAGTTCGAGCGCTGGCCTTGCGCGCCTTGGAGGCGACAAGCGAGCGCGTGAATCCGGTGGCGAGGAATTTCTGATAAGACGGCGATCGTGGTTCGGCGTCGATGAATTCCCACCAGCTGACCCCTTCATACTCGCCGATGCGACGCTCTTCGCACGAGGTGAGGATTTGCCAAAAGCGCGCGCCGAAAAACGCCAGTTCTTCCGGTGAAAGCCCAATGACCGGCCCGAACGCCAGAAGCGCGTCGCTCAAAAGCGTGCCGACATCGCCGGCGGTGCGGGGAAACTGCGACGGTATGAGAAATGTCGGCTTGCCGTATTGCGTGAAGCCGACGCGCGTCGTCGGCACCAGATGGTCCGCGGCGGTGCGCCCATCAAATGACGGGATACGCCGCATCGTGTCGATCACATGCTTGTAGAAGCCGGGAAAAAAGCGAAATCCATGCTCACCGGGCAACCGGTGCTCGATCGACGCCACTCCCGTATCGGCGCGCTCGTGGCCGCTGGTGCCGGCGCCGTCGTCGGTCACCGGAATGCTGCGCGCCTTGCCGCCGGCGAGCTGGCCGCGCTCGAGAACCACCACCTCAAAGCCGCGCTCGATCAGTTCGTGCGCGGCGCTCATGCCAGCCACGCCGCCGCCTAGAACGATCACCTTGTGTCGGCATGCGGCACCTTCGCGAAGACGATCTAGAGCAACCTGCCGCTGAGCGCGCAATCGGCGCCCTCCCGGACGCGTTCGGCCCGTTTCATGTTATCGCGTCTTTGGCGTGCTCGGCTTAGGCGTCGGCGTTTGCGTCCGTGGCAGCGCTTACGACCGCACTCCGTTGCTCTTTGATGCGCAGCGCCAGCTTCTCGTAAACACGAAAGAGGTAGTTCGGCGTTTCGGTGACCTGCAAGAATTGCAGAGACATGTCGGTGGCGACGACGAGTTCAACCGGCTCACCGCCGAGCGCCACGACGATGCCGTTGTGCCGTCGGGGATAGCCGAGCAACGAAGCAGCTGAGCCGCCGCCCAAGAAACGGAACTATCTGATCTTGCGGGGTGACTTGTGGTCGTCCGGTAGCTCGGCTGTTGCGCCAGTCCGAAGAACAGTCGTGGCCCAAGCACGACAGCAGAACGGCCCGAAGTGCCCGTTCGTCTCCAGATGACTTATCGCCTCTGTCACCGCCTTAACAAGCGTATTGCCGCCATTGGAGGCCAGTGTACGATCGCTGAGTACATAGCCGACGTCGATGAGCCCGTGCGAAGTCTTGGCCGCCGCATATCTCTTCGCCATTGAGGCTGCTTCAGTATCCGGGGGTAGCTGGTCGGCATGCGGGTTGTCGGCCTTAAAGACAAGCGCGTCTTCCAGCCGAGCAAGGATGTTTGCGGCGCGGCGGAACAGCGACAGGGCGCTGCCCATCTCGGGGTCCGCAAGCTGCGCGCCCCGCAGCTCGACCTTCAGCTGCAGCGTAGATAACTCGATCATTTTCTTGTCATTGATCTTCAGTGGCGCTGTCGTCGGGGATATCCACCGAACGGACGAAATCGGTGTCAGGCGGCAAGGGCCCGTACAGCGGCAGAAATTTCGCCGCCACGCGTGCGCGTTGTGCTTCCTCCTGGATGGCTTGATTGACACGCGCCCACTGCTCTTCGGTCCACGGCACTTGTGGATTGCTTTGCATTTTGCGCCTCAGCCTGTTCGTGGAGGAGCCATTACCCCTCTAGAAGAATACAAACTGATGTCAGCAGTGTAAACGATTACAACTTATTGGCGCGCCAATTCAACGTTTTTCCAAATACATCTGGAAGTTGCGGCACTTAGCGGACGCGGGCAGGCCGCGACCGGCGCCCGCGGGCGGTTGCCATGCCCGCAAAATTCTGCGCCGGCGGAGATTCCGCGAAAACCACTGCCGCCATCGGCCGCTTGGTGGTACAAGATTGCCCGCCATCGTCAGGATGCGTGACGTGAAAAAGGCGCTCGCTTATCTGCCCGCAATTCCGGCCGTCCTGGGTTCGCTCCTGCCTGGCGAACCTGCCGGCCTCGGTGCAAGTGAGTTCATTGAGCTGCCGAAATCCGCCGCTCCTATTGCGCTCCCCGGCCACATCACCGATCCGGAAGAACTTGTCAGCAGCGCGCTTGCTATCCTGGCTGGACACAAGCCAGCTCCGGCGCCGGCCCTTGATCTACCGCTGCCGCAACTGCCGCCGCTTCGCGCCGATACGACGCCGGCGAACATCGGGCGGCGGAGCGCGCCAAATGCTTTGCCGCTGCAGCAACGCACCCTCAGCGATGGAAGCTCGTGTCCGTTGCCAATCCGCTATTTCGACGCCCAATTGCTGATCGCGACATATCTGGTCGACTATGGCCGCGCCTCCGCACTTCTGAAAGATACGGGTCTTATCGCTGTTCCGCAGGGGGTTGGCCAAGCCATCGCGGCATTCGGTTGTTTTCAGTATCGAAAGACGGACATCGGCCCTTACAACGAAGTCGGCTTGACGGTCCTTGCGGCGGCGCCGAAATCTCCGGTGCCGGCACTCTATGTGGTGCACCTTCCGGTCGATACCGCTTCGGCGAACCGCGCCGGCCATGAGATCTGGGGCTACAACAAATTCGTGGCGTCCATCGATATCGCCGACAGCGGCAATAACTTCGCAATGACAATCGGCGACCCAGACAATACCATGATCGCCCGGTTCAACGGTACGCGCAGCGCTTCGGTCACGATGCCGCCGAACGACATCGTCACGTTCAGCATATTCGAGGGCCAGTTGATGAGAACAGTCATCCAGATGATGACGCCATCACAACTGGGCAGCGGCAGCGGCTTTTCGTTGAAGATAGGCGAATCGACGCATCCGATGGCCTGCAGCCTGCGCACGCTCGGCCTCGATACCCTCAGTCCCGTGCTCGTGCAGTACGCCGAGCCCTTTCAATCGTTGCTGTTTCCGGGCCAACCGGCGTAGCCATCTGATCCCGGCATCGGCGCGTCCATCCGGCGCCGGCGTATTTCCTGCACACGCGACCTACGCCAGCATGTCGAGCAGAGCCTTTGCCTGTCTCAGATCGTGGGTGTGGAAGCCCTCGGAGTACCAATTGTAGATCGGTGCCAGTTGCTGAAGGGCCTCATCGCGCCGTCCTTGGTCCAGCCGCAGGCGCGCGAGGCTCGTTGCGGCGCGCAATTCGTAAGATTTCGCCTGTTGCGCCTTGGCGACTTCAAGCGCATGTCCAAAAAAGGCCTCCGCCTTGCTCACATCCGAATCCGGTGAGCGGATCGCGACTTCGCCGGCGATGCGATAAATTTCGGACTCGCACCATCGCTCTTTCGTTTGTTGCATCAAGGTCGTCGCTTCATTGAAGCAACGCCATGCGTCGTCGAAACGGCCGAGGTCGGCATAAGCGCCGATCAAGTGCGCCAGATAGACCGGCATCCACAACGACGCTCCGGTCGAGCGCCACGCCTGGAGTCCGGATCCGATGGTCTGAACGGCATCTGCCGCTTTGCCATTCAGCGCCGACACGCAACCGAGCAGCAGCATGCCGCCGACCTTCCAGAACATGGCGCTTTTCTCGTCCGCCAAGGCACAAACTTCGTCGAGTTGCTCCTTCGCGAGCCCGTAATTGCCACAATGGATGTGGGTCAATGACGTGATCGCCAGGGCCGCCATGACGGTAGCGGCCTGCCCGGTGTCGCGCGCATCTACAACGGAACGAGCTGCGTCTCGGATTGCCGCATCCGGATAGCCAAGCTGCCAAAGCGCGAGTGACCGATAGAAAAGCGCCGCCACGCGGACATCCTGACCGAAGAGCGTCGCCCCGCGGCGATGCTCCGCCGGCTGGTAAAGTTCCATCGCTTTGTCGAGGTGTGTCCGCGCCTTGATAATTTCGCCGGTGTGTAAGTAGGACGCGCCCATGAGGCGATGGCCCGTCACGAGCGGCAGCGTCGCCTGCCGTTCCTCGGCCAGAGTGAGGAACTGCGCCGCTAGATCGCAAATCACGTCCCCATCGAATGCGACATAGTGCGCGACCCAAAATCCATAGAGAATGGAAAACAACAGCAACGGCTCATCGGGCGGTTCACCGTTAGATTCGGCTTGCTCGATCAACCGGCGTGCCTGCTCCGCGGCTTCCTTCGTCTCCGGTGCCGCATAACCCTTGACGTGCATAAGCGGGTTGATGAGCGCCACTTGAAGACCGATTTGCTCGCGACGCAGCTCAACGTTCGAGGGCAAGGCCGCGATATGAGCGAGCGCGCGCGACAATTGCTCGACCGCCTCAATCAATGCCGAGCGGTTTAGCGAGCGCTGCCCGGCCTTGCCCCATAGGTGCGCCGCCTTTTCGATCAATCCGGCCTCGGTGCAGTGGCGCGCCATGACCTCCGGCTGACGTTCGACAATGTCGGTAAATTGGGTCTCGAGCGTCGCGGCGATGCGCGCATGCAGCGCGCGCCTCGGTTCACGCAAAAGCGTACCGTGAGCGGCGTCTTGCACCAAAACGTGCTTGAACAAATAAATCACCTCGGGCGGGGTGCCCTGGCGAAACACCAAGCCGGCTGCCAACAGCGCCTCGATGGCCGAATTGAGCTGCGCTTCCGGCTTTTGCGCCACTGCCGACAGCAGGGCGTGCGAGAACTCCCGGCCGATCGCGGCGCCGATCTGTGCCACTTCTTTGGCAGGGCCGAGCCGGTCGAGCCGCGCCATGAGTGAGGCGTGCAAGCTCGCCGGGACCTCCGTGGCGGTGGATAGAATTGCGGCAATGACATGCTTGGCGGCGCTTTCAGCCTCCAGCACCGCTCTGGTTATTTCTTCGACGAAGAGCGGAACGCCGTCCGTGCGTTCGATGATGTCGCGACGCACGTTCGCAGGCAGCGGCTTGCTGCCGACGACGCGGTCGATCATCATACTGACTTCGCGCTCCGCCAGCCGGTTGAGCGTCAGCGCCGTCACATGCGGGCGACCGATCCAGGGCGGGTCGAATTCCGGCCGGAAGGTGACAATCAGCAAGATGGGGAGCGACGCGATCCGGTTCACCGCCCGGCTGAGTGCTTCCAAACTTGTCGGATCACTCCAGTGGGCATCCTCGAAGATCATCAGCACCGGATTTTTTCGAGACAGGACCTTCCACTTGTGCCCAGAGCGTTTCCAGCGTCCTTTGTCTGCGCTGCTCGGGCGTAAGGTGCAACGCCGGATAGCGCCCGTCATTCGGCAGCGACAGCATTTCGGCATAGAGAGCGGCGTCCTCCTTCGAGGCTGCAGTTTGCGCAAGGACCCGGTCCAACTTGTCGAGCTTTGTTTGCAGGCTGTCGTTATATGCAAGCCTTGCCACGCGCTCAAAATGACCGATAATCGGATAAAGCGCGCTGTCGGCATGGTGCGGAGAACAGAAATAACGCAAGCGCGTATACGGCTCTCTGCCGATGTGTTCCAGCAGCGCCGCGGTCAAGCGCGATTTGCCGATCCCTGGCTCGCCTGATAGCAACACCACCTGACCTTCGCCGGCCTTTGCCCGTGCCCAGCGACGCAGCAACAATCCGAGCTCTTCCTCCCGTCCGACCAGATCCGTCAGGCGCGTAGCGTGCATCGCTTCGAAACGGCTCGCAACAGAACTGGCCTGCAAGACCGCCCAAGCTCGTATTCCCTCGGCCATCCCCTTTAGATGCTTCGAGCCCAAATCCTTGAGCTCGAAGATATTGCCCAGAAGACGCCGCGTGTTGTCCGCGATCACGACCTGATTTGGTTCGGCGCTGCTCTGCAGGCGTGCCGCAAGGTTGGGCGTCTCTCCGACGATGCCGCGCTCCCGCAACCCACCCGCATCCGACATCTCGCCGACGACCACCAATCCGGTGGCAATTCCGACCCGGGTTTGCAGCGGAGCGTGTGTCTTCAGACCGGCGACCGCGGCCACGAGCTGCAGCGCCGCCCGCACCGCCCGCTCGGCGTCGTCTTCGTGCGCTTGCGGATAGCCGAAAAAGATCAGTACGCCGTCGCCCAAATATTGCGATACGAAGCCGCCCAAGTGACGAACCGTTTCGGCGACGCACTTCCGATAGGCCGAAATGACTTCGCGCAGATCCTCCGGATCCATGCGGGTGGAGAGCGCGGTCGACCCGACCAGATCCGCGAACATCACCGTCACCTGCCGGCGTTCGGCGGTGTCCGGAAAGGAGGCATCGAGCCCCGAGTCTCGATCGAATGGTACGGTGACGGAATTACCGGATAGCGCGCCGATTGCGTTGAGCAACTTGCGGCGGTGACCGACGACAACAACGCCGATGTCTTTGAGATCCTGCGCGGTCAGGCTCGGCAGCAGCGTTTCGTCGATGTCGTTTTCACGAAATGCCGCTTCATACTGTTGTAGACCGAGGTTCAGCAGCCAGCCGTGAAGATCCATGACGCTGCCCCACACGCGCAAGGGCGATCATGGTCCAGGCCCAATAGCGTGTCCAGGGGGCCACCTTGCAGGCCCCGACTCACTCTCATCTGGACCAAATTAGCACAGCTGAAATCGCAACCGCGACGAGTATCAGGCGCATCTGAAAACTGCCAAACGAAACGGTAGCTACAACGTGGTCAAACGCGGCAACGGAATATTCATCGCGCGGCCTTAGCCAAAAGGCCTCTATCGCCGCGGTCAAACGCGCAAGACGGCTAGAAGCTGGTCAATCGCCGCAGGCGCCCGGTTTCACCGTGAACAGGGGCGACGCCAGCAGTGCCGCCGGAGGGCCGACCGTACGCATATCCTTCAGGAGAGACCGAAACGCCCATCTCGCCGTCACGCTGCGCCGCACGATCAGCTCGATCACGCACTCCGCGCGTTTGTAATCGAATGCAACGATATTCTCATACACCTGCTCAATGATCTCATCGACCAAGTCATCGTCATCCTTAATCGCACACCGCAAGAGTTGAAATACTTGTTCCTGGGTAAGTGCGGGCCGGGAACGACTTGGCAAACCGCCGGTGATAGTGTTCGACTGGATTGTAGCTAGCTTCGTCATGGCATTCCTCCTGCTACCGTGCAATTTCAGGAGGCCGCGCGTCATCCCCCGGGTCGAAACGGCCCCGTGGTGGCGATCGATCAGGGGTATGGACCGAATTGCGGGATCGCCAGGCTTGCGTCTGGCGTGATCACGTTGACGTTTAGCGCGAGCAGACAAACGACGATGAAGACGATCAGCACCGCGATCACATTGGCGTCGCTCACGGCCGAGATCACGCCAGTCGACATCGATTTCAGCAGGTTCCAGCCTTGCGGTCCGCACGTCGATGGGTCTTCGGCGACGGGCAATTGGCTCATTTTGCTGCCCTCATCGATTGCAACTGCTGGCGCGACCGTACATCATGACGGTGGGGCGTCAGTGCCGTACATCACAGCGGATTGGCAGGAGCGGGAGGCTCCGGGGCGATGGTCGATCTGAAGACGAGCGCGTACGGCCGCAGGGTGCTGGAACAATCGCCGCTGTTTGCGCAGATGGACGAGAACAGCCGTCGCGACCTTATCGGTCAGGCCATGCCGCGCAGTTTCGGCGTCGGCGAGACGGTCTGCCGCATCGGCGATCCGGGCGGAAGCATGATGGCGGTGTTGACGGGAACCGTTCGGATTTCGATGCCGACAGTGAAGGGAAAAGAAGTCATCCTCGGCGATTTGCACCCGGGCGACCTATTCGGCGAGATCGCCATGCTGGATGGGAAGCCGCGCTCCGCCAACGCTACAGCGCTAACGAAATGCGAGCTGTTGGTGCTGGAGCGGCGGAACGTCATCCCCTTCCTCGAAAGACACCCCGCGGTCTGCCTTCAGCTTATGGAACTCCTTTGCGCCCGAATTCGCCGCTCCGATGAGCGGATGGCTGACCTCGCCTTCTTCGAGCTCCCCACCCGCCTCGCCAAGCTGCTTCTGAGCTACGGGTCGGAGAAGGCCGGCAAAGAGATGCGCCTGTCATTGTCGCAAACCGAGCTGGCCGAAATGGTCGGCGCCACCCGCGAGAACGTCAATCGTTGCCTCCGAGACTGGCACCGGCGCGGTCTCGTGAAGCTGCAGGACGGCTGGACCGTCATCCCCAATACCGAGAAGCTTCGCGACTTGCTGGGTCAAGAATGACGGGCGGGCCGTAGAGCGGGATGGGTTGTGGTTCGATCGGCATCCCGCTCTAGCTTTTTGTTTGAGCATGATCTTTTCGGAAAACCGGATTCCACCCTCGGATCAAGTCCGAGGGCAGGCTTTTTCCGGATCATGCTCTAGGCTCGCTCAAATATCGCGGCGATCCCCTGCCCCCCGCCGATGCACATTGTCACCAGCGCGTGGCGCTTGCCGGTTCGGACCAGCTCATAAACCGCCTTGACCGTATTGATGGCGCCAGTGGCGCCGACCGGATGGCCGAGCGAAATGCCGCTGCCGTTCGGATTGACTTTCGCCCCATCGAAACCGAGTTCGCGCGACACCGCACAGGCTTGCGCGGCGAATGCCTCGTTCGATTCGATGACATCCATGTCGGCGACATCGAGCGCCGCCTTCTTGACGGCCAATCGGGTCGCCGGAATGGGGCCGAGACCCATATAGAGCGGCTCGACGCCTGCGTGGGCATAGCCGACTAGCCGCGCCATCGGTTTCAGACCGAGGCGGCTGACTGCGGCTTCGCTCGCCAGCACGACGGCTGCGGCACCGTCATTGATGCCGGACGCATTGCCGGCGGTTACACTGCCGCCATCGCGTTTGAAAACGGGCCTCAGGCCTTTGAAGTCCTCGGCGGTAGCATCATGCCGCATGTGCTCGTCGGCGTCGAAAACGGCGGTGCCCTTGCGGCTTTTGACCTCGATGCCGAGGATCTGCTCCTTGAAATAGCCGGCCTTGCTGGCCGTCGAAGCGCGCCGATGACTTTCAAGGGCGAGCGCGTCCTGATCATCGCGGGTAATACCGTGCCGCTCGGCCACGTTCTCGGCCGTCACGCCCATCAGGACGCGATGGAAGGGATCGCGCAGCGCGTTGTCGAGCACGTCGACGATCGGGGCGCTGCCCATTTTGGTGCCCCACCGGAATGACGGCGCCTGGAACGGCGCCCGGCTCATGCTTTCCACGCCGCCGGCGACAGCGACATCGCAATCGCCGAGCTTGATGCTTTGCGCTGCCGACACAATCGCCTGCAGCCCGGAGCCGCACAGGCGATTGACCGTCAGCGCCGGTGTTTCCACCGGAATGCCGGCATCCACCGCCGCCACCCGCGAGACATACATGTCGCGCGGTTCGGTCTGCACCACCTGACCGAACACTACATGGCCGATGTCGGCCGGCGCCACGGATGCGCGTCGCACCGCTTCTGCAGTCACGCGGCTGGCAAGTTCGGCCGGCGGGATATCTTTCAAACTGCCGCCGAACGTTCCGATCGCGGTCCGGACGGCTGAAACGACATAGACTTCATTCATCGGGCGCCTCCACCAGGGCAAATCGAACGACTAAACATTGCAACGTCAAAACAGCGCATCGGCAAACTGCGCGGCTTCGTCGTTGAGCGACTTCACAAACGCAAGCTGTTGCCGGGCCTTTGGCAGCTCCGTCGACATGAAGTACCGGCAAGAGCGCAAGCGGATCTCGCGCATGGTGTCCGAGGCGGTGGCCGCTGCCAGCGCCTGATCGAGCCAAAGCCACCCCACGACCACATGGCCGAAGGCGGACAGGAATGCAGAAGCGTTGTGAAGCGCCTTGTCCGCAGGCTCTTGCCGCAAACACGCGACGACATCAAGCAGATCGGTCCACGCTTCATTGAGCGCGTCCGCGTCGTTCACTAAATCGTTGCCTTTTCCGGGGCGGGCAATCGTGCCGGTTATGCGCTCGCCCAACAGCGCCAAAGCGGCGCCGCTGTCGCGCAGTATTTTCCTTCCGACCAGGTCGATCGCCTGAATCCCGTGGGTGCCTTCGTGGATGGGATTGAGCCTGTTGTCGCGATAGACCTGCTCCAAGATGCCGTAGGAGGGCGGGCCGATCAAGTTCACGGAACTGCATGCCTGAGCTGCGCCAACCAGAGGCAGGCCATCGGGGTTATCTGATCAAACAGGGATCAAGCACGGGCCATGGTTGGAGGTTCACCATGTCACCCACCATTGAAGAATGCTTAGAACGCGCCTGCCAATGCGAGTGGTACGCGGCCCGGACCAATAATGAAGGGGATCGCAAATTCCTCCTTCGGAAAGCGAAGGATTGGACGAAGGTGGCCATTAAGAAAAAGCTAGAAATTCGAGCCTCTGCGCGGTCGGCTGCATAGTCGTTAGGGGCCTTGGTCTTTTTTGAGCAACCGCAATTCGAGTGCCTGCTCGGCCACAAGAGGCGGCCGGATTGGGTCTGATCCCCGACCACTAGAGGGAAGGTATCCCGCCATGTTGTCGGAAACGTAAAACGCTTTCCGAAAATTCTAAGAACCGTCGTTAGCTGTGCGGGCGTCGACTTTGCAACGCACTGCGCTGAACGGCCGGCGCATGCGATGAAAACGAACCCCGAGCAGGGTACCGCTCGGGGTTCACTACGAGGTGTTGCCTCAGTCGTGGGACCTAAACTATCCGGGCGGCGTCGGGGTGTCGGGGATGGAGACGCCGTTCGAACGACAATTGGATCGGGCGCCACAAGCTGTCAGTAAGGCGAATGTCTCGTATTGGCCCGAAGCGTCTTTTAGCTGCGTCGCAGCGATAGTCCGGAGTTGGGGGTGAAGCCGACATGCCGAGATCGCTCAACCGACGCGGTTGACCCGTCGCCGACATACCGCCTCCCAGGCGCATAAATTGAATCCGGCAATGACAAACCCAAGACCTGGCGCGGTGCTGTGGAAATCCGGCCAGCTTTGCTTTACTGATCTATTGGTTAGCGGCCCGGAACTTTCGGTCATGCATGCACCTTTAACACCACGTCCCAATGACTCACGCCTTTTAGCCGCCGTTGTTGGTGGCCTTAGCTTCCTGTTGTTGGCCGTCCTAGCCTCGATTATTGCTTCTGTCGCCAGCTCTGAGGCCGACCACTGGGCCGCGCACTCCCTTATGGTGAGGGAAGCATCAGGGCATTTGTTTAGCTTGGTTCAGGATGCCGAAACCGGCCAGCGCGGGTTTCTATTGACGAGTAACGATGGCTATCTGGAGCCATTCCGCACGGCCCAAAAGGAAATACCCGCGGCGGAAGACACGCTTCGGCGCTTAACGTCCGATAATTCGGTCCAACAATCTCGCCTGTCGAAACTTTACCCGCTCGTAGAGCTCAAACTTGGGGAACTGTCGCGCACGATTGAGTTGGCAAAAGCGGGAAATGCCGTAGAGGCACTCGGAGTAATTAAGTCGAACAAAGGTCGCGATTTGATGCGCGACATCCGTACGGCATTAGACGAATTTGATGGCGATGAAACCAATATAGAGAATGCTCGGAACACTAAAGCGGCGCTATTGCGGTCAGTTCTTCTGTTGGTCACCGTTATCGCGGGCGTTTTAGCCGCGACAGTAGCGATCCTCGTTGGCTTCACTATGCGGCGACAGGTCGGCGAATTGCGGCTGCTGACGGCCTCCCTTAAAATCCAAATGTTGGAGCGTGAAAACGCAAAGTCCAGCCTTCGGCAGGCCCAAAAAATGGAAGCGCTGGGTCAGCTGACAGGCGGTGTGGCTCACGACTTTAACAATATGCTCTCGATAATAGTCGGAAATCTCGACCTCGCCGTGAGGCGCCTCTCTAGCGAAGACCCCCGCCCGCGAGTTTATGTTGAAAACGCCCTGAGCGGTGCTCGTCGCGCGGCAGAGTTGACCAAAAGGCTTTTGGCCTTCTCTCGATTGCAGCCACTAAAACCCCAATCGACGGATGCAAACAAATGTGTAGCAGATATGTCGGAGCTTTTGCGAAGGACGCTCGGCGAAGGAATTGAGTTGGAGGCTGTGTTAAGCGGAGGTCTCTGGCGCGCGATCGTAGATGTGCATCAGCTCGAGAGTGCCATTCTCAATCTGGTCATCAATGCGCGCGATGCGATGGACGGCGTGGGCCGCTTGACGATTGAAACTGCGAATACGGAACTGGATCGCGCGTACGCTGATGCGCACGTGGAAGTCACGCCGGGACAATATGTGATGATTGCTGTTACTGATACGGGGCGTGGCATGTCGGAAGGCATTATCGCGAAGGCCTTCGATCCATTTTTCACCACCAAACCATCCGGCGCGGGCACTGGTTTGGGACTAAGCCAAGTTCATGGTTTCATCAAACAATCGAAGGGGCACGTTAAGATTTACAGTGAGGGGGGCAAGGGAACGAGCATTAAGATATACCTACCACGTGATACATCCAAGGTTTCTTCAGCAGAAATGCGGTCAGCTGTGCCGCGCGCACTCGAATTTTCTCCCAAAGAGCATGTTGTGCTGGTTGTGGAGGATGATCCTGGTGTTAGGAGCTTCACGATTAGCGCTCTGCGCGAGATAGGCTACGAGGCGATCGAGGCAGATACTGTTGGAATAGCGCGTCAGAAGCTTTTGGAGAATCCCCGCATCACGATTCTCTTGACAGACGTGGTTTTGCCAAGTGGCAACGGTCGCGAACTGGCTAGTGAGCTTGTTAAAGAGCGGCCGGACTTGGCCGTCCTGTATATGACCGGCTATACGCGCAATGCCATTGTGCACAATGGGACACTCGATCCGGGCGTACGACTTCTTAGCAAGCCATTTACAATCGAGGAATTGGGCAGAGAGCTTTATGCGATCTTGGAGGACCGAGGTGCTTCAAGGGCACTTAGTTGAGCTTCGAACTTTGGGATGGGCACCGTTTGCGCCTCAGGAGCGATCAGCCCCGTATACGACCTGCACGTACATGCTTGGTCGCCTTGGACTTTGACTGAGCAAACACTTACGACGATGCCGACCTACGATTCGGGTCCGATGAAGCGGTGACGATGTCGCAGTTTGGCCCGAAGCGTCACTTAATGCGATGCAAAGATATGTCCGGAGTTGAGGTCAAAGCCAACTCGAAAGCGAACGCTGAATTTGGTCGAGATCGACCCAATTCGGACGTGGCTGCCCTGCCAGCGAATGGCACAATACATCCACGCATTTGGCGGCGGAAAGGACACTGGCTCTGGCGCCCCGGCGAACAGACCGGGGGCGCCTACTCCTCAATTGCGTCAGTGAATAACACCCATTGTTTTTCGTCGAAGCGCTGCAGTCGCATTTGTTCGAGCGGATTGATAATCGGTCGGGTTGGTGCTCAAGGTTATGCCGGGTAGGCATCCGCATTCCTTGCAAATGAGTGCCCACGGCCATTAAACTCTCGCGGGTCAGATCGTCATCGCTGCGGCGCAGGACTATAGTTGCTTTAGCAGCTGCTTGTTAGGAATGCGCAAGTTAGCATCAGACAAGATTCCTGCAGCGGCTCGCTCCAATCCGTCGGTCGCTGATTTTTCGCGCAGAACTCTATGATGTTGAAATGGCTTATTGCTGCGGGCGTCCTCTATGGCGGGTCTGTTGCGCTGCTTTATGTGTCCCAGCGGTCGCTCCAATACTTTCCAGAGCGCCGGCGCACGACGCCCCGCGCGGCTGGCCTGTCTGAGGCGGAGGAGGTGATACTCGACACCGCTGACGGTGAGCAAGTGATCATCTGGCACGTGCCGCCCCACGAGGACCATCCGGTTTTCCTCTATTTCCACGGCAACGGCGGGTCGCTGCGATGGCGGGACGAGCGCTTTCGTGCGCTTATAGCTGATGGCAGTGGGCTAGTGGCGCTGAGTTATCGAGGCTACGGCGGCTCGAGCGGACGTCCAACCGAGACCGGCCTCCTCAATGACGCTGCCGCGGCTTACGCCTTCGCCATCGGGCGCTATCCTGCCGAGCGCATTGTCCTATGGGGTAAATCGCTCGGATCGGCGCTTGCCATTGCAGTCGCAGCGGAAAGGCCGGTCGCCTGCGTGGTTCTCGAAGCTCCCTTCACCTCAGCAGTCGATGTCGGCGCGCGTCACTATTGGTTCGTGCCAGTGCGGCTCTTTATGAAGGACCAGTTTCGCTCGGATCTGCGCGCGCGCAAGGTCAGATCTCCGGTTCTGATCCTGCATGGCGAAAAGGATAGTGTCGTCCCGATCGATCTCAGTAAAAGGCTCTATTCTATGATCCAGTCGCCCAAACGCTTTGTGACTGTCAATGGCGCCGGTCACAACGATCTCGGCGCTCGTGCAGTGGCGGAGGCGAAGCAGTTCATCGTCGAGTTTCCGGCATGAAGTCGGCAGTATCAGTAATACCGACCTTATGACAGCGCCGGGTAACGGGCACTTTTTCGCCCGGGCATGAATCTATAAGTAGACCCTGAGCACTCGTTGCCCGATCTGAAGAATCATTCTCCCGCAAATTCTAAGAGTTGGCGGCGACTGCGCGCGGCGCGCTCTGATCCATATCAAAGCCACAAGATCACATCTCTCGCTAATCAGACAAAGATCTCTTCGAGGAAGGACAATCATGAATTTTGAGCAAGCCAAGAAGGTCCTGCAACTAACCGATGCCAGGATAAGGAAGTTTGGCTCCATTGACGCATCGACGAGCCATGAGATCCACGATGAGATTTTTAAATTTCAGCCGTTCCAGCGGCCGGTAATTGCTTATCACGCCCAAGAAGCTCTTACCCATCTGAGAGAACAAACGGTCCCGCTAGCGAACTCCCTGGAGCAGCTGATAGCCACGGCAATCAATCTCAATCATGCCGAATTTCGGGAATTTGCCCATCCTGATATAGACAAACTGACTTAAGAGCATAATCCAGGACGCCTTGGCGCTCACCCAGCCCGCCGCATGGCCGGGATCCGATCGCTCCGAGCCAAGACCGCGGCGCGATCGCACAGCATCACCAGCCGGCTTGGATATTTGGCGACGCTCTCGACGTATCTTGAGCGGGCGACCTCGAGCCGAGGCTCGCGGGCGACCTCGCGCTCTACTCCGGCGCTCTCCCCACCCCTGTTGAACAGCGCGACCCAATATCTTCCTTGTTCCACGGCTTCTCTCTCCACAAGCGCTTGGAAGCAGATTAAACGACTGCGGCGCGTTGCCGTTGACCCAGGTCAAATGCGCGGGCCGCGGGAACGTCGCGGCCGGTCAGCGCGTTTGGCGAGTGGGATCGGCGATCCCGCATTGCCGTTCCTGTTCTTGCTCACGGCCGGGCACAAAGAAAAGCGAAAGCAACAAACGGCCGGGGCTCCAAGGCTCATTTGAGGCGGCCGGTAGCGCCAGGGTCGGAATTCGACAATTAGGGGCCTTTCGGGCGGCGGGCTAAAAGCTGCAGGCGGCGATTGCATCATCCTGAAATATTGATATCCGCGGGCTTACGCACTGTGCGCCTGATGTCGCCGCCGGAACGCGGACGGCCTTCTCTTCAAGCTTCAGGGACGAATGAGGGTCGATTTTTTTGGAGGCGGCGGAAGGCGTCGGGTCCCCGACATCGCATTCGGCTCAGTCCCGACGCCTTACGCTAGGACTCCGTTAGTTTGCGGGCGACGAGCCCGCGGCCGGGATCGGCAGCGGTGGGCGCTCCGGCGGAGCCGGTCCAACAGCGGGCGATTGTTTCGGGGTTTGAGAGTGCGGAAGATCTGGAACGTTTTTCCGTGCTGCGGCGCGAACCACAGTTGACCGAGGGAGAGACGCAATTTGCTTGCTAAGGTTCTGTTCAGCCGCCTGAATGGACGCGATGTCCCGCGAGGTCTGTTCTTGCTTGCTCGCGATTTCTTCAACTGTATGCCGCAGAGCTGCTAGATCGCTCACTATAGTCTGCAGTTGCTGTAGTAGCTCAGGCGGCACTTCCGCTACGACGGGTGTCGGTGCCTGCTGAGGCACTGGTGTTGTTTGATCCGACGATTGCGGGGAAACGCTCACCGCGAGGTCTGAGCTGGGCTTAGACTTTTTGCTATAAATCGATGACCCCTGCCACGCGAAAGTGACGACGATCGCGATGACGATGCTGCCAATAGTAGCTCCAGCAACTCGTTTTCCGAGCGATGCCTTGTTGCTCGCGCGTTCCTCAGTGCCGATCTGTGCATTCTCACCTCGCGGGACAATGCTTGGAGCGAAATCACGACCGAAATCTAAAGGGTCGTTCCCGGCGGTTTCGTCTGTTGCTACATGGCCGCGTCCCTCTCGTATCCTCGATACATTCAATGATCGAAGGGCGTCCTCAACATCCTTTGGGTCGGGAGCTTGATTAGGCGAAATGTCCATTGTCAGCACTCCTTTCCCATCGTCTAGGCAGACGAAAAGCTTACAATCTTAGTCTACGAGGCCACGTAGGTGTGACTAAAGCAAGGCATGCCCATGGTCGCTCGGCCCGTATCACCCATTGATCGATGGTTACATTGCTTGAGTGTGCTGCTTCGCTCGGCGTAGCTGAGGCGCGCTGCGCACATGGTGCATCAATATGTTCAAACAGATCGAGGTAACAATCTTGGCAGCAGCGTGGTGGCTATTGTCTTAGCAACCGCTGTGCTGAGGGCCGTCGCGACCGCTCACACAAACAGTGACACTAAATCGAGCCAACTATTGCCAGTCAGCCCTGCGCCGCGTTCGAGGTTGGTTCCTCGATACAGGTCTCGGGGGATGCCTTTTTTGCGTCCGTCACGACGTTGGCGGCTTCGCCTTTGGCGCCTCCTCGTTCAACGCGTAAATCGTCGCATTCCTTCAGTCTGGGCGACGGCGTTCGCTCAGTCCTACTTGAGCCCCGCCCACGATCTTTCCGGAGTACCTGCAGCGGATTAAAAGCCGCAGGCGGCGACTGCGTTATTCAGAAAACTGACGTTTCATCTGCTGGAGGGCCGCCCCGGTGGCCTGAACACTTCAGGTGCCCGGAGGGTTACCCAGATGGATTTCACGCTCGAGGACATGGAAGCAGTACGAGCCTGTCTCGAAGGAATCGATCAAAACGTGCCTGCCACGGTTGAGCCGGCCGCTGCCGTGCTGCTGATACCGAATACGGTGCGCACGGTCGGCGACATCCTTGCCCTCGCGGAATGGCCTGCCGAACAACTCCGGCTCGTCGTGGAACGTTGGCAGCCTGCCGCCGAGGTCAGGATAGAGCAGATACGCTGACGGCCGCCGGGCGGTTGTTCTGGCGAGTACGCCCTCACCTCAGCCAGGCCGGCCACCTTCCGGTTGTCTCAGAAAATTTTCTGGGTGGGGGCGCTGAGCGCGGGGTCCCGACCTTAGCCCCGATCTCGTCCCAAGTACCTCCGCGGCTGTGCCAGACCCCTGTGGACGATCAGCGGACGCAGACGCGGCATGGCGCAGCGCTACATGGCTCCCAAATCATTCCCTGTGAGTACCTCTTGAGTACCAAAAGCGGTTCTTTCGTTCGATACGCCGCGGAACTCGCATCAAAATCAAACACTTAAGTCAGAGGTGACTCTGGTGCCGAACCAGCGGCCTTCGACCAAGGGGCGTGCGAAGGTTTCGCTCTGGCCCGGCAATCCGAAGGTTGCCAGGAGGCGCGCATTCGCGACCGTGAGCATCGGATAGGCGGCGGTCGCAATATTCGCGGCCATAGTCGAAGCGGTCGAGGCTGTATGAATCACAGCGGGGATTTGCGCGCCGCCAAGCGCCTCATCGAATGTGGCGGCGAACAGCCCCGCTTCCGCGTAGGCCTGCAGCGCAGCCTTGATGTCCGCCAGAACGTGGACTGTTTCGCCGTCGAAGACCGGTTCGTTCTGGTCGGACCGTTTGGCGTGCGGCGCAAAATGGTCGTCCGCGAGGCGCGTGCTCAAATCGAGCACCGCGTAGAAGGTTTCGCGGCTGTGCTCGGAAAAGCGCGGCAGCCTGGTCAAGGCGGCCGCGTCGAGCCAATCGTAGAGCAGAAAATCAAGGATCGCCCGGTCGATGAAAGGCATCAGATGACGCCCGCGCCGCCGTCAATGACAAGGATCTGGCCGGTGATGTGTGCCGATGCGTCGGATGCCATCAGCAAGGCGGCGCCCTTGAGATCGTGCGGACCGCCGAGTTGACCGCGTGGCGTGTGTGCAACGAGATCTGCTTCGAACGTGCCAAGCACGACTTGCGTCATCTTCGATGGAAAATAGCCGGGCGCAAGCGCATTGACGGTAATACCGTAGTGTCCCCACTCCGCGGCAAGCGCGCGCGTCATGTTCACGATACCGCCTTTGGTAGCGTTGTAGCCGACCGTACCCGGCATCTGCGGTGGGTGCCCCTTGAGACCCTCGACCGAAGCAAGATTGATAATGCGGCCCTTGCCCGCGGGGATCATCGCGTGCTTGGCAGCCGCCTGCGATAGCAGAAAGGGCGCCGTGAGATTGAGCGCGACGACTTTATCCCAAGCCTCGCGCGGATGATCCTCGGCCGGCGCACCCCACGTCGTGCCGGCATTGTTCACCAGAATGTCGAGCCGCCCATGGCGCGCCATGACCGCCTCGACGGTGGACGCAGGCGCGTCTGGCTTCGAGAGGTCCACCGCCAATGCCCCGGCGGCGATGCCCTGCGCGCTGAGATGTTGAACGGCAGCGTCGAGCTCGTCCTGCTTGCGAGCGGTCAGTACCAACGTCGCGCCGAATTCGCCGAGCGCCTCGGCGATCTGAAGTCCGAGCCCGCGTGAACCGCCGGTGATCAGCGCTACCCGGCCCGAGAGATCAAAGAGCTTTCGCAGCGTATCCATGCTCACGCCATGACTGCCGCGGCATTGAGATCGGCGAAGCGGCGGCCGGAGCGCGCCAGTTCGCCGAGCAGCGGCGCCGGCGCCCAGTTGTCGTCATGCTGCTTGTGGAGCGCGACGATCGCCTCATGGATGCGATCGAGGCCGATGCTGTCGGCCCAGTACATCGGCCCACCCTTTGCGGCCGGAAAGCCAATGCCATGGACGTAACAGAGATCAATATCGCTTGGTCGTTCCACGATGCCCTCGGCCAGCAAGTGAGCGCCCTCGTTGACGAGCTGATAGAGGCAGCGGGTGATGATCTCTTCGTCCGAAATCGCACGCCGCGTGATACCGAGACGGCGAGACTTCTTCCACGATCATGGCTTCGACGTCCGGGTCACGCTGCGCCGAACGCGGACCGGATGGATATTGGTACCAGCCAGCGCCCACCTTGCTGCCGAAGCGGCCGCGCTCGCAGAGAATATCGGCGAGCCTGGAATAGCGCATGTTCGCTGGCCAGCTCTTGAGCTGGCGCTGGCGCACGAAGTGCGCAACATCATGCCCCGCTATGTCGAGCATAGCGCAGGGCCCCATGGCGAAACCGAATGCGGTCAGCGCGCGATCGATGTCTTGCGGCAGCGCGCCTTCCTCCATCAGGCAATCGGCCTGCCGCAAATAGGGATAGAGCATCCGGTTGGCGCAGAAGCCATCGCAGACGCCTACGACGACACCGACCTTGCCGATCGCACGCGCAAGCGTCACCGCGGTCGCAAGCACCGAGGGATCGGTCTTGGCGCCGCGAACGATCTCAAGAAGCCGCATGACATGGGCCGGACTAAAGAAATGTAGCCCGATGATGTCCTGCGGCCGCGACGTCACTGCCGCGATCGCATCGATATCGAGCGCCGAGGTGTTGCTGGCGAGGATGGCGCCGGGCTTGGCGATCTCGTCGAGCTGCACGAAGACATCGCTCTTGACCGCCATGTCTTCGAGCACGGCTTCGACAATCAGATCAGCGTCGCGCAGTTTGGCGAAGTCAGTGCATCCCGTGATGCGCGCCCGGCGCGCCGTCAGTTCCGGCTCCGGCAGCGTGCCCTTTGTGCGGACGCGCTGATAGACGTCATCAATACGGGAAAGCCCGCGCGCGAGACCGTCGGCATCCTTCTCAATCAGCGTGACTGGCAGCTCGGCATTGGCGAACACCATGGCGATGCCGCTCCCCATGGTGCCGGCGCCAATGACGCCGACCGCCGCGACCTTGCGGCGGGGGGTCGAAGCGCTGATGCCGCGCACGACGGACGCCGCGTCCAAAGCCGCGCGGAGATACTCGCTCGCCTCTGTTTGCGTCGCCATGCTGCTCACCCCCGGCAATCTCATACGATATTGCGGCCTGCGCGGTCTCGATGCAGCCCACCCGTTCCGAGAAGCTTCCACAGATTGTCCGACAGTTCAACTGTCCAACAACTCTTGACACAGCCCGCTCGGACCCTAGGCTCCCGGCACCCCAACGGAAACCCGAAATGACCTCTGCCGACGTTACCCCTATCCGCCCCGGACATGAGTTCGATGTTGACCGCCTCGCCCACTATCTGGCGAGCCACTTGGAGGGGGCATCGGGCGCGCTGACAGCGCGTCAATTCCGCGGTGGGCAGTCCAATCCCACTTTTCTGGTGGAAACCGGCGACCGCCGGTTCGTTCTGCGCAAAAAGCCACCAGGCCAATTGCTGCCCTCCGCCCACATGATCGAACGCGAGTATCGCGTCATGCATGCTTTGCGGGAGAGCAATGTGCCGATGATCGGGACGCACCTCCTCTGCGAAGACGCCTCGGTGATCGGCACGCCATTTTATCTAATGGACTTCGCCGAAGGCCGCATCTTCCGCGACCCGTCCCTGCCCGACCTTGCGCCGAACGAGCGCCGCGATGTTTATGCGGCGATGAGCGAGGTAATGGCGCGGCTGCATATGGTCGACTGGCGCCCGGTCGGTCTGGAGAACTTCGGCAAGCCTGCGGGCTACCTTGGCCGCCAGATCTCCTTGTGGACGCGGCAATACGAGGCGGCAAAGACGCACGCCATTCCGGCCATGGACGAACTGATCGGCTGGCTTCCCGCGCACATGCCGGCCGGCGACACGACGACGATTGCGCACGGCGACTTCCGTCTCGAAAATCTCATGTACCATCCGACCGAGCCGCGCGTGATCGGCGTGCTTGATTGGGAACTGGCGACGCTGGGGCATCCGTTCGCGGACGTGGCCTATAATTGCATGATCTGGCATCTCGATCCGGCGACGCCCAATCTTGGTGGACTTGCCGGCCGCGATCTCGCAGCGCTTGGTATTCCCACGGAAGCCGAATACCTCGCCGGCTATGAGCAGGCCGCTCAGCGCGGACGGATCGAGCATTATTCCTTCTATCTCGCGTTTGCGATTTTTCGCTTCGCGTCGATCGCGCAAGGCGTGTATGCGCGCGCCCTTGCGGGAAACGCCAGCGCACCGAATGCGCTCGAAGTCGGTCTTCTCGCCACGCCGCTCGCCGAACTGGGCTGGAAAGCGGCGCAGCGGAATTGATCCCGATTGACCGGCGGCCGGAATGATCTCCGGCCGCCATCGCCGACTTATCAGTTGGTGAGCTTGCAGGTGATCGGAGGCGCGACATCGGCTGCGCTGACCGTCGTCTTGATCACCGGACGCAACGTGCCGCCGACATCCTCGACCACGCCGAAATAGTTGGGCTTCAATAACTGATGGTCCTCGGCCCGGATCGTCACCTTGCCCAGGATGGTATCAAATTCGTGGCCGGACAGCGCCTTGGCGACATCGTCAGGCTTCACGCTGTTCGCAGCCTTCACCGCCTGGAAGATGACCTGCATGCCGATATAGGTCTCGCCTTCGAAATTGCGCGGCGGTGAATTGTACTTCGCGGTCCACGCTTTCACGAACCCATTGTTCTCCGGCGTATCGAGCGTGGCACTGTAATTGATGATGCCGTAAATGCCTTTCGCTGCGTCGCCAAGCGTCTTCACCGTGCCGTCGGTCGTGAAACTCACGCCGGCAACCGTAACCTTGTCGGTCAACCCGAATTGCTTGGCCTGCTGGGCGAAGTTGATGGCATCGCGTCCGGCAAGGACGACCCACACACCTTCGGCGCCGCTATTCTTCACCTGCTCGATATAAGGCGCAAAGTCATTGGTGTTGGCCGGCGTGTAGAGTTCGGCAACGATCTCCTTGCCCAGCGACTTCGCCGCTTCGCCAACCAAACGGCCGGACCCGCGGCCCCAGGCAATGTCGATGGCGACGATCGCCCATTTCTTCTCCTTGCGGCCCGCGAGCCACGGCTTGACGGTGGCGGCATCCATGGCGGACTGGGTGTTGACGCGGAACACGCGCGGCACGCAATTCGTGCCGGTCAGTTCGTCCGCCTTGTTGATGGTCGAGACGTAGATCGAGCCCCATCGATCCATCAATGGGGCGATCGCGAGCCCTTCGCCCGAAGCGATCAGGCCGGTGAGAATGGGGTAACCCTCGGAAACGAGCTTTTCCGCCTGCCGCCGCGCCAGTTCGGGTTTGGCCTCGGTGTCGTAGGATTTGTACTCGACCATGTGACCGGCGACACCGCCATTGGCATTCGCCTCGTCCACCGCAAAACGAACCGCGCGCATCACTTCGTCGCCGAGCGTAGCGTAAGTGCCGGAGAGATCGGTCGGGACACCAATCCGTAGCGGCTCAGCCGCGTATGCCGGACTGGCGAACATCGCAACCAGCAGTGCGGCACCAAGCAAATGATTTGATCTGGGCATGTCGTTCCTCCTCTTCCTTTTCACGAAGCACGCGGGCGTATGTGATGGTTCTTTGTAGGTCTCTTGGCCGCTCAGATAGCGATATGGCGTTGCAGCTCATCCAGTCCGACATTGTGAAGCGAGCCGCTTTCGGCAACCGCTCCCTTTGACAGAACGTAATAGCGTTCGGCGACACGATGGATAAGGCTGACATTCTGCTCGATCAGCAGGATGCCGATGCCGTCGCCCGCGAGCTTGGTCAAGAGCGCCGCCAGTTCATCAACAATGACCGGCGCCAGCCCCTCGCTCGGTTCGTCAAGAATGAGAAGATCCGGATTGGCGATCAGCGCGCGCCCGATTGCAAGCATTTGTTGCTGCCCGCCGGACAACGCCAGACCCGGATTGGAGCGCCGCTCGCGCAGGATCGGGAATAATTCGTGGATGCGCGACAGCGACCAAGGTCCTTCGCGCTTTGTCGCCGTGCCAAGGAGCAGATTCTCCTCAACGGTGAGGTGCTGGATGATGCCGCGTCCTTGCAGCACGATCGCTATTCCATTCTGGGCCGCCGTGTAACCGCGCAACCGCGCCAACGTTTGGCCGCGCACGTCAATATGGCCTTGCGCGATCCGGGTAACGCCGCACAGCGTGTTGACGACCGTCGTTTTGCCGACGCCGTTGCGCCCAACGAGCGCCACGCGCTCGCCGGCGTTCACGGCGAACGTCAGGCCGTTGAGAATGCGGGCGTGGCCGTAAAGTGCATGCACGTCGTGAAACGCCAAAAGCGACATTATGCCTGCGTCCCCAGATAGGCGGCGACCACTGTCGGATCGGCCCTGATTTCCGCGCAGCTGCCTTCGCTGAGGAAGCGACCGAGATGCAGCACGGTGAGCCGATCGCAGATGGCGAACACCACCTGCATGTCGTGTTCGACCAGCAGCACCGTGACGTTCCAGCGGTTGACGAGATCGCGCAGCGTGCGGGCGAGAGCGAGCGACTCTTCCATCGTCAATCCCGCGGCCGGCTCGTCGAGCAGCAAGACTTGCGGCCGACCGACCAAGGCCAGAGCAAGATCGAGGCGGCGCTGATCGCCGTAGCTGATATCGCCTGCCGACCGGTCGGCCAGAGCCGCCAGGTTCAGCTCGTTCATAACCTCCGCGATGTCGGCGTTCGCCACCGCCCATGAGGCGACCCGCAATTGTTCCTCCACCGTGAGCTCGGGGAAGATGTTGGTGCGCTGAAAAGAACGGGCCATGCCACGCTTGCGCCGTTCTTGCGGCGAAAGTTCGCTCACGTCCTCCCCATTGAGCATGACGCGGCCGCGGCGATTTTTCGCGCGGCCGGAGAGGACGTCGATCAGTGTCGACTTGCCGGCGCCATTCGGCCCGATCAGTCCGCGGATCTCGCCGCGCTTGAGCGCAATGTTCACGCCATCGAGCGCGACAAAGCCGCCAAATTGCCGCGTCAGCCCAACCCCTTCGAGCACGACTTGGGTCATTGCGGCACTCGTCGCAGCCAGAGAAGACGAAGCACGCCGATGATGCCTTGCGGCATCGTCAACGTGACGAGGACGAGCGCGCCGCCGACGATCGCCGGCCAATACTCCGCGACCTGTCCGGCCAGCTCCTTGACGTAGAACAGGGCGACGGCGCCGACCGCTGGCCCGACAATGAATTTCGCGCCGCCGAGGATCGCCATGATGAGCGCGTATCCCGAGACGGTCCAATGAAACATCTGCGGCGCGATGTAGCCGTTGTAGCTGACCTGCTGGATGCCGGCGATCGCGGCGATGAAGGCGGCGAGCGCATAGACGAGCGCGCGCGGTAGCGTCGTCGAATAGCCGAGAAAGCGGGCGCGCTCCTCATTGTCGCGGATCGCCGCCGTCACCATGCCGATGCGGCTGCGCGCGAACAATGCGAGCGCCGTGAGCACGACGATCAGAATGGACCACGCCAGCACCACCATGAACGCCGGATCTTGCAGTCCGCGCGACGAAAGGCCGAACATCCGCGCCGGCAGATCGAACGACATGCCGTCGTCGCCCTTGGCGAGCTCGCGCCAGCGGAAGGCCACCTCGTAGAAGGCCTGTCCGATCGCGAGCGTGAGCATCGCATGCGCGACCCCGCTCACCCGCGCAATCACAAGCCCCAGCAGAAAGGCAACGAGCGTCGGCAACAACAGCGCGATCAACAATGCCACTTCCGATCCGACTAGCCCGCGCGCCACAAGAATACCGAAGGCATAGCCACCCAGGCCGGAAAAAGCGGCCTGGCCGAAGCTTATGCGGCCATTTTGCAGAAAGAGAAATCCGACGCTGGTCGCCAACAGCGCATCGAACAGCGCCTGCGCGAACAACGACATTGCAATCTTCGACGGCAAGATCAGCGGCAGTGTAAAGCCCACCGCAAGCGCGACTGCGCCGACCAGCAGAATTGCCACTGTCGCGCCGATCTTGCGCGGGCGCAGGACGATACTGCCTTGCGCGATGGTGCTCATGCACGCGAGCCCGCAAGGCCGGTCGGCCGCCAGATCAGGATCGCCACCATCAGAAGGAAGGGCAGGATGGTCGCGGCCCACGGCAGGTAGATGGCGCCGAAATTGTGGATTTGCCCGATCAGAAGGGCGGCAACGAACGCGCCGGCGAAGCTGCCCAAGCCGCCGATCACCACGACAATGAAGGAGTCGATGAGGATATAACTCCCCATGGTCGGCGAAAGCGTCAGGAGCGGCCCCGCGACCACGCCCGATAGCCCGGCCAGCGCCGTGCCGAGCCCGACGACGATCAGGCTTAGCCGGTCGACATTAATCCCCTGTATGGCAGCAACGCGCGCATCGGTGCTCGCCGCGCGGATGTAGAGACCGACACAGGTGAAGCGCAGCCAAGCGGACAGCGAAATCGCCACCACGATGCTGACGGCAATGACAAAGAGTCGATAAACGGGAAACGGCGAGCCAGCGATCGTTACGGTACCGGACAAAACCGCCGGCATGGGATAACGCAAATAGGCCTTGCCCCAGATCGCGGTGACGACGGTCTCTAAAATCAGCAACAACCCGAACGTCACCAGCACGGTCACCATCGGGTCTTGTTTGCGCAGCGTGCGAAAGACCGCCGCGTCCAGCATGCCGCCGATAGCGCCCATGGCAATGACCGACACCAGCAGGCCGCCCCACCAATATCCCGCCGCGGCGACCGAGAAGCCGAGATAGGCGCCGACCATGAAGAGCGCGCCGTGGGCGAAATTCACGACTTCGCGCAGGCCGAAAATGAGCACCAAGCCGACCGCAAGCAGATAAAGGAGTGCGCCATAGACGACACCGTTCAAGATTTGGATGAGCATGCGCGCCCTCTCATCCTGCGGTGTAACCGCCGTCGACATAGATCGTCTGGCCGGTGATGAAACGCGCGGCGGGCGACGCGAGAAACACCAAAACGCCGACCACGTCCTCGACCTCTCCGAGCCTGCCGATCGCCGACCGGTCGCGCACCCGCTGATAGAGCTGAGGCTGTGTGCGAACCAGTTCGCGGTTAAGATCGGTGACGATAACGGTCGCGCCGATCGTATTCACCGTGATGCCGGAGGGGCCGAGCTCGAAGGCAAGGGCGGCGCCGAAATTCGCCAAACCCGCTTTGCTCGCGCAATAGGCCGTGCGGGTCGCCATGCCGCGGCCGGACAGGATCGAACCCATATTGATGATGCGGCCGTGCCGCTGTTTGGCCATCGGCTCGGCAAAGGCGCGCGAACAAAGAAACGCGCCGGTCATGTTCACGTCCGTGATGCGGCGCCATTCGTCGAGCGGCATGTCGGCGAGCAGTTTCGGAGACGTTATTCCGGCGTTGTTGAACAGAATATCGGCGCGGCCGAATTCCGCGAGCACACGGCCGCAGGCGTTCTTAACCGCCTGCTCGTCCGTGACATCGGCCTCAACCACCAGCGCGCGTTGCCCGGCTTCTTGTACGGCATGCGCGGTCGCATCGAGCTTGCCGACGTTGCGGCCAACAAGCGCGAGATCGGCGCCAGCTTCCGCCAATGCGACCGCCGCCGCCTTGCCGATACCGCCTCCGGCGCCGGTGACGACAGCGACATTCCCTTCGAGGCTGAACAGCGGCGCAAGCGTCATCGCATCACATCGCCATCTGGCCACCGTCAACCGGTAGCGCGACGCCGGTGATCATGCGTGCCTCGTCGGACACCAAAAAAAGCGCGGCGCTCGCCACGTCTTCCGGCTCGGGCATGCGGCCGAGCGGAATAGTGGCCCGAAACCTTTTCATTGCTTCCTCAGGCTGCGCCGCCATGCCGGGCAGGAAGGCTTCGAGCATCGGAGTCGCGACCACCGTCGGACAGATGGCGTTGGCGCGTACATTGTGAGGGGCGAGCTCGAGCGCGAGGCTCCGCACCAGGCCGACGATGCCGTGCTTTGCGACGGTATAAAGACTGAAATTCGGCTTTGCCTTGAGGCCCTGCAGCGACGAGGTGAAGAGGAGAGATGAACCGGCGGGATTTTTCTCGGCGCTGGCCCGCAGGTGCGGCAGCGCCGCGCGGGTCATCTGCATCACACCAAAAAGATTGGTGCGCAGCACCCGCTCCATCGTCGCGTCATCGGCGTCCTCGAACGCTCCGGTGAATGGCCCGCCCGCGTTGTTGTGAACGATATCGAGTCCGCCGAATTGCTCCAACGCAAAGGCGACGGCACGCTTGTTCTGTTCGCTCGAGGTGTGATCGCAAGCAACGGATGCAGCATTGCGGCCGATGCCTCTAGCAACGGCGTCGGCTCGCGTGGCGTCGATGTCGGCAACGACGACTTTCGCGCCTTCCGCGGCGAAGCGCTGCGCGACGGCGCGGCCCAAGCCGGAACCGCCGCCGGTGACCAGCGCCACCTTGCCAGCAAGCCGGCTCATCCGTTGCGCTCTTCCAGGTCGATCGGCATGGTCAATTCAACCAGCGCCGCGATGCGACCGCGCAGAAAACGGTATTGGCCCGCCAGCAACGCATCCCGCGTACTGCAAAGACTTTCCGCATCCGCGAGCATCCGCGACAAAATCAGATGATCGCGGACGGCGGCGTCCGCAGATTCTTAGTCCTTCTCACGCGTCGTCTCCCTATAGACGATAGCCCTGTTGTCGTTCGTCCTTCCAGCGGCGGGCCTTGTAACTGAATTCCGGCAGTTCACTGCGGTCGCATGCGACCAGCGTCATCCACACATTGGTACGTTCTTTGATGGTCCTGCGGATTGCCTCGATGAGCCTGTCACGTGCGGCTTGATCTGTCTGAGCCCCTTGCTCGACGAAGGCGATCCGAACCTCGATTTCAGTCTTGCCGTCGGCGCTGGTGAAGACCCGGCCGGCATATTCGCCGACTTCGCCGAACGAGAACACCGCGGCATCGATCGCCGATGGCCACACGTTATTTCCCCGAATTTTCAGCATGTCGTCGAAGCGGCCGATGGTGCCGCACTCGATCGCATTCCAAGCGCGGTCGGAGCCAGTGTCCTGATGCGAGATGAAACGTGCGGAATCGCCAGTGCGAAAACGGATTACGGGCGATCCCTCAATCGACAGATTGGTGACGACAAGCTCGCCGGTCTCGCCGCTGCGGACCGGCTCGAGGGTCGCGGGATCGATGATTTCGAACAATGTCTCCCACTCGAACAGATGCATTAGGCCGCGCTCGCCGCGCGGCGTGATCGCGCCATCCGCGCACGTCGAGCCGCCAAAGCCGGCGCATTGCGTGCTGCCATAGCCCTCCTGCAATCGGCAGCCCCACAGTGCCTCGATCCGCTCCGCCCATTCGAGCGGGTACCCCTCGGCGGCGATGAACAAGGTGCGCAGCGTCGGAAACGCGCGCTTCGGTTCCACGCCGCGGCGGCAAATGGCTTCCGTCAGCGTATGCAGATAGTTGGTCGAAGCGTAGATGAAATTCACCTCGCCGATCCGCAGCATCAGATCGATTTTTGCATCCGTCGAGAGCGTACCGCCGACGTGAAACGCGGTCGCGCCCGCGATGCGCAGGCCCTCGGCTGGCCCCCATCCACCGGTGGTCAGACCGCCGGCGGGAACGCAGTTGATGGCAATGTCGCCCGGCCTTAACCCGGCCAGGAACCAGGGCAACGCATGCAGATAGCCCTGCATGTGAATGTCGCGGTGGGACCGGCCATAAATCTCTTGCCCCTGCCCCGACGTTCCGCCGGTCATGTTGACCAGCGCGACCTCTTGGCGCGGGATGCCGAGACGCTCGCCGAACGGCGGGTGCTCGGTCTGATCGGCCAGAAAATCCGCCTTGTTCGACAGCGGAAAGCGGGCACGAAACACATCAAGCGAAGCGAGCGCATCAGGTGCAATTCCGGCGCTGTCCATCCGCCGCCGGTAATAGCCGCTCGATGCGTGCAGCCGCGCGAGCTGCCGCCGCAGCTTGTGGAGCTGCAACGCTTCCAGCTCCGCGCGCGACGCGGCCGCGAGTCGAGCCAAACGCGCGGAGTCGATGAAAGGAACATCCTCCGCACCGCCTTCGACCTTGTTTTGCGCGCGCGCGCTCATCTGCCTTCCGATTGCTGCTCTGGTTCAAACAACGGAAGTGTAATTTCCGCGGTCGCCTGCCGGAAGGTTACGCGGACAGGCATATTGGCCGTCACCTTCTCGGGGGCAATGCCGACAATATTGCTGGGAATGCGAACGCCTTCGTCGAGCGTGATGAGTGCCACCACGTAAGGAACCTCCTGCGCGTAAACGTCACGCGGAACCGGGTGGCGAACGACGATCCAGCTGAAAACCCGGCCGCGCCCGGAGCTATCGATCCATTCGTGCTCGACCGATCGGCATTTGGCGCAGAAACGGGTGGGCGGAAAACGGACGTGACCGCACTGTGTGCAGCGCTGCAAGCGCAGCTTGCCTTGGCGGCAGCCTTCCCAGAACGGCTGCGTTTCGGAGTCGAGGACCGGAAGCGGCTTGGCGTAGGACATTTTCACGAATTCCCGAACTCTTTAATTCCTGAGCACCATGGCGCTGCCGCAGGTCATCGCCCCGGCTGTGGTCAGGCAAGTCTCCACATCCGGTATTTGCCGCGGTCCTGCTTCACCGCGAAGTTGCTGCACCGCCTCGACCACATGATTGAGCCCATGAATGTAGCCTTCAGACAAGAGGCCGCCATGGGTATTGAGCGGCAGCGCGCCGTCTCGCGCGATACGTCCGCCCTGCACAAAGGAGCCGCCCTCGCCTTCCTTGCAGAACTTCAAGCCTTCAAGCTGCATGATGACGCTGTAGGTGAAGCAGTCATAGATCTCGGCAATGTCGATGTCCTGCGGTCCCATGCCAGCGCTGCGCCAGAGATCGTCGGCGATGTATTTGGCATAGTTGTGCGAGTGGTCCGGCCAGCGGATCGCATCGAACAGATCCTCGCCTTGATCCGGGCCGCCGCCATAAGCGCCGCCCGAAATGTAAACCGGCTTGCGCTTGAGATCGCGCGCGCGCTCAGCCGAGGTGACCAGCACGGCGCAGGCGCCATCGGTCTCCAGGCAGATATCGAGCATGCGAAACGGCTCGACGATCATGCGCGAGCTCATATAGTCGTCCTTGCTGATCGGCTCGCGCTGCATAGCGCGCGGGTTGGCGACCGCGTTCGAACGGAAGGTCACGGCAATTTCGCCGAGCTGTTCGGACGTGGTGCCATATTCGATCATGTGACGCCGGCACCACATGGCCATGGCTTGCGGATAAGTGATCCAGCCGAACGGCGCGGTGAACTGGGTGATGCCGTAGGCCGACAGATCGCGTCCGCCGCCAAGCCGAAAGCCCGAGCGTCCATTCATCGCGCGGTAGCAAAGAACCGTCTCCGCCAAGCCTGCCTCGATCACCGCGGCGGCGGTCAGCACGATCATGTTGGCCGCATTGCCGCCGCTGAGAAAGTCGTTGGCATAGCGCGCCGCCGGCACGCCGATTTCGGTGGCGACCGAGATGGCCGGAACGGAGTCGTTGAAATTGAAGCTGACAAAGCCGTCGACGTCGGAGACTTTCAGGCCGGCATCATCGATCGCTTTCAAGCACGCTTCCGATGCGAGGCTGCGCACGGTTCGGCCCGACTTTTTCGAGTATTCGGTCCAACCGATACCTGAGATCGCGTATTTGTCCCGCAAGGAATACATCTGAAAGCCTTTCGATCAGCGCGAAAACACGGGCTTGCGCTTTTCTTTGAATGCGAGGAGCCCTTCGGTCGCGTCCGGTTCGGTCGTGGCATAGTGATGAACGAACTCGATTTCGCGTTTCAGTCCGGTCGCGAGATCGGTCGTTAGGGTGAGATTGGTCAGATGCTTGGCGCCGCGGAGCCCAACCCGGCTCTTCTCATTGAGCCCGGCGACGAGCGCGTCGACAGCCTGATCAAGCGCTTCATCCGGGACCACTTGGCCGACCAGTCCGATGCGCTCTGCCTCTTCGGCGCTGAGAAGGTTGCCGGTCAAGATCAAATGCTTGGCTCGGAGAAGACCGATGGCGCGCGGCAAGCGCTGCGACCCGCCGGCACCGGGCAGCTGACCAAAGTTCAAATGCCCATCGCCGATCCGCGCCGAGGCCGCGGCGATAACGAGGTCGCAGGCCAAGAGAAGCTCCAAGCCGCCCGCGACGCAGACGCCATTGATGGCCGCGATGTAGATCCTGGACGACGCCTCGATGGCGTTGAGCATTTGGAAGAAGTCGCCGAGAAAGGCGGAAAACTCATCCGGCCGGCGATAGAGCCGGAGATAGCCATCGAGATCGCCGCCGGCGGAGAAACTGCGCCCGCGCCCAGTGATGACCACCGCGACCACGTCGGGCATGCCCTCGATTTTGGCGATGGCATCCTTCAATTCGCGCACGGTGGCCCAATCCAGAGGATTGAGCTTTTCGGCCCTGGCGAGCGTCAGCCGGACGCAGGAGGGCGTTTCCTGCCAGGAAATATTCAAGTCGGTCGCCATCCGCCAGACGCTTCGTCCCACCTTTTGGCCAACTGTCCGTTTGTCGGACAATTCAGTTTAGGGTAACATCTCCCACAGAACCGTCAATAGAAGACGAATCATGTCACGGATGGACGTATCGCGCGGCCCGACGGCAGAAGGGCCCGGATTGAGCCGGATCGAGCGGGCTCCGACCTATCGCCTGGTCTACGAAGTGATCGAACGTGAGATCTTGGAGGGCCGGCTGCGGGTCGGAGACCCCCTGCCGGCCGAGTTGCAGCTTGCGGAGCAACTTGGCGTTAACCGCTCGACCGTGCGGGAAGGCATTCGGCTCTTGGAAAAGAGCGGGCTCGTCGAACGCAACGGCGGCAAGCGGCCCCGCATTTCAACACCGCATTATCTCGAGCTCGCCTCCTCGGCGAGCCGCGCTCTTATTCTTCACTCGGTGACGTTCCGCGAATTGTGGGACGCGTCGATGGTGCTGGAGCCATCCATTGCCGAGCGCGCCGCCCGCAATATTGATGACAGCGGCCTCGCCGAGCTGTCGGCCAATCTCGAAAGAATGGAAGCGGCGGTGGCGGAAATTGAGAGCGGCGCTCCGGCGGACGTGCCTAAATTCGTCGAGATCGACCGCGCCTTCCATGAAATTCTTGCCAAGACGGCCGGCAACCGCGTGCTCGCACTCGCCCACGAGCCGGTGACGTCCCTGTTCATACCGGCAGGCCAGATCATCTTGCCGCGGCTGAAGACCTACCGCCGCGTGCTCGATGCGCACCGCTACATCTTTAATTGTCTGCGCTCACGCGACCATGCGGGCGCTCGCGACTGGATGCACAAACACATGGATGACTTCCGCCGCGCTTATGAAATGACGCAAATGTCGCTCGACGCGCCTCTCGACGTCGCGTGTCTCGGGCTTGGCCAGTCCCCTTCGCCGCGGAACAGATAGGCCGCGCGCTCAGACCACAGACCTTATAATTAGAGGCGATGAGGCCGCATAACTAGAGGCGATGAGACCGCGCTATTGCGCGGTCAAGCCGCCATCGACTGCGAGCGCTTGGCCGACGATGAAGGACGCATCGTCGGACGCAAGAAACAAGACGGCGCGTGCGATCTCTTCCGGCTCCGCGATCCTGCCAATCGGATGGCGCGACAGAATGAAGGACTCCACTTTGGGGTCCTGAAACCAATTCGCCAAGATTCGCGTGCGGGTGGCACCCGGACAGACCGCGTTGATGCGAACGCCCTGGCCGATATAGTCGAGCGCGGCCGTGCGCGTGAGACCCACCACGCCGTGCTTGCTGGCCGAGTAAGCACCGATACCACGCTCACCGACCAGACCGGCGACCGAAGCGGTGTTGACGATGGCGCCGCCACCTGCGCTGACCATCGCCGGAATCTCATACTTCATTGCGAGGAAGATGCCCTTGAGATTGACGTCGATGAGACGGCTCCAGGTCACCTCTTCTTCGTCGGCGACTGCAAATCCGCTGGCGCCGATGCCGGCATTGTTGAACGCCACATGGAGCCGCCCGTAAGCCGCGAGCGCGCGCTCGACCATGCCGCGGCAATCGGCTTCGCGACTGACGTCGGCGCCGATCGCCAGCGCCTCGCCGCCAGCCTGGCGAATGGACGTTACGGTCGCCAGCGCCTCGTTCTCGTCCTGATCGACGACCGCGACTCGGCCGCCCTCGTTTGCAAACAGCTGGGCCGCCGCCCTGCCGATGCCCGAGCCCGCGCCCGTCACGAGAATGCCGCGTCCGGCAAAGCGTCCGCTCATGGCCACACCTTCATCCAGCGAGATAGGCGCTGTGCAAAATATCGGGATTTTTCAGGAGCGCTTCGGGCGCGCCGGAAAAGCAAATGCGGCCGCGTTCCATCACGTAGGCATGATGCGCGATGCGCAGCGCGATATGCGTGAATTGCTCGATCAAGAGCACACCGATGCCTTTGGCCGCAAACGCTTCGAGCACCGGCACCAGCCGCGCCACGATCACCGGAGCAAGGCCGAAGGACAGCTCGTCTGCCAGGATGTAGCGCGGCTGGCTGACGATCGCCTGCCCGAGAACCAGCATTTGTTGCTGTCCGCCAGACAGTGCGCCGGCGCGCGTACCGAGCCGCGGTTTCAGCTCCGGAAAGGTTTCGAGAGCGCGCTCGACCGCCTGATCCAGCTCGCGGCTGTTCAGCGCAGTGCCGGCGACGCGCAGATTTTCTTCGACCGTGAGCTCGGTGAGAACGCGATGGCCCTCGGGCACGGCAACGACGCCGAGGCGACGGACATTCTCCGGACGCAGCCCGTTGATGGGTTTGCCGTCGAGCACGATCTTGCCGCTGGTGAGCGGCAGCGCGCCGGCCATCGACAAGACCAGCGAGCTCTTACCCGCGCCGTTGGCGCCGAGCAGCGCCGTGATCTTGCCGGGCGCGATTTCGATGTCGACGCCGTGGATGATCGGCTTGCCGCTGCGCTCGACCGATACGCCGACTGCCGACAAACCGCTCGTCATGCCGCAACGTCCTCGATCGTCCCGAGATAGGCGGCGCGGACTTTCGGATCCTTGAGGACTTCGGCGGTGACGCCAAAAGCGATCTTGCTGCCGAAGTCGAGCACCAAAGTTTCCTGGCAAGTAGCCGAGATCAGGTCCACATCGTGATCGACCAGCAAGACCTGAGCGCCGCAGAATTCCGGAATGCCGACAATCACGTCGCGCAAGTGGTCGGATTCGCCTTGACTTCAAACCAGCGCCCGGCTCGTCCATCATCACGAGCCGCGGCTTAGCAACGATGCAGCGCGCGATCTCGACGAGCCGCCGTTCGCTGGCGTTGAGCACCGCACCGATGCGCTCCGCCTGGCGGTTCAGCCCGACATAGTCCAATGCTTCGGCGATGAGATCGTGCCGGACGCGGCCGCCGGTCGGCAGATTGTCGAGCGCCGCGGCGACGTTGTTCCAGACCGTCAGATTTTCGACCACCTGCTCGGTCTGAAAGGTGCGGCGCAAGCCGAATGCGGCGCGCCGGTTCATGGCGATACGCAACAGATCGACGCCGTCCACCATCACTGTGCCGGCAGCACATTTGACGAAACCGCTCATGGCGTTCAGCAGCGTCGTTTTGCCGGCGCCGTTCGGTCCAACCAGACCGGTGATCTTGGCGCCGATATCGGCGGACAGATCGTTCAAGCCGCGCACGCCGCCGAAAGCGACCGTCAAGTTGCGGATCTCGATCACAGCTTCCGCTCCATAGCCCGCGGCATGACGGCAGAGAGCTTGGTGCTCAGCAATCGGCCAAGCCCGACCACCTGGCCGGATATGCCCTGCGGCGCCGTAATCAGCGCATGGAGCAGGCCGGCGCCGAACACCATGATCGCCAGGTTACCGTCGACGTGCCAATCGGTAAGCAAGCCGGGCACCGCGCGCAACAGCAGCCCGGCGAAGATCGGTCCAGACCAATGGAAGGCACCGCCAATCACCGTGAGCGCGAACAACATGATCGATTCACTTGCCGGAAACGCGCGGCCGTCGAGCTGTCCGATGCTGCCGGCCATTAAGGCACCTGATACGCCGGCAAGGAAGCCCGCGATCGCAAACGCAATGACTTTGTAGGCGACGATGTTGACGCCCATCGCAACGGCGACAGGCTCGCTGCGCCGGATCAGCGCCCAGGCGCGTCCGACGCGTGTGCGCTCGATCAGCATGGTCAGCACAAAGCCGATCGCGACCACGGCGACGACGTAGCGGAAGTAAGCCGCATCACTTGGCGCCAGCGGCGGATGCGGCATGAATTGCCGCACGCCGGCATAGACCTTGCCGCTCAGGCCCGGGCCGCCGTCGGGGAAGCTCGTCGCATTGATGATGATCTGGAACGCGCCGGCGATCATCAAGGTGATGAGCGCGAAATAGAGCCCGCGCATTCGCAGCGCCGGCAAGCCGAAGATCACCCCGCAGATCGACGCCGCGAGGCCGGCCGCCAGGATGTCGAGCTCGAACGGAAGGTGAAACGCGTGGAAGAGGCGCAACGCAACCCAACCGCCGACACCAAACAGCGCATACTGACAGAGCGAGACCATGCCGAGCTGGGCATAAAGCAGTGCGACGCTGAGGCTGCACAGCGCGACGATGATCACAGACGTGGAAGCCTTCAGCCAATAAGCGGAAGCCACGGCCGGCAGCGCAATCGCAACCACGACCGCGAGCAAGAGGCCGATCCGCAATTGCTTCCACAAGCTTCCCACGGCTTCGAAGCTCGCCGGGATTGACCGAAATTGATCGATGCGGCTCAGCATGAGGCCGCCGCGCTGATACCAGAGCAGCGCGCCAACGGCGAAGACGAAGGGAGCCGCAGAACGCACCGCCGAAACGCCGGGGAAAGGCGTGGCGACCGCCTCGAGCACACCGATCGCAAGGCCACCGACAATCACGGCAAGAAGTGACGTCAACCGCCCAAGGATCGCGGCAGCGACCGCAGGAACAACCATGTAAGTCAGCGGGATCGCCTGCAGGCGCACCATGTTCGCCAGAAATATGCCGCTGACGCCGGCCAATACGCCGGAGATCGCCCATGCCCAGGCATCGACGCGCAAGACCGGAACGCCGACCAGGCCGCTGATCTCGCGATCATTGGCAAGCGCACGCATCGACAGGCCAAGCCGGCTGCGATTGAGGAAGACGACCATGCCCAAGGTCACCGCGACACCCAGGCAAAAGGCGATCGCGCGCGTCGCGGTGACGCGCACCCCGATCACCTCGAATCCGAGGGTATCGGTCGGGAGGCGCAAGCTGCGCGGCCACTCGCCCCAAATGAATTCGCAGAAGCCGAGCACAATGAGTGCGAAGCCGAGCGTTGCGACCGCCCGCACGATCGGATCGCTGTGGGCAAGACGCGGCGCGATGATGCGTCCATAGAACAGCGCCAGCACCGTCGCGGCGACGACGCCGGCAATCCAGCCCAGCCATTCGGGGCCGCCGGAATCGGCGATCTGCCAGGCCAAAAGAGCGCAGAGCGCGCCGAGCGCGCCCTGGGCGAGATTGAGAACACCGGACGCTCGATAGAGCACGACAAGCCCAACACCGGCGAGGACATAAACCGCGCCGGTGCTGAGCCCCGATACAACAAAAGGACCGAGGTTAGGCATCACTTAAAACTTACGTGCTCCGTCGGCTCCCTCAATCAATCCGCCAAGTGGAGATCCTTCTCCATCTTCGCGATGCCCGCAAGGTCCGGATCAACCGCCTGGAAACACGACTTGCGCGTAACGAAGTTGCCGTCCTTGATCTCCGCAACCGAGCCGGCATGAATCGCATTGTGCTCGTCGCCGGGACCGTAATACCACGGGCTGCACGACACGTCGGTCTTGAAGTTCTTGATATTGCGGAACGCTTCCGTGACCGAGGCGCGATCGATCTTCGCCGGATCGAGTTTTAACAGCGCGTCGGTTGCGGCTGCCGCGGCGAGATACCCGGCCTGCGAGAAGGTGTTCCGCTGGTCGCTGGGCTTGCCGTATTTGTTCAGAACCGCGTGCCAGTTCTCGATGTCGCCGCCTTTTTTGTCGAGCGGCTCGAGCTCGAGCTGGATAAAGACGCGGCCGCCTTTGTTCCAATACGGACCGATCGCCTTCGGGACGCTTGAATCATAAAGCGAGGTCGGTCCGGTCAGAATGACCTTACCGCCCAGGTCCTGCTGCTCAGCGGCGGCGAACAGCGGGATGCCCCCTTCTTTGGGCATACTGATGTCGATCGCATCCGGCTTAAACGACATGGCTTCCAGGATCACCGATGTGGCGTCCATGGAACTCGGATCGACCATTATGGTTTTCACCTCCATGCCGACGCTCTTACCGTAGGCCGTGATGCCGTCGCACACCCAGTCACCGACGTTGGGAATGTTCGGGACGATGCAGACCAGTCGCTTAACCTTCAATTCGTCGTGCATGTACTGCGCGGCGCCGATGTTGCTCATGCGCGGCCCGCCGTTGGTCGGCGCAATGTTGCGCGAATGGAAGCAGTCGCGCGGAACGCCGACGCCGGCGATCACCAGCACGTTGTTGGTCTCGTAGAACTTGCTGTTCGCCGCGCATTCCACGAAGCTCGAGTTGCCGACCATGCCGACGACTTTGATGTCGTTGACGAGCTTGGCAGCCACTTGCGCGGCCGTCTCGGGATTCCACTGGTCGTCTTCCACGCTGTAGTGGATCGGGCGGCCATTGATGCCGCCGTTCGCATTCACGCAGGCGAAGTAAGCGGCGGCCGCTTGCGCCGAACCGCTAAAGTCGGCTGGACCGGTCTTGCCGACCACGGCGCCGACTTCGATCGGCTGGCCGGTCGCGGCCTTGCCGTTACTCAAACCGCATTTTGGCTCAGCGGCGCTTGCGCCACTCGCCGTCGCGAGCGCCATGGCGGCGCCGACGACGGCCCCAGCAAACATCAATGCTACTCTCATCATTTTCCTCCCCTCATTAGCGCCCAGGCTTGTTGGTTATCAGGCGAGCCCTTGAGGCTTCGCGCCCGATAACATCAAGCGATTGCGCGCGAAAGCAAAATCGCATCGTTGCGACATCGATCGACTCTCAAGATTCGACCGCCATTACAAATCCGGGAAACTCTCAGGCCTGAAAGGACATGCTCGGGCGGTTTCCAAGCATCGACACGACCGCAAGAGCACGGCGATCCCCTTCGCACATCAGGTCCACACGATGTCCGATTTTCGACCAAAGCCTCTTCCCCAAGCTCAACGCTGAAACCCACGCTTTTGACCTCGTCGATCGGCGTATCCGCACACCGCCCCCACTCCATCATACAAGGCGCTTCGACTAGGTTTTTTACTGCGCGCGCACAAAAACTTGTCCCACGGCGCACCGAATTCTTTACCGCGCTTTCTGGTGTCAGTTTCAGCGGTTGTCGCGCTCCTCTTTTCGATCACGACCACACGACCTGAACATCCGTGTTCTCGAACAAGCCCTCTTCTCCGAACTCAACACCGAAACCCGAGCTTTTGACCCCGCCGAACGGCGCGTTCGGCTGGATTGGGCCATGCTTGTTGATCCACGCTGTGCCGCATTGAAGCTGAAGCGCAATGTCCTTGGCTTTCTGTATGTCTTTCGACCAGACAGAGCCGCCCAAGCCGTGCGGATTGTCATTAGCGCGCGCGATCGCCTCGTCGACATCGGAGTAGCGGATGATCGGCAGAACCGGGCCGAACTGCTCTTCGTCGACCAGCGGATTGCCGTTGTCGAGATCGGCAACAAGCGTGACCGGAAAGAACAACCCCTGTTCAGGTGCCTCGCCACCAAGCAACAAGCGGCCGCCACCCTTCTTCGCAGCCTCGGTCAACCGCGCGACCTTGTCGAATTGCATGCGGTTTTGGACCGGGCCGAGAATGCTGTTCTCGTTAAGGCCGTCGCCGACCGGAATGGTCTTGGCGAAGGCGGTGACTTCGCTGCACACCTCGTCGAAGATGCTGTCGTGCACGTAGAGCCGCTTGAGCGCGGCGCAGGTCTGGCCGTTATTGATGAAAGCGCCCCAGAATAGGCCCTGGGCGATCTGTTTGGGATCGGCATCCGGCAAGACAATGCCGGCATCGTTGCCGCCAAGCTCCAGCGTCAACCGCTTCAAGGTTTCGGCGGCGCTGGCCATCACTTTCTTTCCTGTGCGGACCGAACCGGTGAAGGCGATCTTGCCGATGCCTGGATGCGCCGAGATTGCCGCGCCCAAAGCGTCGGGACCGGTGATGCAATTGACCACGCCCGGCGGCAGCACCTCGTTCATGATCTCCACCATGCGCAAGGTCGACAATGGGGTGTAAGGCGAAGGCTTGTTCACCACCGTGTTGCCGACCGCGATGGCCGGAATGGTGTGCCACGTGGCGATGATCAGCGGCCAGTTCCATGGCGTGATCGAGCCGACAACGCCGATCGCCTTGCGGTGGAGTTCGATTCGTCCCTCGTTGTTGTTTTGGAGCACCTTGACCGGCATCGGGATGTCGGCGGTGTGGTGGGTCCAGGCCTGCACGCCGCCGAGCTCGAACCGCGATCCCATGCCGTTGAGCGGCTTGCCTTGCTCCTGGGTCAGAAGCCGGGCCAGTTCCTCGGCGTGTTCGCCGATTTTCTTTCCCGCGGCATGACACAGCGCGCGACGCTCGGCGTCGGGCATTTTCGACCATTTGGCGAACGCCGTGCCCGCTGCCGAGATTGCGCGATCGAGATCGGCCGCTGTTGCAATTGGTGCCAAGCCGACGACTGCGCCGGTTGAAGGATTGCGAACCTCAAAATGCTCGTTCGTAGCGACCTTTGTCCCATCGATAATGAGTTGATATTTATCCACTATGCGCTCCGCTGATCGCGTGTTGTTGCAAATATCAGGCGGCATCCAACGCCAACGCTCTGCGCTCGCGGATGAGATCGGCGGCCTTCTCGCCGATCATGATCGACGGCCCGTTGGTGTTGCCGCTCACGACTGTCGGCATGATCGACGCATCGGCGACGCGCAGACCTTCGATCCCGTAGACGCGAAGCTGCGGATCGACGACGCTCATCGCATCGATGCCCATTTTGCAGGTGCCGGCTTGATGGTGATACGTCTCGCAGGTCTGCCGCACCCACTGAATGCGATCCGCGCGGGTCTTGGCCTGCGGCCAGACCGCGCGCTTGCGCCATTTGGCAAATGACGCGCTCTCCATGATTTCGATCGCCACTTCGAGCGAATGGACGAGAGCGTTGAGATCGGCCGGCTCGCTGAGATAGCGGGGATCAATGTGAAGCGGCGCGGCGGGATCGGCAGCAGTGAGCTTAAGCTCGCCGCGCGCGGCCGGCCGGATGATGCCGGGAGCCGTCGCGTACGAATTGGCCGGGATTTCCAGCGTCGGCAGCGGCGGCGCGTTGCACATGAACAGCGGCTGGTGATCGGGAACGAGCAGGCGCGGATCGCTCTTGGCGAACAGATGCGCCTCAAGGATGTTGTTCTTCGGCGCCGGAATTTCCCGGCTGGCTTCGTGGATGACGAAAGTCAGCAGGTGATCGTGAAGGTTTTGACCGACACCGGGCAAGTCCGCTTGCACGGCGATGCCAAGCTTTTTCAGATCGTCGGCGGGACCGATGCCGGAGAGGAGCAGAAGCTGCGGCGAGCCGATAGCACCGGCGCTGACTACTACCTCGCTCATCGCCTGCACGGTATGGATTTTGCCGTCACGCTCGTAGACGACGCCGCGGCAGCGCCCGTTCTCAATGAGAAGCCGGTGACTGCGCGCTCCGGTTTCGACCGTGAGGTTGCGGCGATTATGCGCCGGCGCGAGAAAAGCGACTGCGGCGCTGCATCTGCGGCCGTCGCGAACGGTCGTGTCCGTGTAGCCGACGCCGACCAATTCGGGTCCGGAAAAGTCATGATTGATCGGATGGCCGGCGCGGACAGCGCCCTCAATAAAAGCGTCGGTGAGCGGATTGGGGCTAGTGTTCCGCGAGATCGTGAGCGGCCCGCCGACGCCGTGATAGCGTGACGCGCCGCCGTAATGGTCTTCCGATTTCTTGAAATAAGGCAGGACGCCGGCGTAGTCCCATCCGACATTGCCCAGATAGGCCCAATGATCGTAGTCCGCCGGCGCGCCGCGAACATAGATCATGGCGTTGAGGCAGCTTGATCCGCCCAGCACCTTGCCGCGGGGCCAATATACCGACCGGTTCAACGCGGCTGGTTGCGGTACGGTCGTGTAGCCCCAGTCAAATCCGGTGGTCCAAAGCTCCCAGGCGCGATGCGGAACGAAAATCCGCTCGTCTTGATCGGGGCCGCCGGCTTCCAAAAGCAAGACGCTGACGGTTGGGTTTTCCGACAACCGGGAAGCAATTGCGCATCCGGCCGAACCGGCGCCGATCACGACGTAATCGTAGGCTGCCAAACGCACCCTCCCCAATACATTCGCGTTCGATTTCAGCCGGACGCAGTCCGACTCCGCGCATTTTTAGGGCAAACGTTAGCGCCCGCGGCGGCCGGCCGCCATGACGGACATTCACTAAGGGCCCGACCGGGCTTTCGAGCGGCTGCCGTTCTCAAAGCCACTTCAAGCAGGCTTGGGCCAATTCCACCTGATTGCGGACTTTGAGCTTGGCGCGCGCACTGCGGAGCTGATTGTCGACCGTGTTCGGAGACTTTCCGAGCCGCCGTGCGACCTCCTTGTAGGTCAAGCCGCACGCCGCCAACCGCACCACCGAAATCTCCGCCATTGAGAGTTGCGCCAATATCGACGGCTTCTCGAGCCGGACTTGCGCCCTGATGATCGGACTAAAAAACTCGGTGATGAATTGATCGAAATAGCTGAGGTCGGCAGCATCCCAACCCCGGACCGCATCGGTATCGTCGATGCAAATAAGACCGAAGACCTGGTCCTCGACCTCCAAGCGCCGCGCTATTTTGGATTTCGAGCCAAGGCCGGCCCAGTATTTGTCGATGCCGGGACAACTTTCGAGACTTTGATAGACCGGCCCGCGCGACTGCCACACTTGCTGAACCGGCCATATTTGGTTGGGAAATGCGCCCTCGAATGGCGGTATCGAAAGATCGGGGACTAATTCGACGGCACTTGGGATGTAGACCGGCTTATCAGGGCTGCCAAATCCGAAGTCGACGCGACTGGCGCGGAATCGCTCCAGCATGAAGCGCAACGCCGCGCTGTACATCCCTTCGGGCTCGTCGAAGCAGAAAAGCATGTGCGCTGCGCAATCGAGCATGCTCGCAGGCGCGGCACCCCGCTTCTGATCCAGCAGGGTGACTTTCAGATTCTGAACCAGAACCGACGAATACGCCGCGTTCATCGTGGCGGGGTCCGCTTAGGCTCGTCCTGACCTTGAAAGCTGGAAACCGTGTGCGCCGGCAGTGCATGCGCGGCGGCGTCGGCGCCAAAGCGACAATCGGCATGAAGATCAGTCAAGCGTTCCTCCAGCGCTCGACGCCGGCACGCTGCGCCTCCGCGCGCGGCCTTTGCTTTTCGACAGCCTATGCCTTCAAACGAATACCGTCATGGTGGTCTTTTAGAATAATGTATGTCAAGCCCTGACCGCGGGGTCAGGGCCCTGCTCTCGCGCTAGACGCGCCGCCATCAGCGCCTAGTTCGCTCCCGATGCCGTCAGCGGATCGCGGCACTGGGCAGCGTCGGATTGTGTCCCGCCAGGCTCCTACCGTACCAATTCGGACGCCGTTTCACGCCAGCGCGCCGTCGAACGCCTTCTCCTTCCACTTTACGCTTGGCGCTGGTAACGATGCCGATCGCGTTCAAGCAATCCAAGTTTGCGCGCGGATCGGCGGACGTTTGGGCTATTTGTAGTCTTGTCGGCAAGAGACGGCGCACAAAATGGCGCTGAAAGAAATCGGGGGGAGATAATGAAAACAGCAGAATTGTTCGACGTGCGCGGACTGGTCACGATCGTAACCGGCGCGGCGAGCGGCATCGGGCTGGCTTATGCAGAAGTCATGGCCGACAATGGTGCACGCGTGACTTTGATGGACCGGGACGCATCTTCGCTTGAAGCCGCCGTGCGGCGGCTTGCGGAACGGGGTGGCGACGTCCGCGGGCAGACCCTCGATGTCACCGATCGGCCTGGCCTGCGCGCCGGCATCGATGCGGTGGCCGCCCACTATGGCAGGCTGGACGTGGTGTTCGCGAATGTCGGCATCGATTTACCGCCAGGCTTCCTCGGCATGAACGGAGAACGAAACTCCAACGGGGCGTTCGAGAACGTCTCGGACGAGCGCTGGGACCTTGTCATGGAGACGAACCTGACGTCGATGTTCGGCACGATCAAAGCCGCCGTCCCGCACATGAAAAAGAATGCCAAAGGCGGCCGCATCATCGTCACCACCTCCGTGGCCGCGATACGCGGCGAGGCTATTGTCGGCATGCCTTACATGCCGGCCAAAGCCGGCGCCGCCCATATGGTGCGGCAGGCCGCGCTCGAGTTGGCCAAGTACAATATTCTCGTCAACGCCATCGCACCGGGACCCTTCGTGACCAACATCGCCGGCGGCCACATGCGCGACCCGGCAACCGTTGCGGCCTTTGCGCGCTTCTCGCCGCTGCACCGGCTCGCATCCACCGATGAGATCCAAGGCCTGGCATTATTTCTCGCGTCGCCGGCATCGAGCTATGTTACCGGGTCGCAAATCGTCATCGATGGCGGCGTTTTGCTTGGGCTGGCCGACTGATCGTGGACGAATGTCGCAGCTTGCGCCGCGCCCGGCCTGATACTTCAGCGCAGCATCTTGGAGAGGATCGCGTAGGCGTCGTTGATGTCGGCGCGCAAGGCTTTTGCCGCCGCTTTTCCGTCGTGCGCGGCCAACGCCTCGAGGATCGCACGATGCGTCGCGTTGGATGCGATGTAATTTCCCGATCCGCGCAGCAGATTTAAGTACGGCCCGATCTGAAGCCACAGCGCTTCGATCAGCGCGACAAGCGTCGGCGACCGCGCGGCGTTGTAAATGGTGAAATGAAAGGCGCGGTTGGCCCGCAGGTAGTCCTTGACGTTTTCCTGCTTGGCGGCGCGGCTGAGAAGCGTGCACTGCCGCCGCAACCGCGCGAGCTCGCCCGGCTCCATCAGTTCCGCCGCCCATTCCGTCGCAATTCCTTCGACCGACAAACGCACGCGGCGCAAATCCGCAAGCCGTTCGAGGCTGAGCCGCGGAATGCCCATGGAACGTCCGGTCACCAGGCTTATGGCGCCTGCCGCTGTCAAACGCTTGAGCGCTTCGCGCACGGGCATCGTGCTGACGCCGAACGCTTCCGCAAGATTCTGAATGGTCACTACCTGTCCGGGTGCGATCTCTCCGTCGAGGATCAGATCGCAAATTCGCCGATAGGCCCGCTCGTGCAGCGTGTCGCGCGCCAGCGGTGCCACCCGCAGCTCCGGCTTCTTCAGTGGCGCGTCCATCATAAGCGCACGTCCTTGTTCTCGGGCCGGTCATCAACCCGACACGGCCATTATCGGCCGCGAACGATCGGGCTTGTACTCTAAATCTCATGATCTATGATCACGAGATAGACCCCAGTCAATCGGGGCGAACGCGTGAAATAGGGAGGAAATGATGAAGGCAGGACATCGGTGGCTTCTCGCCGGCGCTCTGGCCGCAGGAATTGCGGCGGCGCCAACAGTCAACGCCGCGCAGAAGCACAAGATTTTTCTGAGCATGAGTTATATCGGCAACGATTGGCAGGCCGAGGCGGCCAATATGGTCAAGGCCATGGCGGCGTATAAGGGCATGGCCGACAAGGTGAACCTGGAAGTGCAGGTCGCCGGCCCGAATGCGCAGCGGCAGATTCAGCAGCTCAACGCAATGGTACAGGCCGGCGCCGAGGCGATAGTCATATTTCCGATTTCACCCACGGCCTTGAACCAGGTTGTGAAAAGCGCCTGCGATAAGGGCGTAAAGATTTTCGCCTACGACGCCGAGATCACCGAGCCGTGCGCCTACAACGTTCACATCGATCAGGAAGAGGCCGGACGCAAGACGGCCGAATGGCTGGTCGACAAGCTCGGCGGCAAGGGCAACATCGTCGTCATCACCGGCGTGCCCGGGACGTCGGTGGACACGCTCCGCACCAAGGCGGCGAAAGAAGTCTTTGCCAAGCATCCCGGCATCAAGATCGTTGCCGAAGCGGTCGGCATGTGGAGCCAGGCCGTGGCACGCACCGAGATGTCCAAAATCCTGGCGACGCAGAACTGGGATCACATCGACGGGCTGTGGATGCAGGTCGGCTGCTATACGGCCAACGCCATGCAGCTAGAAGCGGGCAAGAAGGCATCGCAGCTCCTGCCCTGCGCCGGTGAAGGCTCGAACGGCGGCCGCATTCAGATGCTGCCGGCCGGCACGGAAGTCGAAGGCGCGGCCTCGCCTTATATGCCGCTCGGCGCGCCACGTATCTCCTATGCGTCGCCGCCTTATTCGGGCGGTCTTGCGCTCAAGCTCGCAGTGGAAGCGTTGGAAGGCAAGAGCGTAGCCAAGACGACGATCCTGCCGCTGCCGCTCGTGACAAACGACACAATCAAATTGTGCCAGGAAGGCACTTGGCAGGAAATGAAGGCCGGCTGCAACGCGTTCAAACCTTCGATCGTGCCGAACCCGGGATGGTTCGCGTCGATCTTCTCGGAGCAGACGCCGGAGATCGGTCTATCCGCCGCCTTGGTGGGTCAGCCTGAGAGCTGAGCAAGCGACGACTCTCGCGGCGAAACGCGCGTTTCGTCGCGAGAGTTTCGGCATCATCGCCTGCGGAAGAGCCGCCATGACGGAAGCAGCCAATAGCGCCGTCGCAATCCGCGCGCTGCGCAAATCGTTCGGCGCAACGCTCGCCGTCGATGACGTGAGCTTCACCATCGAGCAAGGCACGGCGCATGCCCTGCTCGGCGAAAACGGCGCCGGCAAATCGACCATCGTCAAACTGCTTTCCGGTCTCATCGAGCCCGACCACGGCACAATCAGCGTGTTCGGCGACGAGGTACGCCTGCGTTCGCCGCGGGTCGCGCATCGCCACGGCGTGCAGACGGCGTTTCAGGAAATGACGCTGACGCCGGATTTGACCGTGCTCGACAACATGCTTCTGCCGTACGGGCCGCAAGGCTGGAGCGGCATGATCAGGCGAGGCGCCGCCGAACGCGCGGTTCGCGAGCATTTCGACAGTCTCGGTCTCGACATCGAGCTGTGGCGCGAAGTCGGCGAACTCGATCTCGCGGTTCAGCAAAAGATCGAGATCGCGCGCGCGGTGTTCCGTCGCCCACGCCTTCTGCTGCTTGACGAGCCGACTTCGACGCTCGCCGGCCGCGACGTCGACTGGCTCGGTGAGGTCATCGCGCATCTCAAACAACAGGGCGTCACCATCCTCTTCATCTCGCATCGCATGCGCGAGGTGCGGGCGTTTTGCGATCACGTGACGATCTTGCGCAACGGCCGCCATATCGCGACCGCAGCGGCGAGCGAACTAACCGACACGCAGATCATCGAAATGATCATCGGCCGATCCATTGCGCAAACGTTTCCGCCGCGTCCGCAACTTGGGCCGGCCGACGCTCCCGAGGTTTTGGGCGCCCGCGACCTAGCCGCCGGTCATCGGTTGGAAGCGGCCACGTTTTCACTCAAGCGCGGCGAAATCCTCGGCGTCGCCGGCCTGCAAGGCATGGGACAGCGCGACCTCTTTCTCGCGTGTTTCGGCATGACCGACATCCATGCCGGCCACATTCTCATCGACGGACGCCCGGTGACGATCGCCTCGCCCACGGATGCGCTCCGCCCGAACATCGGCATGGGCTTCCTGCCGGAGGATCGCAAGACCGAGGCGTTGTTCGTCGAGCTCGACGGCAAACACAATGTTTCGTTGCCGATTATTGAGCGCTTCTGCCGTTTTGGCCTCGTGCAAGGCGGCCGCGAGGTGAGCGCCGTTGCCGGCGCGTTCGGGCGCGTCGAAGTCGATCGCCGCGCACTGTGGACGCCAGTCAAATCCTTTTCCGGAGGCAATCAGCAAAAGATCGCGCTCGCCAAATGGCTGCTGGCGCAAAGCCGGATCTTGCTGTTGTTCGATCCCACGCGCGGTATCGATGTCGGCACCAAACACGAACTTTATGTTCTCATGCGCGCTTACGCTGAAGCGGGCGGCTCGATCCTGTTCCATTCAACCGAGATTCCCGAACTGGTGCACCTGTGCGATCGCGTTCTGGTGCTCTACGGCGGCAGGATCGTTGCCGAGATCGGCGCCGCGGCTTTGACGGAGAACGAAATCATGCATGCCGCGCTTGGCGGCGATTCTAAAAGGATCGCCGCGTGAGCGTCTCGGCTGCCTTTCGTTCCGAACACACGGCGCGCGCGCGGCCGGACGCCGCCATAGTGTTCGCGCGCCATCGCGGCCTGCTCACGGCCATCGCTGTTTTTCTGTTGTTATTCGCGCTCGTCAACGCGATCAGCGCCGGCCGTCTGACCTACTTCGATATCAGTTTCATGGCGAGCGGGGCGGCGACGCTCGCGATCGCCGCTATCGGCGAGACCATCGTCATTCTGACCGGCGGCTTCGATCTATCCGCCGGCGCGGTGATCTCGCTGGTCAACGTCGTGCTCGCGTCGAGCATGGATCCGGCGTCGACCCACGAGTCGATCGTCCTGTGGACGCTGGCCGGCATCGGGGTCGGCATGGCGGCGGGGGTCTTCAACGGCTTCTTCATCGCCTTTCTCGGCCTGCAGCCGATCGTCGTGACGCTGTCGACCATGTTCATTGCGCAAGGTGTCACACTGTTGGTGATGGAGAAGCCGGGAGGCTTCGTCGCGAGCCAGCTCGGAAGCTTCTACCTCGGCGACGCAATCCCGAGCCTGTTGCCGATGCCGATCCTGCTGATTGCGTGCGTCTTGCTGCTGTGGCTCTGGCTGAAATCGACCCGCTTCGGCGCGGCGCTTTACGCAATCGGAAGCGATGCGGAGGCGGCGCGGTCCGCCGGCGTTCGCGTCGAGCTCACGCGGTTCCTCACCTACACAATCGCCGGAGGCTGCTACGGGCTAGCCGGCGTATTCATCAGCGCGCAGACCGGCTCCGGCGACCCGCTGATCGGCAATCCGATGCTGCTGTCGATCTTCACGGCGGTTGTTCTTGGTGGAACGCGGCTCGGCGGCGGCCGAGGAGGACCGACCGGCTCCGTATTCGGCGCCTACATTTTGATGAGCGTCGTCAACGTCCTGCTCGTGCTCAACGTTTCAGCCTATTATTCGACCATTGCTGAAGGCGTCATTTTAATCCTGGCCGTGCTGGCGGCCTCGCTGAGCGGCGACTCCGAACTTGCGCGGCAGCTACGCCTTATGGCCGCGCGCTTTTCTGCTTGGCGCGCCGGCACGCTCCCGCGCCAAATCGGCGGTGGCGATCGGCGCCTGCGAGATCACCTCGCGAAAGCCGCCAAGGTCGAGCGCAACGGAGCGCCGCCGTTCTGGACTCGGCACGCAGACGCATTGCGCTATGCCGTGCCTTCGTACGTTTGTTTTGTGGCTGTCGTCGTGGTCACCGAACTTTGGCTTGGCAGCGCCGTTCTGCATTGGAGCTACTGGAATTCGCTCATCGTGCTGTCGAGCTTCCTCGCCATTCTGGCGCTGGGACAAGGCACCGTCATCCTCACCGGCGGGCTCGACCTCTGCGTTCCTTGGATGATCGGCCTTTCCGGCATCCTGCTCGCCGGCATGGTGCAAGGTTCCGACAAGGCGCTGATCTATGCGTTGCCGGCCGTGTTCGCGATCGCCGCGATTGTCGGCTTCATCAATGGCGTCGGCATCGTGGCGCTCGGAATTTCACCCATCGTCATGACGCTAGCCGCAAACGGCGTGCTGCAGGGAGCGGCGTTGCTCTATTCCGGAGGGACTCCTGCCGGGTTCTCTTCTCCGCTGTTGCGATGGTTCATGACCGCAAAGATTGCCGGCGTCACGCCGGTCGTGTTCTTCATCGCGGCTTTCATCATCGGTGCTGTGATTTTGCTGTCGCGCACGCCGTTCGGCCGCCGCGTCTATGGCATCGGCAACGGCGTGCGCGCCGCGCGGCTGTCCGGGATCGCCGTTGGTCAAACATTGATCTGGGTCTACGTCCTCTCGGCGCTCTGTTCTTGTCTCGTCGGCGTATTGCTCACGGGCTTTTCCGGCCAGGCAAGCCTCGGCATGGGCGACGACTATCTGTTGCCGTCAATCGCAGTCGTCGTGGTCGGCGGCACGATCATCACCGGCGGCCGCGGCCAATATCTCGGCATGCTCGGCGGCGTGCTGCTCTTGACCGCGCTGCAGACCATGCTCGCCGGCAGCAATCTTCCCTACGCGACGCGGGCAATCCTCTATGGCCTTGTGGTTCTTGGGGCGGTGATCGCACTGCGTGAACGGCGAACCTGACACATGAGCAAAACGATGACGGGCGTAGCACGGGCGACGAGTTTGGATGGGGGCTTAGCGGGCCGGCGGGTGCTGGTGACGGCGGGCGCCGCCGGCATTGGCCTGGCAATCGTCGAGCGGTTGCTTGCCCATGAGGCGAGCGTGTTCGTCTGCGATGTCAACGACGCGACGCTTCATTCCTTCAGCAAGGCCAACCCGCGAGCGGGCGCGATCAAGGCCGACGTATCGAACGAGGCCGACGTCGACCGCATGTTCGCCGCCGTGCAGGCCACGCTCGGCGGCCTCGATGCGCTCATCAACAATGCCGGAATTGCAGGCCCGACCGGAGCGGTCGAGGATATCGAGCCGGCCGAATGGCGGCGCTGCATCGACATCGACCTGACCGGCCAGTTCTTGTGCACGCGGCGCGCGGTGCCGATGCTCAAGGCCGCCGGCGGAGGTTCCATTATCAATATGTCATCGGCCGCGGGCCGGCACGGCTACGCCTTCCGCACACCCTACTCCGCAGCGAAATTCGGCGTCGTCGGCTTCACGCAAAGTCTCGCCAAAGAACTCGGTCCGGCCAACATCCGCGTCAATGCCATCCTGCCGGGCATCATCGAAGGCCCGCGCATGACCGGCGTCATTCGCGACCGCGCCGCGCAATTGGGCGTCAGTTACGAGGCGATGGAGAAGACCTACCTCGATCGCATCTCGCTGCGGCGGATGACCAGCCCGCACGATGTCGCCACCATGATCGCTTTTTTGCTATCGGATGCGGGGATCAACATCTCCGGGCAATCGATCAGTGTCGATGGCAACGTCGAAACGCTGTAAGGGAAATTGGGAATGGCGCGCGTCGCAGTCGTTGGTAGCGGATTCATCGGCAGAGCATGGGCAATCACTTTCGCGCGGGCGGGACACGACGTTGCGCTCTGGGACGAGAACCCTGAAGCGCCGCACCGGGCAATCGATTTCATCGCATCGGTGACGCCTGATCTCGCAGCGAACGATCTGCTCGGCGGCGCCAGCCCCGAAGCTCTGCTGGCCCGCCTTCGCGCCGAGAAGACGCTGGCGGCTGCGCTCGCCGATGCCGATCATGTTCAGGAAAATGCGCCCGAGCGCCTCGACGTGAAGAGGGCGATCTTCTCCGAGCTCGACCGCTTGGCGCCGCAAAGCGCAGTGCTCGCCAGTTCCAGTTCAGCAATTCTGCCGTCAAGTTTCACGGAGCATCTGGCGCATCGGCATCGCTGTCTCGTCATTCATCCGATCAATCCGCCCTATCTGATCCCAGCCGCGGAAGTGGTGCCGGCACCGTGGACAGCAGCCGAGACCGTCGAGCGGGCGCGTGCCTTTCTGCTCGCGGCCGGCCAAGCGCCGATCGTCATGAAGCGTGAGCTCGACGGGTTCGTTATGAACAGGATGCAGGGCGCCTTGCTCGAGGAGGCCTTTCGTCTCGTCGCTGACGGCTTTGCCAGCGTCGAAGACGTGGACGTCGGCATTCGCGAGGGCCTTGCGCTGCGCTGGTCGTTCATGGGCCCGTTCGAGACGATCGATCTCAACGCGCCTGCAGGTGTGCGCGACTATGTCGAGCGTTACCAGGGCATCTACGCCAACCTGTTTGAGCAGATGCAGCGGCGCGTGGACTGGGCCGGACCGGTGCTTGCTCAAATCGAGGGCGAGCGCCGCGCCAAGCTGCCGGCAAATCAACTTGTCGAGCGTCAGAGATGGCGAGACCGGCGTCTGATGGCGCTTGCCGCGCAAAAGCGTCGCGCGGCGCGCGATATCGGCACATTGAGGACAGCTAGGAGGTCCGATTCGATGGCTGCCACCGACAAAGTGATCATCACGTGTGCGATTACCGGCGCGATCCACACGCCGACCATGTCACCCTATCTGCCGATCACGCCGGATCAGATTGCGGCCGAAGCCATCGCGGCCGCTGAAGCGGGCGCCGCGATCCTGCATCTGCACGCGCGCGATCCTCAAAACGGCAAGCCCGATCAAACGCCGGAAGCATTCGCCCGTTTCCTGCCCCGTATCAAACAAGGCACGAATGCCGCGATCAACATTACGACCGGCGGCAGCCCTTATATGCGGGTGGAAGAGCGGGTTCGCCCGGCGGCGACCTTCAAGCCCGAGGTGGCTTCATTGAACATGGGCTCGATCAATTTCGGCTTGTACCATCTCCTTCCCAAATACAAGGAATTCAAGTTCGATTGGGAGAAGGCGCATCTCGAGGCCACGCGCGACCTGGTCTTTCGCAACAGCTTCAAGGACATCGAATTCATTCTCGCGACTTGCTACGACAACGGCACCCGTTTCGAATTCGAATGCTACGACATCGCACATCTTTACAATCTGGCGCATTTCGCCGACCGCAAGCTCGTCAAACCGCCGTTCTTCGTCCAATCCGTGTTTGGTCTTCTCGGCGGCATCGGCACGCATGCCGAAGACGTCGCGCACATGAAGCGCACGGCCGATCGGCTCTTCGGCGATAGCTATCGTTGGTCGGTGCTCGGCGCGGGCGCGAGCCAATTGCGGATCGCCGCACAGGCCGCCGCCATGGGATCCAATATCCGCGTCGGCCTCGAAGACAGCCTGTGGGCAGGTCGGGGCAAGCTTGCAAAATCGAACGCCGAGCAAGTGATGTTTGCCCGCAAGATCATCGAAGGGCTCGGTAAGTCGGTCGCGACACCGGACGAGGCGCGCGAAATTCTCAGTCTTAAAGGTGGCGACAAGGTCGCCTTCTAGGGAAGGACAGATCGACGAGGAAGATCATGCGCATCGAAGTCATTGTTGACGTCAAGACCACGCTGGGCGAAGGCCCGCTTTGGGACGTGGAGCAAGAACGCCTCTATTGGATCGACAGTTTCGATGGACGCGTGTTCCGCGCCACGGCGGCCGGCACCGAAATCCGCTGCTGGGATGTGCCGCAGAAGATCGGCTCAATGGCGCTGCGCAAGGACGGCAGCGGCGCTGTGGTCTCTTTGGCACGCGGCTTTCATCTTCTCGATTTCACAAGCGGCGATGTCGAACTCATCATCGATCCCGAACCCGACAAGCGCAACAATAGGCTGAACGACGGAAAGGTCGACAAGCGCGGCCGCTTCGTCGCCGGCTCCATGGACACGATGGAAGAAGGCCCGAACGGGGCGCTTTACCGTCTGGATCCGGACTTCTCAGTCCACAAGCTCGACGAAAAGATCATCGTCTCGAATGGTCCCTGTTGGAGTCCGGATGGCGCCACGTTCTACTTCGCCGACACGTGGACCGGCGACATCTGGGCCTACGATTACGACCAATCGACTGGTGAGGTATCCAACCGGCGCACGTTCGTCAGCGTCGACCGCTCGCGTGGCGGCGCAGCCGACGGCTCGACGGTCGATGCTGAAGGCTGCCTCTGGAATGCGCTTGTCTACGACGGTCGCTTGGTGCGGTACGACCCGAGTGGCCGCGTCGATCGGATCATCGACATGCCGGTTAAGAAAATAACCAGCGTCATGTTCGGCGGGCCGAACCTGGATATTCTCTTCGTCACCTCGATGGCAAAACCGCCGCTGCCGCGCTTTCCGGGCGACGGGAGGCTCAGAGGCAGTCTGTTTGCGATCTACGGTCTCGGTATCAAGGGAATACCGGAGCCGCGATTCGCCGCGTAAGGCTTTGCTGCGCGTTGGCGCGCATGACCCTTGCGATTGATCAGCGATCGCGGTCGCGATCGTCGTCGCTTTGCTTCGCCGGCTTTTCCTTCGCGCCCTTTTTGTCGCGGGTGAGCGCCGAAATATCCTTGGCGTCGCGCAATACGTCGGTCATGCGGCCGAGACTGCCGCCCTCGATGCCGATTTCTTTCATCAGCGTATCGATCATCGGCGCCTGTACACGATAGCGCAGCGCCGAGTCGATGACCTCGTCGGTGACATTACGGCCCGAACTTCCGCCGTTGACGCCGTCGACGTGGAGGATCTTGATGCCCTCGATTTTCTCGAGCGGGCGCACGCTTTCGCGGACAATGCCCTCGATACGCTCCAAGAGCTTCTCGCGCAGACGGCCGGCACGCGCCGCTTCGCTCAACAGATTCTCCGCCTCATTGAGCTGACGGGCGCCTGTCGCATCGACCTCGTAACGTTCGGCCGCCGCGAGTGCACGAATCTTCTCGGCTTCGGCTGCCGCTTCCGCCGCGATCTTCTGCGCTTCCGCAAAGCTTCGGGCGGCGCGCATCTCCGCTTCGGCCTTGGCGGTGATATGGAGCGCCTCGCGCTCGGCCTCGCGCTGCGCGGCGATCATCTCGGTGAGCTTGCGCCGCTCGGCGATTTCGCGCTCGCGGGCGGTGATCACCTGCTCCTCCGCCTGAATGACTTTGAGCCGCACGGCTTCGGCGGCGGCAAGCGCGGCGGAGCGCTCGGAGGCCTTCTTGGCGAGTTCGACCGCCTTGCTCATTTCCGCCATTTCGACGAGCTTGTCGCGCTCGGTCGCCAAGGTGCGCACATCGCGATCCTTGGCGATGCGCGCCTCCTCGATGCCACGCTCGGTGGCGATGCGGGCGCGTTCCACTTCCTCGGCGGCGGCGATTTCCGCCTCCTCGAAGGCCTGGCGCTTGGCGATCTGCAGGCCCTCGAGATGCCGCTCGCGTTCCAGCCGGATCTGATCGAGAGCCCGGTCCTGCGCAATCCGCTCGGCCTCGGTGAGCTGGTTTTCGACGATCTCGGTGCGGCGCTTTTCCGCCTCCGCCTTGATCACTGCGAGCGTCTTCTCTGCAAGTGCGATCTGCCGGTCGAGCTCCAAAATCTCGAGCGCCTCCTGGCGGGCGATTTCGTGTTCGCGCTGCTCGCGCTCACGGGCGATTCGCGCGGTTTCCAGGTGCAGGTCGAGATTGATCTGTTCGCGCTCGGTCTGCTCTCGCATCTTGAGCTCGGCTTCGTCGAGCGCGCGGCGGCGGGCGATTTCGCGCCGCTGCGTCTCTTCTTCGCCGCGGATGCGTTCCTGGGTGATGGCGAGCTGCTGCACAAGCCGCGCCGTTTCGACCGCCTGCCGCGAGGCAAGCTGGGCTTCCTCCGCCTCCTGCTCGCGGAGCGCCCGCTCCTTCATCAGCTCCGCGCGCTGCACCGCGCGACGGAATTCAACTTCGCGCTCCTGCTCAAGCCGGGCGTATTCGGTCTCGCGATCGATCTCGAAGACCTTCTTTTGCGCTTCCAGATTCTGATTGCGGATATCGACCAGCGTGCGCTGCTCAATCTCGTTGCGCATCTTGCGCCGCGTTTCGATCGACTCCGTCAGTTGGGTCAGGCCCTCGGCATCGAACGCATTCGACGGATCGAAATATTCCAAGCCGGTCTGATCGAGATCGACAATGGCGACGTCCTCCAGTTCGAGGCCGTTGGCGGCCAGCGCCTCGGAGGCGAGATCCCGCACCAGGTTGGCATAGTCGCGGCGCTGTTCGTGCATCTCCTCGAGTGTCATTTGTGCCGCCACCATGCGCATGGCCGAAGCGAACTTGCCCTCCATCAGGCTGCGGATGCCGTCCTCCTGCAGCGTGCGCCGGCCCAACGTCTGAGCCGCGGCGGCGACGGCCCCCCCGGACGCACCGACGCGCACGAAGAATTCGGCGATAATGTCGACGCGCATGCGGTTGCGGGTGATGAGTGCGCCATTGTCACGCCGCGTCACCTCGATGCGCATGACATTCATGTTGACCGGCGTGATCTCGTGCAGCACCGGAATGACGAAGGCGCCGCCATTGACGACGACCTTTTCCCCCAAGAAACCGGTGCGGACGAACGCTGTTTCCTTCGTGGACCGGCGATAGAGCCAGCGCAGAATGTAGACGAGGATGACAATGGCGATGGCAATGCCGATCAGCCAAAGCAAGACTTCCCCCAAAGTATTCGCACTCATATCAGCCTCCACTCATTCAGCCGGACGCGCCGCCGCCCGATTTGGATTCCAGTGTTGTCATTTCAGCCGCAGCGTCCTAGAGCGTTTTGCTCGAGCATGATCTTTCGGAAAACCGGCTTCCACTTTTCCGGATCATGCTCTATGCCGTGTTTCGCAGCGGTGGCGAAATCGAACGGAAAGCCTCGACCACCGCTTCGAAAAACGACGGATCGTTGATATTTCCCTTCACGCGTTCGACCGAGCGCCTCGTGGCCGAACGCACGGTCTTCTCGATCGCCTCGAACAGCGCCGCATCCGCCTCGGGATCATGAAATGGCGCGCCGGGCCTGTCGAGCATGGACACGCCACCTTCGGGCAGCAAAAAGCGCACCGGACCTTCCATCAAATTCAATCGCTGACCGATCCATTCGCCGATCGCGCGGTTCTCATCACGCGTGGTGCGCATGAGCGTGACGTTCGGATTGTGAATAACAAATTGGCGGTTGGCAAACCGCGCGGGCACGGTCTCGCGCGGGCCGAAATTCACCATGTCCAAAGCGCCGGTCGAGCCGACATAGGGCAGGCCCGTGCGAATGGCGGCGCCGAACCGATCGCGATCGGCAGCGAGAATGCCGCCCACCATCATATCGGCAACCTCGGTCGTGGTCAGATCCAAGAAGCCCGCGAGCAGGCCGGAATCGCCAAGCGCCTCCATGGCGCGGCCGCCGACGCCGGTGGCGTGAAACACCAGACAATCGTAGTCGGGCTCCAGCCGTTTGGTCACCGCCTGCACGCACGGCGTCGTCACACCGAACATGGTGATGCCGAGCGCCGGCCGGCTCATCCTGCGCTTGGCCTCATAAGCCTCCCGGCTCGGCATCTGCGCGATCATGCCGGCGAGCGCATGCGCGGCGTTGGCAAGCACCTGCTCGGTAATGGAATTGAGCCCCTGCACGTCGGCGACCGAGTGGAACATGATAATGTCGGTCGCGCCGACATAGTCCCGCACGTCGCCGGCAGCGACGGTGGAAACCATCACCTTCGGAATGCCGACCGGCAGCGCGCGCATGCCGGCAGTCGCCAATGTCGTACCGCCCGAACCGCCAGCCGAGATGACGCCGCCGATGCGCGGTTCGCGCGCCACCCAGCGCGCAAACGCTTCCGCCATGGCGGTGACCGAGCGGCCACGATCCGATGAAAACACCGCCGATGTGCCGCCCGGATGCATGCTCGCCACCTGCAGCGGCGTCACATCCGCCGTGGACGGTTTGCCTGACGTTGACAGATCCACGGTGCGGGTCGGAATGCCGAGCGCTTTCACGCGATCGCGGACGAATTTGAGCTCGCGTCCCTTGGTGTCGAAGGTGCCTGCAATAATGGCGGTGCGTCCGATGCGCTCCGCGAACGGAATGGCGAATACGCGCCGGCTGTCATCTTCCGGATGGGAGGCTTCCACCATCGATTGCCGCAAGCTGGCCGCCGGCATCTTCCAGCGCTCCGGCAATAGCGGATTGGCCGCCGGCGCTTCAGCAAGCGGCGCGCGCGCGCCGGCGCTGCTCCCTTCACCGCGCTCGACGCGATACACTTCGGCCATCAGCGCTTCGACGCTTTCGCCGACTGCGGGCTCTTGCGGCGGCAGATCGTCGTCTTCCTGCCGGCCGACGCCGAGCAGGCGTTGCTGCAGCTCGCGGTCGGCGGCGAGCACCCGCGCCTCCATGACCCTGTTGATGCGGCCATTGACCATGATGGCGACGTGATCGGAAATAGCGGTCGCCACGCCGATATTCTGCTCGACCACGAGGATCGCCATGGAGCCCTCGCGCGCGAGCTTTACCAACATGGCCTCGACTTGCTCGACGATCACCGGCGCGAGCCCTTCCGTCGGCTCGTCCATGATCAGGAGGTGCGGGTTGCCGAGAAGCGCGCGGCCAATCGCGAGCATTTGTTGCTCGCCGCCGGATAGTTGCGTGCCGCCGCTGGTCCGCCGCTCATAAAGGCGCGGGAAAGTCTCGTAGACGCGCTCCACCGTCCACGGCGCATCCGGCCCGCCGGTGGCGACGAGGCGCAAATGCTCGTCGACCGAGAGGCTCGGCCAGACGCGCCGTCCCTGCGGCACATAGCCGACGCCGAGGCGATGGATAATGTGCGGCTCAAGCCGCGATGTCTCGCGACCGCGAATGTGGATGCTACCGGACCGCGCCGACTTCAGGCCCGCAATGGTGTTGCACAGCGTGCTCTTTCCCATGCCGTTTCGACCCACCACGGCAAGCACGCCGTGGTCGATTGTCATCGATACGCCCTGAATGGCGTGGCTCTCGCCGTAATAGACCTGAAGGTCCTCGATCTTCAGCGCCGGCGCATCGCGGGGCTCAGCCATGACGACCTCCGAGATACACTTCCTGCACCTGCGGATCGTCTTCGATTTCCTCGGGCGTGCCTTCTTTGAACATCCGGCCATTATGCAGCATCGTGACATACTCGGTGACGCGCAGCGCCACGTCGAGATCGTGCTCGATAATAATGTAGCCGATATGTTTCGGCAGGGCGTTGAGGATGGTGACGAGATCGCGCCGCTCGGTCGGCGATAGGCCGGCCGCGGGCTCGTCGAACAGAATGAAGCGCGGAGCTCCTGCAAGCGCCAGCGCAATTTCGAGCTGCCGCTGCTGACCGTGGCTCAACGTCGCCACCAGCCGCTCGCGCATGGCCTCTAAGTGCACTGCGTGAATGATCGATTCCGCCTGCATCATGGTGCGGTCGTCGGCGCGCGGACGCGTGAGCGAAAAACGGCCGCGGGAAACGCCGCGGCAGGCGAGATAGACGGAATCGCGAACGCTGAGCCCGCCAAATAGCTGCGATATCTGGTAGGTCCGCCGCAGTCCGCGGCGGATTCGTTCTTGCACCGGCAGCGTGGTGATGTCTTCGTTGAAAAAGCGGATACGCCCCGCGGTCGGCATGAAGTCACCGGTGATGGCGTTGAACAGCGTCGTCTTGCCGGCACCGTTCGAGCCGATCACCGCGCGCCGCTCGCTGGCGGCGATTTTCATGGTGATGCCGGAAAGCGCTACCAGTGCGCCGAAGTGCCGTGCCACGTCTTCGAGTTCGAGCGCATGCGCTCCGGACTCTTGCAGACGCGCGGCAACGGACACTTCGGACACTAGCAGTCTCTCGCACCGAGCCGCTATGGGCAGTTCGGATTGTCGCGGTTGGCTTTTCCAAGCGCGAGGAAATCCGCTTCGGGAATGCCCAGCGTCTGGTTCACCTGCGGAATGACCTTGATCAGCTTGTTGTAGAGCGTGCCATCGGCGTTCTTGCTCACCTCCGTCAGGAAGTTGTCGGCGATCGCGTTGCGGTTCTTGTCCAACGAGACTTTGCCGGTCGGCGTGTCGAGCACCAGGCTTGCCAACGTCGTGCGCAACTTGCCGCCACCATCCGACACGTCGGCATTGACCTTCTGCAGGCCGGTCAGGAGCGCCGTCATGTTGATGTAGTAGCCTTGCGCAAACAGCGACGGCGACGGGAAGGCATTCGGCTGCTTTTTGTAGGACGCAACGAACTTCTGCCATTCCGGCGCCTTGTTGTCGTCGGCGATCGGGCCAGCGGACGGCGTACCGATGACAACATCGTGGATCTTGCCCTTGGATCCGAGGATCGTCTGGTCGACCGTGACCGAGCCACCGACCAGCGGCGCTTGCCCGCCGGCCTGCTGATACTGCGTGAGGAAGTTCACCGAATTGGCGCCGCCGAGCACGACATAGATGGCGTCGATATTATCGGGCATCGCGGCAATCACCGAGGAGAAGTCCTTGGTGCCGATCGGTACCCAGAATTTCTTCACGACGTGACCGCCGGCTTTGCAGAACGGCGCCATGAAGCCGAACACTTGCGTGTACGGGAACGAATAATCCTCAGCCAAAGTCGCGACGCGCTTATAGCCCTTGGTGTTGTAGGCGTAGTCGCCCAGGCCGGCCATCCATTGCGCGCCGTCGGTGGAGAAGCGGAAGAAATTGGGAGCCGGGTCGCGTAGCGTCGTGTCCTGCGCCGCCGACGTACCGTTGACGACGGTAACGTCCGGCTTGGTCTTGAGATAGTCCTTGACCGCAAGGCCTTCATCGCCAGACAGCGGCCCGACAATTACCTTCGCGCCATCTTGCTCGACCAGCTTGCGTATGGCGCGCACGGCGCTGTCCGGCGAACCATCCGACGAGCCCTTGATGATCTCGATCTTCTTGCCGGCGACCTTGCCGCCGAAATCATCGACCGCCATGACGGCGCCACGCATGCTGTCCTCGCCCAGCACCGTGAACGCGCCCTCGAAGGTGGCCAAAACGCCGACCTTGATGGTGTCTTCCGCCATGGCCATGGACGGGATCGCTAGTCCCGCCGCGAGGCCGAGGCCCAAAAGCATACGCCGATGTAACGTCATTCTATCCTCCCTTGTGTGGATTGTGTTTGTGCGCGAAGCACCGCTCCCGCCGGTAGGCGGGAACGTAAGGACTCCTGCGCCAGTAAGGGTCTTATTCTGCCCCACAAGCCCAGAAGACCATCCGGCGACGTGAACACGATCGCCAGAAAGACGAGCCCGATCAGCGTATTGAAACGCTCGGCGCCAACGATATCGATGGCGAAGGTCTGGATCAGGATCACGAACACCGCGCCGATGAACGGCCCGATCGGATGCCGCAATCCGCCGATCACCGCGATGACCAGAACTTCGATGGCCTGACCGACATCGATCGTGCCCGGCGACACCCGACCGTTGAACCAGACCAGTAGGACGCCGGCGAGCCCGGCGATGATGCCCGAGTAGAAATAGGCGGCCACCTTATGCACGGTGATGTCGAAGCCGACCGCGCGCATACGCCGCCCATTGTCGCGGATGGCTTGCAGCGCCAGCCCGAAGGTAGAGCGCGAACAATAAAGCACGGCGACATAGCAGGCCGCCGCCACGAACAAACAAAGATAATAGAAAGGAACCGGAGCGCGCCAATTGACGCCCGCGACCTCGGGCGTCGGAATTCCGGCATAGCCGGAATGGCCGTTGAACAACGTGTAGTTCTGCTGCGCGAAATAGAAGAACGCAGCCGCGATCGCTAGCGTGATCATGATGGTGTAGATGCCCTCGGTGCGCACCGAGATCGCGCCGATCACGGCGGAAGCGGTGGCGGCCAAGAGCACCGCAAGGGGCACCAGCACCCACCAGGGCCAGCCGAAGCCATGGACGTGGATGTTATTGGTTCCGAAGATCGCAATCGTATAAGCAGCGACACCCGCACTGGTGATCTGCGCCAAACTGACCATGCCGCCATAGCCGGCCAGCAGCATCATCGAAAGCGCGAGCAGACCCCAGATCAGCGAATAAGCGCCGATCTGGGTAAGGAAGAATTCCGACGCGACCAGCGGATAGAGCAGTAGCGCTACGGCAAGTACGATCTGCCAGATGCCAAACTCGGACGGCACCGCCAGCGCTTTGTTGGGCCGATCGAGGGCAAGGATGGCCGCAGCCGCCGGGCGTGCCCTGCCCATGATGCCCTGCGGCCGCAATGCCAGCGTCGCCACCATGATAATGAAGGTGAGGACGATGCCGTAAGTCGGCATGTAGACGAGCCCGAGTTGCTCGGCCAGGCCGATCAGCAAAGCGCCGATTGCGGCTCCAGGAATCGAGCCCATGCCGCCGACAATGACGACGACCAGCGACGCCAGCAGATAACGCACGTCCTCGCCGGGCGCGACTGACAGCGCGGTGCCGCCGACCACGCCGGCGAAACCCGCCAGACCCGCGCCAATCGCGAACACGATGGCGAACACGACGTGCACATTGACGCCGGATGCGGACAGCATCGCCCGGTCATCGACGCCGGCACGGATCATGGTGCCGATGCGCGTGCGGTTCATCATCAGCCATAAGCCAACGCCGATGACGATCGCCACGCCGAGAACGATCAGGCGATACAGCGGATAGGTCATCATCACGGCCGTGCCGTTGGCACGCACCGCCGTGATGATTGGCAGCTTGATCGCGCCGTCGAGCCACGCCGGGACGCCGATCTGATAAGTGACGCCGGTCCAGATCGCGAGCATCAAGTCCGCGGCAACGATGGAGATGCCAAGCGTCACGAGCGTCTGCCGTAACTCATCACCCTCGAGCCGGCGAAAGATGAAAATCTGCATCAACAGGCCGACGATGGCGAGCGCGAGGAAGCCAACCAACACGCCGAGAAACCAGACGCCGGTGCGCTGCGAAACCTCGTAGCCGAGATAGGCGCCCAGCAAATAAAGGGAGCCGTGCGCCAGATTGACATTGCGCATCAACCCGAACACGAGCGTGAATCCGCTGGCGACCAAGAAATAAAGTCCCGCCAGGGTTACGCCGTTGAAGATCGAATTGATGAACGCCTTTTTGGAAATGAGAATGGCATCCAGCCAGCTCGGCCAGACGGCAAAGAACAGCCAAGCGACCAAGGCGGCGGCGAGGGCCCAAACCAGGACCCAAGCCTGCCGCCCGGTCAAGGCCGGTGCCGGTTGCTCGATGACGCTCATGCCGTCATTCGCAGGCGCTGCTGATTCATCTTCGGCGCCTTGTGAAATTTTCCGTCCTTCATGATCGCGAGAATGCGGGACTTGTCCTGCAAGATCCGCACGTCGGCGACGGGATCGCCGTCAACCAGCAGAAGATCCGCCAGGTAGCCTTCCTTGATCATGCCGAGCTCGTTGCCCATGCCCATGATCTCGCCGCCATATTTGGTCGCCGCCTGGATCGCTTCCATGGGCGTGAAGCCGAGCATTTCGACGAAGGTCTGGATGTCTTTGGCGTTGGTGCCTTGCGGCGTCCAGGCAAAGCCATAGTCGCCGCCGATGCAGACGCGGATCCCGCGCCGGTGCATCTTCTTCATGGTCTCGATGCACATTTCGAGCTCGCGCTCGTAGAGCATCGCGACCTTCGATCCGGGCTTGATGCCCCAAGGCTCGGCATGGCGGGCGGTGTTGATCAGCCAGGCGATGCCGGGCGCGACGAAATGCTGATCTTTGTTTGCCTCCAGCATATCGAGCGCTTCTTCATCGGCGAAGGAAGCGTGATAGATGTTCTGGATGCCGTGCCGGACGCATTGTTTGACCGAGCCCGAGGAGCGGGCGTGCGCTGCGAGAACCTTGTTACGACACTTGGCTTCTTTCACCGCCATCGCGACTTCTTCTTCCGACATCGGCGTCTCCTCGGCGCCCATGCCGGTGATCTCCTCGCCGGAGAGATTGAGCTTGATGGAGTTGACGCCGTATTTGATGAGCTGACGCACCGTGCGGCGCACCTCTTCGGGGCCGGAGACGACGATACCGAGATTGAGCCCTTCGTGCGGAATATGCGACGGCGCCGCGTCGCCCAAGCCGCCGACCGTGGTGATTTCCGGACCCGCCGCCAGATAACGCGGGCCGGGGAAGCGCCCTTCATTGATGAAGCGCTTGGCGACGACGTCGAGCCGCGGTTTGGCGGCCGCCGCGCCGCGCCCAGCCGTAAAGCCGGCGTCGAGCACGAGCTTCGCCATCTCCATGGTGACGAGCATGTGCTCTTCCGGCTCCATCATCTGGATGGGATCGATGCCGGGCGCGTTGTTCCAGGACAGATGCAGATGCGCGTCGATCAGGCCGGGCATAAGCGTTGCGCCCATGCCATCGATGACCGTGCCGCCGCCGTGCGTCCCAGTCGCAGAGCCGAGCCGGGAAGAGCCGCGCGTAATCTGTTTGATGCGGTTGCCCTGAATGACCACTTCACCGGTGTAAGAATATTCGCCGGTGGCGTCGAGAATTCGCACGTTGGTGAAGTGGATCGGCCCGGCGCTGCCGTTCAAGCCGTTTGTCTCATAGGCCATGATGCTTCCTCCTTTGCGGCGCCGGACAGCGCCGCGCGTGTTTTTCAGATCGGAATCCCACGCACGAATTCCGACAGGAGTTTGCCGCACTCCTTTGATTTTTCGACCGGCGTCCAATGGCCGCAACGATTGAGGATCACGGTCTTGGCGCCGCCGATCTTATCAGCGATCTCTCGCGCAATACTGGGCGGACCGACGGCATCTTCATCGCCGGTGACGATCAGCGTCGGGCAATCGATGAGCCGATGATCCGCCTTCTCCGCCTGTCCCAGGGCTTCGCAGGAGCGCGCAAAACCCTCCGCATCTTGGCGCATGTGGCTCTCGCGCACAAACGCAACCGCTACGGGATTGTCGTTGGCAGTCGCGCTCGCTATCGCCGAACCGATCAGCTGATCAGCAACCGCGCTCATGCCTTCCTGGCGCGCGGTCGCGGCGCGCGCGCGCAGCCGTTCACGGGCAGCGTCCTGCGGTTCGAGGATCGGGCCGAACAAGGTCAGGCTTGCAACCCGGTCAGGATGACGCGCGGCGATGTGCTGAGCGATCAGAGTGCCGAAGGAATGGCCGACGACATGCGCGCGGCTGACGCCGAGATGGCTGGTCGCATGCTCGACTGCTTCCACCAACAATCCGACAGTGATCTTTTGCGCCGGCGTCGGCGAGCGGCCGGCGCCCGGCAAATCGGGACGTATGGCGCGAAAGCCGGCCAGCGCGGGCATGATCGCCTGAAAACTGTTGGAGGTGCCGCCGAGCCCGTGCAGCATCACGATCGGCGGCCCCTCGCCTTCCGAGTCGATCGTCATGCCGCGCACGTGAATGGAAGTCATGAGGATCGCTCCACGACTTCATTCTCAAGAACGCCGATTCCGCCGATCTCGATGCGCACGACGTCGCCGGCTTTCAGATACTTCGGCGGATCGTAGCCGATGCCGACGCCGGCGGGCGTCCCGGTGGCGATCACATCACCCGGCTGCAGGGTGATGCCGGCGGACAAGGTCTCGATGATGGTCGGAATGTCGAAGATCAACAAGCCGGTATTCGAGCTCTGCCGCAGCTCGCCGTTGACGTAGCAGGAGATCGGCGTGTCGGCGATGTCGATCTCCTCGCGCGTCACCGCAACCGGACCCATCGGACAAAACGTATCCTGGGATTTACCGATCAGCCACTGGCTATAGCGTGCCTGCAGGTCGCGCGCCGTCACGTCGTTAATGATGGTGTAGCCCCAGACATGATCGAATGCGTCCTTGGCACTGATGCCGCGCCCACCCTTGCCGATAATGACAGCGAGTTCCGCCTCGTAGTCGACCGCCGGCGACACTTTGGGATCGATGACCACGGGGCTTCCGCTCGGCACGACCGTTTCCGGCACCTTGGAGAAAATGATCGGACTGCCGGGCACCGCACCTTTGGCGCTGCTGGTATCGAAGCCGCTGCGGGCGAATTCGTGCGCGTGTTCGTGATAATTCTTGCCGACGCAAAAGATGTTGCGCCGCGGCTGCGGAATGGGCGCTTCCATCGCTACTTGATTGAGCGGAACCGGCGACAGCGTCGGCGGCAAGCCCGCGCCGTTCCGGCGGATCAGGGCAAGAATGCCGTCCTGCGCCTCGGAAATCGGCAGATCGAATGGCGCCAGCGCACTTCCATCCGAGGTGATCTGCCCAACGCGCCGCTCCCCGGCGATCGAAACCGTCGCGACCTTCATTCGCTCCCCTTTGTGAACCAATTTTCTTATCTTGAGCCAATTTCTGTGGCCATCCGGATTATCGATCTTTTGGGTTTCATTGCAAGCTCTGTGTAAGAACACAAAAATTCCAGTTGGCAGCGGACAATTTCGGCGCGATAGTGGTTCACAACCGGTCCACTTAGGGGTGACGGCCTTGCCTAAGATTGTTGCGCGCAACATTGAGGGATCGCTGCGAGACCGGATTGCCGCCGGCGAATGGTCTTCCAGCGGCCGCCTTCCGGCCGAGCGCGACTTGGCCGCGGAATATGGCGTGGCGCGCAACACGGTGCGACGCGCGGTCGAGGCGATCGCAAACGAAGGAACGGTCGCGCGTCAGATCGGCCGCGGCACGTTTCTCAACGGCGCGACCAGCGAACTTGCAACCATCATACAGCGCGTGACCGGGGTATCGCCTGCCGACCTGATGGCGGTGCGATTGATCGTCGAACCGCAGGCCGCGGCGATCGCCGCTAAGAATGCCAGCCTCTCCGATCTGCAAGCGATTGCGGACGCGCACCAGCAAGCCACTCAAGCTCTGCAAACGGATGAATTCGAGCATTGGGACACGCAATTTCATCAACGGCTCTTTGCCGCCACGCGCAATGAGCTGTTGGTCAGCATCCACGGCATCCTCCAGGTGATCCGCAGCCGCAATCCCTGGATCGAGCTCAAGCGCAAATCGTTCTCGGAAAACCGCCGGCTGCATTACTGCGAGCAGCACGCCAACGTGGTCGCGGCGCTGGAAAACCGGGACGCGGATGGCGCCGCACAAGCCATGCTCGGCCACATCGAAGCAATCGAGATAGCTTTGTTTGGACGGCGGTAGGGACTTGCAAAGCTCCCTAAATTTGCTCGCGCTTACTTGGAGCGGGCGCGAGGATCGATACCGGCCAGCGCCCGCGCGCGGGCCTTGTTTTCCTCGATCTTCATACCGCGCGCGATCTGAATACGTTGCGCCTGCGGCGAGCCGGCGCCATGCAGGCTCTCGGTCAGATAGCCGACAGCGTTGCGGCCGATCGTCATGTTCTCGATCAAGCGCAGGATGCGCATGCGATCGACGACCTCGACGCCATCGCGGCCTTGCAGGAATTTGCGGATCAGCGGTCCGATTTCGTTGTTCTGCAAATCCTTCTCGGAAGGCATGGTGACGACGAGACCGCCGGCGATGTCTTGCGCCAGCCGTGCGATCTCGTAGGGGAAGCGCGTGACATTATGCTTGGCGACGTTGGAGAGCATTTCATCGTTGATGTAAGCGCCCGACGCCGCGGGCTTCGCTTGATGCGCGCCGGCCATGCAGCTTGAATAGATCGTCTCGTTGAGATGGGTCATCTCGACGAGCTTGTCCTTGATGTGCGAGGCGCTCTCGACGCCGTTGTGCTCGGCCGCCGAGGCCGCCGCCCCGATCAGAACGTCGCCGAGGCCCGTTTTGCAGACATAAGACGAGCGATGATAGGTCGTGAAGCGCTCGACCAGCGAAGAGGCATAGGCCCACTCGCCGTCCATGAAGACATGCTCGTGCGGCACGAAGACTTCTTCGAAGACGATGAGCGATTCCTGGCCGGCGAACTGCGCATTGCCGGCATCCAAGGCGCCGCCGTCGACGATGCGGGTGTCGTTGGTCTGCCGCCCGACGATGTAGGTCAACCCGGGCGCATCGACGCGCACCGCGCCGACGACCGCCCAATCGCGGTCGGCTTCGGTCAGCCGCATGGTGGGCATGAAGATGAGCCAATGCGAATTGACCGCGCCGGTCTGGTGCATCTTGGCGCCGGAGACGTAAATGCCTTTGTCGTCGCGCCGCACCACATGGAGAAACAAATCGGCATCGCGCTGCTGGTGGGGCGGCTTGGAGCGGTCGCCCTTGGGATCGGTCATTGCCCCGCCGATCACGACATTGGCCGCTTGCGCGCGCTCGAGAAAAGCAAGGAAGCGCTTGTGATATTCGCCGCCGTGTTTGCCATCGATATCGAACGTCACCGAATGGCAGCTGCCGATGGCGTCAAGCCCGACGCAGCGCTGAAAACAGGTGCCGGTGCGGCGGCCAAGCTCGCGCTGCATCTCATGCTTAGCGACCAATTCGCCCGGGTTCACCGGCACGTGGAGGAAGCGGTTGATCCGGCGGTCACTGATGCCGGAATGCACCGTCGCGAGGTCCGGCTGCTCGGTCGCAAGCCGATAGGTTTCCGCCATCGCATTGATAGACGGCCGGATCACTGGATGATCGACCGGTTCCGGCACGCGCTCTCCCATGAAGAACACGTTCATGCGGCGGCCGCGCAGCGAATTGATGTAATCCTCCGCCGTCCGGATCGGGGTAGCGAAGTCGGCCCACAGTGTTTCGACAAATTCGATCCGATCTTGCATCGCATACCTCGGGGTAACCGTGATGCCGTCATGGCTTCACGGACCTTATAGTCGAATCTGGGGCTTCGGGCACTCTCAAGAAAGGCCGTTGCGGGCCTCGCTTGCGATCATCCCGGCGTTTCACTCTCAGGTTTTCAGTCTGCCGTTGCGATCCGGGTGGGGCATGCCTTGGGACCGCGTCTCCCCATTGGCGAGGGGGCAGTGCCGAAAGCGCGTATTCCGGATCATAGGTCTGCTTCACCTCCGACAGGCGAGCGCCGTCGTCGGTATGCGTCCTTGCAGCCAGGCGATGACCAGACCAAAGCTGATTTCCGCGATCGCCAACCAGCGCCTTCGGCGCTGCGCAATCCGAGACATTTTGTACCCAAAGCCTGTGACCGGCGGCATTGTCGTTGGCTGACGGATGCCAGGCTGCAATGGCTTCAAGCAGGAAATGCTCTTGCCGCGGTCCAAATGCGGTGGCTTTAGAATGCACACGGGTCGGTGCGCCGTCGAAGTGGTGTAGCACGATCGCAGAGAGCGGCGACATCCTGGCATTCGCGGCAACGATCATCGCCGAAATAGCGCGGCTATCCAGTTTGGGCAGCCGACGGCTGCGTTTGGACGAAATAGAGCCGCTGGCAAGATGATCGTCATGCATTGCGAGCAGATCACCATAGCTTACGGGACCGACATTTGCGGCCACGGGAGTTCCGAAGGCCTGCAAGGCCGAAAGGACCCGCTCGCCCTCCTCCGGTTCGCCGCACCATGTTGGGGCAGCAAACAGAAGCGGATTGCCGTCCGTTCTCGACACAATCCCGGCGGAGATGGTCAGGCACTCGGATGCCGAAGTTGCGATTTCCGAATAGCCACGGAACACCAGGTCCGCGTCGGACCAAGCGTAGAAGATCATACCTGACAGCAACGACGGCAGCGCATGAAGTCGAACACGCAGTGAGGTCGTTACGCCGAAATCTCTGGCGCCGCCGCGCAAGGCCCAAAACAGGTCGGCGTTTCGGCCGGAATTTGCAACGACATACTGCCCGTTCTTTAGAACAATCTCGGCCTCGAGCAGATTGTCGGCGGCAAGACCATAACGTCCGAGCAGCGGCCCGTAGCCGCCGGCGAGCGTCACGCCAGCCAGGTTAGCGGCGCCGTAATTGCCGGTGACGGGGGTTAGTCCGTGCGCAGCCGCTGCGGCGACGACATCGTTGACCGTTGCTCCGCCAGCGACGATCGCAACCCTGGTGGCGGGATCGACTGCGACGTGACGCATGGCCGACAGATCGATAACCATGCCCCCTCGTTTGAGCACGCGACCAATCTAGCCGGATCGCCGCCGCAGACAGAGATTGCGAGGCCATGTGCGCGGGCGGTGCGGATCGCCAACTGAACATCCTGGCGCGTCTCACACCGTGCAATCACCGTCGGCGGATGATCTGCTGGCAAATGGTCCTCGGCGCCGTTCGAGCGAAGCTTCTGCTCAGAATGGCATTCGTGGGACGGCAGCAAGACTTGGCCCTCGAAGACTTGGCCCTCGAAGACTTGACCCTCGAAGACTTGGCCCTCGAAGACTTGGCCCTCGAAGACTTGGCCCTCGAAGACTTGGCCCTCGAAGACTTAGCCCTCGAAGACTTGGCCCTCGAAGACCTCGCCCTGTGCGGCCGGTTGCAAATCGGCGGCGGCTGCCCGTCCTACTTTCGCAAGAGACCTTATGCTCGTCATTTCAGTTCTCCGATGTTACGCCGTCGGTAATGAGCGCTCGGAGCTACACGATCGTTTCAGCGTCGCGAAAAAGCGTTTCAGATGTAATCGACACGTGTCTACCGGGTTGTTTTCTCGCCGAATTTAGACTTTTTCTAATGAGCGCCAGCTCGAGGTGCGCTCTGCTTTTCCTGTCCCGGGTTCCACATCTCAACGGGTCATTAAAGGACGCTGGAAACGCGCATCCTCGCCGTAGTCTCGCCATCGACCGCAAACGTAGTCCTTGGGCTCCAAACCGCCGTTGCTTGCAGGCAGCGCGCCAATACAGCGGCCACCTCGTCGGCGATGATTGGCCGGGTCACCACCTCAGAAACGCCGGCTGCCACCAACGCATCAACATCAAATGTCTCGGCAGGATCGGCGGCGACCAAAATGGGCAGGTTCGGCGCGAGGGCATGCAGAACTGCAGGCAGCCGTCTCGCCTTCTCTTCAGACAGTGAACACCCGACCAGGATTCCATCAAATCTTGCCGGGGTCGAACCGCAGGCGGCGATAGCATCTTCGCTATGCAAAAAGCCAACGGGCTCATAGCCGAGCGCCGCCAGTATTTCCTCGTCGTGCAACAACTGTTCGCGGCCATTGCTGAGCAACAGAATTGTCTGACCCCGCCCAAACGGTTCTTCAGTACGTCCGGGCGTTCCGGCTCGTCCCAACGCTCCGCAAGGCAGCCAGACCTCGAAGCGGCTGCCTTTACCCGGGGCGCTGGTCACATTGATTGCACCACCGTGCTCGTGCACGATCTCGCGAACGGTCGCCAACCCAAGCCCGTTACCGGTCGCTCTGGTAGTGAAGAACGGGTCAAATAAACTTTCGAAAACGGCGTCATCGATGCCGGGACCAGTGTCAGTGACCGCAATGACGACATAGCAGCCGGACTTGACCACACCGTGCGTCAGGTCGCGCCGCTCAGTTAAATCGACGTGCGTCGTTTCAACATCGATACAACCGTGCCCCTGCATGGCTTGCGCCGCATTCGAACAAAGATTGAGGATGATCTGCTGAAGTTGTGCCGGCTCGGCCACGACGCTGGCACCATCGGGTACTCTCTCAAAGACAAGATCGATGTCTCGCGGCAGGGATGCTCGCAGAAACAACTCGGATTCGGCCATCAGGCTGCGAACGTTCAGCGGGCGGCGGCGTCCGCCGCGCCGTCTGCCAAATCTCATGAGGTGATCGACAACATCGCGCCCGCGCTCCCCGGCTCGGCGAATTTCCGCCAGGTGCCGCGCGTGGCGGCTGCCCTGCGCGACATGTGCTTCGGCCATTTCAACATAGCCGAGGATTGCGGCTATGATGTTGTTAAAGTTATGAGCGATGCCGCTCGCGAGAGCGCCCACCGTCTCCATGCGGCGGGTCTGTTGCAATCTCTCCTCAAGATCTGCCTTTTCCGATGCGGTCGCCTGCCGTTCCGTGGCATTGACGAGGAGATCAAGCGCCATCGGCAATACGCCGAGTCCGCCCGAGTGCGTGACTGGACACGGATGAGTGACGGCATCGAACCCGAGGTACACGCAACCGCGTGAACTCAGACCCGACGCCAGCGCCCAGCCGCGCAGCCCCGCGGCAAGACAAGCCTCTTTTCCAGGTCCCGGCCGGAGCCGGCGTACGTCCGCGATTTCAATGATGCGTCCGGCATTCACGCGAAACTGACTGCGGAGATCCGGCGCGTGTTCCGGCCACCCCGGCACCACGCTGATGCCCGGCCTGCACCACAGATATGTGCGAGCGCAATCGCCGCGCAGCAGGAAATAGGCGCGGTCTGCGCCGACGCATTGCGCCATTTCCGCCAGCGCCTGTTCAATGCCGGCGTCGGTATCGCGTGGCGCCGCATTGATGAAACGGGTCGAGATCGTGGCGATGACACGCTCGAGAGCCGCGCGGCGTCGTGCTGCGCCGACGCGCGCATGCAGGCGAAGGCCGAGATAGATCAGCAGGCCGGTCAACAACAGCGATGCGGCATACAGGAAGAACCTGTAATGCCGAGCAGTCGTTCTGGACATCGATCGAGCACGAGCGCGCGGAGCGCATCCCGACTTTGCGCCTCGGCACCGACGTTGAGCGCTTTTAGTTCCGCATCCATTTGCGGCAGAAGACGGAGCAACAGTCGGCCGTGAGCGAACAGCGCCTCGGTTTGGTCCGAATCGCCATGAGGCGTTGTGGCAGCGACGCTGTCGAGAAGATCTTGCGCTTCACCAACGACGTCTGGAGATGTGTCGAGTGTCAGATGGAGGATATCGGCAACAGCCGCGCTGATCTGCGGAATCGCGGTCGTCCGGCCCGAAAGTTCCAGCGACCGTCCGATACGCGCGAAATGCGTCAGCGAGTTTTGCACGAGAGCGTTATTGCTCTTGAATTGCTCGATCGTCTGTTCTTGACGCTGGACAACATTGGTGAGCTGATCGACAGCAGCGTGCAATCGCGGCTCATCGATCGTAATGTCGCGCAGGCGCTCGAGCGAGATCTGGATTGCATCGATTTGTTGTACCAAGGGATCATAATTCCGCAACAGCCCGGCGCGGGCCGCAAGCAGATCGCCGCGCAGAACGCCCTCGTCCTCGGCAAACCGATCAAGCTCTGTGAGCGCTCTCTGTCGAACGTTTCGGCATTGCTGTTTACGGCGCGGAGCGACAGCCACGTCAAGATCAAGGCAAGCAGAGCCACGCCGGCTATCACGGATATCGTTCTCATGGCGGGGCTGCTTTCACCGAGGCGCCGCGATAGTTTCCAGTCAGCGAATTGAGAAAGGCAACGATCGCGTCGATCTCCTGCTCGGACAACGATTGATCGAGCTGTGCCTTGGCCATTCGCCGGACGGCCTCGCTCAGCGTGGGCGCACTGCCGTCGTGAAAATAAGGCGGAGTGGTTGCAACGTTGCGCAGGCTTGGCACCCGCAGCACCTTTGGCTCGGCCGACGCCAGGGGGTGAAAGATACCGTGACGCTGGAACAAATTGGCGCCGACATTCACGCCCTGATGGCAGGAGACACAGCCGAAGGACTTGAATAAGGCGTAGCCGTCCAACTCTTTGGCGGAGAGCGCGGCCTTGTCGCCTTTGAGCCAGCGGTCGAAGCGGCTGTCAGGCGTCACGAGCGAACGTTCGTAGATGGCAAGTGCGTCCACCAAGCTTGGTTGGTCCGGATTGCGCCCGTAGGCGGCGACAAACCGGCCAACCATCTCCGCATCGGCGTTCAAGCGCGCGAGTATCTCTGGCATGTTGCTTCCGAGACCGGGCGCGCTGTTGAGCGCCCAGACGATCTGAGATTCCAGCGTACGTTTGTCGCCCGCCCAGTTGAGCCGAAAATTCAGAGCTGCATTAAAAACAGTGGGTGTGTTGAACACCAGCGGCTTGCCGTCTGCGCCAATGGCATGTTGCACGCTATCTGCGCCGTTGCTTCCGACATCATGACACGACAGGCAAGAACGCGTCTGGTCGCGTGAAAGCAGGAGGCTGCGAAATAGCTCTTCACCGAGCGCGAGCTTTGACGGATCAGCCGCCGGCGCCGGCGGGATCGGCGTAATCGGTTCCTGCGTCAGCAGGATTGTGGTGTCCAGCAGAGGCCAAGGCACCGCTCGCGAAATCCCGGCGTTCAACGCGACCGCGAGGAAGAGACACGCCGCTGCGCCGCTCGTGCTCCAGGCCCACGGCGAGAGCAAGGCCCCCCGACGAAGCATCAGCAACCGGTGTTGCGATTGAAAGAAAGCCATCGATGACACATCCGGCAGGGCTGAATGTAGAGGCTTCGGCGCGCTTTCAGGCCCGGTGCAGTCAAAGCTTCTGGCCAATCTTACAAAGGCGCATCATTGTTACACTGCGGTTTCAACCAGGGCTCGTTGCGTTACCGTTGCAACAAAGTGCGTTGCCGGGCAAGCGAATGCCCAATCTCGTGAACATCGAGTCCGCGGGCGCTGCCGAGCCAAGTTTCAAATCGTTTCGACGGCGGTATCGAGCAGATAGCCCACCCCCCGCTCCGTTTTGATCAGGCGCGGCATGCTGGGATCGGCTTCCAGTTTGCGGCGGAGCCGCAAGACCTGAACGTCAATACTGCGATCGAACACATCCTCATGCATGCGCGTGGCCTGCATCAGGTGTTCGCGGCTGAGCGGACGCCGAGGTGCATCGAGGAACGCGACCAACAACGCGTACTCCGCTTTTGTCAGCGGCACCGCGACGTCGTTTGGATCCGTGAGACGGCGCAGACGCCGATCTGATCGCACGCAGCAGATCCAATCCATCGTCCTTGCCAAGCTGCAAATCAAGGATAATCAGATTTGGCTCATCGGAGAGATGACGTGTCGCACTGTTGCGATCTGCGGCCGAGACGACGCGGATGCCGTGCTGGGTGAGATAATTCTCGATCATCCCACGAATGGCACAATCGTCCTCGATCAGGAGCACTTGAATATGCCGTCCGGTATTCTCTTCGGAGCCGCCGCCAAACGATGCGTCCGAAGACGCCTCGGTAAACTCTTCCCGGCTCGGATCCCGTATTTCGTTCATCAATCCTTTCCGACACACTCTCTCGACGTCGGCATTTAAGATGCTGTGCAGCAAGCGGAAGTGGCCGTACACAAATTGTTGATGTGCACGAACTAGCCTCGAAGTCGCACCAGCACTTTGCGCCAGCTCGTACGAGGAGCCGGTAGCCATGGCGAACCGTCGCGCGCTTTTTCGAAAAGATTTGCTTTTTAAAGGATTTCAGCAACGACGGGTTTCTTCGTGCCGGCTACGAGCTTGATAAAGCCAAACACACATTAGCCCTACACGGCATCGCACCTGCCAACCGCGGCAGCCTCCTTGACCGCCGGATGAGACACAACCAGCGCCTCCTTCACTTCGACCAGCGAGACATCGGTGCCGCCGCGAAGATAATGTCTTTCTGCGCGACACTAAACAAAGGATCTCGCCCTCGCCGCCGCATCAGATCGCTGGTATGATATCTAGTCGCCCTTCGGGCTCATCGCCAGGCCGGCGGAGCGCGATTTAAGCCTGCGGCGTGTCCCCCGCCAGCACGGTTTGCATCCATGCGCGATCGATATTGTGGCCACTTAGGATCACTGCCGCCGATCCGCCGCGAAGCCGCTCGCGCTCTTTTACGAGTGCTGCGAGCGCCGCCGCTCCAGCACCCTCTGCACAGTTATGCGTGGCGCTGTAAATAATCCGAATGGCTTCCGCGATTTCGTCATCCGAAACTTCCACCACTCGATCGGCGCCGCGCCGAATAACTTCCAAGGCCGCTGCGTCCGGCATGCGGACGGCCATACCATCCGCGAAGGTGACCGCAGAATTGGTTGGCACGATGCGACCTGCTGCAACGGAGCGGGAATAGGTGTTCGCTCCCTCGGCGACGACGCCCACAATCCTGGCCCTGTGCCCAAGCGCATCGCGCGCACTAATCACACCGCAAATTCCGGATCCCAATCCGATCGGCACGTAGACGGTGTCAAGATCGCCGATCGAGGTGAATAGCTCGTACGCGTACGTTGCAACGCCAAGGACGAGGTCGCGATGGAACGAGGGGGCAAATTCGAGACCACGTTCGGCTGCGATCCGGACCGCATGCTCGCGCGCGTCGTCGAAATCGCGGCCATGCTCAATCAACTCGGCGCCGAATGATCGCATCGCGGCATTTTTCTCGATTGAGTTGCCGTGGGGCACAACGATGGTCACAGCAACGCCGGCGCGCGCGCCGGCGAATGCCAGCGACTGGCCGTGATTTCCACGGGTCGCGCTAATGATGCCTCGAACTTCAGGCCGCTGCCGCTTGAGGCGATCGAAAAAGACAACGCCGCCGCGTACCTTGAAGGAACCGATTGGCGTATGGTTCTCGTGCTTCACCACGACCTCTACGCCAAGCCGCTCCCTGAGCAACGGCCACGCATATTGCGGAGTCGGCAGCACGCTTTGGCGCACGAGCGGAACTACGCTTTCTAGCTCAGCGAGAGAGAACATTCGGAATTGTCTCATTCACGCCAGGGTTCTTCGATCCCTTGGCGACAGCTTGGCATACGGCATCGTGTGTCCGATGTTCTCGCGGCCTTAAGCCCTTAGGCCCTCGTGTCGTGTCGTCTTCCCCGGGAACCTGAGGCATTGCTACGAACTCGGGTGCGTCATCTGCTATTAATATGTCGCGTGAATAAATTAGGTCAAATGCTCCGCGCCACACGGAGCCCGGCATCACAGCGATGATGGGCCCGCCGATGACTTCGACCGATGTCTTGCACCAGACGCCGCAGCCAATAGACGAGACGAGCCTTCCAGGCCGGGTGGTACTGGTGATGCAAGGTGGCGGGGCGCCGGGGAGCTATCAGGCCGGCGCCTACCAGGCGCTTCATGAAGCGGGCATCGAGCCCGATTGGGTGATCGGCACGTCGATTGGAGCCATCAATGGCGCCATTATCACCGGGAATAAAGTCGTCGATCGGGTTAAGCGGCTGGAGGAGTTCTGGGCACAGCTTGATAGCCGCGTGCCGGAACCGTGGAGTCAGTTGGCGCCTCTCCTCGTCGGAGTGCCCGGCTTCTACCAAGTAAATCCTGCGCTCGCCTGGGGCGCCGATGCGCGCGTCGGCATCGAGCAGGCGGCGATGTATCTCGTCGATCCCCTCAAGAAGCTGTTGCCGGCAATTGTCGACTTCGATCTCATCAACTCCGGCAAGACGAGATTTACGCTTGGGTTGACCACCGTGCAAACCGGCCAAATGCGATATTTCGACAATAAGAAAGAAAGAATCGGTCTCGAGCACGTACTCGGCTCGAGTGCGCTGCCACCCTGCTTTCCCGCAGTGCTGATCGACGGAGAATATTATTGGGACGGCGGCGTCTATTCAAATTCGCCGATTGAGGTGGTGTTTGACGAAGAACCGCGGCGAAGCTCCGTCGTGTTCGCTATACAGATCTGGCATACGCGCGGCCCGCGACCCGAATCCCTTTCGCATGCTTTCATGCGCGAAAAGGACATCTTGTTTGGAACCCGCTCCAAAACCCACATCATGCGGCAAGCGCAGCTTCATCGGATGCGGCGCATCATCCGCGAACTGGTCGATATGCTCCCGGAGGAGCAAAAGAGGTCACCGCGCGTTAAGGAGCTTGCCGGCTGGAGCTGCACGACGACCATGCATCTGGTGGAGATCAATGCGCAGCCCATCGAAGGCGAGACCAACGCCAGAGACTATGATTTTTCGCGCCCGGCGGTACAAGCCCGCTGGCAGGCGGGTTACGCCGACACCTGCCGGATGTTGGAGCGGCGGCCGTGGGATGATCCGATCGATCCAGCGACCGACATTACTGTCTACGAATCCGACGCGCCGGCCTGAAGCTCCGTCATCCTGGTGGAAGAATCTGGGCGATACCACGGTCATTCTGCTCGTGGCCGGCGTGTTGCACGACAAGAACGACCACCACATGTGACGCATCGATCCGTCTTGACGATCGCGTTGCTACGCTGCGCCGGCCAGATGGGCCGGCTGCCGCGTCGCTCGCGGCAAGGCGCGACGAGTTCCCCCACCGACCCCTCAGCTTGGTCAGCTGGCAGATGATGACCAGGCGGGTGCGCTTGGCCAAAGCGTTCAACGGACCGCCCGCATCGTCGGCCGCCGCCAGCATTCTGGACATGTCCATCCTTCATATTTTCATACATATGCATATGAGAATATATTGTCATAGTGGGATATCTAAACGCTGCTCGCAAACGATATCGTGGCGTCGGGCTATGTTTCGGCGCCGTCTTTGCGCTGGATCAAAGCGCGCGAAGTGGACGGGTCTAGTTAAGTCGATTAACGCACGGTCAAGAGGACCGACTGCAAAATGCAAGGGAGGGAAATATGGCCCACATCGTCGTCCTTGGCGGCGGTATCGGCGGCGTTTCAAGCGCCTACGACCTGAAGCAGGCGATCCGCAGGGAAGATCGCATCACTCTTGTTTCCAACAAGCCGTTTTTCCAATTCACGCCATCCAATCCCTGGGTGGCCGTGAAATGGCGTACCAAGAACGACATCACCATCGATCTCGCCTCGGTGCTGCCGAAACATGGCGTTGCCTTCAGCGCTGCCGGGGCGGCGCGCGTACACGCGGACAGCAATCGCGTCGAGCTGGGGGATGGTACGTTCCTCGACTACGACTACCTGGTGATCGCCACGGGCCCCGAGCTCGCCTTCGATGAGATCGAAGGATTGGGCCCGGAAAAGAACAGTTACTCCATCTGCGATGTGGACCACGCCACGGGCGCCAACGCACGATGGGAGGAGTTTTGCAAAAATCCCGGTCCAATCGTGGTCGGCGCCGTGCAAGGAGCCTCGTGTTACGGCCCAGCTTACGAATTCGCGATGATCATGGACGCCGATCTGCGCAAGCGTCGCATCCGAGACAAGGTTCCTATGACCTTCGTGACGGCTGAGCCCTACATCGGCCACCTCGGCGTCGGCGGTGTCGGCGATACCAAGGGCGTGCTCGAGTCGGAGATGCGGCAACGTCATATCAAATGGATCGTCAATGCCAAGGTCGACAAGGTCGATACCGACAAGATGCATGTGACCGAGGTCGACGACGACGGCAAGCCGAAAAAGGCGCACGAGTTAGCGTTCAAGTTCTCGATGATGATACCGGCTTTCCGCGGCATTGCGGCGGTCCGCGGCATAGAAGGCTTAGCCAATCCGCGCGGGTTCATCGTCGTCGACAAGCACCAACGCAATCCGAAATACCGCAACGTCTTCGGCGTCGGCGTCTGCATCGCCATCGCCCCGCTCGAGCAAACGCCGCTTCCGGTCGGGGTGCCAAAGACCGGCTATATGATCGAATCCATGGTCACGGCGACCGCGCTCAATATCGGCCAGCTCGTTCGCGGCGAGGAGGCAACCCACGAGGCTACCTGGAACGCCATTTGTCTTGCCGATTTCGGCAATTCCGGCGTCGCCTTTGTGGCCATGCCGCAAAATCCGCCGCGCAACGTCAATTGGGCGTCGAGCGGCCGCTGGGTTCATGTGGCCAAGGTGGCGTTCGAGAAATACTTCCTGCACAAAGTGCGCGCCGGCACGACGGAGCCTTACTACGAAAAGATGGTGATGCGGCTTCTTGATATCGGCAAAATCAAGCGCCCGGCGGCGTGAGCGCCGGTTCCGATCGCAAATGGGACAGGCTAAGCCGAATCACTGCGTTGCGATTTAGCGCGCAGTTGGTGTAGTGACAAAAAGCGGTCGCGAAAGGCGATGCTTTCGGTTTGAGGAGTTTAAATGGCAACAAACGTCAAGTAGTTGATTGACGCGGCCAACGCCGCGGTGCCGAGGTCGCGCCCGCTGAGGCGCGCGAAATGATCGCGAAGAGCAATACGTTAGTTGTGGATGTGCGCGATGCCCCGGAGCTCGAAAAGAGCGGCAAAGTTGCCGGCGCCGTCCATCACTCACGCGGCATGTTGGAGTTCCCAGCGGCTCTCTCTCCTTACTACGACAAGAAGTTCGAAACGGCCCAGACCATCATCGTCTACTGCGCTTCCGGCGGGCGCTCTGCGCTGGCCGGTAAGGTGCTCAAGGACATGGGCTATAGCCAAGTCTTTAATATGGGCGCCTTTAAGGATTGGGCCGAGAGCGGTGGCCCTGTCGACAAACCAATCGACATGGGCATGTCATGAATTGAAAAACGCAGAGTGCGCGGAGCAGGCCGCGTGCTGAAGCGAATCGTTGATGTTTCGGCTGATGACCGCCGCTTCTGTGGATCTGGCCATGCAGAGCGATGAGTATTCGATCGGCATCGTTGCTGACCGGCAACGGTCCACTTTCCGACAGCTCTAGAACTGCAGTATCGCTACCTTGCCTACGAGCGCTTTTTGCGAGAGCGCACGCGGAACCGCGTGCCTTTCGCGCGCGCCGCGGCTCGTGCGGGCGCACGACGCTCGGCCACTTTGACTCGCGGCGCTTCGCAGAAGGAGCGGTGCAGCGTGCCAACGACGTCGCGGACTTCGGACCGCGCCAGGGAATAGAATATGTTCTTGCCCTCGCGCCGGGTCTCGACCAACCCGTCAGCGCGCAAGCGGGCGAGCTGCTGAGAAATCGCCGGCTGACGCAGGCTGAGCATATCCTCGATCTCGCCCACTGACTTTTCGCCGTCGATCAGCAGGCAGAGGATCAAAAGCCGTCCCTCATGGGCCAGGGCCTTGAGGAATCCGCTGGCCTCATGCGCACTTTCCATCATTGCGTCGATGTCAAAATGATCTTTCCGCAACGAAGGCAAGGGGCGCGGGCTCATGGAAGTTGTTGCTCGGGCGTCGATATTCAGTCGCATAAAGCACCTGTTCGCGACAAATGCAACCTGGCCCGGAGTGGCCGGCGAGGTCCAGATCGACCCGGCCGTGCCGCCCCGCGCCCCGCCCTACGACAGGCGCTTGATGACGAAGCTATAGACCTTGCCTTCGACATTGGAGGCCAGCAGTTCGTTGCCGGTCGCCCGGCAGAACGCCTCGAAGTCCTTGACCGCACCCGGATCGGTCGCCAGCACTTCGAGCGTGCCGCCCATCGCGACATCCTTGAGCGCCTTCTTCGCCCGCAGGATCGGCAGCGGGCAATTCAGTCCTTTGGCGTCCAGCAGCTGATCAGCCATTTTCCTTCTCGCTTAGATGAACAAGTTGATATCGCACTTGGTCGCATTCTCGATGTAAGTGGCCGCCCCGCCCAGGACCGGCCCCTCGATCATGTCCTCGAGCTTGTATTCAAAGAGATCCATGGTCATTTGGCAGGCGATCATCTTGACGTCGGCTTCCACGGCCAGCGTGCGCAGCTCTTCGATCGAAGCCACGCCTTTTCTCTTGATCAGGTTTTTCATCATGGCGGTCGCCGCCGCATCGACGCCGGGTATCGCGGCGACCATGTTCGGCATGCCGATGTGCATTCCGAGCATCGGCATCTCCATCGCAGCGTTGCCGAGCGGCGAGACTTTCAGGTTGAGCTTCTTCTTCAACAGTCCCAAGCCGTAGAAGGTAAAGAACATCGTCACGTCGATACCCATGGCGGCGGCCGTGGTCGCGAGGATGAAAGGCGGATAGGCCCAATCCAGCGTGCCCTTGGTGACAATCATCGACATGCTTTTGCTATTGCTGTCTTTGCTCATTTCATTGCCTCCCTTTGCGGCCCGCGGCCGCGGCGGCATCCTGCCGTCTCAGAATTTCCACAGCACAATCGAGAGCACGAGAACCGCGAGGAACACGGTCTCGGCGACGATCAGCCCGATCGCCCGCCCGCCCACTTCCGCCATCGCCTTGAGCGACGTTTTCATTCCAAGCGCCGCGATTGCGGTGACGAGGCACCAGCGAGAAATACCCTTGAGCGCGGCGAGCACCGGCGCCGGGATGATGCCCAGACTGTTGACCACTACCAGCACTGCAAAAACGACGAGGAAGCCCGGCAATTGCCGCCCGGCTTTGGTGGTGTTGTGCGCGTGATAGACAAACGACAGCGTCACCACGACAGGCAAGAGCATCGCCACGCGCAAAAGCTTGGTGAACGTGGCGACGTTGCCGGTCTCATCGGAAACGCTGAAGCCGGCGCCGACAACCTGGGCGACGTCGTGGATGGTGCCGCCGAGGAACACACCGATGGCCGCATGATCGAGATGAAAAAGAGCGATGATCAGCGGATAGACGATCATCGCGATCGTGCTGAGCGCGGTCACGCCAATGACCGTGAAAACCGTGTCGCGTTCGTGGTTTTCGCCCTTGGGTAAGACCGAGGAAATCGCCAGCGCCGCGGACGCACCGCAGATCGCCACCGCCCCGGCCGTCAGGATGCCGAACGGCCGGCTGATGCCGGCAACACGCGCGCCGACGACGCCGAACAGGATGGTCAGCGTCACCGCGGCGATTACCATGATCACCGGCGTGGGCCCAAGCTTCATGATCTCGGAGATCGTAATCTGCGCACCGAGCAACCCGACAGCGACGCGCAGTACGCGTTTTGAAGCAAACTCGATACCGGCGACGCACGGCCCTTCCTGCGAGAGAAAATAGAAGGCCATGCCGAGCAACAGTGCGAACAGCATGACCGGGCCGCCGTAGTGCTCGGACAGGAAGGTAGCTGCAACGGCGATGATCAAACTCACCAGCACGCCGGGAAAATAAAGTCGCGCCGCGGCGAGTGCGCCGAGACCGCGGCTCATCACGGTTGCTTTAACCTCTGCAGCTTCGGTCACCGGAACCCAGTCCATGCGTTATGCACAGCCGGCAAAATTGTCGGCGGTCATTTTTGCTTCGTAAGGGGCCGCAACCGCGGTGCCGGGGATGAGAGCTGCTTTGGCCGCCGCCCAGTCTTTGGGCCGAACCTTGACCATCCAGCCTGTACCGTACGGGTCATCATTCGCGAGCTTGGGTGTTCCCGTCAGCGCCTCATTGACTTCAACGACATCCGCATCGAAGGCGATCTTTGCCGGACCGACCCATTTGCCGGACTCGACCGTGGCGCATGACTTTCCCCCTTGAACCGCGCGCCCTGCCTTCTTGGCCGTAAACGCCACGAGTTGGCCGGCCATGGCGGCGGCTACGGCCGTCATGCCAAGCGTGACCGTGCCGTCGGGATTTTCCCGGTACCAGATATTGTTCCCGACGTCGTAGAGAAGCTCGTCGGGTAGCTGGCAACCGCGAACGGTGGGCATCTCATTCTCCTTACCGAGTCAGGCCATTCCACGCTGGATGTTTGTCTCGTGCTGGCGAAGCGGGCGCGACGAGCAGCAAAATTCGCCGAGGCCCGCGACTTCGAGCTTGCCGCCGATAAACAGCGCCAGATGCCTTGCGACCATCGCCGCGAGGCGCAGCCGCCGCGCTGTGTCGGGGTGAACGGAATCGAGGCAAACAAGATTGCGGTGATAGATAAGCTCGCGGCAGGTCTCGCGACAAGCGTTGAAGCTCGCATCCCGCTGCGCGCCCTGGCGATGAAGCGCCAGCAAACGAAACCCTTCGACCGTCCGGGCCGTCGGTGTCTTGCCATGCGCCGAAAGCCAGATCTCCAGGATCGTCTCGCCGATAGCCAAAAGCTCGTCGGCTACGTTCGGCGCGGCGGCCGCGAGAGCGGCGTCCGGCGACGCCAGAAATGCGTCCAGACGTGCGGCCAAATCGTCGAAGCGCTTGCCGGCAGCCTGCGTCATCGGCCGAGGCCTTTTGTGCGCAGCAAGTCGGAGGAATCAGAAAAATTCTCATGAACTCCGACCTTGCGAGGCGAAAGGCCGAGCGCCATTCCGAGAAGCTGCGTGAAGTAGAGGATTTTTACCGAGGTCTTGCGGCCGAAGACTTTCTCGGCGCGAACCTGATGCATCTCGAGCCCGGTATGGCAGGTTGGGCATTCAGTGGCAATGACATCGGCACCGCACGCTTCCGCGGTGGTCAGAAGGTTGAGCACCAACTTCGTCGACGTATCGCTATCGGAAAGCGTATGGGCGCCACCGCAGCACGCCGTCTTGAGCGGATAGTCGACATTCTCGGCGCCGGCCGCCGCCAAGAGATCGTCCATGAAATGCGGCTTTGCCGTCGATTCCGAACCGGGTCCCCGGTCCTTCTCCGGAAAGATGTGACGCGGCCGCGTGTACATGCAGCCGTAATAGTTGGCGACCTTGAGGCCCTTCAGTGAGTTTTTCACGCGCGCCTTCAAGCCTTCTTCGCCGATCTCCTGCTTGATCCAGTCGAGCGCGTGGATGGTCTCGACCTTGCCGGCCTCATAGGTCTTGTGTCCGGCCTTCTGAGACAGACGCTCATTGACCTCGCGCGAACCGTTGTCGTTAGCGAGGTCGTATTCGGCCTTCTTCAGATTATGATAGCAGCCGTTGCAGGGCGCCATGACGGTGCTGAAGCCCATTTCTTCCGCGATCGAGAGATTGCGCGCCGAGAGATAGGTCTGCAGCTTGGGGTCGATATTCTTAACCTCCATGGCGCCGCAGCAATTCCAGTTCTTGAGCTCGGTCAGCTCGAGGCCGAGCGCCTTGCCAAGCTCCTTGGTGGAGCGGTTGTAGGCGTGGCCGGTGCCTTCCAGCGCGCAGCCTGGATAGTAGGCGACACTCTTATAGTTGCCGCTCATCACTCCGCTCCTTGCACATCCAAGCCCAAGGCATGGCGATCGGCCGCCTTGCGCTCGTCCACATATTCGGCGATCGCTGCACGTGCGCGTCCCCAGCCGCGCGTGCGCGGACGAAACAGCGTGGCTAGGCCGAGCTTCACCAACAAGCCGACCGGCAACCGCATCGCCAGGCCACGAACCATCGCGATGAGCCAGTCCTGGAACAGCGGCTGCTTGGTGCGGGCGAAGAACTCGCGTAGCACCAGACCGTCTTCGATCTTGCCGGTGGCAAAGACCTGGTCAGAGAAGATTTCGTCGAAGGTCATCGACGGCTTTTTCTCGGTGTGGCCCTTAAGCTCGAGCCAATGGGCGGTCGCCTTCATCACCCCCTCCGGATTGACGTCGCGCGGACAGGCATAGGTGCACTTGTTGCACGAGACACATTGCCAGATGATATCCTTGTCGCGCAGCAGCTCTTCTTCGAAACCCATGCGGATCAGATAGATCCAATAGCGCGGGTTGAAGTCCGGATTGATGGCATTCACCGTGCAGGAATTGGTGCACGAGCCGCATTGCCAGCAACGGTGGATGAACTCGCCGCCCGGCAGCGCGGCGATCTCTTCCTCCATCTGCTCGTTGTAGTCCGTCACGGCGCGCGAGTTGATGAACGTGCTCCAGTGCCCGGAGACGTCGACGCCTTCAATCTCCAAGTGCTCGTGCGTGACAAGGTTCTCGGGGCGGATCAACGATTTTTCGTGAATCGGCATGGTCGCTCCTTCACGAGCTCAGCTGGCGCGGCTCGCCCAGTACGTAGGCTTCGCCGTCGATCAGCTTGAGGCGGGTACGGCCGGATTCGGTATCGACCGCGTCAAGTCCCAGGAGGCGGCGCGTATGCGCCATCGCGTCGGCCTTGGCGCCGCCGCAGAAATCCGCGTGCAGATATTGGCCGCCCCTGTCGTTGATGTAGGCGGCATAGATGTGGGCGCAGAGCAGATCGGTGTAGAGCGCCACGTCACGGAACACGCCGTTCTCCTGAAGAAACCCTTCCAATTCCTCGCGCAGCGTCGCGAAGGTGGCAAAGCTGTCGCCCACAGCGATGGTGCCGGCGTCGACGTTATTGTCGCTGTGCCAAATTTCGCGCAGCACGCCGGTGTTGACGCGGGCGTCCCACATCCAACGCGTCATCAGCGGATAGCGGTCGGGCGCCGTGAAATGCAGCACCTCTGCGGCGAGATCGCGCGACCAGCGGTGCTCGCGGTCTGAGGGAAAGCTGGCGACAAACGCGTTGAGCCGTTGATCGGTGGTACCAAGATCGGCCCAGCCGTGGAGCAGCGTGACCAAACGGCCGCGCATGGCGGCAAAACCGTTGCAGCCGAGCCAAGCGCCGATGCGTCGGCGCACCGGCGTGATGAAGGCGGCGAGATCGTAGAATTCGGGCTCAGTCAACTCGCTAACCTGGCCCTTGCCGAGCACCTCCTCGAACAGCGAGGCCTTGAGCGCCAGCGCGCCGACATAACGCTCGACGCCGCCCGTGTCCTCGGCGGATTCCACGAGGTTCTCGAATGCCCGCCGCAGCTTCGGACCGGACAGATCGAGCACCGGCCGCGCCGGTACGGGCGCCGCTTTGGCCTTACGGCTGCCGATCGCCCACATCACTCGGCCGCCTCCAGCAGGGCGCTGCGGACAAGCGTCAGCGCCGCCATTGCGGCGGATTGGCCTTGAGCGATGGAGTCGTCGATGGTCTCGGGTCCCGTCGCCGCGCCGGCGACGAACACGCCGGGCCGCGACGTCGCCGACATGTTGGAATAGGTCGACGCCTTCTGGATGTGGCCGTGCTTCTCCAGCTTCACGTCAAACACCGCCGACAGCGTCATGTTGTCGACGTTCGGATCCATGCCGATGGCGTGCACCACCATGTCGAAGGGAATCGTGATCGGCCGCTTCACCAGCGTGTCCTCGCCCTTGACGATCAACCGTTTGCCGTCCGACGTCACCTCCGCGATACGCGCCTTGATGTATTTGACCTTATGCTTCTCCTGGCTCTCCCAATAATAGAGGCCTTCGTAGAGACCGAAGGTGCGGATATCCATGTAGTAGATGTAGACGCTGCAATTCGGCAGCGCCTCGCGGATTTCCATCGCCAGGTTCGAAGAGACCGTGCAGCAGATCTTCGAGCACCATTCGCGGCCGATCTGGCGATCGCGCGAACCGACGCAGAGGAGAATGGCAACGCGCTGTGGCTCACGCCCATCGGACGGGCATCGCACGCCCTTGCCGGAGGAGAACATCTGCTCGACCTGGGTCGTCGTGACGACGTCGGCATAAGTGCCGAAGCCCCATTCTGGCTTGTTGATCGAGTCGAAGTGCGTGAAGCCCGTGCAAAGGATCGCCGCACCCGCCTCGACCTGCGTCCCGTCGGACAGCGTCGCGTGGAAATCGCCGGGGCCGCCGACGAAGCTCTTGACCGTCGCATTCTTCCTGACATCGACGAGCCTATTGCTCTCGATCCGCGTGACCATGCCGCCGATCGCGTCTTTGGCCCACTCGCCGCTTGGCACCAGCTTGGCGTAGCCCGATAGGATCGGCGCGCCGCCGAGTTGGTCGGCTTTATCGACCAGCACGACGCGCTGCCCCGCCGCAGCCAACGCGTGCGCGGCCGATAACCCGGACGGACCACCGCCGACGATGAGGACCGGCCGGTTCATGGCGCGCCTCCCGGAAGTGCGGCGACGGTCTTGGGCTTGACGTAGCCAGGGCCCGAAGTGATTGCGCGCCTGGGATCATAGAGGGTTTCGATGCGGCCGGCCTTGACCTCGTCGAGATAATGCTCGAACTCGATCTTAGCTTTCTGCCAATCGATGCCGAGCTTCTCCAGCAGTCCCTCGAACGGCGAGGCATGCCAGTGCAGTTGCGCCAACTTGTAGGGATGGGCGCCGAGCGCGAGCGCGGCAAATTGGCAATCGGCCAGGATCGGCAGCGCGTAGACTTTGTCCACCGCCTTGCCGATCCACTGGTTCTTGTCGAGCGTGGTGATGCAGCCGGTGTCGTGACCGACCATCACGTCGGCCTTCGCTTCCTCCACCGCCACCTTGATCTTGCGATCGATGGCGAACGAGCGGGTGAACTCACGCTCGCCGATGATGTGGCGGAAGCCGAAGCCGCAGCAATCGTACCAGGTCGAATAGTCGATCACCTGGGCGCCCAGCGTCTGCATCAGGCCAGTGGACACGGCGACGCGGTTGCCGTCCATCACCGTGTCGTCGTAGATCACGTCCTCCGGCACCATCTTGTAGACGTGGCAGGCCGGATGAATGGTCGCGCGGATCTTGCTGACGTCGATCACCTGTTGCTGCTTGATGCGGTCGCGCATCACGTGCAGCCATTCCGAATAGTGGACTACCTCTTCGGGGATCAGGAGCTTGCCGTCGACCAGACGGCCGAGCTTGCCGAGGATTTTCTTCACCTGCTCGCGCAGCTCGGCCGAGTGCATAAGAAAGATGCGCATCTCCTTGTAATTGCCGAAAGAGGTGCCGCAATGCACGAGCGGATAATAGGTGCCGACCGGCAGCCCTTGCGCCTTCGCCGACATGTAGGCCTGGTGGAAGTTACGCAAGAACACGGCGGCGAGGCTGACAACGTTGCCGATGCCGGAGCCATGATAGTTCCAGGCCGTGCAGGAGGTCTGGTCGGTTTCGTCGATATAGCGGACGTTGAGCTTGTTCATCAGCCACATCACGCTGGACGGATAACCAGGGATGTTGCCGCACTGCCCGCACGACTTGTGGTGCCACAAGTTGGTGGTGGGGATGCGCTTCTCCCAGCCATAGAGAGTACGGGCCACTACCGGCTCGTGCCGCTCGTCGATCCGGTGGACGAGGATCTCGCCGTCCTTCTCGAGCTGCCACATGGCATCGCGGATGTCCGCGACGCGATCCTTGTTGGTCAGCATTGAGCGGCGGTCGATTTTCGCCTCCACCCAGGAAGTAGCGGCCCGCGCCTCGCTCGGCGTCAGGTTGGAAGGACGCCACTCGGCGCCAAAGCCGGTAAAGGCGGGCTGGTTTTTGTCGGACTTATCCAAATTCTTGTCGGATTTATCCAAGACTTCCTCCATCGCGAACCCGGGCGGAAATCACTCGCCGGCGTCTTGTTCCTGCTCTTCTTGTTCTTCGAGCCACTCGTTATATTCGTCTCGCTTCTCGTCCATCACGTCATTGACGACGTCGAACAGATTCTCGTCGACCATCTCCAACTGATCGAGAACGCCAGTCGCTTCCCAGATGGTGTAAAGCTCTACCGAGGTCTTCAGGTTCACCTCCCAAGCCGTGTCCATGGTGTGCATGGTCGGCACCGGAATGGCTTTGCGCAGGATATTGAGCGGCGCATCGACCTTCGTGACGTTTGGACCCCAATCGGGAAAGGCGTCGCGCGTGATCATATTGGGCGCGAGCTGGTTACCTGTGGAGATCACCTTGAGCAGCACCCGCGAGAACGGCCGCAGCACGTCCTTGGCCGATTGCATGCCGTGCTTGATCGCGACCTCGCGCATGATCATGACAAGGCCGCCAGGAGAATTCTGGAATGGGCAACGGGCGGCGCAGGTATAGCATTGGGCACAGGACCAGATCTTTTCCTGCATTGCATCATAGATACCTTCGAGATTCTCGGTCCAAAGCAGCTGAACAATCTCGCGCGGCGAGTAGTCGTAGTAGTGCGCCGACGGGCAGGTCGCGGTGCAAATGCCGCAGTTGAGGCAGCCGTGCAGTTCGTGGTCGTATAGAACGTGCGAGCGGATATCGTCGAAGACTTCTTCGAGCTTTTCGTAAGGAACGGCAGGCGTCGGCGACACCGGATCGCCGATAAGGTCGCTATGTTCGGCCGTGTGGACCAGATTCGCGCTCATCAGTAGGTCAGCACCCTGGCATTATCGTCTTCCATGACCTCTTCGATCACCTTTGCGCCGCCCACGATGCCTTCGCATTCGGGGATAAGGTCTGCTTCAGTCATGTCGAAGAGGTCGAGGTTGGGCGAACAGCAATAGAACTTCACGCCGGCGCCGTGCGCATCCTTGATGAAATCGTAGACGGTCTTTGGCGATCCCGGCTTGACCACGAGCTTTTCGGCGACGCCCTTCTTCATGAGCTGGCCGGCTGTAGCGGTGCAGACGACTTCGACGTCATAGTCCATCGCCGCAGCGACGGTCGCCTGAAAGAACGGCGCACCGAGCTCCTCGCCGTTGCGAGGGTCGGTATTGACCATGATGATGATGAGCTTCTTGGCCATTCTTGTCGCCGGTCCTTGGGCCGTCCCTGCTTATTACTTTTGTACGCTTCGCGCTCATTGCGGGCGGGCTCATTGAGGTGGATCAATGAAAACGGCCGTCTGCCATTCATATTCCAAAATGTGAATGAATGCCATAGGGTCATTAGAAAAATTTGAATGTGTTCCGGCACCGGGGTCAGCGCGACGGTCCCATCAAATCCGTCACCTCGACCAAGCCGATCATCATTTCGGCCAAGGCGGCGGCGATATCCCCCTGCTCCGCGCGCAACCGCGAAAGCATTTCCGGCGTTCCTTCAGGCACTTCGTCGAATTCCATGATCAGATCCTCGATCATGGCCGACTTGATGCCAGGATGACCGACAAAGCCGAAGCTGTTGTCGCCTATCTGGAAAATGACCGGCTCGCCGTCGCTGCCGACAGCCAAGACCTTGGCGTCGCTCGGTAAAGCGGGACGATCGCGCATATAGACGGCGACCGGAAAAGTTTGCGGCAAATGCCCGTTGAGCGCGCCGGGAAGTACGCGGCGGGCATTTTCGAGTGTCATACGAAGCGGTTTCTCCTCTGCCCCGCCCCCCGCCGCGCTGCTGAGCATGCAAGCGCCGATACCGATGCCGATGACAGGCAATCCGTGATCGAGAAAGTCTTTGGTCAGACGCAGTTCCGCGCCGAGACTCGGGATTAAATTCCCGCTGACAATCCCTTTTGGCCCGGCGCCTAGTAAAATGAGGCCATCGAGGTCTTCGGTGCTCGACGGAACCGCGACGCCGGGCGCGAACGGCCGGCAATAGCGGAAGCGGATATTGCGGCCTTCGAAATGATCCTCCAGCAGGCCGAGATATTCGGCTTCGACGTGCTGGAGGACACACAGTGTTTTCATTCGGAGGTCCACTCCATTGTGCACCGGGCGCTGTTAGGCACTAGCGCCGCGCGCAAGAAACATATATAAGTTTGTGAATATGAAAAACTAACCTCGAAAGCAAATGGGGAGACGATGGCCTGGTTCGAACTGCTCAAGGAGATCGAACCGTTCGACGAGCTGCCGTTCGACCGCGCGCTGGTCGAATCGCTGGAGGCGACCGCCGGCCAGCAACCGCTTGGCGTTCTGCGCTTTTTCACTCCGACCTTCCGCTCCTACGCCAGCGAGGAATTGAAAGGCTGCGGCAAGGCAAGTTTCCCGGCCTTCTCGATTACCGGCGGCGCATGCGCGCTCAATTGCGATCACTGCCAAGCCAAGATCCTCGAACCGATGATTTCCGCCACGAGCCCGGCCGAGCTCGAGCGCAAGGTGCGCGATCTGATTTTGCTCAAAGACCTGCGCGGCTTCCTGCTTTCCGGCGGATCCAACCGGCGCAACGAAGTGCCGTACGAGCGGTACTATCCGACCATCGGAAAGCTCAAGCGCGAATTTCCTTATCTGCGCATTGCCGCGCATTCGGCCCTGCTGGACGAGCGCCGAGCCAAGCAGATGGAGGCCGCCGGCATCGATGTGGCGATGACGGACGTGATAGGCGCGCAGGAAACGATACGCGACGTCTACCATCTCGATCGTCCGGTCGCCGATTTCGAAGCGACGCTCGCGGCGCTGACCGCAACCTCGATGGAGATCGTGCCGCATATCGTGATCGGGCTTCATTATGGACGGCTACTCGGCGAGGAGGCCGCGCTCGATATCGTGGCACGCTATCCGGTCGCCGCTCTCGTACTGGTCGTGGTGACACCGATTTATGCGCCGGCGGACAAGCCGTTCGCGACGATCTCGACCGACGAAGTCGCGACGGTCTTCGTTGCGGCACGCACCCGCATCCGACATGCGCCGGTCCAGCTTGGCTGCATCCGTCCGCCCGGTCGCCACAAGCTCGTGACCGATGCCTATGCGGTCATGGCCGGCTTCGACGGCATCGCTTATCCGGCTGAAGGGATTGTGGCGCTCGCCCGCGCGATCGGTCGTCCGATCGAACAGGATCACGCCTGCTGCTCCATCGCACTGAACGGTTTGAGAGGCCGGCACGCCTGCGCCGCGTAAGAGGTAGCATGTCGATCGAAACGCCAGACGTGCTTGTGGTTGGGCTCGGGCCGGCCGGCAGCCGCGCCGCCGCCGTCGCGGCCGCCGCGGGCCTCAACGTCATTGCGCTGGAGCGACGCAAGACCGCCGGCTCGCCCGTGCAATGCGCGGAATTCGTGCCGCGCTTGATCGAGCACGACGTTGGGGCGGTGCGCACTGTGACGGCGCAGAAAGTCAGCCGAATGTTGACCTTTGTCGGCGCGCAACCGCCGCAAGTCACCGACCATTTTCAAGGTCTCATGATCGATCGCGACGCGTTCGATCGTTCTGTTGGCGCAGGAAGCGGCTCGCAGCGGCGCCGAATGCCGCTACAGCGAAACGGTCTTGTCTATCGATGCGGACGGGACGGTGACGACATCGCTCGGCGCGCGCTTGCGCCCGCGCGTTCTGATCGGCGCCGACGGTCCGCGCTCACTGGTCGGCGCCGCGGTCGGACAAATTAATCGCGACCTCGTCGATACGCGGCAAGTCACGGTGCCGTTGATACTGCCGCACGACGCAACCGACATTTTCCTCAGCGCGGACTATCGCGGCGGCTATGCCTGGCTGTTCCCCAAAGGGGCCGTGGCCAATGTCGGGCTCGGCGTCGCCGTCGAATCGCGACGAACTCTCAAACCGCTACTCACCGCCCTGTGCGAAAGGCTCGCAAGGGAGCGCCGGATCGGAACCAGAAGCTGGGCGCTCACCGGGGGCGCCATACCGGTGGGCGGGCGCATACGTTCGATCGGCCACTTCGGCGGAATCGCCGTTCTACTGGCCGGCGACGCGGCGGGTCTTACCAATCCGGTCACCGGCGCCGGCATCGCTTCGGCCGTGCAATCGGGAACGCTCGCGGGGCGCGCAGCCGCCGATTTTCTCGGCGACTGCGCGGGCGCGATCGAGGGCTACGAGGAAGAGCTCGGCGACATTTTCGACTCGGCGCTCAATCGCGCGCTGCGTCGCCGGCGCGAAGTGCTGGCGTGTTACGCCGGCGGTGCCCGGCCGGACGCGCGCGCGTTGAGCGACGGCTGGATCGCTTCGCCGCATTATTGGGCGGCGTAAAGGCTGCTTGCAGATGGAGAAGACGCGATGAGCTGTCTCGAAATGCCGCGCGGTCCGGCACCGGATTTCCTCGGCGAGAAGGAACGGACCTTCAACGATGCGGATACAATGCAGCCGCGTGCACCTTCGCCCGTGCCGGCCGACGCGCGCAATGGCGCGCGGGTAAAAGTCCAAGGACGTGCAGCCCGAGGGGCTCTACCGGCCCAATTACAATGTCCTCACGCCCAACATGCGCTCGCCGGACTATGTGCAAATGTCGACGGCGGCGGCGATCACGCTTGGGGTGATGGGCGGCTATATGCATCGCACGAGCTGCACGCGCTGCCTCAATCTGCTGCTCACATACCCGGAAGGCTGCCGCGCCAACTGCGCCTATTGCGGTCTCGCGCGCCATCGCGAGGCGGACCGCAACTACGCCGACCGCAACTTCATCCGCGTCGATTGGCCGGCGGTGCCCTACGATCAGGTGATCGACATCGTCGCTTCCGGCGGCGACGGCGGGCGTTTCCATCGCATGTGCATCAGCATGATCACGCATCCGCGCTCCGACGCGGACACCAGAATCGTGCTGAAGAAATGGGTCGAGCGGATCAGGCACGTGCCGGTCTCCATTCTATCCAATCCGACCACGATGACGCGGCTGGACGTGCAGGAGATGAAAGACCTCGGCGCCGACATCTTCACCGTCGCGCTCGACGCCTGTAACCGCGAGGTGTTCGACCGCACGCGCGGCTCCGGCGTCCAGTCGCCGCATAGCTGGGACAAATACTGGGAGATCCTGCACGCCGCCGCGGACATATTTGGACCAGAGCGTTTCGGCGCACATCTGATCGTCGGCTTGGGCGAAAGCGATCATGACGTGCTCACGCAGGTGCAGAAAATCCGCGACTCTGGGCGGCCATAGCCACATGTTCGCGTTCTTCCCCGAGCGCGGCTCGCTGATGGACCATCTGCCGCCGGCGCCACGGCCGCAGTGGCGCCGCGTTCAGCTTGCGCGCTACTTGATCGACTATCGCGACCATCGGCTGGAGCGGATGCGTTTCGATGAGAGCGGCGCGTTGATAGATTTCGGCCTGCCGCAGGACGAGATTGACGCTGTGATCGATGCCGGTACGGCATTTCGAACATCCGGGTGCCCTGGCAAGGAAGCTGAGGACGTGTCCGCCTGCGATCGGCCCTATGGCGACTCCCCTCCCCGCGATATCGCATCCTATCCGTTCAAGTTGAACCGCAGCGATATTCGCAAAGCGCGCCGGCAGATCGATGCCGGCATGCGCGACACATGCACACCTGCAGGCAACCGGTAAACAAGCAGACAAGGAGAGCGAGATGTCGGCCACGGACAAACCATTCCGCGTCATCGCTACAGGGCTGCGCGGCGGACGCGCCAATATCGCCTTCGATCAGGCGCTGATCGAGGCGCGCCGGGAAGAAAAGATTCCCGACACGATCCGCTTCCTGCGTTTTCGCCCCTCAGCCCTTATCGGCATCCATCAATATCTCAGTCACGAGCTCAAGCTCGACTATTGCAAGGCGCACGGCATCGAAACCGTGCGGCGGATTACCGGCGGCGGCGGGCTTTATTTCGACGAAGGTCAAATCGGCTGGGAATTGGTCTTCGATCGCGCGACCTTGGGCGTCCTGGACCTTGCCGAGGTGACCCGGCGCATTTGCGAAGCGGCTGCGCTCGGTCTCCGGAAACTCGGCGTGCCCGCGCACTATCGGCCGCGCAACGATATCGAAGTCGACGGCCGCAAGATCAGCGGCACCGGCGGCTTCTTCGACGGCAATCTCATTTTTTACCAAGGCACTCTGCTGATCGACTTCGACCCGGCTAAGATGCTCGCCTGCCTTAATGTGCCGGCGGAGAAGCTCGCCAAGCGGGCGATCGATTCGGCCGCGCAACGCATCATCACGATGCGTGAAGTGTTGGGCGGCGCTCTACCCGATCTCGACACCATTCATCAAGGACTCGTCGCCGGATTTGCCGAAGGCCTCGGCATTGCGCCGACATGGGGTCGAATCACGGACTACGAGGAGGAATTGGCGGAGCGCGTATTCCGCGAGGAAATCGGAACCGACGGCTATGTCACGATGCTGGATGCGCCGCCGGCGGACGATGCCCTGGTCAGCGCTACGCTGACCAGCCGCGGCGGCAGCGTGCGTGCCGATATTCGCCTCGAAGGAGCGCATCGCGATCGCATACGCGAAGCGCTCATCACCGGAGATTTTTTCATAACCCCGCCCCGCGTCGTGTTCGATCTCGAGGCGTCGCTGCGCGGCTTGAACGTTGCCGATGCCGGCGAGGCAGTTGAGAGCTTTTTCCGCGGGACGCCGACCGACTTTCTCAGCCTCAGCGCGGGCGATTTTCGCCAAGTGATCGAGATGGCGTTGAGCCGACGCGCGATTACCGCGGAGGCGATTTGACGGTCTTCACGAGTCTCGCGAACGCGCCGCGTGGAAACTTCGCGGCATCCCGGCATGCATTGGCGCACAACGCTGCGAATTTTATCGCGAAGCGGGAATTCCAACTTTGGTGGGTGCAAGACTAAGGGGCCCGCCAGCCTGCTTAGACGATGTCTTGGAATTCTGCTTGGCGACAGGCGTTTTGTTTTTTGCGCTCTTTGTCTGAGCAGGAGCGTGCTTGGCTTTTGCAGTCTTCGCCTGAAGACGCTGCTTTTTCAAAGGTGGCTGATCCACAGGCAGGGAGGGAGCCATAACCGTGTGGCAAGCCGCGGAAATGACGCTCTTATGGGCGACGAGGCAGCTAAAAACGCGTTCACGGTCGGGGATGGCGTCTTGGCAGAACTGAAAAGCGTCGTTCATACACGCTTGCCGTCCCTCCGGGGTTTGCGCGCGTGCGACCATCGTTCCGCTCAGAGTGAAAGCAACGATCAGCATGATTCTGCACTTCACAAGCATATCCTCCCAGCGATAGCCTAGCTTAGGCCCCGGATGTCACGCGGCACTTTCAGATGCTCACTGCGGCAGCATCGTGGATCGCAGGTGGTTGGCAGTCGAGACCAAACTTGATAGTCTAACACTATTATAGCCAATTGTCCGAATGTCTTATGGCAATCGCATCGCGCCAGGAAACGTAAAGTCACGGTTGGACTGTACGGAAGCGTTCCGATAGAAAAGTGGAGCGTGTCTGGCACGACATAGATTCACCCAAGAACCCGACGGCACGGCCGGTCCAACTTGCTCACGCCCGCAAAGGCTTCCCTCGCTGCACATGATTGTATCCGACGACGGCCGCGGCGGAGACTTGAATGGGTTTCACCACTAACGCGTCCCGGCAGCGCGACAGCAAGCTTTCGGTGATGATTATCGCCGACGACCTTTCCGGCGCGACCGACAGCGCCGTTGCCTGCGCCGAGCGAGGACTAGAAACCGTGGTCGTGCTCGGCGAAACCAGCGATCCCGGGACGGCCGAAGCGATCGCATTCGACGCCGACACGCGCCGACTGACCAGCGATGCGGCAGCGGCTGAAACGGCCCGCTTTGTCCGCACTCACGCGAAAGCGCGCGGCGGTTTGCTGTTCAAGAAAGTCGATTCTACGCTGCGGGGCCATGTCGGTCGGGAAATTGCCGCATTGCTGAATGCTCGCCGGCATTTGATCGCGCGGCCGTCGGGTGAGCGAACAATCGCCGTGTTTGCTCCCGCCTTTCCGGCGCTCGGACGCACGACGGTGAACGGCCGGCAACATCTCAACGGCATCCCACTGGAAGAAACCGAATTCTGGCAGCGCGAAGGGATCGCGGGCGGCGCTTCTTTGCTCGACATGATGAGCCGCGCGGATCTTGAAAGCAAGCTCCTGCCGATCGAAACGATCCGCGGCGGCGCTAACTCCATACGCGCTGCCATGACCGACGCCGCCGAACAGGCTGATGTGTTGATCTGCGATGCGGAAACAGAAGAGGATCTCGCTGCGCTGGCGCAAGCGTCGCTGGAAATTGCCGTCGATCCGGTCTGGGCGGGCTCGGCAGGATTGATCGGACATCTGTTAGACGCCGCCGATGTATCGCGACAGAAGCCTACCCTGCCCCAACCCATGTTGTCCGCAGGTCCCCTGCTGTTTGTAGTCGGCTCCTTGTCATCCGTGTCCCGTCGTCAAGCCGAGCGTCTCGCGAAGGAAGACGTCGTTGTCTTGGCGATTGAAGCAGCGATGCTCAACAATAATGTGCGCCCGGCCGCCCTCGCGGACCGTCTAGCTGCAGCCTTGGCCGCCGGCAAAGATGTCCTCCTCCTGTCGACGCCTCAGACCGCGCTGTCGCACCTCGACGCAGGCGCGCTTTCCGCGGCGCTGGGCGATTTGGTTGCACCTCACGCCTGGCGCATCGGCGGGCTCTTCGCGACCGGCGGAGAAACCGCCCGCGCCGTGCTGACGGGCATGGGAGTAACGACATTGCGGCCTGTCGCCGAAATCGAACGCGGTGTTCCGCTGTCGGTTGCGGGCGGGCCACATCCGTTTCCCGTCATCACCAAAGCGGGCGCGTTCGGCGAGGTCTGGACGATGCTGAACTGCCGGCGCGTCCTTCATGAATGCGGCTCAGCCACCTTCACGCCGGCGCTTCAGCGGAAAGTGCCGGTATGACCTACCGTCCTCTGATCGCGATCACCATGGGCGATGCCGCCGGCATCGGCGCCGAAGTCATTATGAAGAGTCTTGGCCATGCCGAAATCTACCGGTGGTGCCGCCCTCTGGTGATCGGCGATGCGGAGAGGCTGCGGGCCGCCGGCCGTATCGTCGGGAGCTCGCTGACTGTGCGAGTTTTGCCGCAAGAAGAAATTGAAGCGGCGACGTTCGAAAATGGTGTCGTCGACTGTATCGATCTAGGCCTGATACCGGCACATCTGCCCTGGGGCAGGCTCTCCCCGATCGCGGGCGCAGCCGCATTCCGCTACGTCGAGACAGCCACGAAACTCGCCATGGCCGGTCAGATCGACGCGATCTGCACGGCTCCCCTGAACAAAGAGGCCCTGCATGCCGGGGGCTATCTCTATCCAGGCCACACCGAAATGCTCGCGGCGCTGACCGGAGTCGATGAGGTCTCGATGATGCTCACGGCGCCCAATCTCCGGGTGATCCATGTCACGACGCACATTGGCTTGATCGACGCGATCGCACGGATAGAACCCGGGCTGGTCGAACGCACAATCGCGCGAGGTTACAGCGTCCTTGAAGGAGCCGGTGTCAAGCGCCGCCGGATCGGTGTTTGTGGGATCAATCCGCACGCCGGAGAAAATGGTTTGTTTGGCCGCGGCGAGGAAGCAGAGAAGATCGCGCCCGCCATTGCCGCATGTCGGGCTAAAGGATGGGATGTCGAGGGCCCGCTACCTGCCGATACTTTATTCTTCCGGGCGAGTCGCGGCGATTTCGACATGGTCGTTGCCATGTATCACGACCAGGGACACGCTCCGATCAAAGTCCTGGGCATTGAGGCCGGGGTCAATATCACCGTCGGTCTCCCGGTGATCCGAACGTCCGTCGATCACGGCACGGCCTTTGACCTCGCCGGCACCGGCGCTGCCGACGAGCGCAGCATGATGGAAGCATTGCGCCAGGCAGCCGAACTGGCGCGGGAGAGCTCAGCGAACAGCTCACCGGTGGCCTCCATGGCGAACCATCACAGTTCGAACCATGCCTGAGACCAGAGCGTGTCTTGCCCTTGCGCGCGTACCCGAGGACCAGAAACGCAGCCTAAGACTACGCCTTGCCCCAAAGCCGCTTGGTCGCGAGTGCTGCGCCATCCGATAGAGCCTTGAGCTTTGCCCAAACGACGTCCTCGGCGATGAATTCATAGCTCGCGAACGTACCGAAGCCGCAATCGGTACCGCCGATAACCCGTTCGCGTGCTCCAACGGCTGCAACCGCCGCGCAGATCCGGTTCGCGACAACTTCGGGATGCTCGAGATAATTGGTCGTTACGTCGATAACGCCGGGGATAAGCAACATGTCCTTCGGCAGCGGCAGCTTCTTGAACACTTCCGTCTCGTGCTCGTGACGCGGATTGCCGAGCGGGATCGAAAGCGCGCCAACCTTTGCTTTATAAAGGATCGGCAGCAGATCGATCATGTCGACATCGTCCTGATGCGGACCGTTCCAGTTGCCCCAACAAACGTGGAGCCGGACCTTCTCGGGCGGGATGTTGGCGACCGCGACGTTGATCGCATCAATATGAAGGGCCACGCGGTCAAGGAAACTCTTCAGCGGCTGATCGCCGAACATAATGACCCGTTCCATCGCGAGGTCCGGTGCATCCAGCTGCAAGATATACCCTTCACCGACGATGTACTCGTATTCCTTCTTGAGCTCGTTTGCGATCCCCATGACGTATTCGGCATCGTTCTTGTATGCCGGGTTGTTGGGCGCGAGCAGCATCGTTGTCGAAACGATGCCCGGCGACGCTGCCGTCATAAAGTCCTCGGTGAACTTAGTCCCGGTCCGCTTCAAAGATGCCTTGTAGGCCGCCGATTCCGTTTTGGCTTCCGACAAAGTTGGATCGTATCCGAGTTTGCTTACCGCCTGCGGTGCATTCCAAACCTTGGCAAGCTCTTCGGAAATACCGATCTGTCGCGCCATATAGTCGGCGAAGCCGGGAAACTTGATCGTATCGAGGGTCGGCTTACGGCGCGATTCTCCCCCGAAACCGCTCATGCGTTCGGTCGTGTACGTTGAAAATCCGACTCGCGGCGTTTCTCCGTCGTTGCCGACGTCGACCGCCACACTCTTGCTGACGCTTGACGACGAGGTCGAGGTTACGTTCGATTTCGGCCTGGAGCGCACCCGCATCATAGGTCTTGTGCTGCTCGCGTTTAACGAGCAGCGCCGATAGCGCCTTCGACCGAGGCAGGCTGCCCGTGTGCGTAGTCAAAATCCGATCGCTGCTGCTTTTCATATGTTTCCTCCGGGGTTGCCGGACCTCAGTTGAAAATCGCGCCGGCTTCCGATTGACGTGCCAGCTTCTTCGCTCCAGAACGCCGCCTGCTTTCCTGCACTCGCCGGTTTACACGCCGACGGGATAAATTGGCTTTTCACCGCTTAATACCCGCGCAACGTCGGTCGCACATTTCGTTTGCAGCTCCTCCAGCGCTTCAACCGAATAGAACGCGGTGTGCGGCGTTACGATCACGTTCGGACGGCCGAGAAGCGGCGAATCCTTGCTCAAGGGTTCGACGGCAACCACGTCGAGCGCGGCACCGCCCAGATGACCGGCATCGAGCGCGGCGGCCAAGGCCGCTTCGTCGACAAGCGGCCCGCGCGCCGTGTTGACGACGTATGCGCCCTTCTTCATTCGCTTAAATGCATCGGCGTTGAACAAGCTGCGGGTCTGCGACGTCAGCGGCGCGTGCACGGAGATGAAATCCGAGATTTCGAGGAGCCGCTCGAAGCTAACCAGCTCCACGCCGAGCTCTTGTGCGACCGCGGCCGCTATAAAAGGATCGTGTGCGATCACCTTGAAGCCAAACGCTTTCGCCTTCGGCACGACACGCTGCGGGATGTTGCCGAGGCCGACGAGACCTAAAATCTGGCCTTCGAGCCTGCGGACCGGCACGACAGCCGGCATTTCCCAGCGGCCCTGCTGCACGAGCGAATTGGAAAACGGCACCTTGCGCGCCAGCGCCAGCACAAGCGCCATCGCATGGTCGGAGACTTCCCGCAGGCAATAGTCGGGCACATAGGTGACGACGATGTTTTGTGCAGCCGCCGCCTTGATGTCGATATTGTCGACGCCGAGCCCGAAGCGGCCGATCACTTTGCAGCGCTGAAGCTGCCGCAACAACTCGCCGGGCAATTTGGCATAGGTGACGAGAACGCCGTCGGCGTCGCGTGCGACGTCGAGTATGTCGGTCTCACTTGCGCTTTTTGCGATACGGATTTCCGGATCGAGCCGCCTAAGCGCGGCCATCGCCGGCTCAAGCGAGGGAAAAACGCTGTCGGTGACGGCAATCAGCGGCCGGGTCACGGCAGCACCTGCGGGTTGACACAATTCGGCGGCCGCTTGCCGCTGAGAAAAGCGAGAATATTGTCGACCACGCTATTGGCCATGCCCTCACGCACTTCGGCCGTGGCACTGCCGATATGCGGCGCCAGCACGACGTTGCTCAGCGCCCGCAGGTCCTTGCCGACTTTCGGTTCGTGCTCGAACACGTCAAGACCGGCGCCGGCAATCTGCTTGCGCGCCAGTGCCCGTGTCAGGGCCGCCTCGTCCACGATCGGACCGCGCGCCGTATTGATCAAATAGGCGGTCGGCTTCATCAGCTTCAGTTCGCGCGCGCCGATCTGGTGCCGGGTCTCTTTGTTCAACGGCGAGTGAATCGAGACGAAATCGGATTCGGCGAGCAACGTGTCGAGCGGCGCATAGGTCAGTCCGGCTGCCTGTTCCTCCTCCGGCGATTTGCGCCGCGGCGTATAGTAGAGAACACGCATGCCGAAACCGTGCGCGCGGCGGGCTACGGCCTTGCCGATCAGGCCGCCGCCACCGACAAGCCCGAGCGTCTTGTTCCACACGAACGAACCGAGCAGATGACCCGACTGGGCGCCGGGAAACTTCCCCGCCCGCACCATGCGGTCGCTTTCGACCACGCGCCGGGCGACGGCAAGCAGCAGCGCAAACGCCAGGTCGGCTGTCGCCTCGGTGGTGCTCGCCGGCACTACGGTCACCGGAATGCCGCGCGCGGTCGCCGCTTCAACGTCGATATTCGAAGGGGTGATCGACTGCGCCGCGACGAGGCGCAGCGCGGGATTGGCGGAAATGATGCCGGCGTCGATCTGGTCGTGCAGCAGGCAAAACAGGATATCGCAGCGCCGCACGGCCGCGATGAGCGCGCGGCGGCCAATGATGCGGCTTGCATCCGGATTGACGGCGACCGTCGACACTTCGCGCAGACGCTCAATCGCGCTGTTGGCGACCGGCTGGGTGACGTAAATGCGCGGCTTGCGGGCGCTCGTCATGCAAGCCATCGCACGATGCCGGCAACGCCGTCGACCGCAACCTGCGCACCGTCTGGAATGCGCCGGGTGGCGTCGAGTACGCCAAGCACCATCGGGATGCCACGCTCGCGCCCAAGCGCGGCGAGATGTGATGTCGAGCCGCCAAGCTCGGCCACGACGCCGCCCACCTGCGACAGGATATGATTGAGCGCGGGTCCGGCGACGCGCGTGATCAGAATGTCACCTGGCGCAACGCGGGCGAGTTCGCACTCGCAGTTGACGACGACGGCGCGCCCCGAGCCCCAGCCGACGCCGGCCGGATGGCCGTTGAGGCCGGGATGCTTCAGCCAGATTTCATCTGGCACATGCGCGGGCGCGACCCGCAACGGGCGCGCTTGCAAAAGTTTGAAACCGGAATCGTCGAGCGCCCATTCGATTTCAACCGGCGTCTTCAAAAGCGCTTCGGCCTTGCGCATGAGGCGGCCAAGCGTGGTCGCCTGGCCAGCGCCGAGACATGGCGCGCTCACAAGCTCCTCCGGTACGCGTTGCGGCATCGCGCTGGCGCCGTGCAGACAGGTGTCCCGGTGATGTTTGCGCCCGCTTTCTATGGTGCGGACAAAGGCCTGGCGGCTCAAAACAATCCGATCCGGCACGACTTCGCCTTGAGCAATTGTGGAGCCAAGACCCCATGTGGCGCTGAGAAGCATGTTGCCCTCGGCGGTCTCGCTCAACCCGCCGCCTGACGCGGTCGCGGCGACCAGAGGCTGAATGAGTACAGCCATCGCGGTATCGCTGGGATAAAGGTCGCGTTGGGTCATTGCCCGCCGCGCATTGGTCGTCCACAACGCGGCCCAGCACGCGCGTAAAGCGATTAGAAATTCGTCCTTGATGCTTATGCCGAGAAAGCTCTCGAACTGACCGGCAAAACCAGCATCCACCCGATCCTCGATCAAGGCGGATGACCGCACGGCGGCAGGCTTCCGCACCGCCTCCCACACGGCGAGTATTTGCTCTTGCAGATCCGGCGCCAGATCGCCCTGATAGAGCTGCAAACGGATTGCGACAGACAGCCGACGCTGCGCTGCCGTATCCGCATCGCGATAGTCGCGGACACTATCGACAAGCTTGAGGTAGGCGATCTGTCGCCGATAAGCATCAGCCGTGAGGCAAAAACCTCCGGGTGTCGGCAGGCCGGCCTGGGCCAACACCGCAAGATTTGCAGCCTTCGGGCCGACGCAAGCCGCGTCGGCCGCTGCGGGATCGTCGAGCGAAATGACGTAATCGTCCATCGCTGATCGCTCCAACAACGCGCTTGCTGCTACTTCACGTGATCGCCGTAGCCCGGTATCGGATCGACGACCGTAATTTGCTTCACCGGGAAATTGGAGACGATCTCGATCTCGTTCTTATGAACGATCAGCATCTCCTCGATGCGCACGCCATAGCGGAACTTCTTGCCATGCTGGGTCTCGAGCGCGAAAGTCATCCCTTCCTTGATCTCGACCGGGTGGTCGAGCGACCAGATGCGCGAGATGACCGGCGGATCGTATTGTGCAAGGCCGAGGCCGTGGCCCCACAGATTGGCCGCCGCCTGGTCCTCGTCTTCGTATCCCCAGGTCTCCATGGCCGACGGCCATTTAAGCGCGATATCCCGCGTCGTGGCGCCGGCCTTCACCGCTCCGATCGAATCATAGAGCCATTTGAGCGCGGTTTCGTACGTGTCTTTCTGCTCCTGCGTCGGCTCCTTGCCCACGCAATAGGTCCGGTAATAGCAGGATTTGTAGCCGTTCCAGGTGAGCGCAGCCAAATCCATGAACACGATGTCGCCCGGTTGGATGATCCGATCGGAGAAGTTGCGCCAATTGGGCCAAGTGTTCGGACCTGAGGAAACGATGACGTCTTCGACGTCTTCCATGCCGGGAATGTTGTAAAGAAACTGCATGAGATGCGCGGTGACTTGATTTTCGGTTACGCCGGGGCGCAGAAATTTCATGCACTCCCAGTGCGTGGCGTCCCCGATGGCGCCGACGATGCGGAAACATTCCTGCTCGTCTTCGCTCTTGACCGCGCGCGCTTCCATCATGGGCGTCATGCCGTCGACCCACGCGATGTTCTTCTCCTTGAAAATCTGGATCATGTTGATGTCGATGAAATCGACGCCGAGCTTCTGACCGGCAACGCCGTGGCGGCGCATCTCCTCGATGATCGCGTTGGTGAACTTGGTCACTTGCTGGGTGGCTGCCGGACCGGCGGCACCTTTGATCCAAGCGAAGGAGTGCCGGATATTCTCCTTCGGCAGCCAGGGGACGTGCCGCTCGATCTGGAAACCGATATCGCCCTGCTCGAACAATACCGGGCGCCCGTCACCGCACAGCATGGCGTAGCGCAGCCCGGGCTTGAGCCGGTTCCAACCCGGCGTCAGCGTGCCGGTAATGTAGCGGCAATTTTCGTCGTACATGCAAAGCAGGGCGCCGAGCCCATGCTTTTTCATCATCTGGCGTGCGCGCTCGATGCGATATTCGCGGAGCCGGTCCCAATTGATCCGCTGCTGCCAGTCCATGCCGGCAATGCCGAAATTCGCTCCCATTCGCGTTCTCCCACTCGTCGTTATGGTCTTTGTCTCGACCCGTGCGTCATTGCCGACATAGATCGGCGCTCAAGGTGATGTCTCGGTACTTCTATCTTTCCCTTAGTCCTGGCAGCGAGGCCTCAGGGTGCTTGGGCCGACAACCGCGCTGTGCGCCATCGCCTTGCCGGCTTCGTCTGCGACCCGAGAATTGCGCATGGCACGCTCGCCGTCACAATCGTCAATATCCAGGTCTTGCTTCAGTATCCAAGTGTTGCGCTCTGAAATACCACGATGAAACCGTTGCGGCGGAGGGGCAAAACGCAAATCAACTTCCCTTTGCATGCGCAAAACCATAGGCAAAAGCGAGGATGATCAGAAATAATTGTTTCTGATAACTGGCATTAGGATCGGTGATCATTCGACCGCTTGGCCCCGGGCGGACGGATCAAGTGGGTGCAGGGGCCGCGCCACCGAGTGTGAAGCGCGAAACGTCGTTGGTACCGCACCGCGCTTGAGCACTCGCGGTTAAGTTGCGCCGTCGTTCACCGACGCTTCTTCATACGGACAATGATCTCGGATCATCACATGGGGGCGACGCGGCGGTTGCTCGCCAGTTCCTCCCTACTCGCTTGCCGCCGACAGATGCTACAATGATTACAAAGGCTTTGCGCTGTTCCTTCAGGCAAAGCCGAGCGGGGCTGCATAATCGGCTGGGTATCCTGCCGACAGCGCGTTGCTACCATGAGTGCGCGGGAGGAATCGTGGCGGAAAGTTTGAGGGATATTCGGATTTTTGTGGCCGCCTACGAGGAGCGTTCGTTTACGGCTGCTGCAGTCCGCGAGCATGCCACGCAATCGGGTGTTTCCCAACACATCCGAAAACTGGAAGAAGGCTTCCGCGTAAAGCTTTTCAACCGGGAAAAAGGCCAGGTCGCGCCAACGCCAGCCGCCGACGCCTACTACAGCCGCTGCATCCAGATCCTGCGCAATATCGAGTCCAGCAACGATGCGATGCGGGCATTCACGGGGATTTCGGGGGAGGTATTCGTCGGACTCATGCCGACAATGACACGCGCCACGCTGGCACCCGCGATTCAACGTGTCGTCGGCGAACACCCGAACATGAAGATTCACGTGACCGAATCCTATAGCCCGATCCTCACTCAAAAGGTCATGGCCGCGGAATTGGATTTCGCAGTTGTTCCCGCCTTCATGGGAAGTCGTGGACTGAAGGTTCAGCACTTTCTGCGCACCTGGGAAACACTGGTGGCCAGTCCGGACAAGAAGATGCACTTGCGTCGCACGCGCCTGCGCGATGTCGGCCCCTTGAAGATCGTGCTACCCAGCCATGCCAACGCGCGCCGAAAGCCGCTGGAGACCTACTTCACCACCAACGGAGTGGACATCGAACGGATCGTCGAGATGGACGCGATGATGGGCACGCTCGATCTCGTGTCCAAGTCGGATTGGGTCACCATAATTCCCGCACTGATGATGACGGCCGAGATCGAGCGAATGCAATTTTCAGTCGTCCCGCTTGTCGATCCAACGGCGCCTCTCGATTTGGTCGTTATCGAGCCCATGCGCCGCACGCTTAGTGCTGCCGCGCGCGCGTTTCTCGAAATCCTTCGCGCAGAGGCGGTGGGCCTCAACAATCTGTGGCGGCAGTATTTCGACTGAACCAACCGCAGGTGGCGATGCAATTCGTTGCGGCCTGCCCCTTCATACTGCCACAGTCCTCAATGGCTTTGATGTGTGCAAGAATAACGGATCGAACGACGAATGCTCGAAATGAACATCTTTAGCTTTGCTTCCGGATATCTCCCCGGACAAATAGTTGAGAAAAGAAGTGGCGGCTGTCAGACCGTTCCGCTGTGGCCACAACGTGACGTCATAAGTTTACGCGATGGATGACATTATGTTTATTGATTTGATGCAGAGCAGTGCGTTTGTTAGCGTCGCGTTACATCGCTCTGTGCGAAATCAATTATGTATAACATCGCAGCACACATAGTTCAGAGTCATTTCTTTCGCCGCGAATATTGTCTCTCAACTGCCATCGCACTCCGGGCCGCGCGCAATTTTCATGACGGCCCCTCCAATAATGACGAAGAGAAAGCGTGCGCGCACGTGAATCGTGACGGCAACCGGCTGCCCGATCCGTATGTCGGCAGCACGGAAGCCAAAGTCGACAAGAAACGATCTCACTGAATTCGGGATGGCGGACTGCGGCATGATTCCTGATCTGTGCAATAGACTGCCGCATTGCGCGCCGTGGATCAGGCGCCAACGATGATGCGCGTGTTGCGTGCGCTTCCTCCGCAGTTCGCGCTCATCGTGCCCGCAACGGTCATTCTTTATCTTGTCAGTCCACTGCTCGCGGAAGGCAGCGTCTCCGGCAGCTCGATTTTGATCGTCTTCTCGTTCGCATCGATCCTCGCTATTGCTGCGATCGGCCAGACGCTGGTCATTCAGCAGGGCGGGCTCGATTTGAGCGTGCCCGGCGTGATCTCTCTGGCGGCGGTGTTGGTCACCAAGTATCCGGACGGCGACAATTCCGCTCTGGCGCCCTGGATCGCTGTCGCGATTGCGTGCGGTTTTCTCTCCGGACTGATCTCCGGAATTGCCATTACGCGCTTTCGCGTCACGGCGCTGGTCGCGACGCTCGCAGTCAATGCGCTGCTTTATGGCACGGTGCTGTATCTCACCAAGGGTACGTCGACCGAGGCAGTGCCGCCGATGCTGAGCGGTTTCGCCGTCGGCCGCATCTACGGCATTCCGTATCTCGCTATCTTTGCGCTCGTTCTGATCCTGCTCATCGAGATCGGCATTCGCGCAACCGTGTGGGGGCGCCGTTTCGTGGCGGTCGGCGTCAACGCACGCGCGGCGCGCGCCGCGAGCTTGCGGGTGACTACCTACAAGGTTGCGACCTACGCCGTCGCCGGTGCGTTTTATGCGCTGAGCGGGGTTCTGCTCGCCGGCTATTTGCGCGTTCCGAGCCTGCTGGTCGGAAACAGCTATCTGTTGCCGACGATCACGGTCGTGGTGCTCGGCGGAACGTCGTTGCTGGGCGGCGCCGGCAGCGTCGCCGCCACGGCGATCGGCGCGATCTTTCTGGTCCAGCTCCAGCAGGTCGTCATCGGCATGGGAGCGCCCACATCTGCGCAATTCGTAATTCAGGCGGCAATCATCTTGCTCGGCATGTCGCTGCGCGTCGTGCCATGGCGTCTGCTTGTCGATGTGATCCGCGGCGCGCCAGCGGGCGCTCGCGCGGTGCGAAGAGGCAGCTAAGACCTCGACAGGAATCGATCCCTTCGCCGGGAGAGCCGGTGCGGGTTCGGTAAATGGACTTGTTCAAACCGAGCCGACAGGCTCACAAATGAGGAGGAACACATGCATAGGTCGTGGAACACGGCAGCGCCGCTCGCGCTCGCTGTGGCCGTAACGTTCGGTGCCGGCCTGCTGCCGGCCGCCGCCGCGGATGACGCGGCAAAGATCATCGCCGAGGCGGCCAAGACGCCGGACTCCTCGTTCTGCGGGAACAAGAAGATTACGCTCGGCATCCATGACGGATTTGGCGTCAACGGCTGGTCGCGCGCTTCGATGGCCGCCGTCCGCTCCGAAGCGGCCAAATGCGCCAACGTCAAGCAAGTGGTCCGCATCGGCCAAGGCGACCTGCAGCGGTCGATATCCGATGTCAACGGCCTTGTCTCCGAAGGCGTCGACGCCCTCGCTATCATTCCCGACTGGGGCAAGTCGCAGCTGCCCTCGCTGCGCGCGGCGACCGACGCCGGCGTGAAGGTCGTGCCATGGGCCGCCGATCCGGCCGGCAACGACAAAGATTATGTCGCCTATCTCGATTGGGACGAGCATTATGCCGGCGCCGCCTGGGCCGAATGGGTGGCCAAGGCGCTGCATGGTGAGGGTAATGTCGTGTTCCTGGGCGGCCCAGCCGGCAATCCGGTGAGCGCCACGAACTGGCGGGCGTCGTCGACACGTTCAAGAAATATCCGAAGATCAAGCTCCTCACCGGCGACAAGGAATGGCCGGTCACCAACTGGGACTCGGCGATGATCCAGCAGCAGATGACCGCCCTCCTCGGTAAATTTCCGAAGATCGATGCCGTCATCAATGACAGCGACGGCTTTGCGGCCCTCGGCGTCGTTCGCGCCTACCAGGCCGCCGACAAGCCGCTCGTGCCGCTCGGCTCGCTCGAGGCGAACGGTTTGGCTTGCGAATATCTCAAACTCAAGGACAAGAATCCGAATTTCCAGATCGGCACGATCTCGGGCCGCAACTGGATTGGACGGATTGCGGCACGCAAGGCGATCGCGGCGGCACAAGGCATTCCTAACAACGAGCCCACGCGGTTTGATCTCGGCATCTTCGAAGATTCGCTGGGCGGCCGCGCGCCGATCTGCGATCCCGCCGCCGGGCCTGATACGTTCAACTCCAATCGGCTTACGGCCGAAGAGCTCGCAAAGTACGGTAAGCCCGAATAGCGAACTCCAATCTCCATGCTGCAGATGCCCAGCCGCACGGTCCTTAGCCTATCGGACGTCGTCAAGACTTTTCCCGGCGTGGTCGCGCTTGGTGGGGTCAGCCTGAATGTTACCGAGGGTGAAGTCCACGCGCTGGTCGGCGAGAATGGCGCCGGAAAATCGACGCTCATGGCAGTAGCCGCGGGCGCGCTCTCCTGGGATTCCGGCGCCATCGAAATCGGTGGGCAGCCGCTCACCGAGCCCTCGCCCGCTCTGGCGCAGTCGCTGGGCATCAGCGTCGTCTATCAGCACACCTCGGTTCTCGACGACCTTACGGTCGCCGAGAACCTGCTCTATTGCGTTCCGGCCCGTCGACGCTCCGAAGCCGAAAGCAGCGCCGCGTGGGTCAAGGAACAGCTCGCCGCGGTCGGCGCGCATTTCGATAGCCGCACGCGCGTCAGCGATCTCTCCGTCGCCGAACGCCAGCTGGTCGAGATCGCCAAGGCGCTGGCGCTACGGCCCAAAGTTCTCGTGCTCGACGAACCGACCGAAGCGTTGACGGCCGCCGAAACCGAGCGGCTGTTCGCGCAGATAGCGCGGATCAAATCGAACGGCACTGCCGTCGTCTACATTTCGCATCGCTTGCCCGAAGTACGCCGCATCGCCGATCGGATCAGCGTCCTGCGCGACGGCCGCTTCCACGGGACGTTCGATGCCGCAGGCGTGTCGGAACAGGAAATCCTGGCGCTGATCATCGGGCGCTCCGTGGAGTGGGCTTTTCCCGACAAGGCGACGCGAGACGATGAGGGAAAGCCCCTGCTGCTGGCCCGCAACGTCCGCGGTGAGATCCTGCAGGGCGTCGAGCTGCAAGTCGTACCCGGAGAAGTGGTCGGACTCGCCGGCGTCGAGGGCAACGGCCAGCGCGATTTCATCCGCGCGCTCGCGGGTCTTGCCCCGGTTACCGGAGAAATTCTTGTCCGGGGCGCTTCGGTAACGCCGTCCGATCCGGTCTCCTCCAAAAATCACGGCATCATCTATCTGCCCGGCGACCGGCACGCGGAAGGCGTGCTGCTGACGCTCTCGGTTCGCGAGAACCTGACGCTTCTCGTTCTCAAGACGCTCGCCCGTTTTGACTTTGTGTCCCGCAGGCGCGAAATCGAGATGGTCGATCACTACGTCGACACGCTCGGGATCAAAACGCCGTCAGGCGAGGCGACGATCGCCAATCTCTCCGGCGGCAATCAGCAGAAGGTATTGTTCGCGCGCTCGATGGCGGCCGAGCCGGTGATTTTTCTTGCCGATGAGCCGACCCGCGGCGTCGACGCTGGCGCCCGCATCGAGCTCTACCGTGTCGTCCGCACCATCGCCAAAGCCGGCGCCGGCGTGGTGGTGCTTTCTTCGGACGCCGTCGAGCTCGCAGGACTTTGCGACCGCGTTCTTGTGTTTTCACGCGGCAAGATCGTCAGATCTCTCACCGGCGACGAATTGACCGAGGAGAATATCACCGGCGCCGCAATCGGCGCGCAGATCCAGCGCGAGGAACAAGGTGAGACTCCCTCTGCGCGGCTGCGCCGCTTTCTCTCGGGCGACTTTGCCCCCGTCCTGATCCTGACGGCGTTGATCATCTTGCTTGGCGTTTACACAACAACCGTGAACGACAAATTCCTCAGCGCCCGGAGCATCAACGGTATCCTTTTCCTCGCCAGCGCGCTCGCCTTTGTCAGTACGGGACAATTGATTGTCCTGCTGACCGGCGGCATCGACCTTTCGGTCGGACCGCTCACCGGTCTGGTGGTCGTGATCCTGTCCTTTTTCGCCGGCGAAGAGAGCGGACCCTGGTTCTTCGTCCTCGGCATTGGACTGGCGCTAGCCGTCGCCGCGTTCATCGGCTTTCTCAACGGGTTTCTGATCCGCATCGTCAAGCTGTCGCCGCTGATCACGACGCTTGCGATGTTCATCGCGCTGCAAGGCGTCTCGCTGATGTTGCGCTCGACGCCGGACGGCTTTTTCCGCCGCTCGATCATGCAGACCCTGACAACGCATTTTGGAGCGTTGCCGGTGGCGTTCATCGCAGTTGTGGTCACGGCGATTCTGCTCGAGCTTGCGCTGCGGCGAACGCGCTTCGGCATGGAGATTCGCGCCATCGGGTCGAACGAAGTGGCGGCCTATCGCCTGGGCGCGCAGGTCAACCGCAGCTGCATTCTCGCTTATATACTCTGTTCTTTTTTCGCAGCTTTGGGCGGCGTTTTGCTCTCTGCGCAAATCGGCGTCGGCGATCCGACCGTCGGTCAGAATTACACCTTGCAGAGCATCTCGGCCGTGGTTCTCGGCGGCGCGAGCATTTTCGGCGGGCGCGGTTCCTTTCTCGGCGCGCTCGCCGGTGTCATTCTGGTGCAAGAGATCACGGCCACGACCGGCTTTCTCGGCCTCGGCACCGCTTGGCAATATTGGCTTCCGGGCATCCTGATCCTGGCCGCAACGGCGATGTATTCGCGCACGCGCAGTGCCGGAGCGCATTGACCGGGATCGGCGTCCTTCCTTCGTCTTGATGAGCAGGTGACACTTGGCGAGTGCAGAGCACGGAAATGTCGGTATCGTTGGCGCAGGCGTCATGGGCTTTGCCATGGCGAACAATCTGCGCGCGGCGGGCTATCAGGTATTCGGCTACGATCCGTTGCCGGCCGCCCAACAGCGCTTGCGCGACATGGGCGGCATCGCGGTTGCCTCCCCGCGCGAGGTTGCCGAACATTGCCCGACCATCCTGTTCTCGCTTCCCTCCGCCGACGCGCTTGCCGAGGCCGTCGGCGGCGAAAACGGAGTTGCGAAGGCGCCGGGCACCGAGCACGATCGCAATCGAATGCTCAACGCTTCCGCTCGACGTGAAACGTGCCGCGCTCGACGTTCTAACAAAGAGCGGCAAGACCATGCTCGACTGCCCGGTCAGCGGCACCGGCGCGCAGGCGGCGCGCAAGGACCTCGTCGTCTTCGGCAGCGGCGACGCCGACGCCTTCAAACGATCGCTCCCGGTCATGGCCGGAATGTCGCGCGCGCAGCGCTATCTCGGCGCCTTCGGCAACGGCAGCGTGATGAAATATATCGCCAATCTCCTGGTATCCATTCACAACGTAGCGGCAGCCGAAGCCATGGTTCTCGGCATGAAGGCCGGATTGGATCCAGCGCTCCTCTACGACACCTTGTCAGACAGTGCCGGAACCTCCCGGATGTTCGAGGTGCGCGGCCCCCTGATGCGCGACGCGCACTATGATCAAGCGACCGCAACGATCCGCACGCATCTGAAAGACATCGAGATCATCAATGCGTTTGCCAACAGCCTGCGTTGCCCGACGCCGTTATTCTCGGCCTCGGCGCAGGCTTACTATGCGCGCGCGGCGCAAGGCTTCGAGATGCAGGATACCGCGTCGGTCTGCGCCGTGATGGAGGCCTTGGCCGGCCTGGTTCGCCGCTGAGCGCTAGCTGGCAAGTGCGATGAACGCCGCACGCTCCTGATATTCGAAGCTCCACGATTGGGAGAAAGCAATGGAACGTTTCGCGCCGGGAGGATTTCACGTCACTTACGAAAAGCGGGTCGATCTCGACGCGCTTCGCAAAAAACGCATTGCGCGCGCCGAAGAGCAACGCAGGAACGCCGGCCTCGATGCGCTATTGGTCTGGAAAGACGAAAATTGCCGCTACCTGACCGATCTTCGCCCGCAGCTGATCGCGGGCAAGACCACCGCGCTCAACGGCGCGCTTCTGATTGAAGGCAGAGCGCCAATCCTATTCTGCTCTGGCGGTGAGCGCGACCGCGTTGATCGCACCATGCCCTGGATCGAAGAAGCGCACACCATTCCGATCATCGAGGAAAAGGCGCTGGTCGAGGGAATGGTCGATAGAATCCTCGGTCCCGTTCTCCGCAAGCATGGACTCTCCGACGCCAAGGTGGGACTGGACGAAGCCAACACGGTTTTCGTTAAAGCACTGGCGCAGAGATTTCCCAAGCTGATCGTCGAGGATGGCGATACCCCGATGCAGCAGGCGCGCATGATCAAGGTGCCCGAGGAGATTGCGTTGCTCGAGGAGGCAACCGCGCTTGCCGACGCAGTGACCGCAAGCGGCGTTGCGGCGATTGCCGAAGGCGTCCGCGAATGCGAAGTGGCCGCCGAAGCCATGCGCACGCTGTTTCGGCTTGGCGGCGAGTACGCCCATGTCATGACGCCGTTCGTCGCCTCCGGCGAGAACATGGCGCCTCCGCACCGGATCTGCAGCGACAAGATCATCCGGCACGGCGACATCGTGTTCATCGACATCGGCGCCAACTGGAACGGCTATTTCGGCGATGTGGCACGCACCGCGATTTGCGGCGAGGCGTCGAAAGAGCAGAAGAAGATCTACACGGCGGTCTACGACGCGCTCAAAGCCGGCATCGCCGAAATGCGGCCCGGACGAACCAACAAGGACGCTGCCGACGCTTTCGTCCGCGCTGCGGGCAAATATGGATTCAGCGATCGGTTCCTGTCCCTATTCATCGCGCACGGTGTCGGCATCGGCGCGAACGAACCGCCCTATATCGGCGAGACGCTGCCCGGGGCGCCGGTCTATGAATTCCAGCCCGGCATGGTTTTCGCCGTCGAGCCGCTGATCTGGGTCGAAGGCATACGCGGCGGCGGCGGCGTGCGGCTGGAAGAGCAAGTGCTGATCACCGAAGACGGCCCGCACGTGATGTCGCGCGCTGCTTTCGATTCGCGATTGATGCTTTGATATTCGATGACCTAAATCCACGGTCGACGGGTACGCGGAAAAGCCCGCTCGGTCCTTTCCGAGGACGAGACGCGCGGCGTGCTCAGATGCTCAATGGGATCCGCCCATCGATATCGCACTCACGGGACGGGACCCTGCGCCGCAAGTACTCACCCTGAAAGGCTGGAGCGACTAAGCCGCGAGCGCCAACTCTGGGGACAGCAATTCACAACCTAACGCTTCAGCCACAACGGGATGCGTTATTTGGCCGTCATGAACGTTCAATCCATTGCGCAGGTGCGGTTCGTCGCGCAGCGCGCGTCGCCAACCTTTATCAGCGATGGCAAGAACAAACGGCAGGGTGACGTTGTTGAGCGCGAACGTCGACGTTCGAGCAACACCCCCTGGCATGTTCGCGACGCAGTAGTGGACAATTCCATCGACGATGTAGGTGGGGGATGAATGCGTCGTCGGTTTCGACGTCTCCGCGCAACCGCCTTGATCAATGGAAACATCAACGATGACCGAGCCCGGTTTCATGTCTCGCAGCATGTCGCGGGTGATCAATTTTGGCGCAGCAGCTCCAGGAATCAGAATTGTGCCGATGACAAGATCCGCCTCTGCGACGAGACGCGCCAAGGTCTCCTGGGTCGGGAAAACCGTCTTGATGCGCGTGCCGAACTGAGCGACGAGACGCCGTAACGCATCGGCAGAGCGGTCCACCACCGTCACGTCTGCTCCAAGGCCCACGGCCATGAGCACCGCGTTGGTGCCGGCCACCCCGCCCCCCAGCACCAGCACGTTGGCTGGCGCAACGCCCGGCACACCACCGAGGAGGATGCCGCGACCGTGTTGGGCGTTCTCAAGACAATGGGCGCCAACCTGTACAGACATACGTCCTGCCACCTCCGACATCGGAGTGAGTAGCGGCAAGCTCCCACGGGGGCCGGTAACCGTCTCATAAGCGATGCACGACGCCTGCGAACGGATCAAATCATTTGCCTGGTCAGGATCGGGAGCGAGGTGCAGATATGTGAAAAGCACCTGCCCCTTGTGCAGCAGCTTCCGCTCGGCCGCCAAAGGCTCCTTCACTTTGACGATGAGATCGGAGGACGACCAGACCAACTCGGCATCATTGACCACAGCGGCCCCGGCTCGCGTGAAATCCTCGTCGAAGATGCCGGCGCCTCGACCGGCATCCTTTTGAACCAGCACGCGGTGACCATGCGCGACCAGTTCGCGCACCGCCGCGGGAACAAGGCCGACCCTGCCTTCGTGGTCTTTAACCTCCTTCGGAACACCGACGAGCAAAGCGTCCTCCATCTAGTTGCGGGTTCAATGGAAAGGCATTGTAGGCGCATCGAAGGGCAAATTTCTTCGAAAATTGCGCCAAATTCCGCGATGCTTGCTTGAATGTGCGCAAACTACGCAATATTGTTGAATATTATGCGAACACTGCCTGAGCTGGACCAATTCGACCGCCGTATTCTTGAGCTCCTGCAAGAGGATGGCACCTTGAGCAATGTCGAGCTCGCGGAGCGCATCCATCTCTCACCGTCGGCCTGCCTGCGGCGGGTCAACTTGCTCGTCGAAAGCGGCCTCGTTGAAGGCACTCATCTCATTCTTGATCAGGCGCGGACAGGATTTGAAGGCACGGCGTACGTCTACATCGCGCTGCAGGGGCAGGATCGAAAGACGTTGTCCGCGTTCGAAGCCGCCATGGCCGACGTACCGCAGATCCAGGAATGTTATCTGCTGGCCGGTAAATCCGATTATTTATTGCGCGTCGTTTTTCGAAACATGCAAGACCTGGAGCGACTGCATTCCGACGTCATCACTCGCCTGCCCGGAGTCGAACGCGTCCAATCGACATTGACTTTGCGAACCGTGAAACGCACCACCTGCCTTCCTGTTGGCTGAGTGAGTTTCCTGATCGTCACGGGCCCGCTTTTCCCGTGTGTCCGCCGGCACCATCCACGAACTGTCGACGACGAGGCCGCCGAGCTAAATGAAGGACGACTGTCTCCATAAATCGGCTGCGTCCGTGCGCGCGGTCTTTCCCGTAGTTGTCGCAATCGGCATTGCGCGCTTCGCCTTTTGCGAACCAGCATCTAAAAGGACTTGCGTGGGAGCAACCATGTCGGAATCTAACTTGAGGCAACATCGATCCGGCAAAAAAGTAGTAAGGCTTAACCGATTTCGCTGCGGCCACGCATATCCATGAAAAAGATCGGCTTCCTGTCATTCGGCCATTGGACTCCTTCACCCCAGTCGCAAACGCGATCGGCTTCCGATGCCCTCCTGCAATCGATCGATTTGGCAGTCGCTGCCGAAGAACTCGGCGCGGACGGGGCTTACTTCCGCGTGCATCACTTCGCCCGCCAACTCGGCTCCCCCTTCCCGCTGCTGGCTGCTGTCGGCGCGAAGACCAGGCGGATTGAGATTGGCACGGCGGTCATCGATATGCGGTATGAGAACCCGCTGTACATGGCAGAGGACGCTGGCGCGGCCGACGTCATCGCCGGCGGACGCCTGCAATTGGGCATCAGCCGCGGCTCGCCCGAGCAGGTAATCGATGGATGGCGCTATTTCGGCTACGCCCTGCCCGAGGGGATGACCGACGCCGACATGGCCAGACGCCACACGGAGGTATTGCTCGAGGTACTGCGTGGCGAGGGCTTCGCGCACCCAAACCCGCGACCGATGTTTCCGAACCCTCCCGGCCTCTTGCGCGTCGAGCCGTACTCCGAAGGCCTGCGCGAGCGAATTTGGTGGGGCGCCGGTTCGAATGCCACCGCAGGCTGGGCGGCCAAGCTTGGCATGAACTTGCAGAGCTCAACACTCAAAAACGACGAGAGCGGACGTCCGTTCCACGTACAGCAGGCCGAGCAGATTCGGATATTTCGTGAGGCGTGGAAGACGGCCGGTCATGTGCGCGAGCCGCGGGTGTCGGTCAGCCGTAGCATCTTTGCACTCGTGAACGACCGGGACCGCATCTATTTCGGGCGCGGGAACGAGAACGAGGACACGATCGGCTTCCTTGGCGACAACACACGAGCCATTTTTGGCCGTAGCTACGCCGCTGAGCCCGACATCCTGCTTGAGCAACTTGCGAAAGACGAAGCCATCGCAGAGGCTGATACACTGCTCTTGACCGTCCCTAATCAGCTCGGTGTCGACTATAACGCTCACGTCATTGAGGCGATCCTCAAGCATGTCGCCCCCGGCCTCGGCTGGCGCTGACGTCTGCAAGCTTCAGGAACTTGGCGGCGAGTGCCGAGCCACGCCGCAACACACCGAAAAGAGCCAGGAAGGTCATTCCAACCTAGGACACCATCCTTTCACGTATCTGCGCCATGTCGATGTCGCTAACGGGATGATACTTCGAAGCAATGGCTTTCAGGTCGGCGGGTTGAGATCCGTCTCATATGCGAGTGTCACTTCGGCTGATTTGCTCATCACCAAATGAGTTGTGATACCGAGACCGCGCAATAGTTGGAGTGCGTGCACCCCTAGATGATGCCTGAGGCGCCAGAGATTCCGACAATGAGGCGGCGCGAATCATGCATTTCGGTTGCCCCTCGACCGCCCCCCTCGGCGTCTTCATTTACGACCTCGTCTCGCTTGCCAGAAAATGGCGGTAGGCATGCACGACGAGATCTTTTGCGTTCTTTCGCCAGCACTTGAGCGCATCAGTTCCGTCGTGCTCTAGGCAAATGTTGCACGAGACGCAATCGAGCAGCCCCTGCCGGCCCGCCTTCAGCGACTGCGGAAAATCCGGTTCGCGAATGAAGGGTCTTGCCGCCGCGAGGAAATCGGCGTCGCCGGCGCGAAGGATTCGCGTCATTTGCCCGGTCGATCGGACCCCTCCGACGAGGATCACCGGGATGTCGAGTGCCGCCTTCACCGCCTTGGCGAACGGCAGGTAATACGCTTCGGGCTGGGCCGGTTGCCACAATCGCGGCAACACCCAGTCCTGCAGGGCGCGGGCCGGCGTCACCGCAACATAAGGGCGAATGTTCTCGTGATAGGTCGTCATGAGGCCGTAGGTCGGCTCCACTGCGTTCAGTCCGCGCCCGGCCAACACACGAAGTCGGGCAAGACCCTCATCGATCTGCAATTGGCCGGGACCGGAATCGGCAAGGCCATAGCGCGCCGTAATCGGCATGTCGGGGCCGACCGCGGCGCGGATGGCATCATAGACCGCGAGAATAAATCGGCTTCTCCGATCGGCGTCACCGCCCCATTGGTCGGAGCGCCGATTGCTGAACGGCGAATTGAACTGCGAGATCAGATAGCCGTTGCCGCCATGAATGTGGATGCCGTCGAAGCCGGCCGCTGCCGCACGGCGGGCGGCTTGCCCAAAGGCAGCGACAATTCTTTCAATATCGGCCGCGGACATTTCCCGCGGCTGACGCTCGAATATCGCATTCTCGATGATCGAAGGTGCGATTGGATCGATATTCGGCATGACCGACTGGCTGCCGGCATGGGAAAGCTCGCAAAAAATCCGGCCGCCGTTTTGATGCACTGCCGCGGTCAGCCGCGCGAGACCAGGGACCAGCGTGTCAGAGTAAATGCCGATCTGCCTCGCGGAGCATTGACCGACCTCTTCGACGTAAGCGTGTCCCGTGATCAAGAGACCGGCACCGCCGCGGGCAAGCGCGCTATAGAAATTGATCAGTTCGTTAGTGACTTCGCCCTGTTCAGTGGCCATCGTCTCCGACGTCGCGGTGCGAATGAGACGATTAGCGAGGGCGAGAGAGCCGATCTTCCCGGGCCTTAAATATTCCGGAACGTCGCTCTTGGTGTCCGGCCCGCTTTGCGAAGCATTTGGCATCATTCAAGTCACCAACGTGCGCGGCGCATTCGACCGCATCCGTGCCCCATTAGGCCGCCACCGACAATGCCGATAATTTGGCTGCCCACGCTGTGTCACTCTTCCTGACCGTCAGAGATCGGCTCATCGGTCGTTTCGTCGTCGGCAAATTGCGCCACGGCCAGCAACGCTGCCATCCCCGCTTTTATGTCGCGCGCGATCGCCGCGCCAGCCGCGCCGCGCTTGCGCTTCTCCAGCGCGGCAATCGCTTCGCGATGGAAATTGATATCGGCAATGCCGCGCAGCACCTTGGCGTGGTAGCGGAGCGCTGGACCCGCTTGAAGCCAAAGAATCTCGATTAGCGAATACAGCTTCGGCGATTCGCAGTAGCTGTAGATCGTGAATTTCAGTTTCTGATTCACATCGAGATACTTTACAATGTCGTCCGCGGCCGCCGCCCGATCGAGTTCGTCGGAATACTTGTGTAGACGCCTAAGTCCATCGGCATCGATCCGTCCACACGCAAGCGAGGTGGCGCGACCCTCCAGTAACGACCGCAATTCCATCAGTTCTTTGAACGCCGGACAAGTCACGCGCGGAACAATGAATGTTCCGTTCGATCTCTGGACCAGCCCGCCTTCCGCGGTCAGTCGCGAAATCGCGGCTCGCACCGGCATATCGCTCGTTCCAAGCGCGGCTGCCAGCTTTCGCGACGTGAGCTTTTGCCCGGGCTCAAACTTGCCGGACATGAGCGCCTGCCGGAGCTCGACGTAGACACGCTCATGAAGTGGGACGAAATCGATCTGCGCGACTGGTAGTGTTGACACGGGAGTCCCTCAAGTCACTTGGCGGCGGCCAAGCCCAATTCGCGATCGCCGATGATGCCCTGCGGTCGGTAGACGAGGATCAACAAAAGGACGACGGCAAGCGTGATTTCCTGCATCCCTTGCGGGACTTGCAGGGTCGCGCCGCCGATATGGATACCCTGCTCGAGGGCGCGGAGGAACCCGCGCACGGCGGCCACCACCAGCGTGCCGGCGACCGCGCCGGTCAGACTGCGCAGACCTCCGACCACAAGCATCGCCAAGGTGAGGAAGGTCATGTTGAGCCAAAAGATGCTGACGGCCAGCGTGCCGAGAAAATGTCCGAACAGAATGCCGCCGATGGCAAAGAAGAATGCACTGATCGCAAACGCAATCAGGCGCTCTCTCCAGACGACAATGCCTGCAGCTCGTGCAGCGACTTCGTCTTCGCGCGCAGCGCGCAGGCGCAACCCGTGGGCGGATGACATGTAAATCTGGGCGGCGACGATCGTCACAGCAACCCACGCCAAAGCGGCCCAAAGATCGACATACAGCGGCAGGCCCACCAACGAGCTTTGGCCGGCCGTCATGCTGCTCCAGTTTTCATAAATCGTCTTGAACACGAACAGCAACGATAGCAAAGCGATCGATGCGGCGACGCTGCTCAGCCGCATGATGATCAGTCCGGCAATTGCGGCAACCGCAGTCGCGGTTAGCGCCGCGGCCACCGACGCCGGAATTATAGGAACGTCGGCATGCAAAAGAAATTCCGGCAGACCGGGCATGAATACGCCGCGGATGCCCGAGCAGCAGGTTTGCCAAGCGGACGCATAGGCGCCGATCAAAGCGAATGTCACGTGGCCGAAGGAAATCACGCCGGAGTTGCTAACAAAGATCGATAGCGCAACCACCATGACCATGTAGATAAGCGCCTCGGTCAATATCCCTTCCAATTCTCCGTTCCCCGTCAGATGCACGATTGCGCAAATAGCGGCAAGGACAGCAATGAGTCCAAGAGCCGGGAAGAAAGGCCGCATAGTCCGCGGAATCAAATGCGTTCTCCCATCGCTCGCGGCGCGAACAAGCCCTGCGGCCGGAAGAAGAGGACCAGAATAACCAACCCGTACAGGAAAGCGTCGCGAGACGGCTGCAATGCTTCGGGAAGGAGTGCTTGCAGCAGCGTTGAGGCCACACCTAACGCGAAGCCGCCGAGAACGGCGCCTAACAGGCTGCCCATGCCACCGACCACGGTCCCGACGAACCCAGCCACGGCCAACGGCACACCCATTTGAAAATCGAGCACGCCGGTCTTCGACACATAAAGAAGCGAAACTACGCCGGCTAAGCCGCCTGAAAGGGCGAAGGCCAATGCGATCACGCGGTCGGCCTTGACGCCCAACAATCGCGCCATGATGAAATCCTCCGCCGCCGCGCGTACCTCGAGCCCGGGGCGCGCGCGTCTGAGAAAGACTCCAAGGGCCAGTAACAGCAAAGCGGTGGCTGCAACTGTAACGACGTCAACCAGGCTGATGCGGATGCCGGCGAGTTCAACTTGCCGCATGAGCGCCGGGAAAATGCTGACCGACTTGGGGCGACCGGTGTGGACGAAGAGCACGATGCTCTGCAACAAATAGCTGATTGCGAACGAAGATATTAGCAGCGTCGCGCCGTCGACCTCACGGCGCCGCAAGGGGCGGAACGCAAATCGCTCGGTGAGGAGCGCGGCAAAAGCCACGATCGCGATGATTGCAGCGATCATGGCGACAGCCGGCCACGCGCCGATCAACGGCGGCGCAAAATCGGCCGCTGTCGGCAGCACCAATGCATATGCGCCAAGCATAATGAGATCGCCATGCGCAAAATTGATCATGCGCATGACACCAAAGATGAGGCCGATGCCGAGCGCGACGAGCGCGTAGATACTGCCAAGACTGACCGCATCCGCCAAAAGCTGAATCTGGTTCACGGCCTGCTTTCCTCGCCAAAGTAGATGTGTTCGAGGTCAGTGCGCTCCGCGAGAGTCGATGCTGAACCCTCGAGTACGATCCTTCCCGACCGCAGGAAATAGACCCGGTCCGCAAACTTCAGCGCGCGGCGAACGCTCTGCTCGACAATCAATAAGGTGACGCCTTCAGAACGGATGCGACTGAAGGTCTCAAACACCAGCTCGACGTACTTTGGCGCAAGCCCCAGTGAAGGCTCATCGACGACCAGCAGGCGCGGCTGCGTCAAGAGCGCGCGCGCAATCGCCAATTGTTGTTGCTCGCCACCTGACAAGAAGCCCGCCGGACTCTGGTAACGTTCGCGCAAAATCGGGAACAATTCCAAGACGCGATCAAGCGCACCGCCGGTTCGGCCTAGTCCGCCGCGCAGCCCGCTGGCGACGGCGAGATTCTCACGAACGCTCATGCGGCCAAAGATTCGGCGCCCCTCCGGCACCAACGCGATCCCGTTCGCGACGATCGTCTCAATTGCGTTGCCGGCTAGCGGCCGAGTGTCGAAGCGGATAGTTCCCTTGGCGGGGTGCAAAACACCGGCAACCGCAAGCATTGTCGTCGACTTTCCAGCGCCGTTCGGCCCCACAAAGCAGACGATCTCGCCCTCCCCGACAGAGAACGACACATCGCGGACGGCTGGTACGCGGCCGTATCGGATTTCAAGGTCGTCGACTTCAAGCAGCATGTCACGCTGCGCCCAGATAAGCCGCGATGACTTCGGGATCGCGGCGCACTCGCTCGATCGGGCCAGTCGCCAATGTCCGCCCATTGTTGAGAACGTGAAGACCTTGGCAGACCGTCATAACCACACTCATGTTATGCTCGATCAAGAGCACGCCGCAGCCGAACTTCTCCGGGAGCTGCTGAATGAGCAGAGCGAGCTCGTCGCATTCGGGTTCGGTCATCCCGGCGGCAGGTTCGTCAAGCAGCAGAAAACGCGGCTCAAGGGCGAGCGCGCGCGCAATGCCAACCCGCCGTTCGTCGGCATAGGGCAAGGCGTCCGCTCGGCGGTGCGCGACCTTCTCCAGCCCGATGTATTTCAGCGCCTCCCGAGCCGCGTTTTGAGCCTCGGTCCGGCGCGAATGACACGTGAGCGCCGCCACTTCGACATTTTCAAAAACAGTCAAACGGCGAAATAGACGTACCGACTGAAAAGTCCGGGCGACGCCACGCCTCGCCAAAGCTTCCGGCCGCAGACTACTCACGATCTCATCGTTCAGCAGCAGCGATCCTTGCGTCGGCCGTTGATAGCCGCTCATCACATTGGCCAGCGTCGTCTTGCCGGCACCATTCGGCCCAAGCAAACCCAGAATTTCATTTTGTCCAAGCGAGAGACTGACCAATTCGAGAGCGCTAAGGCCGTCGAATTGGACGCTGACCACATGCGTTTCGAGCTTGTGCACATTGTCTCCCGAAAGGGGCGAAGGGCTTGCAGAAAAACTCTGCAAGCCCCGCAAGCCTCACCACCACTTAACGTAGTCGCCCTTGCGCATGTCGTAGTAGCCGAGCGGACTTGGCTTTGTGTCTTTGATTTCAATCATCAGCATCGGCCGGTTGAGATTGGTGTGCAGCTTTGGCGTGAAGGTCGTGAGCCCGGCCAACAACGGCTCATCGGTGAATTTTTCGAGCTCCGCCCGCACGTTTGCGGTATCGAAGCTCTTGGCCCGATCGGCAGCCCGAGCCCAGCCCTGCACCACACTGTGTCCCGTAATGCCCTGCCCCGAACCTGGGCGCTCGCCAAACTGCTTCTGATATTTCTCATCGAAGCTGCGTGCGTCCGGGCGCGGTTCCTCGACGCCGGCGTCGGCGGAATAGTTCAGATAGTAGTAGTTGGTGAGCCCCGGCACGGCCGAGTGCCAGGCGCTGCCGTCGCCGCCTGTTGCCGACAAAACCGGAATGTTGACGCCTGCGGACCGGAACTGGCGGATGGCGCTGGCGAGCCCCGGCGGCACGCTGCAGACCACCATGATTTGCGGCTTTTCAGACAACGCATTGTACCGCGAGATTTGGGCAGCAACCGAAACGTCGGCATTCTTGAAAGTGTCCTCAAGCACGACCGATTTGTCGCCGTTCAATTCCTTGAAGCGGGCCACGAAGCCCCGGCATTCGGATTTGTCATACTCGATGAAGGTATCGAGCAGCGCATAGGCCGTTTTCCACCCCATCTTCTTCGTCGCCCAGTCAGCGAGGATTCGGCCGGTGCCCTCGGCGTCGGTGGCCATGGTGAAAACGTTGTTGCCGATAGTAAGATTGCCGTACTTGATATCTGCGCCGCAGCTCGACATGGCGAGGACGCCGGCTTGTTGCGCCACGAGCGCCGCCGGCGCACCGGAATCGAAATCGCAAGCCGTCAGCATCATCTTGACGCCTTGCTTGACCAGATCCTGCGCGGCGCGCGCGGTCTGCGCGGCATCCGTCTTTGTGTCGATGTGAACGAGCCGCAGTTTCTTCCCCAGCACCCCACCCGCGGCGTTGATGTCCTGAATGGCGATCTCGGCAGCATGCGTGGGCGAAGTGTCGAATGCCGCCATCCAACCACTAAACGACGTTGCCGCCCCAATCAAAACCTCATTGTCGTCGGCCGCCGCCGCCGTTGCCGACGCAATTGTGAGGATGGCTGCCGGAACTACTAACTTCGAAAGCACACTCATAGTCCCCTCCTGCAGATGCGACGCGACGGGCCGCCGCGTCTTCTCGCTCCGTGAAATTCATGTGCGGCTTCGCAACGCCGAAGTGGCGGCCTCGTCGTACCGGCCCTCCTGGTCGATCACGACCTTGTAGATTTCTCTGGCCCGTACTCGTGAGATGCGGCCTTCAACGAAATCATTAATGACGCGCAGCGGATCCCGCTCATCGGGCGCGCCGTAGCCGCCGCCGCCGCAGCACACCGATAGAATAGTCTCACCCTCGGCCAATTTGACCTGAGCACAGTTCGAAAGAACCTCGATGCTGCCGTCGCGTTTACGCTTGCGGTGATCCGCGGGGCCCCCTAGCCCACCACCGCGCGCCCCGCGTGCGGCATTGAGGGAACCATCGCTGACGTAGCCCACTTCGATCGAACATCCGACCGGCCCAAATTCGACCAGAAGGCTGGAAGCGCCGCGGTTGCGACCAGCGCCTTCCGTGTCCGGCAACAGGCGGCGCTCGTTGACCCAGATCGGCTGATACAACTCGTCGAGCTCGACACTGTCGATGAAGCACATCCCGCCGTTGCCGATGTGCAAGTAGGTGAGCCAGCAGTCGCCGTGGGGCGTCGCCGGCCCCGCCGTCGAACCGAGAAACAATTGATTGACGAAGCGCTCGCCCGTGCGCGGGTCAATGCCGGAAATGACCGACGACGATGGTGGTAAGCAGCCGCCGCATTCGGCCATGCCATAGCCGTCGCCAAGCTCCGCCATGGCCAGCGAAACGGCGTGGGTGACACGATCGGCCAGATTGGTCGTCGAGACCGAGCAACTGGTCGGATGTTCGGGAATGCCAGCGACGCTGCCGGTGCGCAGAAGAACTTCGACGCGGCGGAAACTTCCGGCATTGCGAGGAATGTTTCCTCCGATGCTGTTGAAGACGCCGATCAACGATGCCGTGCGCGCACAAGCTTCGGTCAGGTTGAGCCCACATGGCAGTGCATCGACGTTGTCTCGCAGATCGACGACGATGCGTCCTTCTTTCGGCTTCGATTCGATGGTCGCGACAACACGAATGCCATCTTCCGGTGTACCGGGAATTGGATCGTGCGTGCTTGAAGCGGAGGCGCGTCCGCCGGGCACGTCCGCAATCCGTGCTGCCATCTGGTCTTCGCAATGATCGAACCATTGCGTGGCAAAGGCTGTAAGCTTGTCCCAGCCGATTTCGCGACCAAGCTCGAGAATTTCGCGCTCGCCGATCCGCGCCGAACCGACCATGGCCAAGAAGTCGCCCTTCCACTGGCCCGGAACACGTATCCGCAACTCGCACATGCGGACGATGTCGGCGATGTCCTTGTAGTTCTCCTGCACCTTCACCGCGGGAAAGATCAGAGCGCCTTCAGCATAGACGTCCACGGCCGCCCCCATATAGGTCGTCGGTAGAGCGTTGCCGCAATCGGCCTGATGCGCCTTCGTCAACACCGTGTAACGATGCACCCCCTCATCGTCGATGACCGGCACCAGGATGGTGTGATCGGCGGCATGCGAATTGCCGTGATAGGGAGAATTGTGAAGGAACGCGTCGCCACGCTTGAGTTGCGGATGAAACTCTTTCATTGCCCGCGCCATCATGTCCGGCCCGACCAGGACGTGGATGGGCAAGCTGTCGGCGGTCGCTAGCAGTTGGCAGTCGTGCGTGACGATGCAGCACGAAAAATCTCGCGCCCGATTGAGCACGCCCGATCGGCCTGTCCGATAAAGCGTGTTGGTCATCTTCCGCGCGATCCCCTCGAACCGATTGATCAGGATCGCAAGCTGGGCGCCATCCAATGTCGTCTCGGCCATGGGTTACGCCCTCGCTCTTTGGCGCTCGGTAGAAGAGTCTCGTGTCCCGGCGGGCCGCACGACTAGATTTCCACTTTCCGTTCGACTGAAAGTCGCGGCGCGGTCGATGACGATCGATGAAAACGGCGTCTCGATTATTGCCGGACCAACCCGCCAATCGTCATAAGCGAGGCGCTCAAATCGGAGCACCGGTACTTCGACCCAACCATCGCTTGGGAAATATGCGCGACGGCGCGTCGAGATCGGCTCGCTGTCGAAGCGTGTGAGCTTAAGCTCGGTATGGCCGCCGGCAGGGCAGCGGACCGCCACTCGCCAAGCAATCACTTCGACCGGCGAGTCCGGATCTGAGAAAGCAAAGATGTTTTCGTGGGTGCGATGGAAGTCTTGCTCGAGTTGCGCGACGCCATCGGGCGCGAGCAACCGCTCCGGGTCGATCCGCAAATCGATTTCCCACACTTGGTGTGGATAGCGTGCTTCAATCAGGAATTCCGTATGTACGGCTCCTTCAGCCGCGGCAGCGGCGCGACTGAACACAGCCGCCTGTCGTCGCAAGCTTTCAATGACTCGACGAACGCCTTTGGCGTCAAACTTTGCGGTGCTTGCGACGAAAACCTGGCGGTATTCGCGGGCAATGTCGGAAACGACGGCGCCGTAGGCACTCAAGGCCGCGCCAATCTCAGGGACGACCAGAGTGCGACAACCAAGGCGTGCGGCGATTGCCGCGCCGTTAAGACCGGCGGCGCCACCGCCGCCAACAATCGTGGCTTCGGCCGGATCGATCCCCTGATTGACGGTGATGTCGGTGATGGCTTGAACCATGTTTTCGGTCCAAACCTCCATCACAGCGCTAGCCGCTCGTTCAAGCGACATGCCGAGCGGACCGGCAACGTCGCGTTGGATCGCCTCGACCGCGGCGCTGTGGTCGAGCTTGATGCGGCCGCCCAAGAAAAATTTCGGATCGATGTAGCCAAGCACGAGGGCTGCATCCGTCACGGTCGCATTGCTGCCTCCAGTGCCGTAGCAGGCTGGCCCAGGCACTGCGCCCGCGCTGCGCGGTCCGACGCGCAGAATCTTGCCATGTTCGACCGACGCGATGCTGCCGCCGCCAGCGCCGATGCTCTTGACATCCACCGACGGAAAACCGGTCAGATCGCTCTGGAAAGGACGGCCGAGCCACGTTTCATGCGTGAACGGTACATGACCATTGCGCACTAGCGATACGTCAAAGGTTGTTCCACCGGTATCGAACACAATTGCATCGCGGTGCTCGCTTTCCGCCGCAGTCACACGCAGACCGGCGATCGGCGCCATCGATGGACCGGAATTGATGGCAAGGATCGGCGCTCGTTCGACTTCTTCCACGTCCACCATGCCGCCTTGCGATGTCAGTACCAGGACCCTGCCGTTGAAACCCGCTTCCCGCATCGATTGGGTCAAGCCGGCAAAGTAGCGACCCATCAGCGGCTTGAGAGAAGCATCGATGGCGGTGGCGATTGCGCGCCGATATTCGCGCAGAGAGGGATTTAGCTCGTGCGAAAGTGTGATCGGAACGCCCGGAAGTCGGTCGCGTAGGATCTCGCCGACCCTGCGCTCGTGCGACGGATGCAGCACCGACCACAGCAGGCAGACGGCAACCGCTTCAATCTTGAGCGCGCGGAGTTGGTCAGCGATCGCGACAACGGCCTCGTCGTCGAGCGGATGCCGGACCTCGCCGGACGCCAAAATTCTCTCAGGAATCTCGAACGTCAGCGAGCGCGAGATATAGGGCTCGGGATAGGGCACCTGATGATTAAATGGCTCAAGCCGGCCGCCTTCGCGAAGGACAAGGATGTCGGGATGGCCTTTGGTGACCAGCAGCGCCGTCTTGGCCGTGCGCTTGGTCACGATTGCATTGATTGCATGCGTGGTGCCGTGAATGAAAGCGCTGCCACGACCCAGCAACGTACGACTGTCGGTCTTGAGTTCCGCAGCGGCGATGTCGAATGCAGCTAGGACACCCTTAACCGGCTGGTCGGGGACCGTCGCGGCCTTGAACATGGAAATGCGACCGTCATCATCTTCGATGATCAGATCTGTGAAGGTTCCGCCAGTATCGGTCGCAAAGCGCATCGCCCAGCCGCTCCAGCGTTGATATTTCAATAAGCGGACCAGCCGCGGTCGACGAACAGTATCGATCCAGTGACCGAATCCGCGTCGCTCGATGCCAAGAACACGGCGGCGCCGGTGAGTTCCTCGGGCTTCATCCACGCATTTGGCCCGCCGAAACGTTCAGCGGCGCGCCGCATGAAGTCGGGATCCGTTGCACGGAATTCCTCGTTCAACGGTGTTTCGATCCAACCCGGAGCGATCGCGTTGACTTGAATGTTTCGCTCGCGGAGCTCGAGAGCGAGACTCTTCGTCAGAAGCGAGATCGCGCCTTTGGTCGCACAATAGATCGCCGAGCCGGGAAAGCCGTCATTGCCAAAGATCGAACCGATATTGATGATCTTGCCACCGCCATTGCGCTCGAAGATCGGCAGCACGCCCTGACACAGAAAGAACACGCCTTTGACGTTGGCGCTCAGCATGGTGTCGACCGCCTGTTCGCTGGTTCCTCCCAGCGGCGACATCAGATAGGCGGCGGCATTGTTGACCAGAATGTGGATGGTTCCGTACGTCTCGACGACGCCCGCAATCGCGCGCTCGATGTCGGCGGTGCGACTCACGTCGGTCCGGAATGCGACGGCATCGCCGCCGCTAGATTGTATCGCACGAACAACGGACTGCGCTTTCACTTCGTTTCTATTGAGGATCGCGACCTTGGCGCCCTCAGCCGCATAACGCTTGGCCAAGGCTTCGCCGATGCCTTGAGATCCGCCCGTTACCACCGCAACTTGCCCCTTGAGCCGCATCGTCGTTTCTCCGTTGGGCGAGGCGTTACGCCGCCTCCTTCCGCAACTGATCTGAGACCCGGTCCAGAGCCAGCACGAAACGTGCCACGCACTCGTTGATCATTTCCGGCGTAATCACGAATGCGGGCGAAAAAGCAATGACGTCGTTGGCAGGCAACGCACGAACCAAAACGCCGGTTTCGATCGCTGCTCGCGCCACGCGCGCCGCGACTTTTGCCTCTACCGGAAAATTCTGGCGGGAGGACCGGTTTGCAACCAGTTCGACACCGGCCATCAGGCCGCAGCCTCGAATGTCGCCGACAAGCGGATGGTCACCCAGTGCCTCGGTGAGCCGAGCGAGGAGTTGCTCGCCTAACGCTCCGGCGCGCGCTACCAAGCCCTCGCTTTCGATGATATCCAGATTGGCCAGAGCCGCGGCTGCGGCGGTGGGGTGCCCCGATGTGGTGAAGCCGTGGCCAAAGACGTCTATGAGGTTACTCGCGTTTTCGATTACCGACCAGACCGTCTCGCCGATTAAGACTGCCGACATCGGCAGATAACCGCTGGTGAGCCCCTTAGCGGTGGTCATCAAGTCAGGAGTTACTCCGAACCGGTCGGCGCCGAACCACGTTCCAAGCCTTCCAAATCCGCAAATGACCTCGTCGAGTATGAGCAGAACGTCATACCGGTCGAGAACCTCGCGGATCGCGCGAAAATAATGCTCCGGGGGAACGAGTACGCCTCCAGTCCCCATCACTGGTTCGGCAATGAAAGCCGCAACCGTCTCGGGTCCTTCAACAAGTATGGTCTTCTCAAGATCGCGCGCATAGTCGGCTGCAGTGCGCTCGGGGGCGTGATATCGGTCCGGCCCGTCGACATGTCGCACCATCGCCAACGGCAAATCGAAAAATCGATGCACACCGGGCAGTCCAGTGAGACTTCCGGCCGCGACAGTCACGCCATGATAGCCACGCCACCGAGCGATGATCTTCTTCTTTTGCTCTTTCCTTCTGAGGTTGTTGTAGAGCGTAACCAGCTTGATTGCCGTGTCGTTCGCATCTGATCCGGAATTGCCGAAAAAGACCCGGCGCATCGCAGACGGCGCGTAACCGAGGACGCGGGCCGAAAGTTTCGCGATCGGCTCATTGGTCATGCCGTTAAAGGTATGAAAGAACGCCAGCTCATTCATTTGCTTGGCGACGGCATCGACGATTTCGCGGCGGCCGTGCCCGACATTCACACACCAGAGGCCTGCAGCCGCGTCGATCAATTCCCGGCCGCGGTCGTCTTCAATGATGACGCCATGTCCGCGCCGGATCACCGTCGCGCCGTCCCGCAATAGGCCGGGCACTGACGTAAACGGATGCAAGTGGTGAGAGCGGTCTAACTCGGCGGCGGAGGCCATTTCGGGTCCCTTATGCGATCTGCGATCGCAGATCGAAAGCTGGCACAGGTTTTAGAGCGGCGCAAGCCTTCAGTTGGCGGTTGGGAGCTGAGCCTGCAGCGACTTGCACTTTGCTCCCAAGCGGGACCGAGCAAAGCGTTGCTCGACACCGGCGTTTGCGAACGGTTACGAGGCCGTCATCGATTGCCACTCGGGCTGCCGCTACTCACGCCGATGTCCGACGGCAACAGCGTCTGTGCACACGCGGTCTTTCCCGTAGTTGTCGCAATCGGCGTTGCGACTATAGTAATCTGGCCGGCTCACGACCGACCGGAAGGAGATTTGGATGTCCGAGAGCATCGCGTTCTTTGAGGGAAGCTATGTGCCCCTCAAAGAGGCCAAGATCTCGATCGCCGATCCGGCAGTCACGAAGAGCGATATCGTGTTCGACGTCGTATCGGTGACAGGAGGCACCTTCTTCCGGCTCGACGATCATATCGATCGTTTCGAGACTTCCTGCCGCAAAACGCGCATCGCCCTGCCCGTCAACCATGAGGATATGAAGCGTGTTGCCGCCGAGTGCGTGCATCGATCCGAGCTCGAGGATGCCTGTGTCTTCATGTGCGGCACGCGCGGGCCTTATCGCAGCGGCGGCGTGCTCGGCGATCCGCGCGATTGCGTCAACGGCTTCTACGCCTACGCCGTGCCCTACTATTACGTCGTACCGCGCGAGCGGGTGCAGACCGGCGCTCACATCTGGATCGTCGAGACGCGCCGCGCGCCGAACACGGCCATCGACCAGACGGTGAAGAATTTCAATCGCATGGATCTGACCAAGGGCACGTTCGAGGCGCTCGACCAGGGCGCCGACGCGGCGGTCCTGTTGTCCACCGAGGGCTATGTCGCAGAAGGTCCGGGCTTCAACGTCTGGATCGTGCGCGGCAACGCGCTCGTCACGCCTGCCGACAACCTACTCGAAGGCATCACGCGGCGCACGGTTTTTGATCTCGCCGAGGAACTGGGCGTCAATGCAAAGACAGCGAATCTCGCGGCCGAAGACTTGTCCGAAGCGAACGAAGCATTCCTCTCCACGACAGCCGGCGGCATTATTCCGATAACGCGCGTCAACGATCGGCCGCTTGGCAACGGTGCTCCAGGGTTGATGACGACGAAAATCCAGCAACGCTACTGGGAGCGGCGCCGTGCCGGCTGGCACGGCACCAGCGTGAGTTCACTGATCAACTAAAATCGCTTCAGATTGAATCCCCGGTATAGCCGTAGATTGCGCGCGCCTGCTCAATTGGCACCCTGCCCTCACGCACGTCCTCGGCCAAGAGCGCGCGATCGCGTTCCTTCGGCGGTCCCCATCCGCCGCCTGCCGGGCCGACAATTTTGAGCTGATCGCCCGGATGAACCGGCACGTTCGCGAACTTGCTCGGTGAAGGCTTGTTGAAGGCCTGGGAGATGGTCAGCCACTCGTCGGAGCCGTTGCGCTTGAACAAAAGCTCGGCTTTCCCGCCCGGAAGACCGCCGTGAATACCCCAAGGAGCGATTTTCTGCCGGTCCGCCATGTAGCTGAACGTCATGTCCGTATTCGTGCAACGCACCGTTTTGGTCAGCGACATGCCGCCGCGGAATTTGCCTGGACCGCCAGACCCGTCGACCAGCCTGAATTCCTCTACGTGCCAAGGAAACCGGTTCTCAAAAACCTCGACCGGGATATGCGGACAATTGCCGTTGATCGCGCAGACTGCATCGTTGCCATCGGCAAAACTGCGCGCACCCCATCCCACCGGCGTGAGATCGTAGCAACAGAAGAATTCGCCGGTCTTTTTGTCAGTTCCCCCGAACAGAAAGTTGCTATGCGAAGCACCATCGGTCGCGGCCGAACGCTCCTTGAGCGCGGGAGCGAGCGCCCCCATGACCGTGTAAGCGATGCGGCAGTGCGTCTCGGTATTGCCGCCGACCGAAGGTCCGGGGAAATTGACGTTGACGACCGTGCCCGGCGGAGCAAGTACCCGAATGGGGCGGAAGCAGCCGGAGTTCTTTGGAATGGAGAAGTCCGTGAGCTGCAAGACCGCGTCGTAGGCGGCACTCCAAGCCACGCCGAGCGTGGCGTTGATCGGGCCCTTCGCCTGCGTCGACGATCCATGATAGTCGACGACCATGGAAGAGCCTTCGACCACGACCTCAGCGCGAATCTTGTACGGCTTATCCTCGATGCCGTCGTCCTCCATGTAGTCCTCGAAGACGTAGCGGCCGTCGGGAATTTTGCTGATCTCGGCGCGCATGCGGCGCTCGGAATAGTCCATGAGCGCGCCGACGATCTCGCGGAAGTTCTTGGTTCCGTATTTGCGCACGAGTTGCGCCATGCGGCGCTCACCGAGATCGGTGGCGGCGATCAAAGCGCGGAAATCGCCCATGTTGTAGCGGGGCGTACGCACGTTGGCGAGCAGGATGCGCCAGATGTCGTCGACATCCTTGCCGGCCTTTTTGATCTTCACCGGCGGCACGCGCAGACCTTCGTGAAAGACTTCCGTCGCCTCGCCGGCAAATCCGGCCGGCGACATGCCTCCAACCTCGCAGACGTGACCGATAGCGACAGAGAAACCGATCAGGTCACCGTCGACGAAAACCGGCTTGAAGAAGGTGTGCTCAGGGGTGTGCAAGCCGCCGCGATAAGGATCGTTGTGAAGGATGACATCTCCCTCCTCGAGGTCCTCGACCGCTATTTCGTTCACGCATGACCGTATCAACAGCGGCATGCCGCCGATCATGGCCGGGCAGAAGTCGCCGGTGGCGATCATCTCGCCACTCGGTAGCGCCAGCGCGCAGGTGAAATCGAGCGACTCCGAAAAGATCGTCGAGTAGGACGTGCGCATCAGCGTCACGCCCATGTCGCGACAGATGGAGGCAAGGATGCCGCCGGCGATGTTCAGCGAAACCATGTCCATTTCGCGCGCTCCTAAGGATCCGAGTTCAGCTGGAGAGCAACAGATTGCCGTGGCGATCAACCGTTATCGTCTTGCCCGGATCCAAGACCGTGACCGAAGCACTTTCCTCGATCAGCGCCGGTCCCGACACGCTATGCCCGTGCAGCAGATCGGCGCGCGCATAGACCGGCGTGTCGATCCACCCATCGGCAAACCAGACGGGGCGGCGCGTTACCGGCTTGGCCTCGGCCTTGGCGCTGGCAATTTCGGGAAAGCCGAGCTGGCCGGTTTTGGCGATGCCGGTCACCAAAAAGTTCACGATCTCGATGTGGTCCGCGAGTCGAAAACCGAAGCGCGCCTCGTGCAGTTCGTGAAACGCATCGAGCAGGCGCTTCACTTCCTCTTCGGTGAACGCCTCGACATTGGTCGGGATTTCCAGCTCGTGATTTTGGCCGAGATAGCGCATCTCCACACTGCGCGCGATCACGATGTCGGTATGGCCCTGCGCCGCGAGATCGGCCGCACATTCCTTGACTAGCGCCGACATGGTCGCGGCCGCGCGTTCGCGATCGAAGAAACGCGAGTTCAGCTGGACGGTCCGATGGCGATCGACACGCGCATCCGCCATGATGAAGCCCAACGCCGAGAATTGACCGGGAAAGTTCGGAACGAGGCCGCGCGGAATGGATGCATCGGTCATCAGGTCGCTGATGTGCGGCGGACCGGCGCCGCCAAATGCCACCAGGACGAAATCGCGCGGATCGAGACCCTGTTCGGTCAAAACGCTGTGGAGCGCACCGACCATATTGTTATTGGCGATCTGAATGATCGAAAGCGCGGCCTTTTCGACCGAAAGGTGGAGACGGTCGGCAATCGGTTGGATCGCGGCGCGCGCAGCATCGGCGTCGAGGTTCATCTTGCCGCCAAGGAAATTGCTCGGACTTATGCGCCCGGTCACCACGTTCGCATCGGTGACCGTCGGCAGCTTGCCTCCGAGACGATAACAGGCGGGTCCCGGATTGGCGCCGGCGCTTTCCGGTCCGACGACCAACATACCGCCGGCGTCGATGCGCGCGATCGAGCCGCCGCCGGCGCCGATCGAGCGAATATCGAGCATCGGGATCTGAATTGGCCGGCCCCACTCGATCTCGAAATCGGTGGTGAACTTCTCGCGGCCATCGACGATAGTCGAAACGTCGGTCGACGTGCCGCCCATGTCGAGCGTCACCAAATTTGCAATGCCCAACAGCTGGGCCATTTGTTTGGCGGCGATGACGCCGCCCGCAGGCCCGGACACCGCAATCTGGATCGGCGCTTCAGCGGCCGCGTCGAGGGTCATCTCGCCGCCATTTGAGCGCATCACCACGATCTTGGCGCCGACATTCTCGTCTTTCAGACGCTTGCTGATCGAGCGGAGCTGCCGGTTGACCACCGGCTTGATGAAGGCGTCGCAGATCGTGGTCGAGGCGCGGAAATGCTCCTTCCACTTCGGCAGCACTTCGTAGGAGATCGAGACTGGAATGTTCGGCGCACGCTCGGCAAAGATTTTTTTGATCAGAAACTCGTGCTCCGGCGCCAGATACGAGTGCATCAGAACGACCGCAACCGACTCGATCTCCCCATTCGCGGCAATGGTGTCGGCCAGGCGCGAACCTGCGCCTCGTCCAGTTTCTCGATGACGCCGCCGGTCGGCCCGACGCGTTCGTTTACCTCGAATGCATTGCGGCGCTTGATGAAAGGCTTAGGCTTCACCCAGGCGAGATCATAGTGATTGCGGCGATTGCCGCGGCCGATGAACGGCACGTCGCGAAAGCCGCGCGTCGTCAGATAGCCGACCACCGCGCCTTTGCCTTCGAGCAGCGCATTCGTCGCGACCGTCGTACCGAGGCGGATCGCGCCAATCTGGTCGGTGGCGCCGAACGTCTTGAGGCCAGTCATCACGCCCTCGATCGGATCTTGCGGCGTGGATAGATTCTTCCACGCTTTCAGTTCGCGATTTGCTTCGTCGAAGGCGACAAAATCCGTGAAGGTCCCACCGATATCGATGCCGAGGCGATATTGCATGTCTTCAAACTCTGATAATCAGAAATCACTATTCACGTTTGCGTCGAGCCGGTCGACAGCGCGGCCATCGGCAGCGGGGTTCCCGTCGCGCGCGCGTGTTCCCAGTCGACACACCACTGAGAGCAGTAGGTCTTGCCGTCCGTGACGATGGTTCGCGACCTGTCCTTGCCGCGCTCGTCGTAGATGAGCACACCGCAATTGGTGCACTTCACGTATTCCTCAATGTAAAGGCGATTGGGAGCGAATTTCATTCAGCATCTCCCTGCGAAGCTGCGCTCCGCCGATATCGGACTTGCGCGCCAGCCGCTCAGAAACAATGTGGGGCCCCATCCGCTTTGTCAATCGACACGCAACGCGAGTCGATTACCAGGGCAGCTTGTTGCCCTGATAGTCGAGGAATAGCTTGCTTGCCCGAGCCGTGCCAATTGATGAGCGTGGTGTAGAGTCCCTCGACGCTGGTCGCGAGATCGACCGGGGCATCGTTGCCTCCCATATCCGTTTTGACCCAGCCAGGATGCATGAGCAGGATCGTGCGGCCGTCATGCTGGTGTCGTTGATGAAAGCAGCGCGTCAGCATGTTCAGCGCCGCCTTGCTCGCGCGATACACTTCCCAGCTGCCGTCGGCCGCGGTTGAGACCAATGTCAGGCTCCCCATGCGCGACGTCATGATCGCCAACGTGCCATGCGGTTTGAGAAGATCGAAGAATGTCTCGGCGAAACATATCGGGCTATAGGCGTTCGATACGAAAACGTGAATCGCCTCGTCCAACGCAACCTCATGGACCGGCCGCGTCGGATCCTTGTCGCTTACGCCCGCGACGATGAAGATGACGTCGAAGCAGTTCGCCGGAAAGCTGTGTGCGCAATCTTTGCACGGCTTGCGGGTCGTTGATGTCGACGACGCTCAGTGCGGATATGGCCGCTGGCAGCAGCAGCGGCCGCGAGCCCTCCGCCGCCTGATGCTCTACGCTCGGTAGCAACGACAGCCCAGCCGTGCGCGGCGAACGACTTGGCCAAGCCCAATCCAAGACCCCGCGAAGCCCCGACGAGCAGGATTTTGCGTTCGGCCGCCGAAACAACCGGTCTATTTGCTGCCGCTGAAGCCATCACCAGCTCACCCGATGTGTCCGACATTCAAACAGGCCCGGAGAAGGACCCGGTCACGTTCGCTCGGGCGCCCGGCTCGGCTGATCAAAGTGAATCGCATGAGGAATATCGACCCCTTGGATGGAAAAGCCGCGCGCGGCCTGTTGCGATGCTACGCGACTCCCGCGCGGTGCGGCGATTTCCCGACCGCCCGTGAGACCGGTGGGTCGCAAAATTAAGATCAGCGCCATCACGACGCCGAGGCCGATTTCTTGGCTGCCGGAGGGAAGCAAAAACTTCACCCCATCGATTGAAAAGCCGTGTTCGAAGGTGCGCAGAAACTCGATCACGAACGTCACCGCCAGGACCCCGATGACTGCGCCACTGAGGCTGCCAATTCCGCCGACGACCAGCATCGCCAAGGTGACAAAGGTCATTTCGAGGTAGAACTGATCGACCGTCATGCTGCCGAGGAATTGCGCATAAAGGCCTCCGCCGGCACCGACCATTGCCGCACTCAGCGCGAAGGCGATAAGCCGTTCACGGACGATGCGCACCGCCGACGCTTTGGCGGCCACGTCATCGTCGCGCGAAGCCCGAGCATCAGACCCCAGCGCGAAATCTGAAAGAGATAGGCGACCGCAATTGCGCCCACGGCGAAACGCGAGTCCAATCCATGGATCTACGACGGTCGGCAGACGGGCCAATGAACTGGCGCCGGCCGTGACCGAATCCCAGTTCGAGTACCAGCTTTGGATGATCATCAGGAAGGCAAAGGTCGCGATCGATGCGCCGATGCCGCGCAAGCGCATGATGGCGGCGCCCAACGCCAGAGCCACGATCGCGGGAAGAACCATGGCCCCGGCCTGCGCGACCAGAAACGGATATTCCTCATCCTGCAGGAAGCTCGGCAGGCCGCTCAGCATCAGCTGCTTCCAGCTCGGATCGGCGGTAGCCCAGCCGGCCGCATAAGCCCCGATGCAAACGAACCCGATGTGCCCGAATGACAGGATGCCGGAATTGCCGATGAAGACGTAGAGCCCCACGACGATCGTCATGCGGATCATCATCTCGGTGAGGCTGAGCTGCAGTGGCTTTACTCCGCTCAGCACGCCGACGGCCACCAAGACAGCCACACCGGCGGCAAGCAGTATTGGGGAACGATGTTGGATGAGAAGCTGAATGGCTCTGTTCATCAGCGCGGCCGATCCTTCATCATACCCGTTCGATGGCGTTCTTGTTCTGAATGAGACCCGCCGGCCGCAGCAACAGCATCAAGATGACGACCGCGAACGCGAACGCGTCGCGAAAGCCGCGCAAGTCCGGCGGCAGATAGGCCTGCAGGAACGTTACGATAATGCCAACCAGAAACCCGCCGGCGACCGATCCCACCAGACTTCCCATGCCGCCGATCACGACCGCGACAAAGGCATACAAGGCCAATGGCACGCCCATCACGTGGCTGAGCGAGCCCGACTGCGTGAGGTAGAGGAAGGAGACCACGGCCGCGAGCATCCCGCTGATGGCGAACGCAAGCCCGATCACCACGTTGGCCCGGACGCCGAGATACTGCGCCATGCGAAAATCTTCCGCCGCCGCGCGCATCTGCATGCCGACGCGTGTGCGCTTGAGAAACAATGTCAGCGCCAACATCAGCACCAGCGTAACCACGATGGTGACGATCTGGAGAAGCGGCAGGCGGAGGCCGCCGACCAGAATCTGCGTGTTCAGCTCCGACCACAGATTGACCGCCTTCGGCCGCGACCCGTAGATCATCAGAATGCCGTTCTGAATAATGTAGCTGACGGCGAAGGACGCGATCATCAGCGTCGGCGAGGAGGCGCGCCGCAGCGGGCGGAAGATGAGCGCGTCCGTTAGCAGGGCGGCTACGATCACGATCAGGCAGATCGCCGGAATAAGGACGGGCCAGCTCCAGGCGCCGATCAGCATGCGCGCAGTCACGTCGGTCGAGGGGACGATCAACGCGTAACAACCAATGGTAATGTAGTCCCCCTGCGCAAAATTGATCAGGCGCAGAATGCCAAAAAGCAAGCCGATCCCCAGCGCAACCAGTGCGTATAGGCTTCCAAGACTGAGCGCGTCGATAAGGTTTTGCAGGAATCCAGCCATCGCGATCTCCTAACCGGCCGCCGCCTGCTGCTCGTGGAAACCGAAATAGGCCTCCTTGATGGCGTGTCCGTCCGCCAGCTCCTCTGCCGTTCCCTTCAGCCTGATCTGCCCGGCACGCAAAACGTAAATGCGGTCGGCGTGCTTGAGAATGCGGTGTGAGCTCTGCTCATTGATGAGCAGCGTCAGCTTCTCCCGAACCCGAAGATCGAGCAGGATTTTGTAGATCTGATCGATGATCTTGGGCGCGAGCCCGAGCGAAGGCTCATCCACCAGGATCATCGGCGCGCGAGTCATCAGCGCTCGTCCGATGGCCAGCATTTGCTGCTCGCCGCCGGACAGGCGCCCGGCCGGGAAAGCGCGGCGCTGCCGGAGCGGTCCGAAATAACCGAACACGCGATCCAAGTCCTGGCCGATCGCGCGCCGGTCACCGCGTCTGCTGGCGCCAATCAGTAGATTTTCTTCGACGGTCAGCGTGCCGAATATGTGCCGCCCCTCCGGCACCAGCGACAAGCCGAGTCGTGCGATGCGCTCCGCCGGCAGGTTGATCAAATTGTGCCCCTGAAAACGGATCGTGCCCTTGTCGGGCGTCACGCCGCCGGCGACGGCTGCGAGCAATGTCGATTTTCCGGCGCCGTTCGGACCGATGATGCAAACAACCTCGCCTTCGGCGACAGTCAGCGACACGTCGCGCAACGCGACCAGTTCGCCGTAGCGAACATGCAGTCCGGTAACTTCGAGCAACGGCTGCGCGATCGCGTCCATCATCCTTCCATGCCGAGATACGCCGCGAGCACCCCCTCGTGCCGCTGGATTTTGTCGGGCGAGTCTTCCGCTATGGTGCGGCCGCCGTCGAGCACGTGAATACGATCACTGATCGTCATCACAACACGCATGTTGTGCTCGATCAAGAGAACGCCACAACCGAATGTTCGCGGAATGGACTGGATCAGGGCCATGAGATGCTCGCACTCCACATCGGACATGCCGGCGGCCGGCTCGTCGAGCAGAAGAAAGGCCGGAGTGACGACGAGCGCGCGTGCGATGCTGACCCGTCGTTGATCGGTGTAGGCGAGCGCCGAGGCGAGCAGATGCGCCTTGTCGTCGAGTTCGATCCAGCTGAGTACTTTGGCGGCCATGTCCGCGGCCACACGACGGGAAAATCCAAGGCCGGTCGCCGTCACTTCGACATTCTCGATGACGGTCATGTCCTTGAACAGGCGGCCGGCCTGAAACGTCCGCGCCACACCCGCGCGCCGGAAATAGTCGGGCTGCCAGCCGGCGGTGTCTTGGCCATTGAGCAACACGCGACCGCGCGTTGGCCGCTGAAAGCCGGTGAGGCAATTGACCAATGTGGTCTTGCCGGCCCCATTGGGACCGATCAGGCCGAACACTTCGTGCCGATTGACGGCCAGAGTCACTTCGGCGAGTGCCGCCAATCCCTCGAAGTGCACGCTTAGCTCTTCCACCGCCAATTGGGCAGCTTCTGGCGTTGCCGACCCGATCATTCATTGTTCCCGATACGCTCGGTCAACCGACGGTGTAGGAGCACGCTGCAGAAAATAGGTCTAGTGCTGCAGAAGCGCGCCGAGGCGTGCGCCCGGCGCGCCGCTGCGGGCATCTCACTTCTTAATGCGCAACAATATGTTGTCCGGAATTTCGTTCGGGATGCGCACCTCGTCGACGACCTTTTGCTTGCCGTCGTTGTCTTCGACGATGGTCATCGGAATGTTCGTCTGGATGTGCCACTTGTGGGTATAGGTACGCGGACCAAGGATGGACGGCTCGTCCTTGTACGTCTCCATGACGGCGACGACCGCCTTTCCCTCAGTCGTTCCGGCCTTGGTCACGGCCTTCGCCCATTCCTGGAGCCAAGCGTAGATCGGATAGGCATATTGCGATGCCGGCGGGCTGCCGTATTTGGCCGTGTATTCCTTGGTCAGTTCGTTGATCTCCGGGTTCTTATCGCCGCTGACGACCGCTTGGTCCGGAACGTAAAAGTCCTTCAGGCCCGGAACCGAATTGACCCAGTAAAGCCCGTCCATGCCGGTCGCAGCGAGGATTGGTATGTCGATTCCCGCGGCGCGAATTTGGCGCGTCGCACTCCCACCGCCGGGCATGAAGGTGCACAGCATGACGTTATCGACGCCCTGATCCTTCACCGCGGCCGCTAGCCGCGTGACCTGCGAAGTGATCGCGGGATCGTCGTTCTTATAAACGTCGCGCCCGACAATCGTGCCGCCCGCAATCGGATATTCCCAGTCATAACCGGCGCAGACAGACTTGTCGTATTCGATGCTTTCGTCGAGCAGCACATAACCCTTTTTGAGGTTGCGCTTCTTGGCTGCCCATTCGGCCAAGGTTGCGCCCTCGGTTTGCGCTGCGTTGTTCGCCGAGAAGGACAGCGGGCCGACGCCGGCTACCCCGGCCTTGGGATCCGAAGCGCAGAGGAACACGGTGATCACCCCGGCCTTTTGGCCTTGCAAAGCGGCAGGCGCGCCGAAATCGTAGTCACAGGAAACGAACACAAGCTCGGCGCCCTGATCGATGACGGACTGGCCCGCTTTGGCGCCCTCGGTGCGATCGGTCTTGGTGTCGGCTTCAACCCATTTTATCTTGCGGCCGAGCAGGCCGCCTTTTGCATTGGTCTGATCGATCCACAGCTTGGCCATTTTGGTGGAGTCGCCGTCGTAGGCATTCATCCAGCCGGTGAGCGCTACCGCAAACCCCAAGACGATTTCCTTCGATTCAGCGTGCCCTCGCTGGGCGAACCCAAAAACCAGGCTCGCGCAGAGTGCGATACTAAGTGCAACTTTTGGCATCACCCCGTCTCCGATGTTGAACTTACAATGAGGTCGCCGCATGCCTCTGCACCCGATGAAGGCTCGATTTTTTGGCTTGGGCAATGCGGTGGCCGTGCGAGACTCCAGCTGAGCAGAACGCAAATGTTCGCGCTTCAGAGTTCTTCGCGAGCCAGCGAAGGCTCAGCAGCAAAGAAACTCTGCCACGAAGATTAAAGTGTGTAAACTTCAAGCAAGCACCATGCCAAGGCTGGCGGGCGGAATCGTTGCCGCAAGCGACGCGAGGCAGAAAGGTCCGTACAAATAAATTTCCTTCGGGATGCTCTCTGGCTGGCGCCCTTGGCGCAATGCCCGATTGACAGGAACGGCGTGACAACTGCCGATTGCGGAGCGACGGCACGCAGACGCGAATGCCAGCAATCCGCAGTGACGATCAGATCAATGGCCGGAACGATGCCGCCGCACTCGGTCGACTTTGCGGATATCGAATTGCCGCCGATCTCGAATCGCGGACAAGTTTTTGATATGGAAATCTCAGGTCCATCTTCGCAATGGAATGGGGCATGCCGTATCACGTGTGCATCGACATCGGGGGAACGTTCACCGATTGTCTGGTTTCCGACGACAAGGGCACCATCGCGATATTCAAATCGCCCACGACGCCCGGCGAATTCGAGAAAGGCTTCATCAACGTGCTCGGCGTCGCTGCCGAAGACCTCGGCTTTGCCGCGCGCGATTTCATTTCCCAGATCGACATCATCGTCCACGGGTCCACGGTATCCACAAACGCTCTGGTGGAGGGAAAGACCGCCCGCGCCGGCCTGATCGTCAATCATGGCCACGCTGACATCTTGACCCTGCGCGAAGGCCCACGCAAAGGCGCGTTCGAATGGCGCCTCGATTATCCCGACCCTTATATCCCGCGGAAGTTGACCCGCACGGTTCGTGGTCGCATCGACGTCCGCGGCCGAGAAATCGAGGCGTTGTCAATCGACGATGTAAACGCCGCTGCCGAACATTTTGGCCACCAGCAAGTCGAATCCGTCGCAGTCGGCTTGCTGTGGTCGGTGGTCAATCCGGATCACGAACTGCGCGTCCGTGAAATCCTCGCCGCAGCACTGCCGGGCGTGCCGGTCACGCTGAGCCACGAGATCAATCCAATTCCACGCGAATATCGGCGTATCATTGCAGCCGCAATCGACGCGTCGATCAGTCCGATCATTCGCACCTATGTGCAAAGCCTGCAGGACGCGCTGGCATCCGCGGGCTTCAGGGGCGAATTGCTGCTCGCCAATTGTCTCGGCGGAATGATGCCGCCCGATGAAATGATGCGGCGACCGATCTATAGCGTTATGTCGGGCCCTACATTGGCGCCGATCGCGGCGCTGGCTTTGACCAACGAACGTGATGTGATCGTCGGCGACATGGGCGGGACGTCGTTCGACGTCTCCGCACTCCGCGATCATCAGGTCATCATCGCCCCGGATTCGAAGATCAACAACGATTCCCTGGGAATTCCTAAAGTTGACGTGCGCTCGATCGGCGCCGGCGGCGGCTCAATCGCGCGTGTCGATTCAGGCGGACTCCTGCACGTCGGCCCGCATAGCGCGGGCGCCCGGCCCGGGCCGGCCTGCTATGGACAGGGGGGCACCGACGCGACCGTAACCGACGCCAATGTCGTGCTCGGAATTCTCGACCCCGATTTCTTTCTTGGCGGCCGCATCAAGCTCAATCGCGGCCTTGCGGAACAAGCGGTGGATCGGATCGCGCAGCATCTCGGCGTGCGCCGTGAAGAGGCCGCACACGCGATCACGACCACCAGCAATCACAACATGGTCGCGGCCATCGAAGAGATCACGGTGCGGGAAGGAATTAACCCACGCGACAGTTTGTTCGTTTGCGGCGGCGGAGGCACCTCCTGCCACATCGCGGAGATGGCCGACATACTTGGTCTGAAGCGTTACCTTATTCCGCGATTTGTCGCCGGCTTGTCGGCGTTCGGCGGCCTGATCTCTGATCTGCGCTGGGAGGAGAATGGCACCCTCCACACCAGCAGCCGGCAATTCGACGCCAAGCGCGTGAATGAGCTCCTGCGCCGACTGCGCGCCAACGGCAACGACTTTATGCAATCGGCCGGCGTGCCGGAAAGCATGCGGCGGTTCGAGTACGCGTTCTTCGGCCGCTATGAGTACCAATCCTGGGAAATCGAAGTTCGGTTCGATCCGCAAGCGGCCGGTCTGTCCGACAGCGACCTGGACATGCTGGTCGAGGCATTTCACGAGATGCACGACCGGATCTACAGCATTCGCAGCGACCACGATGTCGTCGAATTCACCACGTGGAAAGTCCGCGCGATCGGCAACCGGAATGGAAGCGATTTGTGGCGCGGTCACGTCTTGCCATCCAGCACCGCGCCGGCACAGCCGAAAGGCAACCGCAGCATCTATATGCGGGACGATGGCGGCATGCGCTCCGTCCCGGTCTATGACGCGCACGCGCTCTCTTCCGGCGCTACGATTGCAGGCCCGTGCTTGATCGATGCGAATACCTTCACGGCCCTTCTCGTGCGCGATCACGTCGGCACAATGGATCAACACGGCAATTTGCTGGTCGAGGTGCAGTGACCGAGCAGCAAGTTATGCGGAGGCTCAACTGATGCAACAAGTCAGATCAAGCGACTGACGACGCGACGCGCCGGGTCGATCCTTTTCTCATGTCGGTGCTGAAGAGCCGGTTCGAGGCCATCGTCCGCGAAATGACTTTGGTGGTCATGAAGGCGAGCCGGTCCGCCGTCATCAAGAACGCCAAGGATCTGAGCTGCGCCATCCTCACCTACGACCACCGTCTGGTCAGCACCGAGGAAGCGCTGCCCATTCATGTAATGTCCATGGACAAGGCGACACGCCCAATCACGGAGCTTTTCGACGACATCAAGCAGGGCGACATCTTCCTCAACAACTGCCCTTACACCGGCGGAACGCATCACGCCGACATGATCTTGTCGATGCCGGTGTTCTTTCGCGGCGCACCGCTGTTCTGGGTCGTCGCCCTATCCCATCACGCGGATACCGGCGCGCCGGTTCCGTCCACCTATCTCCCTTATGCACGCACCATTTATGAGGAAGGTCTGCATTTCCCGTGTGTGCGGATCGCGGAGAACTACCAGGAGAAAGCGGACATCCTGCGCATCGGTCTTAATACGCATTCGCGTTCCCGAGATTTGGCTCGGCGATTTGCGCGCGCAGATCGGCGCCTGCAAGACCGGCGAGAGACGATTCCTCGAACTGTTGGACCGCTATGGGCCCGAAACGATCATGGACTTTGTCGAGGATTGGTTCGATTACGGCCGGCGTCGCACCGTCGCCGAGATCAAAAAGCTGCCGTCGGGCGTTTTCGAGTATGAAATCCATCACGACCCGGTGCCAGGTGTGGCCGACGAAGGCATTCCGATCCGTGTAAAGCTCGAAGTGGATGCGGAAGTCAGGGTCAATTACGGTCGATGTTCGCCACAATATCGACTGCGTTAACGGCGGCCTCAATTTGTCGGAGAACACCTGCACGGGATCCTGCCGGATCGGCGTGTTCAACAACCTTGACCCCACGCTTCCCCACAATCACGGCAGCGCCAGCGTCGTAAAAGTCCTGTTGCGCGAAGGCTCGGCGATCGGGAAGCCGCGATATCCCGGCCGGCACGTCGGTCGCCACCACCAATGTCAACGATCGTCTGATAACCGCTGTGAATGCGGTGTTTTCCAAGATGGGCAGCCCCTATGGATTGGCGGAAGGTGGACCGCACCTTCCCGCGGGCATCGGTGTCATCTCGGGAGCGATCCGTTCAAGGGTGGCCATCCGTATGTCAATCAGGTGTTCATCGCCTACGCTGGCGGCGCGGCGCTCGATGGCCACGACGGCTGGCTCACCTATTGCGGTCCAGCGAATGGCGGCCTCATCAATCTCGACTCGATCGAAGTCGACGAATTGATGTATCCGATCATTATTGAATTGCGCGGCGTGCGCCCGGACACGCAAGGCTTTGGCAAATTTGAAGGAGCGCCGGGCGTAGAATGCGTGTTCTACCCCGTCGACCATGCCATGACCGTCATCTACGCGGCCGACGGCACAACCTTCCCACCAAAAGGCGTCAATGGCGGATTGCCTGCAGCCGGAAGCTGGACTCGGAAACAGACGCTGGACGGCCAGTTGGTTGATCTGCCTGCGTTTCACCAGGAGGTGTGCAAGTCGGGTGAGAAGATGGTCTGCTTTGCCTGCGGCGGTGGCGGCTATGGCGCCCCCGCGGAAAGGGACCCGCGCCGAGTGGTTGCGACCGTCAACCGCGGTGCGCTCACGCCGGACAAGGCGCGAGAAATCTACGGCGTATCGATTCGCTTCGATGAGTCTACGGCCGAATATCGGCTGGTGGGGTAGCCCATGCCGCAACTGACCCTGGAAGAAAGAGTGGACCGGCTGGAATCGATTGACGCGATCAAACGGCTGAAGGCCGTATATTGTATGTACTGCGATGCCAAATACGATGCTGAGGGGATCTGCTCGCTGTTTATAGAGGACGGAGTGTGGGACGGCGGTCCGTCATTCGGCCGCTACGAAGGTCATCAGCAAATCCGCAGCTTCTTTGAAAGAATTTCCGGCGACATCCTTTTCGCCGCTCACCTTGTGCTCAACCCCATTATCACTGTCGAGGGCGATCGCGCTCACGGCAGATGGTGGCTGCACATGCCATGTACGGCCCTCAACGATGCCGGTACAGCAGAAGGACGTTGGCTATTATCAGAGTATGACGAAGAATATGTAAGAATAGACGGCACCTGGAAATTCAAGACATTGCGGCTCGACGTCAAATACTACGTGCCGCACGTTCAGGATTGGGCGCCGGCGTCGATTGGCAATCAAGTCTTGTGATCGTACCGGCGTTCGTCGGGAAGCAACCGGGGTTTTAGAATTCTCCTTTCGCCAGTGATAACGCTACTTGACCGCGCAGCAGTGCAAGTCACGGCGGTTTGCCAAACCGTCACCAACCCTATGCAGAGCTGGTATGTTACCAGCATTGGCGTTCACTTGTGGCCTTGCCAATTCTTTGCGTGTGAGTGCGAATCTGGAACGAAAATCCGTACGAGCATGCGATGAAACGCAAGCGCAAAAATATTGCTATTAAGAAATCAAACTCTCGTCGCCAAAGCGCAACGCGCTCCAGGCGGGAGAGCGGTAATCTCGGCCCGAGCCGCGATTTCCAAGGCTACGGAGCACATCCACCGCACGCGCGGTGGCCTGGCGACGCCAGGATTGCGGTCAATCTCAATCTGAACGTCGAGGCCGGCGGCGAACGCTGCATCCTCGAAGGCGACACCGCATCCGAACATATCCTGACCGACATCGGGTTCGCGCCTTATGAGAACGCGCGCAGTCCGATCGTCGAGTCCGTCTTCGAATACGGCCCGCGGGTCGGGTGTTGGCGTCTCCTGCGTATTTTTCGCCAGTTCGACATCAAGGTCAGCATTCTGGGAGTCGTCCGCGGACTTCAGCAGTATCCGGAACTCGTGGACGCTTTTGTTGAAGAAGGCCATGAGATCGTAAGCCATGGGTGGCGGTGGCTGGACTACCACCATATGAGCGAACAAGAGGAACGCGAGCACATCCATTTGGCCTTTGAAGGCATCAAGGCACTAACCGGTGCGGCACCGGTGGGATGGTTCAATGGCCGGCCAAGCATCAATACGCGCCGCTTGGTCATTGAGCACGGCGATTTTCTGTATGATCGCGACTATCTCGGCGACGAATTGCCGTTTTGGGTCAGTCATGACGGCCGCCACCATCTCGTCATACCCTTCTCTTTCGAAACCAACGACAACCGTTTTGACCAAAATAACGGGTTTAGCACGGCGGATGATTTCGCGACCTACCTCAACGACTGCTTCGATTTGCTCTACGAGGAAGGAGCAGAGACTCCAAAGATCATGACTGTGTCTTTGCACGACCGCCTCATCGGTCGGCCAGCGAAAGCGGTTGGCTTGATGAAATTTCTCGACCACGCGCGCAAGCACGATCGCGTCTGGTTTTGCACCGGCAAGGACATTGCGCTTCATTGGTATCAGACGCACCCGCCGAAAGATTCGTAGACTTCACGTGTTAAGAAAAGAAATGAGAATTTCTTCATCAGCCAACCCACTGGTGACAGAAAGCGACTTTCTTGGCGAGTTGCCTTCACCGCCGAGACAGTCGCTGCCGATCAGCTTCGCTCAGCCGGCGTTCGTTGTCGCGTGCAGCTCATTTTCTTGAGCAGTGCTTGTGAGAGTCCCGGTCGCGGCTCAGGTCGTGGTTAGAGCGGGATGCCGATCGAACCACAACTCATCCCGCTCTAGAAACTGCCGCGGTGGAGCTGCCCCCGCCACTCGATAAGCGGATGTGTGCAGCAAGCTTCGATCACGGTCTCAACCTCGAAACGCGAAACGTCGTATTGGCAAACGATCGTTACCTCGGGAAACTCATCCTGCAGGGAATTTAGCCGACGTTCGTATTCGTGGATCTCTTCGACACCGGGAGCCCGCGAGAAGTACCAATCCATCTCGCCCGTGATCAGATGCGCCGGATAGCCCTCCGCGCTGGTGCGAATGATCAACTGGCGCACGAAGGCGACCATCGCGTCGGCGGAGAAATTCCCGGCCTTCAAGTAAGATTCGTCCGCCGTCAAAAGCTGTAACATTCCGCTTTTCGTCACTTCGCCGAAATCCAGCCCTTCGCTGGCAAGCCACTCCTTCATGCGCGCTTCCGATGAAGCGCTGCGTATATACAAGGTCGGCTGGCGGCGGCGATAGTGGTAGAGGAAATATCGGCGGAAGACCTCCCACTGTTCGACCGGATTGCGGAAGTAGACACAAATGTGCGGTCTCGGCTCCGGCTCGAGCTTGGAAGAGAGCCGATGCAATGGATAGCGGGTCTCGCTTTCCAGCCGCGGCCCCGTATTGCGTTGCTCCGCGAATTTCTTCAGTTGCTCAAGGTCAAAGCGCCGCCGGCCCTGCGGACCGATCCGGTGACAGGCAAGCAATCCATCATTGGTCCAGCGCCGAAGCGAAATCTTGCTGACGCCCAAGAACGAGGCGGCCTCATCGAGCGTCAGTAGCTTTGTCGACTTTATTGTCATCATCAACTTCCACGAGTGCCTTGCCCCGTAGGAATGTTCTTGCTCATTCCTCATCCACAGCCAGAACGCATTGGTATAGCGAGCGACAGAGTGAGCAACAATCCATTAATACAGGCAAATTCTCCATCAAACTTGATCATGCCTCATCATTTATCGCAGTGCAACATCGCCGACAATAGTGAAATAGCCGGCAAGAAGCAGGGGCACGGCTACGACCCGCCGTTCGCCCGACGTCTGTGCAAATGCCGGCTCCGCGGCCGAGGTGGGCGTCGGCTTTATGGCCCTTGGGCGCGAGCACTCCTGACCCTCCCCCAATGAAATCGCTGTCGCGGCTCGCATTTCGACCGCGCTTTTGTATCTATGTATATCATTAATCATCAAAGAGGTCAATCAAAAGAGCAATTTTGCGCTAGTTTCGTGCGCGATCGACCGCAGGGCGTCGCTTGCGAACTCCTTACGCCTGTGGACCACCCGTCAGCCACTTAGGCATGATGCGATGCGCACACAAGTCAGCGCGCAATTGATTGAGTCGCCAATTCCGCTAGTTCAAATAGAGACCCTGAATTATCCAGACCTGCGCAAAAATAGATTTTGGCATCAGCCATGCAGCGGCCAACTGATGTGATACGAGGCGACCGTTCTTCATCAGTTCACCGAACGCTCTTTACAGTGGGACGCGACTGGCGCTGAACGTGACGGTTTCCCAATTGGGTTCGTGGCGTGCCGGCCCAAAACGCGGGAGACAAGTTCGATGACGATCGCGGGGATCAATCGATACGATGCGACGACTGCACTCAAAAAGATCGCTAGCGGCACCTTCACGACGACCGATTACCTCAAGGCATGTCTTGATCGCGTTGCCGAGCGTGAAAAGGACGTGGGGGCCTTTACTCACCTCGCTGCCCAGCGAGCGCTGGCGCAAGCCGCCGACGCCGACGCGCGGCCACTTTCGGGCGCTTTGCACGGCATTCCAATCGCGATCAAAGACATTATAGACACGCACGACATGCCGACCGAGCATGGCTCGCCTATCTACAAGGGGGCCATTCCGGTTTCCGATGCAGCTTGCGTGGCTATGCTCCGGAGGGCCGGCGCGATCATCCTCGGCAAGACCGTCACGCCGGAGTTTGCCGCGGTGACGCCCGGGCGTACCGCCAACCCGCATAATCTCAAGCACACGCCCGGTGGCTCTTCGTCGGGATCGGCCGCCGCTGTCGCCGATTTCATGGTCCCGGTCGCAATCGGAACGCAAACTGTCGGTTCGACCATCAGGCCGGCCTCTTACTGCGGCGTGGTCGGCTACATGCCGTCGCATCAGATCTTGCCGGTGCAAGGCGTCAAAGTTCAGGCCGGATCGCTCGACAATCTCGGCATCCTGACACGCTCGGTTGCCGACGTGTCCCTGGCCGCAAATGCGATCCTCGGCTGCGACGCGTTGCAGGCGGCCCCGTCGGCGGTCCCGCCGCGCATCGGCTTTTGTCCGTCGCCGCATTGGCCGCAGGCGCAGGAATCAACCCGCCAAGTCATGGCAGACGCGATCGCACTGTTGCGCAAAGCCGGTGCGACGGTAGAGGACGCGCCGCTCCCTGCAAGTTTCGACGATGCGCTACCGGCACATTGGACAATTCTCGCGTTCGAATTCGCTCGAGCCATGGCCTACGAATATGGGGCGCATCGCACTCGTCTCAGCCCGAAGCTCGTCGAGCTTCTAAATCGCGGCTTTGCCACACCGTACGCCGATTATCGTGAAGCTTGCGCCATCGCTTTCGCGCGCCGCCGCGAGTTCGCGCCGATCATAGCGAATTACGACGTGCTGCTGACGCCGGCCGCGGCGAGCGAAGCGCCGGAAGGGTTACTCGCCCCGAGCGATTTGCTTTTCCAGCGGTTTTGGACCGTCTTGCAGGTCCCCGCTATCGCACTGCCCGGCTTTACTGGACCGCACCATCTACCGATAGGCATTCAGCTGATCGGCCCGCACCTGGAAGATAGCAAGCTTCTCCGCACGGCGGCCTGGGTTGAGCGTGCCATCGCTGAACAGTTGCTCGTCTGAGCCTGCGGGCGAACCGCTAAACGGTTACGCGGCGCGCTCAACGTTCCGGTGGCCGATGACCAGCGCCACGATGGCAGCGAGATAGGGAAGTATGACCAGAAACTGATACGGCAAACCCGGGTAAAGGGTTTGCAATCGGATTTGCGTCGCCTCGGCAAGACCGAAGCCAAGCGAGGCGAGGAACGCGATCAGCGGACGCCTGCGCCCGAGCATCACGCAGGCGACGGCAAGAAAGCCGCGCCCCGCCACCATGCCTTCAACAAACGCATGCACCTGCACCACCGACAAATAGGCGCCGCCAAGGCCGGCGGTAAGTCCGCCGAATAGAATGCAGGCGGTCCGTCTCGCCTTGACCGGAATAGCGAGCGTGCGCGCGACCTCGGCGCTCTCTCCACACGCGCGGATCTCCAACCCCAGCGCCGTGCGATTAATCAGCCAGCCGGTCGCGAGCGCAAGCGCAAGCGCAATATAAGCGAGCGGGCTCTGACCGAAGAAAACGGGTCCGACTACCGGAACGCTTGTGAGCGCGCCAAGATCGATCGGCGGAAGGCCGGGAATAGAGGTGGGCTTGGCGCCGATCGTCAGCCGAGCAGCGAAGCTGGAAAAGCCGAAGCCGAAAATTACCATGCCAATGCCGCTGATGAATTGATTGACGCCCAACACCAGAACCATCAGTGCATGAAAGCTGGCGAGTAGAAGACCGATCACCATGGCGAAGACAATTCCGAGCCAAGGCGATCCGGTGCGTACAGACCCCCAAGCCGCGACGAACGCCGCCGACAACATGATGCCTTCGATGCCGATGTTGAAGACGCCCGAGCGCTCCGCGGCGGATTCGCCGATCGCCGACAGCCCGATCGCCATGCCGAGCCGTATTCCCGCGGCAAGAATGCCGGCAACGAGCAGCGGATCCATCAGGCTTCCGCCTTTCGGTCAGGCAGCGCCCAGTGCAGCGCCGCTACCGCGAAGATGACCGTAGCTTCGACGATCCAAACCAGCGGAAAGGGCAGCGCCAGTTCGCGTTGCAGCGCGCCTGCTCCAGCGAAGAAGATTCCGAACAAGCACGCCGCGAACGGTATAGCGACCGGTTCGAGACGGGCGATCAGTGCAACCGCGACGCCCGCAAGGCCGAACCCCTCGCCCATACTTTCGACGATCCGCTGATATATTCCGCCGGCCTCGACGGCACCAGCGAGGCCGGCGAGGCCGCCGGAAATCGCCATTACCACAATGGTGAGCGCCTTCACCCGGAAGCCGGCATAGGTGGCGGCGCCCGGATTGGCGCCGAACACCGACGACTGGAAGCCGAGCACGGTCTGCCGCTGCACGACGGCGAATGCGATCACCATGACGAGCGCAACGATCAGTCCGGCATGAAGCCGCGTGCCCGACACGATCACCGGCAGCACGCAATCTGGTGGGATGGCGTAGGACCGCGGCCAGAACGGCATCGGGTCGGCCATCGGTCCGCGGATGAGATAGCTCACCATCTGCACCGCCACGTAGTTCAGCATGATCGTGACGATGATCTCACTGGCATTGAAACGCTCGCGCAAATAGCCGACGAAGGCGCCAAGCGCGGCGCCGCCAACGAAGCCGCACACGAGGAATGCGATGAGCCCGGCGATGCCCCACCCAGCGAAATACGGTGCGAAAAATACCGAGATCACCGTTCCAGCAATCAACTGACCATCGCCTCCGATGTTGAATAGCCCGGCGCGCAGCGCGAACGCGACACCGAGCCCGATCAACGTCAGCGGGATGGCGTGGACTAGCACCTCGCTCCAGCCCTGCGGACCGAACGCATAGAGCACCAACGTCGTGAGCACGCGCCACGGGCTTTGTCCTGCGAGGAGAACAAATAGGCTTGGAACAAGCGCGGCAAAACCGAAGATAAGACCGAGGCGAACGACCCGCACCATGATCATGGAGCGGTCATCCAATGGCCGATTTCCGCTAGACTTGTTTCACCGACCGCGACCGGCCCGCGCACCTTGCCGCGCGCCATCACCATGACTCGATCCGCGAGATCCCACACCTCGGAAAGGTCGGCAGACAAAAGCAGAATGGCCACTCCCCTCGCGCGTTCGGCGACCAGGCGGTTGCGGATGGTCGCCACTGTGCGGATATCGAGACCGCGAGTCGGATGGCCGGCGAGAATCACCGAGATGTCGTCGCCGAGCTCACGTGCGATAACAAACTTCTGCTGATTCCCGCCGGAAAGGTCGGACATGCGTGCGCGCGGGCCAGAGGCACGGACATCGTTGGCCCGAAGAGCGTCCAGTGTCGCCCCGGCTGCAGTCAGGCGCCGCAAAAACCCAAAGCTGACCAATCCGGGTTCGCTCAACTTTCGCAGAAGCCAATTCATGGTAAGATTGAATGACGGAACGACCGCGTGGTGCAAGCGGTCCTCGGGAATATGCGCCACACCGGCCCGACGCAAGGTTGCCGCGTCGCGCTTGACCTGGGTTTCGTTCCCCAGCGCGTACACGATCTCACCCGACTGAGTGGGCCGCATTCCCGCCAAAGCATGCAGCAGCTCGGTCTGTCCGTTTCCCTCCACGCCACACAATCCGACGATTTCGCCCGAATGCAGGTCGAAGCTGCCGCGATCGACTGCGATTGTGCCGTTGTCACGGTGGACGACGAGCTCCCTCACCGAAACTACCGCGGCGCCGCGCGACCCGTGCCGCAAGTCTGGCGGCGGGAGTTCGTCGCCGACGATCAAGCGTATAAGCTGCGCGCGATCCTCGGTACGCAGATCGGACATGCCGACCACACGCCCGGCGCGCATAACAACGGCGCGATCACAACAATCGTAGAGATCGTCAAGCTTGTGGCTGATCAAGATCGCCGCCATGCCGCGCTCCTTGAGACGGCGAATGAAGTGCAGAAGCCGATCGCGTTCAGTCGGTGGCAGCACGGCCGTAGGCTCGTCAAGGATGAGAAGGCGCGGCTCATGAAAAAGCGCTCGAACCAATTCGACTTGCTGCCGGCCGCCTACCGACAATGTTGATACGCGGGCGTCGTATCGCAAGCTTGGTGCCGAGGTCGCCGGCGATGCTCTGGAAACCAGGGCGCAACGCCTTGAAATCAAGAATGCCGTGGCGCAATTCTGGCCTGCCGAGGACTAGGTTCTCCTCGACGGTCAGAGACTTCGATAAGCTTGAAATGCTGATGAACCAGCGAGATGCCGGCCCGCTTGGCGTCGGCCGGCGAGCGCATCGTGATCCGCTCACCCGATACATAAATGTCGCCGGAATCAGGTTCGACCGCGCCGCCCAGCATCTTCACCAGGGTTGACTTGCCGGCGCCGTTCTCGCCAACGATGCCCACGATCTCGCCGGGGAAGATGGAAAATGAAACGTCGTCATTGGCGCGCAGCTGACCGTAGGTTTTGGTCAGTCCGCGCGCCTCCAGGAGCGGTATCAACGTCGGCCCGAGCTCTTAGCGGAATTTCGGAAGATCGGTCGTCTTACTGGCCTTGATCTCATCGACGATCGCCTGGACCTTAGCCTTGTCGGCGGCCGAGATCTTGTCGTCGAATTTGCCGTAACCCGCGAGCCCGATGCCGTTCTCGTTAAAGCCGAGCACGTAGCTCTCCGGCTTGATCGTCCCGTCCAAGATCTTGCCGATGGCAAGATCGATGTTGACGTCGAAATTGACAAGCGCGGTGGTCACGACCGTGTCAGGCGCGAACGAAGCGCTATCAAAGGCGGTGCCGATCATCAGCACGCCCTTTTCCTTGGCGGCTTCCAGCGTGCCGATGACACTTTCGTTTCCGGTCGCGGTCACCACGTCGGCGCCCTTCTCGATCAGCGCCAGCGTGATCTCCTTGCCTTTGGCGACGTCGGAGAACGAGCCGACATAGGCGGACAAGGCCTTGACGTCGGGACGCGTGCGTTTGGCACCGCGCTCGAAGCCTTCGTTATATTCCTGGATGACCGGAACCGGGATGCCGCCGACCGCGCCGATCGTGCCGGATTTGGTCATTATGCCGGCAATCGCGCCCGCCACATAGCCGCCGTCGCCCCAGCGATTATCGAACGACGCCAGATTGGGCGCCTCGGCGATTTTGGCGGTATTGATGATAAACCAGGTTTTCGGAAACTGGCTGTGAATCTTCTTCGCGCCTTCGGCGAACTGGAAGCCGTGGCCGATGACGACGTCGTAGCCGTTGCTGGCATATTCGAACAAAGCGGCTTCGCTCTGCGCCATCCCGGTGTTCTCGCGGATGGAAACAGTGATGTTCGGGTACTTGGCCTGAGCGGCCTTGATGCCTTTGGCCGCCGCGGAATTGAACGTGCCATCGCTCACCGGACCCGGCAAAACCAGCGCGACCTTCAAGGGCCTCTTCGGATCGACCTGCGCGACGGACACGGAGGCTTGCGAAGCCGCAAGCCCAAATCCAACCAACACCATCGCAGCGAATTTCAGCAGTCCTCGCCGAAGCGTCATTGTCTTCCTCCACTGTTTCTTAGGTGCCGCCTTCAGGTCTAACCTTTCCGGTCCTGCCTAAGAGAACTCAAGCCCCATCCGCGCGGGCCGAAGGCAACCCTGCGTGCAAGGTTAAGGCCCGCGCCAAAGTCCTCCACGGCTTGCGCGAAGCCGTGACGTTATCGAAGCTGCACCGGCTGCCAGCCGGCACAATCTCAGTGTCCCGGAATCTTTCATCTGCTCGAACGGCACCGCATGAGCAACGTCTGTCATATGCGAACAAACTCGACCAAACCTCGCCTGCCGAGCAAAGTATTTTAAGTATAAAAAGTCGCTCACGGATTTGTCAATCGAGCTATCGAGTGACTACAATTTGAAAATCCCCCGGGCGGGCGATGCGCTCTCGCGCGGTGGTTGTCTTTCAGGAGGCGACATTGGATCACGGTCGATTTGAGTATTCGGCCATTGCGCGGCGGCCGAAATGGGAGCTTCCGCATGGTGCGCGTGTCGCCGTCTGGATCACGCCGAATGTCGAGCATTTCCATTACGACAAACCCGCAATGTCGATGACGCCGATGACCGCCGGATTGCGGCCGGACGTGCTCAACTATGCTTGGCGTGACTACGGCGCGCGCGTGGGGATTTGGCGGCTGATGGAAATCCTCGACCGGCAGGGTTTTGTGGCAACCGCAGCGCTCAATTCCGAAGCCTGTCTCCACTATCCGGCGATCATCGAGGCGGGCAACAAGCTCCATTGGGAGTGGATGGCGCATGGCCAAAACAATTCGTCACTCCACACCGGCATGCCGGAGGAGAGCGAACGCGGCATCATCAAGAGTGTGCTCGACACGATTGCGCGCAGCACGGGCCACAAGCCGCGCGGCTGGCTCGGACCGGCTCTCACCGAGACCGACAACACCCTCGACCTTCTGGCTGAAGCCGGCATCGACTATGTCGCCGACTGGTGCAACGACGAGCAGCCCTATGCGATGAAGACGCGCACCGGCATGATCGTCGCCATGCCCTATACACTGGAGCTTGGCGACATCCCCGTGTTCCTGCAACACGGCGGCTCGGGCGAGGATTTCGAGAGGATGATCGTCGATCAATTCGACACGATGTACGAAGAAGGCCAAAAACAGCCCCGCGTTCTGTCCATCGCGCTGCATCCCTTCCTGATTGGGCATCCGTTCCGCGCCCGTTACCTGGAGCGCGCACTGGCGCACATCCGCAAGCACGACGCGGTTTGGATCACGACCGGCAGCGCGATCACCGACTGGTACAAGTCAAAGTCGTTGTCATAAGCGAAACGAGTGCGTTACTCTTTGACCATCAAGAACTTCAGCCTTCGCCCGCCGGGCGACCGGCGCTAACAAGGGAGGAGCGTCGATGCGGCACGATGTGATCGAAGACGTCGTTTCGCTGGTCAGGCCGGGAAGCGTTCACCGCCGTCTGTACGACGATCCGGCGATTTTCGAACTCGAGTTGGAACGCATCTTCGGGTCGGCCTGGATTTATGTCGGCCACGAGAGCCAAGTCAAAGACCCCGGCGACTATTTCTGCACCTATCTCGGCCGCAAGCCGGTCGTGGTGGTGCGCGGCCCGGACGAAAAGCTGCACGTCCTGCACAACCAATGCGCCCATCGCGGCGCGCTCGTGGTCGCGCTCGACAAAGGCAGGACCGACGAATTCCAATGCTGTTATCACGGCTGGACCTATCATCTCGACGGCCGCCTGAAAGCTGTGCCGCTGCAACACGGCTATCCGGCGGGTTTCGATCCGAAAAGCCCGTCCATGGCGATGCTGCATGTACCGCGCGTGTCGAGTTATCGCGGCTTTATTTTCGCCAATCAATCCGCTGAAGGACCATCGCTCGAAGACTGCCTCGGCTACATGACCACGTCGCTCGACGACATGGTCGATCGCGCTCCCGACGGCGAGCTCGAGATCGCAGGCGGCGTCTTCAAGCACACCTATAACGGCAACTGGAAACTCTATCTCGAAAATCTCTGCGACGCCGCGCACCCGTGGTTCACGCATCGCTCATCGATCGACGCGGCCCAGCAGCAGAGCGACGAGGCCTTCACTGATGGCGCCGGCGAGATCGCAATCCGCCAAATGCGGCAGAACGGAGCGCCCTACAGCTTCTGGGAATCGCAGGTCGGGATTTGGACCTACCCGAACGGCCACAGCTATCTTGGCGACTATCACGACGACAAGAAGCTGGTCGCCGCGCTCAACGATCCAGTCTTCCGCGATTACAAGGACGCGCTGGAAAAGAAGAAGGGTAAAGACGAGACCAAGCGGATCATGGAAGTCCGCCGCTGGAACAGCAACATCTATCCGAACCTTTCATTCATGAGCCAATTTCAGCAGCTGCGCGTCATTCATCCGCTCGCCGTGAACCGGACGCTGGTCTGCACGTACAGTTTCCGGCTGCGCGGCGCTCCGGAGGAGATGTTTCACAACACGATCCGGTTCGCCAATGTGGTCAACGGTACCGGCTCGCTGGTGCTCACTGACGATCTAGAAATCTACAACCGCATCGGGCTTGGCATTTCAAGCGAAGGCGCCGAATGGCTGCAGATTGGCCGCGGTTTTCAGAGCGACGTGCCGGACGCGCACGGCGGACGCCGCGGCAAAAACTCGACCAGCGAAGTGTACATCCGCAACATGTTCGACGCCTGGGTCGGCTACATGGGCGAAGACGCAGCGCAACGTCGCCGGCGTTTGGATAGCGTGCCGGCATGAGCGCAACCCACGTCGCCGCCGATCGTCGCGCCGGGACACGCGCGGGCAAGCCGCTCGATGTGCAGACTTGCGAGCAGTTTTTGCTGCACGAAGCGCGGCTGCTGGATGAGGGCAAATTCGACGAATGGCTAGCGCTGTTCACGCCCGATGCGAGCTACTGGGTGCCGAGCGAGCCGGACCAGAAAAGCCCGCTCGATACCGTCTCGCTGATTTATGACGACCGCAGGCTGCTGGAGACGCGCGTGCGCCGGCTCGCAAGTCCGCGCATCTATTCGCAAGAGCCCCGTTCGCGCACCAGCCGGGTCGTCACCAATGTGACGATCGAAGACGCGACCGATCCAGCCGGCACGCTCGTTCGCGCGAAATTCGTGCTGATCGAATTCCGCCGCAATGAGCAGCGGCTGTTCGGCGGCACGAGCTTCCACCGGCTCATAGTGATCGACGGCGACATCAAGATCGCGTCGAAACGCGTCGATCTCGTGAATTGCGACGGCCCCATGGATGGCATCGTGGTGCCGTTTTAGAGCTGTCCCGCAGGAACCGACCGCGGCGTCCGAGGCTTAGCGGTTGCTCTGCCGCCGAAGCCGCTCCAACACTTCCGCGCCGGTCATCACGTCGCCGAATTGCTGGATCATGTTTTCCAACGCGGCGCGATGCTCGTCGTCGGACAATGCCGCGCAACAGTCGGACACCATCACCACCTTGAAATCGAGCATCATGGCGTCGCGGGCGGTCGCTTCGCAGCAGATGTTGGTCTTGGTCCCGGCGATCAACACGGTGTCGATATCGAGGCTGCGCAGCAGCCGCTCGAGGCCCGAAGAGCCGGCGATCAGCGCGCTGTAGCGGTTCTTGATGATGGTGGTGTCGGCGGGTCCAACGGTGAGCCCGGACCAGACCTTCTGGCGGCCCGGCGCCAGGCTTTGCCGCGTCTTTTCCCGCACCTCGTCGGCAACAATGTAATTGAAGAACAATTCCCAATCGCTGCGCCCCGACGATTGCGTGTTGGCATGCAACACCCAGATTACCGGCACGCCAATGTTGCGCAGCTCGTCGGTCAGCGCATTGATCGGCTCGACGATCTCCCGCGATCCCGGCACCTCCGCCGGCGCTCCCGGCGCGCAGAACAATTCCTGCATGTCGATGACGACCAGAGCCGTGCGCCGCGGATCGAGCTCGTCGAACCAGTGGTAGCGTCCGCGCCGCGCGAGCACGCGATCGATGATCTCCTGGCGTACCGTCACCTTGTGCATCGTGTCCTCGATCAGAATGAAAGCCCTTCGGAGAATATCCACAAGACCCTGGTCTCGTCGGCCACGGCATTTTCCCAGGAATGCGGAATGTCCGAGCGGAAGTGCAGATATTCGTCGGCGCCGAGGTCGTAGGTTTCCTGATCGATCCGGTAGCTGATCGCTCCCGACAGCACGAAACAGAATTCCTCGCCTTGGTGGGTCATCGAGCCGACGCCGGAATGCGCGCCGCGGGTGAGGATGCCGAGCCGTGCCTCGAGTACGCCGGGCAGGAAATGGCCGGAGAGATCCTGCAAGGTCAGGCCCATTTCCGGATATTCGATGGTGTGGCGTTCGGCGCGCCGCACCACCGCACGGGGCTGCGGCCGCTCGCGAAAGCGGGCCACCAGGAAGCCGAGATTCTCCTGCAGCGCCGAGGCAAGATTGATGGCGTGCACGAGGCTCGGCCGCAACTGCCCATTTTCGATCTTGCTGATCGTGCTGGCCGGCACTTTCGATAACTCGGCCAGCCGGCTGATTGTCAGCTTGCGGCCGAGCCGCAATTCGCGCAACCGCTCGCTGACGCGTTCGGTCTCGTAGCGCGCGCGAGCTTCGGCGGTTTTTTCGAGCGAGGACTTAAGCGCCATTCCTAGACCTTGACCAAGTCCTCGAGGAAGGGATCGTCCGGCAAAGCGGTTTCGGTGTCGAGCAAATGACCGCAGCGCGGACAGGCAAAACGCCGCAGCACTACGCGGGATTCGACATTGCTTCCGGCCCCGGGCAACGCACCGACCGGCACTGTCGACAATGCCGCCTTTTTCTTCCAGCTCGCGTTTGCCGGCGCCAAAGGCGCCGAACAGGACGCGCAGCAAATCTGCCCGTTGTTGGCAAATAGGCTGGCGGAGACGCGCTTTTTCATTGCGCCGCCCCTGTGCTGAGCCGGGCGTCGCGGAGCGCCGCTCGTTTAGCTTGGGTGGCGTTTTGGTCGAGCGCCCCGTCCTGCCGGACAATCCCGTAAATGTCGGCTGCAGCCTTTTCCGATATGAGCCCGGCGTCGATATCCGCCAGGACTTTCTCCGCCGGCCGCTCGAGCGGATCGCCGATGCCGCCGCCGCCGTTCCAGCGCACATAGAGCGCATCGTTGCCCATCAGCGGAAACACGCCCCAGGAAATCGGCTCGCGCTCGCCTGGGATCGTGTCGAGGCTATGCGCGAAGCGGTCCACGTTGTGCATTTCCTGCGGCGCATGCACCCACACATAATCGTTCACGCCGCCCGGGTAGCCGCCGCCAAGCCCTTCGCTCTGCGGAAATTTCGTGCCCTTGCCGGACACGACATAGTGGATGCCGCCGTCGGGCGCATCGTGCGCGACGATTGCCATTTCGCCGCCGGCGCCGCCGCGATATTGGCCCGCCCCGCCCGAGTCCTTCAGTCGCCTGCGGAACAGATAGCGGATGGGAAACTGCGCTTCGATCGTCTCCACATTCGCCATGCGCGAAATCGGATTGGGAATTTCTCCGCCGAGATCGACGCCGTCGGCAAAAGTGCGCGCCCCACCCGCCCCGGCAAACGTTTCGGTCAGAATGCCGATTGCGAGCCGGCCGCGCTGATTGTTGCCGAACATGAAGATCGCGAAATGGTTCGCGTGCCAGACGGCGGTCGCCTCGTCAGCATATTTGTCGCTCGCCGCCAGCATCTTGCCGATGGCCGAACAGGCGGCATTGTTGACCGATTGGATGGCGCCGACGGTCGCGACCGACACCGGCGCCGGCCGCGTGCAATTCACGATCGTGCCTTCCGGCGCGACCATCGTGATCGGCTTGATCACGCCTTCGTTCCAGACGATGTCGTAGCACAGGAGCGGGAACAGCGGCGCGAACAAGCCGCCCAGCGACGCCCATTTGGAGCAATTGACGCTATACTTCGATTGCGGCGACGAGCCGGTGAAGTCGAAGGTGAGCGAGTCGCCGCTCTTCGTCATGGTCAGCAGGACCTTGTAGGTCTCGCCCTTGACCTCGAGATATTGGCGCGACTGCCAGCGCCCGTCGGGCAATTCGCGCAGCCGTTCGCGCAGCCGCGCCTCGGACTGGTCGATCAGCATCTTGCAGGCGGCATCGACGATCTGCGCGCCGTATTTCTCGATCAGCGCGAGCATCCGCTCGCGCGCCACGTTGTTGCAGGCGATCATCGAGCGCAGATCGAGCGCCACCATCTCGGGGCTGCGCACCATGTTCAGAATCGTGTCCCATACGTCCTGACGCAGTTCGCCGCGCTCGACGAGCTTGATGCCGGGCGAGGAGAAGCCTTCGGTAAAGATGTCCTGCGCGTCGGGCGCAAAGCCGCCTGGATTCATGGCGCCGATGTCGGACACGTGCACGAAGCACGCGCTCCAGGCGACAAGCTTGCCGCCGTGGTGGATCGGCGAGACGAGATAAATGTCCGAAGTGTGCAGCGCCGCCGTATAGGGATCGTTGAGCAGGAACAGGTCGCCCTCACCGATGCGGCCTTCGAACTTGCGGATGATCGCCTTGCAGGCCTCGGCGGCGCTGGTGAGATGGTGCAGAAAGCCGACGCCGCCCATCAGCAGCGACCCGTCGGCCTGATAGAGCGAGACCATCAGGTCGTGGCCTTCATTGGTGATCGCGCTGCCGGACACATGCTTGAGCGTGATCACCGCCTCCTCGACGACGCGAAACAGGCGATGGCGGATGATCGAGAAAGTCACCGGATCCATGGTCGGTCCTTTCGTCATTGCTTGCGCCCTAGGCATCGAAATCGATCAACACATTACGATAGCCGTCCATCGTGCCGCGCTGCTTGTCTTGCAGCACAATGGTCGTGATCGGCGTGTGAATGACAGCCGGGCCAGGCACGACGTTGCCGGGCGCAAGCTTGCTGAAATCGTAAATCTCCGCTTCTGCCATCCCGTTCCTGGCATCGACGAAGATCGGACGCCGTCCGATCTTCGCGTGCGAGCAATCCTTACCGGAGAGCGGCAGCGGCTCGAGCCGCGGACGCTCGATCAATCCGCGTGCGGTCAGGCGGAACATGGTCATCTCTATACCCGCCTCACGGAAGGCAGATCCCTTACCGTATTTGCGCTCATATTGCGCCTCGAAATCGGAAACGAGCTGCGTCAGGGCGGCTTCGTCGAGCGGTGTACGGCCGCGCACCATCGTGGTCACTTCGTGCACTTGGCGCGAGTAGCGAAGGTCGATCGACCATTCGAGCTTGACCTTGTCGCCGTCGAAACCTTCCTCCTTGAGTTGCCGCCGTGCCCGCTCAATCATCGGCGCATAGATGTTGTTGATCTCTTCCGGCGGTGACGGGACCGGCAATACCCTCGTCAATGAATACTCATGCACGATGTCAGCCGAGACGAGGCCGAACGCGCAATTGACCGACGCCGTATAAGGAACGACCATTTTCTTCACGCCCAGCTCCGCGCCGAACATGCCGGCGACGATCCCGCACGATCCGCCGAAGGCGTGCAGCACGAAGTCGCGCGGATCGAGTCCGCGCTCGACCGTGATTTCGTGGATGAGATCGCTGATCTGAGCGGTCGCGACCCGGTAGATGCCGAAGGCGGCTTCCTCTACGCTCATACCCAGCGGCCGCGCGATCTTCTCGTCGAAAACGCGGCGCGCATTGGCTGGATCGAGCCGCATCGTGCCGCCTAAGAAAATGTTCGGATCCATATAGCCGATCAGCATGAACACGTCGGTCAAGGTCGGCTCCGTGCCGCCCAGCCCATAGCAGACCGGCCCCGGCCGCGCGCCTGCCGAGCGCGGCCCGACCCGCGGGACGCGGGTGCCCTCTTCCAGCCACACGATCGAGCCGCCGCCCGAGCCGATCGACACGACCTCGATCTTTGGCTGCGTGTAGTGGAACCGATCGACCATTGGTTCGCGCGCGTATTCGATCTCGCCGTTCTGGATCACGCTGACCTTGAAGGTCGTGCCACCCATGTCGGTCGCGATCACGTCGGCCTGGCCCAGCACCTCGCCCAGTACGCGGCTGCCGATTACGCCGGCCGCTGGCCCGCACTCCAGCATGCCGATCGAACGATCGGCCGCCTCCTGCGCCGGCAAGAGCCCGCCATAGCCCTGCATGACCATCACCGGGCCGTGATAGCCGGCCTTTTGCAGCAGCGTTTGCAAGCTGCCCAGATAGTTGCTGGTGATGCGCCCCGCATAAGCATTGATGACGGTCGTCGACGACCTTTCGTACTCGCCCGGAATGGGCGCGATCTCGCTGGAGAGCGTGCAATAGACTTGCGGCGCGATCCGCTCGATCAACTTGCGGACCTTGCGCTCGTTCTCCGGATTGTAGAACGACCAGAGGAACGACACGGCAAGCGCTTCAACGCCCTTTTCGGCTATCAGGAAACGGATGGCCGCTTCGGCCGCCGCCTCATCGAGTTCTTGTAGAATTGCGCCCTTATAGTCCGTCCGCTCGGCTACGCCGACGATGCAATCGGGATCCACCAGCGGCGGCGCGCGTTCGGTCTTGACCGGATGCTTGATGCGGTCCTCGGACAGGCCGCCCCAACGGCCGTACGCGCCGCGCGTCGTTAAAACGGTATCTTCGAAGCCGCGCGTTGCGATCAAACCAGTTCGTGCACCATCGCGGGTGAGGATGGTGTTGTCCACGACGGTCGAGCCGTGCATGAACAAAGAGGTTTGCACCAACAGGTCGGCCAGCGAAACTCCCATCGCGACAGCGGCCGAAGCGATCGAGTCCATGACGCCGACCGAAAAATCAGGTGGCGTCGAGAGCGTCTTGCCGAGATGAGCGGGCTCGCCGGAGGCAAAGACGATCGTATCGGTGCAGGTGCCGCCAACATCGGTGGCGACGAGATAGTTTCTCTTGCGTTCCGTCATCGTCCTTCAAGCCTAAAATGTCGAAGAATCTGGGCGCCGGTCGGCGATGCAGAGTGTCACGCTGCGGCGAGCGAGCGGGTTAATCCAATCGACTGGCAATTCTTCGGTGACGTGGATCGAATCGCCCGTACCCAATTGCTCGAGCGTGCCGTCGGGAAATCGAAGGTGCAGTGAGCCGTCGAGCACGTAGGCGAATAAGGTGCCATCTTTGGGGATTTCGCCGGCTTCGAGTGACGTGCGACCGGCCAACGCGATAAGTCGGCTCCTGAGGCGGGGATGATCAAGGGCCGGCAGACTTAAAGAACCGAGTGTCCGAACGGGTAACGAGCCGCGAACCACATTGCTGACCTGGCTCGCTTTGCGCGAGGCGGCGACCAACCGGTCGACCGACTCCCCGAGCACGTCGGCGATCGCGAGTACCGTCAAAAGATTTGGATTCGTATCGCCGCTTTCGATTTTCTGGATAGCCGCAACGCTAACGCCACTTTCAGCGGACAGGCGTTTCAAGGACCAGCTGCGGGCCTCTCGCAGCTCACGCAACCGGCGTCCTAGCGAACGCAAATGCTCGCGGCCAAAATCGCTGCTCGAACGACCCAAAATATCTCCTCCGAACGTGCCGCCCGATAGAATGGCCTCGCGCCGCGCATGTCAAGTAGCAGTACGTCGTTATTGCATTTGAAATACGTTTGGTGGACGATGATCAGAGACCCGCACCTACGGCGAGACGCACCGATGATGCCTATTCGCATTTGCCGCGAAGATGAGCGCCCGGCAGTCGTGTCGATCATCAACTCTGCAGCTGAAGCCTATCGCGGCGTATACCGGCCGACCGGTGGCATGAGCCGTACACGTCAGCCGCTGAGCTCGACCGTGAGATCGCGTCCGGCGTCACATTCTGGGGCTATGACGAGAGCAATGGGACGCTGGCAGGGGTAATGGGCTTGCAGCCGGTGCGCGATGTCGATCTCATTCGGCATGCCTACGTTCTGCCGGCAAGGCAGCGGCAAGGCATCGGCAGTCAGCTCCTGCAGCATCTTCGGCGAGTGAGCACTAGGCCGCTGCTAGTCGGCACCTGGGCTGCCGCGGAATGGGCAATCCGCTTCTACGAGCGGCATGGCTTTGCCCTCGTCTCACCGGCGCGCAAGACCGTGCTCCTCACTACCTATTGGAACATCCCGGAGCGGCAAATCGAGACGTCGGTCGTGCTCGTTCACCCGCCGAACATTTGAGGTCGCTTGAAATCAAAGGCAACTGCCAGGGCCGATGATCAGACCCGAGATGCGCCCCCATTATTCGTCCTTCAGAACCAGCCGATCGATGACACCCAAGACTGCCCCCCAAAAAGCAGCCTTGAATCACGATCCGACTGATTTGAGAATCCCAAGAGGCTACACAACCTAGTCGTCACGTACACCTGATCGAGGATGGTCTAGCCCAGCCACGCTTCCACCAAGTTGGGGCCTTACCCGACAAATTCCCCAATCAGCCATATCTTGCGACGTACCAGATCTTCAACGACATCGAGCGTAGTACGTTCTATCGCCCCGCACGCCTCAGTCATTGACTTTGCCTGATTCCGGACAAGGTAGACGGGGCGCGAAATGACCGGCTCAACAATGCGGGACATGACGAGATCTCCGCGATACACACGGTCATTTGCCGCTGCAGGAGCGAGGACGGTATAGCCACTACCTCGTACAACAAGTTCCTTGATCTGTGCGAGTGAATCCATCTCAATTCTGACATTCAAGGGCCTGCCAAGCGTGCGGGCATGGCGTTCCAAGGTTTGCCGAAGGCCATGGTGCAGTGAGGGAAGGATCAGATCAAGTTGTTGAATATCACCAAGTGACACAGGCTTTCCAGGCGGCGTGGCAAGCGGCCAGTTGTCGGGTGCCGCGAAGAAATACAGATCCTCCGACATAAGCTTACTGACTTCGCAGTGCTTGAGTTCATGCACCTCGTAAAGAAAGGCCAAGTCGATAGTTTGATCTTCGAGCCAAGCGCGGATGAAGCCGCTCATTGCTTCGATCACCCTGAGCTTTATATGCGGCTGCTCTACCAGAACGGTCTCGGTCAGTGGAACGGAAAGCACCATGGAGACCGAACTTGGCATGCCAAAACTCACCTCACCTTTCGGTACGCCTCCGGACTGACGAACCTTGTCATGACAGACATCCATGCTCGCGCAGATCTCGCGCGCATGTTTCAGCAGTATTTGGCCGGATTCGGTGAGCGCGACACCTCTGGAGGACCGCTTGATCAGCGTGACGCCCAGCTCGCGTTCCACCTTTATGACATGATGCGAAAGGGAAGGTTGAGCGACGTGAAGCCGGGCTGACGCAGCTGAAAGCGAGCCTTCCTCGGCAATCGCGATGAAATACTTGAGCTGCTTGATGTCCATGGGGCGAAGCGAGCTCTCAAAAAGACGAACCAAAGAGAGGAATAGGGGTCACGCCCTGAGGAACAGGGGTCACGCCCTTTGGGTGAGCTGACCCTCGACCGGCACCGTCCGTTGGGGCCTACCGCAAGCTGTCGCCAGGTCGAATGCCCTCGCTTGGCGACACCAAAGCTGCACCCGGCCGCAACGAGCCGTAGCGATCAGAGGCAGCCCTAGCGAATGAGTATGCCAAGCGGTGCGGGCGTCCTGCTCGCACGTGACTACGCGTGCCGGCCCGAACGCCTGAAGAAGCACGAAGTACTGCTCCGGTCCCTCGCCGCATGGCCGCGCGCCGAGTCCTTTGATTTCCATGATTCCCTCCCTTCTTTTGTTTGGTCGGTCAGTGCCGACCTTTCTGCGGCCGCGCGTTGGACTGCCACCGTTTGCGACGAAGCTGCCGCTCGCAGAGAATTGCGTGTCCGCACGAGCGTTGAAACTTACGATGCTTTGCTCACGTCATCCTTGAGGAGGCGACGGGCAAGGCTTCGCAGTGGCCATCATGACAGCCTGACACCCTGCCGACTAGGCGATAATCTGAGTAAACATTGACCGGCAATATGAAATGCAGCGTCGACGCGCCATGACCTCCGCACCATCGTGAGGCTCTTTGGCACAACCGCGGCGTGAAGCTGGGCCGCCCTCAACGCGTAGCCGACTACCCGTTCAACAGACGCGCGAGTTCACCCGCAGAAAGACGATCAAGTGCCGAGACACTCGCCCAGAGCTTTTCCGCAGGGTCTGCGCCGAGGAGGCCGCTGGCCTTGGAACGCAGGCCGCGCTGAAGCACGTCCAACGGCAGACGGCTCGCCAGATCATGAGAGACTTCGACGCCCTTGTCAGCTTCAAACCGGATGACGACGCGCGCAGCCATATCGCCCAACCTCTCGTCGCCGACGACCTCGACGCGAGCGGCGAGCTTTCGCAAGTCCTCATTGTCAGCAATCGCAGCCGTATAGATCTTATCCGACGACGTGTCGATGCCGCTCACCACCATGGCTGCAAGATGCGCATAGCTGAATTTTGCTTCGAGGCCAGTGCGTGGCTCCTTGATATCGCAGACCTTGAGCCAACGAGGATGGGTGAACACGGTGATGCAGCTCAGTTCGCGCGCGGAAAAGCGCCGTTGATCGATCGCGGCGCGCAGTGCCTCGATCATGGCGTGGGTACCATGGCAGCATGCGTGCAGCTTGTACTTGTTGTCTTCGAATACCCACCGTTTTGGGGGAGGTTCGGCCCAAGCCGACTCGGTGTCTGGACTATCGGAATGCGTGGCAATAAGACCCTGGGGGCCGGCTATGCCATCCTCGCAAGAGACGAAGCCGCGCTTCGCAAGGTTCACCGCTTCCACTCCGTTGGCGGCGGCGATGCCGGCGTTGAACGGCTTCCCCATCGTCCCAAATTGCGACTTGAGGCCTGAAGCGCGGGTGGCGACAAGGCTCAAGGCATTGCGCATCTGATTCGTGGTCAAGCGATGCAACCGCCCGGCGGCGACGGTGGCCCCAATAGCTCCCGCAGTTGCTGTCTGATGGAAACCACGTTGATAGTGGATGCGGCCTAACACCATGCCAATCCGACATGCAGCCTCGGCACCCGCGAGAAAGGCATCGCGCATTTCAATCGCTGAGGCGTTCGTTTCCTCTGCGGCGGCCAGAGCGGCAGGATAGATTCCGACGGAGAGATGCCCGATATGGGCGAAATGCGTATCGTCATAGTCCAGCGCGTGCGAGATCGTGCCGTTGGCAAGGGCGGCCGCGCGGGCGGGATATTTGTCCCTTTCTCCGACAATCGTTGCGACCGGCTTAGCCCCCTCCTCCCGCACGAAATCGCGCATGATCCGGCTCAACTCTTGGTCTTCCCCAGCCCGTGCGCAGACCAGCCAGTCGAACAATGAAAATGCCGCCAATTGACGGGCCGCGTCGGACATTGATGACGACGGCATTGCCGAAACGGCGAGCAGTTGCTCCATGCTGCTGCATCCCATGGCGACCTCTATCCGTATGATTTCTGCAGGCCGAGCGCATCTTCGGCCAGAATGTTGCAAACTTGCACAACGCCCCGGCGGATTTGCACGAAGCCCGGATCAATGTCGTAGAGACTCATGGCCGTGCCACTACCTAACGCGTTGTTCAAAAAACAGTCGTGAGCCGCGCCCTTATCGCGCTTGCTCTCTTCTCAATGTAACGTTGTAGATAGTCGGTGGCCGCTTCGTTCCGCGGTTTCGCCGGGGTGACAATCGAGATCGTCCGCACCATGTCTGGATCGTCGATCGTGTATTGCGAGAATTGTCGGCTTTCCACTTCCTTGTGGACGCTATAGGCGGGAAGTACCGTGTAGAGATGCAGGGGCCGCTTCAGGAAGGTCTTCACGGCGTCAAGCGAATCGAGTTCGAGATCCGGCCGTAGCAAAACTCCCCTGCGCTTGCACACCGAATCGATGATCAGGCGAAGCTCGTGAATGCGGCTTGGCAGAATGAGCTTCAACCTTTCAAGCTCGCTCAGCTGATAGATGCGCTGCGGCACGTCGGGCTCGAACCCTGAAACCAGCACAAGTTGTTCGGAAAAAAGCTCCACATGCTGGCCACCGACGCTGCTACTTGGCTTGTACGTAAGTGCCAGATCCAGACGGTCGCTGTTCATCAAATTTTTGAGGTCTCCACTGTACGCTTCGACCACCGAAAGCGAAAAATCGGGACAGCTTGTCGCCACGTACGATTTGAGATCCTCCAGGAAGAATGGCGAAATGGTGGGGCAGATGCCGACCACCGCTTGGCCGTTCATCTGCGAGAATCGCTGTTTCAATTCCACGGATAGGTTGTCTAGCCCGTCCAGATATTCGATCGACCGCGCAAATAGGAAACGACCCTCCTCCGTGGGCTTGGCACCGCGTCCATTGCGGGTGATCAGCTTGAGACCGAGTTCGCGCTCGAGCAATTGGACCTGTCGTGTCAGCGCAGGCTGAGCGACACCGATAACACTTGCGGCATGGGAGAAACCACCATGCTTGCACACGGCAATGAAGTAGCGCAGCCGCTTCACATCGATGACGTTTTCTTCCGTCATCTCAATCTCCGGGCTAGCTGCGTTGTACGGTTCTGACGGGCGGTCAGGCGAGCAACGAGAAGCGCGATCCAGCGGAGCTGTTGACGCGTTCCCGCGACCTGGCGCAAGTGCTGCAATTCGTGGGGGCGAAAGGCCCCTTCAACGGTCGAAAGCCGGCTGCGGTAGGCGAGCCACCATACAAGTAGGACACCGATTATCCAGAAGAACGCCTGCCACACCCAAAGCGACGGCACGCCCAAAGCGATGTCGGCTTCGGTGAAGATGGGATGAGCGAAGAACGTATTGCCCAGGATGGCGCCCGGACCGAGTGCGAGGAAGACCCATAGAAGCGTGAGCGACCACTTTGCACTGCGCACGGCGCGTCCCCCAAAATCTATGCGGTGATCACGCTGGAAGCTCCCATGCAACACGTTCCGATGCTCGCGCTCCGCGTCTTGTCGTGTGAAGATCGCGACAAGTAGGCTGGCGCCAACATTGATGGCGAGGCCCCACGCGGCCGAGTGTATGGTGAGAGGCCAGCGGCCCCACGGCAGTTGTACGAAGAGACCGTCAAAGACGATGAGCCCTGGTGGCTCGGTAAACACGACGAACAAGATGCCAAGCGCGAGGCCCACCAACACCGCGCTCCAACTCATCCACGGCAGCCAACAAAGGCCGAGATAGGCCGCAAAGAGTTGAGCGGAAAGTGGCAGGGCTAGCGTCGAAAGCACTGTCGCTACAGCCGGGAGGAAGGCGGCGAGCAAAACGATCGCAGCGTAAATGACTGCAAGCGAGATGCGTGCGGCAAGCTGCTCCCCGCGCGCGGTCAAGTCGGGTGCGACGTAACGGTCCAAAAGCTCGATTGTGGCGACGCTGGCACCTGATGCAGCGAAAAAGGCGACCGCAACGAGCAACATGAGAACCAGCATGATTATCACGCAGGCGGCGACAAGTTGATCGTAGGCGGCAAAGCGGGCGACAAGCACCGTGAAATTGTCCGCGGCATTCATTTCACCCGCCACGATGGGACCGAGCAGCAGAAGCGCGCCTGCGGCCAGTCCGGAAACGATCCATACCTGCGAGAACGCAAAACCCGCGCGGCTCTTCATGGTAAGGCCGAGGAAAGCGAAAGACGGGCTCAGCGCGGCGCCGGCCGCCGCCACTGCAAAGGAGAAGACGGCCGATGTGGTCCACAGCCCGCCTGCCGGAACTTCGCGTCCAATACCGCTTGAGAATTGGATAACACCTGGCAGAACACTGCCGAGGATACCCTCGCGGACGGAGAATCCTTTGTGAAAGACCGACAGTCCGTCAAATACCAAGCCGGCGAAGCTCGCCGAGAAGATCAGCAGCGCGAGGGTCACTGCCGAGAGGACCGCAATAATATAGACCGTGGCACGCCAACCACCGAGCGCGGCGGCGAGAAAAAGGAACGCGGCAAGCGCCGAAATAGCTGCCGTTCGCGAGATTGCGCCGTCGCTCGCCTGCACCAACAGCTCTCCCGCGGAGCCAAGGAGGGTTGCGGCAAGTGGCACGGCAAAAAGGAAAAGCACAACGAGAACGTAGATGCGGATCGAAGTGCTCTGATAGTGTGCCCCGAGCGCCTCGCCGAGCGAGCGGCTCCCCGTCATTCTCGCGGCAAGCCAAAGGCGCTTTTGAAATAGCGCCATGACAAGGGCGACCAATATTAAACTCAGCGCGAGTTGGTTCGCTTGGAAGCCGTATACCGAAAGTAAACGCAGATAATCATAGGGACCGACGCTCGCCAACAAGGCGCCGCTTGCGGCAAAGATATAAGTCCAGCCCGGCAAGTTCTGGCGCGCGTCGACAAAGGCTGCCGGGCCGTCCTCGCTCTTTGCCGATTGCGCGGCGATGTAAAGAGTGAACGCCGCAAAGACGGCAAGTATGATGGCAAGCAGAGAGATCACGGTTTAAACCTGCGGATCACGTCGAACGAATCGAATGCGCCGCGAAGTCCGAGCCACAGGATCATGGTCAATATGACCACCGTCGCCGTACCGAGAAATCCAAGCGAGACCGGCATGGCGTAATGGCTGCGGAAGACCGTGGAAACCAACGTGGCGAAGCCCGCGGCTAGCAAGCCAGTACAATAAACAACCAGTCCGAGCGCCACTTCCTTCGGCGTGAACTGCGTTCCAAGTGCTACATTGACGATAACGTGCCCGGCGAAAGCGGCAATCAAGACCGCAAAACCTGCAGTGATGAACGGCCATCCGCCGGCACCAAAGCCATAGTGGAACACTGCGGCGGCCACCAACAACAGGGGCAGCCAGACCGCAATTACCAAGGCGTGCCGATCGAGGGCGTCAAGTGCGCGTATAGACATCGTCGGTACCGAAGGTGTTAGTCATCGTCCTTGGCGCTCTTGCCAAGCTTGCGTGGAGCGCTGCCTGTGGGCTTCTCCGGCGCTGGGAAATTGCGGAAAGAGAGCCCGCCCGCGCTGCCTATGCTCTCGATCGGAAGGCCAAGATCTTTCATCAGGCCGTCGACGAATGCGACCTGCGTGCGATATTTCATGGCGGAATTCACCACGCGGTCGGTCATGTTGCCGCCGTCGCCGCCTCCGTTCGGAGCGCCGCCTCCTGCTCCGCCGCCGATCTCCGACGGGCTGTTGATCCCCGGGACGCCGTCGACCTGAAGGATTTTGATCGACTCGATGTTCTCCATCGGTTTGACCGTCTCGCGGATGATACTGGGCAGGCTCTTGACGAGGTTCTCGTAGATTGCGCTGCGCCGCGCGGCGTCGCTGCGCATATTCTCCGCCTCATTGAGCTTGGTTTGGCCCTCGGCCTCCTTCTCGTAGCGGACCGCAGCCGCATTCGCCTCGGCGACTTCCGCGATCGCACGCTGTTCCATCGCCTCCTTCTCTGCCGTGGCAATTGAAACCAGGCGGTGGGTCTCCCGTTCGGTTCGGGCGGCGGCGTCGATGAGCGCAATCCGTTTGGCGCGTTCCGCTGCTTCTTGCTCACGGGCCGACACAACCTGCTCCTCAGTCGCCGCGAGCGCCTTCATCGCGTTTGCCACTTCCGTTTTCGCGACAGCTTCCTCGATCGACTTGTTAATGACCGCAATGAGGCGTTCCTTGTCGATGATCTCAACCTCCTTGCTGCGCTCGATCTCGAATTTCTCGACAAACTTGCGTGCCGCAATCCGCAGCTCATCCAGTTCGCGGTTCACGATGATCGCCGCATCCTCGATCTTGCGGAAGGCGGCAGTCTCCGAGAGCTTAACTCTTTCGTTTTTCTCTATTTCGAGCTGGATGATTTCTTGGTCCCTTTTCAGCCGCTCAAGATCGACATCATAGCGCTTCAGGATAGCCGCCTTTTCCTTCTCGGCATTTGCCAGCTCGTTGATGACACGAAGATGCTTGTCCTTCTCAACCGCCAGCAACTCGATGGTCTTTTCAATTTCAATGCGACTAGCCTCGACTACCCTTTCGCTCTCCAGTTTCGTCTGATCGACTCTGGCGGACGCGTTTGATTCAATGATGGAAACTTCCTGTCGCGAGGTGATTTCAAATTCCTTGATCTTGCGTTCATTCTCAATGCGCTGAGAACTCGACTTCCATACGCGAGACGATGCGCTGACTTTCAAGCGCCTTCGATGTCTCGATAGCGCGCTGCTCGTTGTCCTTCTGTCGATCAATCTCGAGCAGCCGGATCTCGGTCTGGCTATTGATCCGCTCGGCATCGATGAGTCGATCCTTGGCTATGCGGATCCGCTCGGCCTCTTGCTCGGCCCTGACCTTGGCATTGCTGATGCTAATCGCCGAGCTGGAACGCTCCTCCTCGATGGTAGCGAGCTGTGCGGCGCGGCGCGCCTCGATGTCACGGGTCTGGTCAATGCGCGCATATTCGAGATCCCGATCGATTTCGATGGCGCGCTGCTCGGTCTGGTAGTCTTTGAGCTTGATCTCCAGACGGGCGTCGTTCTCGATACGGTTTCTGACCTTCCGGCGCTCCTCGATTTCCTGGGTCAGTTGCGTCAACCCTTCAGCATCGAAGGCGTTGTCCGGGTTGAACACTGAGATGTCGGTCTGGTTCAGGCTGGTCAGCGAGGCGTTTTCGAGTTCGAGCCCATTTGAGGCGAGGGTCGGCGCCACGAGCTCGGACACTTGCCTCATGAATTCCTTACGGCCCGCATGTATCTCGTCCATCGTCATGGTCGCAGCGACCGCCGACATGGCGTCGACCAACCGGCCCTGGACCACTTCTTTCATCAGCTCAGCCGAGCTCGTGCGCTCGCCGAAGGTGCGTGCGGCGAGCGAAACGTTCTCCCGCGTCGGAATCACGCGCACGGAGAATTCACTGACGACATCCACGCGCATCTTATTGCGCGTTATGAGCGAGCTCTCGCCCGCCCGTTTGAGCTCAAGCGGCACGGTGTTCATATTCACAAGCGTGATATCGTGAATAATCGGGATAACAAACGCGCCGCCGCCCATCACGACCTTTTCTCCGCCGAAGCCGGTACGCACAAAGGCCTCGTCCTTCGATGAATGGCGATAGAGCCAGTGAAGCAGATAGACGCCGACAGCAATGAGGATTGTCAGCAGGATGATGATTGCGATTGCGTCTGCGCCGGTCATGGCCGCGTTCTCCGATGAGACGTGAGATTCAATAGCGCTCCTTGCTCGCCACGGCGAGATAAGTGAGTGCCAGTGTGATGAGATTGACGAGGTCGGCGATTGTGTAAAGCGTCGCAACAATGGGTCCGTAACCCACTCCGATCACCACATCGACGAAATGAAGGATGGGAATTATAGCCCACCCAACGGTCATGATGAGCCGGATCCAGAAATAGCCAATCTGCATTGGCCGTGAGGCCTTGCGCATGACCTCGGCCATCCTGCCGAAGTACATCTCACCCAGAATGTAAAGCCAGAAGGCGATCGAAAGCAGGACACCGAGAGTGGGATTGAAGATGTGTGCATCGCCGAGATAGCGACAGAGCACCATGAGGAATGCGGCCAATGTGGAGCGCCAGAACACACCCGCCGGCACGGGACCCGCAACGTTGGCGAAGAAATATGCTGCCGCGACGAGCAATGGCTGAACCGCGAACCATGCCGCAAAGCGCGGGCCGGCCGAAAGCTTGCCAGCAGCAAGCCAAAGTTCGTCCGCGCTCATGTAGAAGAGAGCGGAAATGCCGAGCGCCACGGCGCCAAGCGCCACGGGAATACGCCAGCGTTCCGAAATCCATGTCAGTCCAAGCGCCATCAGCGCGGACGCGCCGAGGCAGCCCATTGCGGCCGCAGCGAAGGCGCTGCCGGTAACATCGCTGGTTGGGAACGAGCTTGCGAACATCTGATTATCCTAGACTTGCGCCCTGATGTGCGGAGAACGGCTGTAGAGTGCGACCATGGGCAGAATGAGCAGTCCGAAGATAAATTGCTGCCATTCGTATTTGAGACCGATGCCGATGAGGAACGAGCTCAGTACTTGCAGCACCAGCACACCGATTACGGTGAACCCGTAACCGCCATACCCCCCAGCCAGCGAAGTACCGCCAATCACCACGGCGGCGAGCGTGGTGAAGAGATACGGATCACCGACGCCGATGAATCCGCCGCCGCTCCAGCCAAGGAGGAGCGCTCCGGTGAGCGCCGCAAAAGCACCGGAGATGATGTATGCGAGAACCCAGTACTTGAATTCTGAAATCCCCAACAGCATCGCGGATCTGCGGTTGCCGCCGAGCGCATAGATGTAGCGCCCGTAGGCGGAATACCGCAGAGCGACGATGACCAGAATGGAAAGAAGGATCCAAAGCAAAATCGTCGGCGGCACGCTCAATCCGAACGTCACGCCATTCATGGCCGCGAGATTGGACAGCCACGGCGGCACCGTGCCGAATACGTTGCCGCTGAACTGAGAGCCAATGCTGGTGATGATCTGCACCAGCCCGGCAACCGCGAACCCCGTGCCAAGCGTCATGATCAGCGCCTGGCCCTGGAGCTTGTAGGACATGACGCCATTGAGGAACCCGATCAGGCCGCCGATGATGATCACCAGCGCGAAGGCGAACCAAGGCGGCACGCCAAGGCCCACAAGGTAAAGAAGTCCAATGTTTGCGGAGCCAATCACGAAGGGTATTGAAAGATCGAGCCCTCCCATGAGCGCCACCAGCGTCTGGCCGACGCAGGCTATGCCCAAGAAGGATGCAAAGAGTAGAACTGCCTTGATATTCGTCGCCGAGAGGAAGCCTTCGATCGTGAAAGCGCTGATGACGACCAAGGCGATGAGAACGATGAGACCGATGAACGCGCTGCGACCGTGAACAAAGACGCTCGAAACCTTGAATGCAAAGACGAGGATCGCTTCGAGGACTAGGAACGCAATCAGATTACTAAGTGTGCGGAACGGCGGTACGGTAGCTGTGATGATGAGATAGGCGAGCAGAAGCAGCGCCATTGCCACGATAAGCACGCGATTGGCGGCCCAGACGGAACGCGCGCCTACTGGCCCCATCACCGCGTCCGTCTCGCCGCCATCCGCATCAGTGGCACGCCGGCTTTCAAAGGCGACGGCCACGTAATTCGCAAACCAGAACAACGCGGCAACCGTGACAACGGTAAAGAGCAGCACAGTCTGCGCTAACTGCCCCTGCGCAAACCCGACACCGAAGCCGATGGCGCCAACGATCAGCGCACTCGCCAGGTTCAGGACCATCAGGAACGTTGAGCGCGGTAAAGGCATCAGCGTCATGGCACCAAGCCCCCTCGCGCCGGATGGCTGTAGATGGCGATGATCGCAAGGCACAGCAGGATGAAGCACGCGACGACTGCGTGACCGAAGACACCAAACCTGCGGGCGGCCGCCTCAACGACGACGACACGCATCATGACGACGAGAGCGAGAATGCCGGCCGCGCCGATGAATAGAAGCCTTTGCAGCTGCGAAAGCCAAATGCCGACGGGCTGCGCATCCGCGGCCGGCGGGAAGATGAGATAGCGATGGACAAGATCTCCTGAAACTATGGGGATCGAGCCGCTGCCGACGTAAGTCTGAGCCGTGCTCACCTCTAGTACGATGCCGGCGACGACGATGCCCAAGACCATGAAAGCAGCGAAAGGAGAGATGAAGCTAATGTAAGGCCGGACGATCGGCACCAGCGTCGTCAAGAGAAGCGAAGCAATAAGTGTAAGCCCATAGAGTAGCTGCGTGACAAAGCCCTGCACCGAGCCGAATTGGAAAGTTGCCAGCACATATCCGATCAGAAACAGGTTGGTGGCTCCGAGAAGGGCGCCGGTAACGGTTCCCCGCCCGCCCGCCAGACTTACGCCGCCGAGCACAACGGCGGTTACGGCCGTCAAGGACATGGTCGTGCCTTGCATCGGATCGCCGGAAGCAATGAGGGCAGTGTAACAAATTGCGCCGAGCCCGACGAAGATGCCGGCGATGACATGCGCGCCGATGCGCACGATGTCGCTGCGCACGCCGGCGGTGAACGCAGCGCGCTCGTCGTAGCCCATCATGCGTAGATGCTTGTAGAATGGCGAGAGCGTGAACAACAGCCAGCCGCCCGTGGCCAGAACGAGGATCAGGAGTACGGGCGAAAAGATGGTGTTGCCGAGACCCCAAGACACCATCCAGTCCGGCGCGACACCGCCGGGCCGCGGTAGAATTACGCGGTTAATGCCCGAAAGCGCAAGGAACCCCGAGAGAGCTACGATGATCGGCTGGACGCGCACAATGATGATCACAAGAGCAAACATGATCTGATAGATCACACCGATACCGATCGCGACGACGAAGACGCCGAGCGGGGACGTAACCAATCCGAGGCCATTCAGCGAAACGATCGAGACATTGATGAACGCAAGCAGCGGTCCGACGGCGAGATCCACCGTACCGCGCCCCGCCAGCGCAACCGACATCAGCGCATATGTCGCAAGGATCAACGGTGCCGCCACAATGATCGCGCTGCCAAACCCCGAGAGCGAAACGAGGTTTGGTCCGCGAATCACTGCAATGCTCGCCAGAATGGCAAGCAACAGGATCGGAATCAGCAGATAGGTGTTTTGCGCACCCCTAGATTCCGTCATGGCGAAAGTCGTTCCCTGCTAGTCATTCAGAGGTCGATGACCCTGCGTCCGTTCGCATTCGCGGCCGGTCGCTCGCCGCGGGCAATCGTGAGCGAACCGCGAGCCGAGAAGGCGCCGCTCTCCCGCCGGCGATCCGGATCAAGCGCAAGGATTTTTCTCAGTACGGGGGAAATCACTTCCTTGAACTTCACCGGGTCTTCGGACGTAGGGAAATGACCGCCGGAGAAGATGATGCATTCGGAATTCTTGACCTTCTCGGCCGTGCGCTCGGTCATGTCTGGGGTGCAAGCGAAGTCATATTCGCCCGTGAGGAAAAAGATCGGCAGTTTGCCTGAGATTTTCGAAACCTGGTCGCGGTAATCGGAATCGACGCTGTAAAAATAGAGATCGCCCTTGAAAACGCCGGGCCCTCCCTGGGCGTAATACCACCAGGTCTCCCACCGATACTCATCAGGACTTTCCGGCGACATCAGACCGAAGATGGAGGTCGCCACCACTTCGCCGCCATGGATGTGCGGATGGTGCAGCGGATCGATCCACCAGCCAGGCGAGTAGTCGCACGCTTCCAGCGCGATGAGAGCGAGAAACTCGTGCTCGTAGCGTAGCGCGAGCGACAAACAAACATTGCCGCCCATCGATTGGCCCATAATGATGGGCTTCTTCAACTCCAGTGCGTGACAGAACGCGACAATGAAATCGGAATAGAATTTGGCTGTGAGCTTGTATTCGTCCTCTTTCAGATAAAAGTCGGAGGGCGGCAGCGACTTACCGTGCCACGGCATATCGAACGCTATGACGCGGAAGTTCGCCGCGATGTCCGGATCGCAGAGCTGGTGCCGATACTGCCTGCCGTCGGTCCCGGCGGTATGCAGGCAGACGAGCGGGATGCCATCGCCGTGCTCTTCGTAATAGGTGCGATAGGTCTTGCCCTCGCATTGCACGTAGACATAGCGCCCAACAATCGGATCATGCGTGTTCATCGGTGTCTCCTGGCGTTCGCCTAGCCGTTCCGCATCAGGGAGAGCATGTGGGTGAGTGCCCGCAGGTTCTGCCAGAACGGAAGTGTGTTGCCTTCGATGCGCAAATGGTTGTGCAGAGGATGCGCCATGGCCCAGATATCGTTAAACGTCGGAGGCGGAACGGGCTGCGAAAATTTCGCCCAGCTGTTGCTTGGAGCTCGAAGCGCGAAATCGAAGCCAAAATCGTTGGACGTCAGGCCTTCGGCGATGCGCTGGATCTTCCCCTTGCTCACCTCGATGAGATAGTCGGTCTCGTCGATGCCGAGGACGAATCTTCCGGTGAAGAAGCGACCGATGACGGGCAGTATGCGATCCTCATTGACGCGGCGCGCCCAGTGCTCGACCCATTCGAGATCGAAGCTTTTTCGGCTTGAATATCGGCTCATTCTCTCCTCCATGACTGCTCGCGCATCCGACAATCTCCGATCACGTTGGCAGGGGCTTTTTTGCGGGGCCGTAATGGGCCACGAACGATTGCGAAGCGATGGTCGCCGGCACCACGGCGGCCGCGAATGCCTCGAAAGTCGCATCGTCGCCGATATCGAGATGCTCAACCTTGAGCGCGTAGAGCGTGAAGACGTAACGGTGTGAACGATCGGGCGGCCAAGGTCCGCCGTAACCACGGCCAAAGCCGGGGATCTTGAACGTCACAAAATCGCTGTGGAGCTCGCGCGCGCCTACAGGCATGGCAGCCGTACCGCTAGCGCCCTCCGCAAGCTCTCGCGCGCGGGGCGGAATATTGAAGACCAGCCAGTGAGCGAACGCGCGCGGGAAATTGAACTCCGGCGGCAGATCGGGATCGGTCATGCTGATGGCGAAACTTTTGGTACCTTCCGGGACGCCGGACCATACGAGCTGCGGCGATACCTTGTTGTCTTCGGCAAAGCGTTTCGGAATGGTCGATCCGGGTGCGATATCCGGGGCGCTGAAGCTGAACGTCTCGTGAACTTTCTGCTCCGGATGCGGCAATCCTTTCGCTGAACCGGGAATCGTGCGGCCATCATCTTTTCGCAGCTCGCTCGGCTTCCGGGACAATGGGTACCCCTCGTGCTCATCAAATTCGCCGGGCAGCGTAGCGCTGGCACGCCGTCCGAACATCGCATTCAAAATAACGTGGCCGTCGAACGGCGGATCGAATTGCGACGAGATTGCCCCGTTCCGGAATACGAGCACCCGCGTGCAAAGATTGAGAAACTCTTCGATCTCGCTCGATAGGAATACGACCGCCTTCCCCTTTGTGGCGAAATCCCTCAGGTTCCTGTAGAGATCAAGTTTCGCACTGACGTCGATGCCGCGCGCCGGATCGTTGAGCACCAGCGCACCGGGCTTCTCGGCGAACGCCCGCGCGATTAAAACCTTCTGCTGGTTGCCGCCGGAAAGCGAGGTAATCAGGTTGTCCCTGCTTCCCATCTTGACAGCGAGCCGGTCCGATTCCCATTCGAAGATCGGCTGCAGCTTGCGCCGATCGGTGAGATTGAGCCACCCGCCGAGGCGGTGGTCCGGATAGACCGAGATGAGCAGGTTCTCGAAAATGCTGAGGTTCGGAAAAATGCCTTCTTTCTTCCGGTCGCCGGAGACATAGGTCACTGCATTGCGGCGCGCAGAATGAAGGTCGCTCACTTCCTCCCTATTCTTCCCGTCGATGACACTGATGCGGCCCGCCACGAGGCTCTGCACGCCAGCGAGGCAACGTACGAAATCGGCTTGGCCTTGACCGTCCAGCCCGGTAATGCCGACGATTTCGCCGGGATAGAGCGTGAAATCGATGAGGCCCGCATCGTGCCACACCCGCCCGCCTTCCATCCGGAGCACGGGCGTCTGACTGAGCCGCTCGGCGACAGCTTGCGTTGCCAGAGTCTTGCCGCGCTCCGGGCCGGCGATGAGTTCAAATATGCGCGCTTCGGTGATCTCTTCTTTTTGTAGGGAACCGACATCCACTCCATCACGCAGCACCGTTGCGCGATCGGCGATGCGCACCAGCTCGGCGATGCGGTGACTGACCATGAGGATGCTGGCGCCGCGACTCTTCAGCTCCCGCATTTTCCGGAACAACCGCTCGGTCGAACTCGAAATCGAGCGCGGCCGACGACTTGTCGAGAATGAGAACCTTGGGATCCGTAAGGAGTGCGCGGGCAATTGTAATCCACTGCTTGATGCTAAGCGGCAAATCGCCCACCGGCGTTTCGAGATCGAGATCGAAGCCCAGCAGTTCGCCCATAAGCGAACTTGCCTTGGCGACTTTCTCCTCCCTGGAGAAGTTCGAACTAAACAGATTGTCCGCACCGATATACAGATTGTCGAGCACCGAGCATTCGTCGGTGACGAGCACTTCCTGGTAGACATTGGCAATCCCGAGCGCCTTCGCCTCGACCGGCGAACTGGCGGACACGCCGAATATCGATACTTGCCCGCTGTCAGGAATAAGCACGCCCGAAATGACCTTTGCGAGCGTGCTCTTACCGGAACCGTTGCCGCCAATGATCGCGTGCACCTCGCCCTCATAGGCGCGCAAGCTTGCGCCGTTCAGGGCGACGGTCGGGCCGAAGACCTTGCGGACTGATGCGATTTCGACGGTCGCAACTGCCATGGTGTCGGACTCGCGGAAACCCGACGGGAGTCAGCCGCGCCCGACTGAGCGGCGCGGCCGACCAGGCGGCTCAAGTTTTTAAGGCTTGTAAGCTTCCGGATCCGCGGGCCGCAGGAAGAACTGATCGAGATAGGCCTTGCCTGCCCACGTCTCGATACTGATGTTGTACCAACCGTCGGCTTCCTCGTTGCAATCCTCGTTCAACACCTTCTTGACATCGTCGAACGTCAAGATTTGTGGCTTGGTCAGGATCGACGCGACCTTTGGGCCTTGCCCCTGGAGCGTCCGCATCATGATGTTCCAGGTCATTTCCAACTCATCGCCCGGGGGCCAAGGTTGGATCGCTGCCGACACGTACTTCGGATTCTTGCGCCAGTAGCACAGTGGACCGATTTCTCCGCCAATCGTAATCGGCACCATTTTTCGGCCGGATTGCTTCAAGGCGCGCACGGCTCCCTGCTCGGAGGCGTCCTGAATGATGATACCGTTCAACTCGCCCGGGTTGGTAGCGAGCCATTTCTGGATCTCGGTCTGCGCAACTTGGTCCGTCCACATGCCGGCGAGCGAACCCACCACCTTTATGTCGGGGTAACGCGCGAGCGCCGCCTTGCTTCCCTTGTCTTGCGAGTCAGAAGCAGAAGTGCCCGGAATCCCCTCAACGACGAGTACGTTGCCCTTGCCGCCGAGTTCTTTAGCCATCCAATCCCCAAGCATGTTGCCGCCCACGGCGAAATTGGCCGAGGAATTCACGGAGAAAGGCGACGTGAGATAGCCGGAGAACGAAAATACTGGCACTCCGCGATCATGGGCGTACTGGACAGTCGGATTCAACGCTGTCGGATTCGAGCAGCAGACGATGATCGCATCAACGCCCTGGTCGACGAGCTGGCGCATCTGCTGAATCTGACTGGCATCGTTCAGGTTCGATTGAGTGATGATCACCTCGCTGATCATGCCGAGCTTCTTCCACTTCGGGATCAGCGTGTTCTGCAGGCGATCCATCACGTTGGCGCGCCAAGTATTGCCCGCGTAGGAGCTCGCATAGCCGATCTTCCAGGGCGGGCCCTTTTTCGGCTTCCAGTCGCGATACGCGCTCTCGCCGATGGGCTGCATCGGATCGAGCATGTCTTTGTTGTAGAGCGTCTTCTGGATGTCTTGCGGCAGTTCATCGACACCACCGGCAATAGCCGAAGAAACCAGCGCTAGGCTCGCGGCCAGCACGGCACAGCTGATCCTAAAGTGCTTCAATTCTTCCTCCCCTAATGCCGCCGTTTTGATTGCGCGGCAAATGAACGGATTTCCGTTCACATGGGAGAGCGTCGGACATTTCCGCGGCGCACTTGAAATACAATTTTCCTATATCTGATATAGAATTTCGGTATGAACCACATATCCGGCTGGAAACATTGCGTAAAAGCCGATACGACCGCGGCGCAGGCACCTCGCCTCCCTTCACAGAGTCCGCGGGAGAATCCTGCCCGTCGGCAAAACCAGGATGGAAGGCTGGGCGTCCGCCCAGCGCTGAAATAATAGCGCAGATATACATTATAATAACGCTCACGCTCTGCGTGACCTGCAATTCGGCCCAACCGGTCTACAGCGCGGGTAGAGGCAGGCAGGCATGGATGGGCGTCGGCTACCAAGCCAGCAGTGCGCACGCTTTTGCGGAATGCGTTGGCGAAAGATTCTTTGATCAGGGGCCGGGTGCTTTCGCCGCTGATGAACATGAGATGCTCTGTTGACTGGGTTCGTGATTTTTGAACTGGTCTGCTGATCGGATTCCGGTGGCAGCGTTACCGCTCACGCGCGAGTTCCAGCGCTTCCTGCATCAACGCGGCCAGGGATGAAGATCCATGTGAGCCGCGCTTGACTTCCGTCTGGCAGGATGGATCGATATGTATGTGGCGCCAACACGAGAGGACACGTCTTGACGCGGATCGTAGATCTGTCGCAAGAGATTTATGAGGGCATGCCCGTGTACGCTGGACACCTTGAGACCAAGGTCTGGCAGCACCACCGCTTCGAGGACACGGCGCCGAACTTCGACAGCGACTTCGCCTACCAGAGCCTCGGCATCACGTTCTGCGACCACGGGCCGACGCACGTCGACGCGCTGAGCCATCTCGACCCGCGCCCGGACGCGCCGACGATCGACCGCATGGACCTTGCGCAGTTCTGCGGCGAGGGCACGTGCCTGGACGTCTCCGGCGTCGAGCCGCGCCAGTACATCACCGCCGATCACCTCGAGCGAGCGGCCGGCGGCGTCGACCTGCGTGAGGGCGATGTCCTCTTGCTGCGCACGGGCGCCGTCGACCGCTTCGGCGGCACGCCCGAATACACGACCCAGTACCCGGGGCTCGACCAGAGCGCAGCCGACTGGCTGCGCAGCCGCAAGCCAAAGATCTTCGGCGTCAACTCGCCGAGCCCGGACAACCCCGCCGACCGCATCTACCCCGTGCACCTGTTCAGCCGCGCATCCGGCGTCACCCACTACGAGAACCTGGCGAATCTCGCCGAGGTCTCCGGCCGCCGGTTCACGTTCTTCGGCTTCCCGTTGCAAATCCGTGGCGGCCATGGCTCTCCGGTGCGCGCCGTCGCGATGCTGGACGACTAACGCAACCCCTGAGGAGAGGACGGCGCATGTCGAGGAGAGAACGGCGCGTGCCGACGAAACTGACCGACACAATCCTCCCCACGACCATGATCGGGTCCTATCCCAAGCCGCGCTGGTTCGAGGAGTACAACGTCGCAGGCGCGGATCTCCTGGAGTGGTGGAAACTCGAGAAGCACTTTCAAGCGTACCGCGACGCGACCGCGGCCTGCATCAAGGACCAGGAGCTCGCGGGGCTCGACATCGTGACCGACGGGCAGATGCACTTCGACCAGTATGGCGGCGCCATCGGCTCGTTCGCCTGGTACTGGTACGAGCGGCTCGGCGGCTTCAGCAAGGCCAAGCTGCCGAACCCGATCGCGCGCGGGATCGAGGCCAGCGGCGAAGACGCCGACCTCAGCCAGGTCGCCTGGATGCACGACTGGGGCGGAACGGCCGTAACCGCCAAGGTCAGCCGCGGCATCCCCGGCAGGCTCGGCGAGATGTACGAGATCGCCCGCGGGCTGACCGACAAGCCGCTAAAGGTGAGCGTCGGCGCCGGCCCGGCCAACCTCACGTTCCATGTCGACCTCAAGTACCCGGGCTCGCACTACTCCGAGCAGCGCAAGCTCGCCGAGGACCTCGTGCCGATCTTCAACCAGGACCTGAAGGACCTGGTGGCGCGCGGCGCGGAGTTCATCCAGATCGAGGACCTGGGCGGCTGGCAGCTCGCGTGGGATCCCGACGCGGAGTGGATCATAGACATCCTCAACGCGTGGATCGACGGCGTCGACGCGAAGATCGCCTGGCACTCGTGCCTCGGCGCCGGCTACGGCAACACATTCCGTTCGGTCGAGGACGCGCTGCCACGCGTGCTCGAGCGCTGGCAGAGCGTCAAGGTACAGCAGTACGCGCTCGACTTCGCGCTCCGCGGCATGGTCGACGTGCACGCGCTCAAGGAGCTCGAGCCCGACCGCGAGGTGCAGGCGGGCGTGATCGACATCCGCTCGCTCTACATCGAGACCGACGACGAGATCGTGCGCCGTATCCACAAGGTGCTTGAGTACATCGAGCCCGAGCGCGTCACCCTGACGACCGACTGCGGCCTGAGGGCGCTGCCGCGCTTCGTTGCGTTCGAGAAATTGAAGGCGCTCGCGCGCGCGGCGAACCGCGTGCGCGCGGAGCTGCCGGCCCCAACAGTGGCGGCCCGTCATGGCCGCAGGGAGGTCTTGCTTTAAGAAGCCGCACGGATCAAATCACAACTGTGACTAGGCCTTTCACAACTGTAACTAACACTTGCGGCGCACCGAAAATCGAACGGCTTTGAAGCCCTTAGTCAAAACGATGGTGGTGTCGAGGAGGCGACGTTGATATTCCGTAATCTCTCAATAAGCGAACAATTGCCCCACCTGTCCAGTCACGACTGATTTGGAAATTTGTTTTTGTTCAAGCCTCCTGCGCGACCAGTAGGATGTCCCGTATCGCCGCAATGCCCTGCATCGTCAACAGAATCCGCCGCTCGTCCATGGGCAGTGCCTGCGACGAGAACTTTGCGACAACGATCTGGTTTCTCCGGTCAATGAAAACATTTTGACCGAACACACCGACGCCGAACATGAGAGGAGAGTCGGCACGCAGCACGTACCATTTGCTGCGGTAGTGTATCGGCATCCGAGGAAAATACTTGGTGAAGTCGCCTTCATCCCAAGCGCGAGCGTCACCAGCATTGAGAATGTCGTCTATTCACCACGCGGGGATGGTTTCTTTACCGGCGTACCGGCCGCCTTCCGCGATCAGCAGACCAAGGCGCACGAGGTCACGCGTAGTGGCACAGAACCCACCAGCGCAACGCGGCGCGCCGAATCGGTCAACCGTGATATAGCCGCTGCCACCGGCGCCCATGGGCTTCCACAAAAGCTCGCTCACCAAATCCGCATAACGCTTTCCGGTCGCTCGCTCGATCACCCAACCCATCAGGTCGGTATTGGGCGAAACGTAATGAAAACGGCCCTTGTGCGGCCCGTCCTTCTCGACCAGAGAGGCAAAGAAACTGCGAAGATCGCCGGGCTTTTCGCCGGGCGAAAGCGGATCCCAGTTTTGCGCCTTGCGATATTCGATGATCGGCCCCGCGGTCGCGAGATAGTCTTCATCGAAGAAAAGACCCACCCGCATGTCGAGGAGATCGCGCAGGGTAGCTCCCGCATAGGCGGCGGCCCCGACCTCGGAACCCAGCGCGTAACCGGATCGTCGAGATCGAGTGCGCCGCGCTCCACCAGAACGCCGGCGAGCAGTCCAAGCACGGACTTCGAAACCGACATGAAAATGTGCGGCGTGTCTGGTCTCATACCGTTGTCGTAGTATTCATACATGATCCTGCCGCCGCGCATGATCACGAGCCCGTCGGTATCGGTCGCGCGCAGGAACGCTTCCAGGCCGTAAACGGCACCTTCAGTCTTTATCGAAAGATCGGCAAAGGTATTCTGCGACGCGCCCGGCAAATTTCTGACATTGCTTGGATCATTCGGTATGTCTGCCGTTGGAATGAGCTCGCGCACGTGTTGGAAAGACCATAAATTGAACGGTGCTTTCCTCCAATTTGCCAGTGTGACCTGCAGTTCGGCTGAGGGTGCGAATCCCTTCATCAGCTCGTTTTGCATGACGTAACCTCCTGGCTCATGGACACGCTTTGTTTCGAATTTTATATCGCCTGGACCGCGAGCTGAGCGGCGCCGTCAGAGTCCACTCGCGCCGCCCAATTCTTTCTTGCTTTCGAACGGCGAACGCTTACGGAAATCTTCGGCCATTGCGGCGAACGTCACCATGCGCACGCCGGAATGCGCCAGCATGTGATCGACCAGCCGCTCGATCGTCATGAGCACGTGCGGCTTGCCCGCGCTGTCTGGATGAATCGTGATTGGGAAGATCGCGTAGTCGTGATGCCGGTACACCCAGTCGAATTGATCCTTCCAGATTTCCTCAAGCTGGCGCCCAGTGATCCAACCGTGACTGTTGGGGAATGCCTTGACGAACATGGTCGGCGGCGCGTCATCCAGATGCCAGCTCGCCGGCAATTCAACGAGATCTATTTCCTTGCCTGCCTTCCAGGGCTTCATCCATTCGGACGCCTTCTTGCTGTAGTCGATCTTAGTCCAGCTGTCGCCGACGCGAAGATAATAGGGATGGTAGTCATCCTCCATCATGCTGCTGTCGTATTTCATGCCACGCGCCAGCAGCAACTCGACGGTGTTCGGGCTCAGCTCCCACCACGGCGCCATATATCCGACCGATTTTCGGCTTTCTGGTCAGACCAGTTCTAGCTCATGATAACGCCGATAATCCACTGCGCCTTGTAACCTGCCGGGAAATTCAAATGGAAAACTGGAATACACTTTCGAAAAGAGTGGCCACACGCATTGAAGATATGATCGCCTCACGACCGGATCCGCGATTGCCATCACAGCGCGAGCTATCATCTCTGTTCGGCGTCAGCAGAACTTCCGTTCGAGAAGCGCTGTCGCTTTTGCAGGCATCGGGAAAGCTTCGGACGGAGCCTGGCCGCGAGCTTTTGGGTGGGTGCTCCGGCCGGCCGACAGCAACCGGAGAACCCGGACATGCTAGTCAACATAGAGGCCGGTCAAGAGTTACCGTCCAAAAAAACGCATCCAAAATCCGAGATTTCCCGCTTTCGCTACTTGATCGAAGGCCAATCGGGCCGTCTTGCTGCCATGCGCATTACTGACAGCGAAATCGCGCAGCTTGAGAAGAATCTGAATACCTTCAAGAGTCAGACCGGGGACATGGACCTCGAGGCCAGCGCCCAGACCGATTTCGAATTTCATCAGCTGATCGTCGAATTTTCGGGGGTCCGCCTGTTTCGCGATCTGCATCTGTATTTCCGCGAAGTCATCATGCAAGCCGTCCAGATGTACCGCTCGCAATACTCGCGGGCGTGGGAACCGGTGGCCGAGCACGAGAAGATCATCGAAGCCCTTAAGCGACGGGATCCGGACGAGGCACTCTACTACACCCACTCGCATATTGTCCGAAGCGCCGATCGCCTGGGCATCGCGGATGCTCGCGAAATCCTTTAGCTTGTTCATCGTGGCGGCGCGTAAGAAGCGCTGCCCAAAGGGTGCACCTGCGATCCTCGATGACCACCATACGTGATCCACAGGTAGCGGATGAGGACGATTGGCGGCGGCTTTGGTCTGGCTACAACGCCTTTTATGAAACTGAAATTCTAGAGGCTGTGACGTCAGCTACGTGGAAGCGAATGCTCGACCCTGTGTCGGCCATATTCGGCCGCCTGGCAGTCTTTGAAACTGCGATCGTCGGGTTTACCGTCAATGTCGTGCATGACTCTACCTGGACGGCCGCTCCGGTCTGTTACCTTGAAGACCTGTTTGTCGATCCGAATTATCGCAACCGCGGTTTGGGAAGACTGTTGATCCAAGATCTAGTAGACCTCGCCAAGATGCGCGGCTGGGCGCGGCTATATTGGCATACTCAAGCGACGAATCCGGCACGCCGACTGTACGATGAGTTTGCGGGCGCTGACGATTTCGTGCGTTACAGGCTTACATTCAGCGACTAGAGCATGATCCGGAAAAGTGGAATCCGGTTACCCGAAAAGATCGTTCTCAAACAAAAAGCTAGAGCGGGATGCCGATCGAACCATAACTCATCCCGCTCTAGTGTGACGCTCGCTCCAAAAGGCGACTTTCTTCATCAGTTCACGGCGTTTCGCGTAGCGGAGACGCGGCTTGTGTTCCGCAATCTATCAATATGTGGAGCAAACACTGGCACGTCGAACGAATTCCGAGGAGCGAAGGCAACTGATTAAGAGATCAGATTTTCATAGTCAGCAACGTTCTTTGGACAACCTCTACCACGCCATGGCGAGTATTTCGCGAACCTGCGCCGAGTTGGTGATCGGCCGTGGGTTGCTGCGAACAAAAACGTTCTGCATGGCGCCGGCAGCGATCGCATCATAGTGCTCCGGCCGCACTCCCACTTCGCGCAATCGTGTCGGTTGGCCGAGACCTTCCACGAGCTTTGCTACCGCCATTGCGGCATCTCCATCTTTTGCGCCGAGTGCTTGTGCGACGATCGCTTGCTGAGCGGCATTGACGGGTAGGTTCCAGCGTAGAACACTCGGCAGCATTACGCATGAGCAGTGTCCGTGAGGCACATTAGCGACAGCGCCAAGCTGATGACCGATCCCGTGGCTTGCCCCCCAATCAACGCGCCCGAGTCCGGTCGTTGCCAGCCAAACCGCGAGCTGGCTGTCGAGGCGGCCTTCGAGATCGCCTGGATTTGCGTGATTAGCCGGCAACGACTTGGACAGCAGCCGAAGCGCATGAATGCAGGTGGCGTCGGTGAACGGTTGCGGCTTTCGCGAGCAGATAGTTTCAACGGCGTGGTCTACGGCACGGATGCCCGTTGAAAGCCAGAGACCCGGAGGAGTGTATACTGTAGCGGCAGGATCGAGAATCACAACCTGACCACCGATCAAGCGCCCAGTATAGAGGTCTTTTACTTTGCGTACCGGATCGGTACAGCCGCCGAGGTTGGAGAATTCCGCCCCTGACAAGGTGGTCGGCACGATGATCTGACGGACCGGCGGATCTTTGATTGCGGGAACCATCCGGCTACCGTCAGCTTCAACGCGAATCCGCATGGCATCAAAACCCGGTTCGTCAGTCACGCCGGCAGCCATCGTCAGCAACGTTACTTTGACGGTATCGATCGGGGTACCGCCGCCGACCGTAACGATTAGATCAGGTTCGCGCTTCCGCACGGAGGCCGCGAGTGACAATACTGACGCGCGCGGCACATGTTCAATGCACTCGTCGAACACCCCAACACAGCGCTCAGCTAGCGCGGCCTGGATTTTTGAAACGACGTCGGTCTTGCGGCTGAGCGTTTTGCTGGCGACGATCAGTAGGCGTCGTTTTGCCATGCGATCGGCGGTTTCGACGACCGCTTCCGCCGCCGGGCGGCCAAAGATCACGCGATCCTGAGGTAGGAATTCGTAGCTTCCGGAAAGCATGCTCTCCTCGCTTTCGACGCGATTGGGACAGCGCGCCCTAATAGGTTGCACGTCCGCCGCTCAGATCAAAGGTCGCTCCGGTGGTGAAAGAATTTTCCTCTGACGCTGTCCAACAGATCAGGCTTGCGGCCTCCTCGATCCTCAGCATGCGACCGCGAGGCACCTTTCCGAGGATGTATTTGCGCTGCTCTTCTGAGAGTGTCATCGCCAACGCCGTTTGAGTCAGTGATGGTGTGACGCAGTTGACGGAGATGTTGTAGTTGGCGAGCTCCTTGGCGAGACTCTTGGTCAAGGCAATCTGTGCCGCCTTTGAGGTGCTGTAGGCGCCGTCGTTAGGATTTCCCTCTTTGCCGGCTATCGACGAGACATTGACGATTCGCCCGTAGTTGCGCGCGATCATGTGCGGAACAATCGTGCGGCAGCAATAAAAAGTGCCATCCACGTTAACATGCATCATGTGCGCGAAGGCATCGGGCGGAAATTCCCACATCTTCACATTTGGTCCGGCAACGCCGGCGTTGTTAATCAACACATCAATTTGGCCATAGGCGTCGAGCACGGCTTTAGTCGCGGCCTCGACCGAGGCGAGGTTGCCGATGTCGGTCGAAACAGTTTGCACATGTCCGCCGCCGTCGAGCTTGGCAGCCGCATGCTTGAGACGATCCTGGTTGACTGCCCAGATGCTAACGTTTGCTCCGGAAGCCAGCAAACGTTCAGCGACGCCGAAGCCGATTCCTTGCGATCCGCCAGTTACGATCGCCGTGCGCCCCGCAAAGTCGAGCGTGTTACCTGTGTTCGACGACATTGCAGGCGTGCCCCGAAATTTCAAATTTGATCTTACCGCTTTGTCTTGCGTCGCGGCGCAGCCTTACGCGCCGCGACTTTGCCGGCAGTTTTTCGCGCCGTATGCGTCGCGACGCGGACCTTCTTCGGCGCGGAGCGGCGCTTAACAGGCGAGCGGCCGAGGCTCCGCCGCAGCCTGCGGCTTGCGATCGAGGCGCCGTCGGCAAGCGCGCGTAGCTTGGCCCAGACCACATCTTCGGCGACCATCATGTAGCCCGCCACCGTCGAGAAGCCGCAATCGGTGCCGGCGATGACGCGCGAGCGATCGCCGCCCATCACATCTACGAACAGCTCGATCCGGTCCGCAACCACTTCGGGGTGCTCCAGATAATTGGTGGTCACGTCAATCACGCCAGGAATCAGAATCATGCCGCGCGGCGGCGGATTTTTCTTAAGCGTCTTCCAATCGTGCTGATGGTGCGGGTTGGCGCAGGCGATGCTGATCGCTCCCACCTTGGCCTTGTAGATAATAGGCAGCAATGGCGTGAGTTCGACATCGTCGATATGCGGCCCATCCCAGTTGCCAAAGCAGACGTGCAGCCGCACCTTCTCAGGCGGAATATCGGCGAGCGCGACATTGAGCGCGTCGATGTGTATCTTGATGCGATCGAGGAAGTCGCCGAGCGGCTGATCCTGGAACATGAAGGCACGCTCCATCGCCAGGTCGGGCGCGTCGATTTGCAAGACGTGCCCCTGCGAGACGATGTAGTCGTATTCCTTCTTCATCTCCTTGGCGATCCCGAACACATAGTCCTTATCGGTCTTGTAGTCGGGATTGTCCTCGTCGCGCAGGAACGTGGTCGTGATAATTCCCGGCGAGGCGGCAGTCACGAAGGTCTCGGCAAACTTCTTCGGATTGCGGCGCAGCGATTCAGCAAACGATCGCAGCTCCATCTTGGCGTCGGCCAGATCTGGTTGATAATGCACGGCACGCTGGCATTGGTAACAATTGAACAACTTGGCCGTCAATTCACCGGGACGTCCGAGGCGCTTGCTTAGGATTTCGCCGTATTTGGGAAACTTGGCGATATCCGTCATGCCTTTGCGCGGTGACACGCCGCCCCATCCGCCGGACAAACGGAGGCTGACATAGGTCTGGAACCCGACGCGCGCCGCCTCGCCGTCACTGCCGATATCGACACCGCTCTCAAGCTGCTTGGCTACCAGCCAATCTGTCGCGCGCTCGACCTCCCGGCGCATCTCGGTCTCGTCGACCGGCAGGCCGTTGTCGCGCTCGATAAGAAGCTTGGCGAGTTTGTCGGTGCGGGGCAGGCTGCCGGCATGAGTCGTGAGAATTCGGTCTTCGCTGGTCTTCATCGTTTCCTCAATTTTCTTGATTGGTCGCGTCGCAGCTGCGGCTGACCGAATAAAACGAAGCGGCGCGCTTGCTATCGGTCAGGGAGGCGCGCACTGAGGGAGGATCAGTGCGACACCTCCGCGTCATTCATGCTACTTGATGAACGACATTTGCGACACGAGGTAATACTGCGTCGTGTACCAGTGAAAGCCTTCGATGTTGCGCGATAGACCAATGCGGAAATAAGGCTCGACCGTGTATCCCATCGGGGCGCCTTCTTGGATCTTGGCCTGCACACCCTTGTGGTGCTCAAGCCGTGCTTTAGGATCGACGATCGAGGCGCCAGTTTCGATCAGCTTGTCGACCGCTGGGTCTGAGAACTGATCGTAGTTCACGAGCGCCAACGGGCCCGTGGAATAAACCAGATTTACCACGTAGTTGACGTCGGGCTGAATCGGGCTGTCGATCCAAAGCGCCATCTGTGCCTTCTTCGACTGAACGGTGTCGGAGAACGCTGCGACCGGAAGCTTCTTCAGGTTTAGCTTGACACCCAACTTGCCGGCGGTGCTTTGCAGGATGACCGCCAAGTTCTCCATTTCCGGCACCCCGGCGCTAAACAGCAGATCGGCTTCGAAGCCGTCGGCATATCCCGCATCGGCCAGCAGCTTTTTGGCCTTGTCCGGATCAAAGTCGTAAGGTTTGAGGTTTTCGTATCCGGGCGTGACGTCGGAGATGACGCCGCTCCACGCCTTGGCCATGCCGTGGTAGACGTTCTTCACGATCTCGTCGCGCGGCACCAAATAGTTGATCGCCTGGCGGACGCGGACATCGTCAAACGGCTTCATCTTGTTGTTGAGGATCAGCCACATCAGGCGATTGCCGCGAACCGCGACTGGACGCGCGACCTGAGAGTCTTTCAGCGACAGCATTTCGTCGGGCGAAAGCTCCTCGGCGATGTCAACCTGGCCCTTTTCCAGCAACGCAAGCCGGCCCGAGGATTCCGGCACTACCAGCCAGATGATCTTTTTGATCTTGGGGGCGCCGCGCCAATAGTGCTCATTGGCCTCCATTACGGCGCGTTTGCCCGCGGTCCATTCAGTGACCTTGTACGCGCCGAAGCCGCCGGCATGAGTGGCGATCCAGTTGTCGCCATACTCGTCGTCGGCAGTCATGTGCTTCTTGATTTCCGTCGAGTCGAGCCACGGATAGTAAAAGTTCGTGAGGCCCTGACACGCCAGCGGAGCGCCATCGGGGTTGGTGAGCTTCACCGTGTATTTGTCGACCTTTTCGTATTTCGCCTTGTCGAGGTTGAAAAGGCGCGAGATCAAAGCGTAGATGATCGGCCGTTTGCGCTCCCGATCGAAACGCCAGATGACGTCATCGGCCGTGAATTCGTTGCCGTAGGCCGAGATTACACCGGGACGAAGGTGATAGGTGATGTCCTTGCCATCGGCCGAGAGATCGCATCCCGTCATGATGCCGCCGGCGGTCTTCTGCGTAGTGTAGCCGACCGGATATTCAAATCCGGGTACGTTGGTCGGATCGTAGAAGGCGTTGGTGCCGTACGGGTACGGCCCCGACTCCCAATACAAGCCCCAATCGTCCAGCTGCGCCGCCATCGTCCAGGTCTGCGGGCTGATATGCTTGTCGAGATCGACGCCCTGGGGCAGCCCTGGAATGGCGATAACTAATGTGTCTTTAGCCGCTAGCGTCTGACTGGCCCCAAAGAGCCACGTTGCCGGCAAAATCGCGCACGCAATGCCAGCAATCTTCCAGATCGCAGACCATTGGTCTGGCTTTTTCATTTTTTCCTCCCTGAATGATCCTCAGAGTTAGTTGAGGCGCGGATCTGAGATATCAGATTTGATATTGTCGATTGCATTCGAGTATGTCAATTTGAAATTCAGGCGGATCACTGACTCAGAACAAGAGGCTCCAATGTTTGAGTCGCTCGGCCCGGTCGACAACACAACGCTGCGCGAGCGCGTTTACCGGACGCTCAAGCAAGCAATCCTGGAGGGCCGCTTTTCACCTGGCGAGACGTTGCCCACGCGTTCGCTGGCCGAGGTTTTGGGGACGAGCGTCATGCCGGTGCGCGACGCACTGCTGCGGCTCAATGCGGAAGGCGGCGTAGAGGTTCTGCCTAACCGCGCGGCGCGGTTACCGGTGCTGTCGCGCGAGAGCATCGCCGAGCTCTATGAAGTGCGTCTGAATCTCGAAGGGCTGGCCGCAGCGCTCGCGGCGAAGCGGATCACGCAGGACGAACTCGCCGTAGTCGAACAAGCCTTCGCCGGCATGATGCGGGCCAGCGAACGCAACGATGTCAGCGGATTCCTGCGCGACAACCAGCTGTTCCATTTCAACATCTACCGTGCCGCTCAGTCGTATCACTTGCTTCCAATCATCGAGGCGCTTTGGCTCAAGGGCGGACCGCTGCTTCGCCCGTTCGTTAAGGGCAGCCGGGTGCAGACGCGGCTATTTGAAGGGCACGACAGTCACGCGCGCGCGTTGGAGGGACTTACCCGACGCGATCCTGCGATGGCCCGCCAGGGAATCGTTGACGACCTCGCCGACGCCGCGCAGTGGTACTCTACACACCTCGCGGAGCAGGAACAGGGTCACGCGAAGGCCGTTTGAGCCGCTTGCCTGCATCGCCTTGCAAAATGGGAATCGGCCCATTGCGCCACTGACGACGTACGAAATAAATAAAGGGCGAAGGCGGCCAATCGGACCGTGACTCAAACAACGGTGGCAACAACGGGACCTGCGATTGTCATGACGTGGCCGCTCGACGTCGTTGACGTTGCCCTCGCCCCGTGTTCGCCAGCAACACCGCCACGGTCGACGTCGCAATGACGGTGCTGCTCGAAGTCCGGAATTTGACAAAGGTGTTTGCGCTAGGCCCAGGCGCCGATCTTGTGGCCGTCAGCAACGCTTCGCTGACGGTCGACCGCGGCGAAACATTGGGTCTTGTCGGCGAGAGCGGCTCCGGAAAGACCACGTTAGGCCGCTGCATCTTGCGCCTGATCGAACCGACTGAGGGCTCCGTGCTCCTCAGCGGCAACGAGATCATAGGGCTCAAGGGCAACGCGCTGCGTGCCTTGCGGCCGCATATGCAACTTGTATTCCAGGATCCTTTCGCCTCGCTCAATCCACGACTCACGGTCGAGCAGACCTTGCGTGAGCCGCTGATGTTGCACGGGTTCGATCGCAGCCAGCGGAAAGCGCGGACCGCCGAGATACTGCGGCAAGTCGGTCTCGATGAGAGCACGTTTGGCTGCTATCCGCTTGACCTCACCGCCAGCGAGCAGCAGCGCGTAGGAATCGCTCGGGCGCTGGTGACACGGCCCGAGCTCGTCGTACTCGACGAGCCGACCTCAATGCTCGATCCATCGGCACGCGCCGATCTATTGGCTCTCCTGCAGCGCATCCAACGTGAAACCGGCACCGCGTACGTCTTTATCTCGCATGATCTGACGTCGGTCGCGCGCATCAGCCATCGCATCGCGATCATGTATCTCGGTCACATCGTCGAGCAGGCGCCGACCGAAATGATCATGGGACAGCAGCATCACCCTTATAGCAGAGCGCTCTTATCTGCAGTTTTGTTCGCCGATCCACTGCGAGCGCCTTCGCCCTATGTGATCGACGGAGAAATTCCCACCGCGATCAATCCGAAAGCGGAATGTCCGCTCTATGGCCGCTGCCCGATTCGCCAGAATGCTTGCCGCGAAGCCATTCCTCCGATGATCGAAATCAAGCCCAAGCACTTGTCGGCGTGCCTCCGGTGGAACCATGTCGACGCTGCCTGACGCCGCCGCGAGCCGAGCGGTGCGCCGCTTGCGCCTCACCCATGCGTTGCGCTTACCCTTCTATATCGGGCGACGGCTCCTGTTCCTGGTGCCGCAGGTCTTTTTGATCTCGTTCATCACCTTCGCGCTGGTGCGCCTTCTCCCCGGCGATCCGGCGCGCTTTCAGCTCGGCCCGCTGGCACCCGAAGAGGCTGTCGAGGCGCTGCGGCGCAAGCTGCATCTCGATCTGTCGATCCCGCAGCAATACATAATCTGGCTAAAGCGTGCGTTGTCAGGCGATTTCGGCACGTCCTGGTCGCAAGGGACCGATGTCGGCGAAGATCTCCTCCACCGAATTCCGGTGACGCTCGAGCTCATCTTCCTTTCGCTGCTCGTCGTATTCCTGGTCCTCGTGCCGCTCGCGATCATCACTGCAAGCCGGACGCGGAATTTGGCTGTACGCGCGCTGCGCAACGTCACGTTCGGTTACGGCATGCTGGCGGGCGCCCTACCCGACTTCTTGCTCGCCCTACTGCTTATCTTCATATTTTATACCAATCTCAACCTGCTGCCCGGCCCTGAGGGTCGGCTCGGAATCCTCGATACCGCGCCACCCTTCGTCACGGGATCGATTCTTATCGACACGACTATCGCCGGCGATTGGAGCACGTTCTGGTCTGGCGCCTGGCATCTGGTGATGCCGGTATTCACGCTGGCTTTCGTCTATGGCGCGCCGGTCTTCAAGATGTTGCGCAGCCAGATGGAGATCGCGCTGGATGCCGAATACACGACCTACGGCGAGGCGCTCGGGCTGGCGCCGCGCACCATCCTCGCCCGCGCGGCGCGCGTCGCGGCCGGATCGACGGTCGTGATTGTCGGCACTGTGATCATGTTTCTGCTCGGCGGTGACGTGCTCGTTGAATTGGTATTTAACATGAGCGGACTTGGCCAGTATGCCGTTCAAGCGATCGTCACAGCCGACTACGCGCCGATCCAAGCTTTCGTGTGCTTCGCCGCGATCTTCACCATGCTCGTCTACCTTGCCGTCGACCTGATCCATTTCGCCATGGATCCGCGGATCAAGGTGGTCGGATCGCCGACCTGACGGGTCCCTGCAATGTGGCTGCGCATCAGCTCGACGCTTCGCCAACTGCCATTATGGCAGCTCGGGTTTCTCGTGCTGTTTGCGCTGATTATCGTGCTCACCGCGATCGGCCCCGAGCTTGCCCCTTATTCGACAGTCAGCGCCTCTCCGGCCGACCGGCTGATGCCGCCGTCGGCGGCGCACTGGCTTGGCACCGACGATAACGGCATCGACATCCTATCGCGCCTACTGGCGGCGCCGCGCACCGACGTCGTCATTGCGGTGACCGCGACGGCCATTTCCGTGCTCCTGGGATCGCCGCTCGGCGTCGTGATCGCGCTCTTTGAATCGCGCAAGGGTGCAAGCTCGACGGTCGCCGCCGAGATTGCCATGCGGTTATTGGAGGTCGTTCAAGCGTTTCCGGTTTTTGTGTTTGCCATGGTGCTGGTCGCTGCGTTCGGCGGTACCAAACTGAACATCATCGCCGCCATCGCCTTCGTGAACACGCCAGTGTTCGTACGCTTGGTCAGATCCGACGTACTGTCGCTGGTGCAACGGCCGTTCGCCGAAGCGGCGCGCGCCGTCGGCAACTCAGAATGGAGGATCGGATTTCGACATATCCTTCCCAATGCGATCCCGACGATCTTGGTGCAACTATCGGTGACGATTGGTTTCGCCATTTTGCTGACCGCGGGACTTAGCTTTGTCGGCGCCGGCGTCAAGCCGCCAACGCCGGAGCTTGGCAGCATGATCGCCAGTGGCGCCAAATTTCTGATCATCGGCCAATGGTGGCCAGCGGTCTTTCCCGGAATTGCCCTCGGCCTTATCGTATTCTCATTCGGCGTCTTCGGCGAGGTGATGACCAAGTTCATGGAGCCGCGGGCCGTCCGTTCTGCGATTTGGCGCGCGGGCAAGTCGACCGAGACAGACGACGCCCCGGTCATCGGCCCTGTCGCGCCCGCGGCAAGCGCCATTCTGGCGGTGCGTGACCTGGAAGTGACGCCGCGACAGCCTGGAACGCCGCCGCTTTTGAGCGGCGTTTCCTTTTCGCTCGGAGCGGGCGAGCGAATGGCGATTGTGGGCGAATCCGGCGCCGGCAAATCGGTCCTGGTCAAGGCCGTACTCGGCTTGCTGCCGCCGCAACTGCAGGTCACGAGCGGCCAAGTGCGTTATGGCGAAATCGATCTTCTGAGCCTTGACAAATCGACGCTGCGTTCGCTGCGCTCCAAACATATCGCCGCTACGCTCGCCAACGCCAAGTCGCAATTGCATCCGCTGACGACCGTGGGGGGCACTTTTGCCGCAGCGCTCGCGGCCCATCAAAAGGTCAGCGCGCCTGAGGCTCGCCGACGGTCGATTGAACTGCTGCGCATGGTAGGCATGAACGATCCCGAACGTCGCCTCGAGGCTTATCCGCATGAACTCAGCGGCGGGATGGCGCAGCGGGTCTGCATCGCGCTAGCGCTCATGTACCGACCGCGCCTGTTGATCGCCGACGAGCCCACCGCGGGACTCGATGTAACCGTTCAGCGCCAGGTCCTCGATTTGATGGAAAAGTTAGCGAGTGAAACTGGTACGGCGCAATTGATCGTAACGTCCGATCTTGGCATTGCCGCTCATTACTGCGACAAAGTCGCGGTGATGCAGGCTGGCCGGGTGATTGAAATCAACGAGACCCGCGCGTTCTTCGATGCGCCCGCTCATCCTTACTCCAAGCAATTGCTCGACAGCGTCCGGCTTTGACGCGTTGCGCTTCCGGGTTCGACGCATTTCCTCGACGTCGTTGACGTCTTGGACTTAGCTATTCCGTAATCTGTCATTACGCAAACGGCCGCCTCTAATTTGACGTTGACTTACTAAGAAATGCGGTTTTCTTCATCAGTTTGGCAACTGGTGACAAAATTGCAATTTCTTCATCAGTCACGGAGACCGGTGACAAAAGGCAGCTTTCTTAATTTGCTGGTTTTCGGTGGCCACGTTTTCCTATTATTACGAGTATTATACAAGGTTGACAACTTCACCGAGTGGATGGTGGGCCCGGGAGGACCAGGTGAATGTAACCTCTTCAATGGCTTAGGCTAAGGTTTGGGCTATGCAGGCCTCATTGGATATCAAAGCGTTTCAACAACGGCGCCCAAACCTTGCTCGTCGATCCGAAGCCCGCTTTCGGCGGCTGCCCAACGGGAGCGGGAAATAGATTGGGCGAAGCGATAGGCTCGCGACAAGATACGGGCGGTCCGAGCATGCGATATATTTTCAGTTCGGGCATCAACCGGTCACTCAGCGGAGTTCGCCGGCGTCGCGGCCAAGATCGGCTTCAAGGTGCATATGCACACGGCCAAAACAATCCCGCCGGCGGTTGTCGCCAGCACGTTGCGGTCGTCTGCTGGCGCCAACAAACACGGCGTCTTTGGCATATACCGGCCCTCCCCCACGCTGGCCGGGCGGGGGTGATCTCGCGCATACGTCTCGCGCGGTGATCTTGCACACAAAGGTCGCCGTCCAAGTCAGCAGCCGGCAGTTTCACCAGCAACTCGGACATTTAAAGGGACGCAAGTCGCGGCGAATGTTCCCGGCTAGAGGCCGCCCATGGCGATAACGATTGCGACACCCGCAATCGCAAGGAGAACCAGCTAACTGCAGTCCGGGCATCAGGTGCGCCATCAGGTGCGCCATCCGCCCGCCCAGGCATCAACTGTCCAGTCAGGTGTCCAGTCAGGGGCACCGGCCGTGTGCGCTTACAAATGATGAGGTCACCCTCCCGATGGCCGCTCGGTTCAGCCGTCGACAGGCCGACGGCGAGAAGCCGGTCGAAGAACTAATCAAGGAGCGCTTCTTCGACCGCATCATCAAGAGATACGAACTTGTAGAGATCTGCGGGTTCGTTGATCATGCCCTGAGGGGCAGCGCGGTATTTTAATAGTCGATTAACCCTATTCAGTTCCAATTCCACACAAGCACAATGTGATTTCCCGGCGGCGATTCGAAGCAGCGGTTCGGCGCGTTCGAGATTAATCCATCCATAGATTGAGGGAGATACTGATGACAATTCTCAACCTTTGTCGGAAGCGTTGCCTCGCTCCGGTTTTCGCATTGGCCATCACCAGTGGTGCCTGCGCGGCCGATCTACCTTTCAAGATGCCGGTCGTTGCGCCTGTCCCCGCTTTTAGCTGGACGGGTGTTTATCTCGAAATCGGCGGCGGCACTGGCTGGGGCAACAATGAGTACACTTGGAATCAGGACGCCACGCTGGCTGCGGTCGCGGCCCAGATGCCAAACCCTGGAACGCTGCCGCAGCTTGGTGCGACCCAAGGATCGCTCCCGATCAGTGGCGGGCTTTTCGGGGGCCAAATCGGAGGAAACTGGCAGGTCGAGCGGGTCGTTTTCGGCATCCAAGCCGACGCTCATTGGGCTGACATCGAAGGCCACGGCAGTTGCTTCGATGCAGGTGCAGTTGCCACCGCGGGTCTCAGTTTTGGTTGCAATGATAAGGTTTCGAGCTTCGGCACCGTCACGGGTCGGGTCGGCGCAGCAGTTGATCACGCGCTGATCTATGCCAAGGGTGGTTGGGCGTGGGAGTTTGGCCAACACAGCTTGAACCCTACAGCCCCATTTAATGTCATGGGTGGGAATAACTCGCCGGCGAGCATAACGGCCGCCAGCTCGAGCCAATTTCAGACAGGATGGACTTTTGGCGCAGGCGTGGAATATGCGTTCGCGCAGAATTGGTCCGCCTTCGTCGAGTACAGTTACCTTGATTTTGGCACTAAGAGTGCAAACTCAACGCATTTATTGAGTTAGCCGAACAATGTTCCTGCCAGTTTTGTTATTCCGATAGTGGCTACTGCCACCGAGCGATTTAATATCGTCAAGGCGGGCCTGAACTACAGGTTCAACTGGTGGAGCGGGCCGTGAGCTTGGGCGGCGCGCTCTTATCGGCATCTGACAAGGCTTCGCGACCGGCGGCGTGTGCCACGGCTCTCAGGTGCGCGAGGCTTGCCCGATCGCTCAGGCGAGTTGGTACGGACATAGCGGCCGTGACAGCCGGCATAAGCGGCAAGTCGTCGGGTAATTGAAGCAAGTCAGCAACCGCTACGGCAAAGGCGATCTCGCGATTTATGGCAACGCCTTTATCCCGGCAGTGAAGCACCTCTTCGCGCCAATCGCCCGCGAGAGCATTTTCATCAAAGGGCACGGCAGAACCTCCATGGTCTGCGCTTACGGGTCGCCCAGCGGGCGCTGCATTAGAGTTGCCGCTCAGGAGCGTCAAGGTCTTGCAGGCGGACGCGGTCCGATCTTCCCGTCTTGATGAACGGGATGTTGCTGCAATAGCCCACCGAACACGCGGAGAC
>CAWJRE010000039.1:0-47100 GCA_963845075.1 uncultured Alphaproteobacteria bacterium | reverse complement strand
CGTCATGACCGCTGGCGTCGCCGCCCTCGGGCCTGAAGCCGTCGCCCAAATCATCAAAACCATCGCCGTGTATGACGATTTCTGCCACGCCAATGACCCTCACGAAGAGCACGACTTTGGTTCGTTTGAAGCCGACGGTTAACAAATCTTTTTCAAGATCGATTATTTCGACAAGGCGCTGACCGCTCACTCGCCCGACGCATCTGATCCCTCGGTCACCGAGCGCGTCATCACCATCATGTTGGCAGAGGAATACTGACGCTCCGCGTGGGGCGGGGTAGAGGCCCCGCGCCGCGCGCTGACCAGGCGATGCACGCTAAGAAAACAAACAACAAACAGGAGGGTTATCGTTATGGCTGCTCAGATTAGACCCGATCTTTATGCCGAAGTCACCTCTCGCATTCTCGCCGAGCTCGACCGTGGTGCCGCGCCCTGGGTCAAGCCATGGTCGGCAACGCCAGGGCAGAACATTCCGCAGAACGCGGTCACGAACCGCCCTTACTCGGGGTGCAACGTAATCCTGCTTTTGGTTGATGCACGGCCGAGGCTGGCCACCGCCTCAATTCGTCACGTTCAAACAAGCAAAGGGGCTGGCGGCAGCGTGCGTAAAGGCGAACACGGCACCAAGGTCTACTTCGTCAAACAACTTCGGGTGAAAGAAGGCGAAGGCGAGGCCGAGGCCGAGCGTCTTGTGCCGATGATGCGCGAGTATACGGTCTTCAACGTGGCGCGATGCGAAAGCCTGCCCGCGACATCGTTGACGGCAAGCCCGCACGGGTTCGCAATCCCGACGCTCGCGACGCGCTGGCGGATGACTTCCTAGGATCAATTGGCGCCGACATTCGCGAGGGACATGGCGAAGCCTACTTCGCGCCAGGGCAGGACTTCATCAGCTTGCCCGCATTCGCTGCTTTTCGCGGTGCGGATCATTTCTACAACGTCGCCTTCCATGAATTCACGCATTGGACGGGGCACGAGGCCCCGCTTGATCGTGACCTAAAGGGGAGGTTTGGGCAAGCGGCCTATGCGGCCGAGGAACTCATTGCCGAGCTCGGCGCCGCGTTCCTCGCCGCCGAATTCTCGTTTGATGGCGATGTGCGGCATGCAAGCTATATCGCGACTTGGATAAGCCTACTGCGCAACGACAAGCGGGCGTTCTTCACTGCCGCGTCGAAGGCCCAAGCGGCAGCGGACTATCTCAGAGGGCTGGTCTTGGCGAAACGATAGCGAGGGCAGCATGATGATGGTTCAAGAGAGACAACCTGTCCAGGCCGACGGACTTCGGTGCTAGTCGGGCGTGCGGTGAAGGGCAGCCATGGTGGCAACTCCGAAAGCTCACGAGAGCATCGATTTCGAGGTGGGTCACGCCAGAAGCGCTCAAATGACTTTGCATCTCACAGAATTTCAATGACCGGCGGGCTCGCGTCGCCCAATCTGAACGACTATCGCTGGCGAGATAGCGGCGCCAGTAATCGGCAGCCTCTGGGTATTGGATTTTTCGTTGTAGCAGTAGCGCAAGGTTGAACATTGCATCTGCGTAATCAGGCGCCGCCCGAAGCGCTTTGCGTAGGCATGAGTGGTCCCGGTTCTCTAACAGAGGGCCGCTGATGGGTTTTTCGGGACTGGTTTCCACCATGCGGCCACGTGAAAGTGTCGAGGTGCTTCTGCGAATGCTCGGCAACCTGCAGCGGGTCGAACCGGCGGCGAGCGCGGTCGAGCGCATCGCATGATGCGGAGGCATTTCAACGCACCTCACCTCTGACCGCAGCGCGCTGCGGACCGAGCGAAAACCACAAGGGCGCGTACTCATAATCCAGCTTGTAGGCGCGGCTCACTGAATGTCCGCTTCGCTCCCGAAAGCAACCGAGTTGCTGCGTCACCGCGAGCTGTCGCGAAGCGCCCAAGCGGACATTCCATAAATTTAAGTGCGTTTGTTCACTCGCAATTCAAGTCTCATAAACTCGCACCTTCCTGACCGAGTTCCGGCGCCGGACCAATCCACCTCTTGAGAGCCAGCATCATGCGCGCGATTACCAACAGCATCGGCAGTTCTACAATCGGGCCGAGAATGATCGCGAGATAGACGAGCGGATGTCCGAGGAAACGCGGACACAGCCACGCCGATCACCGCTTCAGAGTTCCGCGCCGTGGTGGTGAAGCAAGTGTTGCATTGTCTTCGTAGCTCAGGCGGAACAGCCGACCCGCGAGCAACGCAACAAGAACAAGGCAAGGAAGAAACCGATAAGGAAAAGAATGAGCAGCCGACCGTCGACAGATCGGAAAGACCGAGCGCTGCTGTGAAACGAACATGCTCACGATGACAATCACTAGCGCCCAGAGCTTGATCTCGCCGAGGGCTCGCTTGAATGGTCCGCTAAAGTAGTCGAAGCCCTGCGTACTGATCATCACCCGGCGCAGAAACGAACGGAGAGAACGAAACGGAGCTACCAGATACAATCCAACGCTGAACACGAGGGGCCCAGAAGTCGACTGGCAGACCTTGCCAACCAGGAGATAGAGATACGCCGGAAGCAGTAGCACCTGTAGCGTCACGTTCCAGGGCAGCAATGCGATGCCCCATGCCACGTTCCTTGGCCAGATCAGTGAAGATCAGATACCATCCGATGCAGGGAGTCAGCGTCAAGAGGATCGCGCCGACCCAAATATCGGGATACTGGCTCAGGATGAGCCAGCCGGCCGTCCAGGCGATCAGCGGGATGAGCAGGAAGTTGATGAACAGGGCGAGCGCCGTAGGCTTGAGTCGCTTGGCGGCCTTGCCCGACGTCGCGGAGTTCTATGGGCAACATCACGGCAAGAATGACCAGAAAGACGCCGATCTGAGTGACGTACAGCAGCACCGGCACGGCCTCGCCGATGAAGTGCTGGATGGCCAACCCCGTGGCAGCGGCTCCTACTAAGATGAACGGCTTCTCTTTGTCTCGGGTCGAAAGTGTCATAGGCAGAGCTTGCATCAGGTTTTGCCGCCGCATGGTGTCGCGGCGGGAGGGTGAACACGTTGGTGACGTTATCCCGTTGCCTTGGTCTGCTCTTGCTTCTCGTTCTCAATCTGCCAGTCCACTTTGACTCTGACCTCGATTCCCTTTTTCACTGATTGGGTCACCGTGCAGTAGTTCTCGAATGTCTCCTCGCAACGCTTCATTCGAGGATTTCTTTCGGCAACGCAGGGCCGGATCGTTACGTCTACGCGGTCGATGCGCGGCTTGCCCTCCGCGTTGGGTTTGACCACGGCGACTGCCTCGGTCTCGAATCCCACAACTTCGACACGGGCATGTTTCAACGCCTCCAGCAATGATGCTGACAGGCAATGGCCGAGGGCAGAAGCAAGGAGCGCGGGCGTTGAGGGTCCCGCAGCATCCCCCACCGGGTCGGGCTCGTCCGACAGATAAGGCTTGCCGTGTAGCCGGTCACCTTCACTGGCCTGCGACAAGTATTTATAGTTCTCCTGGTGCGTAAGTTTGACTGTGAAATGCCGCTCGGCTTGACCGCGCATGTGCATGATCCATCTCCTTTGACTTCAATCTGGAATACGCCGGTTCCCACGCCCAGTGGGCGCCAACCCTGCATCGACCGCCGTTCCTTCTTGCCCTAACGTGGTCAGCCGCCGCGTGTCCCGATGGCAATGCCTTAAGTCCAGCATTCCGCTATCCGAAAGGCAGTTCGAAGCCCCCCAGCTTCTACTTCGCCTTTCACTTCGAGAGGGGGGCGTCACGTATATGCCGATAGTGATCTTTATGGCTGCTGTAGCAATCGCATATATCGAAAGAACTTCGATTGCGCATCTGATCCCTTATATTCGAAAAGACCTTGCCTATGACAGTGCCGCCCTGGGTTACGTGCTGTCAGCTTTTGGATGGGGCTATGTAGTAGCTCTGCCCGTGTCGGGCTTCATAATTACACGGTTCGGCCATCGGCGGGTACTAGCAGCCGGCGCGATCGCTTGGGTAGTCGCGGCGGCCGGGTTTGCGTGCGCCACGAACCTGTACGAACTTGTGGTCGCCCGCTTTGCGTTGGGTGTAGCGGAAGCTCCATTGTTTCCGCTGTTTGTATCTTGGATCGCGATCACTAGCGGTCGAAATTCAACTTCAGCAAAGATCGGGGTCGTCGAGGGAATGTCTTATCTTGGCATGGCATTCAGCGGCCCACTTACTGTTTTCGCGGCCAACAATATGGGATGGCGAGCCGCGTATGCGGGGGTAGGTTTGCTAGCCCTTGTTGTCGCAGCGGCAGCTCTTTTTCTACCTAACAAAAGCGAACCCCACGCATCGAAAAGCCATTCGGTCACCGAACCTGATGACAATTCGCCATTCCGTTTGCCACTCATTTCCTTTGCGGCATGTGCACTCGGATTTCTTTTATACAATTTCTGCAAAGCGTTCCATTCGACCTGGCTGCCAACGATTCTTGTGGAATCATATGGCTACACGTCCGCATCCGCCGCCTCGGTAACTTTTATTCAATCTATCCTGGCACCGGGCGCCAGCGTTTTGAGTGGACTCATCTCGGCGGCGCTGCTCGCGCAGGGTCTCAATCTTGCGACGGCGCGGCTCTTGCCAATGACCCTCGGATTTGGGATGGGGTCATTGCTCGCAGCGATTCCACTTGTGCCAAGCGTCGTTGCGCCTCTCGTAATTTCCTCCTTCGTCGGCGTTATATCAACCTCAGCGCTCATTTGGAGCGTTCCCGGAGACATTTCCTCGCGTGCTGCAAGGATCGCCCATGTCTCGGGTTATCTCAATGCTATCGCCAACCTCGGAACCATAGTAAGCCCCCTGGCTGTCGGTTACCTCCTCATCCAACCAAGCGGTCATGCAAACGCGCTGATTTTGGTGGGGGTAGCTTCCGTTTGCGCTATTGTGTCTTTTTTGGTTGGTTACTCGGTATTGGCGCGTGAGATATCGAGGGCGAAACGACAGTTAGTTTGGCGATCTGGGCCTGCTTGGTGACCAATACTGAGCCTTGACTTTACCAGTATAGTTCTATACTCGTTGAAATATGGAAAAAGCGGCAGCGGTAACCGCGCTTTCAGCGCTAGCTCAGGATAACCGGCTGGATGTATTCCGCCTGCTGGTCCAAGCCGGGCCCGACGGCATGGCCGCGGGCGAGGTCGCCGAAAAGCTCGGTCTGGCGCCGAACACACTCACCTTTCATTTTGATCGCCTCCGGATGGCCAACCTGATCACGGTACGCCGCGAGGGCCGCTCAATGATCTACAGCGCCCGATACGAGACAATGAACCGATTGCTGGGCTTTCTGACGGAGAGCTGTTGCCAAGGGGTGCACGCCCCGCCTGTCGCCGCCGAGAACAAAGTTGCCAAATCGGTACGCAAAAAGGAGCGCGTACCGTGAGGCTGTACATGTTCGAGCACTGCTCCTTGTGCTTTCGTGTGCGGATGGCCGCTACGCTCAAAAGACTCCATTTGCAGGAAACGGTAGTCCTCGATGACGACACTGACACCATGGTCGGTTTGGTCGGCAAGCGTGTCATACCGATTCTCGTCAAGGATGATGGCCGGCCAATGCTCGAAAGCTTCGATATGGTGAAATACATCGATGGTCTTGGCGAACCAACCTTGACGGGACCTGAGCGCAACGAAGTCGCTGCGTGGGCTCACGGTGTTGTTGCAAAGACGGCGCCTCTAACGATGCCGCGTTACCCACTGCTTGGCTTGCCTGAATTTGGCACCGTCGCCGCACTCGACCACTACAGCCTCCGCAAGCGGCAGGCGTTCGGCGACTTCACCGAGCTTCGAGCGAACACGGGACGCTACATCAAGGAATTGATGCCCGATCTCGAACAATTAGCCCGACTGATTGAGAGCCCGACTGCAATTAACGGCAAACTGTCACTTGACGACGTTCGCGTGCTGCCACTGCTTCGATCTGCTGCAGTCGTGAAGGGGCTCCGTTTCCCGCAAAAGGTGAGCGCATACTTCGAAACGATGATGGAGCGGATCGGTTATCAGCCATTGCCGACCGCATAACTCGTATCGTCCTATGGGAGAGCGAAGATGAGCACGACCGAAATCAAGGCCGCGGTTCGCGAGAAATATGCCCAGGCCGCCCTAGACGCGCGCACTACCAGGTCCTCGTGTTGCGGGCCGACCGCGGCATGCGGCACCGCCGATCCCATCAGCTCCAATCTCTACGATGCTTCCGAGAGAGAAGTGGTGCCTGAACAAGCGCTGCGGGCTTCGCTGGGGTGCGGCAACCCAACGGCGCTTGCGGAGCTCAAGCCTGGCGAAACAGTCCTTGACCTGGGATCTGGCGGAGGCATCGACGTTCTCTTGTCCGCGCGGCGGGTCGCCCCACAGGGGAAAGCCTACGGTTTGGACATGACCAATGAAATGCTTGCGCTTGCGCGGGAAAACCAGCGCAAGGCTGGCGTCGAAAACGCGGAATTCTTGAAGGGTGAGATTGAAAGCATTCCGCTGCCGAATAGTTCCGTTGATGTGATCATTTCCAATTGCGTGATTAACCTCTCGGGAGACAAGGACAGGGTGCTCAGCGAGGCGTTTCGCGTACTGAAGCCAGGCGGGCGGCTCGCGATATCGGACGTAGTGACACGAGGCGAAGTGCCAGACGTCATTCGGCGGGACATGCTCCTTTGGGTCGGGTGCGTTGCCGGCGCTCTTCGCGACAAAGATTACGTCAGCAAGCTCGCTGCAGTAGGCTTTGAAGGCATTAGCATCGAACCCACGCGCATTTACAACGTCGAAGATGCCCGGGCGTTTCTCACAGACAAAGGCGTGAATGTGGATGCGGTCGCCCCGCAAGTGGAAGGCAAGTTCTTCAGTGCCTTTGTGAGAGCCACTAAACCAGGGCATAGCGCTTTAGACAAAACCGATGGAGCTGAAGCTTAATGCCTGGAGCGACTCGTCGCGATACTCGCGTTCCACGCCATTTCGACACGCTCGCTCTGCAGTATAAGATCGATGATGTGGGCGCTCAGTTTTGGTCGGTGGCACTTGAGCAAACGCAACTTACCTATTTCGAGGTCGGTCCTCATTGCCGTTTCGAATCTCACAGCCACCGAAGCGAGCAGATAACACTTGTGCTGGAAGGCGAACTCTATCTTGAGACCTTTGGCGGCACCGCGCGTGTCGCTGCGGGAGAGGTTATGGCAGTTCCGGCGGAGGTGGAGCACGCAGTCTACACGAAGGAGATGACCGCAAAGGCGGTCGACGCATGGTCTCCGATCAATGAGAAGTACCACACTGCTCGGTAGCTCGCCGTTTTGGTCTGCCGATCGCTCGCCGGCAAGCACACTATTCATCCGCCGGTGACATTCATGTGTCGCGCGACGGCTGCGTGCCGAGTGCGTCGGTCGATGACGAAGTCGCGCCCTTTCGGTTGCGTACCGATTGCGTTTCGTATTGCCGCTTCGAGCCCGTTTCGGAACGGCGCAGCGGCGCAGCGGCGTCCGCAGCTCAGCAGCATCGTCTTGACCAAGGCACATTCGCAGTCTTTGATCGCTGTCGGAAAGACGGCGCATGTTCAATAGCTAACCAATCTGACCCGCGGCGGGTTTTTGGCGTCGTGCTTCGCTCACAAAAGTGACGGGAGAGCGCACACTAAAGCCGAGTCTCAGTGCGCTAGTCCGGGCCCGACCATTGTGCCTTTACGGCTGCAATTGCATCATAGTCATAGGCCTATGGGCACGGTGCGCAACCAATCTCCGACAGCCCATCTATTTTCGCCCGCCTCTGCGCGAAGGGCTTCTTCTCCAGTTATTCTTCAGCGGCGCCCGCCACTGCAGAGGCCGCCACTGCGACGTCGCCGCCGCGGCACAATCCCGCCAAAGGATCTGAGCAAGGCGATGAACCAACTAAGGGTAAGAACTCGATCTGCTTTCCGCGGTGCATCGCTTAGATTTGTAACGACATCGCGCTCAATGTAACGGTCGGCAGGAGTTGGACCACTTTCCCCGGCCATCTCAGTAAGCTTGCTGATGTTGTGGCAGGTCTAGAAGACTCAGACGTGTTCGTTCTGGCGATGTTGGCCGGTGACTAAGCTTTAGGCGCAAGTGAGATCCTCCGGCGCCCCTTGTTAGCCACTGACCGCAGATTTTGATCAAGATCAATGCAGGACTTGCCAAGCGGAGCCCCGTAAGGTTGGCGCCTGAGCGCGGTTTGACCAATATCAAAGAGAACCGGATGGTCAGCCTGTAAACTTATTTTATAAGCATAGGAGTCCGATCATGCCAAACCGTGCCGTTGTTCTCTCTGCGCCGCTTCGCACCGCCATCGGCACATTCGGCGGCGCTCTGAACGAGACGACGGCCACGGAGTTGGGCGCGACGGCGGTGCGCGCCGTGCTCGCGCGCTCCAAGCTCGACCATGCCAAGGTCCAGACGGTCGTGATGGGAAACGTGGTCCAGGCGGGCAATAAGATGAATCCGGCCCGGCAGGCGGCCATTCATGGCGGGCTGCCCGTCGAAGTCCCGGCGATGACGGTGAACCGGGTCTGTGGCTCCGGCGCGCAGGCCATCGCGTCGGCCGCGCAGGAGATCATGCTCGGCTACATCGATTGCGCGTTGGCGGGCGGCATGGAGAACATGGACCGCGCGCCGTATCTCATGGGCAGTGCTCGCTGGGGCTATCGGCTCGGCGACGCCCAGATTTACGACAGCATGCTCCGCGACGGCCTCAACGACGCCTTCTCCGACCAACATTCAGGTTGGCATACGGAGGATCTGGTCAAATCCTGCCAGATAACGCGCGAGGATCAGGACCGCTGGGCGGAGCGCTCACAAAAGCGCTTCGCGGCGGCGCAGGCCGCCGGCAAGTTCAAGGACGAGATCGTGCCGGTCGAGTTGTGCGAGCGGAACAAGCCGGGGCTCTTTAACAAAGACGAACACAATCGCCCTGATACCACGTTAGAGAGCCTCGCCAAGCTGCGGCCCGCCTTCCGCAAGGACGGCACCATCACCGCCGGCAATGCGCCCGGCCTCAATAGCGGTGCGGCGGCGATGATCGTCTCGAGCGCAGACTGGGCCGAACAGAATGGTCTCGCGCCCATGGCCCGTCTTGTCTCTTATGGCGTCGCCGCCGTGGAGCCCGGCATGTTCGGCATGGGTCCGGTCCCCGCGGTGAAGCAGGCGCTGGCGCGCGCGGGATGGAAGATTGATGAGGTTGAGCGCATCGAGATCAACGAGGCTTTCGCGGCGATTGCCATCGCCGTCCAGCGCGAGCTGAGCCTGCCCGAAGATATCGTCAATGTCGAAGGCGGCGCGATCGCGCATGGCCATCCCATTGGCGCTACCGGCGCAGTGCTCACGACGCGCCTCCTTCATTCGATGAAGCGCGACGGCATCAAGCGCGGTGTGGTTACGCTGTGCATCGGCGGCGGTCAGGGCATCGCGCTTGCCTTGGAACGCCTCCCCTGAACCCGCGCAGAGAAAAAAGGAAAGCGCCATGAGCAAGGACTACGCGCAGATCGCCAATGATGTTATCAACGGCGTCGGATTGCTGCGGCAGGGATCGCCGGAGGCGATGAAGGCTTTCGTTGCGCTCTCGACCGCCGGTACGGCGACGAATGCCATCGACACCAAGACCAAGGAGCTGATGGCCCTCGCCATTGGCATCACCACTCATTGCGACGGCTGCGTTGCCTATCACACCAAGATGGCGCAACAGCACGGCGCGACGCGGCAGGAGGTGTTGGAGACCGTGGCGCTTGCTGTCTACATGGGGGGCGGGCCGGCGGCGGTCTATGGCGGCGACGCGGTGCGCGCGTACGACCAGTTCAGCGGGCAACAGAAGAGCAAGTGATAAGATGGCCAATGATCCGCGGACCCATTGGCCTGAGTTCTTAAGACGCGCGCCGCGCCACCTTTTCTTTACCGGCAAGGGCGGCGTCGGCAAGACCTCTCTGGCCTGCGCCAGCGCGGTGCTCCTCGGCGACGCCGGGCGGCGCGTGCTGATCGTCAGCACGGACCCGGCATCGAACCTCGATGCCGTTCTAGACACGCAACTTGGTGCGCATCCGAGAGCCGTCGCCGGTGGCTCCGGCGTGGAGGCAATGAATATCAACCCCGAACAGGCTGCGCTCGATTACCGCGAGCGCACCGTGGCACCCTATCGCGGCGTGTTGCCGGATCAGGAAGTCGCGCTTTTGCAGGAGCGGCTCTCGGGCGCCTGCACCGTGGAAGTCGCCGCTTTCGATGAATTTGCTCTTCTGCTCAGCGATCCCGAGAAGACGCGCGCCTATGATCATGTGATCTTCGATACCGCGCCGACCGGCCATACATTGCGTCTGCTGGAGCTGCCCGCCGCGTGGACCGGGTTTTTGGAAGCCGCGCCCGGCGATGTTTCCTGTCTGGGGCCGCTTTCCGGGTTGAAGGCGGCGCGCGAGCGCTATGAAACGACGGTCCGCGCGCTGTCCGATCCGGCTGCAACCGCGCTGGTGCTGGTCGCGCGGCCCGACCGCGTGGCGCTGATGGAGGCCGCGCGCACAAGCGACGAGTTGCGCGGCCAGGGCCTTACCAACCAGCAACTGGTCATCAACGCTGTGTTCCGGGCGGGCGATGCGGCAGACAAGCTGGCCGCCGCGCTCGAGCGCCGCGGCGCACAGGCGCTAGCGAGCATGCCGCCCGCGTTAAAGACGCTTCCCCGGTCGGACATCCCGCTACGCGGGCACAACATCGTGGGTTTAGAAGCGCTGCGCAGGTTTCTGTCCACCGCGCCGGAGAAACTGCCGACTGATTCGATGGCAGAGACGGCCGTGCCGGCCGGCATCATGGATTTGCACGCGCTCGTGGACGAGCTGGCCGCCGTGGGGCACGGTCTCGTCATGGTCATGGGCAAGGGCGGCGTCGGCAAGACCACGATTGCCGCCGCGATTGCGGTCGCGCTCATCGGGCGCGGGAAACCCGTCAACCTGACGACGACCGACCCGGCGCAGCATCTGATTGAAACACTCCCCGAGAACATGCCCACTCTTAGAGTCAGTCATATCGATCCCAAGGAGGAAGTGAAGCGCTATCGGGCGCGGACGCTGGAAGGGGCGAAGAGCGCGAAGTCACCCGAGCAGCTCGCCTTGTTGCAGGAAGAGCTGCAATCGCCCTGCTACGAAGAGGTCGCAGTGTTTCAGGCGTTCTCGCGGGCGGTCATGTCAGGGCGAAAAGAATTTACGGTAATCGACACCGCGCCCACGGGGCACACGCTGCTGCTCCTCGACACGGCCGGCAACTACCATCGCCAGATGACCGATTTTTCTTCGGGCGCAGGACGCATTCACACGCCTCTGATGATGCTTCAGGACAGCGCCTACACGAAAATCCTCATCGTCGCGCTTCCCGAAACGACGCCGGTGCTCGAAGCGAGCGCGCTTCAGGACGATCTTCGCCGCGCCGGGATCGAGCCCTATGCCTGGGTGATCAATGCGAGTTTGGCGGCCGCCCACCCGCGCGATCCGTTGTTGAGGCGGCGCGCTATCGCCGAACTGCCGCAGATCGTCAAGGTCAAGGGAGAACTGGCGCGGCGTGTTGCGCTCGTGGCCTTCCAGGCGGAGGAGCCCGTGGGCGCGGCACGGCTCGCGGCGCTCACCCAATAGGGCGCAGCGCGTCTCGCCCGAATTCAGATAACATTGTCCGGCGAAAGATGGCATTCCGGGCCGTCGCCGATTTCTATTTGGAAAGTGGCATGCGCAATGCCAAATTGTTTCCTTAACTCGTCTGCGAGTTGATTGAGAGCCGCGTCACCCGGATGGCCGCCCGGCATGACCAGATGCGCCGTCAGGGCTGTCGCCGTCGTGCTGAGCGGCCAGACAGACATGCAGGCTTCGTTGTTCCGACTTCAGATCCGCCACCCTTGGCCATGATGAACGTCGCATCGATGAAGCATTCTTCTTCATCTAGCGAGCCTTTGTCGCGAAGCTCGTTGGCAACGTCCGTCAAAACCCAACGCAAAACCTCGTTGCAGCACCAGGTTTGAAAGCGTCAATGCACAGCTTTGTAGTTCGGATAGCTTTGCGGCAGCATATGTCATCGCGCTGAAGCGGATATATGAGGTACATCGCGTGCTTGAGGTCGGTGTGCTCACGCAATTGATCGAAATCATCGACCGAGGTTTGTTCGCCCGGCTGGATGCCCACGTGGCGGCTAGAGCGCGCTGCCGCGGAGCAATACGATCGCGCCGAGTCCGTCAGATTGTCAGGCGCGTTTCATCTTCACCTAGTCGACGCGCTTGCCAATCCGGAGCCGTCCCGCTTTCTGCGCCACCTGCTAAGCCGATCCTCCGTGATGGTTTCGGTATACGAACCAGCCAGCCAATCGGTCTGCGCGGTCGACGAGCATGGCGCGATCGTCGAGGCACTTCGGGAGAAAAACCTGGCGCAGGCCATCGATCTTTCGCGCCATCATTTTCTGCACGTCGAGCGGCGTTTGCGCTTAGGGCCGGCACGGGAGATTACCATCGACCTCGAAAGTGTTCTCGTTGGCGCGCACTTGCCCGACGTCAAGCAAAAGCGCCGCCCCTAAACCGCTCCACATTCGCGCACCGCGTGATCTTCGTTAGCGAGAGCTTAGCACTTTCTGGTCTGCATCACGCAAGGCAACATAGATCGCTGGGATCACCAGCACGGTCAGCAAAGTCGATGATGCAAGTCCGAACAACAGTGAGATAGCCAAGCCCTGAAAAATCGGATCGAGCAGAATCGTGGCAGCTCCGATCATGGCGGCAAGCGCAGTCAGAAGAATGGGCTTGAAACGGACCGCACCTGCTTCCAGCAACACCTCGCGCAAGGTCTTACCCTCACCGGCGCCATGGCGAATAAAATCGACCAGCAGAATCGAGTTGCGCACGATGATACCGGCGAGCGCGATGAAACCGATCATCGAGGTCGCGGTAAACGGCGCGCCGAAAAGCCAGTGTCCGAACATGATGCCGATAAGCGTGAGGGGGATCGGCGTCAGGATCACCAGCGGTAGCTTGAAGCTGCCGAACTGCGCCACGACCAGAATGTAGATAGCGACGATCGCTACGGCGAAGGCCGCGCCCATGTCGCGGAAGGTGACGTAAGTGATCTCCCATTCACCGTCCCACAGAACCGAGGGTTTGCTTTCGTCCTCCGGCTGCCCATGGAAGCGGACAATCGGTCGTTCGAGCGCGCCCCAGTCGTGGGCGGCGATACGCTTGTCAACGTCGAGAATTCCGTAGATTGGCGCCTCATAGGCGCCGGCCAGTTCCGCCATGACCAGGTCGGCAAAGCGGCCGTCGCGGCGGAAGATGGTGGGTGATCCCGTTTCGGCGGTCGCCCGCACGACCTCCCCCAGCTCGACCACCGTCTTGCTGCCGGGAAGGGTGTTGGCGGGGATCGGCGTCGAGGCCAGAAGCTCGCTCCAGGACAGGTCGCGTTTCGGCAGGCGGACGACAATTTCGATCGGATTGCGACCTTCGCCCCGGTGCGAATAGCCGACTGTGGTGCCACCGAACAGCGCCTGTATCGTGTCATAAACGTCGCGCTGTTCGACGCCGAAAAATTCCAGGCGATCCTGGTCAATCGAAAGGCGCAAACGCGGTTGTGGCCTGCCGATTGAATCATCGATGTCGACGACGTACGGCACAGATGCGAAGATATTTTTGAGCTCGGCGACGATGCTGCGTCGCGTCGCTGAGTCCGGGCCGTAAACCTCGGCCAGAAGAGTGGCCAACACCGGCGGGCCGGGCGGTACTTCGACGACGCGGGCGACAGTGCCTGAGGGTAGCCTCAAAGAGCTAATTCGAGAGCGCAGATCGACTGCTATGGCATGACTGGAGCGAGTTCGATCGCCGCGCGCGGCCAGATTGAGATGCAGCTCGCCCAACTCAGGCGCTTCGCGGATGTAATAATGACGGACCAGACCATTGAAGTTAAAGGGCGCTGGGGTGCCCGCGTAGGTCTCGATCGAGCGTGCCTCCGGCACCTGCCGCGCAGCATCGGCGATGGAGAATAAGGTTCGTTCCGCATCTTCAAGCGTCGAGCCGCGGGGCAGATCAACCACCACGGCAATTTCTGACTTGTTGTCAAAAGGCAGGAGTTTCACCGTTACGCTTTTGGTCACCAACAGCGTGCACGCCAGCAAGGTCGCGACGCCAACCACGATAAGGAATGTCCACGCCGTCCGTCCGCGAGCGTACGATCGGCGTGGCGAAGCGGCGATAAAGGCGGCCGAGGACGCCTTCGCCGTGACCCGCTTCGTGACCCCTTACGGGGGTTCCTTCCGGACCGAAGGCGCAGCATCAACCACGGCGCGATTACCATAGCGACGAAAAACGAGAACAACATCGCCGCCGAAGCATTGGCTGGGATGGGCGCCATATAGGGCCCCATCAATCCCGAAACGAATAGCATGGGCAGAAGTGCCGCCACGACAGTCAGCGTGGCCACTATCGTCGGATTGCCGACTTCAGCAACCGCCTCGACGGCTGCCTTCATGCGCGTGCGGCCGTCATTCAGCGCCCAATGCCGCGCGATGTTCTCAACCACGACAATGGCGTCGTCGACCAGTATGCCAATGGAGAAGATGAGAGCGAACAGGCTGACGCGATTGATCGTGTAGCCCATCAAGTTGGAAGCAAAGAGCGTAAGCAGAATAGTCGTGGGAATAACGACGAGAGTGACGACAGCCTCCCGCCATCCGATCGCCAGGGCAATGAGCACGACGATCGATACGGTAGCGAGTCCAAGGTGGAATAAGAGTTCGTTTGCCTTTTCATTGGCGGTCTCGCCGTAATCGCGCGTTACCGTCACGTTGACGTCGGCGGGAACGAGCCGGCCCTCAACGCTCTGCAACCGAGCGAGCAGGTCCTGCGCCACAACGACGGCATTGGCGCCGGATCGCTTCGCAAAGGCGATGCTCACCGCCGGTACGCGATTCCAATCGCCATTCGTCCCAGGTGCCTCCATCCAGACGCGATGTTCCTGCGGGCTCGGCCCAATCACGACCGATGCTAGGTCGCGTACATAGACCGGGCGGTTGTCGCGCGTGGCGACAAGCAGAAGTCCGATGTCGGGAATACCGGCGAGGGTTTGGCCACCAGCGACATTGCGCATGGTGTCGTTATCGCGCACGCTCCCGGACTGGAATGAACGATTAGCGCCGCGCACTTTGTCGACGAGCTGCTGGAGTGTTACGCCGTACAGCGCAAGCTTTTCAGGATCGGGCTCAACGCGGATCTGCTGCGGATTTCCGCCGGCAATGTAGGTCAGCCCGACGTTATCGGTCTTAACAAGTTCGGCCTGCAATTGCTCGCCGAGTTCATACAGATCCTTGTCGGTCCATCGCGCCGCCGCCTCGGGTTTCGGCGAAAGCGTTAGCACAGCCACGGCAACATCGTTGATGCCGCGCCCGACGATCAGCGGTTCTGGGATACCGAACCGGGATACGGTGAAGGTTGGCGCGAATTTTCTCATGGATCCGCAGGATCGCGTCATCGGCTTTGGTGCCGACGAGGAATCGGGCCGTCACCATGACGCGGTCGTCCACCGTCTGGCTGTAGACGTGTTCGACCCCGTCAATGCCTTTGACTATAGCCTCAAGGGGTTTAGTCACGAGTTGGACGGCGTCGGGCGCTTTGAGACCATCGGCTTTAACGCGAATGTCGACCATCGGAACGCTGATTTGCGGTTCCTCCTCGCGCGGAATGGTCAGAAGTGCGAGTAGGCCCGCCGCGACCGCCGCAAGGAGAAACAGTGGTGTCAGCGGCGAACGGATCGTCCCCTGAGTAAGGCGGCCCGACAGTCCAAGATTCACGGCCGCACCAACACATCGCCGGCCTTGAGACCGGAAAGGATTTCAAGCGCGTCCGGCATCTCCGGCCGGGGAAGCTGCCGTCCGCGCTGCACCGGCACGTCAATCAGGGCACCGCCGTCCGAACGCATGCGCGCATAATCGATGCCAAAGCGGGTTAGGATGAATGAGCCTGGCACGATAACGCTCTTGCGCTCGCCGGCCGAAATCCATACGCGGATGCGTTCGCCGACGAAATAATCGCCGAGACCGGTGACTGTGGCATCAGCCACGACGTGGCCATTTTCGATTTGCGGATAGACCAGCTCGATGATGCCGAATTTTGCGCCGCTGGTGCCGAGATCTTCGCCATCGATGCGGACTCGATCGCCCGCCTGCAGAAAGCGAGCGTGCCGCTCGGGGACGCGTAACCGCAACACGAAATTCTGTTCCGCAACAGTGGCGACTGGTTCGCCTGCCAGGACGACCGTTCCCGTGGTCACCGGCACCGTCAGCACACGGCCAGCAGCAGGCGCCAAGACTGTTCCCTCGGTGATCTGCTGCTCGACCACCGAACGCTCGGCGGTACGGGCCTTCAAGGACTCGGTCGCAACATCAAATGCAGTTTGCGCCGTATCGAGAGTGACCTTTGAAGCCGTACCGTGCGAGTACAACTCCTGCGCCCGCGCGAGATCGGTTTTGGCTTTGGTCAGCTCAGCCTTGAGGCCCGCTATTTGCGCATCCAGAGCATCAATCTGCAACGTCAGTTTCTTATCCGCGACCGTCGCCACGGCTTGATCCTGCTCGACCCGATCACCCTGGCGAACCGCGAGTTGCACGACGGTCCCGCCGATGCGAGCGCGGGCTGGGACGATCTTGGCGCTTTCGACCGTCGCAAACACAGCCTTCTCGTCTGCAACCGGCTGCGGCGTAACGACGATGGTATCCTCGGCAAATGCCCGCTGGCACAGCATCGCTAGCGCAACAGCCACGATAATCCTGGAACGCATCAGCACTCTCCGATGGATCTGCAACCCTAACCGGTCGCAAGCCATGGGTCGCAGCGCAGCCGAAGGCATTGATCTGGCGCAAATTCGGGACGCGATACCGCGTTATGATGGTTTTCGCAGACGGCCAAGCAGCTCCGCTAACCCGAGCGCGACGACCGTCGAGCTTGGCGGGACCGAAACGCAGTCAAATATCAAATAAAGGAGATTTGTCATGAACATCGATCGTGCTGTGCTGATGCTCGCCGGCACAATGGTTCTCATTAGCCTGGCGCTGGCGTGGTTAGTCAGCCCTTATTGGCTGGTTCTGACCGCCCTCGTGGGGGTGAACATGTTCCAAGCTGCATTAAGCGGGTTTTGCCCGGCGGCCACCGTCTTCCGCAAGCTTGGCCTGAAGGAGGGTCCCGCGTTCACGTGCTCGCCCGCCAAGGCTTCACGGATTGTCGCGGTGTGACCTGGTTGAGTGCATCAATCTTGGAAATCGTGATCTCCTGAACACGCCAGCTCTCGCCAGCAGCAGTAGCATGACGGGATCGCAGCATGAACGGGACGATATCATCGGTATGCATCGAAAAGGCTACCTATTAGCGGTCGAAGTATCTGGCGCTTCTCTCTCGTGGCAGCGGCGCATCGGCCTTCGCGATCGCCTGCAGGCTCAAAGTCGCCGGGGTGATGATTGGCGTAGCCTTCATCATCTTCGATCCGAGCTTTCAGGGACTTGGCGTTTCCCCGACGGGCTTGATGTTCGCCTGATCAACCGCACTCATCGTTCTCGTCATTTGGACCGTCCCCTTCTGGCTGCGAGATCATGACGTTGCACTCACGTCCCGCTGAACATGAGGACTCCCTTCCATCGTACCGCGCAGCTAGCGCGCGCTGGAAGAAACGCGCTCGTCAGCTGATAGGTAGTGTTCCAGTGAGTGTGCCGGAAGAGCATCGGCGTGCGTACGTTCTGACACTTGCTGGGTATCTGTTTATGGTCGCGGCGCAAGCGTCGATTTTCCTCATCTTCCTAGCCGCGAGTGAGTTCGAGATCGCCATAATCGCCGCGGCCGGGGTCGCAGGGTTCGGCATCTGCCTCGTTGCACACCTGCGTGGCCACTATCGCGCGCCTCCTTATTTCGCGATGCTAATCGTCTTGGTCGAAGGTTTCCTGGGCTCATACTATTTCGGGGCGGCGAGCGGCTTTCAGCACTACATTCTCGGCGCCATTATCTATCCGTGGCTGGCACCATTCATCGGCCGACCGCTCAAACTGACCTATACGGCACTTGGAACCCTTGCCTTTGCGGGGCTATGGGTTCTGGGCATTCTTCATGGCCCGGCACACCCGCTTGGCTGGCCGTGGTCATCGGTCCTTGCGGCCGTGAATGCGGTCGGCATCGCGGGCATGCTCATCGCACTGGTCGTTACCTATGAAATCGCCGTCGATCGTGCGGAGCGAGAAGCCCAGCGTGCCAATGCCGAATTGGAGGCACTGCTTTTGAATATCTTACCGCGGAAAGTCGTGGAGCAGTTGAAGCGAGACCCGCACGCGATCGCCGAATTGCACGGTGAGGTAACGATCGTCTTTGCCGATATAGTCGATTTCACGCCCCTATCGCTGCGGCTTCATCCCCTAGAGCTTGTCCGATTGCTAAACAATATCTTCTCCGCTTTCGACGAACTGGCCGCGCGCTATGGCGTTGAAAAGATCAAGACGATCGGCGACGCGTATATGGCTGTGTGCGGGTTGCCCGACCCGCGCGCCGATCACGCGCAGGTCATTGCCGACCTCGCCCTCGATATGTTGACGGTTGCACAGCGCTTTACCGACGACACCGGAACGCCGATGACGATTCGCGTCGGGATCAGCTCGGGCACGGTGGTGGCCGGCGTGATCGGCAAGAGCAAGTTCGTGTACGATCTCTGGGGTGATCCTGTTAACACAGCGGGGCGCATGGAGAGCTACAGTCTTCCGGGACGCATCCAGGTGAGCGAAGCCACCCAATGCCTGCTGGCGAAATCCCATCGCCTCGACTACCGTGGCGAGATCGACATCAAGGGCAAAGGCAAGGCCCACACTTGGTTTCTCTCGGGTCGCCTCGTGCCCCCAAAGCCATTGGGAACGCTCGCTGCGCTGGCCTAGCCCCTTGCGGCCAGTTGAGCCCGCACGGTAAAGGTTCCTTGCTGCTGGGTCATTTCCGCTACTCGCCGGAGGTTGACAATCCAGGGTCCAGCGCAAGCCTAGAAGCAGATGAGTGAGTGATCTTTCATTTGAGCGACGGCAATACTGCATGCGACATGTAGAGCAACAGAAGCACCCAGTAGACCGATCAGCGCCGCCAGCGTGAGATCTAACTTGCCCCAGCGCTTGCTACCTCACTTATCCGTTCGATCTCCTTCGCAGTTCTGGCGAGGGCACGCCGGCAATGACGATCATGAGGATGCGAGCACGATAAAGCCGAGACCGGCCCAATTCGCGAAGACTTCGCTCTGCGGCGGGAGCTGCCTTTGCGCCACCTGTGGCGCAATTTATCTCAAGAACAAATCGAATTGTCCTATCAGGAAGCCAAAGGTCATGGCCGCAATTGCCATACAGACCGCGAAAGGTCGTTAGTAGGCGGCGTGGGTCGCTGTAGCGCGTGATCATGGAGTAAAACTCGGCGAGCGGGCGAAACGTGCATCATAGTGCCGCATCATTTCGCCGGTTTGTGGGATTGTGCGGTGACCGCGTTTGATGGCGCTGGCCGGAGCTAACGCGGTATAGCGCCACCTCATGGCCGCACACGCCAACGGCATGGTCCTCGAAATCACGACAGCGGGCGCCGGGATACTTTCGCTCCCGTCCTGGCTCGCAGTCCGGGCAGGGGGCTCGGCAGGTTGGATGGTCGCCAGTCGCACGCCTGACAGAGAATAGGCCTATCTGGCAACGCTCGCTGGTTTGACATGGATCAATACGCTTCGTGGGGCGCATGTTTAGCTTTTCCTGAAATCCGCCCATTAGCATTGCCAAGGGGACCGAGGTGATCGGTCGTGCGGATCAGGAGGAATCCATGGCTCATATCGTCGTGCTGGGTGGTGGCATCGGCGGCGTTTCCTGCGCCTATGAGTTGAAGAAGACTGTCCGCCGGGAAGATCGGGTCACCCTCGTATCCAACAAGACGTTCTTTCAATTCACGCCATCCAACCCCTGGGTGGCGGTGAAGTGGCGCTCAAAGGACGACGTCACCATCGACCTCGCATCGGTGCTGCCGAAACATGGCGTCGGGTTCAGCGCCGCCGGCGTCAAACGCGTTCACCCCGGGGAGAACCGCGTCGAGCTGGGCGACGGGACGTCGCTGACTTACGACTATCTGGTCGTCGCCACCGGACCGGAACTCGCCTTTGACGAGATCGAGGGCCTCGGGCCTGAGCACAATACAAGTTCGGTCTGTGACGTCGACCACGCTGCCGCGGCGAGCAAGCGGTGGGAGGAGTTCTGCAAGAATCCCGGTCCGATCGTCGTCGGCGCCGTTCAGGGCGCCTCCTGTTTCGGGCCGGCGTACGAGTTTGCCATGATCATGGACGCGGACCTTCGGCAACGGCGCATTCGCGACAAGGTGCCGATGACCTTCGTCACGGCTGAACCCTATATCGGCCATCTCGGCGTCGGCGGGGTCGGCGACACCAAGGGCATGCTCGAATTGGAGATGCGCCAGCGCCACATCAAATGGATCGTCAACGGCAAGATCGACAAGGTCGAAATCGGAAGATGCAGGTGACCGAGGTCGACGAGGAGGGCAAGGCGAAGAAGACGCACGAGCTGCCGTTCAAGTTCTCGATGATGATACCGGCGTTCCGCGGCATTGCCGCCCTGCGCGGGATCGAAAGCCTGGTCAATCCGCGCGGCTTCGTCATCGTCGACAAGCATCAGCGCAATCCCAAATTCCGCAACGTGTTCGGCGTCGGCGTCTGCATCGCCATCGCTCCGCTGGAACAGACCGCCGTGCCGGTGGGCGTGCCGAAGACCGGCTACATGATCGAATTGATGGTGACGGCGAGCGCGCTCAATATCGGCCAGCTCGTGCGCGGCCAGGAGGCGACTCATGAAGCAACGTGGAACGCGATTTGCCTCGCCGATTTCGGCGACAGCGGCGTAGCGTTCGTAGCCATGCCGCAAAATCCGCCGCGCAATGTCAACTGGGCTTCGAGCGGACGCTGGGTGCACGTCGCCAAGGTGGCGTTCGAAAAATACTTCCTGCATAAAGTCCGGGCGGGGACCACCGAGCCGTATTATGAAAAGGTCGTGATGAAGCTCCTCGACATCGGCAAAATCAAGACTCCGGCGGCCTAGGCGAGGTGACGGGCGGCGACTTTCGATTGATCGAGAGCAGATAAAACCAACTGCCGCAAGCAGCGCAGCGGAAGCAGGGCTGATTTTTCAGGGTCGTGCTGGAGAAAACGGGCCACGACGCGGCCTCGGGCGGCGCAATGCGCCCACGATAGGCCCATTCCACACCAGTGGTTGGACTCGCAAAGGAAGGAGTTTGTGCGCGACTACCGATTACTGCCCTGCGTCGCCGCGGAGGCGTTCTGCGGCGGCGCCATGGTATTAAAGCGCGCCTTCTGGTCGTCGCTGAGCGAAGTATAGAAGGCTTGCAGCTTCGGGCGGATGGTGTTCATCGCGTCGACCATCGCCTGCAGCCTGGTCTTGACCGCATCGAGCCGCTCCACTGGCGTTTGCGGCACTTGCGACGGGCAGGACGCCCGCAGCTGGTCGGTGGTATCGCGCGATGCCTGCTTGAGCGCGGCCAATGCATCCTGCTGCTGTTGGCTGTTCGGCTGCACCACCTGCTCAATGCGTTGAATTGGTAGATTCGTGGCATCGCCCGAGTGCTGACTGCAGAGCGCAGCGACGTCGCCGCCAGCCGGCGCTTGTCCCTTGCCCCTGCTGCCCATGTTCTCGAAGCGCTGCTTCTGCTCGTCGGAGAGCGAGTTGTAGAACGCTTCCAGCGGTCCGCGCACCTCGTCCACCGCCTGGATCACGGCCTCCAGCCGCGCCTCGGCAGTGTCGAGCCGGGCGACCGGCGTGAGCGGCACGGCGGTCGGACACGACGCTTTGATGATGTCATTGGCCTTAACGGCCGCGGCGCTCAGGTCGTTGAGCGCGGTGAGCTGATCGCCGGTTGGCTGGACCACTTGCTTGATGCGCTCGACCGGGAAATCGGTCACACCCGGCGCCAGGCCGTTGCAGCTTTCCTCCGCGGCCGCATTGGTTTCAGCCAGCGCCTGACGATCCTCCTGAGTTACGCCGCCATAGGTCGGAGCACCGCCATAATAGATGTTGGGAGAGCCCGCATAGCCGCCATAACCGCCGTAGTATCCGCCATAACCGCCGGAGTATCCGCTATCGTACCAGTAGTCTGGCGCGTAGCCGTAATCGGCGCCGAAATACGGGCCGGGCGCGAAAATGCTGATCAGCAGGAAATCGGGTCCATAGGACCAGAAAGGATCGTAGTAGTCGTACGGCCAGAGCGCGAAGGTGAAGATGTCACCATAGATGAACGGCCAGAAGACCGGGCCGGCCCAGCCGCCCCAGCCGTGCCCCCAGTGGTTCCAGCCCCGTCCCCAGAAGTGGCCGCCCCAGTGATTTCATTTATTCGGGTCGCCGAACGCGTTCCGGTTGAAGCCGGTGCGGTTGAAATTGTGCAGGCCGTGGAAGTTCTGCGCGACGAACTGATTGTGCGCGAGCTGATTATGGGCGAACCGGGTGCGCGCGGCTTGATTGCCGCCGAACTGGTTATGGGCAAACTCGCCCCGTGTGTTCATCCTGTTCGCGGCATTGAACCCGTTGTGCGCGGTGACATTGTGCGCTCCCGCGACGTTGTGAGCGCCAGGAAGGTTGTGCGCGCCGGCGATATTGCGGCCCATGAAGCCGCTTGCGGCATGGCCGGCAAAGCCATGGCGCGCAAAACCATTCCCGGCAAAACCATGGCCGGCGAATGTGCTGCCGCCCATGCCATGCGCCGCGAACCCGCGCATGCCACCGCCGTTCGGATGGAGACCGCCACCGCCCATGCGGAAGCTCCGGGACCACCGCCCATGCGGAAGGCGCCAGGACCACCGCCCATATGGAAGGCGCCAGCACCACCGCCTATGTGCATACCGCCGCCGCCACCGCCCATGCGGAAGGCTCCGGGACCACCGCCCATGTGGAAGGCGCCAGGGCCACCGCCCATGTGGAAGGCGCCAGCACCACCGCCCATGTGCATACCGCCGCCGCCACCACCGCCCATGTGCATACCGCCGCCGCCACCCATGTGCATACCGCCACCGCCGCCACCACCGCCTCGGCCAAACGCGAGCGCGTCGCCGGTGGGCATACTTAAAGCTACAACAGCGACGCTAGTCAGCAGTGCGAGAGCTACTCTGGATGAGCCGCAGCGGAATGTCATGACACCACTCCTTCAGCGCCAAATCACCCCAATCTCAACAGTGACAATCCACAAGGTTTCCGGAGTTGCCAGTTAAATTTCCGCAATGATTGCAGTGCAGCAATCGTATACGAATGACCGACTCGAAAAACTTCCCCGCGTTCGGCGGATTGTGCTTGAGAATGGCCGAGACGGCGAAGCGAGGCCGCGCATGAAGGCTCCGATATTAGAACCGGCGGTAATTCGTCACATTGAGCGTAGGGGTCTATTATGTTTCGATTTTCTTTTACGCTCACTGGGGGATGAACCATGCGAAAGACCTTACTCGCTGCCGCGCAGAATTCTCATGATTGCCGTTGCTCCGAACAGTTCTCAGGCGGATTCCGTTGGCGCAGCGTTCGCGGCAAATCACGGGCACGTCATTCGACGCCGGCCCGGAGATAACGACCAGGCAGCTTCAACTGATCATTAAAACGATACCCAAAGCTTCTCGCGTGGCGGTTCTGTGAAACTCCTCTGCGCCCTTCATCCGCACTTACTGGCAATTTGCCGCAGGACGCGGCGCCGGCGTTGCACGTGCCGCTGCAATCGCTTGAAACAAAGGATGCCAAAGATTTCGAGCCCGCCATGATCCGTGAGCACGCCGACGCGATGACGGCGCATCGAGCAACTCTCATGACGAAAACACCGATGCCGCCGATAATGACGGCGTCCGGGCGGCGAGGGTAACAGCTTGTAGATTTATCGCGGCTTCAGCGAGACCGTTTCACGGGCGAATGGACACGGCGCCCGGCCCCTTTCGAACTGGCTGCGGCGCGAGCGATCGGACGGCTGTAGCTTGCGCGCAACCGTGACTGAGGTTGGCTGCAGAAGGCGCGATGCAGGGCACCGATCACCTCGCGGACCTCGGGCCGCGCCAGTGAATAAAAAATGTTCTTACCTTCCCGACGCGTCTCCACCAAGCCGTCGGCGCGGAGCCGAGCGAGCTGCTGCGAAATCGCTGGCTGACGCAGTCCGAGTATCTCTTCGATCTCCGTTACCGACTTTTCCTCTTCGATCAGCAAGCAAAGAATCAGCAGCCGCGCTTCATGGGCCAAAGCTTTCAAGAATGCGCTTGCCTGTTGCGCGCTGCCGATGAGCGCGTCAACGTCGAGATCATCGCCCGGGTCAACCCGGTGTCGCGGCTTCATAGGATGTTGCCTCGTTGAAACTAAATCGTTGCGCATAAACCATCCGGCCGTCGCAAATGCAACTGTGTACTAGCGTGGTGGTTGATCTCGCTGGTTGCAGGAGCTGACGCAGCCGACCTCGCCGGTGCCCGGCGCCACGCGCCGAAAGAAGCCTCAACCCGGTCACGGCCGCAAACATCGGCCTAAGACAGGCGTTTGATGACGAAACTGAAGACCTTGCCGTCCGCATTGGAGGCGAGGAGTTCGTTGCCGGTCGCCCGGCAGAAGGCTTCGAAGTCCTTCACCGCGCCGGGGTCGGTCGCGAGCACCTCAAGCGTGCCGCCCATCGCCACGTCCTTGAGCGCCTTCTTGGCGCGCAAAATCGGCAGCGGACAATTCAGTCCCTTAGCGTCTAAAAGCTGATCGGCCATTTTCTTCTCGTCTTTTAGATAAACAGATTGATGTCGCTCTTGGTCGCCGTCTCGATGTAGGTGGCTGCGCCGCCGAGGACCGGGCCCTCGATCATATCGTCCTTCGAATATTCGAACAGGTCCATGGTCATCTGGCAGGCGATCATCTTGACGTCAGAACTCCAACGCCACGCTGCGCAGCTCTTCGATCGAGGCGACGCCCTTCTTCTTGATCAGATTTTTCATCATTGCGGTCGCTGCAGCATCGACGCCGGGAATCGCGGCAACAAGATTGGGCATGCCGATATGCATGCCGAACATCGGCATCTCCATCGCCGCATTGCCCAGCGGCGAGACTTTCAGATTAAGCTTCTTCTTCAACAGCGTAAGGCCGTAGAAGGTGAAGAACATCGTGACGTCTAGGCCCATGGCGGCCGCCGTTGTCGCCAGGATGAAGGGCGGATAGGCCCAATCCAGCGTGCCTTTGGTGACGATCATCGACATGCTCTTGGTATTGCTATCCTTGTTCATCGCACGGTCTCTTTCTCGTTTCGCAGCCGCAGCCGCGCCTTTCCACTTAAAGCCCCCACACCACGACCACCAGGACGAGGATCGCCAGGAAAACTGTCTCGGCGACGATCAACGCGATCGCCCGTCCGCCGACTTCCGCCATTGCCTTGAGCGACGTTTTCATCCCGAGCGCAGCGATCGCCGTGACGAGGCACCAACGTGAGACGCTTTTGAGCACGGCCAGCGCCGGCGCTGGAATGACCCCCAAACTGTTGACCACCACCAGGAGCGCGAAGACGACGAGGAAGCCGGGCAGCTGGCGCCCGGCCTTGGTGGTGTTGTGGGAATGGAAGAGGAATGACAGCGTCACCACGACCGGCAGCAACATCGCTACCCGCAACAGCTTGGTGAATGTCGCCACGTTGCCGGTCTCATCCGAAACGCTGAAGCCAGCGCCAACGACCTGCGCAACATCGTGAATAGTGCCACCGAGGAATACACCGATCGCCGCGTGATCGAGATGGAAGAAGGCGATGACCACCGGATAAACGATCATCGCGACCGTGCTCAGCGCGGTGACGCCGATCACCGTGAACACCGTATCGCGTTCGTGATTTCGGCCTTTTGGCAAAACGGAGGAGATCGCGAGCGCTGCGGAGGCACCGCAGATCGCCACTGCGCCAGCGGTCAGGATTCCGAACGGGCGGCTTAGGCCGGCCGCGCGAGCGCCGAGCACGCCGAAAAGGATGGTGGCCGTGACGGCGCCGATCACCATGACCACGGGGGTCGGCCCCAGCTTCATGATCTCGGAAATCGTGATCTGCGCCCCGAGCAATCCCACGGCGATGCGCAGGATGCGTTTGGAGGCGAATTCAATACCGTCCACGCACGGTCCTTCCTGCGAGAGAAAATAGAAGGCCATCCCGAGCAGGAGCGCGAACAGCATCACCGGTCCGCCATAGTGCTCCGACAAAAAGGTGGCGGCGACGGCAATGATCAAGCTCACCAGCACGCCCGGGAAATAGGTCTTCGCCGCGCCGAGCGCTCCCAGGCTACGGTTCATCATTGTCGGCTTGTTTTCTGCGATCTCGGTCACTGCCGATTCGTCCTCGCCGTTTAGGCGCAGCCGACAAAGTTGTCGGCGGTCATTTTGGCTTCGTAAGGTGCCGCGACTGCCGTGCCCAGGATGAGGCCCGCTTTAGCAGCTGCCCAATCCTTTGGGCGCACCTTGACCATCCAGCCTTCACCGTAAGGGTCGTCGTTGGCGATTTTGGGCGTGCCGGTGAGGCCGTCATTGACTTCGACAACTTCTGCGTCGAACGCGATTTTCGCCGGGCCTACCCATTTGCCGGATTCAATGGTGGCACACGACTTTCCGGCCTGGACCGCACGGCCAGCTTTCTTCGCAGTGAAGGCAACGAGTTGGCCGGCCATGGCGGCGGCCACCGCGGTCATGCCGAGCGTTACCGTTCCGTCGGCATTCTCGCGGTACCAAATGTTGTTCTCGACGTCGTAGAGGAGCTCGTCGGGAAGATTGCAACCACGGACCGTCGGCATCTCGTTCTCCTTGCAGGTCAGACGATTCCCGGCTGCATATTTGCTTCGTGCTGCCGGAGCGGCCGCGACGAGCAGCAGAATTCGCCGAGGCCGGCCGTCTCGAGCTTGCCACCGATGAAGAGCGCTAAATGTCGTGCCACCATCGCGCCCAGCCGAAGGCGGCGCGCGGTGTCAGCGTGTGCGGGTTCGAGGCTAACGAGATTGCGATGGTAGACGAGCTCGCGGCAGGTCTCACGGCAGGCGTTGAAGCTCGCATCGCCGCGGGCACCCTGCCGATGCAGAGCCAGCAGACGAAAGCCCTCGAACGTACGCGTCGTCGGCGTCGCGCCGCCGCGCCGAGAGCCAGCTCTCGAGGATTATTTCACCCAGCGCCAAGAGTTCATCGGCAATCGCCGGCGCGGCCGCGACGAGCGCGGCATCCTGCGAAGCAATGATTGCATCGAGACGCATGGCAATATCGTCAAAGCGTTTGACGGGCGCGCCGGTCATCAGCCCAATCCCCGGGCGCGCAGCAACGCAGAAGAGTCGGAAAGGTTCTCATGCACGCCGACCTTGCGCGGCGAAAGGCCGAGCGCCATGCCGAGAAGCTGAGTGAAATAGAGAATTTTCACCGAGGTCTTTCGGCCGAGAACCTTTTCGGCGCGCACCTGATGCATCTCCAGCCCGGTATGGCAGGTAGGACATTCGGTGGCGATGACGTCCGCGCCGCACGCTTCCGCCGTGGTCAACAGATTGAGCACCAGCTTGGTCGAGGTATCGCTGTCCGAGAGCGTGTGGGCGCCGCCGCAGCAGGCGGTCTTGAGCGGATATTCGACATTCTCAGCACCGGCCGCAGCCAACAGATCGTCCATGAAGTGCGGTTTCGAAGTGGACTCCGAACCCGGCCCCCGGTCTTTCTCCGGAAAGATGTGGCGCGGGCGCGTGTACATGCAGCCGTAGTAATTAGCGACCTTAAGTCCCTTCAGCGAGTTCTTCACGCGGGCCTTGAGACCCTCCTCGCCGATTGCCTGCTTGATCCAATCAAGCGCGTGGATGGTCTCGACCTTGCCGCTCTCATAGGTCTTGTGCCCGGCCTTTTGCGACAAACGACTATTGACCTCGCGCGAGCTCGCGTCGGCGGCGAGGTCGTACTCGGCCTTTTTCAGATTGTGATAGCAGCCGTTGCACGGCGCCATAACGGTGTTGAAGCCCATCTCTTCCGCAATCGAGAGATTGCGCGCCGAAAGATAGGTCTGCAGCTTGGGATCGATATTCTTGACCTCCATGGCGCCGCAGCAGTTCCAGTTCTTGAGCTCGGTGATCTCAAGGCCGAGCGCTTTGCCAAGCTCTTTGGTGGAGCGGTTGTAAGCGTGGCCGGTCCCCTCCAGCGCGCAGCCCGGGTAGTAGGCGACATTCTTGTACTTGCCGCTCATCATTCCGCTCCTTGCGCATCAAGACCCAGCGCATGGCGATCGGCCGCCTTGCGCTCGTCAACGTACTCTGCAATCGCCGCGCTCGCCCGCCGCCAGCCGCGGGTGCGCGGATGAAACAATGTGGCGAGGCCGAGCTTCATCAACAGCTCGACCGGCAGCCGCATGGCCAAGCCCGCGCACCAGCGCGATCAGCCAGTCCTGGAACAGCGACTGCTTGGTGCGGGCGAAGAACTGCCGCAACACAAGTCCGTCTTCGATCTTGCCGGTGGCGAAGACCTGGTCAGAGAAGATTTCATCGAACGTCATCGACGGCTTCTTCTCGGTATGGCCCTTGAGCTCGAGCCAATGGGCGGTCGCCTTCATCACTCCTTCCGGATTGACGTCGCGTGGGCAGGCATAGGTGCATTTGTTGCACGAGACGCACTGCCAGATGATGTCCTTATCGCGCAGCAACTCTTCTTCGAAACCCATACGGATCAGGTAGATCCAATAGCGCGGGTTGAAGTCCGGGTTTATGGCGTTGACCGTGCAGGAATTGGTGCACGAGCCGCATTGCCAGCAACGGTGGATGAACTCGCCGCCCGGCAGCGCCGCGATCTCTTCCTCCATCTGCTCGTTGTAGTCGGTCACGGCGCGCGAGTTGATGAACGTGCTCCAGTGCCCGGAGACGTCGACGCCTTCGATCTCCAAATGCTCGTGCGTGACGAGGTTCTCGGGGCGGATCAGCGATTTTTCGTGAATCGGCATGGTCGCTCCTTCACGAGCTCAGCTGGCGCGGCTCGCCGAGCACATAGGCTTCGCCGTCGATCAGCTTGAGGCGGGTACGGCCGGATTCGGTATCGACTGCGTCAAGTCCCAGGAGGCGGCGCGTATGGGCCATCGCGTCGGCCTTGGCGCCGCCGCAGAAATCCGCGTGCAGATATTGGCCGCCCCTGTCATTGATGTAGGCGGCATAGATGTGGGCGCAGAGCAGGTCGGTGTAGAGCGTCAGGTCGCGGAACACGCCGTTCGCCTGCAGAAAACCTTCCAATTCCTCGCGGAGCGTCACGAAGGTGGCATAGCCATCGCCGACAGCGATGGTGCCGGCGTCGACGTTATTGTCGCTGTGCCAAATTTCGCGCAGCACGCCGGTGTTGACGCGGGCGTCCCACATCCAGCGCGTCATCAGCGGATAGCGGTCGGGCGCGGTGTAAGTGCAGCACCTCGGCGGCGAGATCGCGCGACCAGCGGTGCTCGCGGTCGGCCGGAAAGCTTGCGACAAACGCGTTGAGCCGTTGATCCGCGGTACCGAGATCGGACCAGCCGTCGAGCAGCGCGACCAGGCGGCTCGCGCATGGCGGCAAAACCGTTGCGGCCGAGCCAAGCCCCGATGCGCCGGCGCACCGGAGTGATGAAGGCGGCGAGATCGTAGAACTCAGGCTCGGTCAACTGGCTGACCTGGCCCTTGCCGAGCACTTCCTCAAACAGAGAGGCCTTGAGCGCCAGCGCGCCGACATAGCGCTCGATGCCGCCGGTATCCTCGGCGGATTCGACCAGATTCTCGAATGCCCGCCGCAGCTTGGGACCGGACAGATCGAGCACCGGCCGCGCCGGCGCTGGCGCCGCTTTGGCTCTATGGCTGCCGATCGCCCACATCACTCGGCTGCCTCCAGCAAGGCGCTGCGGACCAGAGTCAGCGCCGCCATCGCCGCGGATTGGCCTTGCGCGATAGAGTCGTCGATGGTCTCAGGTCCCGTCGCCGCGCCGGCGACGAAGACGCCGGGCCGCGAAGTCGCCGACATGTTGGAATAAGTGGACGCCTTCTGGATGTGGCCGTGCTTCTCCAGCTTCACGTCGAACACCGCCGACAGCGTCATGTTGTCGACGTTCGGATCCATGCCGATGGCGTGCACCACCATGTCGAACGGGAATGGTGATCGGACGCTTCACCAGCGTGTCTTCGCCCTTGACGATCAGCCGCTTGCCGTCGGACGTCACTTCGGCGATGCGCGCCTTGATGTATTTGACCTTGTATTTCTCCTGGCTCTCCCAGTAGTACAGGTCCTCGTACAGGCCGAAGGTGCGGATATCCATGTAGTAGATGTAGACGCTGCATTTCGGCAGCGCCTCGCGGATCTCCATCGCCAGGTTCGAAGAGACCGTGCAGCAGATTTTCGAGCACCATTCGCGGCCGATCTGGCGGTCGCGCGAGCCGACGCAGAGGAGAATGGCAACCCGCTCCGGCTCGCGCCCATCGGACGGACAACGCACGCCCTTGCCGGAAGAGAACATCTGCTCGACCTGCGTGGTAGTGACCACGTCGGGATAGGTACCGAAGCCCCATTCCGGCTTGTTGATCGAGTCGAAGTGCGTGAAGCCGGTGCACAGGATGGCGGCGCCCGCCTCGACCTGCGTGCCGTCGGACAGCGTCGCGTGGAAATCGCCGGGGCCGCCGACGAAGGTCTTGACCGTCGCATTCTTTCTGACTTCGACGAGCTTGTTGCTCTCGATCCGTTTGACCATGCCGCCGATCGCGTCTCTGGCCCACTCGCCGCTCGGCACTAGTTTGGCGTAGCCCGACAGGATCGGCGCGCCGCCGAGTCGGTCGGCCTTTTCGACCAGCACGACGCGCTGCCCGGCCGCGGCCAGCGCATGCGCGGCCGACAATCCGGATGGACCGCAACCGACGATGAGGACCGGACGATTCATTGCGCGGCGCCCGGAAGTGCGGCGACGGCCTTGGGCTTGACGTAGCCCGGGCCCGAGGTGATCGCGCGTTTGGGGTCATAGAGGGTTTCGATGCGACCGGCCTTGACCTCGTCGAGATACTGCTCGAACTCGATCTTGGCCTTCTGCCAATCGATGCCGAGCTTCTCCAGCAGCCCCTCGAACGGCGAGGCGTGCCAGTGCAGTTGCGCCAGCTTGTAGGGATGGGCGCCGAGCGCGAGCGCGGCAAATTGGCAATCGGCCAGGATCGGCAGCGCATAGACCTTGTCTACCGCCTTGCCGATCCACTGGTTCTTGTCGAGCGTGGTGATGCAGCCGGTGTCGTGGCCGACCATAACGTCGGCCTTTGCTTCCTCCACCGCGACCTTGATCTTGCGATCGATGGCGAACGAGCGGGTGAACTCGCGCTCGCCGATGATGTGGCGAAAGCCGAAACCGCAGCAATCGTACCAGGTGGAATAGTCGATCACTTGGGCACCGAGCGTCTGCATCAGGCCAGTGGACACGGCGACGCGGTTGCCGTCCATCACCGTGTCGTCGTAGATCACGTCCTCCGGCACCATCTTGTAGACGTGGCAGGCCGGGTGGATGGTGGCGCGGATATTGCTGACGTCGACCACCTGATGCTGCTTGATGCGGTCGCGCATCACGTGCAGCCATTCCGAATAGTGGACCACCTCCTCGGGGATCAGGAGCTTGCCGTCGACCAGGCGGCCGAGCTTGCCGAGGATCTTCTTCACCTGCTCGCGCAGCTCGGCGGAATGCATGAGGAAGATGCGCATCTCCTTGTAATTGCCGAAGGAGGTGCCGCAATGCACGAGCGGATAATAGGTGCCGACCGGCAGGCCTTGCGCTTTCGCCGACACGTAGGCCTGGTGGAAGTTACGCAGAAACACCGCGGCGAGGCTGACGACGTTGCCGATGCCGGAGCCATGGTAGTTCCAGGCCGTGCATGAGGTCTGGTCGGTCTCGTCGATGTAGTGCGTGCCGAGCTTGTTCATTAGCCACATCACGCTCGACGGATAGCCGGGGATGTTGCCGCATTGGCCGCACGACTTGTGATGCCACAAGTTTGTGGTGGGGATGCGCTTCTCCCACCCATAAAGGGTACGCGCCACGACCGGCTCGTGCCGCTCGTCGAGCCGGTGGACGAGAATCTCGCCCTCCTTTTCGAGCTGCCACATGGCGTCGCGGACGTCGGCGACCCGATCCTTGTTGGTCAGCATCGAGCGGCGGTCGATTTTCGCCTCCACCCAGGAAGTCGCGGCGCGCGCCTCGCTCGGCGTCAGGTTGGACGGGCGCCATTCGGCGCCAAAGCCGGTAAACGCCGATGCGCCTTCGTTACGCTTGTCGTCCATGGCTCCCTCCCTTGCTCGGAGACCGAGGCTGTCTCGTCTCACTCATCCGCGTCCGCTTCGTCTTTCTGTTCCTCAAGCCACTCGTTGTATTCTTCGCGCTTCTCGTCCATCACGTCATTGACGACGTCGAACAGATTCTCGTCGACCATCTCCAACTGATCGAGTACGCCGGTCGCCTCCCAGATCGTATAAAGCTCGACCGAGGTTTTCAGATTCACCTCCCAAGCCGTGTCCATGGTGTGCATGGTCGGCACCGGGATGGCTTTGCGCAGGATGTTGAGCGGGGCGTCGACCTTGGTGACGTTTGGGCCCCAATCCGGGAACGCGTCCCGGGTGATCATATTGGGCGCAAGCTGGTTGCCGGTGGAAATCACTTTGAGCAGCACGCGCGAAAACGGCCGCAGCACGTCCTTGGCCGACTGCATGCCGTGCTTGATCGCGACCTCGCGCATAATCATGACCAGGCCGCCAGGGGAATTCTGGAACGGGCAACGCGCGGCGCAGGTGTAGCACTGGGCGCAGGACCAGATTTTTTCCTGCATCGCGTCATAGATGCCTTCGAGATTCTCGGTCCAGAGAAGCTGGACGATCTCGCGCGGCGAATAGTCGTAATAGTGCGCCGAGGGGCAGGTGGCCGTGCAAATCCCGCAGTTGAGACAGCCATGTAGTTCGTGGTCGTAAAGAACGTGCGAGCGGATATCGTCGAAGACTTCCTCGAGCTTTTCGTAAGGAACGACAGGCGTCGGCGACACCGGATCGCCGATCGGGTCGCTGTGTTCGGCCGTGTGGACGAGGTTCGCGCTCATCAGTAGGTCAGCACCCTGGCATCGTCATTTTCCATGACGTCCTCGATGACCTTGGCGCCGCCGACGATGCCCTCGCATTCTGGAATGAGGTCCGCTTCGGTCATGTCGAAAAGATCGAGATTGGGCGAGCAGCAATAGAATTTCACGCCGGCGCCGTGCGCATCCTTGATGAAGTCGTAGACTGTCTTCGGCGAGCCCGGCTTGACGACCAGCTTTTCGGCGACGCCCTTTTTCATCAACTGGCCGGCCGTGGCCGTACACACCACTTCGACCTCATAGTCCATCGCCGCGGCGACCGTCGCCTGAAAGAAAGGCGCACCGAGTTCCTCGCCGTTGCGCGGATCGGTGTTGACCATGATGATGATCAGCTTTTTCGCCATTTCTCGGCGTCTTTCCTTAGCGAGCCATGCACCGTACGCGACCGTGCTCATTGATCTGGATCAATGTCGCCAGCAACCGACTACATATTCCAAAATTTGAATGAACGCTATAGGCGTGGTAAAAAAAACTGCAGGACGCCCGGGCCATAATGCAGGCGTTAGGGACGCGGTTCCATCCAATGGGTCATCTCGACCAAGCCGACCATGATCGCAGTCAAAGCCGCCGCGATATCGGTCTGCACAGCACGCAATCCGGCAAGTGTTTCCGCCGTGTTTTCAGGCACCTCGTCGAATTCCATAATCAGGTCCTCGATCAGCGCCGACTTGATGCCGGGATGACCGACAAAACCGAAGCAATTGTCTCTAAATTGAAAAAGGACCGGTTCGTCTTGCGTGCCGACAGCCAGAATCCTGGCCGAGGCGGGCAAAACCGGACGATCGCGCATATAGACCGCGACCGGGAACGTTGGCGGCAAATGCCCGCCGAGCGCGTCGGGAACAATGCGCCGCGCGTTGTCGAGCGTGAAGCGCAGCGGCACCTCCTCGGCCCCCCCGCCGGCCGCGGTGCTGAGGATGCAGGTGCCGACGCCGACGCCCATGACCGGCAATCCACGATCGAGAAAGTCTCGCGTCAGCCGCAATTCCGCGCCGAGGCTAGGAATCAAATTGCCGCTGACAATGCCTTTAGGGCCGGCGCCGAGCAGAACGAGACCATCAAACTCTTCTGCGCTCGACGGAACCGAAGCGCCGGGTGTAAACGGCCGGCAATATCGGAAGCGAATATTACGGCCTTCGAAATGATCCTCGAGCAGACCGAGATATTCCGCTTCCACGTGCTGAACGACGCACAGCGTTTTCATGCATTATCAATTCATTAAGCGCGGCAAAGCACTGAACCTTGATCCAAATCAATTGAATCGGATCAAGGTCTAGATACTTCGTTGGCGCCTGATCTCATCCGAAGGCCTGGTCTCGACCTCCGACCAAGTCCGGAGCGGGCTTTTTTCGGGATCATGCTCTAGCTTCGCGCCAAAAAAATATATATGAGTTTATGAATATGATAAGCTGACGCGGAAAGCAAACGGGGCGGCGATGACCTGGTTCGAGTTATTGCGGGAGATCGAACCGTTCGACGAGTTGCCATTCGACCGGGCGCTGGTTGAAGCGCTGGAGGGAGTGGCGCACGAGCAGCCGCTTGGCGTGTTGCGGTTTTTCACCCCGACCTTCCGTTCATATGCCAGCGATGAATTGAAAGGCTGCGGCAAGGCGAGCTTTCCGGCTTTCTCGATTACCGGCGGCGCCTGCGCGCTCAATTGCGACCACTGCCAGGCCAAAATTCTCGAGCCGATGATCGCGGCGACGAGCCCGGCGGAGCTCGATCGCAAGGTGCGCGATCTGGTTTTGCTCAAGGACTTGCGCGGCTTCCTCCTCTCCGGCGGGTCCAATCGCCGTAACGAGGTTCCCTACGAGCGTTATTACTCGACCATCGAAAAGCTCAAACGCGATTTCCCGTACCTGCGCATCGCCGCGCATTCTGCCTTGTTGAACGAGCGGCGAGCCAAGCAGATGGAAGCGGCGGGCGTCGACGTGGCGATGACGGACGTGATCGGAGCGCCGGAGACGATCCGCGACGTCTATCATCTCGATCGCCCCGTTGCCGACTTCGAGGCGACGCTCGCCGCGCTGACGGCGACCTCGATGGAGATCGTGCCGCACATCGTGATCGGCCTCCATTATGGCCGCCTGCTGGGCGAGGAAAATGCGCTCGATATCGTGGCGCGCTATCCGGTGGCGGCGCTGGTGCTGGTCGTGGTCACGCCAATCTATGCACCGGCGGACAAGCCGTTTGCGACCGTATCGACCGATGAAGTGGCGAAAGTGTTTGTCGCCGCGCGGCGGCGCATTCGCCACGCGCCCGTGCAACTCGGCTGCATCCGCCCGCCCGGCCGCCACAAGCTGATCACCGATGCCTATGCGGTCATGGCCGGTTTCGACGGCATTGCTTATCCGGCCGAAGGAATCGTCGCGCTCGCCCGCGCCATCGGCCGTCCCATCGAGCAGGATCACGCCTGCTGTTCGATTGCGCTGAACGGCTTGGCCGGACGGCACGCCTGCGCCGCGTGAGGAGGCCGATGATCGAAACACCCGACATTCTGGTGGTCGGCCTGGGCCCGGCAGGCAGCCGCGCCGCCGCGACCGCGGCCGCCGCAGGTCTCAATGTGGTCGCGCTCGAGCGGCGCAAGACTGCCGGGACACCGGTGCAATGCGCCGAATTCGTGCCCGCACCCATCGAGCAAGACGTGCCCAACGTACGCACGGTAACTGAGCAAAAAGTCACCCGCATGCTGACCTTCGTTGCCGGGAAGCAGGCGGAAGTCACGGAGCATTTTCATGGTCTCATGATCGACCGCGGTGCCTTCGATCGCATGCTGGCGCATGAAGCCGCCTGGAACGGCGCCGATTGCCGTTACGGCGAGACGGTGCTGTCGATCGATATCGAAGGCACGGTCACGACTTCGGCCGGCGCCCGTTTGCGGCCGCGTGTCCTCATCGGCGCCGACGGCCCGGATTCCCGCATCGGCGCGGCAATCGGCGCAATTAACCGCAATCTCGTCGATACCCGGCAAGTCACGGTCCCGCTCGTGTTGCCGTATGACGCGACCGACATCTTTCTCAGCGCCGACTATCGCGGCGGTTATGCGTGGCTCTTTCCCAAAGGCGCGGTCGCGAATGTTGGCCTCGGCGTCGCCATCGAGTTGCGAAAATTACTCAAGCCCTTGCTCGCCGCGCTTTGTGCAAAGCTCGCGGACGAGCGTCGCATTGGCACGAGAGCCTTTGCTCTCACCGGAGGGGCCATTCCGGTCGGCGGCCGCCTGCGGTCAATCGGACGCCTCGGGCATACCGCCGTGCTGCTGGCGGGCGATGCCGCCGGCCTCACAAATCCAGTAACTGGCGCTGGCATCGCCTCTGCGGTGCAGTCGGGCGAACTCGCCGGGCACGCGGCGGTAGCTTTGCTTGCTGGTCGCGCGCCCGCGCTCGACGAGTATGAAGAAGAGCTTGGCGACATTTTCGACGCTGCGCTTGAGCGGGCGCTGCGTCGCCGGCGCGCCGTGTTGGCGCGCTATGCGAATGGCGGCAGGCCCGACGCCCGCGTGCTGAGCGACAGCTGGATCTCGTCCCCGCACTACTGGGCCGCCTGACCGATACAATAAGGAAGGAGCCGTCATGAGCTGTCTCGAAATGCCGCGAAGTCCGGTGCCGGATTTCCTCGGCGAGTTGCGGCGCACTTTCAACGATGCTCAAACCATGCAGCCGCGTGCGCCCGGCGCAGTACCCGCCGACGCGCGCAATGGCGCACGAGTGAAAACGCAAGGCGTGCAGCCGAACGGCGTCTATCGCCCGAACTACAATTTTCTCACGCCCAACATGCGCTCCCCGGAATACGTGCAGATGTCGACGGCTGCGGCGATCACGCTCGGGGTGATGGGCGGCTACATGCATCGCACCAGCTGCACGCGCTGCCTGAATTTGCTGCTCACCTACCCCGAAGGCTGCCGCGCCAACTGCGCCTATTGCGGCTTGGCGCGTCATCGCGAGGCCGAGCGCAACTATGCCGACCGCAACTTCATCCGCGTCAACTGGCCGGCGGTGCCCTACGATCAGGTGCTCGACATCGTCGCTGCCGGCGGCGACGGCGGCCGCTTTCACCGCATGTGCATCAGCATGATCACGCATCCGCGCTCGGATGCGGATACGCGGGTGGTGCTGAAGAAGTGGGTCGAGCGCGTCAAGCACGTGCCGGTATCGATCCTCTCCAATCCGACGACGATGCAGCGGCAGGACGTGCAGGAGCTCAAAGACCTCGGCGCTGACATCTTCACCGTCGCGCTCGACGCCTGCAACCGCGAGGTGTTCGACCGCACCCGCGGCTCCGGCGTGCAGTCGCCGCACAGCTGGGACAAATATTGGGAAATTCTCCATGCCGCGGCGGAGATTTTCGGACCGGAACATTTTGGTGCGCATCTTATCGTCGGCATGGGCGAAAGCGACCACGATGTGCTCACGCAGGTGCAGAGAATTCGCGACCTTGGCGGCCACAGCCACATGTTCGCGTTCTTTCCCGAGCGGGGCTCGCTGATGGATCATCTGCCGCCGGCGCCGCGGCCGCAATGGCGGCGCACCCAACTCGCGCGCTACCTCATCGACTATCGCAATCATCGTCTCGAACGCATGCGCTTCAGTGCGACCGGCGCGCTCATGGACTTCGGCTTACCGCAGGATGAGATCGATGCGGTAATCAATGCTGGCACCGCCTTCCGCACTTCCGGCTGCCCAGGCAAGGAAGCCGACGATATCTCCGCGTGCGATCGCCCCTACGGCGATTCACCGCCGCGCGACATCGCCTCCTATCCGTTCAAGCTGAACCGTAACGACATTCGCAAGGTGCGGCGGCAGATCGAAACCGGCATGGGGGCCGGCGCCTCCGCGCCCGCCGGCCATGCTAGGGCAAACAGGCACAGGGCATGACCATGAGCAAATCGCCAGGCAAGCCGTTTCGCGTCATCGCCACCAGCCTGCGCGGCGGGCGCGCGAACATCTCCTTCGATCAGGCGCTGATCGAGGCGCGCCGGGAGGGCAAGATTCCCGACACGATCCGGTTCCTGCGTTTTCGGCCTTCGGCCCTGATCGGCATCCATCAGTACCTCAGCCATGAGCTCAAGCTTGATTACTGCAAGGCGAACGGCATCGAGACCGTGCGCCGGATCACCGGCGGCGGCGGCCTCTATTTCGACGAGGGGCAGATCGGCTGGGAACTGGTCTTCGATCGAGCCACGCTCGGACTGACGGATCTCGCGGAAGTGACCCGGCGCATCTGCGAGGCCGCAGCCCTTGGCCTGCAAAAGCTCGGCATGCCGGCCCGGTACCGGCCGCGCAACGACCTCGAAGTCGAGGGCCGCAAGATCAGCGGCACCGGCGGCTTCTCCGACGGCAACCTCATCTTCTATCAGGGCACTCTGCTGATCGACTTCGATCCCGACAAGATGCTGGCGTGCCTCAACGTGCCGAGGGAAAAGCTGGCCAAGCGCGGAATCGATTCCGCGGCGCAGCGCGTCATCACCATGCGCGAAGTCTTGGGCGACGCTTTGCCCGATCTCGAGACCATTTATAACGGCCTGGTCGCCGGCTTTGCCGAGGGCCTCGATATCGACCCGCAATGGGGTCCGATCACCGCCTATGAGGAAGAGTTGGCCGACCGGTTTTTCCGCGAGGAGATCGGCACTGACGCCTACGTCAACATGCTCGACGCGCCGCCGGCGGACGATGCGCTGGTCAGCGCCTCGCTGACCGGGCGCGGCGGCACCGTCCGCGCCGATATCCGCCTGGAAGGACCGCGTCGCGACCGCATCCGCGAGGCGCTGATCACCGGCGATTTCTTCGTCACGCCGCCGCGCGTCGTGTTCGATCTCGAGGCGTCGCTGCGCGGCGTGAACGTCGCCGATGTGGGCCGGGCGATCGAAGACTTCTTCGCCAGCAACGCGGCCGACTTTCTTAGCTTGAGCGCCGGAGACCTCCGCCAGGTGGTGGAGATGGCGCTGCGCCAGCGCCACGTCACTGCGGCCGCAAGCTGAGAGTGCACGCGCAGCAGGTGCTTGGCGCTGGTGGATCAAAACTCCGATGGCAGTTTTTTCATGTGGCTCGTAACGGGAGAAGACGAATGATCAGTCGTCGTGCAATGGTTGCGGGCGGTGCGCTCGCATTGGCCGGTTCAAGACCGCTGTCGCGCGCGGCGCTGGCGGCGGAAACCTCATTCCTGCCGCAGGGGCTGCCGCAGGGCGTCTACGATACCGCGACGCTCGAGGCGCTGCCCGGCAAGAAGCCGCTGATCAAGCTTTCCTACCGTCCGCCGAACTACGAAACGCCGCTTTCATATTTCACCTCGGAATTCACGCCGAACGAGTCCTTCTTCGTTCGCTACCACCTTTCTGCAATTCCAGAAGAGATCGACGCCGCGCAATGGAAGCTGAAAATCGGCGGCGACGGTGCCGGCAAACCTCTGGAGCTGAGCGTGAGCGAGCTGCGTTCGGGCTTCGAGCCGGTGGAAATCGCCGCCGTCTGCCAATGCTCAGGCAATCGCCGCGGGTTCTCCGAGCCGCATGTCACCGGAGTGCAGTGGGCGTTCGGCGCTGTAGGAAACGCGCTGTGGAAAGGCGCTCGGCTCAAGGACGTGCTTGGCCGTGCCAATTTGCGCCCGGAAACGGTCGAGATCGTGCTCAACGGCGCCGACGCCCCCGTGCTCGACGGCACCCCCGACTTCATCAAGAGCATTCCCCTCGACAAGGCGCTCGACGACAACACGCTGATTGCCTACGAGATGAACGGCGCTCCCCTGCCGCATTACAACGGCTTTCCGATCCGTCTGGTCGTACCGGGCTGGACAGCGACGTACTGGGTGAAGCATCTGGACACAATCGAAGCCTCAACCAAGCCGTTCGCCGGCTTCTGGATGAAAACCGCTTACCGGATACCGACCGGAAAGTTCCCGATCTTCCAGCATTTCCTGTCGCAGATGACGACGGCAAACGAGCCCATCACCGAGATGGTGGTGAATTCAATGATCACCGCGCCAGAGGAGGGCCACACGATGCGGGCCGCGGAGACGGTTGAGGTCCGCGGCCTCGCTTGGGATAGCGGCTACGGCATCCGGCGCGTGGAATTTTCCGTGGACGGCGGGCAAGTGTGGCGCGAAGCCGAACTCGGCAAGGACGTCGGCCGTTTCGCCTTTCGCGCCTTTCGCTTCGCCTTCACGCCGCCGCGGGCCGGCGTCTATCAGGTGATGGCGCGAGCGAGCAACGGCGTCGGCCAGACCCAGGCTGATAAGCTCATCTTCAATCCGGCGGGCTACCACAACAATGTCATCCGCCCGCTGACCATCAACGTAGCGTGAGGAGATCCCCAATGTGGCGCATTCTCGCGGTCCCTTCCGTCCTCCTTTTCGTCGCGAATGTCCAGGCGCAAGAAAACGTCCAGCTTAAACCCGGCGCCGGACTGCAAGCCGTCGAGGCTTATTGCACTGCCTGTCATTCGCTCGATTACCCACGCATCAACGCCGCGTTTCTGAAGCGTCAAGGATGGGAAGGCGTCGTGAACAAGATGATCAACGCCTTTGGCGCGCCGATCAAACCCGCCGACGCCAAGGTCATTATCGATTATTTGGCGGAGAATTATGGCAGCGGCGGCTGATCAGCCCCGCAGATGCTGCTCGACCCAGCCACGTAACGCGGCCGCCGGCATCGTTTTCCGACCCCTCCGGACTTCGTAGGCGATTTTGTGGTTCGGGCTGCTGGGTTACCGCAACGAAAGGCTTCCAGAGAGGCAGTTCGCGCCGCAAAAATATTATCGCAGGGCGGCGCGTGTTCGACCGCCTGATCGAAATTAGGAAGACCGCCATTGAGACAGATGAAGCGAACCTCCGAGATTCGATGCCAAAACGGCTCGCATTCCTTTGCGTAGTCCTGCTCGTTTTGAGCACGAATACGTTTGCCCAAAATATACCGGCAGCCAACTCGGCGAAATTAGCCACAATGAGATCAGGCTGATGTGGTGTTTGGCCATTAAAGGAAAATTAAACATGGCGACATTACGAAACTTTAATGTTGCCGACAGCGCGCCGTAAGTCGCCCGCCCCCACATTTGACGGCAAGAACTGGCTGGGCACCCCCGTTGCGAGACGGACTAAAGATTTGGAGACGGCTAATGAATGGCACGACACAACCCTCACGCCGCAATCTGTCGGCGCGGCGCATGGCACTGCTGGCGACAACCATCGCCGGTTTTGGCGCCGCTGCTTTTTTTGCACCGTACGCTGCGCCCAAGACTGACTTTTTCGTAGGCCCGGCGCATGCGCAGAACCTGTCGCAGCAGGCTCAGCAACTTCCGCAAAAGCCCGTCGGCTTCGCCGACATCGTGGAAAAGGTCAAGCCCGCGGTGATTTCGGTGCGGGTCAAGATGGAGCGGCCGGCCGATGCGGGTCTCAGCAGTGACGAACTGCCGTTTCCGCCCGGCTCGCCGTTCGACCGCTTCTTCAAGCGCTTCGGCATGCCCAACCATGGTCAGGGCGGCCACGAGGTCATTACCGGCCAGGGTTCCGGCTTCTTCATCACCGCCGATGGCTACGCCGTCACCAACAATCACGTCGTGCAGAACGCGGAAAACGTGCAGGTCACGACCGACGACGGCAAGACGTATTCAGCCAAGGTCATCGGCACCGACCAGCGCACCGACGTTGCTTTGATCAAGGTCGAGGGTAACGACTTCCCGTACGTGAAGCTTGCCGACCACACGCCGCGCGTCGGCGACTGGGTGCTCGCGGTGGGCAATCCCTTTGGCCTCGGCGGGACGGTGACCGCGGGCATCGTCTCCGCCCGTGGCCGCGACATCGGCGCCGGTCCTTACGACGACTTCATCCAGATCGACGCGCCGGTCAACAAGGGCAATTCCGGCGGTCCGACCTTCGACGTCGACGGCAATGTCATCGGCGTCAACACCGCGATCTTCTCGCCTTCCGGCGGCTCGGTCGGCATCGCTTTCGCCATTCCCGCCGATACCGTGAAGAGCGTCGTCGCCCAGTTGCGCGACAAAGGCAGCGTTACCCGAGGGTGGATCGGCGTCCAGATCCAGCCGGTCACGCCGGAAATTGCCGACAGTCTCGGCCTGAAGAAGGCCGCCGGCGCCCTGGTCTCCGAGCCGCAAGCCAACAGCCCGGCGGCCAAGGCCGGAATCGCGAGCGGCGATGTCATCATCTCGGTCGATGGCGCGTCCGTCCGTGATGCGCGCGAGCTGGCGCGCAAAATCGGCACGATGGCGCCGGGCACCGCGGTCAAGCTTGGTCTGATCCACGACGGCCAGGAGAAGACCGTGACGTTGACGCTGGGCACGCTGCCGAACGAAAAGCAGGCTGCGAACCAGCAGAAGGAGCATGAGGTTCCCGATAGCGACGTGCCGAAGCTCGGCCTCACCCTGGCCCCCGCGAGCAAGGTCGCAGGATCGGATGGCAGCGGCGTGGTCGTCACCGCAGTCGACCCGAACGGCGTCGCCGCCGATCACGGCTTCCAGGTCGGCGACGTCATTCTCGACGTCAGCGGCAAATCGGTTTCGAGCCCCGCGGAGGTCCGCACGCAAATCGCGGACGCGCGCAAGGAAGGCAAGCGCACGCTGTTGTTTCGGGTGAAGTCAAATGGAGGCACGCGCTTCGTCGCGCTTCCGCTCGGCAATGCCTGACAAGTAATGGGGCGATCCGCCGGCATCCGTCGCCCCCGCTGGCGGGCGTACCCTGGGGGCGGGTCGCAAGGCCCGTCCCTACTAGACCGCCGAGATATTGCGGCGTCTTCGTGTCCGCGGAGGTCACGGGTACGTTGACCAGATCCGACATCGTGTAGCCAGGCGAGGCGGCGCAGGCATCCTGGGCAGCAAACCGATCGCAGCCCCTACTGACAGGTAAATGCTCAAGCGGCTCTCCATCTGACAATAGCCAGCGCGAGGCTGGCAGATTGCCGCCAGCAAGTGGTGAACGAGGGCAAATGATCAAGACTTGGACTCGCAGAGAGGTCATCGCCGCCTCTGTAGGTCTGTCGGCAATCAGCCCGGGCATTTCGGTCCCCGGACTTGCTGCGGCGGCGACGGCGCGACCGGATCAAAGTGGAGACGGCAAACGCGTGACGCTTTTGCACTTCACCGACACGCATGCGCAACTCGAAACGCATCCCGAATATCTGCCGGGAGCGAAGCCCGAAATCCAGATGATGGGCGGCTACGCCCGCCTCAAGACCGCTATCGAACATGAGCGAGCGCACTGCGAAGGGGCCTGCTTCCTCCTTGACGGAGGCGATGAGTTCCAAGGCTCGGGTCCGGCTGCATGGTCCGAAGGAGAAGTGATCCTCGAACCCCTCAAGGCCCTCGGTATCGATGTTTTCACCCCCGGCAATTGGGAGCCCGCCTACGGCCCCGAGCGGTTCAAACAGACCATGGCGCGGCTCGACTGTCCGGTCGTTTGCTACAATTTCCACGACAAAACGACTGGAAGCCGTTTGTTCCCCGCTTCGATCGCGCTGGAGCGGCAAGGCGTGAAAATAGCCGTCGTAGGCCTGACCGATATCGGGGCTAGCGAACGTCAACCGCCGGCGGAATTCCGAGGAATGGATACGACCCGCATCGAGGGCTTGCGCGAGTTCGTCAAGGAGTTGCGCAGCCGCGAGCGGCCGGATCTCGTAGTAGCGCTCACCCATACCGGCCTATCGATTGCCCGCGAGATCGCCCGCGAGACGCCAGAGTTCGACGTGGTTCTCTCCGGCCATACCCATGAGCGGACAGCCTGGCCCATCCTTGAAGGCGATTGCATCGTCATCGAGCCGGGCTGCTTCGGGTCATTCCTGGGCAGGTTGGATCTCGCCATCAAGCCCGGAGGAGGTATCGCGCGCCATGAGTTCCGGCTCATCCCGATCTTCGCGAGCCGTTATGACGAGGACGCCGACGTCAAGGCGCTGGTGGACAAATCATTGGCGCCCCATCGAGCACGCATGGCCCGGCAGGCGGGAAAAACCGAAACCGTTCTGATGCGCTATGACCTACTGGAAACTACGGCCGATGATTTCATCGCCGACGCGGTACGCGAAATGGCGAAGACCGACATAGGCTTCACCAACGGCTTTCGCTTCGGCGTACCTGTTCCGCCCGAGGCCATCACCGAAGCGGATCTGTGGAATCTGCTACCGATGGACGCGCGAATGAAGCGCGGCTGGATCACCGGCAAAGAACTCAGGGACTATTTGGAACGCGAATTGGAAATGGTGTACTCAAAAACGCCGTTTAAGCTCAATGGCGGTTGGGGGCCGCGAGCTTCGGGGATGACGATCGTTTTCGATGCGCTGACTGGATACGGACAAAGGGTGGTGTCAATAAGGATCAAGGGCCGCGAGGCTGAAGACGATGAGCGTTACACAATCGCCGGATGCGAACGCGAAGGCGAGCCTATCGACGTGATCTGTCGGCATCGTGGCGCTCACGACCCGCAAATTCTACCATTGTCCATCCATGAAGCGCTGAAAGAATATTTAAAGGCGCATCCCGTCATCGCGCCAAGACGCGACGGTCGCGAGCGAGCGCTCGACCTGCCGGCCACCGTCTTTAGCCAGGATGCCGTGCTGGCCGGAGGCGATTTGAACAGGGCCCCGACCACGCCCTTCGGCCTTCCGCCGGGGTGACGCCCATTCCATCTACCGTCTGTCAAGTAGCCGGGAGCAACCCGGGCACGGAATGCTGATGGAGGAACCCATCGCCGTTCTCATCGAATTGACAGCCAGGATGGAAGGCCGGTGCGCGCCAGCATGTAGATGGCGACGGCGAAGATGACGCTCGCAAAGATGTAAGTGAGCATGCGCCGATTTGATGCTAGGCGGATCGCGGAATGCATGCCGAGAATGCCGCCACCGACACCGCCGACAATGAAGAGCAGCGCGATCGTCCAATCGATCAAACCCGAGAGCGCGTAGTTGACGGCCGTGGTCAGGCCGAAGCTGCCGACCGAAAACAGCGATGAGCCAATGGCGTTGAGGATCGGCATGCCACTGCCGAGCATGAGCCCCGGCACGATCAGAAAGCCACCGCCGATGCCGAAAAAGCCCGAAATCGCGCCGACCACGAGCCCGATTGCGATCAAGCGGACCGCGATCCATGGCGTCATGCGAATGTCCGGATTGCCCTTGGCGGCGCGTGGACGCAGCATCGCCGCACCGACCGCGATCATGGCGAGTGCGAAGAGGAACAGCAGCTGTTGACCATCGACCAACTTTCCAAGCGTCGAGCCAATCGCAGCGCCGATTACGCCGGCAACAGCGAAGGTCGCGGCGCAAGACCATTTGACATTGCCGGCGCGCCAGTGGCTGAGCAGGTTGGCAAATGCATTGGCGGCAACGGCAAGGGCGCTGGTGCCGATGGCGACATGTGCATCGCCGATGCCGACAACGTAGAGCAGGAGCGGTACTGCCAGAATCGAACCACCGCCGCCGATCAATCCAAGCGAGAACCCTACCGCCCCGCCGGAAAGCACTGCCAGCGCATCCTGTAGCCAGGAGAGAGCCACGGCGGCGGCTTTCGCGATCGAACGATTACAGCCAGCCGAAGGGCTTGCCGCCGCCTTCGCCCGACGCGTCGCGCTCGGATCGAGTTGCTAGCTCGGCCGCCTTCCAGGCAATCAAGCCACCGCTCAAGCCGTAGGCGTCGCGGAAGCCCTTCGACAGCAGAAGCGAAGTGTTGAAGCTCGTTCGCGCGGCTGCGGCAATAGAACACGGGCGTTTTCTCGCGATGTTCGCCAAAATCCTCGACGCCGAAGGGCGACAACGGAGCCAGCCGATCTCCCTCAATGTGCTCGCGCGCATATTTATACGCCTCGCGAACGCTGATAAGCATTGCCGCGCCTCCTCGAATTCGCTTCTTCAGCGACACAGCAGCCATCGATAAGTTTCATCACACTTTCTCTGGTTCGTTAAGCCTACGAAAATTGCCGGTCTTTGCTTTCGACCAGCGGCGCAATAGCAATTCAAATTCTTCTTCCCGCCCTGACCGGCCCCCACTGAGTGGTCCAGCTGGCATGTTAGTTTAAGGTTGGTTTGGGCGCCAGCCTGGCCGGCGAGCCGATCGACGTAGCGCATCGGCCACGCGGCGACGCAGGTACGAACACTTCTGGTGCCGGCGGCTTGTAGCCGAGCGATGCGTGCGGCCTGATCGCGTTGTACAACAAGGCTTGAGGCACCCACGGAACTCTATTCTTTTCGTGCGGCCTCATCAGGGACGCTGGTGCTTCGGCAAAACCCCGATGCAGACCTTCCTGGAGCTGCCGATGACAAAGGAGAAAATGATCGCAGCCTGATCACGCCGGACACCAAAACCCGACCGCTCAACCAAGCACCGGTTGTCAGAGCGAGTTTTAGCTAATACAGCTATCACCAGCTCAAATTTGACGCCCTCTACGGGGAGGTCAGTCGGCTTGGCGCCCTTGAAAATTTTTCCGGCGTAGTTCCCTCCGTGCTGATATAGATCCACAAAGCTGATCCCATAACTCATCAGGCCATGAGTCTGGCTTCACGAGGAGGGCGCCGGCTCGTCGCTGAACCATTGTTGTGAACGCCACCTCAAGATCGCCGTCATTGCTCGCTGTCTTGGTTGTTTCCACCGCTTCATCGCGTCGTCAATGCAGCGCCGAGCGTCAGCAAATTGGTGAAGTCCCGCATAGGCACTGCCTAAGAACGCTAGGTACAAGGGCGACCCATAATGTTTGTCCCGTCGACCGATACACGACGATTCCCAAGTTAATCATTTGAACAGCGTCTGAGGCTCTGTCCACTAGGTACAACAGCGGCCTGTTTAGAAATTGACGACCTTGGCGTCGGGCACCTTGGCGGCGGCATGAAAATCATTCATGCCGCCGAGCTTGACGCGGCCGTCAAGCGACGACTGCGCCAGTCCGCGCGCTTCAACGCACGGCCTGCACGCCCACAGTGTCACCTTGGCGTGACCAGCGATTTCTTCGTAGCGGTTGGGCGGGCCGACCGGAACCAGGGTTTTGCCGACACCATCGACCGCCATCAAAACTGCGTCGTGGAACAAC
>CAWJRE010000038.1:0-87207 GCA_963845075.1 uncultured Alphaproteobacteria bacterium | reverse complement strand
ATCAGTGCCCATCGTCACATACCGACACGCCTGCTCGGTGTCATCGACTACCCATCATATACGTACACTAAGAGTAACTGGATTGATTATTGTCGATTGGGCATTGGTGTTCGCTGTGGGTCACCGGCGACATACCGCAGTCTCCTCACGAGGTCCGTTCTTGCGCCAAAAGCCGACGTAGATCCCAGACCGTAAGTGCTGCAGCCGCGACGTCAGTAAGATCGCGCCGTGCCCACGGAGTGCCTCGAAGACGACTCTGGCGGCTGTTGCACCCCACCAAATCAACTCACATAAAAAGGCAGACGTTCCTTTGTGCCAAGTGCAGTCGGACCAAAGCGTATATGCTACCTGCCAACGACGCGATACCGGTCTGGTCTGAGATTGGCCAAATGAGCCGGTCGTAGAGGGGCCATCACGATATGGCCTGTGACGACAAGCGATGCCGGTACCGCACCTTGATAGCTCTCGAAAATCCACTTCAGCACTCTCTCAGCAAAAACCCCGCTCACGAAGAGACGGGGCTTTGTAGCTGGAAGCAGAGCTTAGTCTTGGAACGCCCGTTCATCAGGCGCGTGAGTCGAGTGATACTCCAAGGCTAAACGCTTTTTGACGGGTAGCTCCTTCGGATCGCCGCAACTTTTTGGCTATGCGTGCCGCCGGCGTCTTCTTGCGCGCCATCGCCTTAAGTTCGCGAACCTGCACCGACGTCCAGGCACGTCTTTTTGTTCCATTTCTCATAGACGAATCTCCTTGCATGAACGCCGCTGCTGTAGCTGGAAGTATCCTAAAAAGAAAAGCCCCACACCGACGAGTGGCGGGCTGAGTGCCAGACATAGGGTGAGGTGGTCGTTTAAAACCAGTTACTTTAGCGATGACACTTGGCGCTGCGATCCCACCAAAAAATTATCAGGGTTCGGCGAGTGTGTCATGGAATTCGCCGCTCTTTGAAGCTGATGCCATGTTGTGGAAACCGGACGATATTGCCCTTGTTAAACATCGACGAGACATTCGCCTTATCGCCAATACTCCCGAACGATTTTTGCACACGCGCTTGGCCGCGCCAGATTGTAGGCCAGCGCGCAATTCCAGGGTCAGCCTTGTGAGGTCGCGTCATCCGACCTGGCAGCTGTCCGGCTTGGACCGGCACGCACATGCGCCCTAATTCTAGGGACAGGCGGCAACGCAACGCAGCGCGGGCCGGCTCATTCAACAGACGCGCTTGGGTGGCATGCGGCCTTCTCGCCTTTTCATGGGTAGTGGTCCACTATGGTCGTGATATTCCCGCGCTGTTTCAGTCGCCGGCCGTCTCGCGAGAGAGCGAACCCAAGCTGCTCAGTGGCTCGCTCCTGTTCACTCCCTTCTCGGGCAATACGTGTCGCCAAAGCTTGATCGACAACGCTACAGGCCAAATTCGGGATGACGGGCTTGTCGATTGCGACGCCGCCAAGGCCCAAACCGCGGAAAGGTGGGCCAAACAAATGGCGTTCCAACGCCAGATTGCCATCCGGGATTCCTTCGTGAACAGATAAGCGACGGCCGTTGCGACACTCCGCTGCGGTCATGGCTGTCGGCGGCTATGGCGCGCGGTGCCGAGACCATCTTGCCGGGGCGCAAGACGATCGCAGCGCTATTGGCGGCTGTCTATGCCGTGGGTTAGAGCGGATAAACGTTGACATGTCGTGAAGTTAAATGTGACGAAGAAGGACTTCGAAGGGCTGGTCCAGTCGCTCAGCGTGTTGGTGATCGATGTCCAAGATCGCACAACTTCCAAACGCTTGGCGGCATCCGGAAACCACTTTGCCCACTTACTGTCCGGCTTTGGGTTCTGAGGGAGGACATGCTCGACCGTTCAAATTAGACCGTGGCGGACTGCGGCAAAGGCGTTGAATTCTCAACGCTCCGCAAAAAGCGTACTCTCGGCCAAAAGTTCAGGGCCTCCGAGAAAAAGTCGTGATAGAGGGCAATCTTGGCGCGGCGCTGCATGACCAGAGCCAGAGGTCAGAGAATTAGAAAGCCAAAATAGCCCGCTTTGGAAGCGCGACTTGACGGCGGAGAACGGGGCGCAAAAAGGCCCTGGCGGAGGGAGTGCCCGCCTTCCGCCTAACCGGCGACCGCCGCCGGGCCTCTCCGGCCGATAGATTTTTCACGTGATACCAATAGTTTGCCCTTCCCCTTCGTCCGGTAAGCGCCGATATTAGCCGCTAACGACCGCCTAAAATCTGGCCGAAAAGGAAGCCGGATCGGGGGTCGAGGAGGCGGAAGATGGCGCTGACGGCGAAGCGGATCGCCCGGGCGAAGCCGGGGAAGCGAAAGAGCGATGGCGAGCCGGTCGGCCGCCGCTACGGCGACGGCAACGGCCTCTATCTCCAAGTCAACAAGGACGGCGTGAAGTCTTGGCTGCTGCGCTATGAGCGCGACGGCCGCGAGCGCTTCATGGGGCTCGGTCCGCTGCACACGATCAACCTGGACGAAGCCCGCGAGCGGGCGCGGAAGGCGCGCCTAAGCCTCCTCGATGGTATTGACCCGCTGGAGGCGCGCGCGACCGAGCGCGCCGCCCGGGCAGCGGCGGCGGCCACAACCATCACTTTCGCCGAAGCCGCCCGCGCCTACTTCAACTTTCACGAACGAAAATGGAAGAACGCGAAGCACCGTGCTCAGTTTCTTTCGACGCTGGAAACCTACGCATTCCCGAAGATTGGGACGCTGCCGGTCGCCGCGATTGATACCGGCGCGGTGCTACGTTGCGTCGAACCGATCTGGCCCGACAAAACTGAAACCGCGAGCCGGGTCCGCGGCCGGATCGAAGCGGTGTTGGATTGGGCGACCGTCCGGGGCTATCGCTCCGGCGACAATCCGGCGCGCTGGAAGGGCCACCTCGCCAACGTCCTTCCCGCCCGCGGCAAGATTGCGAAAGTGGAACATCATTCCGCTTTGCCGTTCAACGAACTTTCGGATTTCATGAGCACACTTCGTGGTCGGGAAGGGACGGCGGCCCGCGCCCTAGAGTTCACTGTTCTCACTGCGGCGCGGACCAGCGAGGTGATCGGCGCGACCTGGGACGAAATCGACTTCGACGCGCAGACTTGGACAGTGCCGGCCGGACGGATCAAGGGCGGGAAGGAGCATCGCGTGCCGCTTTCTTCAACAGCGCTGGCGCTGTTGAATGAATTGCCGCACGAAGACGGCAACCCCTTCATCTTCATCGGCCCACAACGCGGCGGCCTCTCCAATATGGCGATGGACGCGGTCCTTAAGCGCATGGGCTACAAGGACCGGGCGACGGTGCACGGCTTCCGCTCGACCTTCCGCGATTGGGCCGCGGAGACGACCGCCTATCCCAACCATGTGGTGGAGCAAGCCTTAGCGCACGTCATCGGCTCGAAAGTCGAAGCCGCTTATCGAAGAAGCGACCTCTTCGATAAGCGCCGCCGCCTCATGGCGGATTGGGCGCGCTACGCTTCGACGCCGGGGGCGAAGCGGAGCTTCGCCACTGTGTCGCCGATACGAGGGGGCGGCCGATGACGAAGAAGACGGTAAATTGGCACCTCGCTATCGAACCGGAATATTTCGAGGTACTGGCGAAGATCGACGCCACTAACGATCCACGATTGTTATTGCCCTATCTCAACGTTCCGGCTCGGGTGTTACCTCACTTTCAAGATTTGTTTGAACGGAAGCAATTCACACGGCGTAAAGGCAAGACCGGGCAACGCTCGGTACGCCGTGATCCCAGTTACATGATTTCTGAGAAGCTGTTCTATTTGCCAGCGGTGATGGCGGAGTACCATGAGGCACGGCGCAAAGGTGCCTCGGTCGCCGAGGCAAAAGCGGTGGCACGCGAGGGTTGTCCGAGTGTATCTGAAAAGGACATCGATGCTGTAATTAAGGGCCAACACCGCGCCTATCGCGAAGCCGATTTCGGCCTCGCCATCAAAGCTTGGGAAGCCTTTCGCAAAGGCCGTTCCGGCAAAAAGCTGAGCGACGAAGAACTCGATTTGGTCAAGTTGTACGTTGAGCTCATGAAGGCGGAGCGCGAGCGCGGCCCAAGAGTGAGCCTCGCGCGTTTTCCAAAATTACAGCGCCTCCTTCTTTTGGTCAGTTGCTTCGGACGCGACAGGCGGCGGATCAGATTTAAGTTTCGCCAAATGAGCTTCCGAGAGAGCGAGCGAGTCCCGATACATCATGCGAACGCCTTTGTTATTTTTGTAGAGTTCAAGTTGTTCAAGTTTTCTACGGCTCTGTGCTACCTCGCGGCGGCAAGTTACCTCGTCTCTACTCATATTCATCGGCCACGACAGCGGTCGAGGATTACGTTCCATATCTAACAGGAATGCTTCGCTGTTAACGTACGCTTCGGCCAGGACGACAAGCCAGGCAGCATTCCACCTCTCCTCGGGTTCAAGAAGGAATGTAGTTGCCGCATCCAGCAGTGCCCTGTGGAGCGGGCTGTCGCCCCCATCTTTCATATATTCCAGAACGTCGTTTAGAAACTGATCGACAGCCTCAATGGTAATTTCCCCGTTCAGACTTACGATATGGTCAAAGCAACTATCGCCTATCGTCATGGCTGCACTCCCGTTGTTCGATCTAACATTTGTTTATCTCCTATGTTTGTTGCTGCCTTCGTGGCAGCGACAGCCAACACATAGGCTGTTCAGCAATTTTGAAAATCACGGAGCGCTAAGCCCGGGATAGCTACCCGTTATCGACGGCGCGCGCGTCTCTTCCTATCTTCGGCGAACGTCGCCGTTCGATTTCGGAGTAGGAGAATGAAGAAACAACAAATCAATATGCGCAGCGCGGAGTCGTCGGCATCCCCACCGCGGCTCCAGCGTATCTTCCGCATGAGCGATCTTCCCAACTATGTCGGGCTGCACAAGACCGTCATTCGTGAACTAATCGAAGCCGGAGAGTTTCCGAAATCAATTCCACTCTCCGACAGCGGCCGCGGTGTCGGTTGGTTGGAGGATGATCTGATCGCTTGGCAAGTCGCCCGGATAGCGCGGCGCGAGAAGGAGCAATCATGACCACCGCTGCCCTTCGTGAGCGGCTGTTGGAGGTCATGGCCGACGCACTACGCTCCAGCCCGAGGATTTGCCCGGTGCAGGTCGAGCGACGTGGCCCCGACCGATTGCTGGTGACGTTCGACGATGACGCGCGGTTCGCAATCACTGTCGCGCTTGATGTCGATGATTTCGAGGACTGCGCATGAGTGATTTCAAAAACCGACGCCTGGCGTCGTTTTTGGACAGTTTATGAATTACGTGATGAAGACCGATGCCGCCGCGTTGCTAAAGAAGAAACGGACCATCAGCAACAAAACCGGAGAGAACATCATGACAAAGGAATAAGAGCGATGCCTACCAACGTAGAAATCGACGTGACGCACTATGAAACGAAGATGCGTGAATTGTTGGCCCGGGCGGAGGAGAATGATCCGCAGCGCTTCAAAAAGCGTGAACGGGGGCAAGCACAGTGGCGAAGAGATGCGCTGATCCGCGAGATGCGCAAAATTGGCGAAGCGCTTTGGGACATCGCTGGCCTCTACGCCATGTTTAAGGTTTCCAACGCGATCCTCCGGCCGCTCCCGCCCGAGAAGGTCACGCAACGGCGCGCTTGGTCATATTTGATTGACGATGCTTGGAATCACGTTGGCGGCGATTGCGGCTGGCGGGCATGAAAAAAAGGGCCACGGCTCTAGAACGCAGCCGATGGCCCAAGGTGCCCAAGCAATTCTCTTCGGAGTTCTCACTTACAATTTTCCTCGCACAAGCAGCGGCGGCTCGCAAGACGAATAGCGGATGTGGATATCTTTCGCGGCGAAGTGTTGCGCCGATGCCGCAGCCGCCAATCCGACGACGACCAAACAACTTGGTTCGGCGAGAAGGCGATTTCTCCGCCCGGAGAAATAGCGAAATTCTCAGATATTCCAACAAGGTCCCAGAAAAACGAAGTCGCCTTCGGTTTTCGATTTGCCGGCAAGCAGGACAAGGGGGCAGTAGAGGGGCCGGGGGCGACCGCGCGGAAGCGACGGGCATGCGCCGGAAGGGCGGCGCGCGGCTAATAAATAAAGCGGGCCGCCCAGACCGAGGAGGCGAGCGAAAGGGGTTAAAGGGGGCTATTTTCTTTTAGATCGAACTCGGCGATAGTTCGCGTCGAAGCTTAGCGGCCATCTAGCGATCTGTACGGCCGCCGATGAAGACCCGGCAGCACCTTGCGGCGTAAGTCCGAACTGTATGTCGTCAGAACATTTCAGACATTCGGTTTGGCAATTTAAGAGAGTATCTGGCTCATCTGGTTTGAAGGTTCAGGCTGCGATTGCACACTATTCGCGCGCCGTAATCTCCCGCGTCCGCACGCCGAGATCATCGACGTACCAATCGACTATAATCGTTTTGATCGCCGGTTTGCCGGGGCCCGAACACGATGACTTTCGCGCCGACCGGCGTGCGGTTGTAGAGATCGACAATGTCCTCGTTCGTCAGGCGGATGCAGCCGGACGAGACGTTGGTGCCAATGGTCCAGGGTTCATTTGTGCCGTGGATGCGGTACAGCGTGTCCTTGTTGCCGCTCCAGAGGTACATGGCCCGTGCACCAAGCGGATTATCGGGACCGCCCTTCATGCCGATGCCGCTGCGCAGCTGTACCATGTGCTGGCGCAGCTCAGGCTTGCGCGCCAGCATTTCCGCGGGCGGATACCAATCGGGCCATTCCTGCTTGCTATGGACAGTCGCACGCCCGGACCAGATAAAGCCGTCCGCGCCGACGCCCACGCCATAGCGAATGGCCCGACCGGCGTCGTGGATGAAGTAGAGAAAATGACTGCCCGGATCGACGATCATCGTTCCCGGCCGCTCGCGTGTCGGGTAGGCGACGACCTGACGGGCGAAGGCGGGATTAGGCCCTCGCGGTTGTTCCCACGGCGTAAAATAGCCGGCATTGGTCGTCCCGCCCACGCAGGCTACCATTCCGGGCAGCACGGCGTATGCCGCACCCCTTACGACTTGCCGTCGGGACAAACCCGCCAACCTGATCTTCATCATCGTGCGGGCTGACCGCTATATTGCAGCGGCATCGTAAGCCATGATTCGTCCCCCTCACCCGCCAGGTTCACCACTTTTGCTCCAAACATGGCGGCGGGTGGGCGCTCCTCCGGCGCAATCGGGGCAGCCCACGATTGGATCAATGAAGGCGCGCGCGCGGTCGCCGTTAGGACCAGGGCAGTAAGCAGGATCGCGAAGGTGCCGATGCCGATCATGACCAGGACGAACTCAAACAACGGCATGATGCTCATCAAACAGCTTACTGGGAGTGATGCGGAACGCGCCCTTGTCGCTTGAGTGACGCGCTCCGCACTCAGTCCCCCGCCCCTTCCGAGGCAACAACAACCAAATTTCTCTCTCGGAAAAACCGTCGCGGCAAGCGGAAACGCGCGCCGCGATTCACCCACTCGTCACACGTGATAAATCGGCAACATCATTCGATATGGAAAAGAAAGTTGCGGCCACAAAAAAGAACCCCAAGCAGTCTACGCACTTGGGGGTTTGGAAGGTTGTTGCCTCAGAAAGTCAGGCTTCTTCGATGGGCGGCGGGTGTCGGGGGATGGGGTGCCGCCCAGCGCGGCCTGTAGGCTGGCATCTAGCGACGCGCCGAAGCTATTCCAATGCGGCTAACTGCCCGCATGACCCGTGGCGACCTCCTTCGCTACCGCATCGCGTTCGCGCTCCGCCGCGCCAGTAAGATCGTGCGTGGACTCAAGGCGAGCCTGACCGAGGCCGAGCGCTACGCGCTCGCCGATCATGTCGTCGCTCAACTGAAAGAGCGCGGCGATCCTTGGGGCTTGTCCGAAGAGGCGAAAGCGAAACCGTCGCCGACGACTTAAGGGGCGGCGCGAGCATCCGCTGCACCGCGCGTTGACTCCGCGGTACGCGAAAGGCTGCCTGTCGAGCCGTGGCGGCCGCCGCTAGATAGGCGGAGGCGTATGATCTCCGAACGCATACGCTAATGCCGTGACGAGCGCTATTAGCCCGATCCAAATCAACGCCGGGCGGTTGCTCATGCGCGGTGGTGGAGTTTGTCGAATTTGCGGTGAATATTCGCGCATCTGATGTCGTCCGGAGCAGTGCGGTAAGTCTAACAATCTAGTTTGAGTCCATTAACCGATTCGCATCGAGCATTGATATCATTTGGCGCAAATTTGAGATTTCAGCCACGCCCCTCAGCATCACCCTTCAGCGCAAGGCATTCTCAGATAAGTTGGCATCGGGACGGGTATCGACGTGCAGCGTTCGAATCTGATCTGCTGATCTATCGGCTCCGCTTCGCATCGCGTCCACTTGATGCCGAGTTCGCGCATCACTCGCAATGGGTTTCGCCTCTCGCCTATGTCGTAGGCGACGTTCAGGTCGTAAAACAGGGTTGGGCCGCCCGCGATCATGCGAGACCCTCCAAGGGTTGGTTTTTTAAATCGCGACCTTGGGAACCTCAGCCATTAAAAGTGGGCCGGGGCCTTTGCTCGCGCCAAAGTGCGGAACGCGCCCTTTGTCGCTTAGTGACGCGCTCGCACTTCCGTTCTGAGCACACTGAGCGAACCGAATTTGTCTTCAAAGAAACATCGCGGCAAGTGGAAACGTGCGCCGACATTCACGCGCTCTGCGCACGTGATAAATTGGCAACAGCACCGACAAGTCGAACCTGCGGACTCAATAGAAATGAAACCAGGACAACGTGGCGATCTGCGGCGAGACAACGCGAGGTCTTATCCGGAGCCGACTTCGTGCCAGCGAAACTCCCACGGCGGCTCGGCCCGATCTTGATCGACATTCGATTCTCGAATGAAATCGATCTCAACCAAAGCGGAAGCAGCAATCATGGGCGCTGGAACGGTATAGATAAGCTCTTCACTATCGATCTGATCAGCGCGCGAAGCACCTGCTTGAGGCAACTGCGCTAAATCTTTCGATGTCACTCTGAGCCAAGGCACTTCTTCTTGCTGGTTGAGCATGATCCTGACTTCGGCAATGCCCTTGAAAATATCTTCATCGTGCTTGGATCGGTCACGCTGACCTTTGAAATGAAAATCTAAAGGCGGGTGGAAGGTAAAATGGGCGCCGTGAACGGGCTCAAGACCATGGGGATTGCTCGCGACAAGATATTCGATTCCAACCCCGGTTATAGACATTCCATAGCGAAATGCGATCCTGAAAACGGGGCGAGACGTACGTCCGGTCTCGTAAACCGCAAGAAATGGATCCGTCGGGCTGAAATGAGAGCCACGCAATTCCTTTGGGCTGGCCGGCAAAATTGAAAGTGATATTTTTACGCAAGATCAGCCCCTCACGGAGCGCTGGCGTGCCTTCGTCGGCCGCGAGCCCATCGCTGGTTTCCCCAATCTTCCTCCGCCTCGCGCTTAACGGCGGGCGACGCCGGATTCTTGATCTTGAGCCAGTCGTCAACGCGGCCGGAGCAATAGGGTGAGCCGAGCCGCTTCGATACAATCCCCTCGCAACCAAACCTGCAGGCATGCTCGTAGATTGTAGCGCCGTCGCCCTCGTAATGTTCGTTCAACGTGATTCCGCACTGCGACCGCTGCACCCGGCGCAATAGATTGGCGAGAAGGTCTTTCCGCTGTTCGATAGGCGCGTTCCGAAAGTCCTCGCCGTCGAGTTCAATCAAATCAAATGCGCACAATACGGCCGCGCCATCGTGTTGCCGATAACGCAGCAGGTCGTACACTGAGAGGCCGTCGGAGTTGACGACAATGGCCTCGCCGTCGATGAAGCAGGAACGCACCGGGAGTACTTCGACGGCTTGCGTAATGAGGGGAAAGCGGTCGGCGAAATCGTAGCCGTTGCGCGTGAGTAACCGCACGCCTCTCTCATCCCGCCGCGCCATGATGCGGAAGCCGTCGTGCTTGATCTCATGGATCCAGCCGGGTCCGCGCGGCGGCTCCGCCGCTGGACGCGGTAAGGCGGGCGCGATGAAGCTGGCCTTTAGGCGGGTAGCGCTGGGGAACGGCATGACGCTCGGGAGTACAAGTGGGAAAGAGCGCGGGATATGGCCCCAACGTTGGACGGTTGGCAAGCGCGGTACGGCGTCGCGCTCCCGCGCGCGAAGCCTACGCGCTGGGCCTACGGCGCTTGCCGGCATGCGTTTCGGGTCCGGCCTGTAGGGGAGGAGCGCATGCCGCTCCTCGGCCCGAACGAAAGCCGAGCCGGGGGTTTACGGCGCATTTGCGCCATAACTAATTGAAATTCCATAGTATTTGGCGGAGGGAGTGGGATTCGAACCCACGATACGGTTGCCCGTATACACGCTTTCCAAGCGTGCGCCTTCAGCCACTCGGCCATCCCTCCGGGGAAACGAGCAATATAGCGACGTCGTCCGGTCACACAACCCGGGTGGAACCCTCTCCATGATCGTTGCGAAAGCTTGCAACTTTCGCGGTCAATCCTTCGGCGCGTGCAGCCTGGCGGCACACGTTGCCTGCGCCGATACGCGTCTGCTACGGTCGCCGGCGAGGCGTAAAACATAGCGATGGCGGGGCGGAAAGTATGATCGTACGGGAACGGGCCGATGGCTCGCTCATTCTTATCGGCCAGACCGATCATGCCAAGCTGTCGGGACAGTGCGCCGCGCACTGGGGCAATAAGGATTTCGCCCGGCCGAAGCCCTATGAGGCTGTCGTGCGCGCGGCGATGTTTCACGACAGCGGCTGGTACGATTACGAGGCGAGCCCCACGGTCGCGGCGGACACCGGCAAGCCGCTCAATTTCATGCAGGTGATGTGGGGCAAGCCGCAGCGGCGCGCCTTCGAATGGGCAATTGATTGGATGACGCGGATCGATCCCTATTCGGGCCTGCTGGTGAGCAAACATCGCACCGGCCTGCAGCGCGGCCGTTACGGCAAAATGACGAGCCCGAAAGCGTTCAACACGCAGAATTTGCCGGAAGACAACGAAGATTTCTTGGAGCGGAACGAGGAAGCGCAGGCGGCGCAGTTGCGCAATTACGACGAAGCCGAGTTCTGGACCAATTATCAGCTCCTGCAGACCTTCGATTTCATTTCGCTGTTCCTGTGCAACAAGGATCTGGTCGACGACTATATCGAGCCGGTGCCGACCTCCTATGACGGCAAAACACCGCCGGCGCGGGTGGCGCTGAAAACCATTGAAGGAACGACCATCGCGGTCGATCCCTTCCCCTTCGACGTCAATCCGCTGCGCATCCAGCTCATCCGGCGCGAGATCGACCGCAGCGTTTTTCCCGATCCGGGCGCGTTTCGCGAGGCTTATTTCAAGGCGATTCCGGTCGCGATCGACTTCACGCTGTGCAGCCGATAACGCAAAGCATTTCGGAAGCAGTGCAGTGAAAGCCATCCGCGTTCATGCTTGCGGCGGCCCCGAAGCGATGGCGCTCGAGGACTTGCCGCTGCCGTCGCCCGGGCGCGGCCAGGTTCTGGTCGCCGTGAAAGCCGCGGGCGTCAATCTGTTCGACACGCAGTTGCGCAGCGGACTTTACAAACGCGACCTGCCCTTGACGCTCGGGCTCGAAGGCGCCGGCATTGTCGAAGCCGTCGGCGCCGATGTCGACGATATCGCCGTCGGCGATCGCGTGGCCTTCATCTTCGCTGCGGGCAGTTACGCCACCCACACGCTTGCGCCCGCAGAGCGGGTCGTGCCGCTGCCCGACAAGATCGGCTTTGAAGAAGCCGCGGCGGTTTTGTTTCAGGGCCTCACCGCCCACTATCTCGCGACCTCGACTTTTGCGCTCGGACCGGAGATCGAGCTGCCTTGTGCATTCCGCCGCCGGCGGCTGCGGCATTCTCTTGTGCCAGATCGCAAAAATCCACGGCGCTGAAGTGATCGGCGCGGTATCGACGCCGGCCAAGGCCGCGATCGCGCGCGAGGCCGGCGCCGATCATGTCGTCATATACGCGGAAGAGGATTTCGCCGCCGCCGTGAAGCGGATCACCACCGGCCGCGGCGTCGATGTCGTCTATGACGCGGTCGGGCTCGACACCTACATCCGCAGCATGGATTGCCTTCGCCCGCGCGGGCTGCTCGCGCTCTATGGCGAAGCGAGCGGCCTTGTACCGCCGATCGATCCGCGCGAATTGCTGTTCCGAAAGTCCCTGTTCCTCACCCGCGCGGGCCTCGACCACTACATCGCGGACCGGCGCGAATTGCGCGCGCGCACCGACGAATTGTTCGCCTGGGCCGCCGAGGGCCGACTCAAGCAAAAGGTCTTTCGCACCTACCGGCTCGAAGAAGTTGCCGACGCGCACCGCGCCATCGAATTGCGCGGCACGACAGGCAAGCTCCTGGTGATCCCGTGACCTCATCGAGCGCTGCGCCGCCACTCCTGCCGCTCGTCGAAAATCCCGACGATCCGCTCGTGCGCGAGCAGTTCGACAAGCTCGCGGCGGGAAGCGGCATCCTCAATCTGCATCGGATGATGGCGCACGCACCGGCGTTGATGAAAGCCTCGGGCGACATGGCGCTGGCGTTCCGCCGCGATACCAAGCTACCGCGGGCGATTGCCGAACTCGCCATCCTGCGCGCCGCGCAGGTTCTCGATGCTCCTTACGTCTGGGCGCGCCATGTGCCGCTGGCGCGCGATTGCGGCGTTACCGCGCAACAGATGAACGCGCTCGCGTCCTGGCCGGACAGCACGGCCTTTACGCCGGCGCAAAAAGCGGCGCTCGGTTTCGCCGAGACAGCGGTGCAGCAATTGGCGCTCGATGAAAGCGCCGCCGCAGAGCTGCGGCGCCACTTGACGGCCCGCGAGATCGTCGAGCTTGCGATGGTGGTCGGGTTTTATGTGTCGACCGCGATCTTCGTCAAAGCCTTGGCGGTGCCCGCCGAGACGGCGTGAATCCACGACCAATCCGATAAAATCGGGCACCCTGCCATGCGGCGCGGAATTGGCCGACCTGATAGAGTGCTGCCTTGTTTCCATCACGCTCAACGGCTTCAATGTGCCGGTACCGGACAAAGCCGACTGACATGAACAAACAGATGAGTTGATCTGATGAAGATCGATCGCCGAACGCTGCTCGGCGGCATTGCGGCAACGCTTGCCGCGCCGCTGCCGAGTTTCGCCGCAAGCATTACCGACGCTACCGGCCGCACCATCATCGCGCCGGACCGCGTGCAGCGCGTCTATCCGGCCGGACCGCCGGCTGGCGTCGAGATCTATACGCTCGCGCCCGATCTGCTCGCCGGATGGCTCGAACCGATCCCGCCCGACGCGCGCGAGTTTCTGCTTCCCGAGATCGCCGCACGGCCGGAAATTCCGCGGCTCACCGGGCGTGGCGATGCCAAGATCAATCTCGAGGCGCTGAAATCGTTCAAGCCCGACCTGATCGTCGATATCGGCGACGTCAACGACAGCTACAAATCGCTCGCCGAGCGCGTGCAGCAGGAAAGCGGCCTTCCCTATGTGTTGATCGACGGCCATCTCGACAAGATGGCGGCATCGTACCGCACGCTCGGTCAACTGTTCGGCCGCACCGAGGACGCTGAGAAGCTTGCCCGCATCACCGACGAGACCATCGCCGCAATCACGTCGCGGGTCGCCTCCGTCCCGAGCGACGCGCGCCCGCGAGTCTATTATGCGCGCGACCATACCGGACTTGTGACCGCGCAAGCGGGATCGATGGTGACCGAGCCGATCGCCTTTCTCGGCGCCCGCAATGTCGCCGGCGAAAAGCGCGGCGGCCAGACGGTGACGACCGTTGCGCAAATCGCCGAGTGGAATCCCGACATCATCATCGCGAGCAATCCGGAATTCATGACGCTTGTGCGCAGCGATCCGGCCTGGGCCGCGATCGCCGCCGTCAAGAACGGCCGCGTGCACCTTTCGCCGAAACTGCCGTTCGGCTGGGTCGATTATCCGCCGGCGGTCAACCGGCTGATCGGGCTGTGGTGGCTCGGCAAGATTTTCTATCCCGAGCGCTTCCCGGAAGACATCAAGGCGCAGGCGCGCGACTTCTACAGCGCTTTCTATCACGTGACGCCGACGGCGGCACAGATTGATCGCCTGCTGGCGGGCGGCGCGTAAGCGCCTGCTTGCGGGCGGCAACGCGTGAGCCATCCCGACACCCTCGGCGTCATCCTCGCGGGCGGGCTCGCGCGCCGCATGGGCGGCGCCGACAAGATGCGCATCCGCGTCGGCGACGCGACCATTCTTGAGCACGTGCTGGCGCGCCTGCGCCCGCAATGTGCGCGCGTCATTCTCAACGCGAATGATGCCGCGCGGTTCGCCGACGCTGGCCTGCCGGTCGTCGCCGACAGCGTGCCGGATTTTCCAGGACCGCTCGCCGGCATCTTAGCCGGGCTCGATTTTGCGGTGGCACAGATTCCGAAAGTCGATTGGATCGTCAGCGCGCCAAGCGATTGCCCGTTCCTGCCGCGCGATCTTGTGCCGCGGTTGCATCAAGCGCGCCTCGATGCTGGCGCGACGATTGCGTGCGCGGCTTCGGGCGGGCGGCGCCATCCGGTCATCGCGCTCTGGCCCGCGGCCCTGCGCGAGGACTTGCGGCGCGCGCTCACCGAGGAAGGCGCGCGCAAAGTCGGCGAATGGAGCGCGCGATACGCTGTCGCAGTTGCGGACTGGCCCACCGTGCCGGTCGATCCGTTCTTTAATGTCAACACGCCGGACGATGTTGCTGAAGCCGAGCGGCTGGCAGAGCGCTTTCCGGAGGCTTGACCGGATTCCGACTCGTCCCCGCGAAAGCGGGGACCCAGCAACTCGATTCCCGCTTGCGCGGGAATGAGCGGAGATGGCCACCATCGATCCGACCCCGCCCTACACGATCTGATCGCGCGGCAACGCCTCGGCCACCAGCGCATTGGCGATGCCTTCGATGTCGTCGAGCATCAGCACCGGCAGCTCCGCCTGCGGCAGCGCGCTGTCGCTTGCGATCGCGACGACGCAGTCGTCCTGCGGATAGATGAGCGGCTTGCCAATGGCTGCGCGATAGACCTCAAGTTTCGGATGCGCGTGCCGCTTGAAGCCTTCGATGATCACGAGATCGGCCGGACTGAGTTTCGCCAGGAGATCGGCCAGCGAAAGTTCCGGCTCGTTGCGCAGCTCGTGCACCAGCGCCCAGCGCCGGCCGGAGGCGACCACGACTTCACTTGCGCCCGCTTCGCGGTGCAGCCACGAATCCTTGCCCGGACGATCGATATCGAATTCGTGATGCGCGTGCTTGACGGTCGCGACTTTCAGGCCGCGCCCGACCAGAACCGGGATCACCTTGGTGACGAGGGTCGTCTTGCCGGAGCCGCTCCAGCCGGCAAGCCCTATAACACGCATCGACATGAGGCAGGCGATATCCCGGGTTCAAGTTTTGGCTTAACCAGAACAGCAGACCTTATGATAAGGATCGGCCACGATTTTTGCGACCCTCGCGATCCTTTCAAATGACGGAAAAGACCTTCGATTTGCGCGGCCTGAAATGTCCGCTGCCGGTGTTGCGGACCCGCAAGGCGCTCGCCGGAATGCAGGCCGGAGACATTTTGGTCGTCGCCTGCACCGACCCGCTCGCGGCCATCGACATTCCAACCCTGCTCGCCCAGACCGGCGACATTCTGGAAGCAAAGCACAACGAGGCCGGCGCAACGACGTTCCGCATCCGCAAAAGCTGACCGGTCCCGCCGCGCGACCGCACCCACCCTCATTGCGGCTCTCCGGCGGCGTTGTGGGCAAGATCGACGAAAACGTCGTCGCCCTCGAGCACCACTTTATATGTGCGCAACGCCACCTCGCAGGGCGGCGCGACCACGTTGCCGGTCGGCACGTGGAAGGAGCCCATATGCATGCAGCATTCGATTACGTCGCCCTCGAGCATGCCGTCGGCGAGGCTCGCGGCCGCGTGGGTGCATTCGTCGTCGGTGATGTAGTACGCGCCGTCGATGTTATAGACCGCCAGCGCGTTGGACCCGACCGCAAAGGCTTTCACCGTTCCGGGCGGCACGTCGGCCTGGGCGCAGACGCGGATCACATTCTGCCCATTGTCGGCCATCGCGAATTCCTCCATTACGGTTGCCCCGTAGAATAAACGCAACAAGGTTTCCTGGCATGCAAGTATTGGTCGTCGGCGCGGGCGTTGTCGGGCTTGCGGTCGCGCGCACGGCGGCGTTGCGCGGGCACGACGTGATCGTCGCCGAGGCGACCGGCGGCATCGGCAACGGCGTGTCGTCGCGCAACAGCGAGGTCGTTCACGCCGGCATCTATTATCCGACCGCATCGCTGCGCGCCCGCCATTGCGTGCGCGGGCGGCGCATGCTGTACGAATTCTGCGCCTCGCACGGCGTCGCCACCAACAAATGCGGCAAGCTGATCGTCGCGACCGACCAGGCCGAGTTCGCCAAGGTCGAGACGCTCTTGGCGCAAGGACTGACCAACGGCGTCGAAGGGCTGGAGATGATCGGCGGTAACGCCGCGCGCGCGCTCGAGCCGGAGCTTGCCTGCATCGGCGCATTGTCGTCGCCGGAATCCGGCATCATCGACAGTCACGGCTACATGCTGGCGCTGTGGGGCGAACTGGAAGATCGCGGCGGCAACATCGCGTTCGAAACGCCGGTCGAGCGCATGTCCTACGCGGCGCCGCACTGGAAAGTGCAATTCGGCGGCCGCGACGCCGGCACCATGGAATTCGATGCGGTGGTGAATTCCGCCGGGCTCGGCGCGCAGGCGCTGGCGCGGAAGATCGAGGATTACCCGGCCGAGAAAGTGCCGCCGCTCGTGCTTGCCAAAGGCAATTATTTCGCCTTCGCCGGACGGCCGGTCTTCTCGCGGCTGATCTATCCGACGCCGGTCGATGGCGGGCTCGGCGTGCATGTCACGCTCGACCTTGCCGGCCGCATGCGCTTCGGCCCGGACGTCGAATGGATCGATCGCGAGAGCTATACCGTCGATCCGCGCCGTTCGGATTCCTTTTATCAGCGCATTCGATCCTATTGGCCTGGCTTGCCCGATGGATCGCTGGTGCCGGACTATTGCGGCATCCGGCCGAAGCTGACCGGTCCGGGTGAAAAGCCGGCCGACTTTATGATCGCCGCCGAACCGGCGCACGGCATGCCCCGGCTGGTCAATTTGTTCGGCATTGAATTCGCCGGGGCTGACCTCGTCGCTGTCGCTTGCGGAGGACGTCGTCGGCTATCTCGAGGCGTGAGCGGCACAAGCAGTCCGTCATTCCGGAAGCCGCGCAAGCGGCTGTCCGGAATCCATATCCACAATCCGTGCAGAACCATTTTCGATTCTTGATTGAACGATTGTGGTTATGGATTCCGGGCTCCGCGCTTCGCGCGGCCCCGGAATGACGATCTAAAAATATCTGAGCCAAACATAAATCTGGCAGATGGCGATCGAGACGAGCGTCAGCGGCGCGCCGTAGATGAGATAGCGCATGAAGCCGAAGCGGATGCCGTTGCGCTCGGCAATGCCGGCGACCGCCAAATTCGCCGACGCCCCGGTGAGCGTGCCGTTGCCGCCGAGGCACGCGCCAAGCGAGAGCGACCACCACAAAGGCTCGATCGCGCTCGGCCCGCCATAAGCAGGCGCCATGCCTTTGATCAGCGGGATCATGGTGGCGACGAACGGGATGTTGTCGATGACCGCGGACAGGATCGCCGAGACCCACAGAATGATCGTCGCCGCCACCACCAGATTGCCGCCGGTCAGCGCCACGAGCTTGCCGCCCACGAGAGTCAGAAAGCCGCTCGCCTCGACCGCGTGCACCACCACGAACAAGCCGATGAAAAAGAAGATCGTCGCCCATTCGATCTCGGCAAAGGTCGCATGCACATGATCCGCCTGCCGGCTGCCGCGATGCTGCAAATTGTCGAGCAGCATGAGCACGGCGGCGCCGGCAAGCGCGATGGTCGCAGGCTCGAGATGCAGCGGGCCCGAGAGGACGAACGCGGCCAGCACCGCCGCGAGCACCGCGACCGAGCGGCGCAACAGCACCCAATCGGTCACCATGCCGGGCGCATTCATGCCCATGACAAGGACGCGGCGTTCCTTGCTGGCGTGCAGCGAGCGTCCCCAGATCAAGTGAACAAGCGCCGCCTGCACCGCCATCACCAGCAGCGCGGCCGGCGCGACATTGGCGAGGAAGGCGTTGAAATCGAGGCCCGCCTGCGTGCCGATCAGGATATTGGGCGGGTCGCCGATCAGGGTCGCGGTGCCGCCGATATTGGCGGCGAACACTTCCGCGAACAGAAACGGAAAGGGCGGCAGCTCCAACTCCTCGGCGATCACCAGCGTGACCGGCACCATGAGAAGAACGGTGCTGACATTGTTGAGCACCGCCGAGAGAACGGCCGTCGCCAGCTGCAGCATGAGCAGAATGCCGGCCGGATTCGCCCGCACCCGCTGCGCCGACATGATTGCGAGGTATTGAAACAGCCCCGAGCGGCGTGAGATCGAGACCAGGATCATCATGCCTGCCAAGAGGCCGATCGTATTCCAATCGACGCCCCTGATCGCCTCGCCTTGGTCGAGCAGGCCGATGATGACGATCACCACCGCGGCGACCAGCGCAACGATCGCATGATTGAACGGGCCGGCGATGATGAAGGCGTAGGTGACGGCAAGCACCGCCAGCGACACCCACATCGGATCGAGACCGAAAACAAGATGTGACGCGATCGACTGATTCATGCGGCGCACTTTGCCATGAAGTTTGCCGGCTTGTATTGTCCGGCGCCATGAAAGCCGCCCGGCACTATGCCGGGCTTGCCGGGGAGGAACCACTTATGGCCGTTCACCGCCGTCAGAATCCGCCGACCATCCATACGCCGCGCGGCTATACGCATGTCGTCGAGGCGAGCGCGCCGGGCCGCACCATCTATATTGCCGGCCAGGTCGGCATGGCGCCGGACGGCAAGATCGCGCCCGACTTCCGCGGCCAGGTCACGCAGTGCTTCGAGAATCTGAAAGCCGCATTGGCGGCCGCCGGCGCAGGCTTTGAGCATGTGGTGAAAACCACCAACTACTTTATCGACATCGGGCAAATCCCAGTCTTTCGCGAGGTGCGCGACCGCTATATCGACACCAAGGCGCCGCCCGCTTCGACCGCAGTGCAGGTCGTCAAGCTCGCGGCGCCGGAATTTTTGTTCGAGATCGAAGCCATCGCGGTCGTGCCGGAGAAGTAGTTTGCACCGCTCGTCCCCGCGAACGCGGGGACCCAGGCTGGATTCCCGCTTGCGCGGGAATGAGCGGGATATGCGGCTTCAACGGCCGTCCACTCTGGAAGGAGAGCCATGCCCCGGCTGAAGGACAAAATCGTACTGGTGACCGGCGCCGCGGGCGCTATTGGCGCCGCCATCGTGCAGACGATCGAAGCCGAGGGCGGCACGGCCATCGGCAGCGATCTTGCCGGCCGCGGCAACGTCCGCCACGCGCTCGACGTCACCGCCGAAGGCGATTGGGCGCGCGTGACGGCTGTGATCGCCGAAACGAGCGGGCGGCTTGACGGCCTGGTGAATGCGGCCGGCATTGTCGCCATCGGCACGGTCGAGGACACCGATTTCGCCACCTGGCGGCGCGTGCATGGCGATCAATCTCGACGGCACGTTTCTAGGCTGCAAATACGCGCTGCCGCTGCTCAAGCGCGCCGGCGGCTCGATCGTCAACATTTCGTCCGTCTCCGGTCTGGTCGGCGGCCACAATCTCGCGGCCTACAACGCGTCGAAGGGCGGCGTGCGGCTTCTCACCAAATCGGTGGCGCTGCACGGCGCCCGCCTCAAGCCGCCGGTGCGCTGCAATTCCGTCCATCCGGCCTTCATCGAAGGCCCGATGGCGGAAGGCATGGTCGCGCAATTCCGCGACCCGGCGCGCGCCCGCGAAAAACTCGCCGGGTCCGTTCCGCTCGGCCGCTTCGGCACGCCCGCCGAAGTCGCCGAGATGTGCGTCTATCTGCTCTCGGAGGAGTCAGCTTTCGTCACCGGCGCCGAATTCGTGCTCGATGGCGGGCTGACGGCGCAGTGAGGGCCGCGATTTCTTAGCTCCTGCGGCGCGCCGCGCGCATACCAGGCCACGGCCACATTCGCTCACTGCCCGCTGTCGTCGATCGCAACCGTCGGCCAGACGTCGGGTGCCGTCGTGCCGCCGCTGCCGAGCGAGCGTTGCACCATGATCATGTCGGCCCATTGGCCGAATTTGTAGGCGACCGACGGAAGGTAACCGACCTGCCGAAAGCCGCAGGCGATGTGCAGGCCGATCGAGGGCGCATTAGCGGCATCGATATAGCCGATCATCTGCCGGAAACCTGCGGCAGCGCAGGCGTCGATCAAGGCCGGCAGCAGCGCGCGGCCGATGCCGGCGTGCAGATGATCGGGATGCACATAGATCGAGTGTTTCACCGCGTAGCGATACGCCGGCCGTTTGCGGAACAGTACCGCGTAGGCATAGCCCACCACCACACCGCCGCGATCGGCGACCAGATGCGGCAAACGATGCTTGCGCATGTTGCGGCGCCGCCGCTTGATGTCGTCGGGCTGCAAGGTTTCCGGATCGTACGCGAACGCAGGCTCGACGCCGCGCACGATGTGGCGGCGGTAGATGTCGAGCATGGCGTTGACGTCATCGTCACGCGACGGCCGAACGACGAGAGGCACCGTCTCGGCAGCAAGCGAATTCGTGGACGCGGAATTCGAAACGACGGAGTCCGACATCATCGATCACTCGCGCACGACGTAAGTGTAGAACCGCACTGCCCCCGCTTCATCCCGCTCGCGATAAATCCCCTGCACTTCGGTCTCGAAACCGGGAAAGAGATTGCTGCTGCGCTCGAACACTTTCAGATAATCGACCATCGGGCGCGCGCGTTCGCTCAAGCGCTCGCCCGGCACGATGGTGGCGATGCCGGGAGGATAAACCACAAACAGCGTAGCGGCGACCCGCCCTTCGATCTCGTCGATCGGCAGATAATCGACATTGTTACGCTTGAGCTGGCGTCCTGCTTCGTGCGGCGTCATCACCGGCTCCGGCAGATGCGCGGCGGTAAACTGCGCCTTCTGCAGCGCGCTGACATTGGCCGCGCGGAAGAAATCATGCATCTCCCGGCAGAGATCGCGCAGCCGCAAGCCGCGATAGCGCTTCGGATTGGCGGCGACGAAGCGTGGGATGACGTTGTCGAGCAGCGCATTGTCGTCGTGCAGTCGCTTGAAGCCGACGAGCGCGCTCACCAGCGTTCCGGCCTTGCTTGCCTCCACGCCGGGCGTGAGCAGGAAGAGAAGCGAATTGAGATCGAATTTCTCCGCCACGACCCGGTTCTCGCGCAGATGTTGCGCGACCACCGGTGCTGGAATGCCGTGCGCCTCGTATTCGCCGGTGCGGCGGTCGAAGCCGGGCGTGAGCAGGGTCAATTTATTCGGATCGGTGATGGCAAAGCCTGGCACGACGCTTTTGAAGCCGTGCCAGGCGGCGCCCGGCGCCAGCTCCCAGAAATGCGCGTGGCTCGCCAGCGCATCGGTGGCGACGCTTTCCCACGGCACCTCATGCACGCCGCCGCCGTCGGCGGCGTCCGGCAGGCGCACGACATCCGGCACGAACGGATCGAAGAACCAGCGGCGCGCCGGGTCCTGCTCGCGGCGCTCGAACTCGTTGCGCACCGCGCGGAGCTTCTTGCGCAATTCGATGCCGAGCCGGATGGTGTCGTCCCACAATACTTCGCCGGAGCGGCCTTTCATCATCTGCGCACCGACATCGAGCGACGCGAACAGCGGATAGAAGGGCGAGGTCGAGGCGTGCTGCAGGAAGCTTTCGTTGAAGCGGCGATGCTCGACCCGGCGGCGCTGCCCGCGGATGTGGCTGTCCTTCACATGGATCTGCGAGGCCTGCGAGAAGCTCGCGAGCTGCTTGTGGGTCGATTGGGTGGCGACGATGCCCGGCGCGTTTTCGTCGAGATGGCGCAGCCCCATGGCGAAGCGGCCGGCATAGATCGGATGAAATTTCATGAAGCCGGCCCAGGCTTCGTCGAACAAGATGTAATCGCAGAGATGCCCGATGCGCGCGAGGATTTCCTGCGCGCTGTAGATCGTGCCGTCATAGGTGCATTGCTCGATGACGGCGGCGCGGAACGGCCGCTGGCGCTGCCAAGCGTCCTTGTCGGTGACCAGCGGATTACTCCGGATCGCCTCGCGGATTTTGGCCTCGTCGAGTGAGGCTGCTTCCATCGGGCCGATCAGGCCGTGGGCGTTGCGGTCGGTCGGCAGATAGACCGGAATGCCGCCGGCAAGGAGCAGCGCGCCGTGATGCGCGGCCTTGTGATTGTTGCGGTCGAAGAGGACGAGATCGCCGTCGGCGATCAGCGCCGAAAGCGCGATCTTGTTGGAGGCCGACGTGCCGTTGAGCACGAAATAGGTCTTTTCGGCGCCGAAGATCGCCGCCGCCTCCTTCTGCGCGGCGAGCGCCGGGCCTTCGTGGGTAAGGAGGTCGCCGAGCTCGGTGATCGAGTTGTCGAGGTCGTCGCGGAAGATCGCCTCGCCCAGATGCTCCATGAAGATGCGGCCGATCGGGCTGCGGCTATAGAAGATGCCGCCGTTGTGCCCGGGACAGGTCCAGAGCTGGTTACCTTGCTCGGCATAGTCGACAAGCGCGCCGAAGAACGGCGTCTTTAATGTCTCGGCATATTGGGTGAGGCGGCTGACCAGATTGCGGGCGATGAATTCCGGCGTCTCTTCGGCAAGAAACACATAGCCGTCAATGAAGTCGAGCACCTCGACCGGCACGTCCTCGAAGCGCTTCCTTCGCACCAGAAGGACGATCGGCATTTCCAGCCCGCGCCGGCGCATCAGATTGATCAGCGAGGCCGCCTTCCCTTCCAGCCCCTTCTTGCCCCAATCGACCACCAGGCAGCCGATGGCGGCGTCGGTCTGCACCGCGATTTCGGCATCTTCGATGCGGGGCGCGCGGATGACCTGAAAGCCCATCCGCTGGATGGCGGCGATGATCTCGGCGACGCGCATCCCTTCAAGGTCTTCAGCCTCGAAGGTCGGCGCGGAAAACAGAAACGTGAAGCGCTGGACGAAATTCATTGGATGAGGTTCGCAGGCCAGACCGGTGTATGGGCGGAAGAATCCTCACTACTTGTCATTTTGGATGAAGCTCGTGTGACAGGCTGGCTGGTTCGTCGTTACCGCACAGGTTTGCGCGCGAAGCGGGGCTATGCGCGATCGGGGGCGCCGGCCTTTACCTGCGGCGTAATCGATTCCGGCATGCGCTTCGGCCACCCTGATGCCGCCCAACGATCATGCAGGAGCCGACCATGACCCAGCCACAAATGACGCAATCGCTCATGACCCCAGCCCCGAACGCCGGAATGTTGGTGAGTGACGCACCGTTGGGGAACCGACCGGGAAGCGGCAACGCGCGCAAAGTCAGCCCCGCGACTTTAGGGCCGGGCTCGACCGTGACGGCGGCCGACGGGACGACGCTGTTCGTCAAGGACTGGCAGGGCGACGCACGCAACGGCCGGCCGGTGGTGTTTCTCGCAAGCCTCGGCGTGCCGTCCGACATGTGGGACTATCAGATGCTGTTTCTCAACCTCAAAGGCCATCGCGGCGTGGCGTATGACCGTCGCGGCCACGGGCGTTCGAGCGTGCCGGCCGGCGGCTACGACTACGACACTCTGGCCGACGATCTGCACACCGTGCTGGAAGCACTCGACGTGCGCGACGCGGTGCTGGTCGGCCATTCCATGGCGAGCGGCGAGCTGGTGCGCTACCTGACGCGACACGGCAGCCGGCGGGTACGCAAGCTCGTGTTCGTGTCGCCCTACGCGACGCCGTCGAGCCTGAAGACCGCGGACAATGCCGACGGGGTGACGCGCGAAGAGCTCGACTATTTTCTCAACCACATCATCCTCGGCGACTATCAGCGCTGGATCGAGGAGAACAAAGCGGCGTTTTTTAGCGAGGACACGCCGGCGACGAGCCGTGATTGGATCATCCAGATGATGCTCAAGACTTCGCTCAAGGCCACTTACGAATGCACGCGGGCGATGGGCGCGGCGGATTTCCGGGCGGAGATGGCGCACATCACCCTGCCGGCGCTGGTCATCCATGGCGACAAGGACGCATCCGCGCCGCTCGAACGCGGCCGGCGGACGGCGGCTGCGCTCGCGAACAGCGAGTTTAAAATCTACGAGGGCGCGCCGCACGGCCTGTTCATGACCCACCGGGAGCGGCTGAACGCAGACTTGCTCGACTTCATCGCGGAGTAGCGGGCGCCGTCCAGCGCGGACGGCCAAGCCGCCGGCAAAATCGCCAGCCAAACTTGGCAGCCAGACTTGCAAGATAAACTTGCAAGTTTGGCTGTCGTTTGCTATCCCTCGCGGCCATGTCGCGAAAACCACTCAATGCCGGCGTCGCCGACTTCGTGAACGCCGTGCGCGACGCCAGCGTGGCCGATTTTATCCACGCGGTCGCGCTTCTCGTCCGCCGCGTGCGGGCGGCGGCCGCCACGCACGAGCTCTCCTGGAGCGAAGCCTCGGTGATGGGACGCCTCGTCCGAGAAGGCCCGGCCACGACCGCCGAGCTGGCGCGCGCCGAGAGCGTCAAGCCGCAATCGATGGGAGCCACCATCGCGGCGCTCGAGGAAATGGGCTTGGTCGAGCGCAAGCCGCATCCGACCGACGGCCGGCAGATGAATATCGCGCTCACCGCCAAGGGCGCGGCCGTGTGCAAGAGCAGCAAGGACGCAAAGATCACCTGGCTTTCCCAAGCCATCGCCGGGCTCGACGAAAAGGACCGGGAGACGCTGTTCGCGGCCGGCAAGATCATCAAGCGTTTGGTGGAAAAGTGAATCGCGACAAAGCATCTAGGGGCAGCGGCTCACCCTTCGGCTTCACATTCATCGCGCCGCTCGTGCTGGGCTCGGTACTCAATCCGATCAATTCCACCATGCTGGCGACGGCGCTGGTGCCGATCGCGGAAAGCCTCGGCAGCGACATCGCCGCGACGGGCTGGCTCATCGCCGCGCTCTATCTGACGACGGCGGTGGCGCAGCCGACGCTCGGGCGCATGGTCGACCTCTTGGGCGCACGCCGGGTTTTTCTTGCGTCGCTTGGTCTTGTGGCGGCGGCGGGCCTGTGCGGCCAATTCGCCTCAACCCTTGCCGGACTGGTGGCGGTGCGCATCCTTCTCGGCGTCGGCACCTCGGGCGCCTATCCGGCGGCGATGCGGATTTTGCGCGAGCGCGGCGAGGCGGCCGGATCGAAGCCGCCGCGCTTTGTATTCGGCGTTATGACGCTTTCGGCCTTCTCGACCACGGCGGTCGGCCCCGTGATCGGCGGGCTTTTGGTCAGCGCATTCGGCTGGCAGTCGATCTTCACGATCAATGTGCCGTTGGCGCTCATCGCCGCGCTGTCGATCCTCATCTGGACGCCGCACGATCGCGCGCCGGCGCACACTTTCGCCCGGCTGATGAAAGACATCGATCTCCCAGGCATCGCTCTGTTCGCGGCGTTTCTTCTGAGCCTGATGGCGTTTTTGATGAACCTGAAAAACGGGCCGCTCTGGCTTGCTCTGGCGGGTTCGGTCGTCTTCGGCGCCGCGCTGGTTTGGCACTCGCTGCGGCGACCGCAACCGTTCCTCGACGTGCGCATGCTGGCGCGCAACTGGCCGCTCACCATGACCTATCTGCGCGCGGCGGCGATCTCGATCATCGTGTTCAGCGTCTATTACGGCTTCGCCCAATGGCTGCAGAGCGCGGTCGGCTATTCCAGCGCCGGGGCGGGACTAGTGACGCTGCCGATGTCGGTCGTGGCGGCAGCCGCATCGCTGACCGGCGCGCGCACCAAGGGGCTGCGCGGCCCGTTCCTTGTCAGCGTCGGCGCGGCGCTCGCGGGCAACCTGGGCTTGCTGTTCGTGGACGGTGCAAGCCCGCTGTGGATGATCGTCACGGCGATCACACTCTTCGGTGTCACGCTCGGCACGTTCAGTTTCGCCACGCAAGCGGCCGTCTACATCCAGGCTCCGGCCGAGGAGATAGGCACCGCCGCCGGACTGCAACGGACGGCGCAATATATCGGCGCCATCGCGGCGGCGAGCTTGCTCGCATCGATCTACGGCGAGCGCGCCAGCGATCACGGCCTGCACAGCCTTGCCGCCGTGGCCGGCGCGCTCAGCGCCATCCTTTTCATCGTCACCCTGTTCGACCGCACACTCGCGCGTGTGGTCTCACCAGCCGCCGCTGAAGGCGACGCCCCTGCCCCGCTGATCAAGGAAACAACTATGCCGCTCACCAAACTCGACGACACCTCGGCCCTGGTCGTGATCGATCTGCAAAAAGGCATTGTCGGGCTGCCGTGCGCGCACCCCGCGGACGAGATCGTCGGACGCGCCGCGAGGCTCGCAAGCGCTTTCCGCGGGCGCGGCCTGCCGGTGGTTCTGGTCAATGTGGCTGGCCGCGCACCGGGCCGCACGGAGGTTCAGTTCAACTTCACCCCGCCGGCCGATTGGACGGAACTCGTTCCCGAGCTCGACCGCCAGCCGAGCGACTACACGGTGACCAAGCAGCAGATCGGCGCCTTCTACGGCACCGCGCTCGAACAGATCCTGCGCCGGCACGGCGTGACCCAGGTCGTTTTGGCCGGGGTGGCGACCAGCAGCGGCGTCGAGGCGACCGCGCGCAACGCTTACGACCACGGCTACAACGTCACGCTGGTCGTGGACGCGATGACCGACCTCTCCGCCGATGCGCATCGGCACAGCGTCGAGACGATCTTTCCGCGGCTCGGCGAGACCGCGACGACCGACGATGTGATCAGGTCATTGGGCGAGCGGGCGCATTGATCGCGTGCGGATCAAATAGAGAATGGCCGTCTACTTTCGCGCTACGATGAGAATGACGAGGCCCGCGATCGCAATGGCGGCGCCGTAGTAGATCCAGCGGGTCTGGCTGATCATGAAGCTCTCGGCCGGATAGGGAAAATAGCCAGAGCCCTGCCCCATGAAGACGAGGCCGGCGATTACGAGAATGATTCCGATGACGGTCAATAGCGATTGCATGGTTGATCGTATGTAGGGTGGGCTAAGGCGCCAACGGGTCCGGCCCGAAGTGGCCGGCCCGATGACAAGCTCCGCGCCGTGCCCACGCGTTCATCGAAAGGCCCGAAACCGCGTGGGCTTCGCTTTGCTCAGCCCACCCTACAGAGCGCCGGCGCAATCCGCCCTCAAGTCCACAGCGCGGCGCTGAAGCGGGTATTCGAGCCGCGATACGGCGTCGCTTCGCCCTGGGTGGCGACCTCGGCGAAAAGCACGACGAGCGTTGCGCAATCCATCGGCATTGCATGGTTGGAATAGACCATGCGGGTGTGACGCCCGCGCGGGCCGAACACCTCGTTGACGATGTGCGAGGCGCCATTGAGCACGGCCGGCTGCTCGGTGAAGTCCGGCGCGCAGCCGAGCGTGCCTTCGAGCCGCACGATCTGCCGCACGCGATCGAGGCTGCCAAGCGCTTTCTTGATCTGCGAAATCGCGTTGAGCGCGCTCAAGCGGAACGCCTGATAGCCTTGCTCGATCGATAATTCCGCGCCGATCTTGCCTTTGAACTTCAAATCGCCGGCGATCCAAGGCAATTGCCCCGACGTCATCAACAGGTTTCCGGTGATGATCGCAGGGGCGTAGTCACCGACCGCCGGCGCGGCCGGAGGCAATGCGATACCGAGCGCACGCAAGCGTTCTTCGGGCGAGGAATTGTCGAGGGTGTCCGTTGCCGGAGCTTGCATGGTTTCCTCCCTGGCTTCTGTGTGCGCGTCGGCCTGCGCCGCGGACGGCGTTAGCCTAATCCGCCGGCGCAGGCCGAGGAAGATGGTCGAGGAGGAAACATCAGGCGCTGCGCCGGCGCTGCCGCACCCGCAGCACCACGAGATAGGCGATCTGCGCGCCCACGATCAGCGAAGCAACGGCCGGCACGAGCAGGAACGGGAGCTGGTCGAGCGGCCGATGCGTGGCGAAGAAATTCGCCATGTTGATCGCGCTGCCTGTCAACATGGCGGCGGCGCCGAAACCCATCACAGCCAACAGCTTGATGGAGACCTTGGCGGCGAAACGATCGAACCCTTCGCGCATGCCGATGCGCTCGTTTGTCCGCGGCAGGCCGGCGAGCAGCGGGTTGAGCCGCGCCATGCTGTAAATGTGGATCGCCGCAATATAGAGGCCGATCAAGCCGAGCGAGACACCGGCGGCGAATAGCGCAGCGGCGGTCCGCGTCGGGCCGGTGCGGCCGATGAGCTTGGCGCAGCGCACGACGCGCTTTTTGGCGTCCGCCATGTTGATGATGGTGCCGGCCGCATCGAAGGGCACGACCGACGTCGCACCGACCTTGCCGCTCGCCGTGATGGCGGTGGTAGTGACGGTTGCGCCCGCACCGGGTGGCCCGCTCACGCGATACGCCGCGCTCGAACCGTCAGCGCCGGCAAGCGTTCCGGTCGCGCCGTGCCGGCCGATGGCTTGCTCGTGGATCTCGGTCTTGCCGCCACTGTCGACGACGATGACGGTGAGCGTCGCGCTGGTGACGACGAACCAGTAGATCAGCCCGACGATCGCCGCCGGGAGCGCGGCCATCATGAGAAATACAAACGGCTTGATGCGCCGGAGCGTCTCGCGCATGCAGGCGGCGATGTCCGCCTTCTGCGCCTCATTGACCAGGAAACGGCGGCGCGGACCGATCAGGAAGCGGTTGTTGGTCTGGAACACATAACCGCCTTCAGTGCGCTTGAAGGCGACGTCTTCGAGACCGTCGTAAAGCCCAGCCATGACCCGTCCTCCGCGTTGCAGTCAGCGAGACTGCTCTTTGGTCGGACGAAGGCTGCGGGAGGTTCAAAGGGGGGGCAGGTAGCCCGGATGAGCGCCAGCGAAATCCGGGATCTTTCCGCGAGGCTCACCCGGATGTCGCTTCGCTCATCCGGGCTACGTTCTTAATGCGCGGCGTCCCAATTGTCGGCGGCGTGGGCTTCGACCTGGAGCGGTAGCGAGAGCGAAACCGCCGGCAGCGGCGCCTCTTCCATGACTTTCTTCACCACCGGCAGAGTCTTTTCGACCTCCATCTGAGGCACTTCGAAGACGAGTTCATCGTGCACCTGTAACAGCATCTGCGCATTGAGCTTTTGCTTCTCCAACGCTGAGTCCATGCGGATCATGGCGCGGCGGATGATGTCGGCCGCGGTGCCTTGCAGGCGCGCGTTGACGGCGGCGCGCTCGTTGAAGGAGCGGATCGAGGCGTTCGAGGCCCTGATCTCCGGGTAATGGCATTTGCGGCCGAACAGCGTGTACACGAAGCCGTGCTTCTTGGCGTAGGCCTTGGACTCTTCGATGAAGTCGCGGATGCCGGGGAAACGCTCGAAGTACTTTTTGATGTAGGCGCCGGCCTCCTCGCGCGGGATGCCAAGCTGGTTGGCAAGCCCGAAGGCCGAGATGCCGTACACGATGCCGAAGTTGATCGCCTTGGCGCGGCGGCGGATCTCGGGCGGCATGCCCTTGATCGGCACCCCGAACATTTCCGAAGCGGTCATGGCGTGAATGTCGAGCCCTTCGCGGAAGGCTTTTTGCAAGGGCTCGATGCCGGCGATCTCGGCGAGGAGCCGAAGCTCGATCTGCGAATAGTCGGCCGAGACGAGCTTCATCCCCGGCGCGGCGATGAAGGCGCGGCGGATCTTGCGGCCGTCCTCGGTGCGGACCGGAATGTTCTGCAGATTGGGATCGGACGACGACAGCCGCCCGGTCGTGGTCGAGGCGAGTGCGTAGTTGGTGTGGACGCGGTGCGTCGTCGGATTGACGAAGCCGGGCAGCGCGTCCGTGTAGGTCGATTTCAGCTTCGATACCTGCCGCCAGTCGAGGATCATCTGCGGCAGCTTGTGGCCCTGCTCCGCGAGCTCTTCGAGAGCGCGCGCGCCGGTCGCCCATTGCCCGGTCTTGGTCTTGGTGCCGCCCGGAAGCCCGAGCTTGCCATAGAGAATGTCGCCGAGCTGCTTCGGGCTGCCGGGATTGACCGTCTCGCCCGCTTCCTTGTTGATCTCCGATTCCAGCGCCGCCGCTTCCTGGGCGAATTCGCCGGAGAGCCGCGACAGCACATTGCGGTCGATGGAAATGCCACGGCGCTCCATGCGCGCCAGCACAGAACGAGCGGCCGCTCCAGCGTCTCGTAGACCGTGAGCACGCGCTCGGCCACGAGCCGCGGCTTGAGCGCGAGCGAGAGCCGCAGGACGATATCGGCCCTCTCGGCGGCATATTCGGCGGCACGCTCGATCGCGACCGCATCGAAGGTGATCCTGGTCTTGCCGGGCTTGATCAGCGCGTTGAGGTCGAGGGCGGCATGATTGAAGGTGTGCTCGGCGAGCGAGGGCAGCGCATGGCTCGCGCGCCCGGCATCGAGCGCGTACGACATCAGCATCACGTCGTCGTAGGACGCGATCTCGATGCCGCGCAGCGCGAAAATCTGCCAGGCGAATTTCACGTCGTGCCCGATCGTGAGCACGCCCGGATCGGTGAACAATGGCTTGAGCGCGTCGAGCGCGGCGCGTTCTGGAATCTGGTCGGCGAGCACATCGCCGCGGAACAGTCCGCCACCCTCGCCGTCGCCGCCTTGCCGATGGGACAGCGGCACGTAGCAGGCTTCGTTCGGCGCGACCGCGAGCGAGAAGCCGCACAGCTCCGCTTGCATCGGATCGCCGCTCGGCGTCGCGGCATCAAGCGCGACGATGCCGGTACCGCGGGCGCGCTCGATCCAGGCGTTGAGGCGGTCGAGGCTGCGCACGGTTTCGTATGTGCTGCGCTCGAATTTGGCGCTGCGCGCCGCTTCGGTGCGCGCGGCCGCCAGTGTCTGCGGCGTCGAGACGAAATTGCCGCTGCGGTCGCCGGCCGGCGCCGGTCGCGGCGCCATGCCGCCGCCGGTGAGCGGGAGCGATAATTCTGCTCCGGCACTGCGCGCGGCGCGTGGCGGCGTAGCTTCGGCAAGCGGTGCGGCACCAGCCCCCTCGCCCGGCGCAGCGTCCTCTTCCACAAAGGGAGAGGGAAAAGCGTCCGCGTTGGCGCCGGTGTGCCCGGCAAACCGCGCTTCCGCCTCGATCGCGCCGGGATCGACGCTGGCGAATTCCGCGACGCGGCGCATCAGGCCGTTGAATTCCATCGCCTTGAGGAAGCCGATCAGCCTTTTGTAATCGGGCTCGTGCACGGCGAGATCGCCGATCGGCACATCGAGCTTTACATGATCGTCGAGCGTGACGAGCTTCTTCGAGATGCGGGCGGCTTCCGCGTTGTCGATCAACGTCTGCCGACGCTTCTCCTGCTTGATCTCGGGCGCGCGGAACAGCAGCGTTTCCAGATCGCCATATTCGACAATGAGCTGCGCCGCGGTCTTGACGCCGATGCCGGGCACGCCCGGCACGTTGTCGGTGGAATCGCCGATCAGCGCCTGCACCTCGATGACCTTTTCCGGCGGCACGCCGAATTTCTCGATCACCTCGGCGCGGCCGATCTTCTTGTCCTTCATGGTGTCGAACATGATGACGCCGTCGGTGACGAGCTGCATCAGGTCCTTGTCGGACGACACGATGGTGGCGGTCGCGCCGACTTCGTGGGCTTCGCGCACATAGGTCGCGATCAGGTCGTCGGCCTCGAAGCCGTCCTGCTCCAGGCAAGGAAGATCGAAGGCCTGCACGGCTTCGCGCACATATTTGAATTGCGGCCGCAGATCGTCGGGCGGATCGGGCCGGTGCGCCTTGTAGTCGGGATACATTTCGGTGCGGAAGGTCTTCTCCGACTTGTCGAACACCACCGCCAAATGGGTCGGCCGCTCCTCGGGCTTCATATCGCGCAGGAGCTTCCACAGCATGTTGCAGAAGCCGAACACCGCATTGAGCTGGAGCCCATCGGACTTGCGGTTGATCGGCGGCAGCGCGTGATAGGCGCGGAAAATGTAGCCGGAACCGTCGACCAGAAAGACGTGATCGCCTTTCTTCAGCGGCTTGGCAGCGACCGGAGCGGCCGCCTTGGCGGCGGCAGGCTTGGACTTATGAGCGGCGGGCATGATGGACTTTATATAGTCTATTCGAACGAATTGGCACGCTCCGGTGGATAACTACGGCCTGCATCTTCTCTCATGCGTCACCCCCGGGCTTGACCCGGGGGTCCATACGCGGCACGGCCCCATTGATTGCCGGATCAGGTCCGGCAATGACGATATTGGGGAATGATGTGGCCATGAACTTCGCCTCGCCACTGCCGATCGATGCGGCCTTGCCGGAACTCACGGCGGCTTTGCGCGCGCGCAATACCGCCGTGCTGGTGGCCCCGCCGGGCGCCGGCAAGACCACGCGCGTGCCGCTTGTGCTGGCGGAGGAAGCCTGGGCAGCGGCTAACGCGCTAAAACGCCGGCGCATCCTAGTGCTGGAACCCCGCCGGCTGGCGGCGCGGGCTGCCGCCGAGCGCATGGCCAAGACGCTGGGCGAGAAGGTCGGCGAGACCGTGGGCCTGCGCGTGCGCTTCGGCTCGAAAGTGTCGGCGCGCACGCGGATCGAGATCGTCACCGAGGGCGTATTCACCCGGCTCGTTCTCGACGACCCGATGCTCGAAGGCGTCGCCGCGGTCCTGTTCGACGAATTCCATGAGCGCTCGCTCGACGCCGATCTCGGGCTCGCGCTGGCGCGCGATGTGCAACAAGGCTTGCGCGAGGATTTGCGGCTCGTCGTCATGTCGGCAACCATCGACGGCGCGCGCGTGGCGAAGCTTTTGGGCGATGCGCCGATGATCGCTTCCGAGGGGCGCGCCTTTCCGGTGGAGACGCGCTATCTCGGCCGCGATCCGCGCCCGATCGAGCCGCAGATGGCGGATGCGATCGCGCGGGCCGTGCGCGCGGACGCGGGTTCGGTGCTGGCGTTTCTGCCCGGCGCGGCCGAAATCCGCCGCACGGCGGCGCAGCTCGAAGGACGGCTCGGCAAAGACATCGACGTGGTCGCGCTCTATGGGGCACTCGCCGGCGACGAGCAGGACCGCGCGATTGCGCCCGCCGCGCCGGGCCGCCGCAAGATCGTGCTGGCGACATCGATCGCCGAAACTTCGATCACCATCGAAGGCGTGCGCATCGTCGTCGATTCCGGCCTCGCGCGCGTGCCGCGCTTCGAGCCGGATGTCGGCGTGACGCGGCTCGAGACCGTGCGGGTGTCGCGCGCGGCGGCCGATCAGCGGCGCGGCCGCGGCGGCCGCATCGAGCCGGGCATCTGTTACCGGCTGTGGGACGAGCCGCAGACCGCGTCGCTCGAGCCGTTTGCGCGGCCGGAAATTCTGTCGGCGGATCTTTCGTCCTTCACGCTTGATCTTGCCGCCTGGGGTTCGACGCCCGAGCAACTTGCTTTTCTCGACCCACCGCCGCGCCCGGCGCTCGCGGAAGCAAAGGCCTTACTGGCGGAGCTTGGCGCCATCGACACCGATGGGCGCATCACCGATGAAGGACAGAAGCTGCGGCAACTGCCGCTGCCGCCGCGGCTTGCGCGCATGGTGGTCGATGCCGCGGCCTTTGGCGCCGCGCTCGACGCAGCCGAAATCGCGGTGCTGATCGGCGAGCGCGGACTCGGCGGTGACGATGTCGATCTCACCCATCGCTTGGACAATTTGCGCCGCGACCGCTCGCCCCGCGCGCGCGACGCGCGTGCCATGGCGGCGCGCTGGGCGGAGGAGGCGAAGTCGCAAGGTACAGGAGGAGAAGAGTTGTCGGTCGGCGCGATCCTCGCCCTCGCATACCCCGAACGGATCGCGAAAAACCGCGGCGGCGGGACGGGCGCGTTTTTGCTCGTCAATGGCCGTGGCGCGAATGTCGATGCCGCCTCGCCGCTGGCGCGCGACCCTTTTCTCGCGGTCGCCGAAATGACCGGCAGCGCGGCGGCGGGCCGCATTCTGCTGGCCGCGCCGATCACACCTGATGAGATCGAAGCGCGTTTCGCCGACCGCATCGGCACACGCGATGAGGTGACGTTCGATCAAGCGAGCGCGAGCCTGCGCGCACGCCGGCAGCGGCGGCTCGGCGCCATCACGCTGGGCGAGCAGCCGATGCCGGTTGAAACAAACGAAGGGAGTGCGCGCATCCTTGCGCAAGGCGTAGCGCGGCTCGGGATCGAGCGTTTGCCTTGGAGCAAAGCGCTGCGGCAATGGCGCGACCGCGTCATGTTCTTGCGCACGGCCGAAGGCGACGAATGGCCGGACCTGTCGGACGCGGCGCTCGCCGCCGACACCGATTGGCTTGCGTCGCTGTTCTACAACAAGACGGCGCTGACTGAACTCTCGGCGGATGATTTTGCTTCGGCGCTGACCGCGCGCCTCCCCTACCCGCTGCAGCGGCGGCTCGACGCCGAAGCGCCGACGCATTTCGCCGCGCCCACGGGCACGCAGGCGGCCATCGACTACGAGGCGGAAGGCGGACCAAAAATAGCGATCCGCGTGCAGGAATTGTTCGGGCTTGATCGCCATCCGGCGATCGCCGGCGGAAGAATTCCACTCGTCATCGAGCTTCTCTCACCCGCGCACCGTCCGGTGCAAACGACGCGCGACCTGCCCGGCTTCTGGCGCGGCAGCTATGCGGCTGTGCGCACCGAGATGCGCGGGCGCTATCCGAAGCATCCGTGGCCCGACGATCCGATCGCCGCGCCGCCGACCCGGCGCGCCAAGCCGCGGGCGGGATAAGTCTGACCGTGTGGACTTTATCCGCTCATTCCCGCGCCATGGGGATCCGGCTGGCCGTATCGTTCTGCCGGGTCCAGCTTGAGCGGACGAATGTGTGGCAAATTTCACACTCGCCGCCGCTACATCAGAAACGCGCCACCAATACAAATGACAATTTTTGGGGGTAGCCGGTATGATGCCGGCTAGCCTGGGGGCGGTGTCGACTCAAAACCCTGCATGAATGGATTGAACCGATACATTGGCCCATTGAAGCGATTCATTGGACCTGGGCTCGTCGTTTCGATGCTTGCCCATGCGGCTCCCTTGCTCGGGGGCGTGCTTGTCGCCGCCTATACCTTGCAGCCACCACCGCCCCAGGCGATGGAGGTGGAGGTGGTGCAGCTGAAAGACGCCCCGGGCTTCGGGCCAATGACGACGTCATCGTCCTCTGCCAACGGCCAAGCGCCCGTCACCCAGGCGCCGCCGCCCAAACCGCGGACGGAGCGCGCAACAGAGCAGCAAAAGACCAAAATGGCGGCCGCCCAGCCCCTTTCTCCGCCAGAAGCGCCGCAGGCCGACCTAATGCGCGCCGAGCTCGAAAAAGAGAACGAGCCGCCCGACGCGCAGCCTACCCCGCCTCAGCCGGACGAACCGACACCGGAGCAACCCAACTTCGCTGAAATGGTCGCGGAGTATACGAAGCAAGGCGGACCGCTTGGCGGCCTCGGCCACGAAGCTGGCGAAGACTTCACCCTACCGTTCCGTGAGCGTCTCATTTCATGTTCGAAGCGGCCAGTTGGCATTGGAGCCAACGACAAGGTCATCATCAGGGTGCACATGGCCTTCAACCAGGACGGCTCGCTTTCATCTCGGCCCCGTCTGCTCGTGCCGGCCCCGTCGGCGAAGCAGCGGGCGCTGATGGTAAGCGTGGTCGACGCGCTGGAATCGTGTCAGCCATTCACCATGCTGCCGCCGGACAAGTACCAGCTGTGGAAGACGTTGGTGTGGTACATCGGCTTCCCGGTGACCGCTTTCATCCAGTGACGGGCAGTGTGCTCCGATCAAACGAGCGGCCCGGGGGCCCACAAACTCTACTGCGTCTCGACCTGCTCGGAGCGGTCCGACCTGAAATAGACGTCGACCTGTTCGCCGACGACAAGCGGCCCGGGATTGGGCAAATCGACCAGCACCTCGAGCACGTCGACATCGCTGAACTTGCGCGGATCGCCGGAATTGATCCGGCTCGGCCCGACCACGCGCGCGATCGAGGAGACGCGCCCGTCGAATTCGCGGCCGTGGAACGCGCCGGCCCGCACCAGCACCGCCTGCCCGACCCGGATGCGGCCGAGATCCTGCTCGTTCACCTCGGCGCGCACGCGCAATGCCGAGACGTCGCCGATGCTCATGATCGGCGGGCCCGCCGCCGGGACCGCCAGTTCCCCGTTCTTGGCATCGACCCGCAGCACCACGCCGTCGGCCGGCGCGCGGATCTGGGTTTTCTCCAGCGCCGCCTGCGCCACGCGCCATTCGGCTTGCGCGACGTTGAGCTCGCCTTCCAGGCGGGTCGGCAGCGGCGTGTCGGCGGAGGCGCGCAATTTCACGAGCGCATCGCGCCGCTCGCGCAGGCGATCTTCCGCGCGCGAGAGAGCGGTGCGCGCCGCGTCGAGATCGGCGCGCGTCGCGCGGTTCGCCCGCCAGTCGGCGGTGGTCTTATCGAGCGCCGCGTGCGCATCGGCCAGAGCACGCTCCGCATCGGCGGCGGCGTCCTCGGCCTTGCGCCGATCCGCCGAAGCCGCCGGCGCCGACTGATCGTTGCGCGCGCGCTTGTGCAAAGCGACCTGCGCCTCGGCCTCGGCAACGCGCGCCAGCGCTTCCTCGTCGTCGAGGCGCGCCAACAGCTCGCCGGCGAACACTTCCTCGTTCGGCTTGACCAGAATTTCGGCGATGCGCCCGCCCGGCAGCGGCGCTGTGATCTTGATCTCGCCCAAGCGCGGCTCGATCCGCCCGAGCGTCACCGCATCCCAAGTGCCTTGTGCGGAAGAACCCTGGCCGCTCGCGCTTTGCGCTGCAGCTACCTTGTGTCGCCGAGCCCGGCGCGGCGGGACGCAGTTCATCGGCGCGCGATCGCGGCGCGGAGTCCGCCGCCATCACCGCAATGCTCGAGGCGATCACCGCCGTGAGCGCCAAACTTTTCGTTGTCATGGACATGCTGACTCCCCACTTAGCTCGCGTATTTCAGAGGACGAAGGGCGCGGACATTGGCGCCGCCGCGTTGATCGTCGACGATCCGGCCGTCTTCGATGCGAAGGATTCGATCCGCGAACGGCATGATGCGCGGATCGTGCGTGACGATGAACATGGCGCGCGATGGATCCTTGGCGAGCTCGGCCAACACCGTCATCACTGCCTGGCCGTTTTCGCTGTCGAGCGCCGCAGTCGGCTCGTCCGCGAGAATCACCGACGGATCGCCGACGATGGCGCGCGCGACCGCGACGCGCTGCTGCTCGCCGCCGGAGAGCGCGCGCGGAAATGAGCCGGCCTTGTGCGCCAAGCCGACAGTGGCGAGCGCCTGGTTCGCCTTCACGCGCGCCTGCGGCGAGCGATCGCCGCGCACATCGAGCGACAGGCGCACATTTTCAGCCGCGGTCAACGTCGGAAACAGATGATAGGACTGAAACACGAAGCCGATATTCTCGCGGCGCACCTGCGCCAAGTCTTCGGCGTCGAGGCCGGTGATGGCGCGGCCGCGAATGTTCACGCTGCCGCTTGTCGGTGACAGCATGCAGCCGAGCACGGACAGAAGCGTGGTCTTGCCGCTGCCGGACGGGCCCATCAGCAGCGTCAGTTCGCCGCCGGCGAGCGACAGATTGATGCCCTTGAGCGCTTCGACGCGGCCGGCGCCCTCGCCGAGCGCCATGCGGATCTCGTTCGCTTCGATCATTGTTTGGGTCATTGCGCGAATACCAGGACGGGGTCGATGCGGGTGACGACCCGGATGGCGGCGACGGCCGCGATCGCGCACATGGCGATCGTCAGCACGAACAGGCCGACGCTCAGCTCCGGAGACATCACGATGGGCAGTGCCGCATCGCGCGTCATTTTCACGAGCGACAGATCGATCGACACGGCGATGGAGAAGCCGACCGCCGCGCTGATCAGCGCCTGCGCGAGAATGACCTTGAGGATGTATCGGCGCGCCGAGCCGATGGCACGCAGCGTGGCGAATTCTTTCAGGTGGTCCTTGGTGCTCGAATAGAGCGTCTGCGCGACGATGATGGTGCCGACAATGATGCCGAGAATGGCGCTGCCGAGGAGCGCCGCGCCGGCGCCGGTATCGAACAGCCAGAACAGGCGCGTGCGATGGCGGAATTCGTCGGGCGTCAGCACCTCGGCGTCGGATAATGTGCCCGCGAGCAGGCTGCGCACCACGGCGGCATTGGCGTTCGGCGCGATGCGCACGACATAATAATTGGCGCGGTTCGGCGGCACGCCGAGGTAGGTGCGGGCGCGATCGAGCGAAGCGAACACATGCGGCGTGGTGGTGAACGAACGGATGCCGTTCGTGACCACGGCCACGCGCGCTTTCTGATTATTGATCTCGGCGCGCTGGCGGATCTGGGCGATGCCGAGCTGTTCGAAATAGGAGCGGTCGATCGCGACCGCGTCGGGCGTCGACAGATCGTCGACCGAGCCTTCGACCACATTCCAGGGCTGCAAGCCGGCGGCGTTGGTGGGTGCGCCGACGACGAGCACCGGCGTGGAAGCGCCGCCATTCGGCTTGCGCCAGGATGCGTAGCCGACGACCAGCGGCGTGACCGAGGTGACGCCGTCCACCGACAAAGCTTGCAGGCGCTGCCGCCCCGACAGCAACGAGGATTCCTCGAAGCTGCGGGTTTCCGACGGCACGATCCAGAAATCGGCGTCGGCATGATCGATCATGGTCGTGACCATGCGCTCGAAGCTCAAGAACACGCCGAGCTGAACGGTGACGAGCACGATCGAAAAGACGATCCCAACAACCGTTGCGATCAGCCGAAGGCGGTCATGAACAAGATTGCGGAAGGCGAGCGTGAAAATCAAATTCATCGCGCCAAGCAACACATGTGAAATACGCGGAACGCCATGCGTCGAAAAAATCCTCTCTGTCGTGCGGCCGTCGGGGCCGCGCAAGATGACCCGTTCAAATCAGCGAAAGCTGCGATTAATCGGTCTGCCGCGCTGAAATCCCGCCGTCTAGGCAGGCTTGCGGGCGCTCGCATCGCCCGCGCGGCTCATGACTATGCTGAGCCCGGCGGTATGGATTCTATTCATCCGGGTAACCCTTCGACCGCTCGGGCAACCCCTCCGGACCTTCTTTCCAATATGCGATAGCCGCAGATGGTAAACACGCCGATTTGCGGCGTGTGGCGGTGTCGGAAAACAATGCGGCGAGAGAAGGGCGGCGGCGCATATTTCGCCGTCAGAAAATAACCACGATCTGGAACCCATCGGAAAGGCCCTTTTTGCCGGTTACTTTCTCTCCATCCCCGTGATTCCAGTAGATGATCGTTGCCGGATTGGCCAGCATTTGAATCGAGTAAAGCCCAAGATGGTGAATTCGAAAGGTTACGCTGGGACCGCGCCACAAGGGCCGGAAAAGAGCGCGTGGCGAATTGCAAAATGGCGAACACGAGCGAGAAGCGGCGAGAGCGGGAGAGCGGCGATGCCAATAGTAAAATGATCGTGGAACCGTTATCTCCAATTCGCCATTTCCCTATCCGCTCCTGCTACGCGTCATTCGCCATTTCGCCGATCGCATTTCGACCCGAGGCCCGCATGTTTCCCAAGCCCAAGCCGCACTTGAAGCCGAATACGTACGCGTACGAATCCGAACCGATGGTGAAACCCACCGGCTTTCGCGAATACGACGCGCGCTGGCTGTTCGGCAGCGAGATCAATCTGATGGGTGTCGAGGCGTTGGGGCTGGGCCTCGGCACGCTCATCCATGAGCTCGGCGCGCGGCCCGAAGTCGTCACCGGGCACGATTTCCGCTCCTATTCGGCCTCGATCAAAATGGCGCTGATCAACGGACTGCTCGCGTCCGGCTGCAAAGTGCACGACATCGGACTTGCGGTGACGCCGATGGCCTATTTCGCGCAGTTCGCGCTCGACGTGCCGTGCGTCGCCATGGTGACGGCCTCGCACAACGACAACGGCTGGACCGGCGTGAAGATGGGCGCCAACCGGCCGCTCACTTTCGGGCCCGACGAGATGACGCGGCTCAAGGAGATCGTGCTCAACGGCCGTTACCAGAGCAAAGAAGGCGGTGCCTACACGTTCGTGGAGAATTTTCCGGCCCGCTACATTGCCGATCTGACCGACCGGCCAAAGCTCAAACGCCATCTGAAAGTGATCTGCGCCTGCGGCAACGGCACGGCCGGCGCATTCGCGCCGCAAGTGCTGGAGGCGGTCGGTTGCGAAGTGGTGCGGCTCGATTGCGACCTCGACCACACCTTCCCGAACTACAATCCGAACACCGAAGACATGAAGATGCTGCACGCCATGCGCGACGCCGTGCTGGCCAACAAGGCGGACGTCGCGCTCGGCTTCGACGGCGACGGCGACCGCTGCGGCGTGGTGGACAACGAGGGCGAGGAGATTTTCGCCGACAAGGTCGGCGTCATGCTGGCGCGCGACATTTCGAGCCAGCACAAGAACGCGCTGTTCGTCGCCGACGTGAAATCAACCGGCCTGTTCATGACCGATCCGGTGCTCATCAAGAACGGCGCCAAGACCGATTATTGGAAGACCGGGCATTCCTACATGAAACGGCGGGTCAACGAGATCGGCGCCATGGCCGGTTTCGAAAAATCCGGTCATTTCTTTTTCAACAAGCCGTTCGGCCGCGGCTATGACGACGGCCTGATCTTCGCGCTCGCCGTCTGCGACATGCTCGACCGTAATCCGGGAAAGAGCATGGCCGACCTGAAAAACGCGCTGCCGAAAACCTGGTCGTCGCCGACCATGTCGCCGCATTGCGCCGACGAGGAAAAATACGGCGTGGTCGACGCGGTGGTGAAGCATTTCGAGGCGGAGAAGCAGAAGGGCGGCAAGGTCGCCGGCCAGCCGATCCGCGATCTCGTCACCGTCAACGGCGTGCGGGTGACGGTCGAGGACGGCACGTGGGGCCTCGTGCGCGCATCCTCCAACAAGCCGGAGCTGGTGGTGGTCGTCGAAAGCCCGGTGTCGGAAGCGCGCATGCGCGAGATGTTCAAATCGGTCGACGCCGTGCTGCGCACCCACAAGGAAGTCGGGGAATACAACCAGACGATTTAGGGGCCGGACGCTCTAGTTTCCGTGGCGCCGATCTTCGCCATGCCGCGGGATTGCAAGCCACACTTTAACCTACCAGCCCAGCTCCTTGCGAAGGGCCCAGCCAATAAGGACCGCAGCGAGGGCGCCTGCAATGGCTGCTCCTCCGTAGCCGGCGAAACCATCGAAGAAAATGGAGCCGACGTGAAATCGCGGGCCGGAAGCCACTATCGCCGCCCCGCCTATCGCTCCAATCAGTCCGGCAAGCAGTAACCGCATGTTTGTGTCCGCCGTAACGATGGCTCGCGGCGATTTGCGCACGACCGCCGTGAACCTTTCTCAAAGCTCCGGCGACCCATGGGTATCGTACCTTTCAACCCCATGGAGAACCAACCATGTCACGCAAAGTCATCCTCACTCTCGCAACTGCGGCCACGATTGCCGTTTCTGCCCTTGCCTCGAGCGCGGCCGATGCCCACGGGTTCGGCGGCGGCGGTTTCGGTGGCGGTCACGGCGGTGGCTTCGGCCGCATGGGCGGTGGCGGCTTCGGTCCACTTCGGCCACAGCAGCTTCTATCGTCCCGGCCGTTGGGGCCATTGGAATCACTGGAGTCATTGGAATCATTGGCGTCATTGGGGCTACTATCATCACCGCTGGTACTGGCCCGGTTACGGGTACGGCGTGTACGGAGGGTTGGCGCCGGTGGGGGCTGTCTCTGGCCCGATTGCGACCCCTACGCCTGGGCCCTGCACCTGTCTGACCAAGACCTACACGCAGGACGGCCTCGTGGTCTTCGCTGACCTGTGCACCAAGGAATTCGGCCAGCGCCCCTGTTGGCGGCACCAACTCATCCGAAGCGGCGCCGCAAGACCCGCGCTCCGGCGGCTAACAACCCGGCCAAAAGGGCAAGCGTTCCGATGGACTGGCCGCCTGCGAGACCCTCGTGGGCGGCCTTCTTGCTCGAACTTTGCAAACGCAGGCGCGCCTGACGTGCTTGCGGCGGACTTGCTCAGCGACGTCAACACCGCTTGTCGGCAGCTCGGTGAACGGCGCTTTTTGGCCCCGCCTTCGCGGGGACGAGCGGGAGGAGGGCTAAATCTCCTGATACACATCCACTTCGAGCGCGCCGGGCAGCATCGCGCGCCACATTTGCAGATAGGCTTGGAAGCGCGCGTCGCTCGCCAGCGATTGGCGGTTGAGCTCGAACGATTCCGGCGTTTCGTATTCGATCACCTGAATGAATTTCGTCGGATCGTCGGCGTTGCGCAGCAAGCGAAAATGCGCGGTGCCGAACATCTGATAGAACGGTGCCGCGGCGCGCATCATCGAGGAGAGCTGCTCGGAATCCGCCCCGTGAAGCGTGAATTTCAAATGCAACGTCCGCCAAATCTTCGGTTCTTCGTTGGTGCTCATCGCCTGTATTCCCTGGTCGCCCGGCTGACGCAGTCGCAACCCGCCAAGACAGTTGCAATCGGCAAAGCCACTCGCATCCGGCCGAGGCGACACCGCCGCGCATCGGAGGTCGCCCTCCCCGCACGATCGTTTTTGAAGCCGGTCAGTCCCCTCCCGCGGAATGATGCCAATTTATGGGAATCATACGCTACCTAAATGTCTCACGGAATTGGTGGCCGGGATAGACGCCCAAAATCTTCAGCGACTTCGGCTGCGAGACGAAGGCGAGCTCCTCAAGCGCCAGTTCGAGCGCCCGGTCTTTTGGGTGGCCTTGCACATCGGCATAGAACTGGGTGGCGGCGAAATTGCCGTCGACCATGTAGCTTTCCAGCTTGGTCATGTTGATGCCGTTGGTGGCAAAGCCGCCGAGCGCCTTGTAGAGCGCGGCCGGAATGTTGCGCACCTGGAAAACGAAAGTCGTCATCACCAGCGGCTCCTTGCGGCTCGCCCATTTCGGCTTGCGCGCGAGGATGACGAAGCGCGTGGTGTTGTGCTTGGCGTCGGCCACGTCCTTCTGCAGGATCTTGAGGCCGTAGATCTTGGCGGCAAGCTTGGTCGCGAGCGCCGCGCGCGTGATGTCGCCCGCTTCCGCCACTTCGCGCGCCGCGCCGGCCGTGTCGGCGGCGACCACCGGCTTGATCCGCAGTCCGCGGATGATATTGCGGCACTGGCCGAGCGCATGCACATGGCTCTCGACTGTCTTGATGGTCTTCAGGCTCGCGCGCTTGGGCGCCATGAGCTGATGCTGGACCGGCAGAAACCACTCGGAGACGATGTGCAGGCCCGACGTCGGCATCAAATGGTGGATGTCGGCGACCCGCCCGGCGACCGAATTGTCGATCGGGATCATCGCCAGCGCGGCGCGCCCGGTCCGCACCGCCACGAACGCGTCCTCGAAGGTCGGGCACGGCAGCGGCTCGTAGGCCGGAAAGGCCTGGATGCAGGCGATATGGGAATTGGCCCCCGCCTCGCCCTGGAATGCGATTTTCTTAGCTCGTTTCATGAGCGCTTCGATAGCATGGCGCGCGCGCGCGCCAAATCCTCCGGTGTATCGACGCCGAGCGGCGCCGACTCGACGATGGCGACGTCGATACGCATGCCGGCTTCGAGCGCGCGCAACTGCTCGAGCTTCTCGCGCTTCTCGAGCGGCGACGGCGGCAAGCCGACGAAACGCTCGAGCGCCCGCCGGCGATAGGCGTAAAGGCCGATGTGATGATACAGCGGCCCCTCGCCGTAAGGCGCGGTGGCGCGGGTGAAGTAGAGGGCGCGCAAGCGCCCCCGCCCAACCGGGCTGCCGACCACCTTGACCACGCTCGGATCGTCGCGCTCCTCGGCGCGGGTGATTTCGGCGGCAACGGTGCCGATATCCACGGCCTCGTCGGCGAGCAGCGCCACTGCTGCGGTAATGTCGGCCGGCGCCAGCGTCGGCAGATCGCCCTGTACGTTGACGACCAGCTTCGTCCGGCCGGCTGGATCGGCGATGCCGAGCGCCTCGAACACGCGGTCCGAGCCTGAGGTGTGGTCGGCGCGGGTCATCGCCACGCGCCCGCCGGCCTCTTGCACGGCGGCTTCGATTTCGGGCGAATCCGTCGCCACCACGACCGGTCCGACGCCGGCGGCCTCGGCCCGGCGCAGCACATGCACGATCATCGGCAGGCCCGCGATATCGGCGAGCGGCTTGCCCGGCAGGCGGGTCGCCGCCATGCGGGCGGGAATGAGAATGAGCGTATCGGCCATCGCTTTGGCGCTGCCCCGAACCGCTTGTGCGGCGTGCGCTTATACGGGTTGCAAGACGCGCGGCAAACCGGCTATTTCTGCGCCGCCCCTCCTTCGCCGCTGCGGAGCCATTTCCCGATGAATTCCTTCGAAATCAACAAGTATCTCGGCGCCCTGCTGGGAACCTGCCTGGTCCTGATGGCCATCCACCTGGCCAGCGGCGCGATTTTCTATTCGCCGGCGCCGGCCAAGCCCGGCTACGAGGTCGCCGTCAAGGAAGAAAAGGCGGGCCACGGCGAAGCCGCCAAGGCGGCCGAAGTGCCGATCGAAACGCTTCTGGCCAGTGCCTCGGTCGAACACGGCGCCCAGGTCGCCAAGCAGTGCGGCGCCTGCCACAACTTCCAAGAAGGCCAGGGCCCCAAGGTCGGCCCCGATCTTTACGGCGTGGTCGGACGCCAGATCGCCTCCAAGCCCGGCTTCAACTACTCGGCCGCATTGAAGGCGAAGGGCAGCGGCACCTGGACTTTCGACGAGCTCGACAAGTGGCTCAAGGATCCCCGCGCCGACGTGCCCGGCACCGCCATGACCTTTGCCGGCCTTTCGAACGAGAAGCAGCGCGCCGACGTGATCGTGTATCTCAATTCGCTGTCGAAGAGTCCGCTGCCGCTGCCCACCGCGCAGAAGGAAGGCGAGTCGGAAAAGAAGTAGCCGGAGCCGAGCCGAACATTACTGTTCGGCAACCTCCCGGTTCTGTTTGCGTTAACGCTGCGGCGTTTTCCGGCGCCCGCACGCGGATGTGAAGCGCATTTCGTCGCGGCATGGAAGCGTGCCCAGTGCGGCGGATTTGAAGTTCCTAACAGCAAGCGGCAAACTAGGCAGGAACTTCGAATCCGAAAACCGCACTAGAATCATAAGTTTGCTAGTGTCGTTTTGTTTTCGAAATTCGCACAAAGCGTGCGGCTAACTGTTTGCAAACTTCGGAACGAGGGGCACTGGCGCCGCTCGCAAAAAGTACATAATCAGCGGCCTTGGTCGTGAGCGCTAGAGCGCGATGGTTTCAAGTTGAATCGTTGTCGCGCTCTAGATTTTTGATGGAGCATGATCTTTTCGGAAAATCGGTAACCACCCTCGGATCAAGTCCGAGGGCAGGCTTTTTCCGGATCATGCTCTACTGATCGCGCACACCGCATTTGGGGGCGCGCAATTTATTGGAGCCGACTCTTGGATCGCCGAACCTTGCTCACGACCGCTCTGTTCGCTTTTGGCGCCGGGCGGCTGCCCTTCCCCGCTTTCGTCGAGGCCGCGCTGGCGCAAGACCCGACCGCGGGCAAAAAGTGGCGCCACGGCCTGTCGCTGTTCGGCGACCTGAAATATCCGCCGAACTTTCCGCACTTCGACTATGTCGATCCGGCGGCGCCGAAAGGCGGTACGGTGCGCGAGGCGGTGATCGGCACCTTCGACAATTTCAACAGCGTCGTGAGCGGCGTCAAAGGCGTGGAAGCGGCCGGCGTCGAATTGATCTACGACACGCTCCTGGTCTCGGCGCTGGACGAAGTCTCGACCGGATACGGCCTGCTTGCGGAAGCGGTCAACCACGCGGAGGATTTCTCCTCGGCCACCTACCGGCTGCGCAGCGAACCGCGCTGGCATGACGGCAAGCCGGTGACGGCGGAGGACGTGATCTATTCCTTCGAGGTGTTCAAGAAGAACAATCCGCGTTACGCGGCCTATTACCGCCATGTGGTGAAGCTGGAAAGGACCGGCGACCGCGAGGTCACCTTTACCTTCGATGGCCCGGGCAATCGCGAGTTGCCGCAGATCGTCGGCCAGCTCCATGTCCTGCCCAAGCATTATTGGGAAGGCACCGACAAGAACGGCAAGAAGCGCGACATCACCGCGACCACGCTCGAGCCGCCGCTCGGTTCCGGGCCCTATCGCATCAAGGAGTTCCAGCCCGGCCGCAACATCGTGTTCGAGCGGGTGAAGGACTACTGGGGCAAGGATCTCAATGTCGCGATCGGCACCAACAATTTCGAAGAGCTGCGCTTCGAATATTTCCGCGACACGACGGTCGCGCTGGAAGCGTTCAAGGCCGACACGATCGATTGGCGCACCGAGAACAGCGCCAAGAACTGGGCGACCGCTTACGACTTCCCCGCCGTCAAGGAGAAGCGTGTCATCCTGGAAGAATTCCCGATCAACAGTTTCGGCATCATGCAGGCGTTCGCCTTCAATATCCGACGGCCGAAATTCCAGGACCCGCGGGTGCGGCTCGCTTTCAACTACGCGTTCGATTTCGAGGAGATGAACAAGCAGATCTTCTTCGGGCAATATTCACGCATCGCCAGCTACTTTCAGGGCACCGAGCTTGCGTCGAGCGGCTTGCCGACCGGGCGCGAGCTCGAGATCCTGGAAACGGTGCGCGACAAGGTCCCGCCCGAGGTTTTCACCAAGCCTTTTACCAATCCGGTCGGCGGCAATCCGCAGGCGGTGCGCGACAACCTGCGCGAAGCGGTGCGGCTGTTCAAGGAAGCGGGCTACGAGGTGCGGGGCGGCAAGCTCGTCGACGCCAAGACCGGCGAACCGTACACGGTCGAGTTCCTGGCCGCCGAGCCGAGCTTCGAGCGGGTGTTCTTGTTCTACAAGCCTTCGCTCGACCGGATCGGAATAACGGTGACGGTGCGCACCGTGGACGAGGCGCAATATGAGAACCGGCTGCGCAACTGGGACTTCGACATCCTCACCCAATCCTGGGGTGAATCGCTGTCGCCCGGCAACGAGCAGCGCGGCTATTGGGGATCGCAGGCCGCCGACCAATCCGGCTCGCAAAATGTCGTCGGCATCAAAAATCCGGCGGTCGACGCGATGATCGACCAAGTCATTTTCGCCAAGAGCCGCGAGGATCTCGTCGCCGCCACGCGCGCGCTCGACCGCGTGCTGTTATGGAATCACTATGTCGTGCCGCAATGGACTTACGGCAAGAGCCGCACCGCCCGCTGGGACCGCTTCAGCCATCCCGCCGAGCTGCCGAAATACGCCTCGCCGGCTTTTCTTACCGTGTGGTGGTGGGACGCAGAGAAGGCGGCGAAGACCGGGAACCGGCAGTGAATTGGCACTGGCACCGAGGGGCATTCCGAATCGCCGCGCCAGCGGCGAGTCCGGAATCCATAACCGCAGTCCTCGCGCTATTTCGTCGGGGCGTGGTTATGGATTCCGGGCTCGGCCCTTTCGGGCCGCCCCGGAATGACTTGCGCAGAGCGACATGCGCATGCTGACCCGCCGCCGCGTTCTCACGCTCACGGCAGGCGTCGCAGCGGCGGCGGCGCCCCCATATGCAAAAAGAGCTCGCGCCGCGGACGAGATCGAAGCGCACGGCCTATCGGCTTTCGGCGATCTCGCCTACCCGGCCGATTTTGCGCATTTCAGCTACGTCGATCCGCAGGCACCGAAAGGCGGCACCTTCTCGCAAATCGGACCGTCGCGGCAATTCAATCAGAATTTCCTCACTTTCAATTCGCTCAACAGCTACATCCTGAGGGGCGACGCAGCCCAAGGAATGGAGTTGACCTTCGCCACACTGATGGTGCGCTCGGGCGACGAGCCGGATGCGATGTACGGTCTTGCCGCCGCGAAAGTGCGGCGCTCGGCCGACGGGCTGACCTACAGATTCTTCATTCGGCCGGAAGCCAAATTCCACGACGGCACGCGGCTGACCGCACAGGACGTCGCCTTCTCGCTCAACATGCTCAAGGAGAAAGGCCATCCGATCATCACCCAGCTCTTGCGCGATTTCAGCGGCGCCAAGGCCGATGACGATGAGAGCGTGGTCGCGACGTTCGCGCCGAACCGCGCGCGCGACGTGCCGCTGTTCGTCGCCGGCCTGCCGATTTTCTCGCGCGCCTATTACGCTAAGAAGCCGTTCGACGAATCGACGCTCGACACCCCGCTCGGCTCCGGCCCCTACAAGGTCGGCCGCTTCGAGGCCGGCCGGTTCATCGAATATGAGCGCGTGAAAGACTGGTGGGGCGCCGATCTGCCGGCGGCGCGCGGCCAGAACAATTTCGATGTCGTGCGCTACGAATACTATCGCGATCGCGAAGTCGGCTTCGAAGGTTTCACCGCCGGCAGTTATCTGTTCCGCGAGGAATTCACCTCACGCACCTGGGCGACGCGCTACGATTTCCCGGCGTTCAAGGACGGCCGCGTCAAACGCGACATCATTCCGGACAAGACGCCCTCCGGCGCGCAGGGCTGGTTCATCAACACGCGGCGCAAGAAATTCGCCGATCCCAGACTGCGCGAGGCCTTGTGCTGCGCTTTCGATTTCGAATGGACCAACAAGTCGCTGATGTGGGGCTCCTACGATCGGACCATTTCGGTGTTTCAGAACTCCGACATGATGGCGAACGGCAAGCCGGGCGCCGATGAGCTCGCCCTGCTCGAGCCGTTCCGCCGGCGCGTGCCCGACGAAGTTTTCGGCGAGCCCTACGCGCCGCCGGTGTCCGACGGCTCGGGCCAGGACCGCGCGCTGCTGCGCAAGGCCTCGCAGCTTCTCAAAGATGCCGGCTGCGACGTCAAGGACGGCAAGCGCGTACTGCCGGGCGGCGAGCCGATTGTCATCGAATTTCTGCTCGAGGAGCCGACCTTCCAGCCGCATCACATGCCCTTCATCAAGAATCTGGGCCTGCTTGGCATCGAGGCGTCGTTGCGCCTGGTGGATCCGGTGCAATATCGCGCGCGCCGCGACGGTTTCGATTTCGATCTCACCGTCGATCGTTTCAGCTTGTCGGACACGCCTGGCGACTCGCTGCGTTCGTATTTTTCCTCGCAAGCCGCGCGCTGAAAGGCTCCAACAATCTCGCCGGCATGGCCGACCCGGCGATCGATTCGCTGATCGAAACGATCATCGCGGCACCGTCACGGCCGGCACTGGTGACGGCCTGCCGCGCGCTCGACCGCGTGATCCGCACCGGGCGCTATTGGATCCCGCATTGGTACAAGCCTACCCACTGGATCGCGTATTGGGACGTGTTCGGCCGGCCGCCGGAACAACCACGCTATTTCCGCGGTATCCCGGACACTTGGTGGTATGACCGAGACAAGGCGGCGAAAAATCAGCGGGCGGGGTAATATGTTGCTAGGCACAGACGTTTCCCGGGCGCAGCGCAACACGCAGTGGTGCGCTGCAGACCCGGGATCGTCAGAAACGCCGCGTTCAATACGATCCCGGATCAGCGGTGCATCGCTACGCGCTACACCGCGTCCGGGAAACGAGGACAGCAAGGCACGATGAGCGCCTATATCATCCGCCGCATCCTGTTCATGATCCCGACCATCTTCGGGATCATGCTGGTGTCGTTCGTCGTGGTGCAGTTCGCGCCCGGCGGCCCGGTGGAGCGCGTCATCGCGCAACTTTCCGGTAACGATACCGGCGCAACCTCGCGCATCTCCGGTTCCGCCGGCGGCGATTTCGGCTCGCGCGGCGCGCTGCAAAGCGGCGCGCAAATGGACGTCAATTCGAAATACCGCGGCGCGCAGGGGCTCGATCCCGCCTTCATCAAGAGCCTGGAAAAGCAATTCGGCTTCGACAAGCCGGCCTACGAGCGCTTTTTCCTGATGCTGTGGAACTATGTGCGCTTCGATTTCGGCAAGAGCTACTTCCGCGACGTCAGCGTGCTGCAGCTCATCAAGGAGAAGCTGCCGGTCTCGATCTCGCTCGGGCTGTGGATGACGCTGCTGAGCTATCTGATCTCGATACCGCTCGGCATCCGCAAGGCCGTGCAGGACGGCTCGCCGTTCGACATGTGGACTTCGGGCGTGATCATCATCGGCTACGCCATTCCGGGATTCCTGTTCGCGATCCTGCTGATCATTCTTTTTGCCGGCGGCTCGTTCTTCAATATCTTTCCGCTGCGCGGTTTGACCTCCGACGGCTGGGCGACGTTTCCGTGGTGGCAGAAGATCCTCGATTATTTCTGGCATCTGACGCTGCCGATCGTGTCGATGGCGCTTGCCGCCTTCGCCACCATGACGCTTCTGACCAAAAACTCGTTCCTGGAAGAGTTGCGCAAGCAATACGTCCTGACCGCGCGCGCCAAGGGCTGCTCGGAAACCCAGGTGCTGTACGGGCATATCTTCCGCAACGCGATGCTGCTGGTGATCGCCGGCTTTCCCGGCGCCTTCGTGAGCGCCTTCTTCGCCGGCGCGCTGTTGATCGAGACGATCTTCTCGCTCGACGGGCTCGGGCTGCTCAGCTTCGAGAGCGTGCTCAACCGCGACTATCCGGTGGTGTTCGCCAATCTCTACATCTTCGCGCTTGTCGGGCTCATCGTGAATCTGATCTCCGACCTGACCTATACCTGGATCGACCCGCGCATCGATTTCGAAACGCGGGAGGTGTGAGTTGGACGTCAAGACCCACCCCACCGCAGTCGGCAAGGATGGCAAGACCGCGCTTGTGCCGGGCAAGCTCAGCGCGGACTCCGAGCCGACCGGCCCGCTCGGCATCGCGCCGCCGCCCGGCTGGTTCACACTGTCGCCGCTCAACAAACGGCGCTGGCAGAATTTCAAGACCAACCGGCGCGGTTATTGGTCGTTGTGGCTTTTCCTGGTTTTGTTTTTCGTCACGCTGTTCGCGGAATTCATCGCCAACGACAAGCCGCTCTTTGTCAGCTTCGCCGGCAAGTCCTATTTCCCTGTGATCTTCACCTATCCGGAAACGACGTTCGGCGGCGACTTTGAAACCGCCGCGGATTATCGCGACCCGTATTTGCAGAAGCTGATCGCCGACAAAGGCGGCTTCATGATCTGGCCGCCGATCCGCTATTCCTACTCGACGCACAATCTCGACCTGCCGACGCCGGCGCCCTCGCCGCCGACCTGGATGCTGACCGAAGCGCAATGCAAGTCGGTGGTCGAGCGCAAGGGCCTCAAGAGCTGCAGCGATCTGGAATACAATTGGCTCGGCACCGACGACCAGGGCCGCGACGTGCTGGCGCGGCTCATTTACGGCTTCCGCATCTCGGTGCTGTTCGGCCTGATTCTGACCGCGTTCTCGTCGATCGTCGGCGTCGCCGCCGGCGCCGTGCAGGGCTATTTCGGCGGCTGGACCGATCTTCTGTTCCAGCGCTTCATCGAGATCTGGACCTCGGTGCCCGAGCTTTACCTGCTGCTGATCATCTCGTCCGTGCTGGTGCCGGGCTTCTTCGTGCTGCTGGGGATACTGCTGCTGTTCTCCTGGGTGCGGCTGGTCGGATTGGTGCGCGCCGAGTTCCTGCGCGGGCGAAATTTCGAGTATATCCAAGCGGCGCGCGCGCTCGGCGTGTCCAATGCCGTCATCATGTTCCGGCATTTGCTGCCGAACGCGATGGTGGCGACGCTGACGTTCCTGCCCTTCATCATGTCGTCGTCGGTAATGACGCTGACCGCGCTCGACTTTCTCGGCTTCGGTCTGCCGCCCGGCTCGCCCTCGCTCGGCGAACTGCTGTCGCAAGGCAAGGCCAACGTGCAGGCGCCCTGGCTCGGGCTCACCGGCTTCTTCACTGTCGCGCTGATGCTGTCGCTGCTGATTTTCGTCGGCGAAGCGGTGCGCGACGCCTTCGATCCGAGGAAGACGTTTCGATGACCGCCCCCCTCCTCTCCATCCGCGATCTTTCCGTCGCCTTCGGCACAGGCTCGCGGCAAACGCTGGCGGTCGATCGCGTCTCGTTCGACATCGGCCAGGGCGAGACCATGGCGCTGGTCGGCGAATCCGGCTCCGGCAAATCCGTAACGGCGCTGTCGATCCTCAAGCTCCTGCCCTACCCGTCGGCGCATCATCCGTCCGGCAGCATCACCTTCAAGGGCCGCGATCTGCTGCCGCTCTCGGAGCGCGAAATGCGGAGAGTGCGCGGTGACGACATCACCATCGTCTTTCAGGAGCCGATGACCTCGCTCAATCCGCTGCACACCATCGAGAAGCAGATCGGCGAGATTTTGTTGCTGCATCGCGGGCTCACCGGCGCCGCCGCTCGCCGGCGAACCTTGGAAGTGCTCACCCAGGTCGGCATTCCCGAACCGGAGACGCGGCTTGGCAGTTATCCGCACCAATTGTCCGGCGGTCAGCGCCAGCGCGTCATGATCGCCATGGCGCTCGCCAACGAGCCCGATCTGCTGATTGCCGACGAGCCGACCACCGCGCTCGACGTCACCGTGCAGGCGCAAATTATCAAGCTGCTGCAGGACATCCAGAAGCGGCTCGGCATGTCGCTTCTGTTCATCACCCACGACCTCGGCATCGTGCGCAAGATCGCGCAGAAAGTCTGCGTGATGAAGGAGGGCGAGATCGTCGAACAGGGCGAGGTCGCGCGCGTGTTCGCCGCGCCGGCGCATCCTTACACGCGCGCGCTGCTCGCCGCCGAGCCAAAGCCCGACCCGGCGCCGCCGCAGCCGAACGCGCCGATGATACTGCAGACGACCGACCTGAAGGTCTGGTTTCCGATCAAGCGCGGCGTGCTGCGCAAGGTGGTCGGCCATATCAAAGCGGTCGACGGCGTGAGCGTCGAGCTGCGCAAGGGCGAAACGCTGGGCGTGGTCGGCGAATCCGGTTCCGGCAAGACCACGCTCGGGCTTGCGCTGCTGCGGTTGATCTCTTCGGACGGCCCAATCGTCTTCATGGGCAACCAGTTGCAAGGACTGCGCTTCAAGCAGATGCGCCCGTTCCGGCGCGACATGCAGATCGTGTTTCAGGATCCTTACGGCTCGCTCTCGCCGCGCATGTCGGTCGACGACATCATCAAGGAGGGACTGCAGGTCCATAGCCCCGCCATGTCGGAAGGCGAGCGCGACGAGCGCGTCGTGCGTGCGCTCGCCGATGTCGGCCTTGACTCCGGCCTGGCGCTTTCGCTTTCCGCATGAATTTTCCGGCGGCCAGCGCCAGCGCATCGCGTTAGCGCGCGCCATCGTGCTGGAGCCGACCTTCGTCGTGCTCGACGAGCCGACGAGCGCGCTCGACATGCTGATCCAGTCGCAAATGGTCGATTTGCTGCGCGACCTGCAGAAGCGCCGCGACCTGACGTATCTGTTCATCTCGCACGACCTGCGCGTGGTCGCTGCGCTGGCGAGCCGGCTCCTGGTGATGCGCCAGGGCAAGGTAGTCGAGGCCGGCGACGCCGCCACGCTGTTCAAGAATCCGCAGACCGACTACACGCGCGCGCTGTTCGCCGCCGCTTTCAATCTGGAAACCGCGCCGGGCGGCGTGGTGGCGCAATGATCCGGTTTCCCGCGATGGCGCGACTCGGAAACGTTGCGGTTATTGCGACGCTGTTGCTTGCGACCGCGCTCGCCTCCTTCGGCGCGGCGCTGGCGCAATCGCGCCGCGCAGCGAGCGAGGCCGAATATCCCCTGGTCGGCGATGAAGGCCAGCGGTTACCCAATCACACAGTCAGGCTTTTGGGACCGATCGACCGGCTGCCCGGCGTAGTCGTGGTGGGAAATCCCAAGGGCAAGGAAACGCTGATCGAGTTCTACGATCTCAATTGCCCCTTCTGCCGGCTGGCGGCCGCCGATCTCGGCGAGATGCTCAAGCATGACCAGGAACTGCGGCTGGTGCTGGTGCCCTATCCGATCTTGGGCATTCCCTCGATCAGCGCCGCGCGCGTCGAACTCGCGGTGGCGAAACTGGGCACGCCCGAGCAATTCTATGAATTTCATCGCAAGATTTATGCGCAGCGCGGCACGACCGACGGCCCGCGCGCGCTCGACGTCGCCGCCGATTTGGGCTTGAACAAACAAAACTTGCTCGCGCTCGGCGACAGCGACCAGATCACCGGCACGATGAAGAATCTCGTCAATCTCGGGACGTCGCTCGGGCTGGAGGCGACGCCATCCTTCATCGTCGGCAATCTCGCGATCCTGGGCTATCCTGGACCGCACGCGTTGCAGGCGATGGTCAGCGCTGTCGGTACTTGCGGCAAAGCGGCTTGCTGAAAAGAGGACGGCTGACGCGAGCCGGAGCGATCGGCCCCGGCCCGCTGCGCGCGCATGACAGCTATTTCGGCGCCTGGGCCGCGATTTCACCCGGCGGCAAAATGCGGAACGTGAAGATCGATACTTTCTCGCCCGGCTTGAACGGGCCGGGCACCTCATTCTTCACCGGCGGAATGCTGCGCAGATACGCGACCACCGCCGCTACGTCCTCTTTCGTCATGTAGGTGAACGCGGCGTAGTTCATGATCGGCGCCAATTGGCGGCCGTCCGGGCGCTTTCCGGTCGTAATCGCGGCGGCGATTTGTTCGTCCGTCCAACCGCCGATGCCGGTTTCCTTGTCCGGCGTGATGTTGCGGCCATTGAATACGCCCAGGCCTGGAATTTCAAAACCGACATCCGATCCGCCGAGATAGCGGGCCATGTCCGGCTTGCCAAAGAAAAAACCCGGCGTGTGGCAGTCGTTGCAGCCGGCCACGACGACCAGATATTTGCCGCGGTCGATTTGCGATTCGGCCTGCGCGCGCGGCAGCAGCGCGAGCACTGCACCGGCGGCGGCCAAGGCGGCTATGGCAATGGTAGCTGAAACTCGCATGAAGCATCTCCCCTCTTGCACTTTCGTTGTTGTCATGACGCAGGCGACGTGACGCGCCTTGCGACATCCGTGCACAGCCGAGGTTACACAGGCCCGGTCGGATGGCAAGACGACTTACACGAGGCTATTGCCCACTTTCAGGAATGGGCCGCGTTCAATCGTGTGCCACGCGAGGCCCAAGATGTTCTGTGCCGGCTGTCACGTTGCGTGCGCGCGCGGCCCCCGCCAATGCCACCACAGCACGACCGCCAAGCCCACCAGCGACGCAACGATCAGCGTCACCAGCAAGGCGGAGTTCTCGATCCAGGCGATGGCCGGAACGCCGAGCGCCATGATCACGCCGAGCAAACAAACCTGCCAGGACAACACCTGCACGCCGGCCGTGAAGGTGCCGAGCGCGAGCAGGGTAAAGATCGCCAGCGCCGTCGTTTGCGCCGTGAAGATTCGCTGCACGCTCGACAGCAACAGGATGTTCATCACCAGCAGGAACGCGCCCCAATGCAGCGCCTGTGTCACGATCAGACGCAAGCGCCCGGTCTTGTCGCCGGCCTCCTGCCAGCCCGCACCGACGCAGACGAGACCGATGATCGGCGCGAGGATCTCCCAGTAACCGGCAATCGGCGTTTTGGAGAAGGTCGTGTAGGCGACGCCGGCAATCGTCAGGATCAGCACGATAGTGAAAGGCAATTCCCGGAGCCAGATGCTCCGATGCTGACGGGGCGGAGCAGCAGGCGGTGTCGTGACCTCGGGCACGCTCGAGGATCCGGCTTGCGGCTCTTGCTCGGTCATCGCCTCTGCTCCGCGCTTTGCCGCAATGCCTGCGGCTCACTGACATTACGTTACGGTTGGCGCATCTTGGCGAGTTGGCGGCGCAAAAGCCAGAACGGCAAGATGCGCGCATCCGCAACAAATGTCTGCGCGCCCTTTGCCGCGGCCGAGAGCAGCTTCACCGATCGCCGGCGCTCAGCTTCCACGCAAGCCGGATGCAATCCCGATCCACGCAAAGCCGTAGAAGATCAAATCAATCCCCACAAAGAGGCCGATGACCCAAAGCCCCGAAACCGGCCATTGCGCGAGCACCAGCACGCCCAAGAGCGCAGTGATGATTCCGTCCGCCACGTGCCAGCCCCAGCCCGGCGTCGAGACCGCCAGCGCCGAGATGAGCTGAAACAAGCCGCCGATCAGGAAGAAGGTCGCAATGAACACCGTCAGCACTTCGGCGCTGATCAGCGGCCGCGTGATGATGATCACGCCGACGACGCCGAACAGAATGGCGGCAACCAGGTGCTGAAAGAAGCCTGCCCAATGCCCGACCATCACCGCTTGCGCGATTTCGATGCCGGACGAGAGCACCAATAGCCAGCCGAAGAACAGCATCGAAATGATCGTCGCGGTGACCGAACGAACGACCGCGGCGAACCCCAACACCACCAACGCGATACCGAACGCCAGAAACCAGCCCCAGTACTGGGCCACCTCGTGGGGGATTTGGATGTCCATACCCTGGATATTGCCCATCAGCATGTCTCGGCTCCTTGCTGCTTATGAAAATCGCTGCACTTGTCCTCTCAATCCTAATCCACGCTCATTACCGTTCGAATCGCGGCGCTGAACCTCCGGCGATCTTGGCCTCAAAGGCGGGCATATTGCTAGCGACATTCATAAGCTTGAGAAGAAGACTTTCGCAAAATTGGTGACGCGCCGCTACGAGCCTGTGGACTCCGCATCAGATTGCCCCAGCGCGCTCGCATGATGTAAATACAAATGCGAAATTCATCGTAAGGCGCTTCTGCCGCCGTGATCGAGACAGGCCCGGACGAGAAGATCCATCCCGTCGCCAAACTCGCGACGATCGTCGAAGCGCTGGCTGCGGAGGGTGTCACGCTCCACGACGCGCTACGCAGCATTCAGCTTGACGCGAGCGCACTGTCATCGCCGCAGACCCGCGTGTCGCTGAATCAGATCATCGCATGCTGCCGCAACGCGCTGTCGCTGTCGCAAGATCCGCTTTTCGCCTACCACGCAGGCTTGCGCTTTCACGCCTCAACGCAGGGAATGTACGGCTTCGCGATTCTCAGCAGCACCGACCACCGCAAAACGATGAAGCTGGCAATCGAATATCACCGCTTGGCGACGCCGCTCGCCGACATTGCCTTCCGTGAAGAGAGCGGCCGCGGCGTCTGGATCATCAACCCGGCACCCTATCCGGAAATCGACGCACCGCTATACCGGTTCCTGGTCGATATGCAGCTCGGCATCCACATTTCCCTGCATCGCGACGTTATGGGTCCGTCATTCGCGCCGGCGGAAATTCACCTGAGGTACGGGCCGCCGGCAGACGCGCAACGTTACGGCGCCGCCTTCGGATGTCCGGTCCTGTTGGGGCAATCTGATAATAGATTATTTTTTGACGCGACATGGCTGAGCGACACCGCGCAGCTTGGCAACCAGATTACAAATTCGCTCGTCTTGCGCCTTTGCGACGAACTGCTCGACGATTTTCAGCTTCGCACCGGCGTATCCGGCAAAGTCCGCGATGCGCTCGTCCCCGCGCTCGACCGGCCGAAGCGTTTGGACGCTGTCGCGCGCGACCTTAAGATGTCGCCGCGGACGCTGCGGCGCCGTCTGCAAGAGGAACGCAAGACGTTCCAGGGCGTTCTTGATGAGTTGAGAATGTATGTCGCCGTCAAATACCTGCGTGACACGGCGTTGACGATCGAAGATATCGCCGATGCCGTGGGGTTCAGCGACGGCGCGAGCTTCCGACATGCGTTTCACCGCTGGACGCAAACTTCGCCACAGGAATTCCGAAGCGCCTGGAAGGGATAATCCGGCGCGCGCCACGCCACGCGCGGATGGTTCCGCCCGGCCCTCATCGCCGCGGCGTGCATTTGGCCAAAAACGAGCAAGACTTGGCCGATTTCGAGCCTTTTCGTCGCCACCCGGTCCGCGCCATCGTGCACGGCGTGCTCGCGGTGATCGGCGCCAAGACGGCCGCGCACCCTTCAGCTCATAACCAGGAATGAAAGGCCAGCCGCAATGCCTAGGATAAACGTCGCCGACTATATCGTTCAGCGCCTCGCAGATGAGGGGATCAATCATTGCTTCGGAGTTGCCGGCGATTACCTTTTCCCGGTCTGCGATGCCGTCGAACGCAACACGAAAGTCAAGTGGATTGGCTGCGCAAACGAGTTGAACGCTTCGTATGCCGCGGATGGCTACGCGCGCATACGGGGCGCGGCCATGCTCGCGACCACTTATGGAGTCGGGGAAATGTCGGCGCTGAACGGCGTGATGGGCGCGAAGGCCGAGCGGTCGCTGGTCTTCCACGTCGTCGGAATGCCATCCTATCAAAACCAGCGCTTGGGCAAAATTGCCCATCACACGCTCGGCGACGGCGTCTTCGGCAATTTCATCGGAATCTCGGCCAAGGCAGCTTGTTGTCACGCCGTGATCGACCCGGACAACTGCGTCATCGAAATGGAGCGCGTCATCGCCGAGGCGCGCAGACAAAATCAACCGGCCTACATTGTAGTGCCTTCCGATTATGCGCTGTCCCCGGTCATGCACTATGAGGCGCGTCCGCTCACGCTCAAATCCAACAAGGCCGCGTTGGAAAAAGCGGTTGCCGCCATCAATGAGCGTTTAAGAGCTGCGAAATCCGTTATCGCATTCCCGGCCTTCACGATTGCCCGCCTTGGACTGCAGAAGGAGGCGCAAAAGGCGATCGAGGCGCTGGGCTGCCCGTTCGCCGTGACGTCGATGGAGAAATGCATCGTCGACGAAGGTCATCCGCAATTTGCCGGTCTTTATGCCGGCGCGACGTCGCCGCAAGCCACGCGCGAAATCGTCGAGGGCGCCGATGTGGTGCTCGATCTCGGCGGCATCAATCTCAATGATATCACAACGGCCTCTTATTCCACCCGCCTCGACCGCGCGCGGTTCATCACCATCGAACTGAACGATGTGCGCATCGGCGACGAGCTCATCACGGGCGTACGCCTAGGCGATATGCTTGAAGCGATCGCAAAGTTGCAGCCGGTCGCGGCGCCTTATCGTGCGACGCCGACGCGGGCCTCGCCGGCGTTGGGACAACCGTCCGACAAAATCACCATGGCCGCGCTTTATCCCCGCTACGCCGCCTTTATTCGCGCGGGCGATACAGTCGTTCTCGAAACCGGCAGTTCCAGTCTCGGGCTCGTGCCGATGACGCTTGCCGACGGCGTGCGCGTGGAAGCGCAAGTCTTGTGGGGATCGATCGGCTGGGCCACGCCGGCCGCCTTCGGCGCGGCGCTTGCGGACGAAAGCCGGCGGACGATCCTGATTACCGGCGAGGGTTCGCACCAGCTCACCGCCAATGAGATCGGAAGCATGGGCCGTTTCGGCGCGAAGATGATCGTCTTCGTTCTGAATAACAGCGGCTATCTGATCGAACGGGCTTTGGAGGAGAATCCCGACTGGACCTACAACAATCTCTCGCCGTGGAAGTACGCCGAATTGCCGCGGGCGCTCGGATGCGCCGATTGGTTCACGGCGCGCGTCGAGACACTCGGCGAACTCGACGCCGCCATGAAAGCGGCGCGCGACAACAAATCGGGCGCCTATATCGAGATCATCGGCGGGAAAATGGACATGCCGCCCGCTCTTGCTTTCGCACACGGTCGCCTGCGCGAATTGTACGGAGCAGCGCCGTGACGAGCACTAGAGCGCGATGGCTTTAAGTTGAATTGTCATCGCGCTCTATTTTTTGGTGGAGCATGATCTTTACGGAAAACCGGTAGCCACTTTTCCGGATCATGCTCTAGCCGATGCGCCGCACGCTGGTGATTTCGCTGCCGGCATCGCGGATCCGCGCGACTGCTTCCGCTAGCGGCTCGATCGCGACCGCCATATGAAAGGCATTGGCGTGAATGAGCGTCGCCCGGTCGCGCACGATGGCGACATGGCCTTTCCAGAAGATGAGGTCGCCGCGCCGCAGAACCCCCTCCCCGGCTTGGAGGACTGGCGCACCGAGCGCGGCTTCCTGCATGTCGCTGTCGCGCGGGCAGATGCGGCCCGCGGCGGTGAGCGCGACCTGGACGAGGCCCGAGCAATCGAGACCGAGCGCGGTCTTGCCGCCCCACAGATACGGCACGCCGAGAAAGCGCTCCGCCACGGCGACGAAATCAGGCTCGAGGAAATCGAGCGGCGCAAGATGCGGCACCGGCACATAGGCGCCCGAGCGCGTCACGGCCAAACGCTCTTCGACGCGCGCGATCGCGAGCCGCGCGCCGAGCGGCAGCGCCTCGAGCGGCGGCAGCTTGATCGACGGGCCCGGGAAAGCGAACGTGCGCAGCGCTATCACTTTATGAGTTGGTGGCGCGCCGGCGGGCGCCAGCGCATTCGCCGAGAGCCAGCCGACATAACCGTCGGCGGCGAGCTGGCCCCAGGCCCAGCCTTCGGCATTCATGTCGTAGATCGTGACGCGCTCGCCCTTGAGCGCTTCGGTCAAAAGCGGCGCGTCCGGCGCAGGCGTCGCGCGTACCGCCGCCTGCGGCTCGATCACCTCGTAGGCACGCCCCTCGACAAAGCGCGCTGCCGTGACCTTGCCTTCCAATTCCTTGGCCGCGAGATCGGCGCGGGCGGGCGTCAGGCGTGGATCGAATTCGGGCATCGCGGGCGATCAGCCGTAGCGCGCGGCGAGCAACGCGTAGATCGCGCGCGCCGCCTGGCAGTCGCCGCCTTCCGGCCGGCCGGGCCGGCTGCGCGGGCTCCAGGCAAACACGTCGAAATGCGCCCACGATTTCGCGCTGACAAAGCGGCGCATGAACAACGCCGCCGTGATGGCGCCGGCCTGCCCGCCGCTGCCGACATTGTTGATGTCGGCGACCTTGGATTCCAGCATTTCGTCATACGGCCGCCAAAGCGGCAGCCGCCAAAGCGGATCGTTCTCGGCGGCCGCATGCGCCATCAGCTTGTCGGCCAATTGGTCGTCGTCGGTGAAGAACGGCGGCACGTCGGGCCCGAGCGCAACGCGCGCGGCGCCGGTGAGCGTCGCGAAATCGAAAATCAGTTCCGGATTGTCCTCGTCGGCAAGCGTGAGCGCGTCGGCGAGGATCAGCCGGCCTTCGGCGTCGGTATTGCCGATCTCGACGGTGATGCCCTTGCGCGAGGTGTAGATGTCGCGCGGCCGGAAGGCGGCGCCGGAAATCGAATTCTCCACCGCCGGGATCAAGACGCGCAGCCGCAGGCGGAGCTTGCGCGACATGATCATATGCGCGAGCGCAAGCGCGGTGGCCGCGCCGCCCATGTCCTTCTTCATATTGAGCATGGAGGACTCGGGCTTGATGTCGAGCCCGCCGGAATCGAAGCAGACGCCCTTGCCGACGAGCGTGACGCGCGGATCATCCACATCACCCCAGGTCAGATCGATCAGGCGCGGCTGCCGCGCGGCGGCGCGGCCGACCGCATGAATGAGCGGGAAATTCTCCCGCAGCAGATCGTCGCCGACCGTGGCCCTGGCGCCGGCGCCGTGCTTGGCGGCAAGCGTGCGCGCGGCCTCTTCGAGATCGGCCGGTCCCATGTCGTTCGCCGGCGTGTTGACGAGGTCGCGCACCAGCGTGACCGCTTCGACCACGCGCTCGAGATCTTCGCGGTCGAGGCTTTGCGGCAGATCGAGCTTGATCTTGCGGCCTTCGGACTTGTGGTAGCGCGTAAAGCGATAAGCGCCGAGCGCGAAAGCGAGCGCCGCGAGCCGCGCGTCGTGCGGATCGTTGGCAAAACGGTAGACGCCGCTCGGCAATTGCTGCGGCAGCCGGCCGGGCAGGAACAGATCCCTCGCGTCGCTTGCATTCTCCAGGCCGAACAGGATGCCGCTTAAGCCCCCCTCGCCCGGCAGCGCCAGATACTGGCCCGGCTTCGGCTCGAAGCCGGCAGCATCGGCGAACGTGCGGGCGGCGGGGCTCAGGCGCTCGCGCACGTCTTTGTAGGTCGCTATCGTGACAAACCAGATCGGGATCGCCGCCGCCGAAGCGCCGGCACTAAAGATCGATTGCATCCAAAGTCCTGACGTACGCTGCTTTTGTTAGGTCGCTTATGTTGAAGGCTGCAGCGCGCTGCGCGCGTGCCGCGTTCCGTAGAACCCGTAGAGCAAGAGCCCGATCACCAGCCAAATGCCGAAGCGCAGCCACGTGTCGAACGGCAACCCGAACATGAGAAAAGCCGACGAGAGCGCGCCGAGCGGCGCCACGATATAGACCGCCGGCGCACGGAACGGCCGCGGCTGCGCCGGCTCGATGATGCGCAACACCAGCACGCCGATGCTGACGATGGCGAAGGCGAACAAGGTGCCGATGCTGACCAGTTCGCCGACGAGGCCGATCGGCAGCAGGCCCGCGAGCACCATGACGACGATCCCGGTCGTGATGGTGGTGACATAGGGCGTGCGAAAGCGTGAGTGCACTCTGGCGGCGACCTGCGGCAGCAACCGATCGCGCGCCATCGAATAGAAGACCCGCGACTGGCCGAGCATCATGACCAGGATCACCGAGGTGAGGCCCAGAATGATGCCGAATTTGAGGATCGGCGACAGCCACGAAAGGCCGATCGCGTCGATGCCGATGGCGATCGGATCGGGGACGTTGAGCTTGTCGTAAGCGACGATCCCGGTGAGCACGAAGCCGACCGCGACGTAAAGCAAGGTGCAGATGGCGAGCGAGCCGAGGATGCCGATCGGCATGTCGCGCTTGGGATTCTTCGCTTCCTGCGCCGCGGTCGAAACCGCGTCGAAACCGATATAAGCGAAGAACACGACCGCAGCGCCGCGCAGCACGCCGCTGAGGCCGAACTGTCCCGGACCGGCATTGGGCGGAATGAACGCGCCGTCCGGGTTGCTCGCGGCGACCCAATGCGCCGTGGTCACGAACGGCACAGCGGCGGCGATGAAGACCAGAATGATCACGAGCTTGATCGCGACAATCACGTTGTTGACGCGCGCGGATTCACGAATGCCCACGACCAGCAACGTCGAAACGGCAACGATCACCAGCATCGCCGGAATATTGATGATCGCGCCGGTGGCGCGCCAAACATGTTCGCCGGCGTCGTACGAAAACGGCGCAGTGGCGAATTCGTCAGGCACGACGATGCCGAGATTTTTCAGGAAGCTCACGACATAGCCGGACCAGCCGATGGCGACGGTGACGGCGCCGAGCGCATATTCGAGGATCAGGTCCCAGCCGATAATCCAGGCGATGAATTCTCCCAAGGTCGCGTACGCATACGTATAGGCGCTGCCCGCGATCGGAACGGTCGAGGCCATTTCCGCATAACACAGACCGGCAAACGCACAGGCAAAGGCGCCGAGCACGAAGGACAACGTGATGGCCGGCCCCGCATTGGCCGCCGCCGCATGTCCGGTGAGGACGAAAATGCCGGCGCCGATGATGGCGCCGATGCCGAGTGCCACCAGGTTGAGCGCCGACAAGGTCCGCTTGAGCGGCACGCCGTCATGCGTCGTCAGCGCCTGCACCTCGGGTTCTTCAGCTTCCGCCAGCAATACCGAAAGCGGTTTGCGCACCCAGATATTCGCCATGACCTTCCCCCACTAAAGCCAAGCTGCGGCCGGCCACGCGGTGGCGGCGGGCAAACGGACTTTTTCATAGTCACTGGTGACGCTCGAAACGACGGCTGTACCGTAATCCAGTGCGGTGCCACCGATCATCAGATCGGGTTGCGAAAAATCATGCCTGGTCCCGCCGCCCTCTCCGATCGGCAATCGCCATTGGAGCATATCGCCCTCGCTGGTGCGCCGTCCCGGCTCGGCGATGCGTTCGATGTCGAGCCGAATCTCCGCCACTATCACCGCGCTGATATAGAGCATCCCGGCGGGTTGGGACAGCGACCTCGTTCCGGCCCGTGACCTCCGTTGCGCCGGGCCGAAGCCCTTCCGGAACGTTGAACGATCCCCGGACAATTGCTTGATTTTGAGGCGCTTCGGCAGGACTGCGCAAAGTTCACGGTGGACCGCCGCTACCGGGCCCTGTGGACAGATCGGTTTCGGTAACTTCAGCGTAAAAATTGCAGCGCAGTGTTGCGCCGCCCGGCCCGACGGAACGTCCGAGCACGACCGGCCGTTCAAGGAATCAGCAAAGGAGAATTTTCATGTCTGACGATGAGCTTGCCGGCCTGCCGAACGGATTGAGCCGGGCGGGTGGAATTTTCTCGCGCCGACGGCTTCTCGGCACGACGACGCTGGCGGTCGCCGGCGCAGCCTTGGCGGCCGGACAGCAAGCGAGCGCGCAGCAGCCGCAAAGCGTGCGGATCGGCGAGCATAACGCGAGTGCGAGCGATCCGGGGCCGGAGAACGAAGCGCTGAAGGCGCTCAATCCGAACAGCTTCACGCCGCCGCCGACCGATCACGGATTGCCGCAGATGTTCTGGAGTTCGTTCTCCATGATGCATCGCCGCGTCCAGGACGGCGGCTGGTCGCGCCAGGTGAATGTGCACGACTTCCCGATCTCGACAGAGATCGCGGGCGTGAACATGCGGCTTACCGCCGGCGGCATCCGCGAACTCCACTGGCACAAGTCGGACGAATGGGCGCCTGATGCTCAACGGCAATTGCCGACTGACCGCGTTGAACTTCGACGGATCGACGTTTGTGGGCGACGTGACAGCGGGCGACCTCTGGTACTTCCCGACCGGCGTGCCGCACTCGCTGCAAGGACTCGGACCGGACGGATGCGAATTCCTTCTGGTGTTCGACGACGGCAGATTTTCCGAGGACGACACCACGCTCTTGTCCGACTGGATGATCCACACCCCGCCCGAAGTGCTGGCCAAGAATTGGGGCGTGGCAAAGGATGCGCTCGACCCGCTCAAGACCATCCCCGCGGACGGACGCTACATTTTCCAGGCGCCGCTGCCGCCACCGCTCGAGCAGGACAAGCAGGCGGTCACCCGCGACGGGCGCGCGGCAACGACGGCCTTTGCGTTCCGCATGATGCAGATGAAGCCGCAAAAATCGACCAAGGGCGGCGAAGTGCGGATCGTGGATTCCACAAATTTTCCGGCGGCGGCGAACATTGCCATGGCGCATGTGACGCTCAAGCCGGGCGCATTGCGCGAGCTGCACTGGCATCCGAATGCCGACGAGTGGCAGTATTATATCCAAGGCAGCGGGCGCATGACGGTGTTCTTCAACAGAGCGACCGCACGCACGATCGACTTTCACCCCGGCGACGTCGGCTACATCCCGCAGACGCTGGGACATTACATCGAGAATACCGGCGACAGCGATCTCGTGTTTCTGGAAATGTTCAAGACGCCTCGTTACCAGGACTTCTCGCTCAACGACTGGCTGACCCACATTCCGCCGGAATTGGTGATCGATCACTTGGGGATTTCGCAGCAAACGCTTGCCGCGATTCCGAGAGCCAACAACGCGGTGCTGCCGGCGTGATGAGAAACCCTGCCTTACGTCATTCCGGGGCGCGGCTGTAAGCCGCGAGTCCGGAATCCATAACCTCGATTGCTGCAGAAGAAACTCGGCGCGAATCCCGCCTGACCTGTGGTTATGGATTCCGGACTTGCCGCTTCGCGGCAATCCGGAATGACGACGCGGGAACTGTCTGAGCGCGCAGCGTCCTATAGTCCGGCGGCGGAAAGCGCCGCCTGCTGGCGCTCGGCGACGCGCTCCATCGAGAAGTGCTCGATCGCCTCGTTGAACAGCCGGTAGAAATTGAGCTCGGCGCGCAAATGCAGAAACACCGCGCCGAGCCCGATGGCGGCGCGGTCCATGAACACGAACTCGCGCGGCACCGTCACCGGGCCCTTTTTCTTGAGCGCCTGATGCACGCGGAACGCTTCGCGCCGTCCGTATTCGGCCGGCGCCACACCGTCGGCAATGGTGCGCACGCGATCGTCCAGGAGCGGCGCATAGATGAAGCGCGCCCAGATGTTGAGCGTGTCGATCAATTCGCGCGATAAGCGGCGGAAACCCCAGGTCTCGTAGGCGCGCACCACAAGCTCGTCGTCGTCGTGCAAGAGCCCGTGATAGAGATCGACCACGCCGCGCACGAATTGCGGCGGGAAAATCCGGATGCAGCCGTAGTCGAGCAAGTTGATGCCGGCCGGCTCCGACACATTCTTGCGCGGGCGGCCTTCGACGCGCGCATCGAAGACCGTGTAGTTGCCGAGATGCGGATCGCCGTGGATGACGCCATAGCGGCTGAACGGATACCACCAGGCGGTGAACATCGCGGTCGCAAGCGTATTGCGCACCGCGAGCGGATCGTTCTTGTGCGCAAGCATGCGCGTACCTTCGAGCCAGTCGAGCGTGAGCAGGCGGCCGGTGGACAATTCGGGCCAGGCGCGCGGCACGCGCACGATGTCGCTGCCCTCAAGCATGAGGCGGTAAAGCGCGACGTGCTTGGCTTCGCGGCGATAGTCGAGCTCCTCACGCACGCGCGCGCCGATCTCCTTGCCGATCTCGCTGGTGTCGATGGCGGTGTCGAGGCGGCGGCGGATCGCGAGCAGCCACTGCAATTGCTGCAGATCGGCTTCGACCGCCGACTGCATGTCGGGATATTGCAGCTTGCAGGCCAAGGCGGCGCCGTCGAGCGAGCGGGCGCGATGCACCTGGCCGAGCGAAGCGGCGGCGGCCGGATGATGCTCGAAGCTTGCGAATTTCTGCTGCCAATCGGGCCCCAGCTCCGCCTGCATGCGCCGTTTGACGAAGGCCCAGCCCATCGGCGGCGCCTCGCTCTGCAGCTTGGCGAGCTCGGCGGCATATTCCGGCGGCAGCAGATCGGGGATGGTCGCCATCAGCTGGGCGACCTTCATCAGCGGGCCTTTAAGATTGCCGAGCGCGCTGGCGAGTGCCGAGGCTTCGCCGGCGCGATTGGGCGTGCCGCCCAGAATCCGCCGGCCCGCATAGCGCGCCGCCACCCCACCCACATTGGCGCCGACGCGGGCGTAGCGCGCGGCGCGGGCGGAGAAGCGGTTCTTTTCGCTGTCGGCCATGAGTGCAGTCGATTCCCTATTTTACTAAAGCCCGATCCCGAAAAAGCCTGCGCCGGACTTGATCCGGGGTGGGACCCGGTGTTCGGAAAGGATCATGCGCAAACAAATGGCTAGAGTGGGATGATATTCGAAGATCCCGCCCTAGCGACACATTGGCAGGATGGAGGGCGCAATGAAACACGCAATTGTGGCGGGTATCGGCGTCTTTCTATTTGGCCAGCGCCTTTGACGCACCGACTCTATTTCGGGGCGACCGCCGCGCAATGGCCGGCGCCTTGCTGTTTGTTTCGCGTTTGCGCGCGTCCGGCTTCCAACCGGCAGCGTGCGAGCCGTTCTCATAGTCGGTGAAATTCGGCTCCGGCCCTTTGCTTCCGGCAGCGAGCCACGCGAGCTTGGCGCGGATATAGCCGATCATGGCATCGACATGGGCCGCCTTTTCCTCGAGCCGCACGAGTTGTGCACTTAAGATTTCCGCGCCGCGCGACGGCGTCATGCGTTTGGCCTGATATTCCACGTTCAACGCCGCAATTTCGCGCAGCGAAAAACCCAGCGATTGCGCCATGCGGATGGTGCGCGCCATCTGCACGTGCTCGTTGGTGAAGACTTGATACGGATTGGAGCCGCCCTTGTTGCCGGCAAACGGCATGAGAAGCCCGCGCCGCACATAGAAGCGGATCGTGTCGCGCGACAGCCCGGTGGCGCGGGCGAATTCGGAAATCAGCATGGGGTATGCTCCGGCCAAGCCTTGACCATGGACTTTGGTCCACGGTTATAAAGCATGCCTCTGCAGGTGTGGAGCGGCAGTTGGGACGGCACAGATGGACAAAACAGCTTTTGTGACCGGCGCATCCGCCGGGATCGGCGAAGCCACGGCCCGCGCGCTCCTTGCCGCCGGCTATCGTGTTTTCGCGGGCGCCCGACGCCTCGATCGCATGGCCGGCCTCGCCGCCGCCGGCGCCACCTTGCTCAAGCTCGACCTGACCGACGATGCGTCGATCGTCGCCGCGGTGAACACGATCAAGAACGAGGCGGGACGCATCGACGTCCTGGTCAACAATGCCGGCTACGGGTCCTACGGCGCGCTGGAAGACGTGCCGCTCGACGAAGGGCGGCGGCAGTTCGAGGTCAACGTGTTCGGGCTGGCGCGGCTCTGCCAATTGGTTCTGCCGATGATGCGCGCGCAGAAGTCCGGCAAGATTGTCAACGTCACCTCGATCGGCGGAAAGATCTGGGAGCCGCTGGGCGCCTGGTACCACGCCACCAAGTTCGCGGTGGAAGGTTTGAGCGACTGCCTGCGCGTCGAGGCCGCGCCTTTCGGCGTCGATGTGATCGTCATCGAGCCGGGCGCGATCCGCACCGAATGGGCCGGCATCGCCCGCGACGGCCTGCTGCAGATGTCAGGCGGCTCCGCTTATGCGGAGCTTGCGAAACGGCATGCGCGCATGCTTGCGACCGCCGACACATCGAGCCTCGCCTCGCCGCCGGAAGTGGTCGCGCGCACCATCGTGCGCGCCGTGACCGCGCGGCGCCCGAAAACCCGCTACGCCACCGGCGGCGGCGCGCGCACGATCTTGTTTCTGCGCAAGATCCTGCCGGACCGGATGTTCGACCGGCTGATCTGGCGCGTGACGCAGGGAGCCGGGTGACATGTTCGCGAAGTGTCAGTGGAACGCAGACCGGCTTGTTAGTTCTTCGGCCAATTAGCGCGAATCCAGCGCGCGAGACTCTCTTCGCTGACCTCGCCTGCCGCGAGCGACAATATGATTTTGGTCGCCTGCGCCGGATCGGGTGCAAACCTTACGCCATTCTTGCGCAGGAAGAGCATCATACTCATGAACGCGATGCGCTTGTTGCCATCGACAAAGGCATCGTTCTTCGCAAGCCCAAACGCATGCGCCGCGGCGAGTCCTGGAAGGTCAGCTTGCTCGTAATGCCACTTGTTGATCGGTCGCTCAATCGCAGAGCGTAATAGGCCGTCGTCACGCATGCCTGCTGCGCCGCCGAAGCGGCGCAATTGGCGACCATGGACGGCGACAATTTGATCGTACGTGAGCCACTTCGGCGCCGAGTTCAAACAGCACCAGACACTACTTGGCAAGCGCTGCTAACGTGTCGCGATATTCGTCCATGATTTCGTCAGCCGCTTCCATGGTGGCCTCGAAATCGGGATCGTAAGGCAGCAACTGAAGGCCGCCGCCCGCGAGTTCAACGACGTGAAAATGTTGGCCCCGCTTGATGTCGAGGCGCTGCATCAATTCGCGGGGAAGGATGAAACCATCGGAATTGCCAATGCGCTTGACCTCAAGTTTCATAAAGCGCGCTCCTTGTTATACAAATCGCATAACATCACCTTACTGTCAGTTCAACACTTGTTTTACTCAGGTGTAAGCGCTTGCTAACTCAAGCGTTCCAGCTCGTCGATCATGCGTTCGATGACGCCGAGCCCGCCCTGCCAGAAGGATGGATCGCGGGCGTCGAGACCGAAAGGCGCGAGCAACTCGGTATGATGCTTGGTGCCGCCGGCCGAAAGCATGGCGAGATAGCGCTCGGCGAAGCCCTCGGCGGCGTGCTCGTAGACCGCGTAGAGCGAGTTCACCAGGCAATCGCCGAAGGCGTACGCATACACGTAGAACGGCGAATGGACGAAGTGCGGGATATAGGCCCAGAAGGTCTCATAGCCGGGCTTGATCTCGATGGCGGGGCCAAGGCTTTCGCGCTGCACGTCGAGCCACAATTCGCCGATCCGGTCGGCGGTGAGTTCGCCGTTCTTGCGCTCGGTATGGACGGAGCGCTCGAAAGTATAGAACGCGATCTGCCGCACCACCGTGTTGATCATGTCCTCGACCTTGGCGGCGAGCATCGCCTTGCGCTCTTTCTTGTCGCCGGTGGCGGCGAGTAATTTCCTGAACGTCAGCATCTCGCCGAACACGCTCGCGGTCTCGGCAAACGTCAGCGGGGTCGGCGCCATCAGCGCGCCGTTTGGCGCGGCCAGCACCTGATGCACGCCGTGGCCCAATTCGTGCGCCAGCGTCATCACATCGCGCGGCTTGCCCTGATAGTTGAGCAGCACGTAAGGGTGCGCGGACGGCGTCGTCGGATGCGCGAACGCGCCCGGCGCCTTGCCGGGACGCACCGGCGCGTCGATCCAGCGCTCGTCGAAAAAGCGCTCGGCGATGGCGGCCATTTTCGGCGAGAAGGCGCCATAGGCGGTGAGCACGGTGTTGCGCGCTTCGATCCAGCCGACGGTGCGGGTCGGCACTTGCGGCAGCGGCGCGTTGCGATCCCAGTGCGGCAGCTTCTTCTTGCCGAACCAGCGCGCTTTGAGCGCATAATACCGATGCGACAGCTTCGGGTAAGCCGCGCGCACAGCCGCGACCAGCGCGTCGACCACTTCGCGCTCGACCCGGTTCGAGAGGTGACGATCGTCGGCGATATCGGCAAAGCCGCGCCAGCGGTCGGAAATCTCCTTATCCTTGGCGAGCGTGTTGGTGATCAGCACGAAGCCCTGGATATTCTGCTTGAAGGTCAGCGCCAAAGCCTCCGCCGCGGCCTTGCGTTTCGGGCCGGAACGGTCCTGCAACAGATTGAGCGTCGGCTCGATGGCGAGCGGCTTGCCGCCGACCTTGAAACGGAGGTTGGCGATGGTGGCGTCGAAATGCCGGTTCCAGGCGCCCGAAGCCGTCATCGCCTTTTCGTGGAAGAGCTGCTCGACGCGGTCTTCCAACTGATAGGGACGATAGCGCCGCACGTCCTCGAGCCACGGCCGGTAATGGCCGAGCGCCGCATCGCTCATGGCCGCTTCGAGAAGCTTGTCGTCGATGCGGTTGAGCTCGAGCGTGAAGAACAGAAGGTGCGTCGAGGCCGCGGTCAGCCGCTCCTGGACGTCGCCGTAAAATTTGGTGCGGGCGGGATCGACGGTGTTGCCGGCATGCAGGAGCCCGGCATAAGAGCCGATCCGGCCCATGAGATCGTCGATCGCCTCATAGCGCTGCACGGCTTCCGCCAGCGCGCTGCCGGCCTCCGGCGATTGCGCCAATTCCGCAAGCTTGCCCTTGAAGGTTTCTTCGAACGCGAGGCATTCGGAATCGATCCGAGCGAGATCGCGCTTGATGGCGGGATCATCGAGCCCGGAATAAAGATCGGCCAGGTTCCACTCCGGCAACGCGCCGAGCACCGAGCCCGATTTTGGAAGTGCCGCTTTGCGGCCGGCCGGGCTATTCTTCACCGGGCTGTTCTTGGCCAGGTTATTCTTGGCCGGGTTATCCTTGGCCAAGTTATTTTTGGCCTGCCGCTTGACCGCTATTGCTTTTGATTTGGAACGGACGATGGCTTTTGAAGGCATGATGCTGTCGTGCGCGTCAATGACGTCGAATGGGTGGATGTTTGGAGCCGCGAGAATCAAATCTTTGGGCCGAACCGGGCTTCATGTGGCGCAGCATTAAGGCAGGCGCAAGTCCGCCGGTCCGCCCGCGCGCCGCAAGTCGGGATTGATGTCGGTATTGATCATGGCAAAGGTCCTCATTCCGATCCCGCACCGCGACTTCGATCCGAGCGAAGCGGCGGTGAGCTGGAGCGTCCTAAAGCGCCTTAACCACAGCGTCGCCTTCGCCACGCCCGACGGAAAGCCCGGCCAAGCCGACGATCTGATGCTCACCGGCGAAGGCCTCGACATCTGGGGCTTCATCCCGGGCGTGCGGCACCTCGTCGCCATCGGCCGGCTGATGCGCGCCAACGCCGACGCGCGGCGCGCCTATGCGGCCTTGGAGAAGGACCCGGCGTTTGCGGCGCCGTTGAAGTGGGACGACGTGCGGCGGCAAGATTTCGACGGCCTTCTTCTTCCCGGCGGGCACCGCGCGCGCGGCATGCGCGACTATCTGGAAAGCGAAATCCTGCAGCGCCTGGTGGCGGAATTCTTTGCTGCGGATGCGCCGGTCGCCGCCATCTGCCATGGCGTGCTGCTCGCAGCGCGCAGCCGCGCGGCAAACGGGCGCTCGGTTCTCTACGGCCACCGCACGACGGCGCTGACCTGGAGCTTCGAGCACAAAGCCGAGATGGTCGGACGCGTCGTGCGCTTCTGGGACCCCAACTATTATCGAACCTATCTGGACGCGCCCGGCGAGCCTCACGGCTACATGTCGGTTCAGCAGGAAGTCACGCGCGCGCTGGCGAAGCCGCAAGATTTTCTCGATGTGCCGCCGGACGCGCCCGACTACCGGCGCAAGACCGACGGGCTGACGCGCGACACGTTCGACGACGACCGCCCGGCTTTTGTGGTGCGCGACGGCAATTATGTGTCGGCGCGTTGGCCCGGCGACACGCACACATTCGCCAAGACTTTTGCCGCGGTGCTGGCGCAGCGCGGCTAGCGGCCGCGTGCGCGGTCCGTTGCGATGTGCCGGCGCATGAAGGCGCCGGCGCTCGCCAAGGCGAGGCGGCCGGCTTCCAGATGCGCGTTCCACATCGGCCACGCGTGAATCATGTGCGGCCAGATTTCGAGCGTGACCGCCACGTCGGCTGAGCCCGCGGCGCCGACGAAGCGCACCGAGTTGTCGATCAGCGTCTCGTCGGAGCCGACCTGAACCAGCGTCGGCGGAAATCCGCGCAAGCCGGAATAGAGCGGCGACACGCGCGGATCTTTTCTGTCGAAGCCCTTCGGCAAATAGGCGCGCGCCAGCTGTTCGAGATAATCTTTGTGGATGAGCGGATCGACGGCGTCCTTGGTCGCAAGGCTTGCGCCCGACATGGTCAGGTCGGTCCACGGCGATATGAGCCACGCGCAAGCCGGCTGCTCTTCGCCGGCCGCGCGCAAGTGATTGATCAGCGCGGCCGTGAGCCCGCCGCCGGCACTGTCGCCGCCGACCGCGATCTGCGCCGGCGCGATGCCTTGCGCCTGCAAAAAGCGCCAGGCGGTCAGCGCATCGTCAAGCGCGGCGGGGAACGGATGCTCCGGGGCCAGGCGATACGCGATGGCGAGCGTGCGGATGCCGGCCGCCCTGCCCGCCTCGCTCACCAGCCGGCGGTGGCTGCGCAGCGAGCCCGAGCAATAGCCGCCGCCGTGAAAGAAGAGCAGCACGCACCCCTTCTCGCTCCCGGGCACGATCGACCACTCGCCCGAGATGCCGCCGAGATCGACGCCGGAAAGCTCAACATCGGCGGCGACCGGCCAGACCGAGCCGACTTCGTCGATCCGCGCCCGCCGTTCGGCCCAACCCTGCGGCCGCGGCTTGGAACTCAACAATGTCCGGATGACGCCGATCTCGCTCGCGGCCATCGCTCACCTTTTGCTATGATGCTTTCCCGACAACCCGCCTGACACGACCACGCACCACGCTCGCAACCCGCCCTACCTTTGTAACGTCGCTTCGTTAGCAAAAAGCCATTTTTGCGGCGCGAGGCCCACTTAACGAACGCAATGAACGCTTTCGCCTGGTTCTTTCTGTCTCTGCGTGGTCGCGTCAGCCGCCAGGAATTCTGGCTCGGCTATCTCGGCATTATCGTGGTCGCGCTCATCCTCGTGCACTCGCTGCCGTATCCGGGCGGCGCGATCTATTTCTTGCCCGGCGACACCGCGGACAATGAGGCCTGGCGGAGTGAGCTCGTCTCGTTCGGCTGGCCGGAATTCATCTCGCTGGCGCTGACATGGCCGGTCATTGCGATTTATGCGAAGCGGCTGCACGACCTTAGTCTGTCTGCGTGGTGGCTGTTGCTGCTGCCGGCCGTCACCTTCATTGCGGGTTTGAGCGAGCTCAACCGATTGCCTGTGGTGGCTTATTTTCTGCTTCTTCTTGTTCTCGGCTTTCTGCCCGGCAGCAACGGACCGAACCGCTTCGGCGAGGATCCGCCCGGTCGCTCCCATGACGCGACATCAGCCCGCGACCGCTGAAGGCGGGGCGCCACCGGTGACACTTGAAGGCGCGGGAACAATCGCGACGCCTATCGCGTTGCTCGCCTGGCACATCAACGAAAATCCAAAAAACGTCGTTGCCGGTAGTTGAGCACCAACGCCTTTTACCGTCCCGCAAACCTTCTGAACGACCGTGGTGTGGATTCGGCCAGTCACGGCTGACCGCCGTACACAAAGGCCCGCAGCACTGACCTAAGGGCCTTTTTTCATTCGAAGCACGGCTGCCGCAGCGACTTCGCCGCACAGCCGCGTTGGAGCTTCGCTCAAACATGGCTCTTGTCGGAACGTTCGCAACAGAACTTAAGACCTGCGTGATGAAGCTTCGGCGCATCGGCGACGCCGAGGGCGAGACGATCGAGATACAGCACCGAGCGACGGTCCCGGCACTCGGCGAAGTGATTGAGGTCTCGGTAGGTGAAGCGATTGTTCGCGCGCGCGTCACCCACATCAGCGCTCCTGCGGCGAACGTGCCGGGAGAGTTCACGATCGACGCCGACGAATTGTCGAGCGGCTATCTTTGGGAGACGTTGATCGCACTGGCGAAGTCCGACGATGGCGGACTGCCGCCGAACGCGCCCGCTCTTCAGAAGCCGAAGAGCCCTCATTTGGCGCTCGAGGCGACGCTAAAGTTGGCGCGACAATGCCACGCTCTTGCTCGACAAGCTCTCGAACGGCCGAAGCCCGACTTATTCGCTGCCAGACGCTACGTGAAGCTGGCGCGCAGAGCCGGTTGGCTGGCATTTCCCTATCTCGAGAACGAAGAACTCCGCCGGCGTGTCATCGGCTACAAGCCGATGTCCGAGGAAGAGTGGGAACAGCTCTGGCCGCGTTCCGGTGTGAAGACCGTGAACGGGTAGCGCAACCTCACACCACGACGCGAGCCGGCATTCCTTTGGGCTCCGGCGAATGGGCGGGCGCGACATACGGCGATTCTTCTTATCTTCGCGGTGCTCCCCACGAGATGCAGGAAAACGGACTGCCCTTTGAACCTCGGCTGTCGCCAGATAGAGCCCGAAATACCCGATGGCGCTAACAGCCCGTTAAGAACGCTCGCCCAGAGTGCCCCGAAACGGCACACCGGCCGTTCCGCGTATTGCCGGGGGAATGATGGCGATCCTTATTGTCGACGACGATCCGGTGCAGTGCCGCCTGCTTGAAGGCATGCTGCAAAAATTCGGCTACGAGACGCTGACCCGCGACAACGGCGATGCCGCACTGGCGCTGCTCAATGCGCCGGACGGCGCGCGCATCGATTGCGTCATCCTCGATCTGGTGATGCCGAATCTCGACGGGCTTGGCGTGCTGGCGAAAATGCGGCAGGCGGGGATCGCGGTGCCGGTGATCGTGCAGACCGCGCACGGCGGCATCGACAATGTCGTCTCCGCGATGCGCGCGGGCGCCATCGACTTCGTGGTCAAGCCGGTCGGCGCCGAACGCCTGCACGTCAGCCTGCGCAACGCGCTCAATACCAGCGCGCTCGAGGGCGAGCTCAACCGCATCAGACACAGCCGCTCCGGCACGCTCGGCTTTACCGACATCATCACCAAAAGCCCGGGCATGCAGGGCTTGCTGCGCATCGCCGAGAAGGCGGCCGCCTCGACCATTCCGGTGCTGATCGCGGGAGAGTCCGGCGTCGGCAAAGAATTGGTGGCGCGCGCCATCCATGGCTCGGGCGAGCGGCGGAGCAAGCCCTTTGTCGCGGTCAATTGCGGCGCGATGCCGGAAAACCTGATCGAGTCGATTCTGTTCGGCCACGAGAAGGGCTCGTTCACCGGCGCCACCGAGCGTCACACCGGCAAATTCGTCGAAGCCTCCGGCGGCACGCTTTTTCTCGACGAAGTCGGCGAATTGCCGCTGACGGCGCAGGTGAAGCTCCTGCGCGCCATTCAAGAAGGCGAAGTCGAACCGGTCGGCGCGCGCAAGCCGGTCAAGGTGGATGTGCGGATCGTCTCGGCCACCAATCGCGATCTCATCGCCGATGTGAAGCAAGGCCGTTTTCGCGAGGATCTGTTCTACCGGCTGCACGTATTTCCGATCACGGTGCCGCCGCTGCGCGATCGGCCGGCCGATATTCCCGCGCTTGCGCGCCACTTCCTGGCGCTGTTCGCGGCCGAGGAGGGAAAGCGCATCCGTGCCATAGCGCCGGACGCGTTGCAGCTCCTGATGGCCCATCATTGGCCCGGCAATATCCGGCAGCTCGAAAACGCCGTGTTCCGGGCGGTCGTGCTCGCCGACGGCGACAGCCTCGGGGTCGACGAATTCCCGCAAATCTCCGCACAGCTTTCGGCGGGCGCTCATTCTCAGCCCGTTCAGGCCCTGGAGGCGCTGGCCGACCATCTGCCAGGTGAAGCCCTTGCGGCCGCGGCGGCCATGGCGCCGCTTCCCGAACGGCCGGTGATGCCGCCGCTCCCGGCGGTGCCGCTCGATGCTTTGCCGCTCCTTGATCGCGCCGGCGACGTCCGCCCGCTGGAGGAGATCGAAGCCGAACTGATTCGCTACGCCATCGCCCATTACCGCGGGCAGATGTCGGAAGTCGCCCGGCGGCTGCAAATCGGCCGCTCGACCCTCTATCGGAAGTTGGAAACCCTCGGATTGCACGGCGGCGGCGACGACCCCGGCACCGAAGGCGTTGCAGCAGAGCGACAGCCGCGGAAAATCGCCTGACATTGGCCCTGGGCGCGGCCCGGCTCCTGAGACAAATCGGAACCGGTCGCGTAGGGTAAGCGCTAAATTAGGCTTTGGCTTCCTAAAAATGACGAGGTTGGGAACCCTAAGTACCCAGCCCACGCGAGAGTTTTGCGACCTTTCGCCGGACTCAAAGGAGAATTTGCAATGCCGGGCGTCCGAATTGACCGTCTCCTTGCTTCGACCGCGGCCATCCTTCTCCTTGCCGGCACGGCCAGCATCGCCTCGGCGGAGCCGAAGTTCGGAACGGCCGCCGAAACGGCCACCGCGCCGGCAGCGACCAGCGCGCCGTCCGGCGAAATCAACCGCTCTGCCAAGCCCGCCGAGCCCTCAAGCCAAGCGCCGACGGCCGCCCCGGCCGCGAAGCCGCAGGCCAGAGCTGGACAATCGGCCGACCACGCGGTGGTTGCGATCGTCAGGCTGGAGGACATGAGGGATTCTTCGCCGGCGCCGGCAAGCGAGCCGGCCGAGGAAAAGACCGAGCAACCGGCCGCCGCGCCCACCGAGGCCGCACCGGCCGAACAGCCGGCGGCGACCGCCGCGCCGACCGAGGCTGCACCGGCCGAACAGCCGGCAGCAACCGCCGCGCCTTCCGAACCGGCTGAACCCGCAGCAGCGGAGGCTAACCCGGCCGAGCCCGCGACGGCAGCGGCGCCTGCCGAACCGGCCACGACCGGAACCACTTCCGCTCCGACGGTCACTGAAGCGCCGGCGACGCAACCTGATGCTGCTGCGACTGCCACCGGCGGCGACGAGGTCCCCACCGCCAGCCCAACCGCGCCCGCCGACAATGCGGCGCCCGCCACTAATAACGCGGCAGCTCCTGCGGCAACGCCCGCGACTGATAAGGCGGCAGCGCCTGCGGCGACGCCCGCACCGGTCGTCGCCGATGCCAATACGCCGATCGCCACGCAATTGCGCGAGCTCGCCAATGGCAAGTTCGACCGTATCGTCGGCGGCAAGAAGGACCGGCCGGCTTTCGACGCCTATTACGCCGCCCACGGCTACGCGCCGATCTGGATCACCGACGGCAAATTCAACGCGCGCGCGGCGGCGGCAATCGCGTATCTCGGCCAGGTCGATGCCGACGGCCTCGATCCGGCCGACTATCCGGTGCCGAACATCTCCGCGTCGGTCACCGATCCCGCTGCATTGGCGGAAGCTGAAGTGCGGCTCTCCGCCTCGGTCGTGACCTACGCGCATCACGCTTCGGTCGGACGCGTGCATTGGTCGCGCGTCAGCAGCTCCATTCTCTATGAGGTGAAGCCGCCGGTGCCCGCCGATGTTCTCGGCGCCGTGGCTGACGCGAAGGATGTGGCCGCGACGCTTGCAGGCTACGAGCCGCAGGCGCCGAACTATATTGCGCTCAAGGCGAAGCTTGCCGATTTGCGCGCGGGCAAAACCACGCCCGGCAAGGCGCCGATCCCGAATGGGCCGGCACCCAAGCTCGGCGGACAGGACGACCGCGTGCCGCAACTGCGCGAGCGGTTTGGGCTAAGCGGGGACGGCACGATCTACGACAAGACCCTCGCCGACGCGGTGAAGAAGTTCCAGCAGGAGCATGAGCTCAAGGTGAGCGGCCTGCTCACGCAGCAGACCATCGACGCGCTCAATGGCCGTTCGCCCGACCGGCCGATCGATACCGTCCTCGCCAATCTCGAGCGCTGGCGTTGGATGCCGCACGATCTCGGCAAGGACTATGTGATCGTCAATCTGCCGGACTACACGCTGCGCGTCTTCCACGACGGCCACCAGGTTTGGATGACCAGGATCGTCACCGGCAAGCCGACCATGGCGACGCCGATCATGACCGCCGAGATGAAGTACATCACGGTCAACCCGACCTGGAACGTGCCGCCCTCGATCGTCGCCAGAGAATACATGCCGGCGCTGGCCGCAGACCCGACCGTGCTTGGGCGGATGGGGCTGCGTGTCTCCTACAATCCGGACGGCAGCATTCACATCTCGCAACCGCCCGGTGACCACAACGCGCTCGGCCGGGTACGCTTCAATTTCCCGAACAAATTCCTGGTCTACCAACACGACACGCCGGACAAGAACCTGTTTGCGCTCGACAAGCGGGCCTTCAGCCATGGCTGCATGCGCGTGCAAGATCCGGTGAAATACGCCGAGGTGTTGCTCAACATCGTGCGGCCGGGCGAGGGCTACACGGAGGACCGCATTCACAAGATGATCGCCAGCCGGGGAGAGCAGGACATTCAATTCCCGCACTACCTGCCGGTGCATCTGACCTATCAGACGGCGTTCGTCGACGAAAACGGCCGTCTGGAATTCCGCGAAGACATGTACGGCCGCGATCAGGTACTGATCGCGATCCTGCGGGGCGAAGAACGCAAGATCGCTGAAAGTCCCGTCGAGCGCCGCGAAGGTTATAGTGGTCGCCCGGCTGCGATGGCGGGCGGCTACTATCAAAACGGCTATCAGGGCTATCAGAACGGCGGCAACTTCTTCTCGCGGCTGTTCGGCGGCGGCTTCGGCGATCCGCAGCCGGCGCAGCGCCGGCGCGCGGCGCAAGGCCGTCAGTCGTGGGGTTTCCAATAAAAAACGCGCGCGAATGAGCTTGGCGGCTTCTTTAAAGCGCCAATCGTTTCAGACCGAAGCGATTGGCGCTTTTTCTTTGTGCGGTGACTGCGAGCTTTAGCGCCGCTTGCCGCGCGCCGGCTTGCGCGAGCGCGACGCACTTGCGCGTATGGCTTTTTTTGCGGCGCCGCGTCTCGCTGACGTTTTTGCTGCGCTCTTAGGCGAGGATTTTTTCGCAGCTTTCTTTGCCGCGCCGCTCGACGCTTTCCTGGCAACTTTTGTCGCGCGTGCGGCCACCTTCGGCTTCTTCGCTGCTGCAGCGGACTTCGCCTTCCGTGCGCTCGACTTGATCGTCCGCCGCTTGCCCGCGCGCGCTTTGCGGCGGGCGCTCGGAGCCCTTGTTGCCGCAGGCGTCGGCGCGCTCACGGGCGGCGCCGGCTCCGGCTCGACGAGATCTTCTTCCTCCGGCCCGCCGAAATAGACGATCATCGGCTCGAAATAATTCGACTGCCAGCCGCCTTCTTCGTAGCTCTTGTGCTCGTCGGGCACGTTGCTGTGCTGAAGCGTCAAGAGCGTGCCGTCTTCGGTCTCCTGCAACACGATGGTGACGATCGAATCCTCGAACTCGTCGTCGAATTCCGTGGTGCGCCACGACTGCACGATGCGCTCGCCCGGAACGAGTTCGAGATTGCGGCCGGTGATATAACCGTCCCAGGCGGAAACATCGGCGCCGACCTCATCGGACATGGTCGCCTCGCCGCCCGTCATTTCCGAGTGGGCAACGCTATCGAGCCAGGCCCGGTAGATCTCCGCCGGGCTTGCCGGGACCACCGTGCTCAATGTGTAGCTATACGGCATGCGAATTCTCCCTCGATTGGACGGGTCAGATCATCGACGAAGCGACCGAACAGAAAATCATGTATGCCGCCGTGCGCTAGGGCAGAGTCCGATCGCGGACCTAAAATTTCCCCAACCGCGCTGCGGATCAGACCGCATGACGCCAGCGGCGCCTAGAGTCCGCCTAATAAAATAGTGCGCAAGAACGACGATTTTCTACTTATCCTGGCAATCTGTCGTTTCCTCAACTCGCGACCCCTGGGTGCTGTTCTGTGCGCCGGCGTTCCTCCGCGCGCCGGCGTTCCTCCCAAGCGCGTCGCGCGGCAAGCCCGCGCTGCAATGCTGTTGGCCGCGGCAGCGTGGCCTGAAGCAACGCGCAAAACTCCTTCGGATCCGTGATGGCGACGTGCATGAGCGGGCCAACTGGGTCGTCCCGGCCGGTCCACGCCCAAGGCAGATCGGGGTCAGGGGGTTGGTTCGCCTTCTGCGTCCGCCCCTTGCTTTTGGTGCGCTTCCGCGTCGGCGGGGTCTGAGCGGGTTCCGTTTGCCGCCGCGTCCAGTTCTTGCGTCCGGTCCGATCGGGCGCTGAACGGGGCTCAGCGGGTTCTGGCTGTGTTTCGTCGTTGCTGCCGAATCCAAAATACGCTGCGACTTCGTCGAGCTGCTCCGCCGGCCGGCGCGGCTTCTGTGGCCGTCCAATCTCGAGCTCTTGCAACTCCATCAGGCTGCCGAGCAGGCCACCCATAATTCGCGGGTGATGTCTGGCAATCCACCGGAGATACCCGACTATGCCTAGCGTGCCGGCTGCATCCATTCCGACGCGGTTTGCCGCCTCGAAGATGTCCTTCTTGTATTCGGCCGAGAATTTGTTCGGCGTGCCGCGCTGACGCCCGCCGCGCTTTTTGTGGCCCTTCTTAAAGCTGCCAGGCCGCTGGTCCTCGGATCGCGCCCGACCTGGCGCACTTCCTCGCTTGAACCTATCGGCCATGAGGGGACACTCCTTCTCGATAGCAAGGATTCCGCCCCCCGCGACGTGAAACCGAATTTAGGCCCTGTTCCGCCAGACCGTCAATTCCATAGAATAGATTCAGGTCAAATGGCCGAGCGGTACTAAATCTCCGCGGATCGGGGCGCGGACCTACGGACCTTCAGTACTTGATCGTCGTCTCGGTTGCCGCTTTCGCATCGTTATTCTGGGCCGCCTCGATGAAATCGACGCCCGCCACTGGCATGTAGAGTCAGCCGCCGTTTGGCTCATGAGCACCGTTTTAAACTGGCACTGCGCGCGTCCAATTTCGACCGCGTCGATCATACCGTCACGATGCCTATCAGTGCCGCTTCAAGCAACGGCGATGAAGCGCCTTGGTGGGGGGCGCAAGCCGCACCCCTCCGTCCAGCTCCGCCCAGCCTTACCGACCTTCTTTATTAGTTGCGCGCTTTCGCAGCCTCACTCCGGGGCCGCCACCGTTCTCGTCGATGAAGTCGACGCCGGCCGCTTCTAGTGTGTGACGGATTGCGTCTACCGTCCTTTCCTTCAGTTCTTCCCCACGTTCGAACCTTGCGACGGTGTCAATTGACACTTTGCTGCTTGGGCGAGATCGCGAATGCTCCAATTCAGAGCTGCGCGGCCCATCCGACATTGAACGGCGATCACAGTCGTTCTTAACATTTCAGTTGAAAACACTTATTTTCATGATATATTACGATTTCGTACAACTTCCAATTCGGACGACCAACGGTACCACGTGGGCCACCGGAGAAAACAAATGAGCGAAATATCAAAAGGTCTCAATTCAGGCCGCAAAGGCTTCCTTGGAGGATCGGACTCATTGACAATAATGGGGACTGACCTAACCGCCCTTCACAGACTGTGGCGCGAGAAGCGCGGTGAAGCTGAGCCGGAGGACCTCTCAGGCAATCTCACTGTCCAGCTCGGCAAGGTCACCGAAGACCTGAATCGGCGTTGGTTTGAGACCAACAGCGGTCATCAGGTGATCGATGTTCAAAAGCATGTTCGCCACCCGGCTCTCCATTGGATGGGAGCGACGCTCGACGGCCGGGTGGAAGCGACCGGTGCCGTTTTCGAGGCGAAATTCATGTTGCCATGGTCATTCTCGGAACAAGCGGCGGTCGAAAAGTATGCGCCACAGCTGCAGCATAACCTTTGGATTGTCGCGGGAAGAACTGCGGTACTTTCTGTCATTACCGGCGGCGGCAAGTGGGTCCAGATTGAGGTACCTGCTGATCCGCTTTATCAGCATCTGATTGTCACCGCCGAGAGGAAGTTCTGGCGGTGTGTCGAAAGCGGGGAGCCCCCTACCCTCTTTGGCGTCGAGCCGCCGAAGCCGCGGATTGCGGCGGTCCGTATCGTCGATATGAGCACGTCCAATGCCTGGGCAGAATTCGCCGGCACGTTTACTCGAACTTACCCGGCATTTCTCGAACATGAACGAGCCAAGGGAGAATTGAAAAGCCTCGTGCCGGAGGACGCGCAGCAAGCGATCGGCCATGGCGTGCGCGCTAAGCGCTCCAAATCCGGTGCCATCACCTTTGAACTCCTGAATGCGGATGATGGCCATGCAGCAGTCTAGCGGCTCCATTGGTAGCCTGGCGGCCGCCCTTGCGCGTGCGCAGGTCCAGCTCATCAATCCGGAGAAGTCGATGGTGGCCACCATCAGACCGGAGGGCAGAGGTGCGGCCGAGCAAATCTTCCGCTATGCCCCCTTGTCGGATGGGCTCAACATTATCCGTAAAACACTGGGCCAACATGAGATCGCGACCCTGCAGTCGACCTCGGTCGACGAGACTGCCGGGCTTATCAGACTCAGGACGGTATTAGCCCATTCATCCGGCGAATGGATTTCGTCGGATTGGCCAGTTTGCCCACTCGGAGACTTGGCGAGCCCGAAACGCATGGGGGCAGCGCTCACTTATGCGCGGCGCTACGCTTTATTCGCGCTCGTCGGTATAGCAGGTGAAGATGATCTCGATGCTCCGGATCTCCACGTAGCCGAGCCTGTCGACCCTAGAGGCGCCCACGCAATTTCTGACCATCGCACGCGACCAAATGGCGGCGATGGACAGCTTGACCAAAAGCCGTCCGCGAAACCCAGGGCTGAACCAGGCCCAGCTCCTGCCGATTTGGGGCTGAGAAGAAAACTCTCAGCGGTGTTGCGCGACCAGCTCTTGCGCGATCTGGGCAATCTTGACTCCGCAGAAGGCGCCGCCCTTTGGGCGCGCCGCATTCTCCCGGCCAAAAACACGTTGCACGAAGCAGATGCACGGCAAGTGGAAGAAGCCTTTGAGGCGAAGCTAACAGCAATCAATGTCCAATCAAACCGCGCAAGCGGAAGCGATGGTCATGATGAGCCGCAAGCTCAGCCCACTAATGGAGACGTGGCACCTGCAAGGTCAACTGCGACAGGTCATGCAGTAGAGGCCATTGACAAGAGTGAACTTGCCCATCCCGAGCCGCGTCGCATTCGGGACAAGGATCATCTAAGATTTGTCTCGACCCAGCCGTGCCTCATCTGCGGCCGCACACCTGCCGATGCCCATCATTTGCGCTTTGCGCAAAGCCGCGCACTTGGACAAAAGGTCAGCGACGAGTGGGTTGTCGCACTCTGTCGAGGGCATCATCGCGAGGTTCATCGCCACGGTGATGAACGCGACTGGTGGGGAAAAGCCGGCATTGACCCGAACGTTGCCGCACGGAGTCTGTGGCTACAATCTCATCCTTCGCGTTCGAGGTAGCGAAAGCGCTATCACACCGCCTCACTGGATAGAGCACCAGACTACAAATCTGGGGGTCGGGAGTTCGAATCTCTCCGGGCGCGCCAATATAATCAAAGACTTACGTCAACTGACGATGTAGAATATCCTCCACTGGGCGCACAGCTGGGCGCACATAATGAGGGGTTGGCACCTGCCACTGCCTAAGCACCCGCTATTAGCGCGACAACGCTAGCAAACTCCGGCTCGGATTAATTAAGAGGTTAGTTGCTCATGAGCATTGACGAGAACGTGCTCGATTTCCCAAGGGCCGAAGTCACACCTGAGGAAAGTACCAGGCGCGTGATGGTCGAGGCGACGCGCCTGGCCAGTCTAGCGCCCGGAGAGTGGCGGCTGTGGATTGACCGCAGCGCTGAACGCCTCCGCATACCGCGTGCCACTCTGCAAGACTTGATCGCAGCGATCATCAAGAACCGCGAGAAAATGGCGCGGGACGCGGAGACTGCAGCCCGACGCCAAGAACTTTCGGTTCGACGTGAGCAGGAGCGCAAGCAACGCGAACAGGAGCGAATCGACAAGAGGACCGAATACAAACGCAAGGAAAAGGAGAAAGCATTCGAGAGCCTGATCAGTTTGCCGAACGAGCAGCAGGAGAGCAGGCTCGGCGAACTAGCAAAACAACTCGACGAGGACGTTGCCGTCATTCGCGACCATTTCACAGCATTTGTTGGCGTGCAAAGCTGGGCTGCGTCGACAAATTCATGGAATGTCGAACTCTGGCCCGATCCGGTCGAGACGCAGGCGCTGCTTCAAAAGATCAGCGCTAAGGTTGGGAAGTACATCGTCCTGCGCCCTGAAGCGTTGATCGCGACCGCACTGTGGACGATGACGGCATGGGCGCACGAGGGCGCGACGCACTCTCCTATTCTGGCCGCAATTTCTGTCGAACCGGATTCCGGCAAGAGCACCCTCCTTGGCGTTCTACGTTTTCTAGTGCCGAAACCGTTTGTCAGCGTCGAACCGACTGGTCCCAGCGTATACCGTACGGTTGATCGCGAACACCCGACCCTGATCATTGATGAGGCCGATGATCTGTTTTACCGAAAGTCCGACCTGCGGGCGATCGTAAATGCCGGTTGGAGTCGTGGCACGAGGATTCCGCGGCAGGGGCGTTGGTACGATCCGTTCTGCCCGAAAATTCTCGGCATCCTGGGCAAGACTAAATTGCCCCGCACGATAGCAAGTCGAAGTATTATTCTCAAAATGTGGCCCAAAAAGCCCGATGAAAAAGCTGAGGACTTTGCGTACGCTGATGATCCCGAGTTCTCAACGATTCGGCGCAAGCTCGCACGATGGGCTGCCGACAACGTCCGTATCATCAAGGACCTGAAGCCACCGCAGCCGCCAGGCTTTAACAATCGGCTGAACGCCAATTGGAAACTGCTGTTGCAAATTGCTCAGCATGCAGGTGGTGGTTGGCCCGAGCAGGCGCGTCGGTCTGCGATTTACCTCTCTCGCGCTCCATATGAGCCCAGCGTAGGAGTTCAGCTGCTCGCGGCACTGCGGGCGATGTTCGCCAAGGACCGCACGGAAATAACATCGGAGCAGGTGGTGCAGGAGCTTGTCGCCGATCCAGACTCGCCGTGGCACGAATATCGCGGCCGAGGTCCAATCACCAAAAACCAGGTCGCGGCATTGCTGAAAGACTTCGAGATCCGTCCTGTCGTCGTTCATCCGACCAAGCGAGCCGATCTCTCGCGGCACGGTTACAGGGCGGCGCAATTCGAGGACGCGTTTGCGCGTTTCTTACCACCCGAGTCGAACATCCGAACACTCAAGCGTGGGGGCGGCGAAAAGACGTGAAAGTGTTCGGATGTTCGGATGATTGCGCTAGATGCGGCACTGCGAAGGTTGACCATATGCCAACTAACGCGTAAATCGCGCGGAAATGGCGGTGGCCTTCGGCCGCGGGTGTGGCTCGCCTCAGAGCGGCTGCTGGGGCAACTAGACCCCGGATGGAATCTTACAATTGGAAGGCGAAGCCAATTTCTCCTTGTCTTAGGGCATGAAGCGCACCCAAAAACTACTTTGTATGGGGTTGTTTTCCAAAAAATTGAATGGGCCCCTGCTTACCGGTCAGCAGCCGACGCGACCCCGTGAGAGCAAGCGGACTTGTGTATCGACCGGGCTCGCCGGCATGCGGCATCCTTTCTCGATCCGATACCGATTGAGCATCCGGAAGGCGTGCACCAGACATTTGACGCAGATCGTGTCTGCTTAAGGAACGACATTCTGGCGAGCGCGGCCCGACCCATGGCGCTGGAATGGCCATTATGCCTGCACCTGCTATCACCGGCTGTTCGTGTTAAACCAGTTCGCTGATCTGGAACGCTGTACCCTTCGCCCCGGCAACGTTCACAGCGCCGACGAACGGGAGAACGTGTTCAAGCCCGTCGTTGTGCGCTACCGAGGCAGAGTCTCCGCGCACCTACTTCCGGGCGGACGCGGCGTTTGCAATGCCGGCGGTCTACGAGTTCCTAGACGAGCGATTTCGAGGTAGGAGGGCGACGTTATGAAGGTGAAAACCTTCACCGGAAGCGAGACGGCCAAAGTGGACAAACGGGTCAATGATTGGCTGGGCCAATCGGCATAAATTCATCCCCGCATGCGCATCCGGCAGATATGGTTTCCCTCCTGCCGAAACGCGAAGGCGGAGATGCAGCGATCAATTTTCCCGACGCACTCGGCACCTACGATTTACTAATAAGCAAGTCCCGGAGAGTCTAGTGTAACGATCAGAACTCGGCCGGGAGATACCCGTTGATCTCAAGGCCGATGCACACTTCGACGAGTGTCGGAGTTGTCCATAACATGAGCGCTCTTCCTCTTTGGTTGTGAGAAAAGGACCTCCATTAGTGCCCCACCGCGGCCAACTGTAAAATGGAAATTTGCCTGAGAAGATTTGGGCAAATTGCCCGGCGGTCGGTCGCCCTAGACCAATGGCCCGTGTAGCGCAAATTAATCAATTTCCGGGCAATCAAGGTTGTGGCAGAATCCCGTTGGCCATAAGAGCGGTATGTATCTCGATCTCAAATCATCACTGATGCTGCGACTTGTCGCCGGCGCTCTCGCTTGTTTCTTCATCGCCGCGGGACTTGCACTGTTCGGGACTTATCGCGACGTTCGTCAAGTCAACGCGCGTGTCGCCGACGTCCTGGTCAGGCGGTTGCAGATCTAATTGTCTCATATCGAGTTAGGTATTGACGCGACAACGCGCTTTCCAGACTTCGATTTGGTAAGCGAGCACCTCCAGAGTGCCGGTCAGTGCGTGCAATACGTCGGGTCAAACGGCGGCATCGCGCGCTCAAGCTGTATCGGATTTAATCGCGATGTTGGAATCCCCGCCGGCTTGGTTTGCTGCCATCTGCAGTTGCATTTTCAGTGCCACAGGCCGATGTTGTTCGTCCTATTTCTTACCGCGATCAGCCCTACGGTAGTGTTGTCGTCACGACAGAGCGTGCCGCCGTTTTCGCTGCGATCTGGAAGGAAGTGTTGGGGATGCTCGGCCTTACTGCGCTGGTCATCGGAGCGATTTGCATCTTGCACCCCCGAGCAATCAGCGAGGTCCTCCGTCCCACAAAAGATATTTTGGCCGGCCTCGATAGGCTGGCGCGCGGCGACCTATCCAGTCGCCTCCCGCACTTTCGATTAATCGAGCTGCAGCGCGTCAGCGAGACGTTCACTAGACTCGCGGCGAGCCTTGAGCGGACAACGCGCGAAAAGATGCAGCTCGCTGCTAAACTCGTTGATCACCGAGAGCA
>CAWJRE010000037.1:0-70543 GCA_963845075.1 uncultured Alphaproteobacteria bacterium | reverse complement strand
CCCGCGTTGAGATCCGCGACAATCGCCATCGGCTCGGTTGGAAATATAGCTTTGCTCCCGACACGAATTAAGCTGACCTGAACTCTTCATTTTAAACCCAAATATTGCATCAGCCATTCCTTTGCGACTTCCTGGCCTATTGCAAGTCCAGCCTTCCAACCTTGCCTCCAACGCGCGCCAACCATTCGGTTGTCTTCTTTTCCATTCCTCTTTGCCCTGATTGGCATCCTCTTGTAGTGCATGTTCCAAAGTGGGGAATTGATCTTCCAGTCTGAAGCTTCCGAAGCGGCGACCAGTTTGACGCGGCGACGGTCTCAACCATTTGTCGTGCGGCTTGCGGCGCGGCGGCAAGTGTAGCTTCGAGCCACTTGGGCGAAAGGCCGCGAGGTCACCCTGAGGCACAACAACGTTTGCGACCTGTGCATTAACATTCGTTCCGATCACATTCGTGCCGCCGTAAATATAATTTGATAACTGCTGCCTCCACTTTGCTTTGCGGCACGTTCGCGAACTCGTCGCCTACCTGACCCAGCTCTTTCCGTGTTTCAAGTGCGAAGCGCAGCAACCTATTTCGCACTTCCTCGCAGAGCGCAACTACTAAAGACGTTGGGAGCTCTTGCCACGCCTGTGACAGAGCGAAGTTTTCTATAAACTTTGCTTGACAATGCGCAATCAATCTGGCGGCGAATTTATACTTAGGCCCCCTTCCTTGTCCTGAAATCCATCATAGGTAGCGATTGGGCTGCCAGCTGAGGAACCGAAAGCCGTCGGTGCTTCTTATCTATTACGCCCAACGGCAGAGGGCGTTTAGGTAAGCCACGCTCCCGCCGGTCCCGTAAATTTACCACGAGAGGGCAGGTGAGCTTCCTATATTGCGGAACCTCGTCTGTTCGTTGGTAGCCGATCTAATAAATATGTCGTCCTGGAAAAGATTGTCTGCTCCTCACGACGCGGGTTGCGGGTTGATCAGGGCGGCCACAGCCACGCAAATTCTGCAGTTGTTGGGTAGACCTGCTATACGTAAATGATGCAGCAGGGCAGCGATAGTGCGACCACTCACCAATAATCGGCTACAATCAAGAGCGATTTGATTTCAGCTTCGTCCCCAGCCGGTGTGTACACAAACTCCTGCAGGATCTCATTCGAACTGGATGCTGTGGAGCGCGTACCTGACCCCGGCGCGAAAACCGTGCCCTCAAATCACGCGCGGAGGGCTGCGTGTTGCCATTGCGTCAAAATAGACAGCGGCATCGGAGCGCCTGCTTGGCGGTGATACGATCGCATCAAAGTGGCATGCGCGTTCGCCGGTCATTGAGCCTGCCAGCTTCCTCGCAAAGTGTTGGGCCATTCCCCTGTAGGTCTGGGCCGCCACGGAACTCTTCAGTTAGCCGACCGACCGCACTCCCTGCAGAAAATTCAGGATGCCAAGATTGGGCCAGCGCGCAAGATAGACAAGGCAGAGTTCTTCGCCCGTCGGCAGCGTGAATTGTTTCGTCGGTTTCAAGAGTACTTTCGGCGTCGAACCCAGGTCCCCCAAAACCAGTGTCAACCGAGCGCAAGCTGCAAAGCCTCGTGCGAGCGGACGCGATTGCGGACTATCAATGATCGTATCCCTGCAATCTCAACAATCAACAATACCCGGCTTCGCGCCCACTAGACCCGGACACCTGCCGGCAAACGGGGTCGGGGTGCCGACTGATGCTCAATGGCGGAGAGAACCGGATCAGGACCCAGCGCGTCACCTTATCCCCCGCGACAATGCGGATGTGAACTCGAACGTGCGACCTTCGGTTTAGGAATCCCTTGACGGGCTAAGCCGAACCGTGCGTGGCGATCCGCTAAATCGAAAGAGCACAGCGCGGTCACTTCGTTTAGCGAGCGCCCCTCGCATTTGTCAGTGCCCCGAATGGGGGAGGCCAGCGCGTCGGGGTTCGCCTCGTCGAGGTCGGCGCCGCGGGTGATGGCCAAAGCCGGCGCGGTCTCCATCTCCGCGACTACGTCGGGGATATTGATGACGAAGCCGTGCCAGTCTGCCGGCGCGCCAATGCCGGTCTCTCTCCACGCGATGTGCGCCTCAGGGAACAGCGCGTCTACGCACGCGCGCCCCTTGTCGTTCGCGTTCATCTCGACCCATCCCGGATCGTCGTGGTCCCCCGCGAAGATCGCATCGACCATGTTCGGCAGGTCGGCCATCTTTATGCTGAAGGTTTTCGTTCTCGGCATGCGGAGCAGCTTGCCTGACGGCTCGCTCCGCGCCAAGCCCGTGCCTTGCGACCCTCATCTTTCCTTATTTGGCTCCACACTCAAATAAGGTCCGCGTCCGGCCTGGAGAGAAAGTCTAATTATTTCTGGTGGTTTATTGGTGGGCGCACAAGGACTCGAACCTTGGACCCGCTGATTAAGAATCAGCTGCTCGAACGTCGGCTTGGACTATTTCACCGACGTGCCCGCCCCAACGATCCAGCGCTTCCTTGCGCTCAGCCAGAAAGTCATGCCTCTGATAAACGGCCGCCACTCCAGAAATCGTCCCCGCTTGATGGTTGAGGATCTTGTCGGCGACATGCGGGGGAATGCCCAATCGCGCCATTCCTGAAACAATCGTGCGTCGCAAATCATGTAGTCGCCAACCAGTGATCCCGCACAGCTTGTTGATGGCGTGCTTTTCTCTTCCGAAGCGTTGAAACCGTTTTCCCGTCGCGGTGCCAAAGACGTAAGGTTCGCCCGAGCAGGCTTCGATTACCTTCCAGGCCGGTGTTGATAAATGAACGATATGGGCCTTCTTGTTCTTGGTTCGCGAGCCGGGAATGGTCCATGTCCGGGTCTTCTCATCGAGCTCGTCCCATTTGAGCTGAGCGACCTCTTCCCGCCTTTGACCGGTCAGTGCGAGGAATTCTACAATCAGGCCGTATGGGGGTGGCATTCGCCGCGCTGCGAGAATAACGGCTGCGAGCTCTTGATCGCTAAGGACGCGATCCCGACTGACTTCCCTGTACGGTGACGAAATTCCCTCGGCGGGCGAAAAGTCGATCACCGCCCGGCCCACGCACCACCGAAAGAACGTCTTTAATGTCTTGAGCAGCCTGTGGCTGGCGTGGGCGTTGCGCTGGGCGATCAAGCTTATCAGATCGCTCACGTCCCGCTTCTTGATCTCATGAATGCTCTTGGCGCCCCAGTAGGGAATTACATCGCGTCGCAGGAGACTGGTTATTCTTCGACTGGTTCCGATTTTGTCGACGTGTTCACGAATGAACGTCTCCACCAGATCGTCGACACGATCAACGACCAGCCGCCGGCGCGATTGTTTCTTCTCCTCCGCCGGATCGCGGCCATCGAGCCGAGCCGCAAAGATCTTTTGCGCCTGAGCCTTGGCCATCGGCAGTGTGACGCGTCCATACAGCCCGATCGTATATTTGCGCAGCCGTGAGCCGGCGCCCGCAAGCCGATACAGCACCAGAAAGACCTTGCGGCCCTTTGGCGTCACCTTCACGCCGAAGCCCGGCAAGCCGGCGTCCCAGTAAACCGTATCTTTTTCGAGGACGGGCAGATTATCGATCGTCGACTTGGTCAGGCGAATACGGGGAATGGGCTCCTCCTTTCGTTAAGCTACCTTGACCTCAGATAGGTAGCACCGACCAGGAAAGAGCGGAACAGTCGAGCAATCGCTGTCAACAAGTTCGAGCGAAATAACGAATGCATATCAATCAGCGGCTATCAGGAGGAATACAGCGCAATCGTTTGCCCGGGTCCGCCCGGGAGCGGTTTGCGAGAACGCCCGCCCGGGTGCTTATGAGTGCGCGTGAGGACTCATCCGATGCGGATAAGTTATTGAGATATCTGCATAATCTCGATATCGTCTTGGTATGGATGCGCGCTCGGGAACGTCGTCCGACATTGCCCACAGGGTGCCCAAACGGGTCGAGCAGAAGGACGCGCGGGTGCCCGGGCTGCGTCTCCGTATCGGCGCACGTCGCAGTACGTGGGTCCTGATATGCAAGATCGGGCGGCACCATGACGCGCGCAGAGGCGCGAGCCGAGGCGCTGAGGATCAAGGCTGCGCTGGCGTCGGGCGCGGACCCTGCAGTTCGAGCGTTACGTAACGCTCAGGCCTTCGGCGACGTCTGCGAGGATTATTTCCGCGACATCAAACGGCGGGGTTTGCGTTCGGCGCGGGAAACGGAAAGGGATACGCGGCGGGATTTGCGCGCGTGGTGGCATCGCCCAGTTGATCGTCTGGAGCGCGCGGACATTTTGCGCCTTGTCCGTGATGTCACGGACAACCGCAGCCCAGCGGCGGCGCATCACGCATTTTCGTACTGCAGCCGCATCCTCAATTGGTGTGTCGAGCAGGGACTGATCAAGCATTCGCCCTGTTATGGCCTGCGCCCATCGCGCCTGATTGGCGAGAAGCAGCCCAGGACGCGCATTCTCAATGACGACGAGCTGCGAGCATTGTGGATTGTTGCGGGGACGCTCGGGACGGCGGGCGTGTTCGTCAAGGTCCTACTTCTGACCGGGCAACGCAGGGGCGAAGTCGCGGGCATGCGGTGGTCAGAAATTCACAATGGCCTCTGGGTGATCCCGGCGGCGCGCATGAAGAGCAAAAGAGAGCATACGGTGCCGCTGGTGCCCGAGGTGCGCGCGCTGCTCGACAGCCTGCCGCGGTTTACTAGCGCTAGTAAAGCGGACTACGTCTTCACCAACGACGGGCGGCGATGTCTTCGGGGCTTCGATCACGTCAAGAATTGGATCGACGCGCTGATGCCGCCCGGCACTCCGCCGTTCACGATCCACGACATACGAAGATCGGTTCGATCATCGTTAGCCGAATTGGGAGTGTCTGACACGGTGGCTGAGTTGGTGATTGGTCACACCCAGAAGGGCTTGCTCAAGACGTACAACCTGTATCGGTACGAAAGTGAGAAGCGCGCGGCGTTGGAGCTGTGGGGCGCGAGGCTAATGCAGATCGTATCGTCCTTCTGAGCGCCTTTTTAAATTCAGGTAGGGCGTAGCCCCGGAAAGCCGCTACGAGTTTTTCAGTAAGCTCACTGTTCCCAAATAACATCTGATCGATTTCCATCAAGATAATGATCAAGGGTGATCGCACCAGCGCTTTGGTGGCGAAGGCAATGTCTCAGTCGTTGACCAAACGGGTCGATAGACTTGAAACCGAAGTGAAGAGGATCGCCGAGGAGGTCGAATGATCGACAGAGATGAGTTGCACGCGGTCTTGATGCGCGCAGGCACACCAGTGCATGTCGCCGACGCATGGGTCGAAGAACTTATGCTGGCGCATCACGAGCACGAAGCGCGCATGGCCCGAATGCGGGCCGAGTTCAAAGCCAGGGTTGCGACGATGAGGAGGGAGTTCGACGCCACGCTTGCTGCACTCAGGAGAGAGCTCGCTGCACTTCAAGAACCCGCGTGATGGCAATGCTCGACAGCTTGGTCCGCTTTTCGGCTGACGTTGGGGCGACATCGCCGAATGTCCGCCAAGCGTCCATTCAGGACTACGACGATCATTGACCCACATCAATGAATGGTGTGGCGGAGTATTGGTTAAATGGGATCTGTGAGTGGGTCGTCCGGCCATGGACCAGAGGCTGTCCACGTTTTAATTTTCAGCGCGAACTGAGGCTCCGAAATATGTCACTGGTTCTCACGCTGGCATTGCGAAATCTCTTGCAAGATCGGCTTCGCTTTATCGCCTCGCTCATGGGCATCGTTTTTTCGGTGGTGCTCGTGATGGTGCAAATGGGTCTTTACTTCGGTTTTAGCGGCATGATCACGACTATGATCGATCACACCTCGACCGATCTCTGGATCGTTTCGAGCGGAACGAAATACTTCGAGGATCTCTCGGTTCTCAGCACCGCAACGAGAGACCGCCTCCTGGCGATCGAAGGAGTGTCCGAAGTTGCTCCGGGAGTGGTCGGATTTTCCGCATGGGGCCTGCCAGGTGGAGCCATGACTTCGGTGATCATCGTCGGAACTGACATCGCCCACGGGGGATTGTCTCCTTGGAATGTCGTGGAAGGGACGGCCCAGAGTTTGACTACTCCGGGAACAGTGGTAGTCGACCGGTCCTACTCCGATCAGCTCGGCGTGTCAGGCGTCGGCGTAACCGCGCAAATTCGCGGCCAACCAGTAACGGTTGGCGCCGTCACGGACGGCGTTCGCTCTTTCATGACGATGCCCTACATATTCTCAGATCTTGACGACGCTCGGGCCTACGTCGGATTGCCATCGAGCTTTACCAGTCATTTCCTCGTTCGCCTGAGGCCGGAAGCCAATATCGAACAGACCCGTCTGAATATTCTTTCCAACATTTCTGGCATTCAGGCACTTACTTCGGATCAGTTCAGAGAACGAAGTCGGTCGTTCTGGCTTTACCGGACAGGAGCCGGGGCGGCCCTCGTTGCAGGCGCGCTGCTCGGGATTATTGTCGGCACTGTCATCGTTGCACAGACACTCTATTCCAGCACCAAAGACCATCTTTACGAGTTCGCCACGTTGCGCGCGATGGGCGCCTCCGACAGCTATATTTACCAAGTCATTATCTCTCAGGCGCTGCTCAACGCCATGATCGGATTTGCCATTGCGGCACTTATCGGATTTGCCGTCGTCCATTTCACCGCGAAAAGCGCACTGCAGGTCGTGATCTCGCTCGAATTTGATAATGGAGCTGTTCGGCCTCACTGTCGTCATGTGCATCGTTTCGGCGATTGCCGCGATTTTTCGTGTCGTTCGCGTCGATCCTGCGATCGTGTTAGCCCGATGACCGAGCCCATCATCGAGGCTGCGAACGTCAGCAAGAGTTTTGGCAACGGGCCAGCACGGGTGCAGGCGCTGAAGGACGTCAATCTGACCATCAATGGCGGCGAACTTACTGTGTTGATGGGACCATCCGGCAGCGGCAAGACCACCCTCCTGTCAATTCTTGGCTGCATGCTCGCGCCCACCGGCGGGACTGTCCGAGTTTGCGGCACGTCAACCAGCGGGGCGCGGCCGGCAGAGCTCGCCAAGATCCGGCGGCACCATATCGGCTTCGTTTTCCAATCCTATCACCTGTTCTCCACCCTGACGGTCGCCGAAAATGTTCGGCTGGCCCTCGACTTGCGCGGCGAGCGCGGGCTCAAAGCGATGGCGAAAACCAAGGAGATATTGGCCAGCGTGGGCTTAACATCCAAAATGTCGTCTTTCCCGGGCCAGCTCAGCGGCGGCGAGCAACAACGGGTCGCGATCGCGCGAGCTGTCGTTGCGGAGCCTTCAGCTATTCTCGCCGACGAGCCAACTGCCGCGCTGGACTCAGTAAATGGGCATGCAACAATGGTGATTCTCTCGGCGATTGCCAAAGAGCGAGGCCGCGCCGTTCTGGTGGTGACTCATGATCCGCGGCTGTTCGAATTTGCCAACAGAATCGCCCACATCGAGGACGGCTCGCTTACGCATGAAGAGGTTACCTATCCCGATGTCAATCTAATGCGCAGCAGCGGCGGTAAGCGAGCCCGAAAGAATGAGTTGCTCGAATACAATTTACAAAAGTAGCCGCTTCGCCAAGCGGGCGAGCGCGGCCAACGAATGCGACATCGCGGTATCCTCGGCCTTTACGGGCCGCTCGTGCATTTTCAGCTGCGGATAGCTACACCAGCCTGGCGGCGGGCTGCCTCCGCCTTCGAGCTATTGGGCGAGTTTCGTCGATGACCGCATATTCGTGTGCCCTAGAGCTACGAAACCAAGCGCGGATCGACGTGCCTGTGATGAACAGTGCAATAGCCATGAACCAAAACGCGACTGCGGACGCGTAGATGCTCATTGACCAACCCCACCCCTGTAAAAGTTGTGCCCCGGCCGCGAAGAGCTACCCACGGCTCCGCATCAAACCTCCAGCAATGAATTGCGCCGCATGTCTTCGGGCCGAAACCTTCAATGCGACCTTATGCGGAGATGTTGCAAATAGATTTCGCCGTTAGCGTTGATCTAGTAGGCCAATCCGGGCGGCACTCCATCCCCCAACCCCGCCGCCCGGATCACAAGAGCCTACAAGCTGAGGCAACAACCTGTAGAACCCCGGCAGCGTGAACCGCTCGGGGTTTCTTTTTGTGACGGTCAAGGCGATTTTCGTCAGCTGAGCAGATTTTGCTGGAGGGTGTGTCGCGTCAGCCACACTGCTCGAATAATCGAACTGCGGGCCGACATGGCTGGAACCACTAACATTATTATCAGCTATCACATTAGGTGCTTCCGTTTCGAAGATCGCAGCCCCGGGGCGCGACCATGCTTATTCCTCAGACACCAAACTCCGCCGAGGAGCGAAAACGGGTAGCGCGGCTTGAGGTCGCTCGCAGGCTCTACAGGGCGTTGGTAGTTCAGGACCTAACCGGTTGATCACCTTGCGCGACGACGGTGGTCGGGTGGTGGCTCGCCACGATCCGCAGTCTGAGCAGGATGAGCCAGAGATCGCCTCATAGCTGCGCACACGGAATGGACAAGTCCGGGCTCGCAAAGCACACGCAGGTGCGACTTCAGAGCTTCCGCACTGTGTTAGGACGCATCTTGAGCATAGACAGTCGCTGGCTGGTGAGTTGGCGGTCCGTCAGGGTTGCGATCCAGCCCGGCCCCAACTCTTTTTCGACTGCGGCAACGGCATTCTCCTGAAGTGTGGCGGCAGCCCAGTACTCGGCTGCGCCGTCCTTCTTCGCCTCAACAACGTAAATGCCGCCAACCAAGCGCCTTCGCATGGCATACGACTATGGTCTGACTGGTCTACTACTCAATAATGATTTTGACTCAAACTAATCACACTGTCGGCATCTGCCGACGCTCAGTCCCGCAAAAAGAGAGACCGAATGTCTCATCGCTGAAGATCGCTGTCGTCTCGCAGCATGTCTCGTTACAACGGAGGACGAGACCATGACTGACGAACTACGCACCTGCTGTGCATCATCACTGACGCCATCGAGCGGGCCGAGGATCACCTCGATTGGCTCGCGCATCATCCACAAGAGCCCGATTGCGAGGCGCAGGTAGCAGACGTCAAACATTCGCTCGACTTGAGCAAGCAGTTGCGCGACGTGCCTTGGCCTTCGCTTGTGGATTAGGGAACTTCGCTGCCGGGTCGCTTTAGGCCCGGTGACCGGTATATCGACCCTGTGAGGCGGGGAAAACGCCTCACGGGGCTCCTGAAGGGCCTTTTCGACGCCCTTTGACGCATATTGATCGCCTCTCTTATCGTTGACGCGTCACCAATACACAGGGAGCGCCTCCATGATCGCGATCAACGCAGCGAAGCAAGCCCGCGCCCAAGGCCTCGTGACTGTGTCCGATCTCTGTCAAGAATTTGATATCTCGGGCGCTGTGGCTCGTACCGCCTACGCCAGGCTGGGATCGTCACCAAGAATGGCTGCTACTCGTGGGAGAAAGACAGTGCAGAATTGCAACGCGTGCGGATCATACTCCTGGGTGATCGGGTCAGCGACGGATTGATCGGTTAGTCGACGGCCGACCAACACTAAGCGACAGAAATTTTTCATTGGATTTCCCTTCGTTCAATCCGGGCTGCGAGTGCTGACGCACGACGCACAAGGGCGCAGGATTGCTTATTTCCCGCTTATTCCAGACTTATTATTTTGGGTGCGGGTGCTTTGGCGCCTTCGGGGGGAGACCATGAAGAACCGTGGTTCGTGGCGCGGCACGCTCGTTGTCGTCTTTGCTATCGGTGCGGGTTGGATCGGCTACATGGGGTGGCCGCTCGATGGGTTGATCACGCTGGCTGCAGAGCAATCCAATTCACCAAATCGCCCGCAGGCACGTGCGGTGGTCCAAGATCCAAATTGCCCCGGAAACGACAACCATGCACTCATGTGCCGTCTTGTGAACGAGTATCGCGCTAAGCACGGCCTCAAACCCGTCCAATTGGATGATGCGGTCACCCGTGAAGCGCAATATTGGTCTGACCAACTGAACCGCCAAAGCGCTTGCTGGTTTCTTTATCATGACTACAACTATCACGCCCGCATGCGAGCGCGATTTCCAGGTCGTCGATTTCGTGAAAACGCAGCGTGCAGCGGCTCAACCGGCGGCGGCGCCCAATTTATTTTGCGCAAATGGATCGATTCCTCGGGTCATCGCGAAAACGTGCTAACGCCTGAATGGAAAACAATAGGCGTGGGCGTAACCCGCAACATTTGGGTGATTGATTTTACGAACTAATCGCCTGCTGCTGCGGCGCTGATGCGATGTCGCCCTGAAAAGACTCTTGGCCTACGGAAAGCCCGCCGCAACGTTTAGGTCTTGCCCCGCCGCTGGGCCCGGCGTTCGGCAGCGAGTTGTAATCGCTTTGGCTCTGTAAAGATGCGCTCAAGCAGCGCGACGCAGAAGTCCTGCAAGTCAAGGGCGTCATTGCGTGTCAGGGTACCAGGCACCATCATTTCCATCCTCGCGTAGGCAGTGCGACAGGCCTTCGAGTTCTTTCGGAAGGCGTCCGTTCTCAAATAGCCAAGGCAATCGCAGCCCGAGGTCCCGACGAGTTCTTTCGCTTGATCCCGGGCGTTCCTTCGCGCGGAAGCAGCGGGCGGGTCGTCAGGTCGATCACCAGGCGAAACATCGCGCCGGCGGCGTTGGGGCAGTTGGTCACCGCCGACGTCGCGCCTTCACGGAAGGCGTTGGCGATTGGCTCGGGCACGTGTTCGGGCGCATCCATCGCGCCCATGTCCTTGAGGCAGATGAAACCCTCGACGCTGAAGTAGTTGTTGAGCGAGCCTTGGATTTTGACCGGCGGGTTCTGCGCCAGAAATTTCTCGTCGCTATATTCCTTCTGCGATATTGCGAACACCGTTGTTCTGCAGCAGTTACGGCACAGGCAGGGCACCTCAAAGTGTGTCTGCCAGCCGTACGCAATGCCGGTCTCTACCTGCGACATCACGTCGAAGGTCATGTTGTTCGATTTGCAGCGCGGGCAGTTGGCGACAATGACAGCCATTGGTTGGTCCCCGTGTGGGGGGGGTGTGGTGTGTATTGCTTATTTCCAGTCGGCGATGATCACGATCCGCCCCATTTCCTTGTGCGCTACCAGCAATTTAGGGCACGCGTACGGATCGAGGACGGCGCGGTCATAGATGGTCGCCTCCCTCCGACTGTAACGCGATTGGTGGCGGAATGGACTGCGCTACGGCGCGACGCTCTGATGCGCAATTGGCATGCAGCGCGTACCGATGGGCAGCTTGAACGGATCGAGGGCCTGGAATGATGATCGACGTGGTTGGCGTGCGTTATTTGGGCGACTTCAAGCTTGAAATCGAATTCTCCGACGGCACCGTTGGGGTTCGCGATTTTCGGTCCGTCGTCGACAAGACCGGACCGATGGCCGAACCACTCAAAAAGATGGCATATTTCGCTCGGGTTTTCATTGAGGATGGCGCTCTAACCTGGCCGAACGGCTACGACTGGGACCCGATGGCGCTCCACAATGAGATGAAGGACGCGGGCCTCTTGCGCCGCGTCGACGCGGCGGAGTGAGCCAGATCACTCCAACTGTTCGCCCAGATAGGCCGCAACGACCTGCGGATCGGCGCGCACGTCGGCGGGATTGCCGGTCATCAGCAGCCGGCCGCGGATCAGCACTGAGATGCGGTCGGCGAGCGCGAACACCGCCGCCATGTCGTGCTCGACCAGCACCATGGTCAGTTGGCCTTTGAGTCGAAGCAACAGTTCGACCTGACGCTCGGTCTCTTCGCGCCCGATGCCGGCCATTGGTTCGTCGAGCAGCAGCAGCACGGGCTTCATCGCCAGCGCGATGGCGAGCTCCAGCGCGCGCTTTTCGCCGTGCGACAATTCACCGGCGCGGGCATGTGCGCGTTCGGCAATGCCGGCCTGCTCGAGTGCGGTCATGGCCGCGGCATTGAGCGCCTTCTCATCGGCGGCGCGGCCGAAAAAGCGGAAGCTCGAACCGTCGCGCGCCTGCACCGCCAGCGCGACGTTTTCCAGAACCGAAAAGCCCGGAAGAATCGAAGTGATCTGAAAGCTGCGCGCAAGCCCGCTGAGCGCGCGAGCGTCGGGAGATAACGTGGTCACATCGTTGCCGGCGAACACGATCCGGCCGCCGTCCGGTCGAATGATGCCGGATATCTGGTTGATCAGCGTGGTCTTGCCGGCGCCGTTCGGCCCGATAATGGCGTGCATCTCGCCCGGCATGACGTCGAGCGTCACGTCGTCGGTCACGGTCAGGCTGCCGAAGTTCTTGCGCAAGCCTTCGAGCCGCAGCACCGGATCGGATGAGGTGCGCTCAAGCATCAAGCAAACCGCCGCCGCAGGAAGGCACCAAGCCCGATCAGTCCGCCGCGCGCGAACAGAACGACCAGCACCAGGATAGGTCCGAAAATCACCTTCCAGTTCTCAGTGATGCCCGAGAGCCATTCCTCCGCGATCAGATAGGCAGCGCTGCCAAGGAGCCCGCCGTCGAGCGTGCCGACGCCGCCGAGGATCACCATGACGATCAGTTCGCCCGATTGCTGCCATGACATGTAAGCGGGCGCCACGAACTCGGTCAGGTTCGCGAGCAGGAAGCCGGAAAAGCCGCCAAGCCCGCCGGCAATGATATAGGCGACGAGCTGAAAACGCCGCACATTGAAGCCGATCGTGGCCATGCGGACGGCGTTCTCCTTGCCGCCGCGCAGCACGCGGCCGAAGCGCGAGCCGACCAGCGCGCGGCAGAACAAATAAGTCGCGAGCAGGCAGAGCAGGGTGAAGTAATAGAAGGCGCGGTCGCTTTTGATGAGCGGCCAGCCCGCAATGGTGCTGCGCGCGGCGATGGTCAGCCCGTTGTCGCCGCCATAGGGAGCGAGCGACGTGGCGATGAAATAGACCATCTGTCCGAAGGCGAGCGTGATCATGATGAAATAGGCGCCGCGCGTGCGCAGGCAGACAATGCCGGTGAGCCAGGCAAACAGCATCGAAACCAGAATGGCGGCCGGCAAGGCGATGAGGCCCTCGCCGATGCCGTGCGCCGACAGGATGCCGACTGCATAGGCGCCGAGCCCGATGAAGGCCGCATGCCCGAAGGAGATCAAGCCGGCATAGCCGACCAGAAGATCGAGCGCGACGGCGGCGACCGCGAACACCATCATGCGCGCGCCGACATCGATCAGATATTGCCTGGCAGTGAGCGCGGCGACCGCGGGCAACAGCGCGAAAATAGCGAAGATCAGCGCGGGCAGGACGATGTCGCGCCTCACGGCCACGGCGTGCTTTGCCTTTGGTGCCGCGAGTGTGACGCCGCTCATGTCACCGGCCTCGCGCCGGAAACAGGCCGGCGGGCCGCACGTACAGCACGACCGCCATCAGCACGTAGATCAGCATCGAGGCGATGGCCGGGCCGGCCATGCGGGCGGGCGAGGGGCCCATCATCAGGCGGAGGATATCGACCGAGAACGAGCGGCCGAGCGTGTCGACGAGCCCGATCAGGAGCGCCGCGATGAACGCGCCGCGGATCGAGCCGATACCGCCGATCACGATGACCACAAAGGCCAAGATCAGAATATTGTCGCCCATGCCAGGCTCGACCGAGATGATCGGCGCGATCATGATGCCGGCGAAGCCGGCAAGCATGGTGCCGAAGCCGAACACGATCATGAACAGCCGCTCGATATTGACGCCGAGCGCCGACACCATCCGCGCATTGGTGGCGCCGGCGCGCACCAGCATGCCGATGCGGGTGTAGGTCACCAACACGTAGAGGCCGGCAGCGATCGCAAGCCCGGACGCGATGATGACGAGCCGCCACACCGGATAGAGCAAGCCGCTCATCAGCACGATGGAACCGGTGAACAATTCCGGCACCGGCAGCGTCAACGGCGCCGCTCCCCACACCACCCGCACCGCGTGATTGAGAAACAGGATGATGCCGAAGGTGGCGATCACCTGATCGAGGTGATCGCGGTCGTAGAGGTGGCGGAAAACCAGAAACTCCAGCAGCAGGCCGAAGAAGAGCGAGGCGGCGAGCGCCAGCACCAGCGCAAAGAAGAAATTTCCCACCAATCCGTAGAAAGCCACGGCGAGATAGGCGCCGAGCATATACTGCACGCCATGCGCCAGATTGATGAAATCCATCACGCCGAAGACGAGCGTCAGGCCGGCTGCGATCAGGAACAAAAGAACGCCGAGCTGCAAGCCGTTGAGGATCTGGACCAGAAAAAGCGTGGTGGACATCGGACCATTTTAGATGTTTCCCGGGCGCGGCGCAGCACGAAGTGGTGCGCTGCAGACCCGGGATCGTCAAGGACTCCGAGCTTAATGACGATCCCGGATCAACGGTGCATCGCTTACGCGCTGCACCGCGTCCGGGAAACGCGGTTTGTTGGAACGCCTATCCCGGAGGCGTGGCGGCAACCACGCGACGTGGCCCCTCACTTCATCGTGCAGTCTTTGGCGTAGGAGTCGCCGTAGTCCGAGAACACCTTCTTGACGATCTCGGTCTGGTATTTGCCGTCAGCCCGCTTGGCGACCTTGGTCAGATAAAAGTCCTGAATCGGATAGTGGTTGTTGTTGAACTTGAACGCGCCGCGCAGCGACTTGAAGTCGGCTTTTTTGAGCGCCGCGCGCAACGCGTCCTTGTCGGCGACATTGCCTTTGACCGCGCGCACCGCGCTGTCGATCAGCATCGCCGCGTCGTAAGCTTGGAACGCGTAGGTCGCCGGCACGGCGTTGTATTCCTTCACATACTCGTCGACGAACGCCTTGTTTTGCGGGTTGTCGAGATTGGGCGCCCAATCGGAGCCGGCGAGCATGCCGAGCGCGGCATCCTGCTGTGCCGGCAGCGTCGATTCGTCCACCGTGAAGGCCGACAGGAAGGGGATCTTGTCGGCGAGGCCGGCCTGCCGGAATTGCTTGACGAAGTTCACGCCCATGCCGCCCGGAAGGAAGGCGAAGATCGCGTCCGGGCTCGCGGCGGCGATGCGCGTGAGCTCCGCCGAATAATCGGGCTGGCCGAGCGGCACATAGATTTCGTCGGCGATCTCGCCGCTGAATTTGTGCTTGAAGCCCGCGGCGGCGTCTTTGCCGGCCTGATAGTTCGGCACGATGATGATGACCTTCTTGTAGCCGGAATCCTGCGCGTATTGGCCGAGGACTTCGTGCACCTGATCGTTCTGATAAGAGGTGACAAACAGGTTCGGGTTGCACTCCTTGCCGGCGAAGGTCGAAGTGCCGGCGTTCGGACTGATCAGGATCACGCCCGCCTCGGTGACGGGCTTGGCGATAGCGCCGAGAATGTTGGAGAAGATCGGCCCGACCACGAAGTCGACCTTGTCGCGGTCGATGAGCGACTTCACTTTGGTCACGGCGACATCGGGCTTGAGCTCGTCGTCGGCGACGAAGATCTCGGCCTCGCGACCGCCAAGCTTGCCGCCCAGGTCCTTCACCGCGAGTTGGAAGCCGTTGCGTAATTGCTGGCCGAGCACCGCCGGCGGACCGGACAGAGTGGCGATGATGCCGACCTTAAGATTGTCCTCGGCGTGAGCGGCGGACGCCCACGCTGCGAACACGGCCGCAATGGCCACCAGCGACGTGTGTCTGATCATGTCCAATCTCCTGACGGGGCGGGCGATCGTTTGCGATGCCCCAAGGACCGGGCAGATACTTTAGGGTTAAAATACTGGCTTTGTGAAGCGGCAGGGAGGAGAATAAAGGCGGCAGTTGGCCGCAAATTTACGCTAATGGCTGATCGCGGGCGTCGGAGATTGGCGCACTAGGCCGTGATCTGATTGAATCGGATCACGGCCTAGATTATTCGTTTTGACCATGATCTTGTCCGAAAACCGGTTTCCACTTTTCGGGATCATGCTCTCGCGGACGCGTGCTTGAATGCCACAATCCTGAAGGGGAGTAACGGTGCGATGACTTACATGACGCCAGGCATTACCAAAGCGGGGACGGGTATTGACGGCATTTCCTGGAATATTCTCGGCCAGACCTATGTGCCGAAGCAGCTCTCCGAAAACTCCTTTTCCTGGCACGCGACGTTTCCGCCCGGCACCTTCGTGCCTCCCCACATCCATCCGACCCAGGACGAATTCATCTACATGCTCGACGGCCGGTTCGACCTTGTGCTCGAGGGGCGTGAATATGTCGCGACCACCGGCGACCTGATCCGGCTGCCGATGAACATGGCGCACGGCATCTTCAACAAGACCGACCAGACCGTGAAATGCTTCTTCTGGGTGACGCCGACCCGCAAGCTCTACGACCTGTTCTGGGCCATTCACGGCATGAAGGAGCAGAACCCGCCTGACGTCGTGGCGCTCTCGGCCAGGCACGAAGTCATCTTCCTGCCGCCGCCGGAGTAAATGTTAACCGTCATCCTGAGGTGGCCGCGAAGCGGCCCTCGAAGGATGTATCGGCCCGGGCCGTGGCCCTTCGAGGCTCGGCGCTGTGCGCCGAGCACCTCAGGGTGACGGTGAACTCTTTTACGCCGCCTTGTTGACCTGTTCGCGGGTGAATCCGGCCTTGGACGCATAACCGCGCACGATCGCCTTGCGCTGTTCGAACGACAGCACATCCTCGATGTTGGAGAAGCCATCGGGCGCGCGCGCTTCGACCGCGTCGATCACGCCCTCGGGGCCGCCGCGGCGATTGCTCTGCACGATCTCGGCCGTAACCGGCAGCCGCGTTTGTTCGTAGAGCCACAACGCATGCACCGGGTGCTCCGCGTCCTTGAGCCGGTCGGCGAGGAAACGGGCGTCGAGAATGGCCTGCGAGGCGCCGTTTGAGCCGACCGGATACATCGGATGCGCGGCGTCGCCGAGCAGCGTGACGCGGCCGTGGCTCCAGCGCGGCAGCGGATCGCGGTCGCACATCGGATATTCCCAAAACTCGCCCGTTGCCTCGATCAGCGCGCGTCCGTCGACAAACGGGATGCGGAAGCGCTGCACATGCGGCATCAAATCCTCGAAGCGGCCGGGGCGCGACCAATCCTGCTTCTGCGGCACCGGCATCGACGCATCGCCGACGCGGCCGATCACGGCCCAGTTGGTCAGCCTCTTGTCGGCCCGCGACCCTTCCGCGATCGGATAGATCACGAGCTTGGCGGCAAGCCCGCCGGCGACCACCATCGAGCGCCCGGTCAAAAACGCCGGCCAGTCCGTGGCGCCGCGCCAGAGCATCAGCCCATTCCAGCGCGGCGGCCCTTCATTGGGGAAGAGTTTTTCGCGCACCACCGAATGGATGCCGTCGGCGCCGACCAGAATGTCGCCGCGCGCGGTGTGGCGATGGCTGCCGCCGCGGTCGAAGAAGTAGGCGGTAACGCCGCTATCGTCCTGAGTGAAGGAGCCGAGCCGGCAATTCAGATGGATGCGCGATTCACCCAAGCGGGCGCGCGCCGCCTGGTAGATGACGTTCTGCAGCCGGCCGCGATGGATCGAGAATTGCGGAATGTCGTAGCCGGCATCGAGGCCGCGCGGCTCGCGCCAGATCTCCTGGCCGAAGCGATTGGAATAGATGAGCTCGTAGGTGCGGATCGCGACCGCGTCGAGCCGGTCGAGCAGGCCGAGGTCGGCAAGCTCTTTGATCGCATGCGGGAGCGTATTGATGCCGACGCCAAGCTCGCGGATCGCGTCCGATTGCTCGAAAATCTCACAATCGATCCCGCGCGCATGCAGCATCAGCCCGGTCACCAGGCCACCGACGCCGCCGCCGGCGATGATTACTTTCATGACGCTACCCTTTGCACGCTCTTCTCAATTTGCGGCCAGTCTGCCGCAAGTCGCGGAAAATGCAACGATTTGCCGCCGTCATGGTTATGACGGCCTAGCCGCGGCGGCGGCCTGGAGCATTTGTTTGCGCATGATCTTTTCCGAAAAACCGGGTCCCACCCCGGATCAAGTCCGGGGCAGGCTTTTTCGGGATCATGCCTTAAGGGCGCGTTTATCGATCTTGCCGACGCCGGTGCGCGGCAGCGCATCGAGGAACGCGATGTGTTTCGGCCATTTATACTTGACGAGATTTTGCTTGCAGTAGTCGAGCAGGTCCTCGGCGGAGAGACCGGCGCCCGCTTTGCGCACGACAAAGACCTTCACGGCTTCGCCGCTGAAGGAGTCCGGCACGCCGACCGTGGCGGCTTCCTGAATGGCCGGATGCTTGAACAGGAGCTCGTCGATCTCGCGCGGATAAACGTTATAGCCGCCGACGATGATCATCTCCTTCTTGCGATCGACGAGGAACATATAGCCGTCTTCGTCGTAGTACCCGATGTCGCCGGTATAGAGCCAGCCGCCGCGAATTTGCTTGGCGTTCTCCTCCGGACGGTTGCGATAGCCCGACGTGAATTGCGGCCCGCGCACGCGAATCTCGCCGCGTTCGCCGGTCGGCATGACGCGCGTGCCGGTTTCCAGATCGACCACTTCGGCCTCGTAGCCGGCAGCCGCAATGCCGACCGAGCCGATCTTGCGCACGCCGTTGAGCGGATTCTGATGGATCGGCGCGCCTTCGGACATGCCCCAGCCTTCGAGCAGAACCGATCCGGTCGCCTTCTCCCACGAGTGGATCAGTTCCACCGGACAGGCCGCGCCGCCCGAAAGGCAGACACGCAGACTGGAGAAATCGGTCTTGGAGAAATTTTCGTTGGCGCGAAGGCCCATATAGAGCGCCGACGGGCCGCCGGCGAAGGTGGTGATGCGGCGCTTCTGAAATTCCTCCAGCACGGCCGCCGGTTTGTAGGCCGGCAGCAGAACCATGAACGCGCGCAGATAGACCGGAAAGATCAGCGTGTAGCAAAAGCCCCAGATGTGGAACAGCGGCGCCACGTTGAGGATGTGTTCCTCATCGAGCGGCAGCGGCCACAATGCCGCGACGCCGTAACAGAAAGCCATCAGATTCCTGTGCCGGTGCTCGGCGCCTTTCGGCAATCCGGTCGTGCCGCCGGTGAAGAACAGCGCACAGAGATCATCCGGCTCCGGCAAGGGCAGCGGCGCGGCGGGTTCTGATAGAAGCCGATTGAGCGTTATTTCATCCGCTCCGACCACGATCACTTTGGCGCCGCCGACGAGTTGCGCGAGCCGGTGCGCGCGCTCGGCGAATTCGGGATCGCAGACAATCAAGCGCGGGTCGACATCGCGCACCAAAGGCTCGATCTCGCGATCGGTATAGGTCGGATTGAGCGGCGCCACCTGCGCGCGGCCCGCCATGCCGGCATAGAGCGCAATCGCCATGTCGAGACTGTTGCGCATCAGATAAGCGATCCGCTCGCCGACGACGCCGGCCTCGCCAAATCTGCGTGCCAGCGCGGCGACTGCCTGCGCATATTGGGCATAAGTGATTTCCCGGTCGAGGCAGGCCAGCGCCGGGGCTTGGCCGCGATGCTCGGCCGCATAGGCGAGCGCGTGAACGATGGTCGGAAAGTCGGGATAACGGGGATCGCGCTTTGGCGGCGTCACACGCGGCATCTGGCTGCTCTCGTTTACATCGTCGCCGTTTGCATTGGCTGGCAATTCTGTGCTGAAGCTTTACATGTTTCGACCGGGAGAAAGAACATCATGAGCCGGACCGGGCATCTGCGCATTCCTTTTTTTGACGCGCAGCACCGCGCCTTTGCCGATGAGTTGGACGAATGGGCCGGCGCGAAAGTGCCCGAAGTCGAGCATGGGGATTCCGCCCACGGCGACGTTGACGCGACCTGCCGCAGGTGGGTCCATACGCTGGGTGAGGCCGGATGGCTGCGGCAATGCGTGCCGGCCGGTTTCGGCGGCGCCCACGATCCGTTGCAGTCGCGTTATCTGGTGATCGCGCGCGAAACGCTGGCGCGCCATTCAGGGCTGGCCGATTTCGCCTTCATTATGCAGGGCCTCGGCAGCGGCCCGATCTCGCTCGCCGGCACCGAGGAAATGAAGAAACGCTATCTGCCGCGAGTGGGCGCCGGTCGCGCCATCGCCGCTTTCGCACTCACCGAGCCCGAGGCCGGCTCCGATGTCGGCGCCATGGCCATGGCGGCGCAGCGCGAACGCGACGACTATGTGCTCGACGGCGAGAAGACCTGGATTTCCAACGGCGGCATTGCCGATTTCTACACCGTCTTCGCCCGCACCGGCGAAGCGCCGGGCGCGCGCGGCATTTCGGCTTTCGTGATCGACGCCGGCACGCCGGGCTTTGAGATCGCCGAGCGATTGGAAGTGACCGCGCCGCATCCGTTGGCGCGTCTGCGCTTCCGAAGTTGCCGCGTTCCGGTCTCGCAGATGATCGGCGCGCCGGGCGAGGGCTTCAAGATCGCCATGCGCAATCTCGATATCTTCCGCGCATCAGTTGCGGCCGCCGCGCTCGGCTTCGCGCGCCGCGCGCTCGACGAGGCCTTGGCGCGGGCGACCAGCCGCAAGATGTTCGGTCAGACGCTCGGCGACTTTCAGTTGACGCAGGCCGCGCTCGCCGACATGGCGACCGAGATCGACGCCGCGGCACTCCTGACCTACCGCGCCGCCTGGTTGCGCGACGTCGAAGGTGTTTCAACGACGCGCGAAGCCGCCATGGCAAAAATGGCCGCGACCGAAGGCGCGCAGCGCGTGATCGATCGCGCGGTGCAGATATTCGGCGGTCTCGGCGTCAGCACCGGCTCTGTGGTCGAGCATCTCTACCGCGAGATCCGGCCGTTGCGCATCTACGAAGGCGCGACCGAAGTGCAGAAGCTGATCATCGGCCGCGATCTGTTGAAGGCGCGAAACTAAGGCGCGAAGTCATAAAAGGGGCCGGCTGGACGACTTACGAGAGTCCGCCTTGCCCCTAAGCCGACGAAACATCGCACCGCAGCGAAACGTCGCGATGACCGCCCGCCCGCCATTTCCGCTTTGCCGCCGATTCCAGACATCTTGCTGTCCCGCAGCAAATGACGTTCAGGGCCACAAGGCGACTTGGCCGCCGATCTGCGCGATGTCCGTTCATCGCCCGCCCAAAAGCGGATGCGGTTTATATCGGCCGTGACGTTTGGGACGATCTGCGAACGTGGACTTCGAGGAAAGTGCCGCGAGGAAGACCCGATCGAGCGGCTGCGGTCGCTTGGAAACAGTGCCACGCGGCGAGGGAAACTGTTGCCGACATCAGTGTCACCACTCAAGCGCCGTCACAAAGTGTCGGCTTCCGGAACTGCCATTTACGCCGCGTACTGTTTGCAATAAACGGTACCACAGGTGCGGGGCATATTTATTGGATGAGTTTAATGTCTCACGCCGGATGTAAGAGGTTGGCGTGCTTGCGGAATTTCAATTGACGGCCACAACGCTGTAGCCAACAGTTGATTCGCAAGGCGACGAAAGCGATCCGCACACCCAGATCAGTCCCGGAAAACCGTCAGGCAGATGTCGCGCGTTGACACCACCGGTGCTGGAGTCAGCGAGACGACAATCATGGACCAAAAGTCGAGCGATTTCTTCTCCGCGCGGCAAGTACCCAGCACCACGACGGCGGCCGCGGCATTTGCGCAGGCTCTGGCGCTCCATCAGGCCGGTCGATTGACCGATGCGGAAAAAATATATGGGCAAATTCTCGCAGCACAGCCGACGCATTTCGACAGCCTGCATTTGCTCGGCGTCATTTTCATGCAGCGCGGGGACGCCGAGGCCGCTGTTCGGCAAATCAACGCAGCCCTCAAAGTCGAACCGCGACATATTCTGGCGTTGAACAATCGTGGCAATGCGTTTCAACAATTGCGGCGCTTCGACGATGCGCTCGCAAGCTACGACCGGGCGCTCGCCATTCGGTCGGATTATGCCGAGGCGCTCATAAATCGCGGTGCAGCATTGACGGCGCTGAGGCGGTACGATGAAGCGCTGGGGAGCTGCGACCGCGCCGTGGAGCTGCGGCCTGATCTTGCCGATGCGTATGTGAACCGCGGCAACGCCCTTCACGCCTTACATCGGTTCACAGAAGCCCTATCGGCATTTGATCGCGCCCTGGCGCTGCGGCCAAACTATGCTGAGGCGCGTTATAACCGTGGCAATACGCTTTACGCACTCAAGCGCCATGAGGAGGCGCTGGCAAGTGTGGACGCCGCGTTGGCGCTGCGGCCGGACTACGTCGAGGCGCTGACCAACCGCGGCGCAGTTCTACATGCGCTCAATCGCGATGAGGAGGCGCTCGCAAGCCTGGATCGGGCCATCGCGCTGGAGCCGAACAACGTCGAGGCGCTCGTTACTCGCGGTGTGATCTTCAACGAGTTGAAGCGATTCGACGAGGCGCTCGCGTGCTACGAGCGCGCGCTGTGTTTGTGTCCGAACCATTCAGACGCGCTCAGCAACCGCGGCGCTGCACTGCATGACCTGACACGATTTGAAGAAGCGCTGGCGAGTTACGACCGCGCGCTGGCGCTGCGGCCCGATGACGTTCATATCATCACCAACCGTGGCAATTCTTTGTATTGTCTTACGCGTTTCGACGAGGCGATGGCGAGCTTCGAGCAGGCTCTTGCCATACAGCCTGACTACCCAGAGGCTAACTTCAACGCCGCCGCGTGCCGACTGTTGCACGGCGACTTCGGCGGCTGGGAAAAGTTCGAGTGGCGCTGGGAAACTGAGCAGTTCGGGAACGCCAAGCGGTCATTTCCGCAAGCCCTATGGCTTGGATCGGAGAACATCGCCGGCAAGACCATCCTCCTGCATGCCGAGCAAGGTCTCGGCGATACGATCCAGTTCGCCCGCTATGTTCCGCACGTTGCGGCGCGCGGCGCGCGCGTCGTTCTTGAAGTGCAGCGCTCCTTGCACACGCTGATGACAAGCCTGCCTGGTGGCGCGCAGGTCGTTTCTGCAGGCGATCGGCTGCCGTACTTCGACGTGCACTGTCCGCTGATGAGCCTGCCGCTGGCGTTTCGCACTCGGCTGGACACAATCCCATGCGAGATGCCTTATTTGGCGGCGTCGGCCAGCAAGGTTGACGTGTGGCGCGATCGTCTGGGGGAACATGCAAAGCCAAGAATCGGTTTGGTCTGGGGCGGCAATCCGAGAAAGGAGCTGCGGCAGGCAAATGGTGTCGATCGCGATCGCAGCGTGGCTTTCGATAGGCTCGAGCCGCTCTTGGAAATTGTGGGGTGTCACTTCTACAGCCTGCAAAAAGGCGACGACGCGGTGAAGCAACTGCGTGAGAGCGCTTGGCGAGAGCGCGTCATCGACCTTACGGACGAACTTTATGATTTTTCCGACACTGCCGCCCTGGTCGCGAACTTGGACCTCGTCATTTCGGTGGACACGTCCGTGGTGCATCTCGCCGGCGCGCTCGGCAAGCCGGTTTATTTGATGAACCGCTACAATGGCTGCTGGCGCTGGCTCCGCGAGTGCGAGGATACGCCCTGGTATCCGAGCGTCCGTCAGTTTCGGCAGGATGCAACGCGAGACTGGTATCCTGTCATCGCGCGCATTGCCTCGGCCTTGCGGGACTACGTCGACGGCTTTGAATCAGGCCGCGGAGCGCCGTCTTCGCCATAATCGGTCGAGCGTTGCCACGACGCGTTCGCAGGGTTGGCGGCTGCATCGAACCTTTCTCCTCATTGTCCAGTCGATCAACCGCGCTTCGAGACCTTCGGTAGGAGCGGGCGCTTTGCTTCTGAACCGTTCGAGGTAAAGGTCCCTCGCCTTGGGTTGGAGCTTGAGGTGCCAGTGAGCAATCCACCATGCTTGACATGAAGCTAGATTGCTTCGCTTCGCTCGCAATGACGCTGCTTCCGCTTTCGCGGGACCAATGATTGCCCGCTCAGGCGCCGGCCAGCATCTTCGCCAGCATGAAGCCGGAACCGGCGCCTGCGCCGGCGCCCGGCCAGGTCGAGGCGCCGACCATGTAGAGCCGCTCGACCGGCGTGCGGTAGCGCGACCAGCCGAAGCCCGGCCGGAAGAAAAAGTTCTGATCGAGATGATGGCTGCCGCCGAGGCTGTCGCCGCCGACGAGATTCGGATTGTCGCGCTCGAGATCGGCAGGCGAGTGCACGGCGCGGCCCAGAATGGTCGCGGAGAAGCCGGGCGCATAACGCTCGATGATGCCGACGACTCGATCGGCATACGTTTCTTTCACCTGATCCCAATCGGTGCCGCTGATCGTTCCTGCCGCGTCGCCGCGAATGCGTGACGGCAGCACGCGGACCTGTACCCACAGCACGTGCTGTCCGGCCGGCGCGCGCGAGGGATCGATCGCGGTCGGCTGGCCAACCACAAGTCCGGGCTCGACCGGCAATAATCCGTCGAGCGCCTCGGTGTAGGTCTTGGCCATCAGCGCAAGCGAGGGCGCCAGATGCACATAGGCGAATTTGCGCAAGTCCGCGCCGGCGCTCCAAGCCGGCAAGTCGCTCAGCGCCAAGTGAATCATCATGGTCGCAGGCCCGGGCCGCAGCTTGGCGAGCCGCTGGGCCGCCGGCGGCGCGCCGCGCACAAGTTGGTCAAACAGAACGCGCGGGTGAAGATTGGCGATCACCGCGCGTGTCGCCTCGATGCGCTCGCCGTTTGCCAGCACGACGGCTTTGGCCGCGCCGCCTTCGACCGCGATGCTTTGCACCGGCGCATTGAGCCGTACCTCGCCGCCGGCCGCTTCGATCGCGCGGCTCATGGCGGCGATGATGGTGTCGGCGCCGCCTTGACCGAGCGCCATGCCGAAGACCTGATCGGCCATCGCTTCCAGATAGGGAAACAGCGCGCCGCCGGCGACGTCCGGCGAGAAATCAAGGTGCATGCCCCAGACCGCCAGCATGGCCTTGAGCTTGTCGTTCTCGAAATTTGCATCGACCCACTCGCGCGGCGAGGAAGCAAGCAGGCGCGCGGTGTCGGCGACCCAGTTCGTCCCGCGCGCCCGCCAGGCGCCAAAGATCGTACGCGCGGCTTGCCAAGACGGCATCGGCGCGCCGAGCAACCCGAAAATGTGCGGCGCGTCCTGCGCAAACGCCGCCGTCAATGCCCGCCAGCGGTCCGCGTCGGCGGCGCTCAGCGCTGCGATCCGCTGCGCATTCGCCTCGGGATTCTTTTCGACGCCGAGCCAGCTGCCGTCGGGAAATGCGCTCGCGAAACAATGCTCCGCCGTCACGAAGCCCAGCCCTTGCGCGAACAGCCGGTCTTTGTGCGTGGCGAAAAACGGCGAACCCGCGAACAGGCCCAAATTCATCGCGTAGAGATCGTGGCGAAACCCGGGACGCGTAATCTCGCGGGTCTTGACCGCGCCGCCGGCGACGTCGGCGCGCTCGACCACGGCGACTTTCCAGCCTTTGGCGGCGAGATGCACGGCCGCGGCCAGTCCGTTGACGCCTGCACCGATCACGACTGCATCGAAGGGCATTCGTTCACTCCTGCGCCGCACTTGCCGCTGCTGCTACTCCGCTCGTCCCCGCGAAGGCGGGGACCAGCGCACTGCACCCGCTCCTGGATTCCCGCTTGCGCGGGAATGAGCGGAGGATTTCTATTCCGCTGCGCACGGTCGCTTGCCAGCGCAGATATTTCATATCTAAAATGATTGCGCTAGGCTTCCGCGACGTTGCGCCTGACGCAACGACATCCACGAGCGCGACGGAGAGACCGTATGACCAGTACCCAAGTTCTCAGCGATTTTGCATCGGCGCTCGCGTCCGGCGCCGTCGAGGTGGTGGATCTCACCGCTCCGCTCGGGCCCGACACGCCGCTGATCAAGCTGCCGCCGGAGATCGGCAAGAACACGCCGCCGATCGAGGTTCATGCCATCTCGGACTACGACAAGGATGGCCCGTTCTGGAAATGGAATTGGCTCAAGCTCGGCGAGCATTCCGGCACCCATTTCGATGCGCCGATCCACTGGATCAGCGGCCGCGAATACAAGGACGGCTCGACCGACACCATCCCGGTGAAGAATTTCGTCGCGCCCGTTTGCGTGATCGACTGCTCGGCCGAAAGCGCGAAGAATCCCGATTTCCTCCTGACCGTCGACGGCGTCAAAGCCTGGGAGAAGACCCATGGCGACATCCCGGCCGGTAGCTGGGTGCTGATGCGCACGGACTGGTACAAGCGCAACGACACTGAGGCGCACTTCCTCAACGCCGACGCCAAGGGCCCGCACTCGCCCGGCCCGACGGCGGAAACGATCCACTATCTCGTTTCCAAGGGCGTGGTCGGCTGGGGCTCGGAAACCGTCGGCACCGACGCCGGCTCGGCCGGCGGCATGGACCCGCCATTCCCGGCCCATACCTTCATGCACAAGGCCAACCGTTACGGCCTCGCCAGCCTCTGCCATCTCGACAAGCTGCCGCCGAAGGGCGCGATCCTGATCGCGGCGCCGCTCAAGATCGTCAAAGGCACCGGCAGCCCGCTGCGCGTGCTCGCAATCGTGCCGAAGAAGTAACCGCAACAGCAAACGAGCACTGACCCAGAGCAGGAACAATGGCGGCCGCCGACTACATCATCGTCGGGAGTGGCATCAACGCGCTTGTGGCTGCGGCCCAATTGGGCCGCAAGGGCAACAAGGTGTTGGTGCTCGAGCGCAACGATCGTATCGGCGGCTGTATCCGCACCGAGGAGATCACGGAACCGGGCTTCATTCACGACGTGATGGCGACGACTTTCGTCTTGTTCATCACGTCGCCGGCTTTTGCCGAGCTTGGGCCTGAGCTGGAAAAGCGCGGCCTCGCGTTCGCGCATTCGCCGACGCCGACCGCAGTGCTGATGCCGGACGGCCGGCACGCGATCCTCAGCATGGATCGCAAGGCGAATGTCGCCGCCTTCGATCGATTGGCGGCCGGCGACGGCGCGCGTTTTTCCGCCGATGTCGATCGCATCGGCGCTGACGCGCCGTTTCTGTTCGCGCTGCTCGGCGGCTCGCTGTGGTCGGGCGCGATGCTCAAGATCGTCGCGCGCGAAGCCTGGCGGCGGGGCTTGCGCGGGCTTGCAACCTATTTCGGCGAGGCGCTCGGTACCGCGCGGGCGTGGCTGGAGACGCGTTATCAGTCCGACGTGGTGCAGGCGCTGTTTGCGCCGTGGGTGCTGCACACCGGGCTCGGACCGGAAAGCGCCTATTCCGGCCAGATGGGCAAGGTGATCGCGTTCGCACTGGAAGTCGCCGGCGCGCCGATCGTGAAAGGCGGCGCCAAGAATTTCCTCGCCGCCTTCGAGCGCCTGATCCGCGATCAGGGCGGCGACGTGCAAGTGAATGCCGACGTGGAGCGGGTGCTGCTCGACGCCGGCGGCGCCGCGCGCGGCGTGCGGCTCGCCGGCGGCCGCGAGATCGAGGCCGCCAAGGGTGTTATTTGCTCGGTGACGCCCAATCAGCTCTACGGCCGTTTGCTCGCCGATGCCGCGCTGCCGGCGGACATCAAGCAATCGGTGTCTCAATATCGCTACGGCAAGGGGAACTTTCAGGTCCACTATGCGCTCAAGGCGCCGCCGAAATGGAAGGCGCCGGAGCTCGGCGGTGTGGCGCTGACGCATCTGACGCCCGGACTCGACGGCGTGTCGAAGGCCGCCAACGAAGCCGAGCGCGGCATGCTGCCGGCGGTGCCGACGATCTGCGTCGGACAGCCGGCCGCGCTCGATCCGAGCCGCTGCCCGGAGGGCAAGTCGATCTTGTGGCTGCAACTGCCGGAAGCGCCGCGCTTCATCAAGGGTGATGCCGCGGGCGAGATCGCGGTGCCGGCGGACGGCAAGTGGACCGAGGCGGTGCGTGAGAAATACGCCGACCGCATCGAAACGATCCTCGCCTCGCATATCGACGGGTTCCGCGAGAATGTGATCGCGCGCAAGGCCTATTCGCCGGGCGACCTCGAAACGCTCAATATGAATCTGGTCGGCGGCGATCCTTACGGCGGCTTTTGCGGCATCGACCAGTTCTTCATCTGGCGGCCGTTCCACGACTCGATCAATCACCGCACCCCGGTAGCGCGGCTCCACCACATCGGCGCCTCGACCCATCCGGGTCCTGGCCTCGGCGGCGGTTCCGGTTATCTGGTGGCGAAGGAATTGGGCTGAGCCCGGCCGTGGCGCGGCGCGCTGCCCGTCATTCCGGGGCCGAGCGTTAGCGAGGAGCCCGGAATCCATAAGCACGACTGGTGCGGAGGATTCTCAGCGCCAACGCCGCTTGATCTGGGGTTATGGATTCCGGACTTGCCGCTGTGCGGCAATCCGGAATGACGGAACGAAAGCGCAGAGCCATCCTGGTCTTTGACTGCGCCGGAAGGGGGTGGTGACGGTCGGTCCGCGATGAGATTTCCAATTTTAGATAGCTGCCACCGGTTCGCTTTGCGGCCCTGCAACCATGGCTAAAATCTCCCCGACCACCGCGCAACGCGCCGCGCGTGAGAAGGTTGGCATTCTCGGGGCATAGCCGCGAGGTGCTCGCCATGTCATCGAAGGGTCTTCGCTATACGCTCGTTGCCGGCCTCGCCGTCGCATCGGTGCTGGCCGTAGAAACCAATCCGGCTTTCGCCCAGAATCGCGCCGACGGCTGGACTTTGGGCCCCTCGTACGGGCCCGGCGGCGCCTACGACATTGTCGCTCCCGGCATGTATGTGGGCGACTATTCCGGCCCACCGATCTTTGTTCCGGGCCGCGGGATCATCAACGAGCCGTGCGGTCTGCCGACAAGCGCTTGCTCGAACGCCGAGCGCGGTGCGGACTAGAGCGCGATGGCTTTAGGTTGAATCGTCACCGCGCTCTAGATTTTTGGTGGAGCATGATCTTTTCGGAAAACCGGTGCCCACTTTTCCGGATCATGCTCTAGCAAATCCTTGCGCGTTTGATCGTCCGAGAGTCGCGGGCGCTCAAGACCGAGAGGTCGTGGCTACAGCGTCGCGACGGTCTTGAGCGCGCCGTCGAGTGCGATGCCGTTCTCGTCCATCAGCGCGGCGTCGCGCAGCCGGCGCATCCAGTCGGCGCCGTCGGCGCGCGGCGCCAACAGCGGCACGGCGCCGATTACGCGATCGAATTTCGATTCGCCGCGCGCATGCGTGTCCGAATAGCCCTTCACCAGCCGGCGCGCGTTCACCACCTCGACGGCGACATCGTAGTTCTGCGTGATGGTGCCGGTCGCGACCGCAAGCCACTTTTCCATGTGCGCCATTTCGCGCTGATGGCGCAGCGTCGTGCGGCGGATCGGCTTGAATGCCGAAAGCACATACAGCATCAAAAACCAATGGATGGTGCCCGAGCGCACGCGCCGGCCCTTTTGGAACGCCCAGCCGAACAGGGCCGGATTGGCTTCCAGGAAGCGCCCAAGCCCGGCCGGCATGGTGCCGGCGACTTCCTCCAGCCGCGGATGCATGTATTCGGTGGTGTAGACGATCTGCCCGTCGCCGACACTGTTCTCGCGCAACACCCGGTCGTAGCGGCTTGCCCGCGTCTTCAGATCGGCGACGCGGATGACGTCGTCATAGGCCATGGCGACCGCGACATATTTCGCCGCCGCCGCCGTGAACGCGTAGTGTTTAAGCGCGCCGCCATTGGCCTGATCGAGCTGATAAAGCGTAGCGAGGCGGTCGAGATAGTCGCCCGCATAGGCCGGATCCTGAAAGTCGGTCAGATGCTTCACGCCGGCATAGAGGATCGGATGCAGCGCTTCCGGAAATTCGCGGATGCGCGCCAGCAGCTTGTCAAGGTCCGGCCGGCCGGCGGAAGCGGGCAGGAGGTCGAGGCGCTTGGCCGGCCGCTTGACCGGCGGGCGCTGCGTGCCGGGCGGCTGCTTCGCCTGGGCATACGCGGCCCGGAATGCTTTGAGGCTTGATTCAACGCCGCGGCCGCCGGCGCTGATGACGCCTTCGAAAGCTTCCGGGGTGAACGGCAACGTGCCGGATGCGGCCAGCGCGCCGAACAGACACGCCGAGATCACGCTGCTGTTCTTGGTCGCCAGCGTTTCCATGTCGAAGGCGATGACGCGCTTGGCCGCGACGCCGGCCGCCTCCACGACCACGGTGGGATCGATGGTTGCGTCGCCGGGTTTTTCCTTTTCGGCGACCGAGTACAAACGATGCGTCGAGGCGATCAGCGTGGAGCGGTCGGGGGTGACCAAGCCGCGCAAGATCGAGCGCCCAGCCTCGGCCAATTCGGCGGCGAGCACCACGTCGACCTCGCCCGGCGCCGGCATCAGCGACAGGATCGGCGCGCGCCCGCCTTTTGGCGGCAGCATCTCGACGTAATAGATGGTCGAACCGGTGCGCTGCGCGACGCCCGGCACCGAGGTTGATTGCGCGTGCCAGCTCTGCGACTCGGCGAGCTCGACGATCCAGTCGGACAACACGCCGCCGCCTTGCCCGCCCATGGCGAGCACGGCGACGCAGATCGGCCGCTCGGTCGTGTAGCGCGTCGGCGTTACCGGTGTGCCGGATAGATCGTTCATGATCGCGCGGTCCGCATCAATCTGCGAAAGCGATGCGCGTCGCCTCGCGCCGCCGCTGCAGGAAGGAGATCACCGAACGCCGCACTCCGGCGATGAAGCGATCGAACCAGGTCGGATTGTGGATGATGTCGGCGCGATAGAAGGAAGGGCAGAGCACGGCTGCTTCCGACACCTCGCCGCAATTGCCGCAGCCGACGCAGTTGTTGTCGATCGCCGCCACCGGATCGTCCTTGAGCGGATCGTCGGTGTGCTTGAGCGACAGCGACGGACAGCCGGAAAGCCGGATGCAGGCGTGATCGCCGGTGCAGACGTCCTCGTCGACGCCGAAGCGCTCGCGCACCATGCGCACGCCTTCGCGCACCGATTTCTGGAACAAGGGCTTCACCCGGCGCTGCTTGTTGAGCATGCATTCGGACGATGCCACGATGACTTTCGGACCGCCTTCCCTGGTAGTGAGCGCTTCGCGCAACGTCTCGCGCATCTTGCCCACGTCGTAGGTGCGGTCGATGTGGCGCACCCATTTGACGCCGACGCCCTTCACCGCATCGACGATGGTGTTGTTGGTCGAGCGCGACGGATTGAGCGCCCGCGAGGACATGATGTCCTGCCCGCCGGTCGCCGCCGAATAGAAATTATCGACCACCATGATGACGCCGTCGTGCTTGTTGTAGACGGCGTTCGCGATGCTGGTGGACAGGCCGTTGTGCCAGAAGCCGCCGTCGCCCATCACCGAGATCGGCTTCTTGTCGGCCTTGACGTTGAAGGCCGACGACGACGCCGGTCCAAGGCCATAACCCATCGTCGTGCCGCCGATATTGAACGGCGGCAGGCTTGCAAACAGATGGCAGCCGATATCGCCGGCGATCTGATGCGGCCCGAGTTCCTGCTGCACGAGCTTCATAGCCGCAAAGATCGGCCGCTCGGGGCAGCCGATGCAGAAGCTCGGCGGTCGCGGCGGCACCGTCTTGGCGAGCTCCTTGATCTTCGGATTGGCGAGCACTTCCGAAGCGTCAGGCGGCGGCGGCGCGTTGCCCAGCACGTTCTTCGCGTACAGCTCGAGAAACGCCTTGACGCCTTTGACCACCACCTGCGGCGTGTATTCGCCGGCCATCGGCAGCACGTCCTTGCCGCTGATCTTGGTCTGGATGTCGCGGCGGCGCAGGATGGTGTTGAGCGCCTGCTCGATGAATTCCGGCTGGCCTTCCTCGACCATGAGGATCGCCTTTTTGTTCATGGCAAACGCAGCCACCTCGTCGTCGATCAGCGGGTAGGTGACGTTGAGGCAGTAGATCGGCACGGACGTCTCGCCGTAGACGTCGGCAAGGCCGAGCTGCTGCAACGCGCGCATCACCGAATTGTACATGCCGCCTTGCACGACGATGCCGACGTCGGCGCTCTCGGGACCGAAGAATTCGTTGAGCTTGCGGTCCTTGATGAACTTCACCGCCGCCGGCCAGCGGTGCTCGATCTTTTTCGCGCTCATGCAGATAGGAGGCAGGCGGCAGCACCACCCGCTCGGTATCGCGGCGCGGATTTTCCAGCGCCTCGCGCAAGCTGAAGCTCGGCTTTTTGTTGTCCTTGCAGACGAAGCGGCCATGCACATGGCAGGCGCGGATGCGCACTTCCAGCATCACCGGCGTGTTGGACGCTTCGGAAAGCTCGAAGCCTTCTTCGACCATCTTTACGATGGTCGGCAGGTTCGGCCGCGGATCGAGCAGCCACACCTGCGACTTCATGGCGAAGGGATGCGAGCGCTCCTGCATGATCGAGGAGCCTTCGCCGTAGTCCTCGCCGATGATGATCAGCGCGCCGCCCTTCACCCCGCCGGAAGCCAGATTGGCGATGGCGTCGGAAGCGACGTTGATGCCGACCGGCGCCTTGAACGTCACCGCGCCGCGGATCGGATACATCACGGACGCGGCGAGCGTCGCCGCGGCGGCGGCTTCGGACGCCGAATTTTCGAAATGCACGCCGAGTTCGTCGAGCACATCCTTGGCGTCGGCGAGCACATCCATCAGATGGGAAATCGGCGCGCCCTGATAACCGCCGACATAGGAAACGCCGGATTGCAGCAGCGCCTTGGTGATCGCGAGAATGCCCTCGCCGCGGAATTCATCGCCTTCGCCAAGTTTAAGATCCTGCACTTCGCGTGCAAACGACCGTTCTGCCATGAAAGCCTCCAGGCCTTAGCTGCGCTGCATCAATCGGGCGCGCGCCGGCCGCTCGCTTACTTATTAACCCTTCCAGATTGTCTTGCAACGGCCTCGCCGGCCGCAAAGCCGGCGCGCGTGAGCGCCCGGCGGGACTGCCGCGCTCTCCGGCAGATGGTGCGTAAAATTGCGCAAAAAAAGCCCATTGCGTCAGCTTGTCCGCCCGTTACTTTAGGTTTAAAGTATCTTGGTCCAGGCGCCGACCAGCTATGCACCAAGGCGTAAAGTCGAGCGCGTTGAGTGCCGCCCCGCAGCGGTCCCATTGGGGGAGTTTCAGAACATGTTCAATATCTCGCGTCGTCAGGCCCTCGCCGCCAGCGGCGGTCTCATCGGCTCGCTGCTCGTGCCTCAGCGTTTTGCGACCGCGGCCGTCGGCTCAACACTGAACATCGCTTACAACGTCAACTTACCGTCGTTCGATCCGCAAACCGGGCCTTCGTCGGTCAACCCAACCATCCAGGCGATCTACCGCTCGATCTTCGATCAATATATCGGCCAGAAGCCGAATCTCGCTTTCGAGCCCGGCCTGCTCACCGGCTGGGGCTGGAACGACGACAAGAGCAAAGTGTGGATGGACGTGCGCGAAGGCGTTACCTGGCATGACGGTACGCCGTTCACGCCGGAAGACGTTGTCTGGTCGATCCAGCGCAAGGCCAAGCCGGACGGCGGCAACCCGGTCGCGTTCATCTGGGCCGGCATCGACAACTTCAAGATCGACGGCAAGCGCATCACCGCCGACGTGAAGCAATACGACCCGGTCATCTTCAAGTGGATGGCCTTCCTCACCGGCTACGTTCTGCCTAAGGCGTACTTCGAGAAAGTCGGCCCGCAAGGCTTCGAGAAGAAGCCGATCGGCACCGGCCCCTATATGGTCGATGCCTACGAAGGCAACGCCTATCTGCGGCTCAAGGCCAATCCGAAATATTGGGGCGGCAAGCCTGCGTTCGAGACCGTGGTCTTCAAGTTCGTGCCGGATGCAACCAGCCGCGTCGCTGAAATCGAGAGCGGCTCCTCGGACATCACGCTGGAAGTGCCCTACGAGGAATATGACCGGCTCAAAGCCAAAGCCGGCCTCAAGGGCGTCTGCACCCCGATTTCCGATATCGGCATGATCTTCATCACCAATGGCGGCGTGATGGACGACAAGAATGTCCGTCTCGCGATGACGCACGCGGTCGATAAGGATACGATCATCAAGAAGCTGCTGCGCGGCTACGGCGTGCCGATCGCCACGCTGGAGGCGCCGGAATACGCGGCCTTCGATCCGAGCATCAAGGTGCCCTATGACCCGGCGATGGCGACCAAGCTTCTCGCCGCCAGCGGCTATTCGAAAGAAAAGCCGGTCAAGTTCACCATCCAGACGACGCGCGGCTTCAAGCCGAAGGATTACGAAATGATCCAGGCGATCGTCGGCATGTGGCGCAATGTCGGCATCGACGCCAACATCGAGATCTACGAAATCGCCAAGCACTTCGAGCTGCGCATGTCGCACAAGCTCGCGCCGGCGGCGTTCTATAATTGGGGCAACGCGATCGGCGATCCGACCACCTCGACCGGCTTCGCGATGTTCTCGAAGTCGCCGCACTCGGGTTGGCATTCGGACGATCTCGACGCCAAGATCGGCCCGCTCTGGGGCGAGAAGGACGAGAAGAAGCGCATCCAAGGCTGGAAGGACGTCGACAAGTACATCGCCGAACAGGGCTATGTGCTGCCGCTCCTGCAATACGCCCAGCCGATCCTTTACAAGTCCGATCTCAAAGTCACCCCGAACGTCTCCGGCGCTCTGCAGCCGGCGACATTGGTCTCGAAGGCCTAAGTTAACGTCGAAGCGGTCCGCCGCCGCGCCGGGGCGCGGCGGCCATCGACGCGGTCAGTTAAGGACCGTTGATGTTACTTTCTGTCGTCGCCAATCGCGTGGCAATGGCGCTGCTGACGCTTGCGGGCGTTGCAGTCGTCGTCTTCGTCCTGCTGCGCGTCGTGCCCGGCGATCCGGTCGCGATGATGATCTCGCCGGGCGCCGGCCCTGCCGATATCGCGGCGCTGAAAGCCCACTATGGGCTCGACGCGCCGCTGCCGGAGCAGTTCTGGATCTGGATCAGGGGCGTGGTCACCGGCGATTTCGGCACCTCGATCACGCTGCATTTGCCGGTGACCGAAGTGCTGGCGTCGCGGCTGCCGGCGACGCTTGAGCTTGCGATCCTGGCGCTCCTGGTCGCGGTCGTCTTCGGCGGCAGTGTCGCCATCGCCGGCACCCTGATGCGGCGCACGATCGGCGAAACCCTCATCGATAGCTTGAACTCGATCCTGCTCGCCGTGCCGGATTTCATCTGGGCGCTGGCGCTTGTTCTGCTCTTCGCCGTGGCGATTCCGGTTTTGCCATTGACCGGCCGCATCGACCCGGAACTCGCCGAAGGCTTCACCACGCGTTTTTATCTGATTGAAAGCGTGCTCACCGGCCGGTTTGCGGTGGCAGGCGACATCATCAGCCACATGATCATGCCGACGGTGGCGCTGGCGCTGCCGCTCGCGGCCGTCATCGTGCGCTTGCTCAAGCAATCGTTGAAGGAGGCCATGCTGCAGGACTATGTGCTGCTGGCGCGGATCAAGGGCTTTCGCGAACTGCGCCTGGTGCTGCAGGAGGCTTTGCGCAACGCGGTCGGCCCGACGCTCGCGCTCACCGGCGTGCAATTCACCTTCCTGATCGGCGGCACCGTGATCGTGGAGCGCATCTTCGCCTATCCGGGCATCGGCAATCTGGCGATCGACGCCGTCATCAATCGCGATTTTCCGCTGATCCAGGGCCTCGTGCTCCTGTTCGGACTGATCTTCATCCTGATCAATATCGGGGTTGATCTCACGGTGGCGGCGCTCAATCCGCGCCTGCGGCACGCCTGAGCCGGCAGCGCGTGGAACACTGGTCACCAACCGCGATGACTTCGACGCAGCAGGCGGAGCCGCGGCCGCCGTCGACTGCGCTTCGGCTTGCGCGCGATCCCAAGGTCGTCGTTGCCGGCGGCTTTATCTTGTTGCTGATCATCCTCGCGGTGTTCGCGCCGTTCATCGCGCCGCAGGATCCGCTGGCGCAAAACCTCCTCGCCGCGACATTGCCGCCGCTGGGCTTTCCCGATGCCGAGCCGGGCTTCTTGCTCGGCACCGATGGGCTGGGACGCGACGTGCTCTCGCGCGTCATCTTCGGTGCACGCATTTCGCTTACTGTCGCCTTTGTCGCAGCCGGGCTTGCCTGCCTGATCGGCTCGCTGCTCGGCCTGCTCGCCGGCTTTTTCCGCGGCTGGGTCGAGGCGCTGATCTCGCGGCTCGTTGATATCTGGATGGCGTTTCCGCCGGTGCTGCTCTCGATCCTGCTCGTCGCCATCCTCGGCACCGGCCTGCATTCGGTGATCGCCGCTATCGTGGTGATCGACTGGACGCGCTTCTGCCGCGTGATCCGCACCGAGACCATGGGGCAGGCGCAGATGGATTATGTGGTGGCGGCGCGCACGATCGGCTTCTCGCGCCCCGCCATCCTGTTCCGCGAGATCCTTCCCAATGTGATGCCCGTCTCTGATCGCGCTGCTGACTCTCGAAATGGGCATTGCCGTCGTGGTCGAAGCGATCCTGTCCTTCGTCGGACTTTCCGTCTCCTCGGACACGCCGACCTGGGGCGGCATGATCGCCGAGGGCCGCCAGATCGTGCACGAAGGCTGGTGGGTGCTGGCGGCGCCGCTCGCCGCGCTGTTCGCGACCGTCGTCGCCTTCAACCAGCTTGGCGACGGCCTGGCCCGCAGCCTCGATCCGGTGTTGCGCCGATGACCGATTCCCGGCTCGCCATCGAAAAACTGAGCGCGATCTCCTTGCGCGACGGCAACAAGCCGGTGCTGCGGCGCGTCTCGCTTACGGTCGGCACCGGCGAGGTGCACGGCCTGGTCGGCGAAAGCGGCGCCGGCAAATCGACCATCGCCAAAGCCATTCTCGGCATCGTTCCGTCGCAAGTGCGGATCACCGGCGGGCGCATCGATTTCGAGGGCACCGATCTTCTCACGCTGTCGCGGCGCGGTTTGCGCGCCGTGCTCGGCCGCGACATCGCGCTGATCCCGCAAGATCCTCTGACCGCACTCAACCCGGCGCGCCGCATCGACGCCCAAATGACGGATGGCCTTCGTTTGAAGCGCGGGCTCTCGGCCAAGCAAGCGCGTGTGCGCGCGCACGAGCTACTGGAAGAAGTGCAAATCCGCGATCCCGAGCGCGTGCTGAACAGCTATCCGCATCAGCTCTCCGGCGGTATGCGCCAGCGCGTGCTTATCGCGGCCGCCTTCGGTCTCGAGCCAAAGCTCGTCATCGCCGACGAGCCGACCACCGCGCTCGACGTGACGGTGCAAAAGCAAATTCTCCGGCTCATTCGCGCGCTGCAGGAGCGCCACGGCACCAGCGTGCTGTTCGTCTCGCACGACCTCGGCGTGGTGGCGAAAATCTGCGACCGCGTCACGGTGCTCTATATGGGCAAGGTGGTGGAGCAGGGCGCCACGGCGGAGGTCCTGACCACGCCGCACCACGCCTACACCAAGGCTTTGCTTGCGGCCAACCCGCGCTACGATCGGCCCGACACCGGGCTCGAGCCGACACCGCCCGAGGTGATCTCGGCGCTGCGCGCCGAGATTTCGGCCTTCGACGTCAGCCTCTTGGAGTCGCGCGATGGCTGACGATCTTCTGGTCGCCAACGGCCTGGTGGTTTCCTACGGGCGCCCGCGCGGCCTGCTGGCACGCGGCCCGCAGTCGACCACGATCCTGCACGGCGTCGATATTCGCGTCGGCCGCGGCGAGACTGTCGGCATTGTCGGCGAATCCGGCTCCGGCAAGACCACGCTCGGGCGCGCCCTGCTCGGTCTCGTCGCGCCGGCAAGCGGCACGGTTCTGTTCGACGGCACCACCATCAATACGCTCGACGAGCGCCGGCGGCAGCCGTTCCGCCGGCGCATGCAGATGATCTTTCAGGATCCGATGTCGTCGCTCAATCCGCGGCAGACGATCGGACGCATTCTGATCGAGCCGATCCTTCTGCATGGCCTGGCCAAGACGCGCAGTGCCGCGCTCGATCTGGTCCATCACGTGCTCGATCGTGTCGGCCTCTCCCGCGTCACCGTCGACCGCTATTCCTACGAGCTGTCCGGCGGGCAGCGCCAGCGCGTCGGCATCGCGCGCGCCGTGGTGTTGCAGCCCGATTTCGTGCTCGCCGACGAAATCGTCTCCGGCCTTGATGTCTCGACGCAGGCGCAGGTGCTGCGGCTCCTCAAGGAGCTGACCGGCGAAATGCATTTGGCGCTCGCCTTCATCAGCCACGATCTCTCGGTCATCCGCTCGATTTGCCAGCGCGTGGTGGTGATGCACGACGGCCGCGTGGTCGAGGAGGGCCCGTGCGAGCGCGTGTTCGCGGCGCCGGCCGCCGCCTATACGCGCATGTTGATCGATGCCATTCCGTTGCCGTCGGTCGATCCCGGTTGGTTGACCCGCGGCGTCGCGGCCGAGGCGGCGGCTACCGCCTGAGCGAAGCATGACGCCGGAAATCATTTTCGGAAGAAGTCATGCGCAAAAAAGTGTCGCGTCGCCGGTACCGGGCGGCCACGGCGCGATTGTTGAACCAGAGACCCGACAGAGGAGAGAGACGTGTTTGCAAAGAGTAACATTATCGCCATGGCGGCGGTCGGCGCCGCGATGCTGGCAGGCGCAACCGTTGCGCAAGCCGACGGCGTGCCCGGTCTGCGCGGCCATGATCACACCGGCATCACTGTGCCCGACATCAAGCAGGCGACCGACTTTTTCGTCAACGTGCTCGGCTGCAAGGAAGCGATGTCGTTCGGCCCGTTCGCGGACGAGAAGGGTGATTTCATGACCCAGCTCGTCAACGTCAATCCGCGCGCGGTGATCAACAAGATCACGTTGGTGCGCTGCGGCTACGGCTCCAACATCGAGCTGTTCCAATATACCTCGCCGGATCAGAAAGACATGACGGCGAAGAACAGCGACATCGGCGGCTTTCACGTCGCTTTCTATGTCGACGACGTGAAGGCGGCGAAGGATTACCTGGACAGCAAGGGCGTGAAGACGATGTTCGGGCCGTTCCCGGTCAATGAAGGTCCGGCTGCCGGCCAGACCATCACCTATTTCCTCGCCCCCTGGGGCCTGCAGATGGAGATCATCTCCTATCCGAAGGGCATGGCCTACGAGAAGACCTCGGCGATCAAGCTGTGGTCGCCGACCGATCCGGCGAAGTAAGGCTAATTTTTCCACGCGACTATACCCGGCCGCGGGTCCGTTTCGGGCCCGCGGCTTTTTGACCAATTGGAGGGTGGGCTGAGCGAAAGCGAAGCCCACGCGGGGCTCGGCGGGCGACCCAAAACGCGCGGTCGCGGCGCGGAGCGGAGCGGAGCGGAGCTTGTTGTCGGGGCGGCCACTTCGGGCCGGACCCGTTGGCGCCTGTTCCCAGCCTACGATCATGCGGGATTGCGCCCTTTTCAACGACATCGCACTAGTGTGGCGGATTTGAAGTTCCTCCAATTTTCGCCGCACACTCTGAGAGGAACTTCAAATCCAAAAGCCACACTAGAATCATACATTTGCTGGTGTCCCTTTGATTCCGAAGTTCGCATCAGAGGGTGCCGCGAATCTTTGCGAACTTCGGAATCGGGACACTAGCGGATCTTTAACTACGGTCTCGCGTGCCTGGATGGCTCGATGACCGCAGGTGCAATCGGCATGGTAGAGTGCGTGCGAAATCCTGTTGTGGCGCGACAACATTTTGGGGCGGCAAGATGGACAGGACTTTCTTCGTTTCCCGTTTTCTCATTGCAACGTGCCTGACCTTTCTCGTTCTTCTTTTGCCGGGAGGGTCACGGGCCGCGCAGCTTTCGCTTTCCCTTACCGGCGCCGGCAGCGGGCCTGGCAACGACGCACTCCTCGATCCGAACTCTTGGTTTGTCATTCCGGACCCGACCGGAAGCACGCTCTCTTCGGCAAAGGCGCTCACGTCCGCAAGCACGATGGTGACATTGAGTTCGGGCGATAGCGTCGAGCATACGGTGCAGGTCATCGCCAAGTGTTGTTTCAATACCGCTACGTCAAGCAATGTGACGCTGCCTGGGCTGAAAATCACTCTAACCGCGCCGGCCAGCTCGGTGGTGACAGGTACCCACCCGCAGTTCACGTCGCCAGTCCAGAAGTGGTGCTATTTGATGGGTGGGGCGATGGTTTGTCAGGAGCCATCCACGGTGGGCGAACTTGTCAACCTGCCGGCCGGCGGGAGCGTCGGTTTGACATTGACGGTGACTGCCGAGGGTGCCGTCACACCGGGCCGGTACATGATCTCCGTCGGCGCGGCCTCGAAAGACAACCCGCAGGTGATTGCCGGCAACGTCGGGCCGATCCTGAACGTCATGCCGCCTCTCGCGGTCGACAACGCGGAGACGCCGGAGAACTGCCCGCCGTCGTCCGGAAGTCAGGACATAACTGCAATCAGCGTCGGCTCACCGCCTGGATCTACGAGTTACAGGCCGCCCTTGGAGGTGCTGATCCTACGGCCGATGATTCGCGACTTTTTCAACCGGAAGGCCATGAACCCGACCCAGACGATGTTCGCCGGCGGGATTCTTGCCCTCACGGGTATGGCGGCCTGGCAAATCACCGTTGCAGCGCCGGCAACGCCGCTGCCACCGACCATGACCAGCATCACGCTCGCCAATGAGATGGGTTGGGACAAAATGCTGGTGCCGTTCAACGGCAGTGTGTGTCCGCATAATGTGTTGCCCACGATGGATGTTCCGGTCAACACCAGCATGACCACGACCGTCGATCTGACAAAGGCGACGAGTGTGTTGCTGCGGCGCCAGGCTTGCGGCAACTGGATCGGGCTCGTGTGTGCGGACAAGAGCAGATGGGACAATATCGTCCTCTTCAGCGAGACCAACTTTGCCACCCTGTTCGGCGGGCGAGCGGTGACGCTCGACTGGTTCGCCAGCGCCGGCGAGTGATTTTTGGCGCGGGCCGCGCGCCCAGGAGGGCGCGCCCAGGCTCGCGCGTCGGAGCTGCGCAAGGTCCACTTACGAGATCAGCGAACGACTGGCTTCACAGGGAGACGCGCATGAGGACGCTGTTTTGGACAATCGCTTTTGTTGTTGTCTTGGGCACAATTATCGGGACGACGATCGGAATGGATGTTTCCTCCACGCCGACGGCCTCGAAAGGACAATGCCTACTCGCCCGGCGAACCCTGTTGCCCGATGTTTGCGTCAATTCTTGCACACCGGCCTTCGATTGCACCAAGGCGACCCGCCCTTACGCGTTGTTCTTCACCCAAGCGGCAACGTGCGATGACGGCGTGATCTGCTGACGTTGGGGTTCGGGGTTACCGCCCGCGCACGCGCTTGATGATCGCGGAAAAGTCCGCGCCGCTGTGGCCTTCCTGCGCGAAATGCTCGTAGATTTCGGCAGCCTGCGCGCCTAGCGCGGTGTCGGCATGGACCGATTGCGCCGCCTCGCGCGCGAGCTTGAGATCTTTCAGCATCAAGGCCGCGGCGAAGCCCGGCTTGTAGTCGTTGTTGGCGGGGCTCGCCGGCACCGGGCCCGGCACCGGGCAATAGGTGGTCAGCGACCAGCATTGCCCGGACGATGCCGAGGCCACGTCGAACAGCGCCTGATGCGAAAGCCCGAGCTTCTCACCCAGCACGAAAGCCTCGCTCACCGCGATCATCGAGATGCCGAGGATCATGTTGTTGCAGATCTTCGCCGCCTGGCCGTTGCCGGCTTCGCCGCAATGCACCACCCGCTTGCCCATGCGCTCGAGCACCGGCTTGCCGCGCTCGAAGGCATGCTTGGAGCCGCCGACCATGAAGGTCAGCGTCGCCGCCTTGGCGCCGCCGACGCCGCCCGAGACCGGCGCGTCGAGCGTGGCGATGCCGCGCTCGGCCGCGAGCCCATGCGCCTTGCGCGCGCTCGCAACGTCGATGGTCGAGCAATCGATGAACAGCGCGCCCTGGTGCGCGGCCGGCAGCACATCCTTCCACACCGACAAGACATGCTCGCCGGCCGGCAGCATGGAAATGACGATATCGGCGTTTTCAACACAGCTCTTGGCATTGGCCACGATCTGCACACCGTCGCGGGCGGACGTTTCGCGCGAGGCCGGCACGACGTCGAAGCCGCGCACATGCTCGCCGCCTTTGACCAGATTGGCCGCCATGGGTCCGCCCATGTTTCCAAGACCGATGAATCCGATATTCGCCATGTGCGGAGCCCTTCTACTTAATCTGCGAAATGCAATTCCAGGTCGCCGACGGATTTGAAGTGCCGGTCGACGATGTCGGGCGTCACGCCTTCCAGCGTGTCCGGCCGCCAGCGCGGATTGCGGTCTTTGTCGACGATCTGCGCGCGGATACCCTCGATGAAATCGTGCCCGGCAATGCAGGCGAGCGCGATGCGATAGTCCTGCTGGAAGCTTTCCTCCAGGCGTTTGAAGGAAGCCGCATCGCGCACATTGCGCAGCGTCACCTTGAGCGAGGTCGGCGACATTTTCTGCATGGTGGCAAGCGCGGCTTGCGCCGCATCGTTCTTCGCGGCGGCGAGGCGGGCGACGATGCCTTCCACGTCGTTGGCGCCGAAGCAGGCGTCGATCCAGGATCGCGCCGCCTCAATCTTGCCGGCTGCCGGCGCGCTCGCGAGTGCGCCGAGACGGGCGCGGACATCCTCGGCCGAACGGCACGCGGCGAGCGCCTGCGGCAGTTCGGCAAGCTTTGCGGACGCGATATGGACGTCGGCGAGCTTGCAGAAAATCGCGTCGGCCGCGTTCATGCGCTCGCCGGTCAGCGCCATATAGGTGCCGGCGAAGCCCGGCGTGCGCGCCAGCCAATAGGAAGCGCCGATATCGGGAAAGAAGCCGATGCCGACTTCCGGCAGGGCCACGGCCGAACGCTCGGTGACGATCCGATGCGCCGCGTGCGTCGAGAGCCCGACGCCGCCGCCCATCACCAGGCCATCCATCACCGCGATGAACGGCTTCGGATAACGCGCGATCAGCGCGTCGAGATAATATTCCGCGGCCCAGAATTGCTCCGGCAGCGTACCGCCCGACTTTGCCGCATCATAAAGGGCGCGGATGTCGCCACCCGCGCACAGCCCGCGCTCGCCGGCACCGTCGAGCAGCACCGCGCCGACGGCCGGATCGGCCGCCCACGCGCGCAGCAGCGCGGTCATGGTGACGGACATGTCGAGCGTGAGCGCGTTGAGCGCCTTCGGCCGGTTCAGCGTGATGCGGCGCAGCGCGCCCTGCTCGCGGACGATCAGGTCGCCGTGTTGCACGCCTTCCAAATTGTCTTGCAAACTTCCTTGCAACCTTTCTTGCAAACTTGCTTTCAAATTTTCTTTCAGATTTTCTTTCAGATTTTCTTGCACGATCACTCCGCTCATCGTCCGACGAGGCTTCGCGCTACGATGAGGCGCATGATCTCGTTCGTTCCTTCGAGGATTTGATGCACGCGCAGATCGCGCACGATCTTCTCGATGCCGAATTCCGACAGATAGCCGTAGCCGCCATGCAGTTGCAGCGCCTGGTTGGCGACGTCGAAGCAGGCGTCGGTGACGAAGCGCTTGGCCATGGCGCAGAGCTGGGTGGCGTTCGGATCCTTGCGGTCGAGCGCCGCCGCGGCGCGCCACAAGAAAGAGCGCGACGCTTCGAGCGCAATCGCCATGTCGGCGAGCCGGAATTGCAGCGCCTGGAATTCGTCGAGCCGCTTGCCGAACGCCTTGCGCTCTTTCATGTAGGCGAGCGTCTTGTCGAGCGCGCTTTGCGCGCCGCCGAGCGAGCAGGCCGCGATATTGAGCCGGCCGCCGTCGAGGCCGGCCATGGCGATCTTGAAGCCGATGCCTTCTTCGCCGAGGCGGTTCGCCACCGGCACGCGTGCATCTTGAAAGATCACCGCCCGCGTCGGCTGCGCATTCCAGCCCATCTTGCGCTCGTTGGCGCCGAGCGTGAGGCCCGGCGTGTCGCCGGGCACGACCAGCGTTGAAATCCCGCCCGGACCGGGACCGCCGGTCCGCACCATCACGACATAGAGGTCGCCGGCGCCGGCTCCCGAGATGAATTGCTTCTGGCCGTTGAGCACGTAATCGTCGCCATCGCGCACGGCGCGGGTGGCAAGCGCCGCGGCGTCCGAGCCGGCGCCGGGCTCGGTCAGGCAATAGCTTGCCAACAGTTCCATGGTGCAGAGTTTCGGCAGCCATGTCTGGCGCTGCGCGTCCGAGCCGAACGCGTCGATCATCCAGGCCGCCATGTTGTGGATCGACATGTAGGCCGACACGGTCGGGCAGCCGGTAGCCAGCGCCTCGAAGATCAGCGTCGCGTCGAGCCGCGACAGTCCGGAGCCGCCCACCTCCGGAGAGATATAGACGCCCCCCATGCCGAGTTCGGCGGCCTGGCGCATTTCGGCAACCGGGAAATGCTTGGCCTCATCCCAGGCGACCGCGTGCGGTGCAAAAACCTCGGTGGCGAAGGAGTGCGCCATGTCGCGCACGGCGATCTGATCGTCCCCAAGAGAGAATTGCGGCGCGTTGCCGGCTGATGAATTGAGCATGGAACTGGCGTCCACCCTTGCGGCACTTGCGCGGGCTTGTTGACCTAAGTGTCGCGGCAAATTGCCTAAGTTTCGGGCGTGAAATAGCATTGTCGTTTTCGTCCAGCAATGCGAGAATTCGTACAAGCATTAGGCGAAACAACCAAACGCCAATGGCTTCGATGTGGGGGAAACTTTGGCACTCGCGCTGCGCTCGCGGCGGGATGCCGGGCCCCCATTGCGGCTCGGCGGCGTCTTTGGAAAATTGCGGTGTGCGCGTTCCCGGTATGCGGGATTGCGCGGTTCTGCGACAGACGCCATCCCGCAAGAAGCGGGCGGAGGGAACGGGTGCAGGCGCTTGATCCTCACTTAGATACGCTTCCCAAGCTTCTTCTCCACAATGCTGCGGCGCTGGGGTCGCGACCCGCCATGCGCCAGAAAGATCTCGGCATTTGGCAGACGTGGACCTGGGCGCAGATGCTCGATGAGGTCCGCGCCTTCTCGCTCGGCCTTGCCGAGCTCGGGCTCAAGCGCGGCGACAAATTCACCATCATCGGCAGCAACCGGCCGCGGCTCTATTGGGCGATGTGCGCCGGCCAGGCGCTCGGCGCCGTACCGGTGCCGGTCTATGCCGACGCGGTCGCCGACGAGATGGCCTTTGTGCTGGCGCATGCCGAAGTGACGCTCGGCGTGGTCGAGGATCAGGAGCAGGTCGACAAAGTCATTGCCGTGTCGGATCGCGCGCCTCTGCTTCGGCAAGTCATTTACGACGAGCCGCGCGGGCTGAAGGACTACGACCACAGCCGGCTGACGGCGTTCACCGATGTCCAGGCGATCGGCCGCAAAAGGCTCGCGAGCGATCCTGCTTGTCTCGCGCAATGGGAAGCCGGCATCGCCGCCGGCAAGGGCGGCGATCTCAGCGTCATTCTTTACACCTCGGGAACCACCGGCCGTTCCAAGGGCGTGATGCTCACCTTCGAGAACACGATCGTCTCGGCGCGCAATGCTAATGCCTTCGATCGCCTCGACGAGAAAGAGGAGGTGATCGCCTATCTGCCGCTTGCCTGGGTCGGCGATTACATTTTCTCCTACGTGCAAGCCTACACCGCCGGCTATTGCGTCAATTGTCCGGAAACCGCGGAAACCGTGCTGCAGGATCGCCGCGAGATCGGCACCACCTACGCGTTCGCGCCGCCGCGGGTCTACGAAAATCTCTTGACGCTCACCATGGTGCGCATGGCGGACGCGAGCGCGCTCAAGCGCAAAGTGTTCGATTATTTCATCGCATTCGCCGATCGCTGGGGCGAGAAGATTCTCGACGGCCAGAAGGTACCGCTCGGCGTTCGCTTGCTCTATGCGCTCGGCGAGCTTTTGGTCTACGGCCCGCTGAAGAACCAGTTCGGTCTCACGCGCATTCGCGTCGGCTACACGGCGGGCGAGGCGATAGGACCGGAGATCTTCCGCTTCTATCGCGGCATCGGGCTTAATCTGAAACAGCTTTACGGCCAGACCGAAGCGTCGGTCTACATCACCGCGCAGCCCGACGGCGAAATCCATTCCGAGACTGTCGGCAACGCCTCGCCGGATGTTGAGATCAAGATCTCCGAGCAGGGCGAAGTGATGTTCCGCTCGCCCGGCGTGTTCTCCGGCTACTACAAAGACCCGGAGCGCACCGCCGAAGTGCTCACATCCGACGGCTGGGTGCATACCGGCGACGCCGGGTTCTTCGATGCCAAGACCGGCCAGTTGCGCATCATCGATCGCGCCAAGGATGTCGGCCATCTGCAAGACGGCACCGTGTTCGCGCCGAAATACATCGAGAACAAGCTCAAATTCTATCCCAACATCCGCGAGGCGGTAGCGATCGGCGCGGGCCGCGATTTCGCCTGCGCCATGATCAATATCGATCTGACCGCGGTCGGAAGCTGGGCCGAGCGCAACAACGTTGTGTACGCCTCGTATCAGGAGCTCGCCGGCAATCCGCGCGTCTATGACATGATCGCGCGCCATATCGACGAGGTGAACCGTTCGCTGTCGGAAGAAGAAATCATGGCGGGCGCGCAGATCCGCCGGTTCCTTATTTTGCACAAGGAGCTCGATGCCGACGACGGCGAGCTCACCCGTACACAGAAGCTCCGGCGCGGACACATCACCGAGCGCTATGCGCCGCTGGTCGAAGCTTTCTACAATGGCGCGACCGAAGCGCAGATCGCGACCGAGGTCACCTTCGAAGACGGGCACAAGGGCGTGATCGCGGCGCGCGTGACGATCCGCGATATGAAGCCCTATCCGACGCGGCCGGCGAAAATGGAGCGGGCGGCGTGAGAGCGCCGTCGTCGCGCGAAGCGGGAAGCGGCGAGGTGCTGCTCGCCGTCGAAGACGTTTCCCTCTCGTTCGGCGGCGTGCGGGCGCTGACCGGCGTTTCGTTCGACATCCGCCAGGGCGAGATCCGCGCCATCATCGGTCCAAACGGCGCGGGCAAGACCTCGATGCTCAATGTGGTCAACGGCTTCTACCAGCCGCAGTCCGGCCGCATCACGTTCAAGGGCGAGGTGCGCAAAAGCATGCGCCCCCACGCGGCTGCAGCCGGCGGCATCGCCCGCACCTTCCAGAACCTGGCGCTGTTTCGCGGCATGACCACGCTCGACAACATTCTGGCGGGCCGCGCGCTGAAGATGCGCTGCGGCTTTTTCTGGCAGCTTCTGCGTTACGGCCCGGCGCTGCGGGAAGAGGTCGAGCATCGGCGCCGGGTCGAGGAGATCATCGATTTTCTCGAGATCGCCGCCATCCGCAAAATTCCGGTCGGCCGCCTGCCTTACGGCTTGCAAAAGCGGGTGGAACTCGGCCGCGCACTGGCAATGGAGCCGGACCTTCTTCTGCTCGACGAACCGATGGCCGGCATGAATCTCGAAGAGAAAGAGGACATGTCGCGCTTCATCATCGACGTCAACCAGCAATACGGCACGACGATTGCGCTGATCGAGCACGATATGGGCGTGGTCATGGACTTGTCCGATCGCGTGGTCGTGCTCGACTACGGCCGCAGGATCGCCGACGGCACGCCCGACGAGGTCAAACGCGACAAGAACGTCATCCGCGCCTATCTCGGCGAGCCGCACGGGGTGAGCGTATGAGGCGTGGGCGCGGAGACCCAGGCCTGAGATTAAATGCGTGTCCCGGGCGCAACGCAACACGTAGCGAAGCGAAGTGGTGCGCTGCAGACCCGGGATCGTTACAAACTCCGAGTTTTCAACGCTCCCGGATCAGCGGTGCACCGCTTTGCGCTGCACCGCGTCCGGGAAAAGCGGGTTATCTTCGCGCCTCTGAGGGCGGAGCGAAGTAAGGCGCGATGGATATTCTCTACAAGATATTCATCGATCCGTTCGTGCAGATGGGCACGTCGCCCGATCTCCTGGTGCAGACGCTGTGGGACGGCCTCGTCGCCGGCGTGCTCTATGCCCTGATCGCGCTCGGGTTCGTCCTGATCTTCAAGGCCTCAGGCGTGTTCAATTTCGCGCAAGGGATCATGGTGGTGTTCGCCGCGCTGACGCTCGTCGGGCTGCACGAGCGCGGCGTGCCGGCCTTTGTCGCGCTCGCGCTCACCGTCGTCGTGATGTTTGCGCTCGCCTACGGCGTCGAGCGGCTCATGCTGCGGCCGTTGGTCAATCAGTCGGACATCATTCTCTTCATGGCCACCTTCGGCCTGACCTATTTTCTCGTCGGTCTCGGCCAGCTTGTATTCGGCGGCAACCCGAAGGTGATGATCGCCTCCGAGCTCTATCTGCCGCGCGGCGCGCTCGAGTTCAAAGCGTTGGGCGGCTTCGTGTCGCTGCAAAAAATCGATATCGCGGCGGTCATTATCGCCTCGATCATGGTCGCGGTGCTCGCGGTCTTTTTCCAGCGCACGCGCATCGGGCGGGCGCTGCGCGCGGTCGCCGACAGCCATCAGGCTGCGCTCTCGGTCGGCATCTCGCTCGAACAGATCTGGGTGATCGTCTGGTTCGCCGCGGGCGTTGTGGCGCTCGCCACCGGCATCATGTGGGGCGCGCGTTCCGAGGTGTCCTTCTCGCTGCAGATCATCGCGCTGAAGGCGCTGCCGGTGCTCATACTCGGCGGGCTCACGTCCATTCCCGGCGCTATCGTCGGCGGATTGATCATCGGCATCGGTGAGAAGCTCGGCGAATTCTATTGGGGCCCGCTGCTCGGCGGCGGCATCGAGACCTGGTTCGCCTATGTGATCGCGCTCGGGTTCCTGGTGTTCCGGCCGCAAGGCCTGTTCGGCGAAAAAATCATCGAGCGCATCTGACCATGCTGTATCGCGAAGCGGGCCAGTACAAAACGAGCTATGCCGCCGACATGGCGGTGTTTCCGATCTTGCAGGATCGGATCGGCATCGCGGTCATTCTTTTGATCGCGTATGTGGCGTTTCCGCTTCTGGGCAGCAACTTTCTGCTCAATTCGGTGCTGATTCCGTTTCTGATCTTTGCGCTCGCAGCGATCGGGCTCAATCTGCTCACCGGCTATACCGGGCTTCTCTCGCTCGGCACCGGCGGCTTCATGGGGGTGGGCGCCTATGCCTGCCTGAAGCTCACGACCTTCTTTCCGCACGTCAACATCATCGTGTGGATCCTTGCGTCTGGTTTCTTTTCGGCCGCGGTCGGCGTGCTGTTCGGGTTGCCGTCGCTCCGCATCAAGGGCTTTTATCTGGCGGTGGCGACGCTTGCCGCGCAGTTCTTCTTGGAGTGGTGCTTCATCCGCATTCCCTGGCTCTACAACAACAGCGTTTCGGGGGCGATCGAAGTGCCGTTGCGCACCATGTTTGGCATTCCGATCACCGGTCCGACCGCGACCTCGGTGACGCGCTATCTGATCGTATTATCCATCGTCATCGTCATGACGTGGGTCGCCTCCAACCTCGTCCACGGCCGTATCGGCCGCATGTGGATGTCGGTGCGCGACATGGACCTTGCCGCCGAGCTGATCGGCATCCGGCTTTTGCGCGCCAAGCTGCTCGCGTTCGCGGTGTCCTCTTTCTACTGCGGTGTCGCCGGCGCCATGATGGTGTTCCTGTGGTACGGCGGCGCCGAGGCCGAGGTGTTCGCCATCGACCAGAGCTTCCTGGTTCTATTCATGGTGATCATCGGCGGCTTGGGAACGTTGATCGGATCCTTTTTTGGCGCCGCCTTGATCTACATCTTGCCGATTGTGCTGCGGGCGGTGCCGGCGGCCTTCGGCCTGCCGATCCACCCGGCGGCCGCCGAGCAGTTAACCTTCGTTATTGTCGGCGCCTTGATCATCGTCTTTCTGGTGCTCGAGCCGAACGGGCTCGCCCGGCTGTGGCAAATTGGCAAGCAGAAATTGAGGGTGTGGCCCTTTCCTTATTGATTTTTCCGTTTTTATTGCGGAATCAATCACTTAGACAAGACGTGCGACATACGATGGCGCACAGCAGTACGCTTGAGGCCCCAAGCGTATTTTTGATGCGTGTCGCACCTCGCAGCGCAGCTCAGGCGGCCCATTCGCGACGCCTAAATGAATGTGATCGGGGTCCGCGGAAATCGGCGCGGGATCGGCACGCAGTCTGTATCCGAGTGTCTAACCGGCCACTCCTGTCGGTTTGTATCGCGCTCAACTTATCTCCGCCTGATCCGTTCAGTTTGCGCAATCGCGCCGCTACAGCCGCATAGGTGATCTTATGACCAGTTCCGCCGGGCCTGTTGCCCGCTTACGAGCCGCCGAGCGCATGCGCCGCCACCGGGAACGCCGACGCGACGGATTGCGCTGTCTGACAATTGAGTTACGCGAAACGGAAAGGGACGCACTAATCCGCAAGGGATTGCTGAAAGCTGATGCGCGTAACGATCTGCACGCCGTCCGAGAGGCACTTTACGCACACCTGGACAATACATTGGGTTCAATGCCGTGACGGCAACCGGGGTGATCGCCCGGCGAACAGACGAAGGGCTCTGAAAAACAACAAAGAGCAGCTTTTGCCAAATGATTTCGATAGCGAGGTTGCTGATGACTCGCCCGACTTGCGAAAGCTGCAGGTCGATAGACGTGCGCCGCTGGCGTCGCGAGGGACGGCTGCTCGAGGGTCAGCACTTTTCATATTCGCGGAGCTGCGCCGGAAACGCCATTTGGCAGCATCAGGGTGCGCACCGAAGAAGATGCCGTGATTTTGGTGTTCAGTTCACGCCGCTCGCCGGATAGCGACTGGAAGCCCGTCGAACAGCGCGTGCCAATTACCTGGACGGCGTGCCACTTTGGTGGCCATCGGGCCTGGTTTCGGTGCCCGGTCTACTTCAAAGGTCGGTACTGCGGCCGCCGGGTCGCATTGCTCTACGGCGCTGGCGATTTATTCGCATGTCGGCACTGTTACGGCTTGCAGGAGACGCCCACGTACCGCGGTGTTAATCGGGCGCGAAAGATCAGGATGCGCCTCGGCGGCAGTCCCGACCTGCTACAGCCGTTTCCGAAAAGGCCGCGCGGAATGCACCGGGGAACGTACATGCGGCTTCGGGCGCGCGACCCTTTTGCACCATAAGAAGTCAAGTTACATTGAAATGGCTAAGCCCTTTGAAGCTCCGCCACCTCCCTGCGGCACGCTGACTTACCCGCCTTTCTTTTCATTACTTTCCGAAGAAGGGGCGTGGATCAACCCCGCTGCCACCAGCAGTGCTTCTCCGGGAACAGCACCGTTTCACTCGGCCGATATTGAATGACGTACCAGCTGGTGCAGCGGCGAAACGTCGGGCGCGGATTGATCTCGATGCGCGGGCGTGCGCTCGGCGGAGGAATGGGCGCGGGCCCGCTGCCGGTCGGCGTCGGCATTTGCGCTGTGGCCGGCAATGCAGTGGCGAGAACCGAGAAGCCGGAAGCGCAAACTATCGCGATCACGCCCGTGCGTGTCATAGCCTAATCCTGGCGCATTCCTCGGCCTTCGCGTAGCGCAATTGCGAGCGCACGCCGACAATCCGCGCTATTGCCCGGAAGTACGTCAGAGCGGCGGCCTTTCAACAGAAAGCCAAAGGCCTAACCTGTTGAGCGTGGCCAACGGGTCCTACTCACCGACCTTCTCGCGCAGGGCTTCGGCAGTTTCACCCCATGTGGCCGCCGGGCTGCCCACTTGAACGGAAACTTGTCTGTTTAAAGCTACCGTCGCCGGGCTTCAGTGCAGTATCGGAGCCGGCAGGCATCTAATCTGGAAAGCGCCACCAGCACAGACGTACTTGATGCAAACATTAGGGGGCAGAGTGACCCACGAGGCTACGGGATAGCAGGCCGCCCGGTGCGCCCAGGGCTGCGCTCCCGCATTTGTTCCAGATAAGACGAGGCCTGACAACGCCAGGCAGAGATACAGCGAAACTCGAAATTGGCGCATGATTGCTTGTCCTTTGCTGACGAAGCTCGCGCCCCCACCTAATCTATCCTAGTAGTCGTCGCGAGCCTATTACAAGTCCCTGGGCAGAGGCAGGGTTAACGGAGCCGCCGGTCGCCTCACTTCTGCGGCCATTGATCTAACACCAGTGTCCGCTGCCGGATGTTCAGCCCGATCCGCAGCCGGTGCTTTATGGCTTTGGCAAAAAAGGCCCGCGCACGCCGGCATAAAGCAAGCTATCAACCTTCGCGTCGTCGCGCGTCCAACACTGATCGCCCATCCGCGTCATTGGTTTCTTCGTCGGACCAATCGTTGGTCATTTCATCTTCTCGATGCGCTGTGCTCGCGCCCAGCTTCACGCCTCGTCAGGACGCAGCGCTGCTTGCTGCCACGCTCTCGTTGCCGAATGACGGACGTTATCCAATGCTCGAACTAGACCCACAGCAGCGGCGGCAGAAGACGTTGGAGACGCTTACCGCGCAACTGGTGGCGCTGGCGCAGCCAAGCCGGTGCTAATGATTTTTGAGGACGTGCATGGCCCGCAACGACGTAACGCCGAACCGCCTGTAGCTCGCCGTACCAACTTCGCAGAATTAACCTTTTATTAAGAATGTAGTGGAGCAGGCTTCTACATGCGGGTTATTGATGCAGGGTCTTGAGGTCGTGCAGGGGCTCGAGGTCGTGAACGTAAAGGGAGATCGGTATGATCGCGCGATACACGATCGTGATCGTTGCCCTGCTCGCCTCCGGCTCGGCGTTCGCCGAAAGACTTGATGCCGAGGCAGCGCGGCACTTTGTGGTTGGCAAGCTGTTCGCGTTCACTTGTTACGATGGTTCACGCGGTGCTGGCCGTGTCTACGACGACGGATCGGTCGTTGGTACCATCCAATTCCGCGGCTCGGGACCGGTCCAATCGGTATGGCTGCCAGCGGGAACCCTCAGGGTCAAAGACAAGACAGTCTGCGCTTCGCTCAACGGCGTCCCGTTTGAGCCATGCTTTGATCTCAACAGGACTGATGGTCAAAGTTTCCGCGGCTCCGTTTTGGGCATGGATTTCGCCTATTGCAACTTCGCCCACCGCATAAGCATTAGCAATAGGAGACAGCCGTTCGAGCCGATGTCGCTTGATCCGACGCATAACCGCTAGGAAAGCACAAACCACGGATGGCTCCGGGCCCTTAGTGGTCGCGTGACCTGCGAGTCCTGCCCTTCGATTGAAGCAAGGCCGCGCTTCGCGCGGTATCGCGGGCGTTGCCGCAAATGTGCTATCAGGTCAGGATCAGGACCAAATCAGGGTTTGCTGGGCTTTAACAGGTTAGGCTGTTGTGGCGAATTGAACGAGCAAAGGCTGTTTTGTAAAAGGCCGCAGTGGAAACCCTGCCGGCCGGCCGAAAAGGCCTCCGGAATTCGCTCCCGATACAGCCGGCGCAGACCGTCGGACTGTTGGCAACCTGGTGGTCGAGGCTCGCAAGTTTTCTGGCTTAGCGGTCGACACATTGGTTGACCTTACGAAGGACAACCACGCGGATTCGACACGCTTCGCTGCCGCGACGGCGCTTTTGGACCGCGGTTATGGTCGCCCGGCGCAATCTCTGGACCTGCATCTTTCGGCTGACGCGATCACCAAACGGCTCAGCGATATGACCGACGCTGAGCTCGCCGCCCTCGAACAACGGATGATTGCCGCCGCACCGATTGTGCTGGAGGCAACCGCGGAAGTGTCGGACGATGCAGGCGACGTCGAGGATTCCCCGCCGGATGCCCCTGCCTGAACTCGGCGCTGACTCAGAATTCGTCCGCGCCTCGCTCCAAGAAGCTGGGAAACGGACGGCGTTGAGATGGCGGTACACGGCGGCCGCTGATTGGGGGTTGAGGAGGCGAGCCCGGGGTGAAAGTCCCGGGCTTTTTTGGGCGCGCAACCCCTCGGGTAAGATTTGGGCTTGCTCGTGCGCTCAAGGCTGACAAAATAAATGCTATGACGCCTCGCAGGCTTTATGTCGCGGCTGCAATGACGCTTTGTGCGCTCTTTTACGCGGGAGCGGCGTTGGCCGATCCCAAGGGCCTTTGGCTGGCGCAGGATGGCGCCCATGTGAAGGTCGGGCCATGCGGTGTGGCCCTGTGCGCGACAATTGCCACCCCTAAATCCGCCTATGATCCAGAGACCGGCCGGCCCTGGACCGACAAGCACAATCCCGACCCGGCGCAGCGCGGCCGCCCGCTTTTCGGCGTGCCGGTTCTCTATGGTTTGGTGCCGGATGGACCGGGGAGATGGTCCGGAACGCTCTACAACGTCGATAACGGCAACAGCTATTCGGGACATCTCCTCGAGCTTGGCCACACCACGATCCGCGTCGAAGGCTGCGCGATCGGCATCTGCGGCGGCCAGAACATGACCCGGATCAAATAGCGCGCAGACCTTCGGCGTGCGCTAAAGCAGTCCAGCCTCGCGCCACGGGCCTTCTATGAGCCAAACGCGAGCCATGCGACGACCTAGTCAATCAGCGCCACACATCCCTAAACCGCGTCGGACTTAACTCCGTGTAGCGCGCGGTATGTTGGATCGCACGGTGGCCGAGCCAGTCTTGGATGAGCCGTGTGTCATGACCTGCGTTGGCCAGGGCATAGCCGCAGGCGTGGCGCAGCATGTGAGCATGGACCCCGAACGGCAGCTTGGCGCGCTCGCCAATGGTTTTCACGAGGCGGTTGACGGCGTCCGCCGTGAACGGACCCCCGCGCTCAGTCTCAAAGACGAACGCGCCCGTCGTATTCCGCTGCAGCTCCCAATCGTGCGCCCTGATGATGCGTGCTTGATTGCCGAGTTCGTCGGTGTACCAGTTACTCACGATCATCTTAATCTGTGGCATTGTCGCCTCGTAGGTAGATCCCAGCGCTACAGTGTGTTGCCGCCGACGGCGTGCCTCTTCCCGTAACTTGGTTAGAGATTCAGATTCGTTGTCCATCCCGACCCTCCCGACATCACCCGAACTCGGATCGTCGGCTTCAATCGTGGCCGAAAGCCGAGCCCTATTCGGCCCAAAGATGGTGGTGGGACAGTCAGCCGCCTCAGTGAGGCGTTGCTAGTTGTTCTCTCAGTTTTCCAGCAATGTCGCTTTCGACACACTCTCCTTCGCGCCCGCCAGCTCAGTTGTGTGCTAACTGAATGCTAGGAATTGCAATGGGCTTCCCGGCGACATCAACTACGCGCTCAGACTCCTGATTGCATCCAGGACAAGTGAATTTCTGTCGTTCGTATTGGAGAGCATAATCCGCAGCAGGAGAGCGCCTCGTAAGAAACATTGGCTCGCCGCAATTCGGACAGCGCGGCTTATCGTTCACGCCAAAGTCTCGCGGATTCCCCAGTTGGTCCCGCATAAACCGCGCCCCCCCGAGCCCGATTTGAAGAACAACGGGTTTAAACGTGGGAAATGTGTCGATAGCAGGACAGGGCAGCGCAGGAGAAGCAGCGGAACGCGCTAAGCGAGCCTTCTCCGGAACATTGTTGCTAATCGGCGGTTGGATTCTGCGGGGTAGCGATGATCCCGATCCAGATATCGCGGGCGAATACTGTGTCGGTCGTCACCAGAGGTTTGCGATAACTGTCCCTGTACACCCACGATTGCGACGCATTGCGATCCAATTTTGCAAGGATATTTCCGCGGTTGGTGGTGGAGGGGCCCATGTCAGAGCAAATCGCCAGACCGTTCGCATGGGTGGCGCTTGTTGTTCTCATGTCGGGCCCGAACCCTGCCATGCCGGCCGATCCGGCACGCGCAGCTGATTGTCGTCCCACACCGAATTCCCCAGCATCGGCGGGAACACACTGGTACTATCGATTGGACTGGGAAACGCAGCGGAAGTGCTGGTACGTGCGTGCACCAGGCCGACGCGCGCACCAAGCAACTACGCCGGCTACGGTCGCGCCCACCAAAGCCTCGCATTCGGCGCCGGCTCCGTCGGATCCAACTCCTATAGCTGACACCCGTCCGATGTCACCAAGCCGAGGCGACACCACTCGGCCGTCGCCACAAGCCAAAACTTCTGCCCTCGAGGCAATCTCTGCGCCCATTTTCGGCGGGACGATTGATAAGACTCCTCGGCAAAGCGCGCTGGAAGAAAGTTCCACGCCAAGCGAAGAAGCATCCACTCCACAAGCCGGCACCTTACCAGAAGCGGGCGCGCAGACGGCTGCATCGCCTATGGTGGCGGCGCCCGATCCACCGATCTTGGTTACCTCGACCAAGACTCAGGAATCCGCAACCCCGAGCCGGACCCGCGCGGACGTAGTGTCTGACGAAGCCGAGAACAGTGCGCGGAGGGGCGGGCCGATCAACAATGCCGCGACGCCGATGATAATATTTCCCGTTCTTGCCCTTGGGTTGGCCCTGCTCGGCATCGGCTCACGCTTTCTGATAAAACATGACGCTGCACGTCGCGCGCAGGTGAATGATCAGGGCCGGCATGAGGGACGGGACGGTCTGCACCGGCAGGAATCCGTCATCGAAGGGCAGGAATTCCATTCATTCGTATCAGTCGTAAGCGATCAGGGCACGCTCCGAGCCGATGGCGACGCTGTCAAGATCACGCGCGAGATAAGCAAACGCAGACATAAGTTAGCGCAGTTGCGTCAGCATATCGAATGCATGCTGCGATCAGCAGCCGGACCGTATGCGCGGCCTTTTCAAGAGCAGACCACTGCATGAAGGCATGAAAAAGCGCGTGTGTTGTGGCCCGGCTATCGGCGGCGGGCTATCATCGCGTGGCGCTGGTCACGGAAGTCGAGCAGGGCGGGGGATGAGGCGCAGTCTGGTCATATCGGGGACCGCGCATGCGGTTCTCCTGGTGTGGGGCGTGATCGCGTTTGTGGCGCGGCCCAGCGAGGCGCCGCATGCCGATCCGTTGCCGGTCGAATTCGTTTCCGCAACGCAATTTTCGCAGCTCACTGCCGGCGTCAAAAACGCGCCCAAGCCGATCGACAACGCAGAGCCGCTGGCCGACAAGGTCGGCGAGCCGAAGCCGGTGAAAGAACTCGCGCCCAAGGTCGTGGATAAGCCGGAGATCAGGACCGACTCCGCGCCGCCGCCGGAGCCGAAGCCCGAGGCGAAGTCGCAGCCTAAGGTCGCGGAGAAATCCCAGCCGAAACCGGAGCCAAAGGCGGATCCGAAGCCCGCCGAGAAAGCGGACAAGCCCAAGGACGAGCCGAAGCCCGAGGCGAAGTCGCAGCCTAAGGTCGCGGAGAAATCCCAGCCGAAACCGGAGCCAAAGGCGGATCCGAAGCCCGGCGAGAAAGCGGACAAGCCCAAGGACAAGCCGAAGCCCGAGGCGAAGTCGCAGCCTAAGGTCGCGGAGAAATCCCAGCCGAAAACGGAGCCAAAGGCGGATCCGAAGCCCGCCGAGAAAGCGGACAAGCCCAAGGACAAGCCGAAGCCCGATCAGGTAGCCGACGAATTGAAAAAAGACGAGGCGAAGAAGACGCCGAAACCTGAGAAGAAGCAACGCGAGTTCAAGCCCGATCAGATCGCCGAGGAATTGAAAAAGGACGAGGCGAAGAAACAGCGGCCGTCGCCGAAATTCGATGCCGACCAGGTCGCGGCTTTGCTCGACCACCGCGAGCCGCAGCGCCAAATCGCGACCGCCGAGTCGCTCAACAGCGTCGCCTCGCTCGGCGCTCCGGTCGGCCAGGCCGCGCATCTGTCGCAGAGTGAGCTTGATGCGTTGCGCGCCAAGTTGATCTCGTTGTGGAATCCGCCGGCGGCGGTGAGCGCGCACCCCGATCAGTATGTCGTCACCATTCGCATCCGGCTTGCACGCAACCACCGGCTCGTCGGCCAGCCGGTGGTTCTGACCAGCGGCCACGGTCCGCTGTTCGAAGCGACGCGCGACAGCGCGGTGCGCGCGGTGTTCCAGGCGCAGCCCTACGGCATGCTTTCGCTGACCACCTACGATCAGTGGAAGGAAATCGATATCAACTTTGATCCCCGCGAGGTTTTCGGTGGTTGATCGCCGTTCGGGGTGAAAAAGAGCCGCGCCCGGGAGACGACCCGACCGCGGCAAGTGCCTACTATTGGTCGGCGCGCGCGCCTCTTCCCCGACTTCAATCCCCTTTCGCAGCGCGCCGGCGACAGCAGACAACTCGAATGCTCCAGCGAGCGCTTAACAGGTCCAAGTCTCGCTTTCATCCAAGAGCTTTTCTGCGCGATTTTTTGTAGCGCAACAAATTTCGGACATTTTTGTTGCAGGCCGCTGATCGGCCAGGAAATACCACCTCGGTGCGGTCGAATCAGATTAAAAGCTGAACCGCCCAACAGCGGGCGCTTGTTCCTCCCTCGCCCGCTTGCAATCGGCAGGCAGTCCTAGCCCCGGCGCCAATGTCGGGGCCTTTTTGTTCTCTACACGACCGGCGTGTAGCCTATGCTAGCGCAGCGGACCTAACAAACAACAGACGGCAAACGAATCGGCGACGGCGGTTTGGCTGCGCTAAAGCTATGGCCACCGTCAACCTGCGGTCGGTTGGCCGCATGCGAAACGACAGGCCGCGCCTCCGTTGTGCCAGCCGTCACGGCGCGTGCTCGCCTGTGTCAGCCGTCACCGGGCGCGGGCTCGCCGTTGGCTTAGGCTTTAGCCTGCCAAACGGAGGAAGCAGCAATGTTGACCATGTTGAAGACCCTGTTAGTCGCCGTCGCGATTGTCGGGCTGATGGACGCCGCCCTCACCAGCAGCAGGCTCCCCAAGGATAGCGGCTGTACCAACTGCGCTGTCAGCGCGCCGTTCACGCTCCAGCCGACGACCATCGTGGTCGCTTGCATCACCAGCGGCTGTTAGCTGCCGATGCCGTCGAGCCGTTGCCAGCCGCGCCGCCCTGTCCAGCATGTGCGGCGCCTTCGCCGATTGCCCTTCTCAGTGCGGCGCATAAGCGGCCCGGTTGATTGTCGTCATGGTCATCGCAATCTTGAGTCGCCGTGCAACTCCCGAACCCGCTTTCGGACGGAACTAAATCGCCGCTCGCGCGTTTCGCGTTGGGGGGATGGGAATACCGGTATTCCTTTCCCGACAAAGAAGCCCTGCGGCTATCCGCGGGTGGGTGCGAACGCGGGGCTTTCGTCTGTCTGGTAGTCGGTTGGCTGTGAGCCGGCCGGATAAGCTTATGGATCGCATCTACGGGCGTCCAAGCACTGGCACTACGACGGCATTCGCAATGTGCGGCCAAGTTCTGCGTTCGCGTCCGCAAGGCCCGCAGCCGCGGCCATCCCGTGCTGCGGTAATTCAAATAGACTGGTTCTGGAAGGGCGCGCAAAATGCTGCAGACAAGAAAGCCGTCGTGCTCTCGACCGATAAGGCATTCCAACAGATCAGTCCCTATAGACACTCCAAAGCACTCGCAGAATCAATCTTCTTCGTCGCCGCTAACACTCGCAGAGCACACGGCCCTGCTTTTTCGGTTACACGGTACTTATCAACTCCACATAGCTTCGCGCCGGTCCCGTCTAAGGAATTGAAAGAACGCGGCTTGTCACTCGTGACGTGATAGTCGGCGGCTGAAAGCCGCATCTCACCGCGTCCCTAGTAGGCTTCGCTTCCCATCGGCGGGGCCTTTCATTTGGGCGACCCTCGGTCTGGAAAGTGCCCTTGCAGCCGTTGAAAACGCGAGCGCATTTTGACGAAAAAAAGACGTTTGGCGTCGTCCGCTTTGCAATTGAGTGTAGCGATTAAGTCACAGCCCTCAGCTTTTCATTGCAGTAAAGTAGATTTCGATAAGCAATGCTGAAGGGAAGACTTATCATGCCGAAGCGGTTAGCGTGCGCAGTCGCATTGATTATGTTCGCTGGGTACTCTGCTGCACTAGCGGCCGACTTTGGGCGGCCACCTCCACCTCCAGCTTATCCTGGAGCGCTTCCGCCTCCGGTCTATCCAATTTTTAGTTGGACCGGTATCTACGTCGGTGTCAACGGTGGTGGAGCATTCGGCCAAAGCAACTGGTCCGATCCATTCTTCGGAACGACCGGAGACTTTGATGTCAGTGGCGGACTTTTTGGCGGCACGATTGGCGGCAATTATCAGTTTATTGGTACGCCGTTCGTGGTTGGCATCGAAGGCGACGCCGACTGGGCGAACATCAGTGGCACCACCTTTAGCCCGTCAGGCGGGTGTCAAGTGGTGGGCTGCGAATCTAGGAGCGATTTTCTCGCCACAATACGGGGACGTGCTGGTTGGGCGTGGGGCCGCGCGCTGCTCTACGGAACAGCGGGCGCCGCGTTCGGTAACATCCAGGCTGCTGCAGGCGCGTTTCCTTTCAGTAGCACGACAGAGGCGGGTTGGACCGCCGGCGTAGGCCTCGAATATGCATTCTGGCCGAACTGGACCGCCAAGCTCGAATATCTGTTCGTGGATCTTGGCACTCAGGCCTGCAGCCCAGCGAACTGCGGTGCTCCTGGGGCCACGAGCGTCTCGCTCAACGAGAACATTCTCCGCGGTGGCATCAACTTTAAATTCTGGTAATCCAGCGCACCGTGGGTAATGCGTTGGGCGTCGACGATGCGCCAGAAATTCGAAACCACGTCGGGATTGCGGAAACCGCCGGCGGTGGGAATGACCAAAGTGGCGCCGGCTCCGAGACCCGCCAAGCTCGTGCAGAAGGCGCCGCCGACGTGAAATAGCGGCAGCGCGATGAAGAACCGGTCGCCCGGTTGAGTGCCAATCGCGAGCATCGAACCGATCGCCGAGGACACCACGTTGCGGTTGGACAGCGGCACGATCTTGGGCGCGCCAGTAGTGCCACCTTTCATTTGCTCAGAAAACCATCCTAAGATAAGCAGCATGTCAAAGAGCCCGGAAAAACCGTTCTTTCACATCATACTTAGTGACGGCGACGAATGGGCGATCGAGGTCGAGTGGTCGGATAGCACTCTTGAGCGGGTTAGTACATTTCGCGATTACTCGGCCGCGGCTGATTGGATAGCAAATCAATCCGAGGCATGGCTTACCGTTCGACGGATCCAAAATATCGCCGTGGAGCTTAGGCAGGGCGCCGATGCGCTCGGAGATCCGCAACTCCGGTCGTAAGCGTAAGAACATGACCGATCCGCCGCGCCGCTTCCCGCCGCCCTAATCCGAAGGATGGCTTACGGTTCGACGATCCAAAATATCGCCCAGAGCTTAGGGGTGCGAGCTTCTCTGTCTCGCTGACCGCACGACGGCCGTGCCTACGACATCAATCGTTTATGGGAGCAAGCGCCTCTGCCTGATTTGGTTTAGCAGATACCGCCGGGGAAAGTGCCGGCGTCGTTTTTTTCGGTCCAGATTCCGCCGCAGGCGCGTCGTTCGCCTCAACGGATGCGGCGACTTCTGCTGGTGCGTTAGCTAAGTCACTTAGCGCCGCTTCTGCTGGCTTTCTGTTCGCACCCGACGTTTGGCTGGACGTGGGAGCAGGGCCGCCCTCAAGCACCTTGCTAGCCTCAGCGGATGTGGGTGCCGCCGGGTGCCCGTTCGACTCGGATGAGGGCGCAAGTTCCGGTGCCGCTTTGTTCAACTCAGCAGTTTCACGTGGGAGTTCTGAAGGCCGTGGCCGCGGCAATGGTGGTGATGAAACGCTCCGGTGGTGCTGCACATGTGGCTTGCGCAACCCATCGATAAACATTTTTACGATCCCGGACGATTTTGCTTCTGGCGCCTGGATTGATGGCCATTCCGCGTGACTTGAGGCAGCCGACAGCAGCACGAAACAAACAACGACGCCAACGGCGGCAAATGGTTTCATCCTCACGGCAAATCCCCCCTGTCCTGCAGTAAGAGTACGATTGCCGTTTCACTGGAATAAGGCGGCATTACTGAGGCATTGCCGCCAGCCGCCTTTTAGACATAGTTCCAGAACAGCGGGCCGCATTACATTTACCATCTGCCCATGCCACAGCCCATACGCGCTTGTGTAATCGCGCTGCATCGAACCTGAAGACACGCCCCAGGTGCGTCACCGCCGCCGAAGCAAGGCCGCGCTTCGCGCGGTATCGCGGGCGTTGCCGCAAATGTGCTATCAGGTCAGGATCAGGACCAAATCAGGGTTTGCTGGGCTTTAACAGGTTAGGCTGTTGTGGCGAATTGAACGAGCAAAGGCTGTTTTGTAAAAGGCCGCAGTGGAAACCCTGCCGGCCGGCCGAAAAGGCCTCCGGAATTCGCTCCCGATACAGCCGGCGCAGACCGTCGGACTGTTGGCAACCTGGTGGTCGAGGCTCGCAAGTTTTCTGGCTTAGCGGTCGACACATTGGTTGACCTTACGAAGGACAACCACGCGGATTCGACACGCTTCGCTGCCGCGACGGCGCTTTTGGACCGCGGTTATGGTCGCCCGGCGCAATCTCTGGACCTGCATCTTTCGGCTGACGCGATCACCAAACGGCTCAGCGATATGACCGACGCTGAGCTCGCCGCCCTCGAACAACGGATGATTGCCGCCGCACCGATTGTGCTGGAGGCAACCGCGGAAGTGTCGGACGATGCAGGCGACGTCGAGGATTCCCCGCCGGATGCCCCTGCCTGACTTGGCGCTGACTTAGAATTCGTCCGCGCCTCGCTCCAAGAAGCTGGGAAACGGACGGCGTTGAGATGGCGGTACACGGCGGCCGCTGATTGGGGGTTGAGGAGGCGAGCCCGGGGTGAAAGTCCCGGGCTTTTTTGGGCGCGCAACCCCTCGGGTAAGATTTGGGCTTGCTCGTGCGCTCAAGGCTGACAAAATAAATGCTATGACGCCTCGCAGGCTTTATGTCGCGGCTGCAATGACGCTTTGTGCGCTCTTTTACGCGGGAGCGGCGTTGGCCGATCCCAAGGGCCTTTGGCTGGCGCAGGATGGCGCCCATGTGAAGGTCGGGCCATGCGGTGTGGCCCTGTGCGCGACAATTGCCACCCCTAAATCCGCCTATGATCCAGAGACCGGCCGGCCCTGGACCGACAAGCACAATCCCGACCCGGCGCAGCGCGGCCGCCCGCTTTTCGGCGTGCCGGTTCTCTATGGTTTGGTGCCGGATGGACCGGGGAGATGGTCCGGAACGCTCTACAACGTCGATAACGGCAACAGCTATTCGGGACATCTCCTCGAGCTTGGCCACACCACGATCCGCGTCGAAGGCTGCGCGATCGGCATCTGCGGCGGCCAGAACATGACCCGGATCAAATAGCGCGCAGACCTTCGGCGTGCGCTAAAGCAGTCCAGCCTCGCGCCACGGGCCTTCTATGAGCCAAACGCGAGCCATGCGACGACCTAGTCAATCAGCGCCACACATCCCTAAACCGCGTCGGACTTAACTCCGTGTAGCGCGCGGTATGTTGGATCGCACGGTGGCCGAGCCAGTCTTGGATGAGCCGTGTGTCATGACCTGCGTTGGCCAGGGCATAGCCGCAGGCGTGGCGCAGCATGTGAGCATGGACCCCGAACGGCAGCTTGGCGCGCTCGCCAATGGTTTTCACGAGGCGGTTGACGGCGTCCGCCGTGAACGGACCCCCGCGCTCAGTCTCAAAGACGAACGCGCCCGTCGTATTCCGCTGCAGCTCGCGCAGCATGCGCAATTCATCACCCCGGATAGGGTGAACTGCGGGCTTACCGTTCTTTGCCCTACGGACGTGCAGCGCCGGATTGCGACCCCATTCGACTTGCGACCATTCCAGGTCGGCGATTTCGACGGCCCGCAAACCGTGGCGAAAGGCCACGAGGACCAGCGTGGCGTCCCGGTGGCCATGGCGCCCAAGCTTCGCGGCCGCGATCAGCTTCTCGACCTCGTCCGGCGTCAGGTATTCGCGGGTGCGCATCTGAGCATTCGGCCTTCGTGTCGGCACTTTCCGAAAAATGTTGTTTGGCTCGACCACCCGCAGGTTCCCCCTTTTCCCCTCCATCCCTACACTTACATTCTTGGGAAAGTCGTACAGGCGAAAATAAGGGTGAGTCAACGTGCCGCAGGCTCTGAGCTAGCACATGCAGTCATAAATTTGGCTTGTCCGCTATTCCCCCGAATGTGTTGCAAAACTCGGCCAATGGGTATCCGACCGACAGAAATGGGCAATAATAGAATCCGCAAGAGCGGTTTCTTGAATTAAAATTCTCTAAAGGGGACTTGATTTGAAAAAGTGTTCCTCACTTTGGGTCCCAAAATAGTTTTGCAACAGATTCCCCCCGTTAGCGACCAAACGGCGGACAATCATAAACCGACGCTAAGGGCCATTAGCGGAAGTCGCGCAGCGACATTCATTTCACCATAATGGTGATCTTCTTGGATATTACAGGTGGGTTGAATGGGTAGTGCTTGGCATCACCGAGCACCAGCTGCAGCGTGTGCTTGCCGGGTGGCAATTCAATACGTGCTTCAGTTTGTCCGGCACCGAAATGAAGATGTGTCTTGTCCTGTGGGATCGGCTCGTTTGGGTCCAACGGTTCATTTACGTCGATCAGCAGATGATGATGACCGCTGTTGGGGGCAGTACTGCCTGCCTGGGTAACACCCATGTTGCGAAGGCCAAACCGGCACCAAAACGCACCTTTCACAGTCGTGCCATCAGGCGGCCAAACAATATAGAGAAAGGCGTCAGCGGGTGCTTGAGTTCCTTGAGAGTACGCGGCAACCGGCAGCCCGGTCAGCAAGGCAGCAGCCAAGAAGATCGCCCGCGTATTTCTCATAGATCTCCTCTCCTTCTATAAGGAATGTGCAATGCGTAAGCCGTGCGTCGGATAGCGCACACTCGTATCGTAATGATCACGGCTGGAGGGTCGAACATAGCTGGGATCGTTTTTCCAGGATCCGGAGCGGATGACGTGCGAAAGGCAGTCGTTGTCTACCCACGCCGAACCATCCGAAGGCGCTCCCTGATAATTCTTATGCCAGCAATCGGCCACCCATTGATGGATATTGCCGCCCATATCATAGAGCCCCAAGGGATTTGGCTTGAAACTGCCGACTTTCAACGGTTGCGACGACTCGTAGGGTTCATTGCATCCTTTACAATTGGCCATGTCTGCCTGTAGCTGATCGCCCCACCAAAACTTACTTCTAGTGCCGCCGCGAGCGGCATACTCCCATTCGGCTTCGCTCGGAAGCCGAAACGGCTTTTGCGTGACCTTGGAGAGCCACTCCACAAATTGTTGCGCATCGGCCCAGCTTAAATTTGCAACCGGACCATCATCCTTGCCCGTCGGTACATAAGTACAGCTCTTTGCCGCGACGCATGCGTTCCACTCACGAACTGTGATGGGAAATTTGCTGATCGCAAAGGGCTTGATCGTGACACGGTGCATCGGCTTTTCAGAAGGATCATCCTCGCTCCCCATAGCGAATGTGCCCCCTGGGATTGAGACCATTTCCGGTATCAGTTGTGCCGCGATCGGGGCTGTCACCGGGGTTGGTGATGAGCTTTCTTTGGGCCTCTCTAGCGGCACTTCTGCCGGAGCAGATATCGACGAGCTTCCTTTCGGCTTCTCCACAGGCATCGGCGCCGGAGTGGGTAACGGCTGCGGCGTGCTGGGGCTTACGGCGGGCGATCCGAGCGTCCCTGCAAGTGTCGGCGCTTTATTGGCGATCTGCTTTTGTAGGAGCAAGAGGTACCAGCCGCCGAGGATAGCAATCACGCTCACTAACAAAACAACAAGCAGCGCCACAGGCCACCGCTTCCTTCTTGCCTGGCTTAGGGCCGCCGGGTCCGGCAGCACGCGATAGACACTTACTGGATCGGTAATGTTCTTGACTTGGCGATCGCCCAACGATTGGTATGCACATACCAATTTGTTTTTGATCTGCTCATAGACGCCGCCCGAGACGTAGACGTCTCCGGGACTCGCAATTCCCTCAAGGCGCGCTGCAATGTTGACGCCATCGCCAAAGACGCCATCAGGTTCAACAATTACGTCGCCGAGATGAACACCAATACGATATAGTATCCACTGGTCGCGTGGCAGAGACGTGTTACGTCCCACCATACTTTGTTGGATGACGATAGCGCAACGGACGGCTTCGACGGGGCTGTCGAACATCGCCAAAAAGCCGTCACCCGCATAATTGATAAGCTTGCCGTGATGCTCTGCGAGAGTCGGCTCGATAAGTTCGCGCCGTTGCCGCATCACGCGTGCGTAAGTTCCTTCCTCATCGAGTTGCATAAGGCGGCTATATCCAGAGATATCAGCCGCGAGGATTGCCGCAAGCCGTCGCACGGGTCCTTCAGGCGGTGGGTCCTTGCCGCCGCGTATCGGATGAATTTGACCGCGCGTTCGGTCGGCGTCGCTCATTGGCAAATCCCGGGAACCTACTTGCAGCGACGATCTGCGTTCTGGCGCGGAAGAATGCGACTGCCTGAACGTGATGACAAGTGTCAATCGCGGATATCTAGCTAGTCTAGGAGCCTGTCCGAGTAATCGCTGTTCAAATCCCAGCAAGTTTGATTCAAGCTTGGACTATGAGCAAGCACTTTCGCCCCTGGAATATCGATCAGACGCTGCTTCTGCCGCCGAATGTGCGGGACTTCGTGCCGAAGGACCACGTCTCGCGGTTTATCGTTGGGCTGGTGCGGGAGAGCCTGGATCTCAAGGCGATCATGTGCAGCTATGTGAGTGGGCTGGGCCAGCCGCCGTTCGATCCGCGCATGATGGTTTCGCTTTTGCTGCATGGCTATGCAAGCGGGCTGTATTCGTCGCGGCGCATTGCTAGAGCCTGCTGCGAGCGGAACGATTTCGTGATGATTGTCGCGCTCGATCCGCCGGACTTCCGAACGATCAGCGACTTCCGCAAGCGCCATTTGAAGGCGCTCGGCGAGTTGTTCCTCCAGGTTCTGAAGTTGTGCGAGACGGCAGGGCTGGTCAAACTCGGCCACGTCGCATTGGATGGCACGAAGATCAAAGCGAATGCGTCGAAACATAAAGCGATGAGTTATGAACGCATGAAGAAACGCGAGGCGGAATTGAAAGCCGAGGTCGCTTGCATGTTGGCGGCCGCCGAGGCGGCGGATGTCCAAGAGGACGAGATTTTCGGCAAAGACAAGCGTGGTGACGAGATGCCGGACTGGGCCAGCGATAAGGCGAAACGGCTGGCGAAGATCCAGGAGGCGATGGCGGCGCTGGAGGCCGACGCCAAGCTGGCCGCGGAGGAAGAGCGCCGCATCGAGGCCGAAAAACAACAGCAGCGCAACGCTGAAGGCCGCAAGAAGCCGGGCAAACCGGCGGCACCACTACCGGACCAACCTGATCCCAAGGCGCAACGCAACTTCACCGATCCGGACAGCCGCATTATGAAGTCGAAGGAAGGCTTCGTCCAAGCCTATAACGCACAGGCAGCCGTCGACGCAGAGGCCCAGATCATTGTCGCGCACGAACTCACGCAGTGCGGCAGTGATCAGGGCCAATTGGTGCCCTTGGTCGAGGCAATCGAAAACAATCTCGGCCGCAAGCCAGAGCAGGCCTCAGCGGACTCTGGCTACTGCAGCGAAGCCAATCTCAAAGCGCTCGTCGCACGTGGTATCGACGGCTATGTCGCACCTGGACGCGCCCAGCACCCGACAGCGGCAAACGGAAAAGTTGGTGGACCGCTGACGCAACTGATGCGCAAAAAGATCGACGACGGCGGCTTCGAAACGCCTTACCGATTGAGAAAGCAAGTGGTGGAGCCGGTGTTCGGACAGATCAAACAGGCACGCGGCTTCCGCCAGTTTCTGTTGCGCGGCGTCAAGAAAGTGCGTGCCGAGTGGGCCATGATCTGCACCACCCACAATCTCCTGAAACTTTTCACCCTCGCAAAGGCCGCCTGAGGCGGCTACCGCCCAACAAATGCCCGGCCGCGATGCCTATCTGGACGGGCTCCTAGCAGCACTAGCTCGCGATTAGCCCCTGTGCATTGTTCCCCCCGTTATTGGCTCGCTGAGCCTTACAGTCGACTGGGCCGAACGTTCAAAAAGCTCCTCAACGCGAAGCGGCCTCTCGCTGCGGGCACCGCGCGCCGGAAATCCAGTGAGGCCCTTTTAGTAAAACCTTACTTCAGCATAATGGACGGCGCGGACAAAGTGCGCGCTACAGGCAGGGAGGACGGTGTTATGCTTTTTTTAGTTCTCAGTCGGGCCCAGCTTTTTATCACCTTGATAATCGGCGGCCTTACCATCGCGTTGGGAGAGATCGCTCCCCCGCCGAATGCCTTTGTCTACATCATCAGCCCGAAGGACGGTGACACCGTCACCAATCCTTTTAGGGTGCAGTTTGGTCTCTCTGGCATGGGTGTTGCGCCAGCCGGCGTCGACAGGCCAAACACAGGTCACCACCATCTGCTGATCGATGTAAATGAACCATTGGACCCGAATGAACCGATCCCACAGGACAAGACACATCTTCATTTTGGTGCCGGACAAACTGAGGCGCTTATTGAATTGACTCCGGGAAAACATACACTTCAGCTAGTGTTGGGGGACTGGTCGCATCTTCCGTTCCATCCGCCCGTCATGTCAGACGTCATTACCGTCAATGTGAATTGATCGGACCAAATCGACTGTCCGCATTTTTGCTTACTGCAGCTCATAGCGGGTGACCTTGCGGCCCTTTTTATTTTTATTGAGGCTTGTGCTTTCGTATGCGGGTTGCTCGCGAATGTGGAAATGGGCGCTGACGCACAATTTGAAGGCCGCGCGATGGTGGGGCGATTTTTTCTTCGGACGCCGTATCTGCGACCGGATTGCCGGGAATTTCGCTAAGCGGTATTTCGCTAAGCGGTATCTCAGGGCACCGCTTATACATGTCAATCGACGGTCTTCCCGCTTCCGCTCCTTGCTCAAATTGAATTATGACAAGATAATCCGTGCCCTCGATATTTTCGCCATGCCAGATTTCGCGGCTCTGCGAACCCCCGCAATTCAGGTGGATGGTACTCGTCTGTGAATCCGGATGACCGGAACTTATAACCTGCATTATGCGGCAAGCGGCAAATTCCCGATTTACGACGTTCGAAAGTACATTTTGAAAGTTCCCCCTGCAGTCTCGGGCTGCCGCCCAAACGCCTTGATATTCCTCCGGGACAGTCCCGGCAGCCATCGCTGATGTTCCTAAGCCGAAGGCGATAAGAGCTGTGAACCTGATAGTCTGCATGACTTCAACGTCCCCTAGACCGATCGTCATTGATCCTCTGCTTTTGCACAGCGGACAGTCCAGCAGCGGTCGACGGTTTAGCCACGAGCTTTTAGTTCTGACGTTAATAGGCGCGCAGTTGAACGTGCCCGCAGTTCACTCACGTTTGCACGCTCATCCAATCGCTCTCGCAAGCGGCAGCGCCACCCTATCAGCATGATAAATTCACGCCGCCTGATGGGCTTTCCACGCCGAGGCCTGATTTAGCCTTCCGAAGTTATCACTTTTCGGCCGCCTGTCACGGGCGGGCAAATAGGCCCTTTCATGTCGCATTCGGGTCAATCGCGCCGAATGCGGCCCGCGTGCTTCAGCAGCGAATGTCCGTTGCTGCCCGGAAGCGACAGTTAGCGACCAAAGTGCGGTGCGTCGTTAAGGGCCATGAGCCGACATCAGCCCGCTCACTCGATCACGTCATCGGCTCGGGCCGAGAGCATGGGCGGCACATCAATGCCAAGCGCCTTTGCTGTCTTTAAATTGATGACGAACTCGAATTTGGTCGTTTGGACGACAGGCAGATCTGTTACTTTGGCTCCCCCAAGGATTTTTCCTGTGTAGATGCCGGCTTGGTGAAGTGCGTCGGTGATACTGCTTCCGTAGCTCGCCAGGCCGCCGGCCAGGACGAAGTCACGCCATTCGTAGATGGCCGGTATGGCATGACGTGCCGCGAGAGTCACGATTTCTTTCTGCCGATTGAAGAACAGCGCGTCGGCGGTGACCACCAGTCCGCCCGCGCCCATTTGCACGCAGGCTGCAACCGCGTTGTCCAGCTCGCCCTGGCTACTGGCGTACACAATAGATACCCTTAGGCCCAGAGCGCGCGCAGCTGCTGCGACCTCGTCCCCTTGGGCTGCTGCGGCCGGCTGGCTGGGATTGATCAGTACGGCGATCAGTTTTGCATGGGGTATCAATTCGTGCAGCAATCCCAATCGCTTCGACTCCATTTGGGTGCTGAAGAAGGTTATTCCTGTGATGTTGCCGGCCGGTCGGTTGAGGCTGCCGACCAGACCTAACTTCACCGGATCGCCGCCGATGATAAAGACAATCGGAATAGTCGTGGTTGCCAACTTTGCGGCAAGCGCCGTCGGATTTGTAAAAGCAACCAGCACGGCAATATTCCGGTTGACTAAGTCGGCGGCTAGGGCCGGCAGTCGGTCGATCTGACCGTCGGCGAAACGATACTCGATTGCGACGTTCTGCCCCTCAACATAGCCGCTTTCGCTCAACCCACGATGAAATGCAGGGAAAAGAGCCTCAAAACTGTCGCCGGATGGATTGCTTAAAACTCCGATCAGCCGCTTTGTTGATTGCTGCGTGTGCGCGGAGAGCGGCCATGCTGCTGCCGTACCGCTGAGCAGCCTTATGAAGTCGCGCCGTCTCATTGCCTCCCCCAAGGGCTGACGCTTTCCAAGCCCCTATTTAGCATATGCTGACAAGAGGGTTGAGGGGCTGATCGATAGTCGCATTTGGGTCAAACGCGTCGGTCGAGCTGTCTCGGCATGTCGGCTTCACCCCCGACTCCGGACGTATCGCTGCGAGGCAACGAACTGACGCTTCGGGCCAATCAGCGACATCGGCCCTTCTTTTTCAATCACCCCGTCCGTGAGCGCGACAAGTGATCATCTCCGGCTTCCGATCATGCATAATTAAACAGCGCCATGAATCCGAAGTCCATGTGTAGCTGCTGATGGCAGTGGAACAGGGTCAGGCCCGGATTGTCGGCGACGAAATCGAATTCCACTTCCTGAAAACCGCCGAGCATCACGACGTCCTGATCACGCCGGCGGTCGGCTTGCCGCCGACGCGCACAAGTTCGAAACTGTGGCGATGTAGATGCAGCGGATGGATGTCGTCGCTAGCGTTGCGAAACTTCAACCTGTAGCGGCGTCCCTCATGCACGGTGTACATCGGCTTGCTGGTTTCCATCGAAAACGCTTCGCCATTGAGGGTCCACCGG
>CAWJRE010000036.1:0-95234 GCA_963845075.1 uncultured Alphaproteobacteria bacterium | reverse complement strand
GGGGGTGTCCAGGGTCGCAAGGTCTCGATCAAGGTCAGGCGGCATCGACGAATCCTCCCAACCCGCCGCGACGACGTTGGCTCGTACCCCTCGGCGCCTGGACCGCCCTCCACGGCCGCCACGCGTACCAGCGTCTGAAGGGCGACGGCGCCGGCGCCTGCGGCGCCGGCGCCTGGAAACGGGTGCGTGCCGAGGCTCGACGTCACGGCCACCCAGCTTCCGGATCCTCGATCGAGCGCGGGGCGAAGCCACGACTGGGCTGCGAAGAAGGGCTCCTTGGCCCACTCGCTGCAACGTGCTCCGAGCCACTGCGTCGGGCTCGAGCTCCGCTTAACGGGCTTCAGTGCGACCGGCGGCGACACGGTGACAAGACCTTCGGCGCCAACTCATCGTCCACCTGCATCGGCGAGTGGCCTGCCGTGAGCTCCGCGTCCAGTCGTCCGTCGCCGATGCGCCTGACCTTCATCAGTACTTGCTCACCGTCAGCCGCCGTCGACGCGGATGTAGGCACCTGTCGTGTACGTGGACGTGACGAGGTAGGCGACAGCTTCGCCGATCTCGCGCGGCTCTCCGGGCCGGTGGCCGTAGGGACGACGCTCGCGCGCGCTCGCGGCTCTCCTCGTCGACGAACTCCGGCGAGTCGTCGTTGATGTTGGAGTCGACCCAGCCGGGGCCGACGTGGTTAACGGAGATCCCGGCGCCGCCCATTCGCGCGCCATCACGCCGACGAGGTAGGCAACAGCGTGCTTCGAAGCGCCGTAGACGCCCAGTGGCGGGCCTGTCGTGACCGCGTGGACGGAGGACGTGATGACGATGGCCCCGCCCTCACGCTGTCGGCGCATCTCTCGGCAGCGAACGGCAACCGTAAAGGGCGCCGTGGAGATTCACGCCCATGACGAGATCCCATCATTCCGTGTGACCTCTGTAAGCGGTTGCCAGCGCGCGACGCCGGCATTGGCGACGAACGCGTCGAGGCGCCCGAGTCGCTCCACCGTCTCGGCGACGACGCGCTCGTTCTCGTCTGGTCTAGAGACGTCGGAGCGGAGGAACAGCGCGGGCGGCCGCTCTTCTCGACCTCCGCGACTCGCTGAGCGGCCTCGTCGTCGTGCGCGATGTCGGTGAGCGCGACGTCGAAGCCACGTTCGGCGAGGGCCAGGACGATCCCGCGGCCGATCCCACGAGCGCGTGCAGCTCCGGTGACGAGCGCGACCGGCATCTCAGATGTCGAGAGTCTCCCGCGTTCGGCAGCGCACGCCTAAGGACGTTGCCGACGCCATTTCCAAAGATCATATGATACGGCTACTTGATAAGGCGCTCGCGGCTGCGGCGCCGTGCTCGACGGGGAGGCGGACGACTCCATGGCGACGATGCGGAACGGTCTTGAGAACGGGCGCAACGGCGACGGTCGCCGTAGCGCCGAATGGTTCGACCGACGAGACCTCGATGGCTTCTTGCACCGTTCGTGGCTGAAGTCGTCCGGCGTTACGGATGAGGCGTTTCGAGGGCGCCCCGTGATCGGCATCTGCAACAGCTGGAGTGAGCTGGTCAACTGCAACGTGCACCTGCGAGCCCTCGCGCGGGACGTCAAGCGCGGCGTGCTCCAAGCCGGCGGTTTCCCCCTCGAGTTCCCCGTGCTGTCGCTCGGCGAGTCGCTCATGAAGCCGACGACGATGCTCTACCGGAACCTGATGGCGATGGACGTTGAAGAGTCGATCCGCGCCTACCCACTGGACGGCGTCGTGCTCCTCACCGGTTGCGATAAGACGAATCCCGCGAGCATCATGGGTGCTGCCAGCGCCGACATCCCGACCATCGTCGTAACCGGTGGCCCAATGCTGAACGGGCGCTGGCGCGGACGCGAGATCGGCTCGTGCAGCGACTGCTGGCACTTCCACGAGGAGTTGCGGGCAGGGCGCATCTCGGAGACGGACTGGGTGGAGATCGAGAACTCGATGTCCCGGTCGAACGGGCACTGCATGACCATGGGCACGGCGTCGACCATGGCCTGCGTGACGGAGGGGCTGGGCCTGACGCTGCCGGGGAGGCGCAGCCATTCCGGCCGTCGACTCCCGGCGCCACCACTTGGCGGAAGCGGCTGGCCGACAGATCGTCGAGCTGGTCGAACGTGACCTCAGGCCGTCGGACATCCTCACGCGGGAGGCGCTCGAGAACGCAATCCGCGTGCTCCACGCGATCTCGGGCTCGACCAACGCCATCCTGCACCTGCTCGCGTATGCCGGGCGCGTCGGCGTGGAGCTGTCGCTCCAGCTCTTCGACGATCTGTGCGCGTCGACCCCGTGGCTGGTCGATCTCAAGCCCGCCGGGCGCTATCTCATGGAGGACTTCTTCTATGCCGGAGGTGTTCCGGCCGTCATGTCCCAGATCACGGACCTGCTCCACCTGGACGCTATAACGGTGACGGGGCGTACGGTCGGTGAGAACATCGAAGGCGCCGAGATCATCAAGCACCGACGGATTCGCCCGGCCTCCGACCCGCTCGACTCGGGAGGCGCCCTTGTCGTGCTGCGCGGCAACCTGTGTCCCGAGGTGCGGTGATGAAGATCACCGCCGCGGCGCCGGCGCTCCTGCAACACGAAGGCCGGGCAATCGTGTTCGAGGACGTCCACGACCTCGCCGCCAGGGTCGACGACCCGGATCTCGAGTGCGACCCCTCGAGCGTGATGGTGTTGCGGAACGCTGGTCCGGTCGGCGCGCCAGGGATGCCCGAGTGGGGCCATCTACCCATCCCCGCGAAGCTGCTGCGCCAGGGCGTGACGGATCTTCTGCGGATCTCGGACGCGCGGATGAGCGGCACGTCGTACGGGGCGGTCGTGCTGCACGTCGCGCCCGAGTCGGCCGTCGGCGGGCCGCTCGCACTCGTTCGCGATGGCGATCTGGTTCGCATCGATGTCTCCAACCGGCTGCTCGACCTGGTCGTCGACCAGGAGGAGCTGGAGCGGCGCAGAGCGACGTGGGATCCGCCTGCTCGGACAGACGACCGCGGCTATCGGCGGCTGCACATCGATCACGTCCTGCAGGCGAACGAGGGCTGCGACCTCGACTTCCTTCGCGGCAAGGCGGCGGTCGTAAAAGACGCGGTCACGTACCTCTGAGCGCGTGAGAGTCCTCGTCACGGGCTCGCGGGGCAAGGTCGGTCGGGCCCTCGTTCCGCGCCTGCAAGTCGCCGGCCATGACGTGCGCGCCACTGATCTGGCGGTTCCGACCTGGGACCACGCTTTGCCGGGCGAGCCCGAGGATTACTGGCAGGCCGACCTGACCGACGCGGGCGCCGCGTACGCGGTCGTCCGTGGCTGTGAGGTGGTGGTGCACACGGCTGCGATCCCGCAGCCGGTGCACAACCCGCCGCACGTCGTCTTCGGCAACAACATGATAAGCACCTTCAACGTGCTAGAAGCGGCGATCGAAGCAGACGCTCGCCGCTTCGTGAACTTCTCGAGCGAGACGGTTCCGGGGTTCATCTTCGCCTATCGGTCCTTCCGGCCCGATACCTCCCCATCGACGAAGAGCATCCGATCAGGCCCCAGGACCCGTACGCGACCGCGAAGTGGTTCGGCGAGCTCCTCTGCGAGCGGGCCGTCGAACGCGCCGGCATCCGCTGCACGTCGATTCGACCGTCTGGGTCCAGGACGAGAGCAGCTACGAGTGGAATCTCGGGCCGGTCGTGCGTGATCCGTCGGTGCTGATCGATAACTACTGCTCGTACGTCGACGTGTATGACCTGTGCGACGCAGTCGTGCTTGCGATCGAGACCGACCTCCCCGGCCACGAAGTGTTCTACATCGCCTCCCCCGACACGATCGGCGGCCATCCCCTGGTGGAAACGGTGACGACGCACTACGACGCCGGTGAGATCGAGTTTCGGCCGCTCGAACGCGAGGACGCTTCGGCGATCTCGACCGCGAAGGCGCAGCGACTGCTCGGGTGGAAGCCGACTCGCACGTGGCGCGACTATCTCGACGAGGAGGGACACCGGCTCACGTGAGGACGCGACGGCTGGGCGACGACGGGCCCGAGCTGACGACCGTCGGCTTCGGTGCGTGGGCGATCGGCGGGCCTTGGCGCTTCGGGTGGGGCGACACCGACGACGACGAGTCGGTCGCGGCAATCAGGCGGGCGGTGGAGCTCGGTGTGAACTGGGTGGACACGGCTGCCGTCTACGGTTTCGGGTCACTCCGAAGAGGTCGTCGGGCGTGCGCTCGCTCCCTACCGAGTGGGCGAGGACGTCTTCGTCTTCACGAAGTGCGGCCGAAGATGGGAGGGCCGGCCCGAGGGAGTCATCGGGAACGACCTCCGTCCGGAGTCGATCCGCGAGGAGTGCGAGCGGAGCCTGCGCCGGCTCGGGCTCGAACGCATCGACCTCTATCAGTTTCACTGGCCCGACTGGATGACGGGCACGGCGCTCGAGGATTCGTGGGGAACGATGGTCGAGCTCGTCGAAGAGGGCAAGGTGCGGTGGATCGGCGTCACAAACTTCGACACCGTGGATCTCGATCGCTGCGACGCGATACGTCACGTGGATTCCGTCCAACCCCCTCTTTCGCTCCTTGCGCGCGGCTCCCGACACACGGTTGCCCCGTGGGCGGCCGAGCACGGAACAGGTGTGATCGTCTACTCGCCGATGGCCTCCGGGTTGCTGGCGGGCGGCTTCGACCGTGAGCGAATCGCTCGTCTCGATCCGACGGATTGGCGGCGCGAGGCCCCGGCGTTCCAGGGACCCGCGCTCGCCCGCAACCTGGAGCTCGTGGAGCTGCTACGGCCCGTGGCCGCTCGCCTTGGCGCGAGCGTGCCCGAGCTCGCGGTGGCGTGGACGCTCGCCCAACCCGGCGTGACGGCTGCAATCGTTGGCGCCCGTTTGCCTCGACACGTAGACGGTTGGGTTGGTGCGTCGGATGTGGAGCTTCCGTCGGACGTGCTCGGAGAGATCGACGGCCTGCTGAAGGCCACCGGCGCTGGCTCGGACGAGCCTCCCCAGCCACCTCCACACGTTCTGGCAGCTGCGACCAGACCCGAGGAGACCGCATGAGGCTGGGTCTGCTCTCGACCGCTCGGATCAACGAGCCGATCATCGCCGCCGCCGCCGAGCGAGACGATGTCCACATCGTGGCCGTAAGGTCAAGGCGCCGGCCGGCACCATGGAGATGCGGCCTGGGCCGCTGCGGGTGACGCTGGAAAATCGCACCGATCGCCGCGTGCTGCCGGCGCTGTGGATCGCCGGCGACCCGTTGCACCATCTGCTCGGCCGCCGCCGGGCGTTTTTGACGGCCAAGCGCCTTCTGACCAACCAGACGTTCCGCGACATTTACCGCACGGATACGCTCGACGTCGACCAGCGGCTCAAGATTACCAGCCTGACGTTCCTGTTCACCGATCTGAAGGGCTCGACGGCGCTATATGAGCGGGTCGGGGACCTCGTGGCCTACGATCTCGTGCGCCAGCACTTTCATGTGCTCACTGAAATCGTGGCGGCGGAAGCGGGCGCCATCGTCAAAACGATTGGTGACGCCGTGATGGCGACCTTCCCGACGCCGGACCGGGCGCTGGCGGCGGCGCTGCACATGCGCGAGGCCATGTCGCGGATCAACGCCGAGCGCGGAAACGAGGATCTGCTGCTCAAGATCGGCATCCACGAAGGACCCTGCCTGGCGGTCATCCTCAACGACAGTCAGGATTATTTCGGCCAGACCGTGAATCTGGCGGCGCGCGTGCAGGGCCTTGCCTCGTCGCGCGCGATCTTCGTCACCCAATCGGTGGTGGAGGATAAGAACTCCATCAAAATCCTGGAAAACTCGGGGCTGCAGCCGATGATGCAGCGGGCGGCTTTGCGGGGCATCGCCGACGAGACCACGGTCTACGAGATTCCCTGATTGCCATCGGTGGTTTCGGTCTGATATCGGGCTTGTTGAGCGGAGCATGGTCCTGTGCCGGGATCGCGCTTTTGCCGACGATCCCGATGCAAGGACCTCCGATGAGCCAACCTTCGATGAAGACAGTCGAAGCAGGCGAGGCCGAAAAGCCGGCCCCGCGCGATCCGGCCAAGATCTTTCCGGTCTCCTGGGACCAATTTCACCGCGATTTTAGGGCGTTAGCCTGGCGATTGAGCGGCGTCGGCCCGTTCGAGGCGATCGTCTGCATTACCCGCGGCGGTCTCGTTCCGGCGGCGATCGTTGCGCGCGAGCTCGGCATCAAGCTGATCGAAACGGTTTGCGTGTCGAGCTATTCCGGCACGAACCAGGGCGACCTGACCGTGCTGAAAAACGTCGCCGCAAACATCATCGCGCTGGGCGGCGGGCAGGGCGTGCGCGTGCTGTTGGTGGACGACCTGGTCGACACCGGCAAGACCGCCAAGGTGGTGCGCGAGATCGTGCCGCGCGCGCACCTCGCCACCGTCTATGCCAAGCCGATGGGGCGGCCGCTGGTCGATACTTTCATCACCGAGGTATCGCAGGACACCTGGATCTATTTCCCCTGGGATACCGGGCTCGCCTTCCAGCCGCCGATCAACGAGGCGGGCTTATAGCCGCTGTCGCGACGCCGGCTTTTAACAAAGGCACAGCCGGTGATAAAAGTCCGGCCGCGGAGGTGCCGCGCGGTCGCTCGGCGGACGTGTTATAGAGGTCCGCCTCCGCCCGCGGACGTGGCGAAATGGTAGACGCAAGGGACTTAAAATCCCTCGGGAGGAAACTCCTGTGCCGGTTCGAGTCCGGCCGTCCGCACCAATAAAATCAGGCACTTCTGCAAAATCTTCCCTCCGAAAAGCGAACAGTTTCATGTCGCAAGCGTTCCAAATCTGTACCAAGCATTTTCAAGCACTTACGACCCGTCGCGGCAAATCCATGCGACATGCGTGCGACACGCGGATCCGGAAGCCGCTTCCTTCATGACGCCTAAACCGCCTCGACGTTACCAGCCTCGACGTCGACCTCTCGCTCGATCCGAGGATCTGCAGCAGCACTTTGACCCGCTCGCGCCCACGCATGCCGGCATAAAGACCCTTGAGGCCGATCAGCGGGCCCTTGCAAATCCGCACCCGGCCGCCGATGCGGAGCTCGGGCACGAGCGGGGGCGCCTCCGGCAGCACGATGAAGCCGTCGTGCTCTCGCTCGCGCATGTGAATATGCTGCTAAGAACGCGACCGAGACCCAACAGCGTCTCAACCTGACCGGCAGCGCGCACTACCTGGTAGATGTCGAGATCGTCGACTCTCCTTTGCCTTACGCACCTCTGCTAAACATGCATTTCGCGCATCTTTCCTTCCACGAAAGGGTGGATCGTGGATTGGGCGATCAGCGTCAGAGCGTCGCTTGCGCTTCGAAGAGTTTGTGTTGGTGAGTCCACAGCTCACGAAGGATGGTCTAAAGTTATTGAAGCAGCAGATGGATTGAGTACGGCCGCCCCAGTAATCCATCAGCGCGTCACGAAAAACGTCCTGGCCGATACGCTGGATGACCATGCGCTCGGCTTTTCCGCGTGCTGAAGCAAAACAGGCACCCAGCGTCCTCGATTTGTAATTCCGGAATTTGCTGGCACATCCCAATTCATTCAGGAGGATTCCGCGATCGCGCAGTACGCCGATTACATCTGGCGGCAGCACGGGCTCAACCGTGACACGAGCACTACCCGCCGCCGCGGCGCGCACCCGTGCATGCGGCAAGCAGAAAATGTCCCGAACCGCAAGCCGGATCAAGCTAGCTGGCTGGATTGCTCTCAGCAGCTCGCATTGTCACGAGTTAAGCGTAATCGCGCCCCATTGATGCACAGGATGCCCGCGCCTACGGCCTCACCGCTGATGTTGCGCTACGTGGGCCACCAAGAGCATCAAACTCGTCGAAAAACTTGAATCACTTGAGGACCGCCGAAAAGGGATCGAGCTAGTTGCAGTGCCAGACCTTGTGTGACACACCCAGAGGCGTTCGGGGCACTTTATGTATGGGTGGGGACAAAGCTTTAACTGGGCGGCACTAGCGGTCGCTTGGTCGCTAATGTTCGCAATCGGCATAGCGATTTATTTTCTTCCAATAGCTCGGCTCCTGGATAGCTTGACTGAGTAGTCGAGCCGCCGGGGCGCTTATGCCGTGGCAAGTCGTTCCCGCTGGCGAAGGAGTTCTCCTCCTTCGATGCAACTGTGCTCCCTCGTCCACGCAGATGGGGGACAATTTGGTTGAGATTCTAAAATTCTCTCGGGAAACGGCTTTCACCCCTGAGAATATCCAGATCCTAGCGGCGGCGCTGGAAGAAGCCTGGGAGAGGCTTCGACAGTCCGGCAGTCGACTAACCAGGCCAGCCTATTCGCGTGCCATGCGGGAGGTGGTTGCCAAACGCATCATGGAAATGGCCCAGCGTGGCATGCAAGATCGTGAAGCGCTAGTGGCAGACGCCCTGCGTTTTGTAAGCGCCAACTACGAATATCCAAGCAAACCGGAAACTAACACGCTTCTCAGTCGTCGCTGAACATTGTGTCCGTTTGAGTCCGCTTATGGGACCGGTCGGATCATTTTTGTTTGTACGATGGAAAGCAAACAGGTACAAAGAGAGTGGGGAGTTTCCAGAAAGCGTCGGTTCGGCTGCGAGCCGCAGCACGGGCACAATTGTGATCATGTCGTCAATATGGTTAGCTTTCTCCGATTTTGTCGCACTGGCTGTGATGCTTACTGGCACGGCTTGGCAACTTGTGCGCGCTGAGGACTCTGCAATGCAGCACGGCAGCGACAGCGGCAATTGCGCGCCGATCGGCATTTCGAGTGCTTATTGATGTGGGCCACACGGCTACTTCGCCGGGCGCGGACAGTGCCCGCGGCGTGCCAGAATACGAATTCAATCTCAAGCTTGCCGACGTGATCGCACAGTCGCTGCATGAGGCAGGGTTCGACAAAACAATCCGATTGGTCACGAGTGGGTCGAGGCTGAGCAGTCTGTTTCAGCGTGCGGCGAGCGCTAACATCTGCATGCCGATCTGTTCATCTCCATCCATCATGACTCAGTGCCAGATAACCTGAAAGAGACCTGGCAATACGAGGGAAAGAAACATTCCTACAGCGACCGGTTCAGCGGCTACGCCATCTTTGTTTCCAATGATAATGCAGATCGTGCCGCAAGCTTGGCGTTCGGCCACTCGCTCGGTCAAGAATTGCAGAAGCGCGGCTTACGCTATACCCCGCACTACACGCTTCCACTGATGGGGCGATATCGCCACGAATTAATCGATGAGGAAGCTGGCGTTTACCGTTACGATCACCTTATCGTGCTTCACTCTACGCATATGCCAGCGGTCCTGCTGGAAGCGGGATCGATCATAAATCGGCAAGAGGAGCTTGAACTCACGACACCGGAACGCCGGTTGATGGTGGCAGAGGCAGTCACCGCAGCGGTCGAGGGATTTTGTGCGACCCGGGAGCAAGCTGTCACTGGTCAACCGCCAAGCAAGCCAGCCAGTATGCCAATAACTAGGTTCGAAGAGGCATCAAGCCGGCACCAATCTCGCATCACAAGCACATTCGTTCCGCCAAAACTTAGTCGCCAGCGCCACCGCGAGCGCTTGTTGGTGGCAAACTACCAGCTCGAATTTCCGTTTTTCTATTTTATGGGCGCCTTGCAGGCAGGAAAATAGCAGTGGTCTGGGGATGACGAAGGAACAGGGCGAAGCCGATTCACTCGTATTTGTGGTCGACGATGATGCTTCGGTGCGGCAGGCGCTCACAAGCCTGCTGCAATCAGTTGCCTTGCGCGTCGAGGCGTTCGGTTCGGCTGCCGATTTTTTGAAGAAGGGGCGCGTAGCCAATAGTGTTGCTGCCGCCTGCCTCATTCTTGACATTCGATTACCCGGCGTCAGCGGGCTCGACTTTCAGGCAGAACTTGCAAAGGCCGATACTCATTTGCCAATCATTTTCATCAGCGGACACGGCGACATCCCGATGACGGTGCGTGCCATGAAGGCGGGCGCGATCGAATTCCTAACCAAACCATTCCGCGATCAGGATCTTCTCGATGCCGTTCAGCTCGCGTTCCAACGCGATCGTGACCGTCGCATCCGGGAAAGTGCGGTTTCGCAGACGCGTGCTCGTTTTGAAGCATTGACCCACCGTGAACAGGAGGTATTTGGCTTAGTCACGACGGGTCTGATGAACAAGCAAATTGCTGGTGAACTTGGGGTCAGCGAAATCACTGCCAAGGTGCATCGCGGCAATGTTATGAGGAAGATGGGCGCCCGTTCGTTAGCCGACTTGGTGCGGATGGCCGATGCACTCGGTATTCGGCAAGCAAAGCATTAGTGGCGGTTGCCCTGATCCGCAGAACAGCGCTGCGTGCCAGATTCCAGCGTCCGACATCATCTTGGCGCCATCAAGACCGGAAAGCGGCTATTCGTTTGAGGCAGTTTGATTTCTATTCGAGCTGAGCTTCGGGAGCATGGAGGTGATGTCCGGGGAAGACAGCGTCACAAAACGCGCGGCGTTAAGCAAGGGAGGCACGTCATTTGGACAGCTTGCGCCCAGAGCACAAATGGTTCGCCGTCTCAAGGTATCGGCCAAATGCCTCAAAGGACGGCATCGCCTGCAAATTGATGGAGAGTTGTTCGGCTTCATCGTTGAGCGAGCGGCGGTGAATGATCTCGATGTCCAACCCAGGCAAACGCGCCGTAGCCCGTGTTGTATTGTCTTCCATACTCTGACTAGACAAGCTTCTTCTCCATGGAGTTTAATGCGCTGACAGCAGGGGATCGAACGCTCGCAGCCTCAACGGTTGACGGCGAGGACCCCAGCGGCCGGCATCTGCTTCAAAAAATGCCGTGACAGCGCGTCCCGCATTTGTTGCAACGCCCGTCAGTGGAAAGATGCCACGCCGTGATGTCATACCAATCGCGGCCAATGAGGATTGCGCCACAAGCGTGACAGCGGGAAGTCTGGCCCGCGGGGTCGTGAATATTGCCGGTATAGACGTAATGGAGGCCCGCATTCGTTGCGATCCGCCGTGCTTCGCGCAGCGTCTGCGGCGGTGTCGGCGGTCGGTCGGTCAGCTTCCAGTCTGGATGAAAGGCCGTGAAGTGGAGCGGCACGTCGGACCCGAGTCGATCCATCACCCAGGCGCTCTCGGCTTCAATTTCAGCAGGCGAATCGTTCTCGCCCGGGATGAGCAGAGTGGTGATCTCAAACCAAACGTTGGTCTCATGCTTGAGATATTCGAGGGTCTCAAGTACGGGAGCTAGCCTGCCCGAGCAGAGGGTCTTATAAAAACCCTCTGAAAAGCCCTTGAGGTCGATGTTGGCTGCATCCATGTGCCGGAAGAATTCGATCCGCGGCTCCGGCGAGATATATCCCGCGCTTACGACAACGGTCTTGATTCCCCGCTCGCGACAGGCCTGCGCTACATCAATCGCATATTCGAGAAAAATCACGGGATCGTTGTAAGTAAAGGCGACCGATCGGCAGCCGCTTTGCACTGCCGCTTCCGCGATCATCTCCGGCGAGGCGGCATCTTGAATGCGATCAAAATCCCGCGCTTTCGAGATATCCCAGTTCTGGCAGAATTTGCAGGTTAGGTTGCAGCCAGCTGTGCCGAAGGATAGCACCGGCGTACCAGGGAGGAAGTGATTGAGCGGCTTCTTCTCGATCGGGTCGATGCAAAAGCCCGATGAGCGCCCGTAGGTCGTAAGTACGATCTGACCGCTTTGGCGCGCCCGGACGAAGCACAGGCCGCGTTGGCCCTCGTGTAGCTTGCAATAACGCGGGCAGACATCGCACTGGACGCGGCCGTCCTGCAAAACGTGCCAATAGCGCCCCGGTTTGATGGCTTGATTTATGGCGCGTGCGGTCTAAGTTTCAGGATTTGCGAACTAAATGGTGATCAGTAGGAAGTGCGGCAAGTGCCAGCGGACTCACGAGGTGCCGGAACGCGCCCGCCTGCGGTGGCCGGCTTGTTCTATCCTCGCGACCCAGCCCGCCTGCAAACGGAAGTTCTGGAACTCCTCGGCGGGGGCGCCCCCCCTTCAAAGGTCATGCCGAAGGCGCTGATCGCGCCGCATGCAGGTTACGTCTATTCCGGCCGGGTTGCTGGCGCAGCATTTGCGAAACTTCGGGCAAGCGCTCAGACAATCACGCGCGTCGTGTTGATCGGGCCGGCGCACTATGTTCATTTGAGTGGGATTGCTGTGCCCAGCGTCGACGCCTTCGAAACTCCTCTTGGTCGTTTGCCTGTGGACACCGAGGCTTGCAGCCAAATAGGCGGCTTCGAATTTGTCACCCAGACCGACGCTCCGCACGAACCCGAGCACTCTTTGGAAGTTGAACTGCCCTTCCTGCAGAGCGTCCTCTCATCCTTCCAACTGGTGCCGCTGGTTGTCGGTGACGCGGCTCCGCAGCAAGTCGCGCAACTACTGCGTCAGCTGTGGGGTGGACCGGAGACGCTGATCGTCGTGAGCTCGGATTTGTCCCATTATCACAGCTACGCGTCTGCACAGCGTCTGGATTTATCTACCGCCGAAGCCATCGAACAAGGCGAATGGACCAGTTTGAGCTCGAGCCGAGCCTGTGGCTGGGTAGCCGTGGCCGGTATGCTGATCGAAACTCGACGCCGCGGACTTGGGGGTTACCGGCTCGCGTTGTGCAACTCAGGAGACACAGCAGGCTCGCGCGATCGTGTCGTCGGATACGGAGCGTGGATGTTCGGGGAGGCGGCCTAAGAAGTGCGAGCCGAATATAAGCCAGAGTCTTCAACCCTGTGTAGACTTGCTGATGTCGCTTCGATCGAAAAATAAGGGGAGAGAGCGTGCTTAGAGATGAACGTGGCGATGGGGGCAGGAGGCCAGTTCCGGCCCGCAACGTACTCGGTGAGCCGCTTGAGATCTGTTCGTTTACGCCCATGACAGGGTTTTATCGCGATGGCTGCTGCAATACCGGCCAAGAGGACGTAGGCAGCCACACGGTCTGCGCTGTCATGACAGCGGAGTTTCTCACGTTTTCGAAATCGCGCGGTAATGATCTGTCGACGCCTGTGCCGGAGTTTGGCTTCCCTGGCTTGAAACCAGGCGACCGTTGGTGCTTGTGCGCGCCGCGTTGGCAAGAGGCGTTTGAAGCAAACAAGGCGCCACGCGTCGTCCTTCGCGCCACCCATGTGGGCGCGCTGACTTACTGCAAACTCGCTGATCTTAAGCGGCTCGCGGTCGACCTTGCCTAGAGGCGGTAAGCTCGCCGCAGTCGGCGTGGCCGCCGCCAGGGCTGGGCCGGTGAGGCGTCGAACGCGAGATAACATTGGCGGAGGTGGACAGGCCCGCTGGCTTCGGGTCCCATAATGCGCGTCTGAACGTTTGATCGAAACCGCGCGTCAGTGGTTAGGTGCTTGAGGAGACACGTACTCAAAGCGTTAGCCCCGATCCTCGGCTCGATAAGGATTGCTATGCTGATCAAGATCGGTCCATTACCCCTGCGCTAAGTTGAAAACGTACTCAGCTCCCCAGGTATTGAGTTCCGACAATTTCCAGCTTTTAGGTTTCATTGGGAAGTGCTCGTGCCACGGCCGCGCTTCGCACATGCCGAGTTCGGGAATGAAGACGTCCATATCGGTATAGAGCTCGATAAGCACCTTATCAGGATCGTGGTGATAACCGGCTAAGTTATGCCCGGCAGTATGGCGAGCTGGGCCCCAGAGGGTAGGGACACCTTTTGCGCGCAGAGCGTCGCATGCCATTGCATGGGCCGCGGTATCGCGAAGCTGGAACGCGATGTGGTGAATGCGATTCTCGGGGAGCTTTACGACATTTACGACGTGGTGGTCGCGATTGCAGGTTAGAAAAGTTGCCAACCCCGCAAGATCGTCCGTATACCAGAATCCCAAGAAGTCCTCGTAGAATTTTTGTAGCCGATCACCCTCAGATGAGATTATCGCCACGTGACCCAACCGCAGGGTCGCAACCCCAGTTTTCTTGAAGCCCGGCGAGGGTGCCGTGATGGCGTTATAAAATTGTAAGACGTTTTCCTCAGCTACCTCAACCTCCACTAGTTCGCTTATACCGGGCTGACTTTCTGACTTTATTTCGGCGCGAACGCCATAGTTAAGCGCCTCCTTCACAAAATCCTTCAGATCGATTTCAGGCTTAAGCTGGAAACCGAGGTGCAGCAATGATTTTTTATCGGCCTTGCGGAGCACGATGTTATGATGCTCGTATCCGACTGAAAGATAGACTTCTCCACGAGCCTCCTCGGTTTGAGTCAAACCAATCGTTTCGAGATAATGGTCTTTAGCTCTCGCTAAATCAGGCGTTGCCAGAGCAACGTAGCCCAACTGAAATACCTTGGGATTAAATTTCTTGTGCATGTTTCCTCCATGCCAATGTGGTACGCGTCAATACGATTTGAATCCGGTAGCAGCGATCGCATTTCGATGCGTCAAAATATCGCTCTCATTCTGCCCCTTCAACGATCCGAAAATCGCGCACGGCACCGTCCCCAAGAGCCTTAAGGCTTCCGCGTACGCGGGGCTGTCATATGCGGCGATCGCTTTCTCTAAGCTCGGATATTCGGCAACGACGGTGCGCTCTTTAACGCCCTGTTCACGAGCGACTGCCGCATCGCCGCGAGCAAGGAAACGAGCCCCAAAAGGCGCAACCGCCGGGCCCGCGAGCTTGGCATAGGCGGCAAGCTTTTCGGGATCAGAAACGGAGCGGTACGTGACTACGGCGTAGGCTTTTGGCATGAGAAAGCTCCGCGACCGACGAGGCGTATCAGAGTCAAAATATCACCAAACGCGTCGGCCCTTGACAGATGCTAACACGCGCCCGGGCCGAACGACGCTCACAAGGCGCGGCAAACTATTTGCGGCTCGTCGAGGAGACAAGCCTTCTCCGCATCGGCTTGAGTATGAATAGCGCAACTGCCGCAACCACAAGATTTATTGTCGTTGCGATCACAAAAACCAAATACCAATGACCAGTATAGTTCTTAACAGACTGGCCAGCGGCACGACCCAGGCCGCAGCGCCTTTCGCGGTATACAGCAGGCCAGCATTGGTTGTTGCGTATCTTGCGCCGAAGGTGTCGGTGCAAGTTGCCGGAAACAGACTGAATATTTCACCCCATGTGAAAAAGATAAATCCCGTCATGATGATGAACATATACGGCGCATAGCCAAATTCGCTGAGGCCCCAGTATGCGAGTGCGCCAAACGAGAACACGATCGCCATCGTATTCTCACGTCCGATGACGTCCGAAATCCAGCCGAAGAAAGGACGCGCGAGGCCGTTAAGGACGTTGTCGAAGACGAGCGCAAAACTGAGCGTTGTTGCAGTCACAAAGAGAAGAGTTACTTCGCGGTCGGCGAGCTTAAAATCCAGGGCGATCGGCGCTATTTGTGCCGTCGCCATCAGCCCTGAGCCGGCGACCAGGACGAACATGACGTAGAGCAGCCAGAAGATCGGTGACTTGAGCATATCGAGGGGTGCATACTCACGCAGTGATTGCGTCAGCTGTGGAGCGGGTTTTGGTGTTTCGCCCGGCTGCGGCGCGCGTAAAGCCTGAGACAAAACTAAAATGGCAAGGCCTTGCGCCAGCCCAAACCATAAGAATGCGGCCTCATAACCGTAGCCGATTATCACGTTACGGATGGGTATGACCGTTGCTGCCGCACCCGCGCCAAAACCTGCAGCCGTCAAGCCCGCCGCAAGCCCGCGCCGATCGGGAAACCATTTGAGTGCATTGCCGATGCAAGTGCCGTAAACGGCACCAGCACCGACGCCGCCAATCGCGGCAGCAACGTAAAGGAGCACCAGCGAGTCTGCAAAGGAGTTGAGCGCCCAGGCAACCGACACGACGATGCCACCAAAAGCAACAACGATACGCGGGCCAAAACGATCAACAAACCAGCCTTCGACCGGCACTAACCAGGTTTCGGTGGCGATAAAGACACTGAATGCGACCTGAATGGCGGGAACACCCCAATGATATTTCTGTTCGATCGGATTGACGAAAAGCGTCCAGCCATATTGCAGGTTGGCGATCATCACCATGCACATAAGGCCGCAGACGAGTTGGCCCCAACGGCCAGCGGGATTTGCAACCGAATCCGACCGATCTACCGGCGCTTCTGACGTCATCGATGTCGTTCTCAAAATCCTCTGCCGCCCGGCTCGGACCTTGGTTGTTGTCGCCAAGTCGTTGGCGAAGATTGCAGAGTACAGATAGCGCGCCCAGCGAGGGCCGCGGTGACCGGCTCTGCAAAAGCCGCCGATTACTTCGATCCTTTTCAGGCAGTAGGGGTGCCCGCGAACAGGCTCTTTTTGATGACGGCGTGAATACCCCAGTTGCCGTCGACCACCTGGGTGACGCCAAAATCGACTCCGATCGAAATCAGCGAGATCGCCTCGTCCTCAGTCAATCCCTTAGTGTTCATCAGGAAACCGCGCATTTTGCGGAACGCATCGCGCAGCGCGAGATCAATGGAGGATCTCTTGTAAATTTCTTGCTGCGCATTCGGACCGAGCTCCTCTAGATAATTGGCGAAGCTAAAGCCGTGCAGCACCCATTCGTCTTGTGTTTCGAGGAGCGGATAGTTAAGTGCGGCCAACGACCCGGTGAGCCTATCCTTCTTGTGCAGTAGGAGCTGGAAGGTTCCGGTCAGCGACATCTCGATCGCAGTGCCGCATATTTCCGAATCCCCTTGCGCCGCATGTGAATCGCCGACCGAAAACAGGCCGCCCTCCACCGCGACCGGATAATACATGGTTGCGCCCTTGCCGATGCGCCAATTGTCAATATTGCCGCCGAAATAGCTTGGCGGAATCGAGTCGACGATATCGGCTTCCTTTGGTGCCAAGCCAATGACACCGAAGTGCGGTCGGATAGGTATGCGAACGTTCTTCAGGATGCCGCGGGTCTCCTGCACCGTTGAGTGGTCGACAGGGACGCCCGGATAGTCGATGATCTTGTGCACCACGCCAAATGGATCAGTCTGCGGCGTCCAACGGAAATTGTAGACGGCCTGCGCCCAGTTGCGTTGCCCGCTGGTGTCGATCTCGTAGATCGTGCACACTTCGCGTGGCTTCGGCTCGGTAAGTAGGTCGTTGTAGTGGAAGCCCCACCAAGCGGCTGCATTGCTGCCGAACGATTTTCCGGCGTAAGCCGGATTCGCGCATGGGCGCGGTTTGACGTCCATGATGCGGACTTCGAGGATGTCGCCCGGTTCGGCGCCGCGGATGTAGACCGGCCCCGTGCAGATGTGGACGCCGAAGCCTTCACCGGCACCACGGCCCAACAGCTTGCCGTCAATCGGGCCGGCGCCGCGGCGATTGACGCCCTTCTTCTCCTTAGTCCAAAGGTAGATGCTTTCGACGCCCGGATCACCCTTGACCAGGCGTTCGATATCGTCTCCGGCATGATGGGTAACCGCCTCGATGGTAATGTAATCGCCCGGATCCACCTCGATCTGCGGCTTGAGGAGCTTACTGAAATAGCCCCAGTGCACTGTGTCAGCATTTGCCGGCAAGTAATGGTAAGTTGGCTGGCCGGATTTGGTTTGAGCCGAAGCTGGCGTCGCAAGCGCGCCGCTACCTGCCCAGGCAACAGCCGCGCCGCCGCCAGCAAGAAATGCGCTCTTGAGAAAGCTGCGCCGCTCAGCATCAAGGTCATTGAGGAGCTTTTGCTGATGGAGTTCAAAGTCCGGACAACTCCGGTCATCTCCTCTGCACATTGTCGCACCTCCCTTTTTTCCCAAAGTATCATTTCTCTGATTTTACTAGCGCAGATGTTTGCGCTTTTCGCTCGTTGTGACAAGGTGGTTGGATCGCCAATTGAGAGCTGCAACTTGGGCTTGGGCTATCGGTCGGCCACTGATGCAGATGCGAACGCACAACGCTGGCTAACGTAGTTGACCGGGCATAGGCACTGGACCCGACAATCACACCCTTTGCGAAGTGACGTCACCCATCGCGAACGGGGGCTGAACGGTTATTATCATGGCAAGAATGGTAGCACGTCCATTGATACGCAGCAGTCTGAAGCTATTTTCGGACTGCTTATGGATTATTGCCGCACGGGGGAAAACGGCAAATTGCTAGTAATGCAGGTGCTGGAGCGCCTGATGAAACCCAAATGACTTCATGCCGGAGGCCACTCCTGCAACACTCGCGTTCGCTGCCCATTCCTGCTTCACTTCTCGACCTTGTAGAAGTTACGCCGGTCGGCCTAAATACCGGTGATGACCGCAGGCCGCCGCTTCCCGCCTCCCTGGGACATCGAAGAGCACAACCAAAGCTGCTACATCGTCCGCGACGGCGACAGGCAGGCTCTCGCCTACGTCTACTTCGAGGCGGAGCCTGGACGGAGGACCGCAGCGGGCCTGCTGACCAGGGATGAGGCCCGCCGGATCGTAGCGCCCGGCATGGCTGATGGCCAATCTTGGCCATCTTTCTGCGGCTCTATTTCCGCAGTGCGCAGCTAGGAGGGGCCAATGCTGAAACTATTTGCGATCCTTGCGCTGCTGTCACAGCCTGCCATGGCGCAGGATTCGAAGCAGGAATTCGAGGCGGACGCCCAAGCATGCGACAAGGCGGCCGACTTCGCGAAGTGCTTTGAGCGGGATCGCATGCAGCGGGCGTTGACGGATCATGCAACGAAGCTGGTGATAGAGGAGCTTGGCCGTCGACTTGACCGTATCGAGAAGCGGTTGGACGAGATCGAGCAACACGTTCCCGAGCCATCGTCAAGTCGAGCAATCAAGGGGCGCCAACCATGATTCACATCGCGAAGTTGCCGAGGTTGCTGCGCAAACGAAGTAGCTGGGGCCCGAAGGTTATGGCCCGATCAAAATCCCACATAATTTGCGAAGCACCGTCGAGCCAGATAGGCTCCGCTCTTTGTAGCTCGCCAACCACTGCCCCATGTTAGCAAGTCTGTATGGATCGATAGTTATCCTCGTCGCTGCATTGCTGTTTGAGGCAGTGGGGCGGCTCGAACCAAATCGTCGCCTCGCCGTCGTCCTCAAATGCGCCATCCTGGCAGCGGGCGGAGGGTAATCGCAAAGCAACTATTGCATTGAGGGCTTCGCCGTTGGCGATGGGGTATGGCTACATCAATTTCCACATATTGCGGTGAGCACCTCTGGGCCGCGCCGAAGCGATTGCTTTTGGGGGCCGGGGGCCATCGCTTGGCCCTCCTTGCGCATCGCATCCGCCCCGCTGCGCAACGATCTAACAACTAACAACTAATCGCGGCGAGCAACAAAAGATCAAAGCGCATCTAACAAATGCTCGCGAACTGTGTTGGTGTTTGGTAGATTAGGCGAGCCAGTACAGTGCTCGCAGTCACTGTACTGGCTCTAACCCCAACCAACCGGAGCAATCCAATGGTCGAGGCTATCCAATCCTATCGCGAGAGAATGAAAGCTGCCAGGGCACAGGCATCGGCGCAGCGCAGGGCCGAGCAAGCAGCGCGTCAGCGACAGATCGAGCTACGTTGCGAAGTCCACAGGCTGGCGCTGGCAGCGGTGAAGGCTGGCATTCAGGCCAAGGGCCAGAGAAAGCTATCGACCTATAGCCGGGCTGAGCTGACGATGATGGCCAATGCGCTGATCGCGCCTTGGTTCATCGAGCAGGTCAAGGCCAGGATCGCTGAACGAAACTCAGAACATTTGCACAAAGCGGGAATCGCTGAGCCGCAAGGGCTTTCGTTGTGCGAAACTCATGAACGAAATGGAGTGGCGAAATGATCGTCGGCTACGCTCGCGTCAGCACCGATGGCCAGTCGCTCGATGCTCAACATTCAGCGCTGACGGCTGCGGGTGCGGAGAAGGTGTTCGCTGAGAAGCAATCCGGTATCAAGACAGACCGGGCAGCACTAGCGCGATGCCTGCGCTCTCTCGCCCCAGGGGACGTGGTCTTAGTGACGAAGTTAGATCGCCTTGCGCGAAGCACTCGGGACTTGCTCAATGTCCTCGCTCTGATCACTGACTACGGAGCTTCACGTTCCCTGGGCGATCCTTGGGCCGACACCACCACCCCACATGGCAAGCTGATGATCACTGTCCTGGGCGGGCTCGCTGAGTTTGAGCGGCACTTGATCCTGGCGAGGACTGCCGAAGGCAGGCAGCGTGCACAGGTTCGAGGCGTGAAGTTTGGTCGAAAGCCTGCGCTGACCAAACATCAACGGGCGGAAGCATTGGCGCGAAGGGAGGCTGGTGAAGCCTTGACCGAGATTGCGCGGACCTACAACGTAAGCCACTCAACGATTTCCAGGCTTGCACTACGATGACACCGCTTGAGCGGAGAGTGAAGATTGCGCGTCACAATCCAAAAACTCGGGTCGTTATCAGCGTCCCTGAAACTCATCTCCCAGTATTCAGAACAGGTAAGGAGATGAAAGCTCGGTTTAACGGCACTCCGGGAAGCGCATTACGTGCCGCTTTCCACAAGCTGCCCGACTAAGAAGGCGCTCGACTTGTCGCACGCAGCCTGATTAGCTCAGTGGGCATGCACAATTCGTGAGCAAACGATTGTTCGTCTCAAGTTAACGGGAGGAAGGACCGATGGCGAAGAAGATGCAGTCAGAAAGCGTCTATCGCATTATCGATGTGGTGGGTGTCAGTGAAGAATCTTGGGAAGATGCCGGCCGTAAGGCAGTAGAGACCGCTGCGAGCTCACTGCGTGACCTGCGCGTTGCTGAAGTCACCAAGATGGATATGAAAGTGGATAATGGAAAGGTCACGGCGTTCCGCGCCCGCGTGGCTCTTTCATTTAAGTACGAAGCAGACTGATAGCTAAACAGAAAAAACCCGGCTTTGCCTTTTTGGATCGTGAAGGCGCGCCGGGTAGCCCCCTCACGTAGACATTCAGGCCGAGTATTCGTTCTCGTCGAGGTTGCTACGGTCATGCCCCAGATTGCGGTTCCGTCATGAAGGAGTTGATCCACCAATACGGCGCCTGGATCGTGTTCGGGCTTGTGTTCCTGGAATTGATTGGTCTGCCGCTGCCGGGAGAAGCGATCCTGGTGAGCGCTGCGATTTTCGCAGGGACGACGCAGGAGCTTGGCATCGCCCTCGTTGTTCTCTCCGCCGTGTTAGGGGCGATACTGGGCAGCACCATCGGCTTTTGGATCGGCGATCGGTACGGATATCCGCTACTGCTTCGCTACGGCTCCTACATCGGACTGACCGAAATAAGAATTAAGATCGCCCAGTATCTGTTTCGGCGTCAGGGAATGTTGGTTGTCCTCATTGCTCGCTTTGTGGCTGTGCTGCGATCGGTCGTCGGATTCATTGCGGGAGCAAACCGGATGCCGTTCGTCAACTTCATGATTGCCAACAGCGCGGGTGCGGTGGCCTGGGCATTGTTCTATGGGCTTGGCGCATATTATCTCGGCAAAGGTATCGAGGAATTTGCGCGACCATTCGCGATGGCGCTGGCCGTGGTCGGGGCCATCGTGGTGGTCTCGATGATCCTATATTGGCGACGCAAGGAACAGGAGCTTGCTGCTGCGGCCGAGCGCGACATTTCCGGGCCGTTGCAGGTGGAACCGTCCGAAGAGGCGGATGGGTAATCCTATCGAACGCCGGGCGCTGGCGGGGCAAGCGCCCCTTGTTGATCTCGGTCTTTTCCCTCAATGGACTCGACAATAATCGGCCCGCGCTGCCGATCGGCGCCGGCGGGCCGTCCGCCGCGCGGCGGACTCCGCCGCGCCTGATCTCGCTAACGAAATCGTCGGCCGCCACCACCACATGGCGGTTGGCCTGGGGAAGAATCACCAGTCAGGTCGGGAATAAGGCACTGAGGGAGTTCTTGCAGGCGAGCTGATCCGGATCTATCGCCGATATCGAGCAAGTTGCGGGACATCGTAGACATGGAAATGCCCGCACGCTCAGCGTACTCGCTGACCGACAAGCCCTCTTGAAGAGCCACCAAGAGAAACGCTTTGCAACGCGCAGGAAGCGTCCCCTTGAGTGCGAAAAACGGCTGTAAGGCTCCCAAGAGACTGCTGACTGCTGATATGCCTTCTTCGGGTAATTCCCGCTTCATCAATGCTCGCCCCAAATAGCAATGGGCCGTTATCGATGCCTCGATACGGCGACGGCCGCGGCTGAGTCAGCGCGGCGTATCTTATTCTTAGATGATCTCAGACGCCCACATGGCCAAGCGCCGATGGCCTTGTTGTCCTTCCGCGTCTTCCCAATCAATTAGCCGATCCGATTTACGAAGGGCCAAGACTTTTTCACTAAATAGCTGGGTTCTGTCTGAATTCATTGCGCTGACCCTAGCAACCCAGTTGGGCTCTTTCGATCCCGTTGACGGCATCTCTTTTATCTCAATTGAAATGCCGCGGGGCGGCATCACGTGGCTTGTTAGTTCTTCCAACACCTCTCGGGCAGTTCTCATCTTGCTTCCTCATTCGGCGAATTAAAAATCTACGGCTGAGCGTATGGGGCCTAAGTGGCGACGGCGCGGATGAGGTCCGGGCGCCGACCGTTTACGGCTCCTCGCCGCCGGCCGCACGACTCGTTGCTGACAGCGATGCGCCGCAGATGCGGAAAATCTGGTCGAACAGCTCGCTATCAGTCAAGCCTTCCATCCGACCTTGACGACCTCGACGCCGCCTTGCTCGGCGCGCGCGATCATGTCGGCGGTGCCGCGACTGCCGGGAAAGGCCAGTACGATATCTGGCTTTTGGTCGAGCATCATTTGATTGCGCTTCGGCCCGGCCGTCGTGCCCCATTTCTCCCAGTCGGCCGGCACGCTGACGAGAGTGACTTCCTGGGCGGGGGTCTGCCGGTGAGCCCATTCGCGTGCCCACTGGTCGGCACCGGGCGCACCGCCTTGGATGACCGTTAGCGGCCCATAGTTTTCTTGATATTGATCGAGCGCGCGCCAAACCAATTCGCGGTTGTCGTAGTTGCGGCCGCCGCAGACCAGGACTCTCATCTGGACCTCACGCTGGGGTTCAGTTTAACAAGCCGCTCGGACCGTTGCACGTCGCGCGGGGGCGCTGCCACGTTGAGGTTAAGCTGTACTCTTCGGCGGCTCGGGTGGGCAGCTAAAAGAAGCAGCCTCTCGTGCCGTGTTGATGATCATCCTGCGAAAAACCGGACTCTCAATTCGCGCGAACGCCGTCAGCAATTCTAAGGTTTCTCGTGTACCGGCGAAGCAGTTGCGCCGCTCGCTGAGAGGCGGCATTTTATCAAGCCGCTTTCGAAGGTAGATAACGTTCGAATTTGACATCGAGCATCACCGGGCTGCCGAACCTCCCCGGATAATTATCCATGCGAGTTTGCACGGTGAGCAAAAGCGGAATAGCTAAATGGTTACTGTGTTCGCGCGATCGGAAGTCACTAACATCGCCGACACGGCCCCGGCTGGCACCGCGGGCCGTTTCTGTTTTATCCGAAGTTCGCTTCAACAAAAAGCGCTAGCAAGGCTAGAGCGTGGCACGGGATCACGGGCCAAGCTCGCGGCGCGCCTCGTCATAGACCACGTTTAACTCGGCCATCAGCGAGTCCGCTACGCATTGTGGCCAACTCGGAGGGCCGCCCCCGAACGCGACCCCCTGTAGTTTTATTTAATCTCGTCCGTGATTATCCTAGGTTCCCCAGTTACTATCCTAGACTTCATAGATCGCTTTACATCAATCGACTTACCCATCTCTACGTCATACTTGTATTCTAGGCGGTCACAGTAAGCTAGGAATGTCTGATAGCTCTCCGAATTGACATCTTCGAAGTAGACATGAACCGTAGCTGGAAACTTCTTTTCAGCCATTCACTGTTCCTCCCTAGCATTCAACGATGGATTGCCATCGGAGACACATTGAACACCGCAGCATTCTGTAGCTCATCGCTTCAACTGAAGCCGATCAAGGACCAGTAGCAAGGTGAGCGCTGGAGGCACGGATGACGCTTTATAGTCCCGCTCAACCGCGAGATCGGCCGCGCGTCGGCGAACGCCGGAGACGTTTCGATATCCTCACGATTGGGCTGCATTGGGCGACCGTTACATTGATCGCCGGCATGTTCGCCAGCGCGTGGCTTTTGTTGGCCAGCGACCGCGAGGACGCTGCAGTGCTGCTGACCGTTCACCGTTCCCTTGGCGTGGTGACTTGGGCGGCGGCAATCATCCGGCTCGGATGGCGATTTAGCTACGCCTACTTACCGCCATTTCCGCAGAACATGCCGGAGGTCCAACAGCGGCTCGCCAAGGCTAGTGAATATGGCCTGTACGCCCTCTTGTTGTTCCAGCCGCTAACGGGCTTAGCCCAGAGTCTGGCGCGCGGGCGCCACTTCATGCTCTTTGCATGGCAGGTGCCGAGCGTGATGACCGGCGACAAGCCGCTCACTGCGCTCTTTCACCAGATCCATGCGCTGTGCTACTGGGTAGTAAATTTGGATGCAGGCAGTGCGCTGCACGCTGTCGTAGACATTTACCACCGCGGGAGTTGAGAGAGAGGTCGCGAATTCGCGCGCCACGCCGAGCGTCATCGACACCACTGCGCCCTTCGCCGCCGCGTAGTGGATCGACGAGCCCGGGCCTCCGCGGCGGTGCGCCATGCTCGCCATGTTGACAATGACGCCGTGCCTGTTGGCGAGCATGTGTGGGAGCAAGGCTTGCATGCCGTGAAGCGTTCCGTTGACGTTAAGCGCGAAGGTTTTCTCCATCAGCGTATCGTCGATCTCGAGAAATTTGGCGCGCCGGATGGCGGCGCCCGCGGAGTTGAACAGGAACTCGATGTGGCCGAAAGTTGCAATCGCACGTTCGGCCATCTCTTTAACCTCGATCCGCTTGGTGACGTCGACCTTGATGGCCAATGCCTTGCTGCCTTTTCTATTAACCTCCGCCGCCGTTTCGCCGGTGCCTTTCTCGTTGATATCGGCGCAAACGACATTGGCGCCCTCGCGCGCAAAAATCAGCGCGATGGCGCGGCCGATGCCACTCGCCGCACCAGTGATAATGATGGTCTTTCCAGCAAATAGTTCGGTGTCTTCGGCATAGGCTAGGAAGCAGCGATCCTTCAGCTTCCAGCGCAGCCGACAACTGCCGCCGAGGAAGAAGCTCAAAAGCGCGTTGCAGTCTATGTGAACGGCGGCGGCGGGTGGCGCTGATCAGGTATGTGTCCCTCTCGGATGCAAAGGGCGCACCGGTTTTGAGTGACCTAGCCGTGCCTCTCCGCGAAACTAAACCCGTCCGGGAGCGGCCTGAACGCCGGCATCACGGACCTCAAGCAGTTTCACATGGGGCTCCGTGCGCCGCGTGATCAGACGCGGCGTATCGACCGGGAATAAATCACCTGCCGCAGAAGTCTCGCGCGCATGGTAACGGCTCGCTGCGGTTCGCCGGAATCCGTATGAGTGGCGGAAGTGCGCGTCATGGCCTTGCGGAAGCGAAGCAGTGCGGCGTCCACGATCTCAGCGAGCCGATCGAACGGGTTGCGGCGCGGTCGGCAAGCGCACCGGGATCGAGCGTAGATGATCGAAGCCTTCCGGAAACGGCGTGAGCTCGCCGCCGACATCTTCCGGCGCGACCCATATCGTCTTCTTGCCGTGCCAGCGGCCGGCCATCACGTCTTCCGCAAAACGCGCCATCAAATAGGCGGCCAATTCCGCGCGCTCAAGCGTGAAGGCATGATAGGCGCGCGGAATGATGACGAGCGCGCTGTCGGGGATATGCACGCGCAGCGAATCTTGCAGCGGCCGCGGCGTGAGGAAGTCGAATTCGCCGCTCAAGATCATGGTCGGTACGTGGATCGCGGCCAATTTCGGCGTCAGCGGCTTGAAGTTGAGGAAAGACTCCATCAGGCTCTGCAAAGCATAGAGGTCGTTGATCAGCCAGCCGCGGTGGGTGGCCAGCCGGATCAGGTCGGTATTGGCTTCGAGCCAGGCATTGGAAAAATTCATCGGGAACAGCAAGTCCTGCAGGTAGGTCGTGCCGCCGAGAATGAGGGCGGTGTGCAGGGCCGTGCCGAGCCGCATCAGTTGCGGCGGCATTTCGGCGAAGCTACTCATCGGCACCAAACCGGCGATGGTCCCCGGATGCTCGATGGCGTAGCGCAGCGCAATCACGCCGCCGAAGCTGATGCCGCCGATAAAAACCGGCCGCGGTCCCAACGAGGCGATCAGGTCGCGTAAGACTTCGACCTGGTCCGACTGCTCGATGAACAGGCGCGGCTTGTCCGATTGGCCCTGGCCGAGCATGTCATAGCTGGCAACACAAAATCCGCGGGCCACCAGGCCATCGCGAAACGGCATCCACACCTTGACGTATTGTGACAGGCCATTAACCAGTACGCAGGCCGGCCCGTCTTCCGGACCGGTCAATTCGTAGTGGATTCGGCGCGATTTGCACGCAAGCCAGGGCATGTTTGCCTACTCGCCGCCGGGCCCAAAACTACTCGGATTGGCCTTGCTGGCTAGAGATCCTGTTCCACCTTACTACTATCACTTTCGAACGCGATGAGAGTAGACACCCGGCGTTTTTTGAACAGAGTCGCAATTCCGGACAAAAATGCGAAGGCCCGCGCCGGCGGGCTTGAAGTCGCCGTCAAGGCGGCGCTTACGCAAAAATCTGGCAATTGGTTCGGCTGGAGCGGAAAGGTCGCCCACTCGCACCAAGATCGATACCCAGCGGGGCACACACGACGGGATTACCTATATCACGCTCGATCTCTCCAAAGAGGACCACCACGAATACTACAATGGCTTCACGAATCGCGTGCTATGGCCGATCCTGATTACCGCGTCGATCTCGCTGAGTTCTCGCGCCGGGATCTGAGCGGTTATCTGCGTGTCAATGATCACTTCGCGCGCGAGTTACACGAGGTACTCGAGCCTTCTTCTTGCAGATTTTGCCAGTTGCGGAAATCAAAGGCGTACCAACGGTCGCCCAGATAAACTTCAATCCACGCGGCAAAATCCATCGGTCAGGCCGATGTCGGTAAGAACCCAGTGCAATAACGCGGCGGGGTGTTCGGGGCAACGGCAGAAGGGGACTGCAAGGTGCGCGTAGTCGCGGCAAACACTGCGCCCCGGCGTGTTGAACAGCAACGACTATCTCGACGTTCATTAGTGGCTCGCTCCTTGGGAGTCCCCGTTGTGAGAAGTTGAGATGGGCGTTCGGCGAGATTTGTTGCTTTGGTTCGTTCTCCTCTATGGCATGCTTTATTGCAGCTTCGGCTTTTCGTCGCCGTTCCTACCTGAATTCCTGACGACCCGCGGCATAGGAGCCGAATGGCTTGGGTTTCTGCTCGGTGCCGGGACGGCGGTGAGACTGCTTTCTGCGCCGTTCGCAGGTCGGCTCGCGGATGTGTTCGGCGCCTTTCGACTAGAGCTCGCTCTGTTTGCCCTAGCAGCGGCCGCGGCGTCGCTGCTTTATTTGCCTACGCACAATTTCTGGCTGCTGGCTTTTGTGAATCTGACCCAAGCCGCCATGCTGGCGCCGCTAGTCCCGCTCGCGGATGCTCTCGCCCTTTCCTGGTCTCGCTCGACAACGCGCGGCAATTCGGGAGCTTTCGAATATGGCTGGGTTCGCGGCATAGGCTCCGCCGCCTTCATTGCGGGAGTGCTCGTGGCAGGGCAGAGCGCGGCCGTGTGGGGGCTGCCTTCAGTTCTCTGGCTCACTACCGCAGGCCTTTTCGCGACGGCGTTATCGACACGATTTGTGCCCGACCTGGCACCCGGCACAAATTCAACAACTCAAAAAAGGAAGATGACCGACGGAGATTGGCTCGTCCTCCTGCGACAGCCCGTATTCGTGCGTATGGTTCTCGCGGCCGCTCTTGTTATTGGAAGCCATGCGATGCACGACGCGTTCGCCATCATACGCTGGCGTGACGCCGGAATTTCCCCTGTCGTTTCGAGCGTACTGTGGTCGGAATCGGTGGGAGCGGAGGTGCTGGTATTTGTTTTCCTTGGTCCCCGGCTGTTGAACCTGTTGGGCAGGAGTGGTGCATTGGCTTTGGGCGCCGGCGCGGCGGTGACGCGCTGGGGAGTCCTGGCTCAAACCGCTGACGTTAACATCCTCGCGCTAATCGAGCCGCTGCATGGACTCACATTCGCTTTGTTTCATCTGGGATGCATGCGCATTATCGCTGATACCATACCCAGCAGTCTCGCCGGGTTGGCGCAGGCTTTCTATGGAACTGTCGGAATTGGCGGAGCAACGGCACTGACGACCATACTTTCCGGTTGGCTGTTCTCGCGCTTGGGATCTGCCGGGTTCTGGGGAATGGCTTTGCTATGCTGCTTAGCGTTTCCCATCATCTGGAGCCTGCATATGGCGCTTTCACAAGATCTCAGGCGCTCGACGAGCAGGGCGGCCTGATCGTAACCAACCGGAGCAGGAGCGAGCCGGGAGCTTTTGCGCGCAAGGTTTAGTGCTCTGGCGGCCCGCTTGCGTTATCCACGCGACGGAGCAACCTGTATGGTCCGCCCCGGCGTTGCAAGGTCTTTCGTTCTCATTTGTTGGGAACGATGCGCGCGCATCTCATCATGGCCTGGCTGCAACAGCAGCTCACTCGCGAGAGGCGGGATAAATTTACGCAAGCTGCTTCTGACAGCAGTCAACCTCGGCGCTCTTCCACAGCCCGCCGCCGGTTTGGCCACACCTCCGCGCTTGCAGGCGCTGTGAGAGCCGAACTTTGCCGCTTGGCGCATACCAGAACTGCCACGCGATCACGCAAGCGCAGTGCAACCTCGCGTTCCGGTTAGTGCCGTCCCAAAGGTCGACATGCCAGCCGAAGCGGTAGACCGGCTGCCCGCACACGCAGCAGAACCCGGGGCCCAAGGCGTACTGCCGTTTCCGATAAGGCCCGGGCGGCGTTCGGAAGTTGGCCGGCAATCCGCTCTCCCGCTCGTCACCGAGCCGCCAGGTCCAGCCGCTTGGCGCTCCGGTCAGGGCAGCAAGTGAGCGCGCCAGGTGATCTGCGCGAATTGGATGAGCACGCCAATAGGAATCGATCGCTAGACGCGGCGTCGGCGATACAAACGGGCGGCTGAGCGCATGAGACAACACGGCGGACGGGAAGATGTGCGGCAAGGCCTTGGTAAGTCGCGCAAGCGACTGCCGATTTCTTTCTGCCTTCTCGTTCTGCCATTTGGACGCTTTCAGGCGCCTCTGCTTCCGTCTCGCTGATCTGGGCGTCGGATCGTCGGCCCGCGGTTGGCGGCATGACGTAACTAGACATCATAACGGGCGGAAGCGCTGCTCGGAGGCAATCACTAGGCGGATAGGGACCTCGTCTTCGCGAGCTTCCGTAGGTTCAGCTCGTTTCGGATGTCCGATTTAAGATCCAACATCCCGGCAGGCTAAACTAGAGCCCAAGGAGCATGCGGAGTTTGTGTTCAATGCCGGCAAAATCGATGCCTTTTTCTTCGGCGGTCGTCACGAGGATTCCCACGTCGCCCTCACCCTTGTCTTCCAGCAGCACCCCCTGAGCGCGATACCAATCCAGCTTTCCTTGCCAGCGGCGTCGATATACTGGCTCAGATAGCAGCCCAAGGTGTTCAAGAAAGACGCGTCGACCAGTCTCTGCATCCTCAATCGTGAAGTCAGGATATCTAATGCTTCCGTCTTTGCCAGTGAAAGGTTGTTCGTACGCGTAGGTGGTGCCAAGAGCGTGGAGCAAATTCGCAATGATCACTTCCGATTTTGAGCGGACGAGCTCCCCGCGGGTGGTGCGGTGAATGAGGCCTTCTTCGAGGAACGCCCCGACATGCTCGACCGGCTTAGGATCGGAAAACAGATTTGTGAGCCGACGGGCGGTCTCCGAGTGCTCGGATGAAGACAGCTTTAGGAGGGCCCCAAGGTCGCCCTGGTGAAATAGCACAACCTGTTCGCGCTGGCGCGTCAATGCGGTGTAGAGCAGTTCACGGGACAGAAGGCGGCAGGGATTCGGGATCACAATGAAGGTTGTATCGAATTCGCTGCCTTGGGCTTTGTGGATGGTCAACGCATAAGCGAGCTCCAAAGGCGCTTCGCCTTCATCACCGAAGTCACCAGCCCCAAAATCCAAACTTCAAGCCGAGCTGCGAAGAGAACTCGACCTCGATCTTCCAGGGCAGCCCCTTTGGCTTCCAACTACTCCCTTTGAACTGACCCACAACAATTCCGATCTCGCCGTTGGCGAGATAACCCTTCTCCATTTTCGGATAGACGTCGTAACGCCTCGCATTGGCGACATTGATCACCTTATCGCCGTACAGAACCCCTTGTGCGCCCAACGGCTTGCAGGTCTTTCGCTCCCAGTATTTTTTGGGCTCGGACCAAGCACGTGCTTGCCGTCGGAAGGATTTTTGGAGCCATCAATTCAAGCCGTCCACGCCGGTCAACATCCCCCTGGCAGCTTCCACCGGGCCTACAAAAACCGCCCCGTAGCGTTGCGCCGGCGGCGGAATGCCGACCTCCAACAGAAGACCCGAAATCACATGCACCGAGGCGCGAACGGGAGCATCGAACGGCGGGCTGGCACTGCTGAAGCTTCTTGCCCAATTCGAGATCACGGCCGATCAGGTCACTTTAGAACCTCAAGCCTGTCCCGAACACTTCGACGGCGTAGAAATAAAGCTCGGCGTCCAGCGCGCGCTGAATGTTGGCGGCCTTGCGGAAGCCATGCTGCTCACCAGAGAACAGGAAATAGCCGACTGGCGTCCCGCGGCGGCGCAGCGCCTCAACCATCGCCTCAGTCTGGTTCGGCGGCACTACCGGATCCTCGTCGCCTTGGAAGAAGATCACGGGGCGCGAAAGGCGCTCGGCGTGAAAAAGCGGCGAGCGTTCGCGATAGAGTGCCTCCTCCTGCGGGTAAGGGCCGATCAGCCAATCGAGGTAGTGCGACTCGAACTTATGGGTATCGCGCGCAAGCGCAGCGATATCGCTCACGCCGTAATAACTCGCGCCGCCACAGAACACATCGTGGAACACGAGCGCAGCGAGCGTTGTGTAGCCGCCGGCACTGCCGCCGCTGATCACCATACGATCGGCATCGACGCGGCCGCGCTCAGCCAGAAACTTTGCGCCATTGATACAGTCGTCGACGTCGACGACGCCCCAGTTGAGTTGAAGTCGGTCACGGTAGGCGCGGCCAAAACCGCTGCTGCCTCCGTAATTCACGTCGAGCACCGCAATGCCTCGGCTCGTCCAGTACTGGATGCCGAGGTTGAGTGTCGAGGAGGCGGCCGAGGTTGGACCACCGTGGCACTTGACAAGTAACGGCGGCTTTTCGCCGTCGGGCGCGGCGTAATCGGCATTGTGTGGCGGATAAAACAAGCCGAAGGCAGTGCGACCGGCGGAGGTCGGAAACTCGATCGGCTCGACCGGCGTGAGATAATCGCCGATCCGGAGGTCCGCTCGATCGAGAATATCGGTCGCTTTCTTCAGAATCCGATAGCCGCCCGAATTGAGATCAAACACGACGACGCTCGCCGGATGCGACGGCGCGCCGGCGATAAAAGCGGCCTGATCGCCATGGGCGCGCAACGACGCGAACTGCGTGAAGGGTGTATCGAGCGAACGTAGCGAGCCGGTCGTAAGGTCGATCACGGCGAGGTGGCCGAGCCCGGCTTCGGCATAGGCGCAGACGATGCGGTCGGGCCCGGCGAAGGCGTAGGTCGCCATGCCGAAATTCCATTGCGGCTGGCCAAATTCCGCCGGTCGCGGAGCAATCGGCCGCATCGCACCGGTCGCTAACGTGAAGCGATAAAGATTCCACCAACCCGAACGATCCGAGACGAAAACGAGGTCGGCGCCATCCGGCGACCATTCAGGCTGGAAGATCGATTCGGCCGGGCCACCGGCGATCCTCCGCGCAGTGCCGATGATTGCGCCGTTCTCGTCCAGCGCGGCGAGATACAGAGTGGTGCCGTTCCATGGCATGTTGGGATGGTCCCACGCGAGCCAAGCGAGGCGCCGGCCATCGGGCGACAGCCGCGGAGAGGCGAAGAAGTCGTGTCCGTCGGCGATGATGTGGCCTGGTGTGGTGCCGGGCTGCGCCAGGTCGACCGCGACGATGGCATTGACAGGCTGACCGGCGCCAGTGTGATCCTCGCGCACGCCGATCCAGCGATGACGGCCGTGGTCGATGATGCCGTCGGCGAATCGCCAGTGGCGATCGCGCGTGAGTGGCGCCGGCGTCAGCGGTGCCGGCTCACTCTCGCCAGGGCCAAGCCGGTACAGCCGGCCATCCGCGAAATTCGAAAAATAGAGGACGCCAAGCGCGACTGTCCACGCGCCGCCACCATATTCGTGCGCGCGGGTGCGCACGTTGAACGGCTTTGGCACGATGTCAGTCGTACATGCGCCGGCCCCACCCGCGCGCACTACGACGTTGCGACCCTGCTCCTGCGGTCGTGCCTCCAGCCAGTAAACAGCTTGCCCATCGAAGCGCACTTCCGACAAGCTGATAGATTGCGTAACGATGAGATCAGACGTGATCGGCGATTGCCAGGATCCGTAGGGTGCCGTCTTCGGGTTCGTCGACATCGCTGTTCGGTGTTACAGGCAGTTTTGTTCTCGACGAGACTGAGCTCCAGCCTACGAGCTAAGCAGTCATATCAAGGATATTGACTCGCGGCCAAACGTCGATTCCTTAACGGCTTAAATCGGATCAACCTGCGAAGTTGGCAACTTGCTGGTGCGCGGAGGCGAAGATATTTGGGCCATTTGAGGAAAAGAGATGTCTAGTGAAATAATTGGCACGATGCTGAATAAAGACCCTCCTCCCCTTGCTCTGTTAGAGCGCGTACATAAACTCGTAGCGGATGGTTGCCTTTGGGTGAGTAACAGACATTCCAAATCGAGGCCGCCCAGACACGGGTCACGCGCTTGGTGTGACCCTGGCGTCATCATGACGAGGCAGCAGTCACCCGCGACCGTGCGTTTATGCCTTCGCGGAGGGCGTGGCACCGATCTGCTGACGACAAGACAATAGGCATCCACCAATTTTATCGTCCTGATGATGCGCTACGGCCAAATGATTAAGACACTCTCTGCTGTCGATATGGCTAACATGCAGCGGCTGACCACATTCCTCAAGAGTATGTCAGGCAAATGACCGCGCGGATGAACGAACCGCTTGGAGGTCTCACTCTTCGTTGCGAAGCTTGCCCTCTTTCAAAAACGTTTGTTTAAACCCGGACGCACCTCTCCAAAGCGACAGGGAGCCCAGTCGATTGATGCGCTACGAGCTTTATTACTGGCCGACGATCCAGGGTCGCGGCGAGTTCGTCCGGCTGGCGCTGGAGGAAGGCGGCGCCGACTATGTCGATGTCGCCCGCCGCAAAGGCAAGGCCGGCGTGCCGGCGATGATGAAGATCATCGACGACAAGCGCGGCGCGCGACCGCCGTTTGCGCCGCCGTTCCTCAAAGCCGGCAGGCTCATCATCGCGCAGACCGCGAATATCCTGTTCTATCTCGGCCCGCGCCTGAATTTGTCGCCACGCGACGAAGCGGGACGGCTTTGGGCGCATCAGCTGAGCTCACGATCGCGATCTCGTCGTCGAGGTTCACGATACGCACCATCCGATCTCGAGTCGGCTCTATTACGAGCAACAGAAGCCGGAGGCGAAGCGCCGCGCCAAGGATTTCTGGCGCCATCGCGTGCCGAAATTTCTGGGCTATTTCGAGCGCGTCCTGCAGAAGAATGGCGGCCAATATCTGATCGGAGGGAGGCTGACCTATGTCGATCTCTCGATCTTCCAGAACCTCGAAGGCCTACGCTACGGCTTCCCCAAGCACATGAAGCGTTTCGAAAGGAAAATTCCCGGTTTGGTGGCGCTGCACGACCGGGTTGCAAAACGGCCCCGGATCAAAGCTTATCTTGCGTCGGACCGGCGCATCGCGTTCAACCAGTGGGGCGTCTACCGCTATTACAAGGAGCTGGATGCGTAGGGATGGGCTTTCCGACCATGAGTTGATGCGGAAACGGAGGAAAGTTCCATAGGTTGGAACTTTGGGTTCCAAAGTTCCCGATGCCCCCCAATTGGGCGCGGGAACGGCGCTGGGTGCGTCCCCTCAAAAATCAACGTATGGCGGCAGGGAGCTGCGGCAAACGGCATCCAGTGGGCAGCAAGTTCCGGGCCTCGAAAAGGAAACGCGCTGGCGGACCCCAGAAGGCGATTGGGCGGCATGTGATCCGGCCGGGGCAGCGGCCCAAGGGGACACGCGGGCGGTCACTTGACTAAAGGTTACAGTTCCGCATGCATCACACAAGTGTAATCTCACGGAGGGACCCATGGGTCGCGGACCGGGCTGGCTTGAACGTGCCATCCTCGACCTTTTGCGTCTGAACGAGTACCTGTCTGCCCCCCTACTCGCTGGCAAGGCGTACGCCGCCCATGCGCCCGATCCGCCACCCGACACAGCAATTGATCCGACGCCAGCACAGCGAGCGGCAGTACGGCGTGCTTTTAGTAGACTGCAGAAGCGCGGACTGGTGCTGAAACTCGGCAGCATGTTTCCCGGCGAACGCTGCTCCTACGCCGACCGCGAGCACGCGCTGGCTATCGTTCGCAAAGACGTGCAGCACTTCGGATTGCAATCCGTGTGTCACTATCCACCGCGAGTGCAAGATTTGTATGCCGACGAGATTGGGCACGAGACATGAAGCAGAAAGCACTGTTTGTGTTCGCCCACACTACGCCGCGGCCCTTATGCGGGGATACCGCGCAAGGGCACACCGGGCTGATTGGCATGTTACAGAAAAACTTTTTCCAGACGCCAAAGAAATTTTACCGCCTCACTGAGGTGCTGCTAGCTGGAGCCTCCAGTCCAGCCAATCGTCTCTGGGCTACCGGCCGATGCCTGTGCCGGACCTAAGGCGTTTACTACTGTTTCTGATTCTCGTGCTCTCAAAAATTCTTCGCGAACCTTTCCGGGGATCGCTCGCTCACGATACCAGTGTTGGGCGAAATCAGTGTTAGCTAGCGCCTTTTCAAACTCTCTGAAATTCTGCTCTACCCACTCGAATATAATTTTCCTTTCCTCCCTTCCAACCTTCTCCTCATCTTCTGATTTTCTCTGCTTCCCGAAATGGAACACCTGCCAGTGCAGGTCCTGGTTGATGAGTTGCCGAACCTTGGCATCATTATTCCCTGTGAAGTCTGCGAAATCCTCTGCCTCGAAGTTATTTGCACCAGCATCATTCATCAAAAAGTCGAAAAGGATCCGCACATGCAGTGCGAAGCTTTCATAGTATGCGTTCCAATCTAGCTGATAGCGCTCTTCAAGAGTGCGCTGGTACGCGTATAGAAACATCAGCAATTCGTAAGGCAAATGATCACCTAGGTGAGTTATTTTCTTTTCTCTGCTACTCATTGCGTTCTCCGTCGATAGGAAGCCACTACTGTCGCCGCTCCCACCGCTGCCCGTCGGCATTCCAAACACAGTCGGTGAACAGGCGATTCAGATCGGGAAAGTCTGGATCGCTGTTGCTGTAGAAGCCTAAGCGTTCGCAATCGTCCTCGCCGGGCCACTTGCCGTTCCACGCCTGCCGCCGCGCATCATTCGGGTCGAAGTGCGAACAGCCGAGCGCTGACCAACCGCAATGCGGGCAACGTTCAATGTCGCATCCGTCGCGATGGCGTTCACCGATGCGTGCGCCGCAATCGGGCATGTTGCGAGTATCTTGCTCATGCTTGTTGCCGAATTTACGCCAGCGCCGAAAGCGGTGCACGGTTGGGTGAATTCGGCAGCGTCTGAATTCCGAAGTCCTCATTTGTGGACTTGGCGTGGACACCGATCGACAGAGCAAACAGCACTCCAATCCGCATCCGGTTAAACCGTTGATGGGCTAGGTGTTTTTGGTGGGCGCACAAGGACTCGAACCTTGGACCCGCTGTTTAAAAGTCAGCTGCTCGAAGTTCGGCTTGGACTATTTCACCGACGTGCCCGCCCCAACGATCCAGCGCTTCCTTGCGCTCAGTCAGAAAGTCGTGCCTCTGATAAACGGCCGCCACTCCAGAAATCGTCCCCGCTTGATGGTTGAGAATCTTGTCCGCGACATGCGGAGGAATGCCCAATCGCGCCATTCCCGAAACATCGTGCGTCGCAAATCATGAAGTCGCCAACCAGCGACGCCGCACAGCTTATCAATGGCCCGCTTTTCTCTTCCAAAGCGTTGAAACCGCTTTCCCCTTGCCGTGCCAAAAACGTACGGTTCGGCCGAGCAGGCTTGGATTACCTTCCAGGCCGGTTCCGATAGATGAACCATATGAGCTTTCTTGTTTTTGGTTCGTGAGCCCGGAATGGTCCACGTCCGGGTCTCCTCACCGAGCTCGTCCCATTTGAGCTGAGCGACCTCTTCTCGCCTCTGACCGGTCAGTGCGAGGAATTCTACAATCAGGCCGTATGGAGGCGCCATGCGCCGCGCCGCGAGAATAACCGCAGCGAGTTCCTCGTCGGTTAAGACGCGATCCCGACTGACTTCCCTATAGGGTGACGAAATTCCCTCGGCGGGCGAAAAATCGATGACCGCGCGGCCCACGCACCACCGAAAAAAGGTCTTTAACGTCTTGAGCAGCCTGTGGCTGGCGTGGGCATTGCGCTGCGCAATCAAACTGATGAGATCGCTGACGTCCCGCTTCTTGATTTCATGAATGCTCTTGGCGCCCCAATAGGGAATGACGTCGCGCCGTAGGAGACTGGTTATTCTTCGACTGGTTCCGATTTTGTCGACGTGTTCGCGAATGAACGTCTCCACCAGATCATCGACGCGATCGACCACTAGGCGGCGGCGCGACTGCTTCTTCTCCTCTGCCGGATCGCGGCCATCGAGCCGAGCCGCAAAGATCTTTTGCGCCTGAGCCTTAGCCATCGGCAGTGTGACGCGTCCATACGGCCCGATCGTATATTTGCGCAGCCGTGAGCCGGCGCCCGCAAGCCGATACAGCGCCAGAAAGACCTTGCGGCCCTTTGGCGTCACCTTCACGCCGAAACCGGGCAAGCCGGCGTCCCAGTAAACCGTATCTTTTTCGAGGACAGGCAGATTATCGATCGTCGACTTGGTCAGACGAATACGGGGAATGGGTTCCTCCTTCGTTAAGCTACCTTGACCTCAGATAGGTAGCACTGACGAGGAAAGAGCGGAACACTCGAGCAATCGCTATCAACAAGTTCGAGCAAAATACCGAATGCATATCAATCGGTGGCTATCAGGAGGAATACAGCGCAATCGTTTGCCCGGGTCCGCCCGGGCTTCAAGATCCTGGGCCCGGACGCTCCGAAGCCGCTGGTCGCCAAGAACCGACCCAGGGCTGATCGAACTTGGGGTGCGAAAGCGGCCGTTACGGCGGCGTTTTCGGATGGCCCCGCGATTTCTCGCGGGGCCTTTTTCGTTGGCGGACCGCATGCCGCCGGGGTCTTGTCCTCTTCGCCGGCGCCTTTATGGTAGATCCCGTGGCTCCAATCTAACGGCTGGGTGCATCCTTCGACCCCTCGCCGAATCCGTTTCATCGTCTTCCAACGTAATGGCTCGTACCGAAATGGCTTTGCTCGAACCGCAGTCTCCAATCCGTGCCTTTGACGATTCGCTGCGCCACGACTGGACGCGCGACGAAGTGCGCGCCCTGTTCGAGCTGCCGCTATCGGACCTGATATTCCGGGCGCAAACCGTTCATCGCGAGTTCTTCGATCCGTCCGCGGTGCAAATGTCGACGCTGCTCTCGATCAAGACCGGCGGTTGCCCCGAGGACTGCGCCTATTGTCCGCAGAGCGCCCATTACGACACCGGCGTGGATGCCGAGAAGCTGATGCCGCTCGACAAGGTGCTGGCCGAGGCGCGCGCCGCGCGCGATGCCGGCGCCAGCCGCTTTTGCATGGGCGCCGCCTGGCGCTCGCCGAAGGATCGCGATCTCGACCGGGTTTGCGCGATGATCGAGGGGGTCAAAGCCCTTGGCCTCGAGACCTGCGTGACGCTCGGCATGCTGACCGAGCCGCAAGCGCAGAAGCTGAAAGAGGCCGGTCTCGACTATTACAACCACAACCTCGACACGTCGCCGGATTTCTACGGCAAGATCATCTCCACCCGCACCTATGACGATCGGCTGGAAACGCTGGAGCACGTGCGCGCGGCCGGGATCCATGTCTGCTGCGGCGGCATCGTCGGCATGGGAGAAACACGCGAGGACCGAATCGGCATGATCCAGACGCTGGCCAATCTGCCGGTGCATCCCGAATCGGTGCCGATCAACATGCTGGTCCGCGTCGCCGGCACGCCGCTTGCCGAGGCCGCGCCGCTCGATACGATCGAATTCGTGCGCACCATCGCGGTTGCGCGCATCACCATGGCGCGCTCGATGGTGCGGCTGTCGGCAGGCCGCGAAACCATGAGCGAAGAGGCGCAGGCGCTGTGCTTCCTCGCCGGCGCCAATTCAATCTTCTGCGGCCCCAAGCTTCTGACGACGCCGAACCCGGAACGCGATCGCGATCGCAACCTGATGGACCGTCTCGGGCTACAGCCGATGGAATAGTGTTCTTTCCTCCCCTGCACGAAGTGCGGGGGAGGGGCATAGGCGGCCTTCGGCCGTCGTCCTTGAGAAAAGAACGCCGACGCGCAGCGTCGGCTATGCCGAAGGGCGGTGGAGGGGGCTGGCTTGCTCCGAGCGAGCTGACACTTACCCCTACCGGCACGCTTCGCATGCCGCCCTCCCCCGCACGCGGGGGAGGAAGGAGACTCAATCAGGTTACTTCGCCGCCCCGCGCAACACGTGATAGCTGAGCGCGCCCGGATCGGTGAGGTCGGGGACCTTCCAGCCGTCCAGGTCGTATTCGGCCATGCAGTCTTCGGCAAAGCCCTTGAAGCGATCGGCGTTGCCGGACGCCTGGGCGCCGAACAGGCAGTAACGACGAATCTCCTCGGTCGAGCCGCCGTAGTTGATCTCATAGAGCTCGTGGCGGCCGCCGAACTCGGTCGCCATGCAATCCCACAAAAGCTTCATCAGCTTGACGCGCTCTTCCGCCTTGTAGCCGTTCGAGCCGCGCATGTAGCGGTCGATATAGGGACGGATTTCCGCGTTCTTGAAATCGTTGGCGTGCGAATTGAGATAGATGAGGCCGGACGCCACCGTCTGCTCGATGATGTACTTCACCTTCGAGTAGGCCATGGTGGCGATGATCTGATAGGCATTGCCCGGATCCATGTTGGGCAGCACGTAGTCGTCGATCCACGGCTTCGGATCGCGCACCATCGCATCCGACAGCGCCCAGAACAGATTACGCCAGGCGATGACCTCGCCGACATTGGCCTGCACGCCGCGATAATCTTTGGTGCCGGAAGCCTCGACGGCCTTCAGCAATAGGCCTGCGATGAAGTCGAGCTTGACGGCAAGCCGCGTGCAGCCGTGCACAACGAAGCGCGGCAGGAAGCCGGTGCGCGGGAAGAAGTTGTTGGCCTTTTCCAGATCGCCGTAAACGAAGACGTTCTCCCAGGGCACCAGCACCTTGTCGAGAATGAAGACCGCGTCGTTCTCGTCGATGCGGCTCGACAGCGGATAGTCGAACGGACTGCCCATGGCGGTCGAGGTCATTTCATAGGACGTGCGGCAAATGAATTTCACGCCCGGATGATTGGTCGGCACCATGAACACCACGGCGAATTTCTTGTCCTGTACCGGGATCAAGCCGTGATGCGCGACGAACGTATAATTGGTCAGCACCGAGCCGGTGGCGACGACCTTGGCGCCGGAGACGATAATGCCGGCGTCGGTTTCCTTCTCGACGTGGCAGCAGACGTCGGCCACCTCGTTCGGCGGCCGGTCGCGATCGACCGGCGGATGGATGATGGCGTGATTGACGAACGGCACGCGCTCCTGGCTGAATTTGTACCAGCGGCGCGCGTTCTCGGAATAGGGATCGTAGAACTGAGCATTGGCGCCGAGCGTGGCCAAGAACGATGCCTTGTAGTCGGGTGAGCGGCCAAGCCAGCCGTAGGTGATCCTCGCCCATTCGGCGATGGCGTTGCGCCCGGCCAAAAGATCGTCGAGCGACTTCGGCGCCTTGAAGAAAGCGTGCGTCTTGCCGCCGTTGCCGGTGTCGGTCGGCACCATGATCTTGCTGGCGTGTTTCTCGTCGTGCATGGCGTCGAACAGCCGCGCCACCATCCGCGCCGTGTTGCGGAACGCCGGATGGGTGGTCACGTCCTTCACGCGCTCGCCGTAGATGTAGACGGTGCGATCATCGCGCAGCGAGTCGAGATATTCGGCGCCGGTCTGCGGGGTCGTTTGGCTTCCCCGTGCCGCGCCGGTTTTCGGTTTCTCGATCGTCGCTTGCGTGTTGCCCTTACTGCCTGCAGCCATGCTCTGACCCTCCTTGCCAGCGTTCCTCATCCTCCCCGCATTTTGTTCGGGGCCGATTTGTTCGGATATCGAACTAACGTGCGGTATTCGTTCGGGGAGCGACCATACGCGGCGCGACAGGGTTAAACAAGGGTGAGTCGCAGCGTCTCGCGACGACGCGGCAGCCGACCTGCGGCCAAACAATGAAACCGGCGGAGAGCTAAAGTTCGCCCGCGGCAAGTGCGTCGAGCGCGCTTTCGATCCGCGAGACGACAAATTCAAGGTCCTGGCGCGACGTGCAGTAGGGCGGCAGCACATAGATCGACTGCCCGATCGGCCGCAGCAGCACGCCGGACGAAATGAAATTGCGATAGAGCTTCGGTGACACGGCGGAGAGATAGCCCGCCTCGGCCGCGCGCACGTCGAGCGCCAGGATGGTGCCGGTCTGCCGCACGCTTTCAACATCCGCCCGGCGCTGCAGCCGCGGCGACAATGCAGCCAGGTCTTGTTGGATGCGGCCTATCCGCTCGCGGACCGGCTCGTCCTCCCACACTTGCAGCGATGCGCAAGCGGCAGCGCAGGCGAGCGGATTGCCGGTGAACGACGAGGAATGAAAAAACGTCTTGGCGCGGTCGGTGCTGTAGAAGGCCTGATAAATCTCCTCGGTGGCAAGCGTCACACCCATCGGCAGAAAGCCGCCGGTCAGGCCTTTGGAGAGGCAGAGGATATCGGGTGTGACGGACGCCTGCTCGCAGGCGAAGCGCGTTCCGGTCCGCCCCCAGCCCGTCATCACTTCGTCGGCAATGAAAATAATGCCGTGACGGCGGCACAGCTCGTGCAGCGCGCCCAACGTATCGGCGCCGTACATCATCATGCCGGCCGCGCCGAGCACGAGCGGCTCAACGATCAGCGCGGCGATCTCGCGCGCTTGAGCGCGCAGGAGTTTTTCGAACGCCTCGATCGTCAGATGCTCGTTCGATTTTCCGGGAAACGGCAGCCGATGAACATCGAACAGAAACGGCTCGTAAGGCGCGTTAAACGCGCCGCGCGCGCCGACCGACATCGCGCCGAAGGTGTCGCCATGATAGGCGTGCTCGAGCGCAACGACGCCGCGCCGCGTTCGGCCTTTGTGGGCGAAGTAGCCGAACGCCATTTTCAAGGCGACCTCGACGGAGGTCGAGCCGCTGTCGGAAAAGAACACCCGCGTCAGATTGGCAGGCGTGATCGCGATGAGCTTCGCCGCCAGTTCTTCCGCCGGCTGATGGGTAAATCCGGCGAAGATGACCTGGTCGAGCCGCTCGGCTTGCGCTTGCACGGCCGCGACGATTTTCGGGTGATTGTGCCCATGGATATTCACCCACCAGGACGAAATGGCGTCGACGATCCGCTCGCCGGATTTGGTGAACAGATAGGCGCCTTCGGCGCGATCGATGAAGACCGAGTCCGGAAAGACCGCGTGCTGCGTAAACGGATGCCAAATCGGCGAAGAGCTCACGCAAAATCCTCTCGCCTGAAGCCGCGCGCGAACACGTCCAACAGCGCGGCGCGGTCGATGCGATCGAGCCGCGGCACCAGACCCCAGAATACGGGCGCCGGAGAAATCGGCGATCGTGCGCATGTTATCGGGATTATCGTCGCCGACGAAAATGAGCCCATGCAACCGCATGTGGCGGCTACGCAGCGCTTCGATCGAAAGGAGCGTATGGTTGATCGTTCCAAGCGCGGTACGCGCGCAGAGAATAATAGGCAAGCTCCAATCTGCGAACACGTCGATTTGCAGCTTGTTGCGCGTCACCGGCACCATCAATCCGCCGGCGCCTTCGATGACCAGCGTCCGGTCGAACGCCGGCAGCGCTAACGCTTCCGCCTTGATCTCGATGCCGTCGAGCTCGGCGGCGCGATGCGGCGAGAGCGGCTGCGACAGGACATAACGCTCGGGCAGGAAGCGATCGTCAGGAAGTTGCGTCAAAGCCTGGACGCGCTGCCTGTCGGTGCCTTCCTCCGTGCCAGACTGAATGGGTTTCCAATACGAGGCATCGAGCGCCAGCACGAGCATGGCCGCCACCGTGGTTTTGCCGATGCCCGTATCGGTTCCCGTAACGATATAGGCTTTGCTCATACCCAAACGAGCGTCATGCCGACAGCCGTTGCCGCCGCAGACGGGTCAGCGCTTCGGCAAAGGCGGTAAGCTGATCCGTGGTCACACCCACGCGCAATGATAGCCGCAGCCGCGCCGTGCCCTCCGGCACGGTCGGCGGTCGAATGGCGCGAATATCAAAGCCCTCCGCCTGCAACGCGCTTGCCAATGCGACGGCCGCATCATCTCCGCCGATAATGATCGGCACGATCTGGCTCAACACCGACACCCCCGGCAGGCACTTGGCCGCGTGCGCTTTCAGCGCCGCAAGCTCTTTGCGCCGCTCCGGCTCCTCTTGCACCAGTTCGAGCGCGCGCTGCACCAGAACGGCCTGCAGCGGCATCGGCGCCGTGCTGTAAACGAACGGCCGCGCGGTGTTGATCAAATAATCGATGATCGGCTCGCTGGCACAAACAAGCGCGCCGGCCACACCAAGCGCTTTGCCGCAAGTGTGCAGCACGATCAACCGGTCATGACTAAATCCACGATCAGAAAGCTCTTCAGTCGCGCCACGCCCGCTGGCGCCGCAGACGCCGGTGCCATGTGCTTCGTCGACGATCAGCATGGCGTCGTATTTTTCCGCAAGCACCAGAAGCTCGCGAACCGGCGCCATGTCGCCATCCATGCTGTAGACCGACTCGACCAGGATCCAGAGATTGGTCCCGGCTGCGCGCGGCGCCTTGAGCGCGTGCTCGAAGGCGTCGAGATCGTTGTGCGGAATTTTTAACGAAGCGCTGCGCACGGCGTAGATTCCGTCGCGCATGCTGGCGTGGCAGAGCGCATCGAACACAATGGTGTCGTCGCGTTTGACCAGCGCCGTAACGAGCGCGAAATTCGCCTGATAGCCGTTGGCGAAAAACAAGCTGCGCGGCGAATCGAAATAGTCGGCGGCAAAGGCCTCCAGCTCCGCATGCGCTTGGCGGTGTCCGCGCAGCAGCCGCGACGCCGAGGCGCCGATTTCGATCCCGCCCTGCAACGCCTCGATGGCCGCTTGCCGGAGCGCCGGATGCTCGGACAGCCCGAGATAATCGTTGGAGGAAAGGTCCAGTCCCGCCGGCAGTTTGAGCGACCGGTAGCGTCCCAATGCCTTCAGGCGGCCGAGCTCAGGATCGAAGGTCTTCACCGGATACTCACGTCTGTCACCGTACCGATCAGGTGAGTTTCACGTTTTGATGCGTGGCGCAAGCGGTCCAGCGCCCCCTCCCACGCACCTCACTCGCACCAGCCCGCAGGCCGGAACGGGTCAGGCGAGCGAGGCGGACACTTGCTGGGCGACGGCGCGCAGACGCGGCAAGAAGCGGTCGCGCATCTCGTTGCGCGTCGTGCGGGTGGAGTGCGTGCTGATATTGAGCCCGGCGATCGCTTCGCCCGCGCGATCGACGATCGGCACCGCGATCGAGCGCAGGCCGCGCTCCAGTTCCTCATCGACGATGGAAAATCCCTGCGCGCGGTCCTCGCGCACCCGCTCGTAGAGTGCCTGCACGTCAGTGATGGTCGATGGCGTGTAGGCTTCGATGCGCAAGGATCGAAGCCGGCACCACAGTTCCCCATCGTCGAGAAAGCCGAGTTGCACGCGCCCGAGCGAGGTATGGAACGCCGGCAAGCGCGTACCGACCGCAAGCGTTACCGACATGATGCGGCGCGCCGGGTATCGCGCGACATAGACGATCTCTGTTCCCTCGAGAATCGCCGCCGAACACGAACTCGTGGAACTCCTCGCTCAGTTGCCGCATCAGCGGCGAAGCCTGTTCGATCCAGTTCTGGGTCGCCAGATAGGCAAAGCCGAGCCTGAGAATGCCGGACGACAGCGAGAACGCGCGCCCGTTCTGCACCACGTAGCCAAGCTCCGCGAGCGTGCGCAGAATGCGGCGCGCGGTCGCGCGCGAAAATCCGGTGACCTTGGCGGCTTCCGACAACGTCATCGCCGGGCGCTGCTTGTCGAACGCGCCGAGCAGCGCCAAGCCCTTGGCGAGCGTCGCCATGAACTCTTTGTCTTGCGGCTTGTCCTCCGCGTCTCGCTCGATGTCTTGTTCCGTGTACTGCGCCATCGCACCCGCGAATTTTCCGAGCGGACCGCCCAAAGGACGCGCGGATTGACAGCAATCCGGCGCCTGCTAACAATTATTCAGAGCGCGAACCTTCGTTCGATAATCGAACATAAAGCCTTGTGTGATCCTGCGCAAGGCGGAGGTGTGCGCCGGGAGACGGCAAAGCCCGATTCCGGGCAACAAAGCCGATCGCAAGGGAGGAGGACATGGCCAAGATGTCAGACAGCATTCGCGTGAGCCGCCGCAAATTCATGAAGGCGTCGGCGGCGACGGGCGCCGCGCTCGCGGCCGGTTCGGTATTCGCACCCGCGGCGCATGCCGCGAAAACCTTCAAGATCGGCTATGTCAGCCCGCAGACTGGGCCGCTCGCCGCTTTCGCCGAAGCCGACAATTTCGTCATTTCCAATTTCCTCAACACCGTGAAGGACGGCGTCAAAGTCGGCAGCGCCACCTTGCCGGTCGAGGTCGCGGTCAAGGACAGCCAATCGAATCCGAACCGCGCGGCGGAAGTCGCCAAGGAACTGATCGTCTCCAACAAGATCGATCTCATGCTGGTAGCGTCGACGCCGGAGACGACCAATCCGGTTGCAACCCAATGCGAGATCGAGGAGGTGCCGTGCATCTCCACGGTGGCGCCGTGGCAACCCTATTTTATCGGCCGTCAGGCCAATCCGGGCGGCGGGCCGCCGGCATGGAAGCCGTTCAACTACACCTATCACTTCTTCTGGGGCCTCGAAGACGTGATCGCGGTCTTCACCAACATGTGGGGACAACTGCAGACCAACAAATCGGTCGGCGGACTCTTCCCCAATGACGGCGACGGCAACGCCTGGGGCGACAAGCAGGTCGGCTTTCCGCCGGTGCTCGACAAGCTCGGCTACAAGCTCACCGATCCCGGCCGCTATCAGAATCTCACGGACGATTTCAGCGCGCAAATCGCGGCGTTCAAAAAAGCAAACTGCGAGATCATCACCGGCGTGGTGCTGCCGCCCGATTTCACGACCTTCTGGAATCAGGCGATGCAACAGGGGCTGAAGCCGAAAGCGGCCTCGATCGGCAAAGCGATCCTGTTCCCGGTCGCGGTTGAGGCGCTGGGCAAGAACGGCAACAACCTGTCGTCGGAAGTCTGGTGGTCGCCGAACCATCCGTTCAAATCGTCGCTGACCGGGCAGTCGGCCAAGGACATCGCCACGGCCTACGAAAAGTCGTCCGGCAAGCAGTGGACGCAGCCGATCGGCTTCATCCACGCGCTGTTCGAGCTCGCCGTCGATGTCGCCAAGCGCTCCGGTGATGTCGGCGACAACAAGGCCGTCGTGAAGGCGATCGCCGCCACCAAGCTCGACACCGTGGTCGGACCGATCGCCTGGGACGGCAAGAATCTGCCGCCCTTCGCGGCGAAGAATATCGCCAAGACGCCGCTGGTCGGCGGTCAATGGCGGCTGCGCGACGGCAGCAAGTACGACATCGTCATCACCGACAACAAAACCGCGCCGGAAATTCCGGTCGGCGGCAAGATGGAGCCGATCGCCTGAAGGTCGGCATTCTTCCAGCTGGCGTTTCCCGGACGCGATGCGGCGCGAAAGCGCCGCGTCGCCGATCCGGGATCGTTTCAAATGCGACGCTTGTTAAGGTCCCGGGTCTGCAGCGCATCACTATCGTACTGCGCTGCGCCCGGGACACGGCGAATATGGTTTGCGCGCACTTTGATCGGACGCTCGACTGGACCATTTCGTGATCCTCAAGCTGGACAATCTCGCGCGATCATTCGGCTCGCTGAAAGCGGTCGACGGCGTAGCGCTCGAAGTGGCGAGGGGCGAAGCGCTCGGCATCATCGGACCGAACGGCGCCGGGAAATCGACGCTGTTCAACCTCATCACCGGATTGCTCAAGCCCGATACCGGCACCGTTCACTTCGACGGCCATGACATTACCCATACGCCGCCACGCGCTCGCTGCATTGCCGGCATCGGGCGATCGTTCCAGATACCGCATCCCTTCGAGAATCTGACGGTGTTTGAAAATCTGCTGGTCGCCGCCATCCACGGCCGCCGGCAGCGGGAGGCGGACGTAGTCGACGACTGCGGCGATATTCTGCAGCGCACAGGCTTGCTCGGCTTTGCCAATCGCCGCGCCGGCACGCTCAACCTTCTCGGCCGCAAGCGACTCGAACTGGCGCGGGCATTGGCGAGCGGTCCGCAACTCCTCTTGCTTGACGAAATCGCCGGCGGCCTGACCGAAGCGGAATGCCTGGAGCTTGTGGCGCTGATCAAGGACATCAAGCAATCAGGCGTCACCATTGTCTGGATCGAGCACATCGTGCATGCGCTGCTTGCCGTCGTTTCCCGATTGGTAGTTTTGAATTTCGGGCGCAAGATCATCGAAGGCGAGCCGCGCTCGGTCATGGCCTCCGACCAGGTGCGCGAAATATATATGGGCATCGCGGCGTAAAGGCTTGAGGCAATTCGACGTGGCAATGCTCGAAACCCACGATCTCACCGCCTTTTATGGCGACTTCCAGGCCCTGTTCGGCATTACCTTCACGCTCGATGAGGGCGAAACGGTCGCCATCATCGGCGCTAACGGCGCGGGCAAATCAACTTTCTTGAAATCTGTCGCCGGCTTGCTGCCGCGGCCGGCGCCGGCCGTGCGCTTCGACAATCGCGATATCGGCGCGCTGCCGGCCTACGACATCGTCAAGCTCGGCATCGCGCTGGTGCCGGAAGGCCGGCGCTTGTTTTCGTCGCTGTCGGTCGAAGAGAATTTGCTGGTCGGCGCCTATGGGCGCCACACCGAAGGACCTTGGGACCTGCCGGCGATCTACCGGCTTTTCCCCGCGCTGCGGGAGCGCCGCAATGCCCCGAGCACGGCGCTCTCGGGCGGCCAGCAACAAATGGTCGCGATCGGCCGCAGCCTGATGTCCAATCCGCGCGTGCTTCTGTGCGACGAGCTCAGCCTCGGGCTCGCCCCGATCATCATTCGCGATATCTATGCGGCGCTCGCCGACATCAAGCAGCGCGGCACCAGCGTGGTGCTGGTCGAGCAGGACCTCCTTCACGCCATGTCGGTGGCGGATCGTGCTTATTGCTTTCAGGAAGGCCGCGTGAGCCTCACCGGCCGGCCGCAGGATTTGAGCCGCGACGCCATTCACGCCGCCTATTTCGGATTGTAGACGATGCTCGGGTGGATCGACACGCTGCTCCAAGGAGTCCTGTTGGGCGGGCTTTATTCGCTCTATGCCACCGGCCTTTCGGTCATCTTCGGCATCATGCGGCTGGTCAATCTCGCGCACGGCGATCTGATCGTGCTGGCCGCGTTCCTGATCCTGGCGGCGACCAGCGCCGGCGTACCGCTGATCGTCGCCTGCGCGGTAGTCGTGCCGATCATGTTCGCGCTCGGTTACGTGCTGCAATCGCTGCTGCTCAATCGCGCGCTCGGCCGCAATATTCTGCCGCCTTTGCTGATCACGTTCGGTCTTTCCATCATCGTGCAGAACGGGCTCCTCGAAACATTTTCGGCCGACACGCGGCGGCTCGATGTCGGACCTTTGCAGAGCGCGTCGCTGCCGATCGGCGGCGGGATTGCGATCGGCATCATGCCGCTGATCGGGCTTGTCGCGGCGATCGCGGTCATCCTCCTGCTCAACGCGCTGTTCTATCGCACCGCTGTCGGACGCGCCTTTCGCGCCACCTCCGACGACGTGGAAATCGCGCAGCTCATGGGCATCAACAACCGCACGATCTACGCGCTGACCATGGGGATTTCGCTGGCGGTATGCGCGCTCGCCGCTTTTTTCCTCGGAACCCGCGCCAATTTCGATCCCAGCATCGGCCCGGCGCGGCTCCTTTACGCCTTCGAGGCTGTGATCATCGGCGGGCTTGGCAGCTTGTGGGGCACGCTGGCCGGCGGCATCGTCGTCGGGCTCGCGCAGACGATCGGCGCCCACATCGATCCCGAATGGCAGCTTCTCTCCGGCCACATCGCGTTCTTGATCGTGCTCGTAATCCGGCCGCGCGGGCTCTTCCCGCGCGCGGTCGATTAAGGGGCGGCGATGCGAAGCGGCAGCATGAGCACAGCTACGAAAAGCGAGGAAGTGCGCAAGCGCTTTGCCGTGGCGCGCGAGACGCGCGCTTCGACCATCACGCTCATTCTTGCGGTGCCGGCGATCGTTATTCTGTTCGCTCTTCCGGCATTCGCAAGCCGTGTGCTGCTGCAGGAATTGTTCTATGTCTTCACCATGCTGTCGCTGGCGCAATTGTGGAACTTGCTCGCCGGCAGCGCCGGCCTGATTTCGGTTGGCCAGCAAGCTTTTGTCGGCGTCGGCGCCTATGCGCTGTTCGCCTTCACGGTGATCGCCGGCCTCGATGCGGTGCTCTCGATCGTGCTGTCCGGCGCGCTGGCGGGACTGGTCGCCGTTCCGGCGGCGCTGATCGTCTTTCGCTTGCGCGGCGCTTATTTTGCGATCGGCACGTGGGTGGTCGCAGAAGTCTGCCGGCTCGTGCTCGCGCAGGTGAAACAGTTGGGTGGTGGAACCGGGACCTCGCTGCCGCCGGACATCGCCAGTTCGATCGTCGGCCTCGATTCCGTGCGCGACTTCTTTGCCGTGCGCGGCCCGGCCGCGCGCGACATGATGGTGTATTGGCTCGCGCTCCTGCTCGCGCTCGGCACGTTCGCGCTGGTCTATAGGCTGTTGCGCTCGCGTCACGGATTGGCGCTGTCCGCGCTCGGCGATTCCGAGACTGCAGCCGAGAGCACCGGCGTCGATGTTTTCCGCACCAAATTCCTGATCTATGTGCTGACCGCCGTCGCGACCGGTATGGTCGGCGCGCTGATCTTCTTGCAGAAGGCGCGCATCTCGCCGGACGCCGCCTTCTCGCTGATCGATTGGACCGCCTACGTCATTTTCATCGTGGTGATCGGCGGCATCGGTTCGATGGAAGGCCCGATCATCGGCGTCGCGATATTTTATCTGCTGCAATACTACTTGGCTGCGCTTGGGTCCTGGTATCTGATGCTGCTCGGCGCGCTTGCCATTGTGCTGATGTTGTTTGCTCCTTCGGGTATTTGGGGTGTGATCTCGCATTCGCTCGACGTCAGTCTCTTTCCGGTGCGGCGGAAATTGATCGCGATAGCCGGCTCCGTACCCGACAAAGACGGCAAACCGTAAAGATCGCCGTTGTCGAACGCCGACGCGTACGCGGCCGGTTACTGCATCCAAGCCGCGCCCATGCTGCCGTCGCGTCGGCAGCAAACTTTTCATCAAATCATCGCCGGGGAATTCAGCGCGGCTGCTGTCTTATTTGAAATCATCCTGCATCAAATAGTCATCCGAGAATTAGTCAGAACGCAGCGGATCGGATCGTTACATTGCAGAGGGCCGCCCGCATCGCGGAACCACAGCCCGTGTCGCTTGTTGGTCGGCGGTAGCCGTGGTCAAGAATCTCGAAAAACATGGAGATTGAAACAATGTCAGCAAAAGTTCTCCCTGCCCTCATTGTGGGGCTGCTTCTTGGAACAACCACGTTGGCATCCGCTGTGGAGCGCGGCGTGCAGTATTATTGGACCGACCCCTATTACGGCACCCCGTTTGAAAACGTAGCGCCCTATACCGCCTACGGTCAGCCCGATCCCTACAGGGGAACGGTGTTCGACAACGTCGCGCCGTACTAAAGCATCGTCCTTAATCGGGGGCCGGCAGCGGCTTTCGGTTTCTTTCCTTGCGAAACAACAGCCGCACCTTGGTGCGGCTGTTGTGCATGCTCACCCCTATCTATGCTGAGCCTTTTGCACAGCCGCGCTTTTTCCCCCCACCCAACCTCTGCTAGCGTCCGCCGCCATGGACGCGGCCAACCCCACAACAGGCGAGAACGCCGGAACTTCGCCGGAAGGCGAGCGCTCGCCTGACGCGGGCGCGCAAGAAAGCAGCCGCGGCAAGGCGGCGAATGACGCCACCCGCGTCACCCCGATGATGGAGCAATATATCGAGATCAAGGCCGCCAATCCGGATTGTCTTCTGTTCTACCGGATGGGCGACTTCTACGAGCTGTTTTTCCAGGATGCCGAAGTGGCCTCCCGCGCGCTCGGCATCGTGCTGACCAAGCGCGGCAAGCATCTCGGCCACGACATTCCGATGTGCGGCGTTCCGATCGAGCGCGCGGACGAATATCTGCATCGGCTGATCGCACTCGGGCATCGCGTCGCCGTATGCGAACAGCTCGAGGACCCGGCCGAAGCGCGCAAGCGCGGCGCCAAGAGCGTGGTGCGCCGCGATGTCGTGCGGCTAGTAACGCCCGGGACCCTGACCGAGGATTCGCTGCTCGAGGCCCGCAGCAACAACTATCTGCTGGCGCTGGCGCGAGCGCGCGTTTCTTCGGACGAAGACCGCTTTGCGCTCGCCTGGATCGATATCTCGACCGGCGAATTCCGCGTCGGCGAATCCGAGCGTGCGAGCGTCGCCGCCGAAATCGCCCGCATCGAACCGGGAGAGATCATCGTGCCGGACGCGCTTTACTCCGATCACGAATTCGCCCCCTACCTGCGTTCGCTGCCGGCGGTGACACCGCTGACCCGCGACATTTTCGATGGCGCGACGGCCGAGCGGCGCCTGGCATCGTTCTTCGGCGTGCAGACGACCGCGTCGTTCGGCGCATTCTCGCGCATCGAGGCCACGGCGGCGGCCGCCGCGGTCACCTACATCGAGCGGACACAAGTCGGGAAGCGCCCGCCACTGTCGCCGCCGATCCGCGAGATGGCCGGTGCGACGCTCGCGATCGATCAGGCGACACGCAGCAATCTTGAGCTCATCCGCACGCTCGGCGGCGAGCGGCGCGGCTCGCTCCTTGCCGCCATTGACCGCACCATGACGGCGGCTGGATCTCGGCTTCTGGCGCAGCGCCTCGCCGCGCCGCTGACCGATGCGGACGAGATCGCTCATCGCTTAAACGCGGTCGGAGCATTCGTGAGCGACAGCGCCGCGCGCGCCGAGCTGCGCGAACGCCTGAAAGCAGCACCCGATCTTGCGCGCGCCTTGACCCGCATCGTGATCGGACGCGCCGGTCCGCGCGACCTCGCCGCCATTCGCGACGGCATCTTCGCGTCAGCAGCGATCGCCGAGCGGATATCGACGTTGGGTGAATTGCCGCGCGATCTTGCTCGCGCGGTTGAAGCACTGCGCGAGCCCGACGGCGCGCTCGCCGCCGAGCTTGATCGGGCGCTCGGCGACGAACTCCCCGCGTCGCGGCGTGACGGCGGCTTCGTGCGCGGCGACTACGAGCCTGCCCTCGACGAGGCGCGCGCGTTGCGCGACGAATCGCGCCGCGTCATCGCTGCGCTGCAAGTCCGCTACGCCGAAACGACCGGCATCCGCTCGCTGAAAATCCGGCACAACAACGTGCTCGGCTATTTTGTCGACGTCACCGCGCAGCATGGCGAGAAATTGCTCGCCGCGCCGCAGAACGCGACCTTCATTCACCGGCAGACGCTCGCCGGCCAGGTGCGCTTCACCACCACTGAGCTCGGCGAGCTGGAGGCGAAAATCGCCAACGCGGCCGATCGTGCGCTGGCGCTCGAGCTGGACATCTTCGATCGGCTGGCCGCAACGGTCGCGGCCGGCAGCGTCGCGCTCAAGCGCGCGGCCGATGCGTTGGCCGTTGTCGACGTCGCCTCCGCACTTGCGGTGCTCGCGGTCGAGCGCGATTACGTGCGTCCGCAAGTCGATGGCAGCCTCGCTTTCACCATCACCGGCGGGCGTCATCCGGTTGTCGAGCAGGCGCTCGCGACCGATGGCGGTCCGTTTGTCGCCAACGATTGCGATCTGTCGCCGCCACCCCCGCGCCCTGCGAAGCAGGGTAGCGAGGGGGCCGGCCGCATCTGGCTGGTCACCGGGCCGAACATGGCGGGCAAATCGACCTTTCTGCGCCAGAACGCATTGATCGCGGTGCTCGCACAAATGGGCGGCTTCGTACCGGCGCGGGCTGCGCATATCGGCGTGATCGATCGGCTATTTTCGCGCGTCGGCGCCGCCGACGATCTCGCGCGCGGGCGCTCGACCTTCATGGTCGAGATGGTGGAAACGGCGGCCATTCTCAATCAGGCGGGCGAGCGCGCGCTCGTCATTCTCGATGAGATCGGCCGCGGCACCGCGACCTTCGACGGGCTCTCCATCGCTTGGGCGACCATCGAGCATCTGCATGAGAACAATCGCTGCCGCGCGCTGTTCGCCACGCACTTCCACGAGATGACGGCGCTCGCCGCCAAGCTGCCGCGGCTGTTCAACGCCACCATGCGGGTGAAGGAGTGGCAGGGCGAAGTGGTCTTCCTGCACGAAGTGGTTCCGGGCGCCGCCGATCGCTCGTACGGCATCCAGGTGGCGAAGCTCGCGGGACTGCCGGCAGGCGTGATCGAACGCGCCAAGCTCGTTCTGGCGCAACTCGAAGCCGAGGATCGCATGTCGCCGGCGCGCAAGCTGATCGACGACTTGCCGCTCTTCGCCGCAGCGCGGCCGGCAACGCCGGCGCCGCACAGCGATAGCGACGCCGCGCTCGCTGCTTTGGTGGGAGCGCTCACGGCGCTCCATCCCGACGAAATGTCGCCGCGGGAGGCCCTCGAAGCGCTCTACGCGCTCAAGGCACAGTTGGCGAAGCCGAAATAGCTTGTTTGCGCTTCCGCTGCCGCAAGCGCAGCATCAAGAGCAAACCGCTCCACGCCAGACAGACGACGAGCCCGGCCGCAAGCGCCGGCCACACCCCGATCGGCGCCACGAGGTAATGCACGACAAGAAAGCCCAGCGCCAAGCCGATCAGCGGAAGCTGAACGTGCGCCATCATGCTCGCGGTCGCCTTGCCGCCGATGCGCGGATGCATGATTACAATCGAGCTGCCGAGAATAATCGGGAAAAGAGCAAACATACCGGAGGCGAACGAGCCGATGCTGGAACTCGCGGCAGTCACGACTGCCACGACCAGTGCCGCGGTCAAGGCGCGCAGCGGAATGTCGAAGCGGGTGCGCACGAAGGCGACCGGTCCGGTGCTGCCGCGAAAGCGCCAGCTCAGCGGGATGGTCACGGCATAGATCACCACGTTGAGCACGACCGCGGAGAGCGGCGTCCATTCGACCAGCCGTAACGCCGCCGCGATCGCGAACCACACGATCCCCGCGCCGCCGAGGCTGACCAACAACCCATGGCGTTGCGCCAGCAACGCATAGATGGCGGCGAAGATGGCGACGGCGCCGTTGATCGCAACGCTGCCGATGGCGCTGGCGGCGATGAAATCCGGCGGATGTTCGAGCGCGAGGATCGTGTACGCGGCCCCGGCCGCGGTCGGCAGCGCGCCGATCAGCGCGCCGACGAACGGGCCCGAGCGCTCGACCGCCACCGAGGTGATGACGACGACTGCCGCCGTCATCACCATTTTCAGGGCGAATCCATACCAGAAGATAAGATCGGCAGACACGGCGCGGGTTATTTGCGGCTGAGGCTGACCTCGACCGGCGGTCCGCTCTTGATTGTTTGATAAACGACGCAATACCGCTCAGTGAGCTTGAGCAACTGGTCGAGCTTCTCTTGCGGCGCATCGGTGTCGACGTCGAAGCGCAGCCGGATTTGGGCAAAGCCGACCGGCGCATCCTTGGCGACCCCGAGCGTGCCGCGGAAATCGAGATCGCCCTCGGCCGAGACCGCGCCCGATTTCAGCGGCACGTCGATAGCGGTCGCGACCGCCTTGAGGGTGACGCCAGCGCACGCGACCAGCGCCTCTAAGAGCATGTCGCCCGAGCACAATTCGAGACCGGAGCCTCCGGTCGCCGGATGCAAGCCCGCGACCGCGAGCGCACGGCCGGTCTCGACTTTGCACGCGATGTTGCCGTCATCGAGCGTACCGTGCGCCCTCAGCGTGATCAGCGCCGCTTGCGGCTCGTTCTTGTACCGATCCTTGATCGGCGCCTGCAGTGCTCGCAGTCCGGCTGCATCCATGCTCTTTTCCTTTCTAATATTTCGATCAGACAGTCGCGCGTGGTTCAGTCACGCCGCCGGCGTCAGCACCAGCCGCCCGACAACCTTGCCGGACTTGAGCTCCTCGAGCGCATCATTGACCGCCGCGAGCGGGCGCGTGCCGACCGGAAGATCCGGCACACCTTTGCGCTGCACCAGATCGAGCAGTTCGGCCATCTCGGTGAGGCTGCCAACGTAAGAGCCCTGGATCGTAATGGCGCGCAGCGGAAACGACGGGGTCGGCACGGTGATATCGCCGCCGAACAGGCCGACGATGATCAGCTTGCCGCCCTTGCGCAGGCTGTCGAGACCGAGTTGCGCGGTGCGCGAAGCGCCGACCAGATCGATCACCGCCCAGGTGCCGCCCTCGGTGGCATTGAGGATCTGCTTGCTGGCATCCGGCGCGGAGGGATCGATAGTCATATGCGCGCCGCGCTTCTTGGCCGCTTCGCGCTTGACCGGGTCGATATCGACCACGATGGCGGCCTTGCCGCCCATCGCCTTGTGCAGCGCAAGGCACATCAATCCGAGACCGCCGGCGCCGATGATGACCATCGGCTCCTGCTGCAACATCGGCCCGACTTTTTTCAACGCGCCGTAGGTCGTGATGCCCGAACAGGCGAGCGGCGCAGCGCGCTCGGGCGGGATATTGCCGATATCGAACAGATAACGCGGGTGCGGCACCAGCAAGTGATCGGCATAGCCGCCGGAACGGAACACCCCGATGCTGAATGGGGTGCGGCACATCTGTTCCTCGCCGGTCCGGCAGATGGCGCATTCGCCGCAGCCGAGCCAGGGATGCACCAGCCGGCGGTCGCCGACCTTCACGCCCTTGGCGTCAGGGCCGACCGCGACCACTTCGCCGACATTTTCGTGGCCCATGGTCAACGGGAGCTTCACGCCGCGATCGGTCAATTGCAGCCGCTTGCCACCGCCCAGGTCGTAATAACCCTCCCAGATATGCAGATCGCTATGACAAATGCCGGCCGCCAAGACCTTCAGCAGGACCTCGCTGCCGGTCGGCTTCGGCGTCGGGCGTTCCATGAGCTTCAGCGGCGCGCCGCATTCGCAGACGTCAAAGCTTTTCATCGCAATATCCTCCCTAATCCTTCCATGTTCTTGGTATCGGCATGCTAGCACACGATAGCCTGCCTCTGACGGCACAGGTACCTTACTCTTGTCATTGCCGCCCCTGGCAGACCGTATTGCTCCGCAACATCATCTTGGGGCCAAGCGGCGGCAAAGTGGGGCCCATGACAGCGCAGCATGGCTCAGTTATGACAGTGCCGAATGATGCTTGATATCCAACGGGCGCCGCGCGTCCCCGCCGAATTGATCGACAGCGCGGCCATCGTCGCCGACCTCAAAGCCCTTGCCGAAACCCATGCCGGGCGCGAGCGCGAATTGCGCGCTGCCGTGGCGCGCCGCCTCAAGACTGCGCTGCTGGAGGCGCGCGCGCGCGCCGAGGAGTTGCTGCTCAAGGACCGTCACGGCCGCCGTTGCGCTGAGCGGCTCTGTCAGACCCAGGATGAAATCATCCGCATCCTGTTCGAATTCGTGGTCAGCGCGCTTTATCCGCCGCAGATCCATTCGCAAGCCGAACGCATGGCCGTGATCGCCACCGGCGGTTATGGGCGAGGCTTGTTGGCGCCGGGCTCCGACATCGATCTGTTGTTCGTGCTGCCCTACAAGCAGACCGCCTGGGGCGAATCGGTCGCCGAAGCTTTGCTCTATTGCTTGTGGGACATGGGGCAGAAGGTCGGGCACGCCACCCGCTCGGTCAGCGAATGCATCCGCCAGGCCAAGGCCGACATGACCATCCGCACGGCGCTGCTCGAGTCGCGACATTTGCTGGGCGATGCTGCGCTCTACAGCGAATTGACCGCACGCTTCGAAAAAGAAGTGGTGCAGGGCACCGCGGCGGATTTCGTCGCCGCCAAGCTTGCCGAACGCGAGGAGCGTCATCGCCGCGCCGGCCAATCGCGTTATCTGGTCGAGCCCAACGTCAAAGACGGCAAGGGCGGGCTGCGCGACCTGCATACGCTGTTCTGGATCGCCAAGTATGTCTATCGGGTGCGCGAGCCGGAGGAATTGATCGACCGCGAGGTGTTCGATCGCGACGAATTCAACATGTTCCGCCGCTGCGAGGACTTTCTCTGGTCGGTCCGCTGCAACATGCACTTCCTGGCCGGCCGCGCCGAGGAGCGGCTGTCATTCGACATTCAGCGCGAGATCGCGGTGCGGCTCGGCTACACCGAGCATCCGGGGCTGAAAGACGTCGAACGCTTCATGAAGCATTACTTCCTCACCGCCAAGCATGTCGGCGATCTCACCGCCATTCTGTGCGCCGGCCTGGAGGAACGGCAGGCCAAGCCTGCGCCGGTGCTCAGCCGCGTGATCGCGCGATTGCGCCCGGCGCGCAGCCGGCGGACAATCACCGAAACCGAAGACTTCATTATCGAGAACAACCGCCTCACGCTCGCGCGCCCCAACGTGTTCAAGCGCGACCCGGTGAATCTGATCCGGCTGTTCTATTTGGCGCAGAAATACAATCTCGCGATTCATCCCGAGGCGATGCGCGCCGCCACCCGCTCGCTCAAATCGATCGACGCCGACGTGCGCGTCGACGAGGAGGCGAACCGCTTGTTCCTGGAGATTCTGACCTCCAAGAACGAGGCGGAAACCGTGCTTCGGCGCATGAACGAAGCCGGCGTGCTCGGCGAATTCGTCCGCGCCTTCGGCCGCATCGTCGCGATGATGCAGTTCAACATGTACCACCACTATACGGTGGACGAGCACCTCTTGCGCTGCATCGGCGTCCTCAACGAGATCGAGCATGGCGGCAGTCCGGATGTCGCGCTCGCCAGCGAATTGATGCGGACCATTCAGCCGGAGCACCGCAAGGTGCTGTATGTGGCACTATTCCTGCACGACATCGCCAAGGGCCGCGTCGAGGACCACTCGATCGCCGGTTCGCGCATCGCGCGGCGGCTTTGCCCGCGGCTTGGCTTCAATACCGGCGAGACGGAGCTCGTCGCCTGGCTGGTCGAGGTGCATCTTGTCATGTCGACGGTGGCGCAGTCGCGCGATCTGTCCGACCGCAAGACCATCGAGAATTTCGCCGCCGTCGTGCAGTCGCTGGAGCGAATGAAGCTTCTGACCATCCTGACCACCGCCGACATCCGCGCCGTCGGGCCCGGCGTGTGGAACGGCTGGAAATCGCAGCTCATCCGCACCCTCTATTACGAGACCGAGCCGGTGCTCACCGGCGGCTTCTCCGAGGTCAATCGCGGCGAGCGCGTCGCCGCCGCCAAGGCCGAGTTCCGCGACAATATCAAGGACTGGCCAGCCGACGTGCTCGATGCCTATGTCGCCCGCCACTATCCGGCCTACTGGCTCAAGGTCGATCTGGTGCACAAGCTTGCGCATGCCCGCTTCGTGCGCGCGAGCGAAGAAGCCGGCAAACGGCTCGCCACCCGTGTCGGCTTCGATGCCACGCGCGGCGTCACCGAGCTCACCGTCTACGCGCCCGACCATCCCTGGCTGTTGTCGATCATCGCCGGCGCTTGCGCGGTTGCCGGCGGCAACATTGTCGATGCGCAGATCTACACCACCACCAACGGCATCGCGCTCGATACCATCGCCATCTCGCGCGAATTCGAGCTCGACGAAGATGAAGAGCGCCGCGCCGCGCGCATTGCCGAGACCGTCGAGAAGGCGGTGCAAGGGCTGATCAAGCTGCCTGAGGTGCTGCCCAAGCGCGCCCCGCCGAAGGGACGCCTGAGAGCCTTCGTCATCGAGCCGGAGGTGACCATCAATAACCAATGGTCGCAGCGTCATACGGTGGTCGAGGTGACCGGCCTCGACCGGCCGGGTCTGCTCTACGAACTGACGACGACGCTGTCGAAGCTGAACCTGAATATCGCTTCGGCCCATGTCGCCACCTTCGGCGAACGGGTGGTCGACGTGTTCTATGTCACCGACCTGCTCGGCGCCAAAATCACCACGCCGACCCGCCAGGCGGCGATCAAGCGTCCGCTGCTCGCCTTGTTCACCACGCCGAGCGGCGAAGCCAATGGCATAGACAAGTCTGCCTAGAACAAGCCGCCACGCGCATTTTGGTAAATCGTTCGCAAATTCAATAACGGCGGCCAGTAACTGCCCCTTAAAGCGCACAGTCTACCGTCCTCGCGACGCGCCAGGGACGCGCGCGGGGACGGGACATGGCCTGGCGAAACGGCCGCAAGCGCACCGGCGCCGCCGAGGGCTTCGGTTTTCGTATCAGCCCGGAAGACCGCGTCGGCGGTCCGCCGAAGAAGGCGCGCGACACAAGCCGCCGCCCGCGCAGCGAAGCGTCGCCTCGGCCGAAAAAGAAAAAGGCGCGCGCTGGCGGCCGCGGCAAAGGCCGGTCGCGCATCGGACGTCTGGTCTATTGGGGCGCCGTGCTCGCGCTGTGGGGCGTCATTTGCGCGATCGGCGTCGTGATCTGGATCGGCGCCCATTTGCCGCCGATTCAGTCGCTCGAAATTCCCAAGCGGCCGCCTTCGGTCCTGATCGTCGGCGCCAACGGCGCGACGCTTGCGACCCGCGGCGACATGGGCGGCGCCGCAATACCGTTGCGCGAACTGCCCGACTACGTGCCGAAAGCCTTCATCGCGATCGAGGACCGCCGCTTCTACTCGCACCGCGGCGTCGACCCGCTGGGCATCCTGCGCGCGCTGGCCGCCGACGTGCTGCGCCGGGGCGCCTCGCAAGGCGGCTCGACTATCACTCAGCAACTCGCGAAGAATCTCTTTCTGACGCAGGAGCGCACGGTCACGCGCAAGGCGCAGGAGGTGGTGCTCGCGCTATGGCTCGAACATAAATTCAGCAAAGCGCAAATCCTCGAGCTCTATCTGAATCGCGTCTATTTCGGCGCCGGCGCCTACGGCGTCGAAGGCGCCGCGCAACGTTATTTCGGCAAGTCGGCGCGCCATCTGACGCTTGCGGAAGCGGCGATGCTGGCGGGGCTTGTGCAATCGCCCTCGCGTCTTGCTCCAAGCCACAATCCCGACGGCGCCGAGCGCCGCGCCCGCGTCGTGCTCGCCGACATGGCGGAACAGAAACTCGCGAGCGAGGATGCCGTGCGGGTCGCGCTGTCGCATCCCGCGCACGCGGTCAGATCGGCGACCGCCGGCTCGGTCAACTATGTCGCCGACTGGGTCATGGACGCGGTCAACGACGTCATCGGCCGTTTCGATGAGGACATCGTTGTCGAGACCTCGATCGAGCCGCCGTTGCAAGCGGCCGCCGAACGTGCGCTGGCGGAGGTGCTGGCACAGAAGGGAGAAAAATTCGGCGTCGGCGAAGGCGCGGTGGTGGCGATGACTCCGGACGGCGTGGTGCGGGCGCTGGTCGGCGGCCGGAGCTACGCCGAAAGCCAATTCAATCGCGCCATCGCCGCCAAGCGGCAGCCAGGCTCGGCCTTCAAGCCCTTCGTCTACCTCACCGCGCTCGAACACGGACTGACGCCCGACACGGTCAGAGAAGACAGCCCGATCGCCGTGCGCGGCTGGAAGCCGGAGAACTACGAACACGAATATATGGGGCCGGTGACGCTCACGCAGGCGCTCGCCAACTCGCTCAATACCGTCTCGGTGCGCCTGACGCTCGAATTCGGCCCGGCCGCCGTTATTCGCACCGCCTATCGGCTCGGCATCAACTCGCTGCTCGAGCCCAACGCATCGATCGCGCTCGGCACTTCCGAGGTCTCACCGATCGAGCTTGTTTCCGCTTACGCGCCGTTCGCCAATGGCGGCTTTGCGATCTCGCCGCATGTGATCGCGCGCGTGCGCTCGACCGACGGCAAGCTGCTTTATGCGCGGCCGACCCAAGCGCTGGGGCGGATCGTGGATGCACGTTATGTGGCGATGATGAACGGGATGCTGCACGAGACTTTGGTCAGCGGCACCGCGCGTCACGCCGATTTGCCGGGCTGGCCGGCGGCCGGCAAGACCGGCACCAGCCAGGATTACCGCGACGCCTGGTTCATCGGCTACACCGGCACGCTCGTCGCCGGCATTTGGCTCGGCAACGACGATAACTCGCCGACTCGCAAGCTGACCGGCGGCAGTCTGCCGGTCGACATCTGGAGCCGGTTCATGAAGAGCGCGCTCCAGGGCACCGCGCCGTCAGCCTTGCTGGGCGTGAGCGGCAGCGGCGGCTGGGCGCCTTCCTTTGGTGGCGCCTCGAACGGCTACGGCATGGGCGCGCAATCGGGCGCAGCGCCCGCGCGGCCGCAGCAACAAGAGCGCGGCGGCCTCGATACCTGGCTGCTCGACAAATTGTTCGGCCGGCATTGAGCGCACGCGCGCGCAGCAGTCGCTAACGTGGTTGAGCCACGCGTTATTCAGCTGATATCGTCGACCGCGTTCCAGGGGTGGCTCTGGGTCTCGAGATGCACATCGAGATCGCGTTCCGAAAAAGTGACGAGCTCGCTGTGGCCGAAGCCGTGCTCGTAGTCCAACACCGAGATGATGTCCGGCGCGATGCGCAGAAGCGCGACCTGCGTGGGCTTTGGCGCCGGCGCGATGCGCAGATGCCCATCTTGCCGCGCCAGCGGCGCAGGCAAAGCGGCATATTCCGGAAACTTTCGCAGCCGCAGCGCGGCAATCTCGTCGAACTCGGATCGGTCGTTGACCTCGCTGGCGTGCCCGGCGAGCGACAAGCCCCGCACCTGCATGGGATTTGCGGCATCGCTGCCGATCGCGATCGAAACGCGCGGGTCGCGTTGGATGTTGGCGAATTTCTGCGTGCTGCGCGCCACAAAGCAGTACAGAAAGAAGCCGTCGTTGACATAGCCGACCATCGTCGCTTGCGGCCAGCCGTCGGGCCGCAGCGTCGCCATGGTCATGACGCGATGCTCGTGGAGCAGGCGGAGGATCAGCGCCTTCAATCTCGGCATCATGATCGGTGTGGCCGTTCCAACATCCATTTTTCGGCCAAGCGTTGTATGTCAGGACAGATGAAATTCGACATTCACCTGCCCAGTGCCGCTGGACGGAAAATAGTCGCACAGCTGCTCGGCGGTGCCGCGATAGCTTTCCCAGCCGAGCAGGCCGAACAGCATCGCGGTATCGGCCATCAAAGCCTCGCCGCTGCACTTGGTGGCGTATTCCGGCAACAGACCGACGAACTCGCGATAGCGGCCGGCGCCCCACAATTCGAGAACGCGAAGATCCATCTGCCGGTTGAACTCGCTCGAAACCACGTCCCACTGGCCTTCGCCGACCTGACGATTGCTGATCACCTTGTGCGACAGCGAGCCGCTCGCCAGAACTGCGACGTTGGCGTCTGACTGCACGATCGCGCGCCGGCACGCTTCGCCGAATTTGCGGTTCTCCTCGATGCTGGCGAAAAGCGGCGAAGCGACCGGCAGTACCTTCGCGGCGCCATCCGCATTCATATAACGCATCGGAACGATGCTGCCGTATTCGAGCGCGAGGCTCTTCACCCGGTGCGCATGAACCTCGAGGCCGTCCGCCGCCGCTTCCGCGGCAATCATATCGGCGAGCGCAGGATTTCCGGGATAGTCGTAACCCAAATCCTGGATCATGTGCGGCGCTTCGTGACTGGTGTAGCTGCCCGCATGGTGCGCATTGGCGTTGATGTGAAAGCCGAAATTCGACAGCCAGTGCGTATCGAAAATCAGGAACGAATCGGCATGCCGGTCACGGGCACGCCGGCCAATCTCCTTGAGCGACTCGATCGCCGCCGCGCGACGGCCTTTCAGCGCGCCCTCCCGCTCCGACAGAAGCAGAGACGGCACGTGCGTGACTTTGGCGGCAAGCACCACCTCGCCCATCGCCCTCCCCTTGTACGTTTGTTAGATCACCACTCCTGCCGCGCGGTCCAGGGCAGCGTGTTCAGTGCGGTCAGCGTCTGCGCATTCGGACAGTAGTCCTTCCAGACCGGGTCGGCGGGATTGCGCGCAAGATCGCGGGCGCAACGCTTCTTGCAGTCGCACATGCTGCAAACCCGCTGCAGATCCTGGAACGTGGCGCGCTCGACGCGCGCAACCTCGTTCTCGTCGAGGTCCAGCACCTCCATACGGCGGCACAAAAGATCGGCCGATTCCGGTGCCCGGCTTGCAAGCCTGTGGAGTTCGGCGCCCGAAACGCCAATATCGTGCGCCATGCGTTCAAGCCCCTCGGCGCCGCACTCGGCGAGCGTTGATTGCGAACGGATCAAACCGCGATACCACTGCCGAATGGCTTCAATCGGGGAATGAGTTTTCTGCTCGTTCAACATTCCACCCTCCTCTCGATGGGGTGATCGCGACTGATGAAGCTTTGCAATGGCGGCGCGTTACCCCCGTAACCGCGCCGCCACCCGAAACAACAGTGACCGAAACCGGCGGACACAATCGTTGCGAGCGAAACTATTGTGATCCGGGGCGGATGGGGCACCTTGATCTAGATCAATTCGTCGCGCCCGCTTCCACCGATCATGCGCCCTTCTCGGGGGACCGGCTCGGCGCGCTCATGCAAACGAAATGGCTCAAATATCTGGACCGGCGGCTGCCGCGTTACACCAGCTATCCGACGGCCGTGCAGTTCGGCCCCGAGATCGACGCTGCGGCCTATGAGCGCTGGCTCGTGGCGTTGCCGGCTGACGCCGCGGTTTCGCTTTACCTGCACGTACCGTTCTGCGCCGAGTTGTGCCTCTATTGCGGCTGCCACACCACGGTCGCCCGCCGCCATGCGCCGGTCGCCGCCTATGCCGAGCTCCTGGAACGCGAGATCGACCTGATCGGAGCGCGGCTCGCCGGCCAGACCGTCACTCACCTCCATTTTGGCGGCGGCACCCCGACCATGCTGCGGCCGAACGAGCTGAAGCAAATCATGGCCGCGCTGCGTGCGCGGTTTCGCATCACGCGCGCGACCGAGATCGCGATCGAAATCGATCCACGTACGCTGACGCGCGAGCACATCGCCGCGCTGGCCGATATGGGCGTGAGCCGCGCCAGCCTCGGCGTGCAGGATTTCGAGCCGCGCGTGCAGGAAGCAATCGGGCGCCGGCAAAGCTTCGAGCAGACCGGACGCGCCGCCGATGGACTGCGTGAGGCCGGCATCGTCCATATCAATCTCGATCTGATGTACGGGCTGCCGTATCAGACCGTGGCCACCGTCATCGACACGGCCGAGCGCGCGCTCGCGCTCCGCCCCGACCGGATCGCGCTGTTCGGCTACGCCCACGTGCCTTGGATGAAGCGTCACCAAAAACTCATTCCGGAAGAGACGCTGCCCGCCAGCCATGAGCGATTTTCGCAGAGCCGCGCTGCCGCGGACGTGTTCGTCGGTTCAGGCTATCAGCACATCGGGCTCGATCACTTCGCGCGCGCCGACGATCCGCTTGCCGAGCGCCAGCGCGAAGGAAGACTGCACCGCAATTTCCAAGGCTACACGACCGACGAAACTGTGAACCTGATCGGCTTCGGCCCTTCCGCCATCGGCTCGCTGCCTGGCGGATACGTGCAGAACACCCCGCACATGATCGGCTATCGCGACGCGATCATGGCCGGCCGGCCAGCAACCGTGCGCGGACGCGCGGTGACGGCGGAGGACCGGCTGCGCGGCCGCATCATCGAACGGCTGATGTGCGATCTGCGCGTCGATCTAGCCGACGCCTGCCGCGCGCACGGCGCGAGCGCCGAGCGCTTCGCAGGGGAGCTTTCCGCGCTCGACGAACTCGCGCAAGACGGTCTTGTTGTGCGGAACGGCAGCGAGATCGCCGTGCCGCAAGAGGCGCGAGCGTTTGTGCGGTCGGTGTGCGCGGTATTTGACCAATACGCGCCGCAACAGGAAACGCGCTATTCCCGCGCGTCCTAGAGCATGCTACTCTCGGATTAATCGGTTGCCCTCCGGCTTTCTTGACCCGATGGGCAGAGCCATCCGATCGCCATCAGCTCGTGCGGCTAAATCGCCTTGGTGAGGTCTTGATTCTTGATCGGCAGCGACCGGATGCGTTTGCCGGTGGCGGCGAAGATCGCGTTGCACAGCGCCGGCGCCAGCGGCGGGACCGGCGGTTCGCCGGCGCCGCCCCAGAAATTGCCGCTCGGCGCCAGCACGGTCTCGACTTTCGGCGCGTCGGCAATGCGCAGCATTTCATAGGTGTCGAAGTTCGACTGCTCGACGCCGCCGTTCTTGATGGTGATCTCGCCGCTCAGCGCCGCGGTCAGCGCGTAAATGACGGCGCCTTCGGTCTGCATCTCGATCGACAGCGGATTGACCACATTGCCGCAATCGAGCGCCGAGACGACGCGATGCACGCGCACTTCGCCGCGCTCGACGGAGGCTTCCACCACTTGCGCGCAGACGCTGCCGCACGCTTGCGTCACGGCGATGCCACGACGCACGCCCTCCGGCAGCGGGCTGAACCAATCGGCTTTCTTTGCCGCCGCGTCGAGCACCGCCAAGTGCGTTTGGTTGCTGCGCAGCAGATGGCGACGGTAGAGGTAAGGATCCATAGCCGCGGCATGCGCCATCTCGTCGACGAACGATTCCTTGTAGAAGGTATTCTGCGTGTAGTTGATCGCGCGCCAAACGCCGAGCGGCACCGGCGATTGCTCAACCACATAGTCGACCAGATAGTTCGGCACGTCGTAGGCCATCTCGTCGGCGAGGCCGGAGATGAACGTGCGGTCGACGAAGCTCATGCCGAAGCCCGGCACGAGGCCATGGACGAAAGATGGCCCGGCGATCCTCACCTTCCATGCGATCGGCATGCCGTCCGCGCCGAGGCCGGCGACCAGCCGCGCCATGCCGAAGGGCCGATAATAGTCGTGTTTGATGTCCTCCTCGCGCGACCAGAGGAGCTTGACCGGGACATCGACCTCTTTGGCGATCAAGACGGCCTGGCGGACGAATTCCTGGATGGCGGCGCGACGCCCGAAACCGCCGCCCAAAAACGTGCCGTGGACCACGACCTTCTCGTTCGGCACGCCGGCGGCGCTTGCCGCGGTCGCCAAAGCCGTCATGGGCTCCTGGGTCGGCACCCAGACCTCGACCCCGCCATTGGCGACATGGGCGGTGCAGGTCTGCGGCTCCATGGTCGCATGCGCGAGGAAGGGGACCTCATAGTCCGCCTCGACATACTTGACCGCGCTTTGCATCGCTGCCGCGACGTCGCCGTCGGAGCGGCCGACCTGCGATTTTTCTGCCGAGAGTCCGGCGCGAACGATTTCGGCGATGCTGGCGGTGGACACCCGGCCGTTGCCGCGCGGATCCCATTCGATCGGCAACGCCTCGACCGCGCGTTTGGCGTGCCACCACGAATCCGCGATGACCGCGACGGCATTCGGCAAGCGCACGACGCGCCGAACGCCTTTCATGTCGGCAATCGCGCCGTCGTTGACGGCCTTCGGCGCGCCGCCGAAGACCGGACAATGGGCGATTGCCGCATAGAGCATGCCCGGAAGCCGCACATCGATCGCATAGATCGGCTGGGCGGTGACCTTGGCGGGCACATCCAGGCGCCGCCGAGGCTTGCCGGCGAGCTTCCAGTCGCGCGGATCCTTCAGCTTCACATCGGCGGGCGGCGGCACTTTCGCCGCCGCCTCGGCAACGGCGCCGAACGTGAGTTTGCGCCCGCTCGGCCGGTGCGTGATCACGCTCATGGCGGCGACGCATTCAGACGCCGGGACGTTCCAGCGCGTCGCCGCCGCCGCAATCAGCATTTCCCGCGCGGTAGCGCCCGCTTGCCGCAGATAAAGCTGCGAGCTGGCGATCGAGCGGCTGGCGCCGGTCGACATGTCGCCCCAGACGCGGTCGCGGCGCATATTTTCCTGCGGCGAGACGAACTCGGTTGAGACCCTGGCCCAATCGCACTCGAGCTCTTCGGCGACCAGCATCGCGAGCCCGGTATGGGCGCCCTGCCCCATTTCGGCGCGCGCGACCCGGATGACGACCGCGTTATCCGCGCCGATCAGAAGCCAGGCGGTGACCTCCGGCGCCTCTTCGGCGGTGCGCACCGAATCGAACGGCACGGCGAGCGACAGCGCGAGACCGCCGCCGACGGCGCTCACCCCGACAACAAACGATCGGCGGCTCAAGAGCTCGCCTGACGTCATCGCGATTCCCTCGGCCCCACCGCCATTTGCCGGTGAAGGCGCCCCAGAAAGATCCCCAAGTCTTTGTCGCGCCGCCCGCGCGCCGACGCGCCCGACATCCTAACAAAGGGGGTGCCGCAGGCCAACGCCCCAATTTAGGGGATTCCTTTGTTCCGTTGAGAACTTCTCTAGACCGTGATCCAATCCGATTGAATCGGATCACGGTCTAAATTGTTCGTTTGAGCATGATCTTGAGCGAAAACCGGTTTCCACTTTTCGGAATCATGCTCTAACGCGCGCGTGCGCGCATTCCGCGCGTCAGCGCCCACAGCAAAAATGTCAGGCAGCCCATCGCCACCACGACGCCGGTCACCGGCCAGGCGGATTGGACGAGATACGCCCCAATCACGGCAGCGATGATCGCCGCCACCGCCTGCTGCACCAGGCCCATCAGCGAGGCCGCCGTGCCGGCGCGATCGGGAAACGGCGTCAGCGCGCCGGCCATCGCCTGCGGCATCGCAAGACCGACGCCCGCCAGATAGAGCGCCATCGCCGCGACGAGCCACAGACCCGGAACGCCGGTCGCGACCGCCAGTGCCAGCGAAAGCCCGCCGGCCGCGATGACCACTACGCCGACACCGATCGTGCGGTCCAATCCAAGGCGCACCACAAGCCTTGTGGCGATCATGGCTCCGAGCATGTATCCGGCCGCACCCAGTGCAAAAGTAAAACCGAAGGTGACGGCAGACAGACCATAGACGCCCTGCAACACCACCGAGGCCCCGGAGACCCACGCGAACAGCCCCGCATATGTTGTGGTGATGATGCCGAGATAGACGAGAAACCCGCCATGGCGCGCGACCGTGCCATAGCCGCGCGCCATCGAGAAGAACGACAAGGAGCCGGCCCGGTTATTGGGACGCAGCGTTTCCGGCAACAGCCGCGCCGCCACCAGAAGCGCGATGAGCCCGCCGACGCTCATGCAGATGAAGTTCGCTCGCCAGCCGAAACCGGCCTGCAACACGCCGCCGATCATCGGCGCGACGATCGGTGCGGTCGCGCTGATCGATCCCATAAGCGAGAGCTCGCGCGCGGCCTGCACCCCGGAATAAACGTCGCGCACGATGGCGCGCGCCAAGACGATCGCACCCGAGCCGGAGATGCCCTGGAGCAGACGCGCGGCGATCAAGAGATCGACCGATTGCGCGGCCGCGCAGGCAAGCGTACTCGCGAGATAGAGCGCCACCGCCGCCAACAGCACCGGACGGCGGCCATAGCGATCCGAAAGCGGGCCGTAGATCATCTGGCCCACCGCAAATCCGATCAGATAGCTCGAAATCGTCAGCTGTGTGCGGGCGACCGGCGCGCCAAGAACATGGGCGATATCCGGCAGCGATGGCAGATACATGTCCATCGACAGCGGACCGAGCGCCGTCAGCATGGCCAGTAACAGCGTGAGCCCGAACGTGCCGGGTTGAAGCATCAGCAGGGTTCCAGCAAGCGACCAGGGCCGCTATGCGGCACTACGGAGGCGTACCTGCCACGCCGTAGCGCGAAGCGGTCAAGAAATGCGTTTCCGATAAGAACCCGAAAAAGGCCGCCTTCGCCGGCGGTTGTTTCGGGTTATAAGGGGGTGAGCCTTATCCAGACAGATATCCCGGAACAAGGCATGGATGCAAAAACGGATGGCCGTGCGGCCCACACGCCGCGCGTGGAAGATGACGTTTTGGTGCGCGGAAAGGGCCGCTACGCGGCCGATGTCACCGAACCGGGCCAAGCCTACGCCTATTTCGTCCGTTCGCCGCATGCCTTTGCGCGAATTGTCAGCGTCGACACGGCCGCCGCCAGCGGCGCGGCCGGCGTGCTTGGCGTGCTCACTGCACAAGACATGGCGGGGATCGCGAGCCTCGGGCGCCACCCGCCGCTCGCCGGGCGCGGCGGCAAGCCCCTGATCCTGCCGCACCGGCCCCCGCTCGCCGGCGAGCGGGCGGTGCATATCGGCGAGCCTGTCGCCATGGTGGTCGCCGAGACCGCTTCCGCCGCCCAAGACGCCGGCGAATTGGTCGCGATCGAGTATGAGCCGCTGACGCCCGTGATCGACGCCCGGGCGGCGCTCGCTCCGGGCGCGCCGCAAGTCTGGCCGGAAATTCCCGGCAATCTCGCCATCGATTGGCCGGGCCTCGCGCAGGATCCGGAGGCTAATGCGCGGCGCGTCGACGAAATCTTTGCCGCCGCCAAATTCGTCGCCCGCATCGCCGTAACCAACCAGCGGATGGCGGTCGCCTCTATGGAGCCGCGCGGCGCCACCGCGCGCTACGACGCGGCAACCGACAGCTACACGCTGCGTGTCTGCTCGCAGGGCACGACGGCGATGCGCGATCCGATCGCGCTCATCATGCAAATCCCCAAGGAGCGGCTGCGCGTCCTCACCGACGATGTCGGGGGCGCTTTCGGCCTGAAGACCGGCCCCTATCCGGAATACATTGTGCAGCTGATCGCCGCCAAAAAACTCGGCCGGCCGGTGCACTGGATGTCGGGTCGCTCCGAAGCGTTTCTCAGCGACAATCAGGCGCGCGACCTCTACTCGGAAGCCGAGCTTGCAGTCGATGAGAAGGGCCGCTTTCTCGCGCTGCGCATCCGCAACACCGCCAATCTCGGCGCTTATGTGGGCGCGGTCGGCGCCAACATCCCGACCTTGAATTTCGCGCGCTGTTTGCCGGCGCTCTACGACATCAAGCACATCGACATCAGCGCGCGGTGCGCCTTCACCAACACGATCGCGACCGCGCCCTATCGCGGCGCCGGCCGGCCGGAAGCGAATTACGTGCTCGAGCGCGTGGTCGAGGAAGCCGCGCGCGTGAGCGGGCTGGATCCCGCCACGCTGCGGCGGCGCAATCTCATCCCGGCGTCCGCCATGCCGTACAAGACCGCGGTCGGCACCACCTATGACAGCGGCGATTTCAGGCCGATCTTCGACAAGGCGCTGGCGCTTGCCGATTACGACGGCTTCAAAGCGCGCCGGCGCGAAGCAAAGAAACGCGGCAAATATCGCGGCATCGGGCTCTCCTGCATGCTGGAGCATTCCGGCGGCTCGCCGCTCGAAGGCGCGTGGCTCACATTTCCCGGCGACGGCACGCTGACGGTGAATCTGAATGTGCAATCGACCGGCCAGGGACACGCCTCGGTCTTTCCGCGCCTGATTGCCGAACGCCTCGGCATCGCCGCCGACAAGGTTCGTCACCATCACGGCGATTCGGCCTTGGAGATCGCGGGCTACGCATCGGTCGGCTCGCGTTCGGCGATGACAGCCGGCGCCTCGATCGTCAAATGCATCGATCTGATGATCGAGAAAGGAAAGCGCATCGCGGCAGCCTTGCTTGAAACCGCCGAAAGCGACATCGCCTACGAGCGCGGCGCCTTCGGCATCGTCGGCACCGACCGGCGCATCCCGCTGTTCGAGGTTGCGGCCCGCGCCGCCGCGTTGAAGAAAGGCGGCGCCATAGCCGAAGACCTCGACACCAAGACGACCACCGAGACGCCGCTCACCTTTCCGAACGGCGTGCACGTGGCGGAGGTCGAAATCGATCCCGATACCGGCCGCATGCAGATCGTCGCCTACACGGCGGTCGACGATTGCGGCAACACGCTCGATGCGATGATCGTCGAGGGGCAACTGCACGGCGCGCTGGCGCAAGGACTCGGCCAGGCGCTGATGGAGCAGATTTTCTACGACGATACCGGCCAGCTCATGACCGGCTCGTTCCAGGACTATGCGATGCCGCGCGCCGCCGACATGCCGGCCGACATCCGCGACGCCGTGCACAATGTGCGCGCGACCACCAATCCGCTCGGCGTCAAAGGTGTCGGCGAAGCCGGCACCACGGCATCGATCGCGGCCGTGATGAACGCCGTCGCCGACGCTCTTCCGGGCGGGGCCGGCGCGCACCTCGATATGCCGGTGACCGCGATGAAGCTCTGGGAGGCGTGCCGGCAGGCCGGGCAGAAATCTCGCGCGGAGGGCGACGTCTAGAGCGCGATGGCTTCAGGTTGAATCATTGTCGCGCTCTAGATCTTTGATCGAGCATGATCGTTTCGGAAAACCGGTATCCACTTTTCCGGATCATGCTCTAATATCCTGCTTGTGCCGCCGATTTTTGCGGGCGATAGCGGCCTTATTCGCGCGCGGGCGCCTCTTCGGCCGCAGGACGCTCGAAAACATCCACGAACGTAACGACGACACCGTCGATCTTGTGGTCGATCGCGCGATAGGGACGAACGCGCATGTCGTAGCAGCGGCCGCTGCGGCTGCGGACTTCACGGCGGATCGGCGCGAGATCCGCGAGCACGGCTCGCGCATCCTTCGCCAAATCATCGTATCGGAGCTGGTGGGCGAAATCGGTGATCGGGCGGCCTTCGTCGGCCTGCGTGATGCTGAACAGCTCCGTGACCCGGTCGGTAAATCGCTTGATGCGCAAGTCTGAATCGAGGAACAGCGTGCCGAAATCGGTCGCCGCGATCAGGTTCTGCAAGTCGCTGTGAGCGCGCGAAATCGCTTCCAGTTTCAGTTTCAGCTCGCTGTTGACGGTCTGCAATTCTTCGTTGATCGACTGCAGTTCCTCCTTGCTGGTTTCCAGTTCCTCGGACGTCGAGCGGTATTCCTCATTGATCGATTGCAGCTCTTCGTTGGCGGCGCGAAGCTCCTGGTTGGCGGCGTCCGATTCCTCACGCATGGTGCGCAACCGCGCCTGGGTCAATTCGAGCTCCTGGGTCAACCGCCGCACCGTCTCATCGCTCACCGGACGTTCGGCGGCAGCGTCCGTTTCGTCCACCTCCTCGCCTTCGATGAACATCACAACGGCTGCACGCTGGTCGGCGCCGCTTTCCGGCACTGGCTTGACCATGAGATGAACCCGATGCCGGGCGCCGTTGAAAGGCACCAGCACAGGCACGCTCAGCGTCGGCAAGGTCTGCTCGAAGGCGCGGTACAACGCCGAGCGCAATTCAAAGCGCAGCTCGGGCCGCACCAGATCGACGGCATCGCCGCTCAGCGGCCCGCCCGACGGCATGACAAAACGACCGGCATTCTCCGACAGATGAACCACGCGGTGAGATTCATCGACCAGCATGGACGGCGGCGCCACCTGTTCGAGCGCGCGGCGATGGATAGCGGCTTCGCCCAGAGCGACGGTCGGACTCACAGCGCGGCCGAGATGAGCGAGCGGCTCGCGCAGTCGCACCGGACCGAGCAGGCGCCGCAGCAGCCGGGGCTTGTCGCCGGGAACCGCGGTCGATTGATAAATGCGTGCCGTGCCGTCGATGGTGCGGAACAAGCCCGGCGGATGGTCGCCCGTCTCCGATGAACCCAGGAAAAGATAGCCGCCGGGATTGAGCGCGTAGTGAAACGTGCGGCACACCTGCTCCTGCAATTCGCGATCGAGGTAAATCATCACGTTGCGGCAAGAGATGAGATCTACGTGCGAAAATGGCGGATCCTTCAGGAGATCATGCACGGCGAACAGCACAGGATCGCGCACCTCCTGCCGCACCCGATAGTGGTCGCCGTCTCGGACGAAGAAGCGGCGCAGCCGCTCCTCGCTGACGTCGGCCTCGATGGACAGCGGAAAGCGGCCTTCGCGCGCGGAAGCGAGCGCGCGCGCATCGAGATCGGAGCCGAACACCTGGATCGGCTGGCGGCGCGTTTTGTGGCGGGCCGCCTCTTCCAGCAGCAGAATGGCGAACGAGTATGCCTCTTCGCCGGTTGCACAGCCCGGGACCCATACCCGCACCGTCTCGTCGGCGGCTTTGTCCTTGAATAATTCCGGCAACACGTCTTCGGCGAGTTTCTGAAACGCCTCGCCGTCGCGAAAGAATGTGGTCACAGAAATCAGAAGATCATTGAGAAGGGCCGCCGCCTCTTCGGGACTGTCGCGCATGACCTCATAGTAGTCCGTCAAATCCTCGGCTCTGACGACCTGCATGCGGCGCGCAATGCGGCGTAAGACGGTGGTACGTTTGTATTTGGAAAAATCGTGACCCGTGCGTGCACGCAGATGCGCCAACACGCGCCGCAACGATTCTTCGTCCACCTGACCGGCATCGGACCCGGCAACGCCGATCTTGAGCGGGATCAGTTCGGCGAGCCACTCGGCAAGCTCGCGCGCGGGCAAGACAAAGTCCGCCGCGCCGGCAGCAATCGCGCTGCGCGGCATCGAGGAATATTCGGCCTCGTTGGGATCCTGCACCAGAACGATGCCGCCGGCTTCCTTGACGGCGCGCGCGCCAAGCGCGCCGTCCGAACCGGCACCGCTGAGAATGACGGCGAACCCGTCGCCCAATTGCTGGGCCAGCGAACGGAACAAAAGATCGATCGGCGATCGCCGGCCGCGCGGCTCGTCGAAATGCAGCGACTCGATCTCGTGATCGACTATTTGCAATCGGCGGTCCGGCGCAATGACATAGACGTGGTCGGCCTCCAGTCGTTGACGTTGACCGATTTGCACAACGGGCATCCTGGTGCGCGCCGCGATGATGCTCGGCATTTCGCTCTGATGCGTCGGATCAAGATGCACGACGACGACAAAGGCTGCGCCGGTGCGCACCGGCAACGCGCCGAAGAAGTTTTGCAACGCTTGAACACCGCCGGCCGATGCGCCGATGAGAACAATCACCGGTTCGGTGTTGCTGTCGCCGCCTGTTGCAACGTCGTCGCGATGGTCGGCCACGCCAGAATTCTCCGCCTCGCCGATTGGATAAAGTAAGCCAAAAGGCCAACGACCTGCCAACGCCTTTCACGGAGAGTCCGCGTCTTAGTCGCAGGCCACCGCAGAATTTGCGGCGCGTGTGCAAGCAATTGACGGCGAATGTCGGTACTGAATGGAACTTTTTGAGTTGCCGCGTCTTATCACCGAAGCCGTTTGGCCGCTTGTGTCCTTCACGTCTCTTGCTGGCGCGTCCATGGGACAGGTACTTCAGTTCTCCCGCCGCAACCAAGGCTTTGATGCTGCGGCCACTGCGGCCTTGATCGCTGCCTATGAAAGCGCGGTTGCCGCCATCGCGCGAAGCGGCCAGCCGCACAATCTGTGTGAAGTCGCCGCGCGCCGGATCATTGCGATGGCGTCGAAGGGCGAACGCAACCCGGATCGACTATGCGCGGCCGCGCTCGCGACGGTAGCCAAATCCGCCCGGCAGCGGTCCGACCCTCCGGTGCGGCTCTCTCCGCACCTGATCCTGATCGACACCAGCAACAAGATTGCCTGGCTGAAACGCCCCGATCTTCCTTCCGATTGAGCGCGATCCTGGAAGCCAAGTGCCCGCCGCCTGCCGCGTGCGTCAAACGCGACGCGGCACAAATTTAACGCTGAAGCGCGCCTCGCCTTGCCACACGGGAACCCGCGCCTATAATCCGTCGCTTCCTTCGCGCAGGGGATTTTGCCGTTGTCGCCGCCGGAAGCGAAATCCGTCGCCATTATCATGGGCAGCCAGTCCGATTGGCAGACCATGAAGAATGCTGCCGAAACGCTCGATGCGCTCGGCGTCGCCTACGACACCCGCATCATTTCCGCGCACCGCACCCCCGAGCGTCTCTATGCCTTCGCCAAAGGTGCGAAAGCAGAAGGATTCAAGGTGATCATTGCCGGTGCCGGCGGCGCGGCGCACTTGCCGGGCATGACTGCCGCGCTCACCACCTTGCCGGTCTTCGGCGTGCCGGTGGAATCCAAGGCCCTGTCCGGACAGGACTCGCTTTATTCCATCGTGCAGATGCCACCCGGCATACCGGTGGGCACGCTTGCGATCGGCAACGCCGGTGCCATCAACGCGGCACTCTTGGCCGCAAGCGTCTTGGCGCTGAGCGATCCAGCGCTTGGCCAGCGTCTGGAGGCCTGGCGGCAGAAGCAAACCGCGGCGATTGCGGAAAAGCCCAAAGATCCTGAGACGCATTCGAAGCAGACCCCGCACAAGGATTCCGGCGCGTGAGCGTTGCGGCGCCTGTTCTCGAGCCCGGAGCCACCATCGGCATCCTCGGCAGCGGTCAACTCGGGCGGATGCTGGCGCTTGCCGCCGCGCGGCTCGGCTTCAAGTGTCACATCTTCGCACCCGACCGCGACTCGCCCGCATTCGACGTCGTGCGCGAGAGTACGCGTGCCGACTATGACGACGAGCAAGCGCTGGCGCGTTTTGCGGAAAGCGTCGATGTCGTCACCTACGAGTTCGAAAACATTCCGGCAGAGACGGCCGCGTTCCTGGCGCCGCTGGTGCCGGTCCTGCCCGACCCAAGAATTCTGGCGACGACCCAAGACCGCATCGCCGAAAAAGATTTCATCGCCGGCCTCGGCATCGGCACCGCGCCCTATGCGGCCGTCGCCACCTCCGCCGAATTGTCGGCCGCGCTCGAGCGCATCGGTCGTCCTGCCGTCCTGAAGACGCGACGCTTCGGCTATGACGGCAAGGGCCAGGCGGCGATAGCCAAGGACGCGGCGGCGGAGGCTGCCTGGCATGACGTCGGCGCTCAGCCCTCTATCCTCGAAGCCTTTGTGCCATTCGTCCGCGAAGTATCGGTGGTCGCCGCCCGCGCCGCCGACGGCACCGTCGAATGCTTCGACCTCACCGAGAACGAGCATCGCGATCACATTCTGAAAGTCTCGCGCGTGCCCGCCGCCGTTTCGGACGCAACGGCGCAGGAAGCGCGGCGGATCGCCGAAACGATCGCGCATCATTTCGACTATATCGGCGTGCTGGCGGTGGAAATGTTCGTGTTGGGAGACGGCACGCTCTTGGTGAACGAGATCGCGCCGCGGGTCCACAATTCCGGGCATTGGACGCTCGACGGCGCCTCGGTGTCGCAGTTCGAGCAGCACATCCGGGCGGTGGCGGGTTGGCCGCTCGGCAAGCCGATCCGCAAAAGCCGGGTCGAAATGACCAACCTGATCGGCCACGAGGTCGACGACTACCGAAAATGGCTCACCGTTCCGGGCGCCGCCGTCCACCTTTACGGCAAGATCGCCGTGCGTCCCGGCCGCAAGATGGGGCACGTGACGCGCCTCTTTGCCGATTGAGCATCCCCTGCCGTAACCGGTGGACTTTCATCGGCCATTCTGGTAGAGAGCGCGCCGAGGTGGCGTGGGCGCTTAGGCCCGCACCCCGATCCCATTTCCCAAGCGCACTGACTGAGCGCACTGAAAAGGAGGATGCGTGCAGGTTCTCGTTCGCGACAATAACGTCGACCAGGCCCTCAAGGCGCTGAAAAAGAAGATGCAGCGCGAGGGTATCTTCCGCGAGATGAAGCTCCGCGGCCACTACGAAAAGCCCTCGGAACGAAAGGCACGGGAAAAGGCGGAAGCGATCCGCCGGGCCCGCAAGCTTGCGCGCAAGCGGTTGCAGCGCGAGGGCCTGCTACCGATGAAGCCCAAGCCCGTCACTGCCGCCGCAGGTGGCGGCCGCTCCGGTCCGCCTCGCGCGCCTCGCTTCGGCTGAGGCATTCATCCGCGCCGCGGCGGCACAGAGCCAGCAGCAATGGCCGCCCATGGCGAAGCGATGTCCATCGCTCAATCTGTTGGTCCTGGGCCTCTTGGCACTCGGTCTGCTGGCACTGACCGCCTGCTCGGGCCTGAGTAATATTGGCGCTCCGGACAACGAAGCGCCGATCGCACCGTCCCAATCCAATCTGGCCTCGCTGAGCGAGGTCATCCAGAAACATCCGGACGATCCGCAGGCCTACAATATGCGCGGCTCCGTGCTTGCCGATGCCGGCAACGCGGACGCGGCGCTCTCTGATTTCAACAAGGCGATCAGCCTCGATCCGAATTATGCGCAGGCCTACGCCAATCGCGGGCTGCTGCACCGCCAGAGCGGCAAGCTGGAACTGGCGCTGGCCGACTACAACAAGGCGCTGAGCATCGACGGCAACTACGCGGCCGCCTATCTCGGGCGCGGCATCGTCCATCGGCAACAGGGCAGCCACGTTCAGGCGCTTGCCGATCTCAACAAGGCGATAGCGCTTCGTCCCGACAACGCCCAGGCTTATTACAATCGCGGTCTCCTGTATCAGAGTCAGCGTCAGCACCAGGTCGCCGTCGATGACTTCACCACGGCGCTCGGGCTGACGACACAGAAGGCCGATCTGTTCGTGGCGCGCGCGCTCAGCAACTTGGCGCTCGGCGACCCCAAAGCAGCGGCGAGCGATCTCGACGAAGCGGTGCAAATGCAACCGCAAAACCTGCAGGCCTGGGCGAGCCGCGGGCTTGCTTACGAGCGCCTCGGCGACAAGGAAAAGGCGGCCGGGTCTTACGCCAAGGCGCTTAACATCAACAACACATACGAGCCGGCGAAAGCGGGTTTCGCGCGGGTCGGAGGCAAGGTCGGGCAATCGTACCAGACGTTCTAAGATGCGGCCGCGGCGCGGACGCGGACAGCGAGGACTGATCCGCCCTCGACACCGTCCTCCCGAGCTCTCACCCGCTGTCGATGATGAGGGAACGGCGCATGATCACGCTCAACCACACGATCGTGCCGGCGCGCGACAAGGCTGCGGCGGCGAAATTCTTCGCGCATATCTTCGGACTCAAGCGCGGACGAGCCGGCTATTTCGCGCCGGTGCGGATCAACAAGACCCTGACGCTGCTGTTCGACGACGACAGCAAATTTGAAAGCCACCATCTCGCTTTTCACGTCAGCAAGCGCGAGTTCGACGCGATCTTTAACCGCATCAAGAAAGCCAAGATCGCTTTCGGCAGCGCGCCCTGGAGTCTCGATGACGGCAAGCCCAACGACTGGGGCGGCGGCCGGGGCCTCTATTTCCGCGATCCCGACGGGCATGTGCTGGAGATCATGACCGTCCCGCAATGATTTGTGGCACTGCTCGTAGCCCGGGTTGAGTGAAACGAAACCCGGGAGAAACCTCTCGGCCGATCCCGGATTTCGCTGACGCTCAATCCGGGCTACGGGCGCGACGGGCGCGGCGCCTTATCCAAGTCGCCGGCGAGAAAGCGGCCGACCGCGTGCAACGCACCCTGCGCATCGAGATCCTCATGGTCGCCATCGAGGAAACGCACGATGTGCTTGGGCGCGGTGGTCAACTCGAACATCTGCTCGCCCATGGCAAAGGCAACGACATGGTCGCGTGCGCCGTGCAGGATGAGAACCGGAGCCGTGACTCGACCGATGAGTTCATCGGAACGGTATTGATCCTTCATCAAAAGGCGCACCGGCATGTACCAGTAACGGCTGCCGGCGACGGCGGCCGCCGAGGTGAAAGGCGCTTCCAGAATCAACCGCGCGACCGGCTTGCGCGCCGCGAGCGCGACCGCGACGCCGGTGCCAAGGGATTCGCCCCAGAGCACGATCCGCTTGGCCGGATAGCGCGCCGCGGCAAACGCGTAAGCGGCTTCGGCGTCCGCGATTAGGCCGGCTTCCGTGGGCGTGCCGGTATTGCCGCCGTAGCCCCGATACTCGAGCGCCACCAGGCCGATGCCGTCCCGGATAAGCGTGCGGAAGCGCTCGACGCGGTAGCGAAGCGCACCGCCATTGCCGTGAAAATAAAGAATCACCGGCCGGTCCTGGCGCGGCGCAACATGCCACGCGAGACTGTACTCGCCGTCGGCCGCTTTCAGTTCCACCTCTTGGGCTTCCGACAATCCGGCCTGCGCCGGGCTGGTGTGGACAGGGTCCGGGAAGTACATCATCGAGCGCTGCGTGAAGTAGAGGATCGCAGCCATGCTGAGATAGAGGCAGACCGCAACGACGGCGCCGAACTTGAGCGCGATCATGGCCCAGGGCATCCAGAGCGCGCGCGAATCTTCGTTCCAGACATAGGCGTGAAACGCGGCGACCGCGCGCCGAGCCAACGCTCGCGCGGCATCGACGCCGCCGGCACTTGCATCACGCCAGAATGACAGAGAGCGCACGGTCTAAATCTCTCGCCCGAGGAGCCTTTACGCCGACAGCTTATCGCACCAACAGGTCATGTTTGGGTCCAGCCGGCACCATTTGCCACAAAAGCAAGCCGGCCGGCTCAAACCAGCCGGCCGGGAAAATCACGGTGACACCTCGCGATCGAGAAGCCAGGCGTCAGGGACAGATCTGAATCGTCCGGCGCTGATAACCGTAGCCCTCAACCCATACGTTGCGGCGTCCCCAATAGCAGCCGGGAGCCAGCTCGGCGTAGGCCCCGGGAGGCGGCGGTGGGCCATAGGCGCCGGGCGGCGGGGGATAGTAGCCGGGCGGTGGAGGTGGATAGTAGCCGGGCGGGGGCGGCGGCGGACTGTTCGCAATGGCGCCGCCGATGATCGCGCCGGCTGCAACACCTCCCAGAATGCCTGCGCCGATGGCGCACCCAATACAATCGGCGCTCGCGGGCGCGGGAGCGGCCAAGGTGGCGACGCCGATACCCGCCGCGCCGACAAGCGCGATGATCGACTTGTGCATTTGTTCTCCTCAGGGATCGCCGGGTCGCCGATCCGCAACGATGAAATCGATGAAGCGGGAGTCCCCGTTACCCCCGGAATCCTCGCCCTACCAATGCCTATTGGAACTGAAATCTTTGGCGGAAGTTTGGTGCGGGCCTACACAGAGCAGACCGTCCCCGACTGGGGACGATCTTTTCTTCCCCGCTCTTCTGCCGGTTATGCCGGTACGCAGATCAGTAGCAGGCGGTCACCCAGTAGTAGCCGTTCCACACGCGCCGGCAGCCATAGCCGTAATACGGTCCATACGGGTAGTAGGGGCCGTAGTTGTAATACGGTGCGGCCATTCCGGCGGCGAGCGCGCCACCAAGCAATGCACCGCCCAGAAATGGACCGGGGCCCCAGCCCCAGCCGCCGCGCCAGCCCCAGCCGCCTCGCCATTGGGCCGAAGCTGGACTAGACATCGCAAGAGTTGTCGCGCCGATGGCGAGCACCGCGACCAGAGCAGTCAGAAACTTCCTCATGACATCACCTCGAACATCGAGACCTGCGTTCAACCACTCAAGTCGACCCCGGACTCAAGATTCCCATGTTTTCGTGAATGCGGACTGAACGACCGTGCCTGAATACGGCCATCATTTATCGGCGAAAGCCGCTCCGGATGTCGGCGACGCGCCGCTCGTCTATGCGATCGGCGATATTCACGGCTCGCTGCAGAAACTGCGCGATCTCATGACGCTCTGCGCGCGACACGCCGATGGGCGCTCGGCGACTTTCGTCTTTCTCGGCGATTATATCGATCGCGGTCCGGACAGTCGCGGCGTCATCGAGGCGCTGATGGATCTGCAATCGCGGCAGCCGGATCGCGTGGTTGCGCTGAAAGGAAATCACGAGGCCGTCGCGGTCGAAATCGTCGACGGCGAGACGGACGCGGAGCTCTGGTTGCGCGAAGGCGGCACCGCCACACTGCAGAGCTACAGCATCGACGACGCACGCGACCTTCCGCACGAACACGTCGCCTGGCTGCGCTCGCTTCCGCTCTGCCACGACGACGGCCGGCGTTTTTTCGTGCATGCCGGCGTCGATCCGCAGAAGCCGCTCGGCGCGCAAAGCGACCACGATCTTATTTGGATTAGAGAGCCATTTCTTTCGGACGCGCGCGATTACGGCCGCCTGATCGTTCACGGTCACACACCGCAAACCGACGGCATCCCGGATTTTCGCGGCAACCGCCTGAATCTCGACACCGGCGCGGTGTTCGGACGCCCCTTGACCGCAGCCGCCTTTGCGAGCGCGCAGCGCGATCCCCTTGGCTACCTGCAGGCGCCCTGACCCCGCCGCAGGAATTCCGCTTCTCCTTCAAGGCTTTTGATGCTTGTCCGCGGCAATCTGCCGCGGTCTTCTCTGGCAGCCTCAGCGCAAGCCCTTCAGCCGCGTCCGGGGGGCGCTAATATCGCCTTGTGATTCGCTTGGGCGGGGCGATCGGGGCGTGAAACACAAAACAGCAAGCTCGCGCGACCAGAGCACTGCGCCTGATCCGGCGCGATCGGCGACGCCGCGCAAGGCCGCCGAGGCACAAGCCAAAGACGCAGAGTCGAAAGCGCCAAAGCCGCGCTCAGGTTCGGCAGCCGCGCGGCTTGCCGCCGAGGTCGAGCGGCTTTCGGCGGAGCTCGCTGCGTCGCGTCTGCGGATCGGCGAACTGGAGAACCGGGTCGATGTCGATCCGCTGACGCAAACGTTCAACCGCCGCGGCTTTGAGCGCGCCCTCGCGCGCTCACTGGCCTACGTCAAACGCTATCGCGCGACCGCGGCGCTGGTTTATCTCGACCTCGACGAATTCAAGCCCGTCAACGACCGCCATGGCCATGCCGCCGGCGACACCATGCTCAAGGCTATTTCGTCTGCACTGCTGCGCGAAGTGCGCGCTTCGGATATCGTCGCGCGCATCGGCGGCGACGAGTTCGTCGTGCTCTTGTGGAACATGACCGAAGCCGACGCGCTCAGCAAAGCCGAAGCTCTGGAAAAAGCCGTCTATGCGACGCCGGTACGTTGGGGCGCTTCCACCATGGTGGTCGGTGCTTCCGCCGGCGTGACCGCCATCGGTCCGCTCGATACGCCCGTTGATGTGCTCGCACGCGCGGATGCAGCGATGTATGCCCGCAAGATGGCGCGGAAGGAGAGTCACTCTCCCCCTGCCGCACAGGCAAACTAGACCGTAATCCAATTCAATCGAATCGGATTACGATCTAGGTTGTTCGTTTTAGAGCATGATCCGAAAAACCGGTTTCCACCTTTCCGGGATCATAGCCTCTAGGCGATGATATCCGGCGTGAGCTGGTCTTCGATAAACGTGATGCGGTCGCGCAGTTGCAGCTTGCGCTTCTTGAGGCGCTGAACCTGGATGATATCCGCGCCGGGCGAAGCCTGCAGCGCGGCGATCGCGGCGTCGAGGTCGCGATGCTCTTGCTGCAGGCGCAGCAGCTCGGCCCGAAGCTCGCCTTCTTCCTCTTGCGTCATCGCCGTCTTGGTCGTGCCGCGGCACGGTAGGACATATCCCGGAAGCGCTTGCCTGGGTGTGACCCGGGAACCGCTTTGGGCCGTGCCGCGGATGTGAAGCTCCCCGAACGGTTGCCGCACGCGTGCCCAGCAACTTCAAATCGAAAGCGGCACCAAAACCACATATTTGCCAGCGCCCCAGGCCTTTCGGAAGTTCGTGTCGGAGGATGCGGCTGTCTACCACCAACGTCGGGAGCGGGCACCAGTCGTTGATCGTAAGTTACGATGGATTATTACGTTTTATTGAATATCCAACAAGCCCGGCGCGAAACGGTGCACAGTGGGGATTTTCTCGGCGCGGCAAAAGGAGTATCTTGGTTCTTAGTCACATTGGTGTAGCATCGCATTATACGTACTGGGTTTGCACGCACGGGGTCGGAGGCACTAGGCGCTAAGGAGATAGCCAGATGGCGATCGAATTGCATCTTGCGGAACTCGAGAAAAGGCACCAGGCGTTAGAGCAGGAAATCAGCGAAGCGTTGACCCACCCATCGACCGACGATCTGAAGGTCGTAGAACTCAAACGGCGCAAGTTGTACGTGAAGGACGAGATTGTGCGGCTGAAGCACGAAGTCAGCGTCCATTAGTTGATCCACTTCCGATGAATTGTTGGCGCACGCTCGCGAAGCGGGTGTGACGCGGAGTTTTTTACGCCCGGCCTTGCGCCGGGCGTTGGCGTTTTAGGGAGCTGGTAAAATGCTGCCAGTCACACCCCCTTCGCCACATCGCGCAGCTTGAATTTCTGCAGCTTGCCGGTCGAGGTCTTCGGAATTTCCGCGAACACTACGTGGCGCGGACATTTGTAAGCGGCGAGATGCGAGCGGCACCAGGCGATCAGCTCCTCGGCGGTCGCGCTGGCACCGGATTTGAGCTCGACGAAGGCGCAGGGCGTTTCGCCCCATTTCTCGTCGGGCTTGGCGACCACGGCGACGGCGGAGACGGCGGGATGCTTGTAAAGCGCATCCTCGACCTCGATCGAAGAGATGTTCTCGCCGCCGGAAATGATGATGTCCTTCGAGCGATCCTTGAGCTGGATATAGCCGTCGGGATGAACGACGCCGAGATCGCCGGAATGAAACCAGCCGCCGGCGAAGGCCGCTTCGGTCGCGGTCTTATTCTTCAAATAGCCCTTCATCACCACGTTGCCGCGGAACATGACCTCGCCGAGCGTCTGGCTGTCGCGCGGTACCGGCTGCATGGTTTCGGGGTTGAGCACATCGAGCCCTTCGAGCACCGGATAGCGCACGCCCTGGCGGGCCTTCTTGGCCGCCTGGTCGGCAAGCTCCAGCGCTTCCCACTCGCCGTGCCATTCGTTGATGCTCGCGGGGCCGTAAGTCTCGGTCAGTCCGTAGAGATGCGTGACGTTGAAACCCGCATCCTTCATCGCCGCCAGCACCGCCTCCGGCGGCGGCGCAGCCGCGGTCGCGAACTGAACGACATGCGGCAACGGCTTCTTCTCGTGCGCCGGCGCATTGAGCAGCGTCGACATCACGATCGGCGCGCCGCACAGATGCGTAACCTTGTAGTCGGCGATGGCGCTGAAGATCGGCGCCGCGCGCACGGCGCGCAAGCAGACATGCGTGCCGGCGACGATCGACAACGTCCATGGAAAGCACCAGCCGTTGCAGTGAAACATCGGCAAGGTCCACAAATAGACCGGGTGCTTGCCCATGCCGCAGGTAATGACGTTGCCGTGCGCGAGCAAATAAGCGCCGCGATGGTGATAGACGACGCCTTTTGGATCGCCGGTGGTACCGGAGGTATAGTTGAGCGAGATGGCGTCCCATTCGTCGTTCGGCATCAGCCAGGCGAAATCCTCATCGCCCTCGCGCAGAAAATCCTCGTATTCGGTGCTGCCGATCCGCTCGCCGGCGCCGCCGTATTCCGGATCGTCGTAGTCGATGACCAAGGGTCTTACCTTGGCGCGCGCCAGCGCATCCTTCATCACCTTGGAATGCTCTCGATCGACGATCAGCACTTTGGTCTCGGCGTGATCGAGCGTGAAGCCGAGGATGGCGGCATCGAGCCGGGTGTTGAGCGTGTTGAGAACCGCGCCGGTCATCGGCACGCCGTAGTGCGCCTCGATCATCGCCGGCGTGTTGGCGAGCATCACCGACACAGTGTCGCCGCGCTTGATGCCGCGCCGCGCCAGCGCCGAGGCCAGCCGCTTGGCGCGCGCATAAAACTCCCGGTAATTCCGCGACAACCCGCCATGGATGATCGCCGGCGTTTCCGGATAAACCTCGGCCGCGCGCGCCAGGAAGGACAGCGGGGTCAGCGGCTGGAAGTTTGCCGCGTTGCGGTCGAGGTCGGTGTCGTATGGCGTCGACATGCGCGTCGCCTCCCTTTGCGCCAAGCCTAGCCAAAATAGCGAATAGGGAAATAGCGAATAGCGAAATAGTGAAAAGGTTCTTATGCTTGGCGCCTGCCCGCCATTCGCTCACCATTCGCTATGCGCTTGAGACAAATCCCCTCGCCCCCTGCCAGAGCAAGGCGATCGCGATCAGCAGCATCAAGATGTAGGCGATTCGGTAGAAGCGATCGGTCGGCGTGATCCGCACCAGCCAGACGCCGAGAAAGTTGGTGGCGACCGCAAGCGGCAGCAGCAGCGCCGACGTGGCCATGTTGCGGGTCGAGAACTGGCCGAGCGCGAAATAAGGAATGATCTTCATCCAATTCACGATGGTGAAGAAAATGACCGTGGTGCCGACCAGGGTCAGCTTTTCCAAGCGCTGCGGCAGGATGTGAATATGAAACGGCGGCCCGCCGACCTGGATCAGCGTCGAGGTGAAGCCGGACATCGCGCCCCAGAACACGCCCATGGCGGCATGCGGCCGCTGCGGCTTGACCGGCGGACGCCCCAGATAGGCGCGCAGCCGCGCGCCGAGCCACACATAGAGGACGAATGTCAGCGCGATCGTGCCGACGGTCAGCTCGATCGCGGCATTGGAGAAAAAGCGCGCGAACAGCCAGCCGCCGGCGACACCGAATACGGAGCCGGGCAGCAAGACCTTCAAGTTCCAGGCGCTCCACGCCCGATGATAGGTCCAGACCGAAATCGCATCCTGGACGATCAGGATCGGCAACAGGATCGCCGCGGCTTCGAGCGGCGGCACGATCAGCGCGAGCAGCGGGGTCGCCAGCATGCCGAGACCGGCAAAACCGCCCTTGCTCAGCCCGAGGAAGGTCACGGCCGGAATGGCGAGAAGGTAGAACAGCGGATCGGTGATCACGGTCAATTTGCGCCGGCGGCCAAAGAGCCTCTGACATAGATCAAAGCGCCGTCCCTGACTCCAGCAAATTAGGAATGGCGCTAAACGAATAGCGAATGGCCGGTGGCGAAATGGAACAGCCTTCCCCATTCGCTATTCGCTTCTCGCCATCCGCTTGGCCGGCATTGGCCGCTCTCTATTCGCTGCCCAGGTCCGGCGATATAACGAGGCCATAATGAGTAGGAGGAACGCCATGGACGCCCGGTCGAGCCGCTACCACGAGGTTTACGCACGCTGGCAGCGCGACCCGGAAGGCTTTTGGGCGGAGGCGGCGAACGAACTCGACTGGTTCGAAAAGCCTGCGGCGACCTTCGACCCCAAAGCCGGCATCTACGGCCGCTGGTTTCCCGGCGGGGTGAGCAATACCTGCTACAACGCGCTCGACCGGCATGTGAATGCGGGACGCGGCGATCAAGTCGCCATCATCTACGATTCGCCGCTCGCCGGCGCCAAGCGCACCCTCACCTATCACCGGCTGCTGACCGAGACGCAGGTGCTCGCCGCCATGCTGCGCGATCTCGGCGTCGAGAAAGGCGACCGCGTCATTCTCTATATGCCGATGGTGCCGGAAGCCGTGATCGCGATGCTCGCCTGCGCGCGCATCGGCGCCGTTCACTCCGTCGTCTTCGGCGGCTTCGCCGCGCGCGAATTGGCGACCCGCATCGACGACGCCAAACCGAAAGTGATTCTGTCGGCGAGCTGCGGCATCGAGCCGGGCCGCATCGTGCACTACAAGCCGCTCCTCGACGAAGCCATCACGCTTGCCCAGCACAAGCCGAGCGCGTGTTTGATCCTGCAACGGCCGCAAGCGGAAGCGACCATGATCGCCGGCCGTGATCACGATTGGGCGGCGGTGCGCGATCATGCGCTGATCCACGCCCGTTCGGTTTATGATTGCGTGCCGGTCGCTTCCACCGACCCGCTCTACATTCTCTACACCTCGGGTACGACCGGGCGGCCGAAAGGCGTGGTGCGCGACAATGGCGGCCACATGGTCGCGCTCAAATGGTCGATGAAAAATCTCTACGGCATCGATCCGGGCGAAGTCTGGTGGACCGCATCCGACATCGGCTGGGTGGTCGGCCACAGCTACATCGTCTACGGCCCGCTTCTCCACGGCTGCACCTCGATCCTCTATGAGGGCAAGCCGGTCGGCACGCCCGACGCCGGCGCTTTTTGGCGGGTGATCTCAGAGCATGGCGCCCGCGCCTTGTTCACGGCGCCGACCGCCTTCCGCGCCATCAAGAAAGAAGACCCGCACGGCAAGCTGCTGGCGCAGCACGACCTGTCGAAATTCCGCACGCTGTTTCTTGCCGGCGAGCGCGCCGATCCGGCGACGCTCGAATGGGCGGAGCAGATGCTGCGCGTGCCGGTGATCGATCACTGGTGGCAGACCGAGACCGGCTGGGCGATCGCCGGCAATCCGGTGGGGCTTGGCCTATTGCCGGTCAAGCACGGCTCGCCGACCGTGGCGATGCCGGGGTACGACGTGCGCGTGGTCGACGAAGCCTGCCACGAGGTGGCGGCCAATAAAATGGGCTCCATCGTCGTCAAGCTGCCGCTGCCCCCCGGCTGCCTGCCGACCTTGTGGCAAGCCGATGAGCGTTTTCAGGAAAGCTACCTCGCGGAGTTTCCCGGCTACTACAAAACCGCCGACGCCGGCTTCAAGGACGAGGACGGCTACATCTTCGTCATGGGCCGCACCGACGACATCATCAATGTCGCCGGGCACCGGCTATCCACCGGCGGCATGGAGGAAGTGCTCGCCTCGCATCAGGATGTCGCCGAATGCGCCGTGCTCGGCATCAAGGACGAGCTCAAGGGCGAAGTGCCGTGCGGCTTCATCGTGCTCAAATCCGGCGTCAACCGGCCGCCGACCGAGATCGAAAAGGAATGCGTCGCGCTGATCCGCGACAAGATCGGCCCGGTCGCGGCTTTCAAGCTCGCCATCACCGTCGGGCGGCTGCCGAAGACGCGCTCGGGAAAAATCCTGCGCGGCACGATCAAGAAAATCGCCGACGGCGACAGCTGGACCATGCCGGCGACGATCGAGGATCCGAAGGTGCTCGACGAAATCGGCGTGGCGCTGAAGGGGAAGGGCGTCGGCGGCTAGGCCATCAGCTGGACCGTGATCCCGCGCCGGCAAGCAGGTGAACGTCAAGGAAACAAATCCGACCTGGAAGTGGACCACCGAAAATCCGTTCAAGGACGAAAAATAGACGAAAAGTAAGTGTCATACCGTCACGGTAGATAAACGGCAGACCCGTACATAAGACCGCGTTGTAAATACGACCGCGTTCGAAGCGCGATCGCCTTGCGATCGCGCCCTGCACAGTAAGCGTCCGGGCGGCGGCAAAATTTTACCTGCCACAATCCGGACCGCTGACGGAGCACCGGTAGCAAACGCAAAGCGTTGGTCCGCATGATCCGATTGACCGGACCGTTGCTGATCTGTGGCCTCGCCTGCTGGAGCGCGGGAGCGCACGCGCAGGCGAGCGCGACCGCGCCTTCGTCTGATGCAACAAGCGCGGAGGCATCGAGCGTCGAGCCGACCTTCGCGGCTTTGAGAGCAGAGCCGACCTTCGCGGCGCGCCCGCGCGAGATGGCTGCGCAATCGCCGCCAGCCGCGCCCAATGCGCAAGTCGGCAACCCTCCGACGGCCGACGACATCTGCCGCACGATCGAACAATCGGCGGCGGAGAACGGACTGCCGGTCGAATTCTTCGCGAAGGTGATCTGGCAGGAGAGCCGTTTCAACGCCTTCGCGGTGAGCAACAAAGGCGCGCAAGGCATCGCGCAGTTCATGCCGCGAACCGCGGACGCGCGCGGCCTCGCCGATCCGTTTGATCCCATCCAGGCGCTGCATCACTCGGCAAGCTATCTGCACGACCTGATGGCGCAGTTCGGCAACCTCGGGCTCGCGGCCGCCGGCTATAATGCCGGGCCTGGGCGCGTCAGCGCCTGGCTTGCCGGCAAGCGGACGCTGCCGAGCGAGACGCGCAATTATGTCGCCATCATCACCGGCTGGACCGTCGATGAATGGGCCTCGCCCTCGCCGCCGCCGAAGGCCGAGACGACAATTCCGCAAGGCGTTCCCTGCACCAGGCTCGCCAACCTGATCCTGGCGCCAAAAGAAAAGGCGCAGCAGATCGCCGCGCATGTGCCGCGCTGGGGCGCGCAGCTCACCTCCAACTGGTCCGAAAGCCGCGCCTGGGAGACCTACCGCATGCTGCAAAGGCAGTATGCCTCGTTGATCGGCGACCGCGAGCCGATCGTTCTGCATGGGCGCCTTCCGGGCATGGGATCGGTGTCGCGCACCATCATTCGCATTGGCGACGACAACCGGGCGCCGCTCGACACGCTATGCAACAAGCTGATCGCCGCCGGCGGCGCCTGTGTGGTGCTGCGCAATCAGATTGTGCGGGCCAGGGTCAGCGCCGACGCGCAAAGCTCCGGCGACGCGCCGGCTTCCCGCGGCAAGCAGCACACCGACAGCCGGATTTTTTGAAGAACAGTTCGAAATACTCGTCGCCGTAATCGAAGGTGATTTCCTCGCCCGGCACGATCGGCCGCAAAGCCACGAGCATCACCCGGCCTTTGCGCGCGACCGGTTCGGCATTGGGCCGGCAGCTGTGATTGGCGTAACGGCCGAGATTCCATCGCGGCGAGCCGTCGATGGTCCAGGTGCGATTGAGCTCGAACATGTATTTGGCGCCGAACCGGCGCTCGCGCTCATGCGCTTGCGCCGTGGGAATGCGCGGGCCGCGATAGCTGACGATGGGTGCTCTGCGTGCGATCGCCTTGGTGGCGAACAGGCCAAGCCCTGTCGCCGAGCGGCCGACGCGAACGGGGCGTGCGGGCATCGTCTCCGATTAAACTGATCCGGAAAAGTGGAAGCCGGTTTTCCGAAAAGATCATGCTCCACCAAAGAAGACGATGATTTGGCTCAGTGGAAGTCACGCGAAAGCTCAAGCCGTGCAGCCCAGCTACGCTTGGCCGCGCTCAACAAGCGCGAGTTTGCGAAACGAGCCAGCGCGTGAACCAGCGCACGGTCCATGGAATCGGAATGAGAAAGATGGCGGTGACGGCCACCACCAGCGCGCGCCACAGATAGCCCCAGCCGCTGGCGGTGAAAACAACCTCGCGCGAAGAGCCCTGCACGTTCCGGCACATCCAGCGCGTCCAAGCGGTGGCGACCCAGGCCCAGCCGATGATGGTAATGACCGATAGCGGCAGCAGCACGCTCCATCCCAGCATCGGCCAATATCCGCCGGTGAATCGCAACGGCTCCGTTTGCCCCTCCCAGGTGAGATTGGTGCAAAACCAGCGCACGATCAGCAGCGCCAAAAAGGCCTGCAGCGGAATCGCCAGAAGCTGCAGGGGGCTGTAGGCCACGCCTGCCACCGCGCACAGCGCGTAGAGAATGAAAACCCACCAGATATCTTCCGCCTTGCCGACGAAGCCAAGGCGCCATCCGCCCGGCAAATGGATCCGCTCGACGAACCAGCGTATGAAAATCGGCGCGATCCACGGCAGCGGGATCACGGCCAGCTCCGAGAACCCCAGAATCATCGCGCGCCAGAACAGCGCCCAGACGCCGACATCGAGCGACAACGGCCCGATCGGCGCTCCCGATCCCGCGGCCGCGCCGGGCGCCACCGACGGCACGTGCCGCGCCGGCATCAGCCCCGGCACTTCCGAGGCTTTGGCCCAGTTGGTCATGCCCGCCGACCAGACCAGCGTGTCGCCGCGCACCATGCCGCTCGCGATCAATTCGCGCAGCCGCTCGTCCGAAAACGGGCCTTCCTGCTTGCCGTCGCGACCCGTGTACCATTGCCGGTCAGCCATGTATTCGCCCCTTGAGTTGCCCGTGACACCGGCCTGGCCACCGCCCCTGGCCTGCCAAGCCGCCGCTTCCTCACGGCGCGATGTTATCATCGCCCGCCGATCAATACGGTGGTGATACGCACGATCGGGCCGGATGGTTCAAAAATGCTGACTTATAAGGGCTACAAGACCCCGGCCGAATTCGATGCCGGCTACGCCAACAATATCGACGCCGCCGTCGTTGCCCATTGGGAGGCGTTTTTCCGCGAGCGCAGCAATACGCTGTCCGCCCCGCGGCTGGAGCTTGCTTATGGTCCGGACGAGCGCAACGAGATCGATTTCTTCCCGGCGCTGAACGCGCCGCCCGACGCACCGATCCTCATCGCCATTCACGGCGGCCTCTGGTTCTTGTTCGACAAGTGGATGATGCACTTTCTGGTGCCGGCCTTCACGGCGGCAGGCGTGCATGTTGCTTGTCCCAACTATCGGCTGGCGCCGGCGGCCGGCTTGGGCGACATCGTCGGCGATTGCCGGCGCGCCGTCGCCTTCGTTCATGAGAACCGCGACGCGACCGGCGCCGGCACCGGCGGAATGTATGTGCTGGGACATTCGGCGGCCGGACAGTTGGCCGCCGCGATGGCCTCGACCAACTGGCCGGAATTCGATCCCCGCCTGCCGGCCGATATGCTGGACGGCTTCATCGGCGTCAGCGGCTTCTACGATATCGAGCCGTTTGCCGGCACCGGCTTCCAGCAGCAAACCAAGTTCGCGATCAGCGATTACAAGACTTGGAATCCCGTCAACCTGATCCGCGCCGGCATGCCGCCGGGCCTTCTGATCACCGGCGCGAAGGAATCCGGCCTCTTGCACGAGATGATGGATGGCTATGCCACCCTGCTGCGCGCCGCCGCGATCAATGTCGAGACGATCGACGTGCCCGGAGAGGACCACTTTTCCGTCCTGGCGCGGCTGGGCGACCCGGCGTCCGAACTGCACAGGCGCGTGCTGGCGTGGATGCTTTAGCCGCCTTCGATCAAAACCAATCGGCTGGCGGAAAGCCTCCCGGGACGCTATTTGAAGAGCGATCACCACTCACGTTGGCATCCCGGATGAACGCCCCCCTCACCGCCCACCCCTTGCCGCCCTATAAGCACACGCCGCTGTTTCCGCTCGGCAAGGACACGACGCCCTATCGCAAAATCTCCACCGAGGGGCTGCGGGTCGAGCGCGTGCTCGGCGAAGAGGTGCTGGTGGTGCCGCGCGAAGCTTTGCGCGCGCTCGCGGAAGCCGCCTTCACCGACATCAATCATCTCCTGCGCCCGGCGCATCTGGCGAGCCTCAAGCACATCGTCGAGGACCCGGAAGCTTCGGATAACGACAAGTTCGTCGCCTACGACTTTCTCAAGAACGCCAACATCGCCGCCGGCGGCGTGCTGCCGATGTGCCAGGACACCGGCACCGCCATCATCATGGGCAAGAAGGGCCGGCTTGTTTGGACCGACGGCGGCGACGAAGCGGCGCTCGCCGAAGGCGCGCGCGACGCCTACCTCAAGCGCAATCTGCGCTATTCGCAGCTCGCGCCGCTTTCCATGTTCGAGGAGAAGAACACCCGCTCCAACATGCCGGCGCAGGTGGAGCTCTATGCCGAAGGCGCGGGCGATGCCGACTTAGCCTACAAGTTTTTGTTCATCGCCAAGGGCGGCGGCTCGGCCAACAAGGCGTTTCTGTTCCAGGCGACGCCGTCGATCCTTTCGCGCGATCGCCTGCTCGCCTTCCTGAAAGAGAAGGTGCTGACGCTCGGCACCGCAGCCTGCCCGCCTTATCACTTGGCCATCGTCATCGGCGGCACCTCGGCCGAGATGACGATGAAAACCGTCAAGCTCGCCTCCTGCAAATATTACGACACGCTGCCGGACCACGGCTCGGAAGACGGCCACGCTTTCCGCGACAAGGAGATGGAGCAAGAGATTCAGAAAATGACGCAGTCGCTCGGCGTCGGCGCGCAATTCGGCGGCAAATATTTCTGCCACGACGTGCGCGTGATCCGGCTGCCGCGCCACGGCGCCTCGCTGCCGATCGGGCTCGGCGTCTCGTGCTCGGCCGACCGCCAGGCGCTGGGCAAGATCACGCGCGACGGCGTGTTCCTGGAAGAGCTCGAGCACAATCCGGCGAAATATCTGCCGGAGATCGATACGTCGAAGCTCGGCGGCGAGGTGGTGAAGATCGACCTCAACAAGCCGATGCAGGAGATATTGGCGCAACTCGCCAAATTCCCGATCAAGACGCGGCTGTCGCTTTCGGGCCCGATGATCGTGGCGCGCGACGCCGCGCACGCGAAGCTCCGCGAACGGCTCGAGCGCGGCGAGCCGCTGCCCGATTATTTTAAGAACCATCCGGTCTATTATGCCGGCCCGGCCAAGACGCCGGAGGGCTATGCCTCGGGCGCGTTCGGCCCGACCACGGCCGGCCGCATGGATTCCTTCGTCGCCGAGTTCCAGGCCGCCGGCGGCTCGATGGTGATGCTGGCGAAAGGCAACCGCGCCGCCAGCGTGCGCGACGCGTGCAAAAAATACGGCGGCTTCTATCTCGCCTCGATCGGCGGCACCGCCGCCAACCTTGCCGAGCATTGCATCAAGAAGGTCGAGTGTATCGAATATCCCGAGCTCGGCATGGAAGCGATCTGGCGCATCGAGGTGGTGGATTTCCCGGCCTTCATCGTGATCGACGACAAAGGCAACGACTTCTTCAAGGCGCTGAATTTGGGGTAATACCGTTCCGCTCATTCCCGCGTAAGCGGGAATCCAGCGCTGGGTCCCCGCCTTCGCGGGGACGAGCGGATGAAAGAGCACCGGATTCGATGCAACAGCCCTCCTCCGCGCGCGGCCCGCTGGTCTGGCGCGACATGGACCAGAAGACGCTCGACGACGCCTATAATCAGGCGGCGTATGCGCCGAACATGGATCTGATCCTCGGCCGGATCGCGGCCGCGAGCGAGGCGACGCGCGAAATTCTGGGTGCCCCCTACCGCCTCGCCTATGGGCCAAGCGAGGATGAAAGGCTCGACGTCTATCGCGCTCACACCCCCTCCCTACCCTCGCCCGCTGGCGGGGGAGGAAAACAAGAAGGGGCGCCCGTCAATGTCTTCGTCCATGGCGGAGCGTGGCTCCGCGGCAGCGCGGCGCAAACCGCGTTCATCGCCGAAGCGATGGTCGGCGCCGGCGCGCACGCGGTGCTGATCGATTTCATCAATGCCGGCCAGACCGGCGGTGATCTTGTGCCGATGGCCGAGCAGGTGGCGCGCGCCATCGCCTGGACCTGGCACAACGCCGAGAGTTTCGGCGGCGACCGCAACCGCTTTTATGTATCGGCGCATTCGTCCGGCGCGCATCTTGCGGCCTGCGCGCTGTCGCGCGGCTGGCGCGAACAAAATCTGCCGGCGGATTTCTGCAAAGGCGCGCTGCTTGTCGGCGGCATGTACGATCTTGCGCCGGTGCGGCGCTCGGCCCGCTCGGCCTACGTCAAATTCACCGATGCGACGGAAGAGGCACTGAGCCCGCAGCGCCACATCGATGGCATCACGATGCCGCTCGTCATCGCCTACGGCACTTGCGAGACGCCGGAATTCCAGCGCCAGTCCCGCGACTTCTTCGCCGCGCTCAAAGCCAAAGGAAAAAGCGCGGAGCTGATCGTCGCCGAGGGCTACAACCACTTCGAGCTGTTCGAGACGATGGCCAATCCTTACGGCATCGTCGGCCGCGCCCGGCTGCGGCAAATGGGATTGGCGTAGGCGTCATTCCGGGGCCGAGCGCAAGCGAGGGGCCCGGAATCATAGTCACCGCGCCCGGAGGACGGGCGCTTGAGTCTTTATTCTCGAACGATTGAGGTTACGGACTTCGGCTCTCGCTCGGCCGGAATGACGAGCTTACGCCGCTTCAGCACTCTTCACTCGCCCAGCGCGCGGCGCTTGACGAACCGATGTGCGGATCAGCTCGGCGCCGCAACTGCGGCACGCATAGACCGTATCTTCAAGCTCGGAGGAGGATGGACGTTTGGTGCTGTAGACCATTCGGCCTGCACAAACCGGGCAAGGCATCATCAGCGAAGGTAGGCTCGACGGGGGAATGACAGCTTGATGACGCATCAACATACCGGCCCTTTACATTTCTGTAATCTCTGCCGTCTTTTTGCCGGAGTCAATCATTTTTGTGCGTTGCAAACAGGCGCGGTGCGCTGCCGTAAGTTGATAACATTTCGTCCGTTTTCAGCCGCCTGCCCACTGCGAGCGAGCCCATTCTTTCGCGAAGCGAAATTAATCCTAAGCGGCTCGCGGTGACGCGCCTTCATTTTGCCCGCCGGGCGAGGAGACGGCGGTCGACTTCGTCGGCGAGATCGCGCAGGACTTGCGCCACTTCAACGGGATAAGCGGCGCCGGGGTCGAGCCGCTGCAACGGCGCCGGCAGACGTTCGAACTCGCGCTTGCTGTGCCGTCGAATGTCCTCGAGCGACGGCGCCGGCGCGACCCGCTTCCCATTTCGCATGACAAGCCGCACGAGCGGTTCGCCGTTTTCCTTCCGTGCGCTCTCTTGCGACGGCGCTTCGAGCGAAAGGATATCGCCAGCCATGCGGCCGTCGGCGCCGTAGCGCCGCCAGACCTGCTTGCGGCCTGGCCAGGTGGCCTTGTTCGCCGAGCGCTTGCGCCGCGGCACGCCGGCATATTCCTGCAGTTTGTAAACGACATCGAGCGCCGGCACGTCGGACGACGTCGTCATGGCGGTGCCGATGCCAAGCCCGTCGATCGGCGCATTCTCCTTCGCAAACACCGCGAGGTCATCTTCATCGAGCCCGCCGCTTGCGAAGATGGTCACCGCCTGCAGTCCGCCGGCATCGAGAATGGCGCGCACGCTGCGCGACAGCGCGATCAGATCGCCGGAATCAAGACGCACGCCGCGAATGGTGATGCCGGCCTGCTGCAAGCTTGGGCGCCAGCGCCACCACCTTTCGCGCCGCCGCCTCGACATCATAGGTGTCGATCAGCAGCACCAGATTGTCCGGCCGCGATTGGGCGAATGCCGCGAAGGCCGCGCTCTCGTCATCGAACGACTCGATGAAGGAATGCGCCATGGTGCCGTAGATCGGAATGCCGAATTCCTCTCCGGCCAGCACGGTTGCGGTGCCGGCAAAGCCGGTAAGGTAGCTCGCGCGCGCCGCCATCAGGCCCGCTTCGGCGCCGTGGGCGCGGCGGAAGCCGAAATCGACCAGCACCTTGTTGGGCGCCGCCAGCATCATGCGCGCCGCCTTGGCGGCGATCAGAGTCTGATAGTGCACAATATTGATCAGCCGCGATTCGACGAACTGCGCCTGCGGCAGCGGCGCGGTCACGCGCAGGATCGGCTCGTTGGCGAAGAAAACGCTCCCCTCCGGCATGGCATGCACGTCGCCGGTGAAGCGCAACGAGGAAAGATAGTCGATCAGGTTCGGCCGAAAGCGCCCGGTGCTTTTGAGCCATTCGATCTCGGCCGGGGAAATCTCCAGGGTTTCAAGGTATTGCAGCGCCTGCTCCAGTCCGGCCGCGACCAGGAAGCCGCGACGGGGCGGCAGATTGCGGGCGAACAGCTCGAAAACGGCCGTATCCGTCGCCCCCCGGTCCAGGTACGCCTGCATCATGTTGATCTGATACAGGTCGGTCAGTAGCGC
>CAWJRE010000035.1:0-210754 GCA_963845075.1 uncultured Alphaproteobacteria bacterium | reverse complement strand
TGTGCCCGTCAATGCTGAAACGCCAATCGCCTGGGCGTCCGCCGTGAACAAAGGCGAGGCAGCTGTGGCTCGCGAGTTCATCGATATTCGTCGGAACTCCGTGAGTTTTCAAATAGGCCGGCGAGGCACAGTTCACTAGATGGTGAGGCGCCAGCAATCGAGTCATCAACCGGCTGTCGTCGCTTCCGCCATCTTGATGGCCAGGTCGATGCCCTCGTCTATCAGATCTACAAATCGATCATTGAAGGAGACGTTTAGGGAGATCTCGGGCCATTTGCTCATGAATTGATTCACGATTGGCAGTACGTGCAACCGTCCGAACGAGACCGGCAATTCCAAGCGCAAGCGGCCACGCGGTGCTTGCGAGTGACTCAACATCGACATCTCCGCCTCGTCGAGGTCAGCGAGGATGCGAATGCAGCGTTCGTGAAAAACGGCTCCTTCGCTGGTCAGGGAGACACTACGGGTCGTGCGTTGCAACAAGCGTACGCCAAGCCGATCCTCGAGCCGCACGACGCTTTTGCCCACCGCCGACCTCGACAGACCGATACGTTCCGCTGCCGCGGTAAAGCTCTTTGCCTCGGCGACGTGAACAAAAGCGTGAATGTCCCTCATCCGTTCGATTGTCATTGCGTCAGCCCCATCTCCGCGTTTCAGCCCCACGAGGATAGCGGTGTGATTGGGGCACACAAACCCCCAGTGATGGGAAAATTTGAAATATAGTCGCCTGCCGCACCCCGGATTACCGTTTTGATGCGCGAGGTGATGCACGCCTCCGGCGCCTCAAAAAGCATAAGCGGTCAATGCTCGCGCGAGCCTTTCGCGGGCAAAGGGACCCGTCAAGGGGAGTGATCAAGCGTGAAGGAATCCGCAGTCGGGACAGGTCGAGATGGGAGACCCGCAGAGGTTGAGATCTTGAAGAGGGCACGAGCCGCCCCGTCAAAGTCGCGATGATTGGCCTCGGCTGGTGGGGCAAGAAGATGACCGCCGCGCTGCAGAAGGCAAAGGACGATATCGTCGAGATAACTTCTGCGCCGCTGAGCCCAATCCAGCCGGGGACGGAATTTGCCGAGGCCAACTAAGCACTAGGCAGCGAACGGAAGCCCTCCAGCACCCTGGTGTGGAGGCCGTCATCCTTGCCACGCCTCATTCGCTTCACGCCGAGCAAATCAAGCGTGCTGTTGCCGCAAGGAAGCACATTTTCTGCGAAAAGCCTTTGGCATTGACCGGAAAAAGGCCGAAGTCGCTGTAGACGCCTGCGCCAAAAACAACCTGGTCCTATCGGCACGGGCCATGAGAGGCGCTGCAGAAGATCGCCGGTGGCCCACATGCTGGCAATGGCGCGGTCAGGACGGCTTGGACGAATCCAGCAGGTCGAAGGCGATTTCAGCCATGACAAGTTTACCGCGCTCGACCCCGGCAATTGGCGCTTGATGGACGAGAAGCGCCTGTCGGAGGCATGACAGCAACTGGCATTCATCTGACTGACCTTGCGACGGCCCTTCTGGGCCGAGCGCGTGACTTGCGCGTTTTCATGCGAACACCTCTCGTCCAAGATTCCGCAGGGCGACACCATGAGCGTGCATGTCCGTTTTAGTGGCGGGGGCACGGCTTATGTGTCTGCTTCACTTGCCATGCCGTTTATTCGCGCTTTGCGGTGTATGGCTCGCGAGGCTGGATCGACATTCGCGACAAAGCGCACCTCGAAGCGCCCGCCGGCTGGGTCGTGACCTCGGCGATGGCCGGGGGGCCGATCGCCGTTATCGAAGTGCCGCCCGCGGAGCCCGTCAAAGACAATCTGGTAGCGTTCGCCCGGGCGATACGCGGCGAGACGGCCTATCCCATCACCGGCGAAGACCTCATCAACAACATCAGCATTCTTGAAGCCATCATCGCATCGGCTGCGCGCGACGGCGCGGTGGTGAAGCTTTGACCGGGACCGATAAGGACATGAAAGCACTGATATCCGAAACGCCCAGAAAGCCGATCATCGCCGACGATCCGGTGTCTCCGATCTTGGTCGTGCTGCGAACGAAGGTAGCGTACTAGTGGAACGCCACGCGCTTATCGCCGGTGTTTCCGGCATTATTGGTCGCCACCTGGCGGAACACCTGCTGGCGACGAAGGGCTGGACCGTCACCGGCATTTCCCGCCACAAGCACGACCTGCCCGAAGGCGTACGCCACGTTGCGCTCGACCTCAGCGAGGGCGTGAAAGCGGCGCTGCAGCCGCGGACAGTACAGACGTGTTCATTACCACCTGGCTCCGGCAGCCGACGGAGGCAGAGAACTGCCGCGTGAATGCCGGCATGGTGCACAATCTGCTCAAGGCGATGGACGGCAAGGGGATCAAGCACGTCGCCTTGGTGACCGGCGCCAAGCACTACATGGGCCCCTTCGAAGCGTACGCCAAGACCAAGCCGGTAACCCCTTTCCGCGAGGAGCAGCCCCGACTGCCCTATCAGAACTTCTACTACGATCAGGAGGACGAGCTGTTTGCCGCGGCTGAAAGGCAGGGTTTCAGCTGGTCGGTTCACCGCCCGCACACGCTGATCGGCTATGCGGTCGGCAATCAGATGAACATGGCGGCGACGCTCGGGGCCTACGCTGCGATCTGCAAGGAAACGGGACGCCCCTTCGTCTTCCCCGGTTCGCCGCAACAATATGAGGCCGCCGTCGACGTCACCGACGGCCGGATCATCGCCAAGCACCTGCTGTGGGCGGCAACCACTCCGGTGCCCGCAACAATGCCTTCAACATCGTCAATGGCGAGGTTTTCCGCTGGAACTGGCTGTGGCCGAAGCTTGCCGCGCATCTGGGCGTGGCCGCGGCCGAATACCCCGGTCACGCACAGCCGCTGGAAAAGCAGATGGCAGGCATGGAACCGGTCTGGGACCAGATCGTCGCAAAGCATGGGCTGCAGAAGAACCCGCTCAATACGGTCGCCTCATGGTGGCACAGCGACGCCGATCTCGGCCGGGTGATCGAGAACTTCAATGACATGACCAAGAGCCGCGACATGGGCTTCACCGAGTACCAGAACTCCGTGCGCTCATTCACCGACGCCTTTGACAAGTTCCGCGCCGCCAAGGTGCTTCCCTGAGAGGGCGCGGGGATGAACAAGATCGCCGACACGAATATGTCTTGCCGCCGCGCGGCGCATGCTTACCGTGCCGCTGGCACGCAGCTTTGTGACGGTCGTGGTCTCGACGCTTGTACTGCTCCTTTTATGCCATCTGTTTGCGCCGTCCAGCGTTTCTTGGGGCGCCCTGTCGGGAAGCCTGCCGTTCGCGGCCATCATCGCCATCGTCGGACTGGGCCAGTTGCTGGTCGTGCAGCAGGGGGCTTTGATCTTTCGCTGCCGGGAGCCGTGTCGCTCGCCGTCGTGGTGTCAACTCATCATCCGCAGCAGAAACGCTCTGCTTCTTCCAGCAGTCCTGATCGCATACCTTCGCGCTCGTGGCCGGTCTGCTGAACGGACTTCTCGTCAGCCTCTTCAGGCTCAATGCCATCATTGCCACGATCGGCGTGAACGCCCTGCTCTATGGCGCAGTCTTCGCTGTCTCCGGCGGCGTGCCCATACGACCACCACCTTCTTGGCCGAGATTGCGGCGGCGATACCCTCGGCCTTCCGAATTCGGTCTACTTCGCTCTCGCCGCGATGGTCGTGGTCTCGTTCGTTCTGAAAAAGACCGTCGTCGGACGGCGGTTCGAGGCGATCGGCGCCAATCCACTGGCCGCGCGCGCGGTCGGGCTTCGCGTGCAGCTTCATCAATTGATGGCCTATGTCTGTGCCCAGTTGCTCTATTGCATGGCCGGCATCCTCATCGCCGGCATCACCCGTGAGCCGACCGCCTTTCAGGGCGACACCTTGCTGCTGCCGTCCGTAGCTGTGGTCGTGCTTGGAGGAACATCGCTGCTGGGCGGTCGCGGCTACCCGATCTCGACGGTCGTCGCGGCGTTTTTCCTGAACCAGTTGAGCCAATTCGCACTCGCCGTCGGTGTGCCGTACTCGGCTCAAACCATCATTCAGGCCTTGGCCCTGGGTTTTGGCATCGGTGTTTACTCGATCCGCTGGACGGTGGCCGCGATAAGAAAACTAAACAACAAGGAGGAAAAAATGAAGTACTCGATTCGAAGAAACTGTCGCTCGCCGCGGCAGCGCGATCACGGCCCTTGGGTGCTCGACCCTGGCCAGGGCCGAAGTGCCGTCCTGGTGCGGCCCCAAGAAGGCATCACTGGCCTTGCTGGATGGCTATGGCGGCAACAGCTGGCGTCAGGTGACGACAGCCTCCGGCAAGCAGAAGCGCTCAAGTGCCCCAGCATCACCAAATACGAATATGCCGACGGCCAGGGCGACACCCAGAAGTCGATTTCCGACATCAAGGGCATGGCCGCCAAAGGCATCGACGCGCTCGTCGTGTTCGGCGACGCCGGACCGGCCGTGCTGCCAGCCATCACCAGCGTCTTCAAGTCAGGCAAAGTCATCGTGCCCTACCGCGTTAACGTCGGCGGCGAGGAAGGCAAGAACTATACGAAGTTCATCGGTTCTCGTTTCGTGATGACGGCGTGAGCTGGGGCAACTGGATTAAGAGCATTCTGCCGAACGGCGGCAACCTGCTGTTCCTCAGCGGCCCGGCGGGCAATAGCCAAGGCCTGGACGAACTGAAGGGCCTAAGAGGTCCTTGGGCCGGAATACAAGTTCCTCAACCCCGAGCCGTTCGACGTGACGAACTGGGATCCGGCACTGACGCAGAAAGTGCTTACGGCGGAGATCGCCAAGAATGACAAGATCGATGTCATCGTCTCGGACTTCGGTCCGTCGCTCGTCGGTGCGCTGCCGCTGTTCAGAAATCCGGTCGGTCGATCCCGGCACTCGCCACCTCGGACGGCAATTCGCTGGGATGCTTCTGGACGGAAAATCACGAGGCTAATCCGGACTTCAAGCTGTTCACGGTCGCGACCGGCAACGACAATGTTCGGCTTGCCGTGCAATGGGCGGTAGCGCTGTGACCGGCGGCGAGACGCCTAAAGAGGAAATCTTCAAAGCCCCGGTCTTCGAGGATTCCGTGTCCGGCAAGCCAAATTCCGTTCAGTGCCGCAAGGATCTGCCCGGCGCGATCTATCTGTCGTCCGAACTGCCCGCCGAGGATCAGGCCAAGGCTGTCAACCAGTAGTTGCTGACGGCCCCGGAGGGATTGCCTCCGGGGCACGACTAGCTTTGCAACGCCCGATTTGGCTGTCGCAAGCGGAATGCGAGGCATGGCAGCCCAGAGTGACGAGACCTCGAACACCAGTCGCGTCGGCGCGTGGCGACGTCACGATCCGGCTGTCGGGCATCTCGAAATTCTTCTCGGGCGTCCCGGCGCTGCGCGACGTGAGCGTTGAGTTCTACGCCGGCGAGGTCCATGCGATCCTCGGGGAGAACGGCGCCGGCAAATCGACGCTGATGAACATCATCTCCGGCGCGCTGCAGCCGGATATGGGCGAGATCACGTTCGAGGGCCGCCAGATTTCCCATATGTCGCCGGAAATTGCGGCCTCGCTGGGCATCGCGATTTCCTTCCAGCATCCGGCCATTCTGGACGATCTCTCGGTGCTGGAAAATCTTCAGGTGGCACTGCCGGCCTCGGTGTTCGCCGGAAGGGCCGCGCAGATCGCGCCAAGGAGATGCTGAATGCGCTTGGCTTGCACGTGCCCCTGCGCATGCGCGCCGACGCGCTGACGGTCGCGCAGAAGCACCTGCTCGAAATCGCCAAGGCTCTGGCGATCAAACCCAAGGTTCTCATCCTCGACGAGCCGACCGCCTCGCTCGATCAGGATGCGACCGACATGCTGTTCGGCCGCATCCGCGAAGTCGTCAAAGCCGGAACGTCAGTCATCTACATCACCCATCGGCTGGCGGAGCTTCGCCAGATCGCCCATCGCGTTACCGTTCTTCGCGACGGCCGTGTTCGGGGTGGGGGCTGGTCGACGAGATCAGCGACGCCGAACTCTTGCGCATGATCGTGGGCCGGATGCTCGGATCGACATTTCCGCCAAAGTCGGATGCGCATCAAGAGAGTGATCTTCTCGGTCTCGTCGCTGACCGGCAGAGGCTCCCAGGACATAACTTTCGAGGTGGCGCGGGGCAGATCGTTGGCGTCGCCGGCGTGGCCGGCAACGGCCAGTCGGAATTGATGCGTGCGCTTGCCGGCCTTCAGCCATCAGAAGGCGCGATCAGTCTTCAAGGCGACGCTGAAAACAAGGAACTGCTGCAAGAGGCGGCCTTCATGCCTTCGGATCGCCACACCGAGGGCTTGGCCACTGGACTTACCGTGCGCGAAAACGCGTCCTTTGCCGCGCTCGACAATTCTCCACGAACGGGATCGTGAGCCACAGAAAGAGCTGGAGCAGGTCACGCGACCTTCAGCTCGCTGGCGGTCAAGACGCCGAGCATTGAGGCGCCGATTCTGTCGCTCTCGGGCGGCAATCAGCAGAAAGTCGTCATGTCGCGGGCGCTTTTTCCGAGCCCAGCCTGGTCGTCGCGGACGAGCCGACGCAAGGTGTCGATGTCGGCGCGCGCGCCGAGATCTACCGCATCTTGCGCGACGTCTCGAGTTCGGGGAAGCCCGTGATCGTCAACTCGTCGGATGCCGCCGAGCTCGAGGGACTGTGCGACAAGGTTATCGTCATGTCGCAGGGCCGGGTCGTCGAGACGCTCACCGGCGCCGACGTTTCAGAAGAGCGGATCGTCGCTGCTGCGGTGAATGCCGATACCCACGTCGGCGAGGGCGGTCTGCAGGAACAGTCCGCTCCGCCATGAGAGGATTGCGTCATTTTCTCCAGTCGGACAACGCCCCCGCAGTTCCCCTTGCGCTCGTGACCGTTCTGCTCGGGCTTTATGTCTACAGTCAGAACGACAATTTTCTGTCGAGCTTCAACATCTACAATATTCTGTCGTTGGCGACGGCCTTGGGCTTCATTGCGCTCGGGCAGACGATCGCACTTTGCTAGGGCGGTATCGATCTGTCGGTCGGCCCGCTTGCCGGATTTCTGGTGGTGGTGGCCTCGTTCTTCATCAATGACGACAAGTCGACGCTTGATCGTTGCCGGTTTCGCGCTGATGTTTGCCGGCGCCTTCGTCGTGGGCACGATCAACGGAGTTCTGATCCGGTTCGCGAACTTCACGCCGATCGCCGCGACGCTGGCCATGTACATCGCCTTGCAGGGCATGAGCTTCCTGCTCCGCGACGCTCCCGACGGCTACATCAATTTCACCGTCGTGGACTATCACCTGGCAGCTCGGGCCGCTGCCGCTGGCCTTCATCGTGTTGGCGGCGGTGGCCGTCGCAGGCGAATATGTACTGCGCAAATCGAGGGCCGGCTGGCGGCTTCGCGCGATCGGTTCCGACGAGGAGTCCGCACGGCGGGTCGGCGTGCGAATCGACCTCACCTTTCTGCCGGCTATGTTGCATGTTCGCTTCTGACGGCGATGGGCGCGGTGATGCTGATGACCCAGATCGGCGTCGGCGATCCGCGACAGGGCATCAACTACACGCTGTCGAGCATCACCGCCGTTGTCCTCGGCGGTACCAGCCTGCGCGGTGGGCGCGGCACTTTTATCGGCACGGTGCTGGGCGCGGTCCTGCTGACGGAAGTGTTGAATGCCATCGCATTCCTCGGCCTGACGCAAACCTATCAGTATGTGTTCCAGGGAGCGCTGATCGTCGCCGCCGCCCTGATCTATTCGGCCGTCAGCAGGCGCTCGGGGGCCTGAGCAGCCGGGAGAATTCGAAAACCGGTGCTTGATGGTCAATGGATCGACTAGCGAGGAAGCGAAAGGGGACTGACATGAAAGCGGTTCGCTACTACGGCAGGGAAGATATCCGGGTCGAGGAGGTCGCGGCGCCGACGGGACCAGGACCAAAACAGATCGTCGTCAAACCAAAGGTGTGCGGCATCTGCGGCACCGACCTCCATGAGTACGCAGCCGGCCCGATCGTCACTCCAATTCACGAGCATCAATTCACCGGCGCTACCCTGCCGCAGATTCTTGGCCACGAATTTTCGGCCGAGGTAATCGAAATCGGCACGGACGTGACCCGGATCCGCAAGGGAGAGCGCGTATCGATCCAGCCCCTGGTGATGCCGCTCGACGACTACTACAGCCGGCGCGGTCTTAATCATCTGAGCCCAAGGATGGGCTGCATCGGTCTGTCCTGGGCGTGGGGCGGCATGGGCGAATACGCGATCGTCAACGACTACAACGCCAACACGTTGCCTGACAGCGTCAACGACGAGCAAGGCGCGCTGATCGAGCCCGCGGCGGTTGCGCTCTACGGTGTCGAGCGCGCCAAGGTCGGCGGCGGCAGCACCGTACTGATTACCGGGGCCGGACCGATCGGTGCGCTTTGCACTCTCGCCTGCGCGGCTTTAGGCGCCTCGAAGATCTTCGTCAGCGAGCCCAATCCAAATCGGCGCAAGCAGATCGAGGCTTTTGGGGTGACCGCGCGGGTGGTCGATCCGAAATCCGTCAACGTGGTCGAGATGCTGCGCGAGGAAACCGAGGAAGGCGTGGGGGTTGAACTCGACCATCGAGTGCTCGGGCACCGAAGCCGGTCTCAATACCTGCTGCGAGGCGGTGCGCAACCACGGCACGGTCGCCCAGGTCGGCCTGCATGTGAAGAAGGCGAGCGTTGATCCAGCGCTTTGGGCATTGAAGGACATCACCGTCGAAGCGACCTGGTGCTACTACATAACGATGTGGCCCCGGATCATCGGCATGGTGGAGCGCGGCGCCTATCCGGTGCACAAGATCATATCGGCGCAGATCAAGGCCGATGACGTTGTTGAAAAGGGTTTCAAGACCCTGCTCGACCCTACCGGCAACCAAATGAAGGTACTCGTCGCGGTGGCGTGACTACCGCCGCCGACATTTGCGAAGGAGATCGGACATGAAGGCATTGGGTTGCGGCGCCGCCAACGTCGAAATGGCCAGACAGGCGACATCGTCGAGAAGTAGGCCGGCCGGTGGCGCGACCGCTGCGAAGCGTCGGCGCTGCGCCGGTTAGAGTTGAGCGCGGCCGCCGTCGACGGCGAGTTCGACGCCTGTGATGTAGGAGGCGTCGCCGGAGGCAAGGAATGCCACCGCTGTCGCGACTTCCTCGGGCTTGCCGAACCGTTTCGCCGGGATCTGTTGAAGCAGGGCCTTGGCAAGTTCCTGCGCGTCGGCTTCTGGAAGGCCGAGCTTGCCGAAAAGGGGCGTCTCGATCACACCGGGGCTGACGGCATTGACGCGGATGTTCCGGCCGATCAACTCAGAGGCAAGCGTCCGGGTTAAGTTGCGCAGCCCCGCCTTCGAGGCCGACACGGCTGACGTTCCGGCGACGCCGGCCTCGTCGAACCAGGAGGTCGTGAAGACGATGGCCCCGCCATCGCTCAGGAGCGGCAACGCCTTCTGGACGGTGAAATAGGCGCCGCGGAAGTTGGGGTCGAGAATTTCATCGAAGATTTCTTCGGTGGTCTCCGCGACGGAGCCCAGTTTGGCGATGCCCGCATTCACGTAGAGGACATCGATCCGCCCATACTTTTCGCGCACCAGCCGAAACAGGGAGTCAAGTTCAGCAGACTTCGTTACATCGGCGGTGATCGCTGTGCCAGTCGCGCCGAGTTCATTTTGAGCGTCCTCGACTGACCGCTGGCTGCGCCCGGTCACCGCGACCTCGGCGCCCTCCTTGATGAACTGTCTTGCAGCTGCGAGACCTATCCCGCTCGTGCCACCGGTGATGACGACAATTTTGTTCGTGAACCGGCCCATTCCCCGTTTACCTTTTGAGGTACTTGCCGTTACGCCGTCACGTTCAGCAGATCCATTCAACGCTTTCCGTACTCCGTGAAAACGTAATCTCTTGTCTTCACCATCGTGTGGCACGCGAACCCGCACTTAGCGTCGTGTCCCTGCGGCGGATTGTTCGCCTCGGTGGCGGGGCTAAACGTATTGGACGCCGCGTCATATTCGAACGCGCCCCACCCCCATCCGCCGCTGTCTGCGAACCTCTTGCTGTCCTTCACCATGAAATCAACGTCATGCTGGGTACCTGGCACTGTTGGTTGACCGGGGTACGTCTCTTCTTTTTTGGGTTCCAATGGATTTTCGCCATCTTGGCGCCGTCTGGGAAAGGCTTGCCGTTGCCAGGCGCGCCTTCCTTGTAGGCATCGATCATTATGGAATTCCCCAAGATCACAGCGATCTTGCCTCCATTCTCGCTGATCGCGACTACCGGCCAGCCTTACTTTCAGTGAGCACGATCGATGCCGTGCCCCAGCGCAATGCGGCACGATCGCGCCGAACCAAAGCGTGTCGATAAGTCCGCTCTGACGCTGCCGGAGCCACGGCGGGTCCGTGACCGCGAGCACTTGCGGTCAGTCGCTCAGAAGGCTTGTCTGGTTTGCGGGCGGAAGCCGTCGGATCCGCACCATCTTCGCTTTGCGCAGAGCTCGCGGCATGGGACAAAAGGTCAGTGACGAGTTCATCGTACCGCTGTGTCGGGGACATCATCGCGAGCTGCACCGCCCAGGCGATGAGGTGGCATGGTGGAGCCGCCAGGGTATCGACCCGAGCACCGGCGGCCCGCGCACTCTGGCTCGAAAGCCATCCGCTGCCCGGCATCGACAGCAGCGACGCAGCTGCATCGGACGATGACTGTCAGCCCCCAAATCTCGCGGGCGGGCACCCTCCAAGGTCATCCGAACATCGCCCTCACGAAACCATGATTCACCGTCGGGCCATTTCACTCCGCTTTGCAGCCTGTCGGCCACCCGCCTAAACCACTTCACGCCTCTCCGGTGGAGGCAAGTTACTTCCCGCGACAACACCGGCGTTTTCACGAACTCCGCCAAAAAAGTCTCGACATCCGAACTGGTAACGTCACTGAAAATGAGTTAGTTTGTGACGGTGAGATTCGGAAGTGGGGCGCGCTCCTATGGCCCGACGCAGCAAACCAGGTTCACAGCACACCGGCCTTTACCACGCGCGGGAGGCTCGCGGTATGAGCCGCTCGGAGCTTGTGCGGCTGTCCGGCGTCTCAAAACAGCAGCTGTCTCGTCTTGAAAACGGTCTGATTAGGCTTCGTCTCGATCACCTTAAACCGTTCGCGCCCCACCTGGGCTACACCCCCGAACAGATGTTGTTGTGGGGTCGATTGCCCGGCACCGAAATGCCCGATTCCGGGCAGAAACCAGCAGCCGAGCCGGTAATACGAGGGGTGCCGGAGCTCGACACTCGCGCAAGTACCGGCAGCACCGCGGGCAAGCGAAACGTGCGCAAGGGAGGGACGCCACACAGATCCCGTACTGACCGAGCAGTGGGTCTTCCCGGCGACTTTCATGCACGAGGTCCTGCATTCCTCGGTGGAACGACTACTCGTGGTTCAGTGCGAGGGCGACAGCATGGCGCCGACAATCGCTTCGGGCGAGCGTGTGATCATTGATACTGAGCATAAGACACCCTCGCCTGACGGGCTTTATGCAATTCGCGACGCGTTGGACTTTGTCGTTGTTCGTCGGCTGCACGTGCTACGCTCGTCAAAGCCTGCGAGTGTTAGAGTGATCTCCGATAATCAAAAAATCCTAGCGAAGAAATTCCGTTGAATGACCTTGATATGGTCGGAAAGGTCCTCTGTTGTTTGAAACTCTTTTGATCCTTCAACGTTGCCTGATTCGCGGCCAAAGAATTTTATTTCCAACCGAGCTGCCGTCTAAGCTGTTCAGCTTCCACTCGTCGTAGTTCTGTGCGGTATCTGGAATGCCCCCTGGGCTTGTCAATCAAGTCCGGCCTCGAAACGGTTTAGCGTTATCGCGCCCCGGCCCCGGCGGCACGACGCGGATGTGCAACTCGCGCAATTGCTTCGGTGTGACTTCCGACGGCGCGCCCATCAGCAAATCCTCGGCGCGCTGGTTCATCGGGAACAGCACGACTTCGCGCAGGTTTTCCTCGCCGCACAACAGCATGACGATGCGATCGACGCCGGGCGCGATGCCGCCGTGCGGCGGCGCGCCGAGCGACAGCGCGTGCAGCATGCCGCCGAATTTCTGCTCGAGCACGCTCTCGTCATAGCCGGCGATGGCGAAGGCCTTCTTCATCACATCCGGCCGATGATTGCGGATGGCGCCGGAGGACAATTCCACGCCGTTGCAGACGATGTCGTATTGGATCGCCTTCAGGCCGAGAATTTTGTCCTTGTCGGCCGGATCGAGCGTCAGAAATTCCTCCGGCGGCAAATTCGGCATCGAAAATGGATTGTGGGAGAAGTCGATCTTCTTCTCCTCCTCGTTCCATTCGTACATCGGAAAATCGACGATCCAGCACAATTCGAATCGGCTTTTGTCGATCAGATCGAGATCTTCGCCGACCTTGGTGCGCGCGGCGCCTGCAAATTTGACGAAAGTCTGCGGCTCGCCGGCGACGAAGAATACGGCATCGCCGTCGTTCAATTGCAGCTGCGAACGCAACCTCTCCGTCCGCTCCGGCCCCAGATTGTTGGCGACCGGGCCGCGGCCAACCACGGCGGCATTCTCCTGCGCAAAGAAAATATAACCCAGGCCCGGCTGCCCTTCGCCTTGCGCCCAGGAGTTCATCCGGTCGCAGAAGGCGCGCGAGCCGCCGCCCGGTGCCGGGATCGCCCACACCGCGGCCGTGGCGCTCGTTTCCAGGATGCGCGCGAAAATCTTGAAACCGGAGCCGCGGAAAATGTCCGACACATCCTGCATGACGATCGGATTGCGCAGATCCGGCTTGTCGACGCCGTATTTGCGCAGCGCTTCGCCATAAGGAATGCGCGGAAATGTCGGCGTCACCGGCTTGCCTTCGCCGAATTCCTCGAACACGCCGCGGATCACAGGCTCGACCGCGTCGAACACGTCGTCCTGGGTGACGAAGCTCATCTCCAGATCGAGCTGATAGAATTCGCCGGGCGAGCGGTCGGCGCGCGCGTCTTCGTCGCGAAAGCACGGCGCGATCTGAAAATACCGGTCGAAGCCGGAAATCATGATCAGCTGCTTGAATTGCTGCGGCGCCTGCGGCAGCGCGTAGAACTTGCCGGGATGCAGGCGCGAGGGCACCAGAAAATCGCGCGCGCCTTCCGGCGACGAAGCGGTGAGGATCGGGGTCTGGAATTCGAAGAAGCCCTGCTCTTTCATCCGCCGGCGCAACGAGTCGATGACCGCGCCGCGTTTCATGATGTTGCGATGCAGATGCTCGCGCCGCAGGTCGAGAAAGCGATAGCGCAGCCGGATGTCTTCCGGGTATTCCTGCTCGCCGAACACCGGCATCGGCAATTCGGCCGCGCGCCCCAGCACCTCGATCTCGCGGATATAGATTTCAACCTCGCCGGTCGGCAGGTCGGGATTGACGGTGCCCTCCGGCCGCCGCCGTACCTTGCCGTCGATGCGCACCACCCATTCGGACCGCAACGTCTCGGCGACCTTGAAGGCGGGACTGTCGGGATCGGCGACAACCTGGGTGATGCCGTAGTGATCGCGCAGATCGATGAAAAGCACGCCACCATGGTCGCGGACGCGATGGCACCAGCCCGAAAGGCGCACGTCGTTGCCGATGTCGCTCGCGCGAAGCGCGCCGCAGGTGTGGCTGCGATAACGGTGCATTGTCGCTCGTTGGCTCTTTTGGTGTTCCGGTCGGAAGGCGGAAAGCGCATGCAAGGGCGCCTTTGTCAAGGCGCGCAAGGCTTGGGTTCCGGCTCGCCGGGATGGCCCCAATGATCCGGGGTGGCACAGGGCGGCAGGACATGCGAAGCCGTGGCGCCGACGAGGCGATAACAGGTTCCGCCATGGCCAAGATCGGACCTAAGACCAAACCGAAAACCCGACCCAAAGGCGGCGCCGCCGGACAGGAGATGACGACCGCGGACGCCGCGGTCGCGGCGCTGGCCGCGCACGGCATCGATACGATCTACGCGCTGCCCGGCGTCCACAATGATGATTTCTTCGATGCGCTCGCCCGCAACAGCGACACCATCCGCACCGTGCATCCCCGGCACGAACAGGGCGCCGCCTACATGGCGCTCGGCGCGGCGCTCGCGACCGGCGCGGCGCAGGCCTATTGTGTCGTCCCTGGCCCGGGCCTGTTGAACTCCTCGGCCGCACTCCTCACCGCCTACGGCATGAATGCTCCGGTGCTGGCCATCGTGGGCCAAATTCCGGAAGCCGCCATCGGCAAGGGCTTCGGACACCTGCACGAGATCGGCGACCAGGCCGGCATCATTGCGCGCCTGGTCGATTGGTCGGCGCACATCCGAACGCCGAACGACGCGCCGCGGCTGATCGCCAAAGCCATGCAATCAATGTTTGTCGAGCGCCCCGGTCCGGCGGCGCTTGAATGCGCCATCGATGTCTGGGGCCGTTCGGGTCCGGTACAGCCGGTCGCGCCGCTGCCGCTCCGCGCGCCGCCGATCGACGAAGACGCACTCAAGGCCGCCGCCAAGCGGCTTGGTGCCGCCAAGCGGCCGCTGATCGTCGCCGGCGGCGGAGCGCTCGATGCGTCGGCGGAAGTGACGCAGTTGGCGCATCTGCTGCAAGCGCCGGTTCTCTCCTATCGCCGCGGCCGCGGCGTGCTGAGCGATCGCGATCCGCTTTCGGTCAACCTACCCCTCGGCCGCGAATTGTGGGGCGAAGCGGATGTGGTGCTCGCCATCGGCACGCATCTGCACATGCCGCTGCTGCATTGGGGCTTCGATCGCGATCTCGCTGTCATTTCCATCGACCTGGATCCGGAAGCGCCTGCGCGCATCGCCAAACCGAAGGTCGCGCTGATCGGGAACGCCCGGCCGATCCTGCAGCGATTGCTCGATCTTCTGCCGACCTACAACACGCGCCGGCCATCGCGCACCGACGAGATGCGCGAACGCCATGACGGCGTGCGCAAGCGGCTGGCGAAGCTCGCGCCGCAACTTGCCTATCTGTCCGCAATTCGCGCCGAGCTGCCGGAGGACGGCATTTTTGTCGACGAGGTGACACAACTCGGCTTCGCCGCGCGGCTCGCTTTCCCGGTCTATCGGCCGCGCACCTTCCTGTCGCCCGGCTATCAGGACAATCTGGGCTACGGCTTTGCCACCGCGCTCGGTGCACAGGATGCCCGGCGCGACGTCCCGGTGCTGTCGATCACCGGCGACGGCGGCTTCATGTTCACGGCAACCGAAATGGCGACCGCGGTGCGCCATCGCATTCCGCTGGTCACGGTGCTGTTCAACGACGGCGCCTTCGGCAACGTCCGCCGCATCCAAGAGGAGCGTTTCGGCCGGCAGATCGCGAACGACCTCGCCAACCCGGATTTCGTCAAGTTCGCGGAAAGCTTCGGCGCCATGGCCATGCGTGCGGCAAGTCCGTCGGAACTGGGCCAAGCCTTGCGCCGCGCTTTCGCACACCGTGACGGCCCCACCCTCATCGAGGTGCCGGTGGGCGCCCTGCCAAGCCCCTGGGAGTTCATCCTCATGGGCCGGGTGCGCGGCAACGAGCCGAAAGCGCGGCGCCGCCGCTAGATCGGCCATTCCGCGCCCGGTCTTGCCAGCGCTGCCGTAACCGGCCAACACTATGCGCCAACAATGATGCCCGATTCCGGCACGACCGCCTTAATGCAGCCGATCACGACGACTTCGGAACTCGCCGCGGCTTGCCGGCGCATGGCCACCTTTCCGTTCGTCACCGTCGACACTGAATTCCTGCGCGAGACCACCTACTATCCGCTTCTGTGCGTGGCGCAGATGGCCTCGCCCCAGGAAGCCCTGGTGATCGATGCGTTGGCGCCCGGCATCGATTTCGCGCCGTTCTTCGAACTAATGGCCAACGAAAAGGTGATGAAGGTTTTCCATGCGGCGCGGCAGGACATCGAGATCGTCTGGCATCGGGCCAAGCTGATCCCCCACCCCATTTTCGATACGCAGGTCGCCGCCATGGTGCTCGGCTACGGCGATTCGATTTCCTACGATCAGCTCGTTCAGCGCATCACCGGCGACACGCTCGACAAATCGCACCGCTTCACCGACTGGACGCGCCGCCCGCTCGCCGAGGCGCAGCTTTCCTACGCGATCTCCGACGTCACCCACCTGCGCGATGTCTATCAGGCGCTGGTCGACGATCTCGGCCGCCGCGGCCGCGTCGATTGGGTGCAGGAAGAGATGCACGTGCTCACCTCCGCCGACACTTACCGGATGGATCCGGAAAACGCCTGGCAGCGGCTGAAAACACGGGTACGCAAGCCGAAGGAGCTCGCCGTGCTCATCGAGGTCGCCGCCTGGCGCGAGCGCGAGGCGCAGCTTCGCGACATACCGCGCTCGCGCGTGCTCAAGGACGAAGTCATCGCCGACATCGCCGTACATGCGCCGACCGCGCTCGAGAAGCTCAGGCATTTGCGCTCGTTGCCCAAGGGCTTCGAGCGATCGCGCTGGGGCGAGGCGATTGTCGCTGCCGTGGCGCGGGGGCTCGAACGGGACCCCAAGACGCTGCCGCGTCCGGCGCGCCTGCCGCAGTCCGCGAACGGCATGGCGTCGGTCGAATTGTTGAAAGTGCTGCTGCGCATGATCTCCGAGCGTCACCACGTTGCGGCCAAGGTGATCGCGACGGTCGACGATCTCGAACGCATCGCCGGCGACGACCACGCCGACGTCCCCGCTCTGAGCGGCTGGCGGCGTGAACTGTTCGGCGAGAAGGCGCTCGCCCTCAAGCACGGCAAGCTTGCGCTCGCCATCGAAAAGGGCAAAGTCGCCGCCGTCGAGCGCGACTGACCTGCCACCGGTGCCGGACCAATCCTTCACGATGGGAGATAACGCCAATGGCGGAGCACGAGCCGGCGGCGGCAACCTTTAAGGAACTTGAACGGCAGGGCTGGGGAGCCAAGGCCGACAACTACAACGCGTTGGCCGGCCAGATCACCGCCGGCGCCGTCGCACCGCTGCTTGACGCAACCGGCGTTCACGCCGGCACGCAAATCCTCGACGTGGCCACAGGGCCGGGTTATGTCGCCGCCGGCGCCGACGCGCGCGGCGCGCATGCGATCGGAATAGACTTCGCCGCCGACATGGTCGCGGCGGCGCGACGGCGCTATCCGAGGATCGAATTTCGCGAGGGCGACGCCGAAAACCTTGCGTTCGACCCTGAAAGTTTCGACGCAGTCGTCTGCGCCTTCGGCATTCTTCACATCGCCGATCCCGACAAAGCGATCGCCGAGGCATATCGGGTGCTGCGTCCTGATGGGCGTTTTGCTTTTACGGTCTGGGCGGGTCCCGACCGGCACGATTTTTTCGCGATCGTGCTCAAGGCCCTTGAAGCGCACGGCAACACGCAGGTTTCACTCCCGCCCGCGCCGCCGATCTTTCGCTTCAGCGACCCGGGGGAATGTCGGAAAGCATTGACGCAAGCAGGCTTCGTCGATGTTTCCGTGGTCGAATTGGCGCTGAAATGGAGCGCGCCATCAATCGAGGCGATCCTCGACTGCATCTACAAAAGCACCGTGCGCACATCGATGGTGCTCGAGCGCCAGACGCCCGCTGCGCGCGATCGCATTCACGAAGCAATTCACAAGAGTGCCGAGCGCTTTGCACAGGACGGGGCTTACGAGATCGCCTGGCCGGCCGTGCTTGCGGCGGCGCGCAAGCCGCGCTCCTAGAGCGGGATGAGTTGTGGTTCGATCGGCATCCCGCTCTAGCTTTTTTGTTTGAGCATGATCTTTTCGGAAAACCGGATTCCACTTTTCCGGATCATGCTCCTAATGCTCAAAGATATTTCGGAGGCGCGGGAGAAGATCGGATTTGACGTCCTATTCCGGCACTACAAGTGCGCGGCCTCGCCGGCATGTTTTCGGTACAATGCCCACAGCGAATAGGCGTAGCCGAGCAGCAGCAGGCCATAGGTCAGGACGAAGAGCCAACCGGCGCCATTCATCACGCCGTTGACCGTCGCCCATACGGAAACGATGAGGCCTGCGATATTGCCGACCGACGCCCCGATCAACAGACCGCGGATCGCAACCCACTCGCGCGATTCTCTCAAGAACCACAAAATCAGGCCGAAGGTCAGCAACGCGGCACCAAACAGCCGGAAGCCAAGCACCGCGGCGGGCGCGGGCTGCAGGCCGTAATTGGGAAGAAGCGCGCCCGGCACCAGCGTGTAGCTGACGCCGTTGATCAAGGTAATAATCGCGGCGAGCGCCAAGAAACGTTTGAGCTTCACATTTTCCATATTCGCCCCCACTGGGTTGCCTGGCGCCACCGGCGGCAGATTGGCTTGTTGGAATTACGTTCGTTCCCCTGCCGAAGTTTCAGCCCGCGGCCGGCGAGCCCGGCCGTCCTTCTGGTGATTCGAAGGCATTCAACCGCAAGGCGGCGACCTTGGCAACGCGCCCGACAGAACGAGACTGGCGGAAATGTACAAAAATCGGGCGGGTTTTCGTCGCGCACAATGTGTTCCGCGCGGCTCGGTCGCTGCCGCAACACTTTGGCGGGCTGCGCCTCCCCCATCAACATCACAAAGCCTGCGTGGCAAATCCAAAATAAGGCCGCGGCAAACGCACCCTACCCCATCAGCATCACGGGATCGCGGCCGATCAGGCGGGACAGCGCGCGCAGGCGGCTTAAGACCCGCTCGCCGCCAAGCGCGGCGAATTCGTCCGGCAGACGCAGCGCCAACCGCTGCCGCTCGACCGCAAGCGGCGTGCGCGGCAGCACACCCGGCATCGCGGCGGAGACCACGTAGGCAAGCCGCAACGCCGCGCCGAGTACGCGCGCGCGGTCGATCATGCGGGTCGAGGCCAATTCGCGCAGGCGCGGCGACAGTTCGTCGTCCATGACCAACCCGACATGCCGGTAGAACACGGCCAGCGCCAGATAAGCGCGTCCGGGATGATCGATGGCGGTGAAGCCGCCATGGGCGATGATGTTGAGCGATTGCTCGCCGCGATAATCGGGATGTGCCCGCCAGCCGATATCGGCCAGAAGGCACGCCGCGTGGCGCAACCGCCGCTCCTCGGCCGGCTCGTCAAGCCCCGATGAGGCCATGAAACGATCGGTCCAGTCGATCAGCTCTTCGCCATGCTGCGGCGATCGCGAGCGCAAGAGATTGAGATCGCGCGCCGCCTCGATCAGCGCATCCTTTTCTTTGTCTTTTTGTTTGAGCAGCGAATACAGCAGACCCTCGCGCACGCCGAGCGCGGAGAACACGATCTGCTTCGGCTTGCCGATGCGGATGATGTATTCGAGCACCAGCGCCGCATAGGCGAGCAGCGGCCGCCGCGCATTGGTCACGACTTCGATGTTGGACAGCGTATCGACGTTCACGCGGTGCACGAGCCGGGAGAATTCGAGCGCCTCACCGGCCGGGATTGCGTAGCCATGCATGACGTGCAGCGGATAGCCGGTCTGCCACATGTGCAGCCGCGCCAGCGCCCGCCAGGTGCCTCCGACAGCGTAAAAGGTGCGATCCTTGCAGTCCTTGAGCATCGGCAGTTCGCTCAGCGTCTTCTTGACGAATTTCTCCGCCTTCTTGAGCGACTTTGCTGAAATATCGGCCAAGGCCAATCCGCCGAGCGGCCGCGTCAGTCCGCGGCGCGCATGCGTGCGGTGAACATCGACGAGCTCGAGCGAGCCGCCGCCGAGATCGCCGACCACGCCGTCGGCCTGGTGCACGCCGGAAATGACGCCGAGCGCCGTCAGCTCCGCCTCGCGCGCGCCTGAGAGCATCTCGATCTCGGTGCCGATGATCGCTTCGGCGAGCTTGATGAAGGCCGGACCGTTCTTGGCGTCGCGGCATGCGGCCGTCGCGATCGCGAGCACGCGCTTTGCGCCCATGGTCGTGCACAGCGCACGGTAGCGCTTGAGCGCCCCGAGCGCCTGTTCCACCGCGTCGGCCGCCAAGAGCCCGGTCGTTTGCACCTCGCGACCCAGCCCGCACAGAGCCTTTTCGTTGAACAGCGCCGTCGGTGCCCGCGCGAGACCTTCATAAACCACAAGCCGCACCGAATTCGAACCGATGTCGACCACGGCCAATGGCGTGCCGCGGTCAAGGCGTCCGGGGGCGGCTTCAAGCGTCGCGTTGTTCATTTGCTCAAATCAACGGGGCTAAAACGTTCCGCGCTTTCCTCACACCCGCTCTCCGCGATGGCGCAATCGCGGCACCGCATCCTTCGGCGACTTTCCGCGTCCGGAAAGACTAGGATTGGTCATGAAATAGGTATGCGCGTTGAATTTTTCTTCGCCCGGCCCCGGCTTGATGCGGGACGACGAGCCGTCCGCGAGAAGCTCCCAACTCTGTTCATTGTCTTTCAGGTTGGCAACCATGATCTGATCGAGCACCTGCTCATGCACCGTCGGGTTGACGATCGGGCACAGAACTTCGACGCGGCGATCGAGATTGCGCGGCATCATGTCGGCGGACGAAATGTAGAGGGCCGCCTTGGGGTGCGGCAGAGCGTGGCCGGCACCGAAGCAATAGATGCGCCCATGCTCGAGGAAGCGGCCGACGATCGACTTGACCCGGATATTTTCCGATAAGCCGGGCACGCCCGGGCGCAGACAGCAGATGCCGCGCACCACGAGCTCGATGGGGACGCCGGCGCTCGATGCCTGATAAAGCGCATCGATGATATCGGGATCGACCAGCGCATTCATCTTCATCCAGATCGCGGCCGGACGCCCGGCTTTGGCATTGGCAATTTCCGCTTCGATGTGTTCGTGGATGCGATTGCGCAATGTCAGCGGCGATACCGCCATGCGTTCGAGCTCGGCCGGCTCGGCATAGCCGGTGACGTAATTGAATACGCGGGCGACGTCGCGGGCGATCACCGGATCGGCGGTGAAATACGACAGGTCGGTATAGATGCGCGCCGTCACCGGATGATAATTGCCGGTGCCGACATGCACGTACGACGCAAGCGAAGCGCCCTCGCGCCGCACGACCAGAGAAAGCTTGGCGTGGGTCTTGAGCTCGATGAAGCCGTAGACGACCTGCACGCCGGCGCGTTCGAGATCGCGCGCCCAGCGGATATTGGCTTCCTCGTCGAAGCGCGCTTTCAGCTCGACGACGGCGGTCACCGATTTACCCGCTTCAGCCGCCTCCGCCAAGGTCTGTACGATCGGTGAATCTGCCGAGGTGCGGTACAGCGTTTGTTTGATCGCGACCACGTCGGGATCGCGCGTCGCTTGATGCAGGAAGTCCACCACCACGTCGAACGACTCGTAGGGGTGATGGACGATCAAATCCTTCTGCCGGATGGCGGCAAAACAATCGCCGCCGTGATCGCGGATTCGTTCGGGATAGCGCGGCGTATAGGGTACGAATTCAAGATCCGGGCGGTCGAGGCTCGTGAGCTGCGACATCTCGTTGAGCGCCAGCACCCCATCGACCTTGAACACGACGTCGTCGCCGGCGCCGAGCGCGCGCTGCACGAAGCGCTGCAATTCCGGCGGCATATTCGCTTCGATGTCAAGCCTGATCACCGATCCGCGGCGGCGGCGTTTGAGCGCCGTCTCGAACAGCCGCACCAGATCCTCGGCTTCTTCGAGAATTTCCAGTTCCGAGTTGCGGATGACACGAAACGCGCCGACGCCTTTCACCACATAGCCGGGAAACAATTTGTTGATGAAAAGGCTGGTCGCGCCTTCGACCGAGATCAGCCGCACCTCGCCATCGCCGGCGTTCTGCGGCAGCCGCACGAACCGCTCGATGCGGTTGGGCATGCGGATGAGCGCGTTCATCGCTCGGCCGTCCTTGGCGCGGGCAAGCTGCAGCGCGATCGAGAAGCCGAGATTGGGAATGAACGGGAACGGGTGCGCCGGATCGATCGCGAGCGGCGTGAGCAGCGGGAAGATGTGCGAGAGGAAATAATCTTCAAGCCAAGCCCGCTCCGACTTGGTGACGTCGGGGCCGTCGATGAGGACGATGCCGGTCTTGCCGAGCGCCGCGCGCAGCTCGAGCCACTGTTCCTGCTGATCGCGCACCAAGAGCACGACCGCTTCGGCAATGCGCACCAACTGCTCGGCCGGCGTCAAACCCTCGGGACTTTTAGTAGAGATGCCGGCGCGCACTTGCGCCCGCAAACCGGCCACCCGCACCATGAAGAATTCGTCGAGGTTGTTGGCCGAGATCGACAGGAACCGCAGCCGCTCAAGCAGCGGGTGCTCGCGGTTGGCGGATTCCTCGAGAACGCGACGATTGAAATTGAGCCAAGACAACTCCCGGTTGATGAACCGTTCCGGGCTGGCGGCGAGTTCGGATGCTGCATGGCTTTCCGCCCGCCCTGCAAGCCGCTCGGGGGCTTCCAGGCGCTGCGCAGGACCATGGTCGAGTGCGACCGCGGTCGCTTGGCCACGATCAGCCATGACTGCTCCTTGTTCCTCGAACTTCACACTCGCCGTCCTGGCGCCGCCGATTTGAAGTTCCTGCACACATTGCCGCATGCGCGTTGAGGAAGTTCAAATCGCAAGCGGCATGATCCCGCATGCTTACCAGCTCCCACACGTCCGAAGTTCGTGGCGAGCTCGCCGTGCGTCGGCGGACTTCGGAAGCGGGTACCAGAGTAACAATTCGATAAACCAAACCACTGACATAAGGCGCCGCGGTGACACGCCGTCAAGACGTTGCCGCGCGTCCCAGGAATGCTCTAGGATCCGCCGCTCAGCAAAGAAAACTCCATAAGTTGCAAGCCCTTAAACACGCCCAGACGGCCGCAAAGCAGAGCGGCCGGGAAAATCCCGGCCGCCCCTTGCAAGAAAAATCCTCGAAAACCTGTCCGCAGAGATCAGGCGAGGTCGAAGCGATCGAGGTTCATCACCTTGGTCCATGCCGCCACGAAGTCTTTGACAAACTTCTCCTTCGAGTCCGCGGAGGCATAGACCTCCGCAAGCGCCCGCAGCTGCGAGTGCGAACCGAAGATCAGGTCGACGCGGGTGCCGGTCCACTTGACCTCCTTCGTCTTCCGGTCGCGCCCCTCGTACACGCCGTCAGAGCCAGCGGTCGGCTGCCATTGCGTACCCATGTCGAGCAGGTTGACGAAGAAGTCGTTCGTCAAGGTCTCCGGCCGCTTGGTGAAGACGCCGTGCGTGGACTTCGCGGCATTGGCGCCCAGGACGCGCAGGCCGCCGACGAGAACCGTCATCTCGGGCGCGGTCAGCGTCAGCAATTGCGCCCGATCAACCAACAGCTCCTCAGCCGACAAGGGCTGCTTGCCGTGCACATAGTTGCGGAACCCGTCGGCAGTCTGTTCGAGCGGCGCGAACGAGTCGACGTCGGTTTGCTCTTGCGACGCGTCCATGCGCCCGGGCGTGAAGGGGACCTTCACGTCGTGCCCGGCGGCCTTCGCCGCTTTCTCGATGGCCGCGCCGCCGCCGAGAACGATCAGATCGGCGAGCGAGACCTTTTTCCCGCCGGACTGCGAAGCGTTGAATTCCTTTTGGATCGCTTCGAGCGTCTGCAGCACCTTCGCGAGCTGAGCCGGCTGGTTGACCTCCCAGTCCTTCTGCGGCGCGAGGCGAATGCGCGCGCCGTTCGCTCCACCGCGCTTATCGGAGCCGCGGAACGACGACGCCGATGCCCAGGCCGTCGAGACCAGCTGGGAAACGGACAGACCCGACGCCAGAATTTTCGCCTTCAGGGCAGCAATGTCCTGCTCCCCGATCAGCGGATGATTCACGGCGGGGATCGGATCCTGCCAAATCAGGTGCTGCTTTGGAACGAGCGGGCCGAGATAACGCACGACCGGGCCCATGTCGCGGTGCGTCAGCTTGAACCACGCGCGCGCAAACGCATCCGCGAGCTGATCCGGATTCTCGTAGAAGCGTCGCGAGATCTTCTCGTAGGCCGGATCGAACCGCAGCGCGAGATCTGTGGTCAGCATGGTTGGCACATGCTTCTTCGACTTGTCGTAGGCATCCGGAATCGTGGCGGTGGCGCCCTTCGCCTTCCATTGGTACGCACCGGCCGGGCTCTTGGTCAGTTCCCATTCGTGGCCGAACAGGTTCGCGAAGAAGTTGTTGCTCCACTTGGTCGGCGTCTGGCTCCAGGTGACTTCCGGGCCGCCGGTGATCGCATCAGCCCCTTTGCCCGTCCCGAATTTGCTCTTCCAGCCGAGACCTTGCTCCTCGATGCTGGCCGCTTCCGGCTCCGGGCCCACCAGCGTCGGATCGCCAGCGCCGTGGGTTTTGCCGAAGGTGTGACCGCCGGCGATGAGCGCGACGGTTTCCTCGTCATTCATCGCCATACGAGCGAACGTCTCGCGGATATCCTGCGCTGCGGCGACCGGGTCCGGCTTGCCGTTCGGCCCTTCCGGATTCACGTAGATCAGCCCCATCTGCACGGCGGCGAGAGGTTTCTGAAGATCGCGGTCGCCGCTGTAGCGCTCGTCCGCCAGCCACTTCCCTTCGGGGCCCCAGAAGATGTCCTCTGACGGCTCCCAGGCATCGACGCGCCCGCCGCCGAAACCGAACGTCTTGAACCCCATCGACTCCAGCGAGACGTTACCCGCGAGGATCATCAGGTCGGCCCATGAAATCTTCCGGCCGTATTTCTGCTTGATCGGCCACAGCAGGCGGCGCGCCTTGTCGAGGCTCGCGTTGTCCGGCCAGCTATTGAGCGGCGCAAAGCGCTGTTGACCGGATCCGGCGCCGCCGCGGCCGTCGCCGATGCGGTACGTGCCCGCGCTGTGCCACGCCATGCGAATGAACAGCCCGCCGTAGTGGCCGAAATCCGCTGGCCACCACTCCTGCGAGTCCGTCATCAGCGCGTGCAGATCCTTGATGACAGCATTCAAGTCGAGGCTCTTGAACTCCTTGGCATAGTCGAAAGCCTCGCCCATCGGATTGGACAGGGCGGAGTGCTGGTGGAGAACCTGAATGTTCAGCTGGTTCGGCCACCAGTCCCGATTGGTATGCACGACCGGGCACTTGCCCACGCTCTTCTCATCGGTCTTTGCGTCCATGTTACTCTCCGATCGCGGTCTGCTTTTTTCCCGTTCCGTATATAAGCATCATTAATCCTTGGAAAGTGATCCAGCTTCGCGGGCAGCTATGCGCCGCGCCATCGCTCACGTCGGACGTGACCGGTGCCTGCGGTCGTGAGGTTGCCGCCGTCACTGCGGTCCGTATTGACATGGATCAAGGAAATGAATCCGCGTGTCCCCTCCGGGTCACGGCCGATAAAACTCTAGGTAATTATGATAGTTCCGCTTTCGGTTGCATAGCAACCAAGAGGGCTGCGGCAGCGCATGTTGAGGCCAACTGCCGGTTCGCTTGCTTCATCGGAAGACGGGCCGCGGCGCCGTTCAATTGGCCCTGAATATCTCGGCCGCGAGTGCGCGCGTAGGCGCGCGCCTTTGCCGTAACGCTTCGTTGTCGAGCGCGATCACCGCAGCCCGTGCAGCGGCGAACGACCGCTCGATACGGGTCGCCATAAAGGCAACGACGCTCTCATCCAATGCGAGTTGCCGGTCGGCTGCCAGCTTGACGATGACCGCCCGCAACATGGCGTCGTCCGGCGCCTGCAGCGTCACGACCGGCAGCGCGCGCAACCGCGACAAAAGGTCGGGTATGGCGACCGGCCAAGTTGCCGGCGCGCTGCGTGCCGTGAACAGCAACGCGGCGTTGTCTTCGCGGGCAAGATTGATGAGATGAAAGAGCGCGCGGTCGTCCGCGTCGGCAGAAGCATCTTCCACCACCAGCGCGCCGGTCGCGAGCGCGGACGGAACTTCGGCGTCACGCAAGGCGCGCGCGGAGATGATGCGCGCGCCGGCCATGGCCGCCCATATCATGGCAAGATGGGTCTTGCCGGATCCTTCAGGCCCGACGAGCGCCAGCGCATTGGCCGGCCAGTCGGGCCACGAGCAAATGAGCTGGAACGGATCTTCGTTGCACGGCCCAACAAGAAAATCTTCCCGCGCATAGCTTTCGGCGTGATCGAGCGCAAGCGCAAGCTGACGCGGGCGTTGCGACATGGCGCTTAGGTCGGCCCGTTGCCGGTATAGAAGGCGCTCGAGCGATAGCGCGCGACCGCAAACCGTGTCAGCACGCCGATGGCCGCGGCGAGCGGCACGGCCAGCAGCAGGCCGACGAAGCCGAAGAAGTAGCCGCAAGCCAGCAACGCAAAGATCAGCCAGACCGGATGCAATCCCACGCTGCCGCCGACGAGTTTCGGCGACAGCACGTTGCCTTCCAGGAATTGGCCCACGAGAACCACGCCGAGGACAATGAGAATACGCGTCCAGTCAGGATAGAATTGCGCCACCGCCACAGCGAACGAGACGACCAGCGCCGTCAGCGATCCGACGTAAGGAATGAAGGTCAGAAAGCCTGACACCACGCCAATCAGCAAGCCGAAGCTTAGTCCCGCCAGCGTCAGACCGATCGCATAGTAGAAGCCGAGTATGGCGCACACCAGAAGCTGACCGCGCACATAGCCGGAAAGCGCCTTGTTGATCTCGGCCATAAGCTCGTGCACCGTTTGACGCTGCGGCAGCGGAACGAGACTGTCGAGCGAGCTCACAACCCGATCCCAATCTACGAGCAAATAGAACGTCACAACCGGCGTGATGACAAAGAGCGACAACAAAGACAGCAGCGCCTCGCCCTTGGTCCACAATGTGGAAAGCATGTCGGTCAAGTAGCCGACCAATTTGTTCATCAGCACGCCGAGCGAGCCTTGGTTGCCGCCGGAAGTGCCGCCCATGATCTTGATCAGCCAGGAATGACTCGGGTCGGCGACCAGCGCCTGCAGCCTCTCCAGATAGCCGGGCAGTTTGCCGATGAGAGCCGCCAATTGGTCGACGAGCACCGGCGCGATAACCACTAAAATGCCGGCGAAGACGATCACGAACAGAGCGATGATCAGCAACGCGGCGACCAGTCGGTTGATGCCGCGCCGGATCAAAAGGTTGGCCAGCGGATCGAGCAAATAAGCGAGCGCCGCGCCGACCACGAAGGGCAAGAGAATGTGGCGCAGCAGCAACAGCACGCCGATGAAGACCAGCAGTGCGGAGGTCCAGAACACGAACTGCCGCTCAATCCGCATCGCACTACCCTTCCAGGCCGGCGTTAGAGCCCGATGCCCGTGGATCTTTCCGCGTTTCGCTAACGACGCCGCAGCCGGGAACCATGGAGAGATCTGAGCCGTACGCAACTTTAGACCAGGAATTCCTCATGAAAGCTTGCCGGCCGGCCTGGCCGTCATTCCGCGAGCCGCGCCCGCGGTCAGTGTCCAGCCCCGACGGAGTTCATGTGGCGGAGCCATTCGGCGAGATAGAAGCCGATGGAAAGGAGCGTCAAGATCGCAACCAGCCCAATGATGACTTTCGCGGCCAGAGAAGCATCGAAACCGAAGCCCCTCTCGGCCAGGACCAGGGTTGCAAGCACGATTTGCGCAGCCGTGTTGGCTTTAGACACCGGATGCGGGCGGATCGGCATCGGCTTCCCCACAACCCAGGACAGCATGAACCCCGAGACGATCATGATGTCGCGGGACACCACCAAGATGACCAGCGCTACGGGCAGCGCGCCCGCGACGCTCAACGCGACATAGATCGAGACGATCAACGCCTTGTCGGCCAGCGGATCGATCAAAGCGCCAAGCTCGCTCGTCATATGAAAGCGCTTGGCGAGAAAGCCATCGACGGCGTCGCTGATCCCGGCGGCCACGAAGAGGAAAAAGGCGGCCCGCATCTCGCCCGACGTGATCGCCCAGACCACAATCGGCACGAGAATAATGCGTCCCAATGTGATGAGATTAGGAATACTCAAACGCAGGCCCCGGCTCTAAATCACTTATATAGCCGGGCGGCACGGCTTGCGCACCCCGCGATTCCCACGTAGGAGGCCCCGCATGGCCCCGCCGGGGAGATCACCGCCATTGGTAGACCCGTGAAAGACGGACGCTACGCGGCCGCTGGCGTCGATATCGATGCGGGTAACCGCATGGTCGATTTGATCAAGCCGCTTCTGCGCGGGACTGCCCGGCCCGGGGCGGACGCCGAGATCGGCGGCTTCGGCGGCCTTTTCGATCTCAAAGCGGCCGGTTTTGCCGACCCGATCCTGGTCGCCGCAACCGATGGCGTCGGCACCAAGGTCAAGATCGCGGTCGAGACTTCACGCCACACCACGATCGGCATCGATCTCGTCGCCATGTCGGTGAATGACCTCGTGGTCCAGGGCGCCGAGCCGCTATTCTTTCTCGACTACTTCGCTTGCGGCAAGCTCGATCCGGAGACCGGCGCGGCGATCGTGAGCGGCGTCGCGGCGGCCTGTCGCGAATTGGGCTGTGCGCTCATTGGCGGCGAAACGGCGGAAATGCCGGGCGTCTATCAGCACGGCGACTACGATCTCGCCGGCTTCGCCGTCGGCGCCGTCGCGCGCGCGGCTTTGCTGCCCCGCAAAGATATCGCGCCGGGCGACGTGGTGATCGGCCTCGCCTCCTCGGGTGTGCACTCGAACGGCTTTTCACTCGTGCGCCGCATTGTTGCCGACTCCGGACTGGCTTGGGACGCGCCGGCGCCGTTCGAGCCTGCGCACAGCCTCGGCGAAGCTTTGCTTACGCCGACACGCCTCTATGTGCGCTCCTGCCTCGCCGCTTCACGCAAGACGCAAGCAGTCAAGGCGCTCGCGCACATCACCGGCGGCGGATTTGTTGAAAACATTCCGCGTGTGCTCCCGAGAGAAACCGCGGTCAGCATCGACCTCGCCCGCGTGCCGGTCCTGCCGGTTTTCAAGTGGCTCGCTGCGACTGGTGGCGTCAGCGAGCAGGAGATGCTGCGCACGTTCAACTGCGGCATCGGCATGGTCGCCATGCTCGATCCAAGTTTCGCCGGAGCAGCCATCGAGCAATTCACCGGTCATGGCGAGACCGTCGTCCGATTGGGCGAAGTCGTCGCCGGCGGCGGCGCACCGGTCGTGAACTTTCGCGGACGTCTCGATCTGTCGTCATGACCCCCGCTCAGCAACGGCGCCCATGAAAAAGCGCGTCGCCATCTTGATCTCCGGCCGCGGCTCGAACATGACCGCGCTGATCGAAGCCGCCAAGGCGAAAGACTATCCCGCAGAAATTGCGTTGGTGGTTTCGAACCGGCCGGATGCGGCAGGTCTCGACCGCGCTCGTTCTTGCGGAATTCCGACGGCGGTGATCGACCACACGACATTCGGCGGCGACCGCGAGACCTTCGAGCAGGCGCTCGACCGGGAGCTTCGCGAGCAGCGGATCGATCTCGTGTGCCTTGCCGGATTCATGCGGCTTTTGACGCCATGGTTCGTCAACCGCTGGAGCGGGCGGATGCTCAACATCCATCCGTCGCTGCTGCCGCAGTTCAAAGGGCTACATACCCACCGGCGCGCGCTTGAAGCCGGCGTGAAGCGTCACGGCGCGACCGTGCATTTCGTCGTGCCGGAAATGGATGCCGGACCGATCGTGATCCAGGATTCGGTCGCAGTGCATGAGAACGACACGGAAGAAACGCTTGCCGCGCGCGTGCTCGAACTCGAGCATCAAATCTACCCGCGCGCACTGCGCGCTGTGGCGCTCGAGCATGATCCGGAAAAGTAGAAACCGGTTTTCCGAAAAGATCATCTCCAGCGAAGAGCTAGAGCATGATCCCGAAAAGTGAAAACCGGTTTTCGGACAAGATCATGCTCAAAACAAAAAATCTAGACCGTGATCCGATTCAATTGAATTGGATCAGGGTCAAGAGCGTCAATCAATTCAATTTGAAACGATGGCGGTCTGGATCGGACCAAAGCCTGATAACCCTCGCCAAAAGGCGAGGGTCCAAATACAAAACCCCCAGCTAGTCACCGGGGGCTGACGGTCCGTGCAGACAAGTGCGCTTAGGCGACCTTGAGATTTTCCGCCGACGTGCGGCCGCGATTGGTAACGAGTTCGTACTCGACCTCTTGGCCTTCATTGAGCGTACGCAGACCGGCGCGCTCAACCGCTGAAATGTGAACAAACACATCCTTGTCGCCGCTAGACGGCTTAATGAACCCATAGCCCTTGGTAGGATTGAACCATTTGACGGTGCCCTTTTGCATCGTCTGTCTCCTCAGTCCGCATGCCAGAAAAGACATGGAACGGCGATCACACGCTGCGTGCGAACACCGCGCTCCATGCCACAAGCCAGATTAGGGAAAGTCCGAAACGATCGCGTCGCCAAGACAGCCCCGGCCGGAAGGCCAAAATCCGATTGCCCGCGAAAAAAACCGACAAATGCGGCGCAAGCATGGCTCCAACGAGTTGCGTGCTTCACGCACCGACATCGTTGCGATTGTTGCCTTTGCGACTTTTGTCTGCGCGCAGCGTCGATCGACGAGATCGTTAGCCGACTATTTCTTTGCCTGAAAAAAACTGCGCGATTTCTTTTTGCGCAGTTTCCGGACTGTCGGAGCCGTGCACGGAATTATCGCTGATCGATTTCGCAAAGGCCTTGCGAATTGTTCCTTCGGCCGCTTTGGCCGGATCAGTCGCGCCCATGAGATCGCGATAGGCCGTGATGGCGTTCTCGCCTTCGAGCACCTGCACGACCACTGGGCCTGAAATCATGAAGTCGACGAGCTCGCCGAAAAACGGCCGCTGACGGTGAACCGCATAGAATGCCTCAGCCTGCGCCCGGGTGATCATCACGCGCTTTTGCGCGATGATCCGCAAACCCGATTTCTCGATCATGGCATTGATCGCGCCGGTCAGATTGCGGGCGGTTGCGTCTGGCTTGAGGATTGAAAAAGTACGCTCGATCGCCATCAAAATATCCTTTGAAAAGTGCGGACGGCCGGAAGCGCGGCTTATAGCGGCGGTGTATGCCTGGGGCAAGCGCCGCGCCCGATTTCAAGGGGCCCGACCGGGATTTGGCTAGAGCTTACGCAGGAAATCGATCATCGCGGCGCTGACCTCGGCTGCACGTTCCTGTTGAGTCCAATGGCCGCAGCCCGGAAGAATGACCGAGCCGCGCAGTTGCGGCACGTAGGTCGCCAAGTTGGCAATCGCCTTGTCCATGTTGCGGAAAGCGACCACCAGGTCGCGGTCGCCGGCCATATAAAGCGCCGGAACCGTGACCTTGGCCTGCACGAACGGCGCCAACAGCTCCCAGCTGCGGTCGATGTTGCGGTACCAATTAAGACCGCCGCGAAATCCCGTGCGGGTGAACTCGCCGACATAGAAATCCAGATCGGCCTTGCTCAGCCAAGCGGGCAGAATGTCAGGAACCGGCATGCGAGTGAGAAAACCGCCGTCGCGCGACACCATCGCCACCTCGCCGCCGCCCGCTCCTGGCAGGCGCGGTGCGTCGCCCGATGCGGCATACAAAATCTTGGTGAGCGTCGCGCGTACATCGCGCTCGAATTCCGCTTCCGCCACGCCCGGCGTCTGGAAATAGAGCTGATAGAACACGGCATCGTCGCGCTGCGGCATCACTGAGGTCGGCACGACCGATGTCCGCGGACGATAGGGAACGCTGAGACCGATGACGCCGCGGAAGCGATCGGGACGCAACAAGGCAGCGTGCCAAGCGACCGGTGCTCCCCAATCGTGGCCGGCGATCGCCGCTTGTTCGATGCCCAAGGCATCGAGCAGACCCACCATGTCGCCGACGAGATGCAGGAGAGTGTATTGCTCGATCGCTTCGGGCCGATCCGATCGGCCATAACCGCGCATGTCGGGCGCGATGGCACGAAAACCGGCGGCAGCGAGCGCGGCAAGCTGATGTCGCCACGAATACCAGGACTCGGGAAAGCCGTGACACAACAGAACCGCCGGCCCCTCGCCTTGCTCGGCGATATGCAAATGAATGCCGTTCGCTTCAACTGTTCGATGGCTGACATCCGCACTCATTGGCGCCTCTGATATTTGCAGCAGATCGATACTTCGGAGTGCAGTCGCACCTGGCGAGCGCACATCACTTGTTCCGACGTCGTTCCAGCTTCGGACCGAGATCGATCACGATCCGTCGCCGCTCTTGGCTTCACCAGACTTCGCCGGTTTTTTCTTGGTCGCCTTCTTCTCTGCCGCCGGCGGCAGCCCCTCGACACGATCCATTTCCAGGAGGCGCCCGTTTTCGAATCGATAGATGCCCGGCCGGGGACCTGCATTATAGGTCAGCACGAGGCTGCGCGATCCATACGCGGCGGTTCCGAAGTTCACGGCAGTCGCTTGTCCCAGTCGAGCGACGATGTCGCACTCGCTCATTCCCAGCGCGACGCCGCCGCCGAAGAGCGCGGCACCGTCCTGAGGTGACGCGCCCTCGCCCGCACCGGCCGACGCGCTCGGCGGCGCATAGTTCGGACACGCGCCATTGGCGTCGACCAGATCGTTCGCGGTAATGGCGCGATCGACCCTGGCATCGCCGAGCGAGGAATAGGTATAGCCCGGGTTGTTGTTGAGCGGGTTGAGCGGTTTGGCGAACCATTTGGCCGTATCGTCACAACCAAAGAGTGAAAGGACCACGCCCACAACAACAATCGCGACAGCGCCAGTAGACCGCCAAGTCAACACCCCAACAACCCTTCTTGCCCCAATCGGCCGGCATTCAAGCACGGGCCGCCTCATTAGGCGACCGGGAGGCGTAAACCGTAAGAACCGAATGCGCTTTCGGCCGCATTGCGCCACGCGGAATGAGCGGGTAATGGTTGAAAAGCAATGGGACCACAAACATTTGCGGGATTTTGCACGGACCTTAGCCGAGCAGCGCCCCGAATGTGACCTTCATCACAGACCCTTCTTCAAGCCGGCACGAAAATTGTCCTTGGCTCCAACGACCGTGCGCAATTCATAAGAAGCCGGGGATCTTCTGCATGCATCTTCAGTTCGTCGGCTGCGGCGATGCGTTCGGCTCCGGGGGAAGATTTAACACTTGCCTTCATCTCGTCGGACGCAACATTAACGTGCTCATCGACTGCGGCGCGACTTCTCTCGTTGCGATGAACAAGCTTGCGATCGACCGCAATAACGTCGACACCATTTTCCTCACGCATTTCCACGAAGATCACATCGGCGGCGTGCCGTTCTTTTTGCTGGAAGCCAATTACGTGTTGAAGCGCAGCCGCCCGCTCACGCTCGTCGGGCCGCCCAGTCTCAAATCGCGGTATTCGGGCCTCATGGAAGCGGGGTTTCCGGGCACCAAGGATCTCGACCTTCAATTTCCCCTGCATCTGCAGGAGCTGGAAATCGGCAAGCGTACCGACGTCGGTGCGCTTCGGGTCACGTCGTTCCATGTGGTGCACGACGACCGCGCCGGACCCTGCCTCGGGTTTCGTTTCGAAGCGGAAGGCAAAGTGATCGCCTTCTCCGGCGATACCGAATGGACGAACACCGTCATCGATATCGGGCACGAGGCGGATCTGTTTATTTGCGAGGCCTATACGCGCGACAAACCGATCTCCACCCACATGGCGCTGTCTTCGCTTGAACGTCACCTCGGGCAGATCCGGCCGAAGCGGCTGATCCTGACTCACATGAGCAACGACATGCTCGCGCGCCGGGCCGAGCTCTCGTTCGAGACGGCCGAAGACGGCATGGTCGTCGAGCTCTAGGATTTGTTGATCATCCGCTTGTCTCCGCGAAGGGGGGACAGACTGGATTCCCGCTTTCGCGGGAATGAGCGGAGCGAAAATCGCCGCTCGCTAAGCGCTTACGCGCCGAGCGCGGCTTCCACGGCGGCTAGTGCGGCGCCAGCCTTCGAGCCGTCGGGACCGCCGGCCTGCGCCATATCCGGCCGGCCGCCGCCACCCTTGCCGCCCAGCGCCTCGGCGCCCTTGCGGACGAGATCGACCGCATTGAAGCGCGCAACGAGGTCGTTGGTCACACCGACCACGATCCCGGCTTTGCCGTCCTCGGTGACGCCAACGATCGCCACGACTCCCGAGCCGACGGCTTTCTTCCCCTCGTCGGCGAGACTGCGCAGGTCTTTCAGATCGATGCCTTCCACGGTGCGTGCCATGAGCTTGATGTCGCCCACAGCGCGCATCCCGTCGGCGCCCTCGGCCTTGCCGCCGCCACCCATGGCAAGCTTCTTCTTCGCTTCGGAAAGCTCGCGCTCGAGGCGCTTACGCTCGTCGAGCAGCGCGGCAACGCGCGCCGGTGCCTCATCGATCGGCACACGCAATTCGGAAGCGGTGGCCTTCGCCAGCGCGGCAAGATGGTTTGCGCTTGCGCGCGCGCTCCGCCCGGTCAGCGCTTCGACCCGGCGCACGCCGGATGCGACCGCGGATTCACCGACGACGGAGATGATGCCGATGTCGCCTGTCCGACTGACATGCGTGCCGCCGCACAGTTCGACCGACCATCCCATCGTGTTGCCGCTGCCCTCGCCCATGGCGACGACGCGCACTTCGTCGCCGTATTTCTCGCCGAACAGCGCCCGCGCGCCCGAAGCGATCGCATCGTCGCGGCTCAGCAGGCGCGTGACCACCGGCGCGTTCTGCAGCACGACGTCGTTGGCGATATCCTCGACCCGCTCAATTTCCTCGGGCGTCATCGGCTTGGGATGGGAGAAATCGAATCGCAGACGGTCGGGCGCGACCAGTGAACCTTTCTGCGCCACGTGATCGCCGAGCACCTGCCGCAGCGCTTCGTGCAGCAAATGAGTGGCCGAGTGATTTTGCCGGATGGCGCTGCGCCGCGCATGATCGACATTCAGGTCGAGCGCAGTGCCCGACTGTGAGGCTGCCTTGCTCGACCGTGCCGAAATGCACGAAGAGGTCGCCGGCTCGCTTTTGTGTGTCGGTGACCGCAAAGCGCACGCCGTCGCCCGTCATCACGCCGGTATCGCCGACCTGCCCGCCGGATTCGGCGTAGAATGGCGTCTGGTTGAGAACGACGGCACCGCTTTCGCCTTTTTGCAGGGTGGGCACTTCCTTGCCGTCGCGCAGAAGCGCGACCACCACGCCCGCCGCGGTTTCCGTCTCGTAGCCGAGGAAGTCGGTGCCGCCGTGTTTCTCGCGCAACGTGAACCAGACGGCCTCGTCGGCAGCCTCGCCCGACCCCGCCCATGACCCGCGGGCCTTCTCGCGCTGGCGCTCCATCGCATCGGTGAAGGACGCGATATCGACGCCGATCCCGCGCGGCTTGAGCGCATCCTGCGTGAGATCGAGCGGAAAGCCGTAGGTGTCGTAGAGCGTGAACGCGGTCAAGCCGTCGAACATGTCGCCCTTCTTGAGCGACTTGCTGGCCTCGTCGAGGATCGTGAGCCCGCGCTCCAACGTTTTGCGAAAACGCATTTCCTCGAGCTTCAACGTCTCCGTGATCAGCCCCTCGGCGCGATGCAGCTCCGGATAGGCCTGCCCCATCTCGCGCACGAGTGAAGGCACGAGCCGCCACATCAGCGGCTCCTTGGCGCCGAGAAGCTCGGCGTGCCGCATGGCGCGGCGCATGATGCGGCGAAGGACATAACCGCGGCCTTCGTTCGAAGGCAGCACGCCGTCGGCGATCAGAAACGAGCTGGCGCGCAGATGATCCGCGATCACGCGATGCGAGGCCTTGCGCTCGCCGTCGGGATCGACATGGGTCAGATCGGCGATCGCCTCAATCAACGCGCCGAACAGATCGATCTTGTAGTTGTCGTGCGTGCCCTGCAGCACGGCAGCGATGCGCTCGAGCCCCATGCCGGTATCGATCGAGGGCCGTGGCAGATCGACACGCTCGCCGCCGCCGGCAAGCTGCTCGTACTGCATGAACACGAGATTCCAGATTTCCACGAACCGGTCGCCATCAGCCTCGGCACTGCCGGGCGGCCCGCCCCAGATGTGATCGCCGTGATCGTAGAATATCTCGGAGCACGGTCCGCACGGACCGGTATCGCCCATGGCCCAGAAGTTATCCGAACCGGCGATGCGGCCGATCTTGCTGTCCGGCAGCCCGGCGATCTTCTTCCAAAGCTTGAATGCCTCGTCGTCGTCGATATAGACCGTGACCATCAGCCGGTCGGCGGGAACGCCGAACTCTTTGGTGATGAGCTTCCAGGCGAGCTCGATGGCGCGTTCCTTGAAGTAGTCGCCGAACGAGAAGTTGCCCAACATCTCGAAGAACGTGTGATGCCGGGCGGTGTAGCCCACATTATCGAGATCGTTGTGCTTGCCGCCCGCCCGCACGCACTTCTGCGCGGTCGTGGCGCGCACATAGGGACGCTTTTCCAGGCCGGTGAAAACGTTCTTGAACTGCACCATCCCCGCATTGGTGAACATCAGCGTCGGATCGTTGCGGGGCACGAGCGGGGAACTGGGCACGATTTCGTGCCCCTCGCGCGCGAAATAGGCGAGGAAGTTCGATCTGATATCGTTGACGCCGCTCATGCCGGGCACTGTCTAGCGGTCGCGGTCTTTCCTGTCCAGAAACGGCGCGCGAAACCGCCCAATTGCAGTCAATCCTCAAAAGATATAAGCGCTCCCTTTCGCCCCCGCTGCTTAAGCGAGCTTGCCATGCCCGACGGAATTGCCCCCCTCCCCCGCGCCTTCGCCGAGCGGCTGCGGGCGCGCCGCTTTGTGATGACGGCGGAGGTTGCCCCGCCGGTCTCCTGCGACGCGCAGGACCTGCTGCGCAAGGCCGTGCCGCTGCGGGGGCTGGCGGACGCCGTTAATATTACCGATGGCGCCGGCGCGCGGGCGCATATGGCAGCGCTCGCCGCTTCGGCGATCCTGATCGACGCCGGCATCGAGCCGATCCTGCAGATCACCTGCCGCGACAAGAATCGCATCGCGCTGCAGAGCGAATTGATGGGAGCGGCCGCGCTCGGCATTCACAACATCCTGGTGCTGACGGGCGACGACCCGAAGGCCGGCGATCAGCCGGACACCAAGCCGGTATTCGACATCGACTCGCGCGCGCTGATCGAAACCGCCCGGCGGCTGCGCGACGAAGGCAAGCTGCCCACCGGACGCGAGGTCGCGGGCAAGGCGCCCTTCTTCCTTGGCGCCGCCGACATGCCGATCGATCCGCCGGCCGGCTGGGAGCCCAAGGGGCTCGCCGCCAAAGTCGCGGCCGGCGCGCAATTCGTGCAGACCCAGTTCTGCATGGACACGGCGCTGCTCCGCCGCTATGTCGGCGTACTGTCGGACGCTGGTCTCACCGGCAAGCTCGCCATCCTGGTCGGCATCAATCCGCTCCGCTCCGCCAAGTCGGCGCAGTGGATGAAGCACCATCTGTTCGGCACGATCATCCCCGACGACCTGATCGCCCGCATGGAAAAGGCATCGGACCCGGTGCGCGAAGGCATCCGCATTTGCGTGGACCTGATTGCAGAGCTCGCGACCATTCCGGGCATCGCCGGCGTTCACATCATGGCGCCCGGCAACGACGCGGCCATCCCGGAAGTCATCGCCGAAGCGAAAAGCCGCGTGCAGAAGGCGGCCGTCACATCGGGCTGACGAAACCCGCTCATTCCCGCGAAAGCGGGAATCCAACTGCACAAACTGCCACGTTCGCGCGAATATCTGGGTCCCCGCCTCCGCGGGGACGAGCGGTGTTGCACTTAACTGACGGGCTGATCCGTGGGCTTCTCAACCGTGCGAATGTCGACTTCCGATTTCAGCGTCCGGTGCACCGGGCATTTGTCGGCGATTTCCAGAAGCCGCGCCCGGGTCGCCGCGTCGAGATTGCCCTCGAAGGTGATCTCCCGATCGATATGATCGATCTTCCCCTCCTTGGTTTCACAATCGGCGCAGTCGGCGGCGTAGATCTTTTCGTGCCGCAGGTGGACCAGCGTGCGCTCCAGCGGAATCTGCTTGCGGTCGGCATAAAGCCGAATGGTCATCGACGTGCAGGCGCCGAGCGCTGACAGCAGCAGATCGTAAGGACCCGGACCGGTATCCATGCCGCCGGCTTGCACCGGCTCATCGGCAAGGAAGCGATGTTTGCCAACTGCGATCTCCTGCTGGAATTGGCCGTTGCGGGTTTCGCGCACAACGACCGCGCCCGCTGGAATTTCCTGCGTCGCGCCGGCATCCGCGGCCATGTCGAGATAGCGCTCGGCCCAGGCCGCGACGACGTGCGCCACATAGACGGCATCGCTTGAATGGCTGAGCAGGTGATCGGCGCCGGCGAGTGAAATAAAGCTCTTGGGATGTTTCGCCGTCGTGAAAATATGGCTCGCGTTATCGATGCCGACCGTATCGTCGGTCGGCGAATGGAAGACCAGCAACGCTTTGCGCAGATTGCTGATGTGAGACGAAAGTTTCTGTTCGGCAATGTCATCGAGCAGCGCGCGGCGAATGCGGAAAGACCGGCCGGCAAGGGCCACTTCCACTTCACCTTTATCTTTGATCTCCGCGACCCGATCCGGGAATAGACCGGCGACATGCGCCGGGTCGAAGGGCGCGGCAATCGTCACCACCGCGCGCGCCTCGGCGATGCGATGCGCGGCGGCGAGCACCGCCGCGCCGCCGAGGCTGTGCCCGATCAGGATCGTCGGCGCGGCGAGCGTGCGGCGCAGATGATCGGCGGCTGCGACCAGATCGTCGACGTTCGAAGAAAACGTCGTGTTGGCGAACTCGCCTTCGCTGGCGCCCAGGCCGGTGAAATCGAACCGCAGCGCCGCAATGCCGCGCTGCTTCAGCCCATCGGCGATGTGGCGGGCCGCCCTGTTGTGCTTACCGCAAGTAAAGCAGTGCGCGAACAACGCGACCGCGCGAATTTCGCCGTCGGGGCGGTCGAGAAGAGCGGCCAGCGTCTGGCCCTCGGCATTGCGAAAATCAAAACGTTCGGCGGGCATGAACATCTCCTGCGCGGGGATCGCGTTGTAATATCGTTCGCGGCGACCGTAGCCGTTGATAGGAGGATCGCGACTTCAACAAACGGTGACGGCAGTCTCTACAAAGCTTCAACCTGCCGTCATGACGGCGCATCGAGAATGCGCGCGAGAGGACGACGAACATCAGGAGCGTAGTTTAGGAAAAGTCGAACCCAAGGACGAAGCCAAGACGCTATCGCCCCAGCTCCTTCATCGCCCCATCCAGCCCCTCGAGCGTCAGCGGATACATGCGCCCGCTCATGACCTGCCGCATCATCCGGATCGAACTCGGTGAAATCCCATTCGCGCTCGGCTACAGGATTGAGCCACACGCATGACGGATAAGTCGAAATTACGCGCTGCATCCAGACGCTGCCGGCTTCTTCGTTGAAATGCTCGACCGAACCGCCAGGCGACGCGATTTCGTAGGGCGACATGGAAGCATCGCCGACGAAGATCACCTTGTAGTCGTGCGGATAAGTGTGCAGCACATCCCAGGTCGGCGTCGTCTCGGTCCAGCGCCGGCGGTTTTCCTTCCACACTTTCTCGTAGAGGCAATTGTGGAAGTAGAGATGGATCATGTGCTTGAACTCGGACTTGGCGGCGGAAAACAATTCCTCCGTCACCTTGATGTGCCAGTCCATCGAGCCGCCGATATCGAAGAACAACAGCACCTTGATGGTGTTGTGGCGCTCCGGCCGCATCTGGATATCCAGATAGCCCTTCTGCGCCGTGCCTTTGATGGTGCCGTCGAGATCGAGCTCATCGGGCGCGCCGGTGCGCGCGAACTTGCGCAGGCGGCGCAGTGCGATCTTGATGTTGCGGGTGCCGAGCTCGACGTCGCCGGCGAGATCCTTGAACTCGCGCTTGTCCCACACTTTGACGGCGCGGAAATTGCGATTGCCGTCCTGGCCGATGCGCACGCCTTCCGGATTGTAGCCGTAGGCGCCGAACGGCGACGTGCCGGCCGTGCCGATCCATTTCTTGCCGCCCTGGTGGCGGCCTTTCTGTTCGGCGAGCCGCTTGCGCAGCGTCTCCAGGAGCTTGTCGAGACCGCCCAGCGCCTCGATCAGTTGCTTCTCCTCTTCGGTGAGGTGTTTCTCCGTCAGCTTCTTCAGCCATTCGGTCGGGATCTCGGCGGTCAGCGCATCCGAGATGTAGTCGAGGCCCTTGAACACATGGCCGAACACGCGATCGAAGCGGTCGAGATTGCGCTCATCCTTCACCAGCGTCGCGCGCGACAGATAGTAGAATTCCTCGATCCGCCGGCCGGCGAGGTTCTTGTCCATCGCCTCCATGAGCGTGAGATATTCCCGCAGCGTGACCGGCACGCCGGCTTGCTTCAGCTCGGTAAAGAAAGTCGCAAACATTTCTGCCTCACGGGCGTTCCGCGCCCAAAGCCGGCCGTCAATCTAACGCGACAGACGTGGGCGCGGAACAGGGATGTTGCAAGGCGCCGCTATTCGCTACGCATGCGGCTGAACATCGCCCGTTTGAATGCCGGCACGCGATCGATTACTCGCAAAGCAGTGCGCGACAGCACCGACCGGACGCGGCTCTCGATGATCGCCTGATTTATCGCATGCAGCGATGTGCGCACGGCGCGAAAGCCGTAGTCCAGCATGTCGGCCTCGTAGCTGTGGATCGCATCGACTAGTGGCCGCTCGCCGCGATCCGCCGCCGCCAGTGCGCGGCACAGCCGCATGGCGTCCTTGAGCGCCACATTGGCGCCGATACCGCGATATGGCGTCATCGAATGGATGGCGTCGCCTAACAGCGTGATGCGCTGCGTCAGCCACGGCGCGACCGGCACGGAGGTGCGGATGGTGATTGCGTTGATGGTCGCCGAGTCGGCCAGATGCACCAAATCGCGAAAGCGCTGATCCCACGCCCGCGTCGTCATCGCCTTGATCACGATCTTGCGAAGTTCGTCACCCGACATCTGGTCTGTATCGCGGCCTGCAAGCCCGAGCTTCTCGCGCCGCGCGCCGAACGCCCACATCAGATAACTGCGCGCATTGTCGAAATGCGCGCCGGCCGCAGCCGACTTGTCGTTGCCGCCGAGGCCACTCATGGCCGCGCCGTTGATCTCCTGTAGCGCAACGAAAAGGCAGTGACCGCCCTGCCCCGATGCGAGCGTCATGCCGTTGCGCAATTCGGGCGCAATCCGGTCGCGGTTGCCGCCGTCAAGAAATACCTTCCCGGCGATACCGATGATCCCGGTGTCGACGCGCTCGGCATGAGGCAGGAACTGCCGCCGCACGCGCGAACCGCCGCCATCCGCGGCGACCAGGACATCGCCCTCGGCAGACGTGCCGTCGCCGAAATGCGCGAGTACGCGACCCGTCGGCAATTCCTCGTAGCGCTCGAACGTCTTGCCGAAGCGCACGACGTCATCGAGGCCCGCCAGCAGCACCTGCCGCAGCGTGATGCGACTGACCGAGCGATCCAGCGCGATGTGATCGCCGTTAACCCCTTGCGGCGGATTGATCATGTCGAACGAAATCAGCACCTTCATGCGCTCGGTGACAAAGCGAATACCCCGAGAAGGCTTGCCGCAGGTGCGCGCGAGCGTTTCGAACAATTCCGGCGGCAGGCATTCGTGCAGCGCCAGGCTGCCGGCCGGATTGATGTGAACGCGGTAGCCCTGCACGCGATCGGTCATGGTGCGGTCGCGTTCGTAGACCGCAACGTTCACGCCCGACTTTTTCAGACCTTGCGCCAAGGTCAGGCCGCCGATGCCGCCGCCGATGATGAGGACATGCAACGGCGCGGGCACAGCACGGACGATGGAATTGATGGCGGGTTGCGCAGTCATCCGACGACTCCCGCGACATGCAGCAGCGCCACGAACGCGCCGATAGCGACGATGAACAGGCCAAGCCCGACCGGCGAACCCCAGCCATGCCAGGTCAGCGTCTTCTCGGCGTATTTCCAGGCTTCCGGATCGATACTGTTCGCTTCGTTTGTCATGATGCTCTCCGTTTCAAACAGGCAGACCTTCCCGTCGCGCAGGCGCGACGGCGCTGTTCTGGCGGAGGCTCGGCTGGTAGGTTGGATGTGCGTGCCTGAAGCCGGCGCTCCGCGCCTTCGGTTTTGGGTTCGAGGCCCCGGCGATGTTGCAGCATCGCTGGGGCTGCTTTTTTGTCTTTAGTTCATGGGCTCCCCCCCAAACTCGCGATAGAGCTTTGCCATGGTCACTTCGCGGTCATCGTGAATGGCGCGCCAAAGCTCGAGCGGGCCCCAGCCGCTTTCGATCCGCCCGATCACTTCGGCGACGAAATGCTGCTCCGCTTTGAGCAGCGCGAGCCGGTATTCGGTCTCGATGAGAAACAGCGGCGGGATGTTCTGGCGACTGACTTGCTCGATTTGCAGCGCGAGCGCCGTCGAATTTTTCTCGATCGCCAAAAGCCGCTGCCGAAGAAGCGCGAGCGCTTCATCGGGCGGCAGCACCGGCAGCAGGCAAAGCGCCGCCTCGAACTGCGGATATTCCTTGACCGGTTCGGCGATCAGCTCGGCCATCCAGGTGCGCAACTCGTCGCGCCCGGCGGGAGTGATTTCATACACGGTGCGTTCGGGACGCCGGCCGTCGCGGCCGGTCTCGCGGGCAGCAATGAAAGCGCGCCGCAGCAACAGCTCGATCACCGTATAGAGCGAGCCGTAGCGCAGCTTGATGCTTTCTTCCTTGTGCCGCTGCTTGAGGATCACGCCCATCTCGTAGGGGTGCATCGGCCGCTCGAACAGCAGCGCCAGCACCGCCAAAGCCAATGGGTTGGATGGACGGGTCGGCCGCGCCACGTCTTTATCCTCATACGATTATTCGTATACGAATATACGAATAGGGTAAGAGTTCAACCCTTCCTCAGCTCAAAAGACGCACAAACTGAAAAGATATATCTTGCGCTACATCGCAACGCGAGCTATCTAAAGATATATCGTAATGCCTCAGGAGGGCAAAAAATGTATGGACATCATGGACATGACCACGGACACGGCTGGAAATGGGCCGCAGGCCGCCACGGCGGCGGTCGCTTCGGTTTCGGCCGGCGCGGCAAATGGGATTTCGGCGGCCGGGACCCAGAGGACTGGATGCGCGCGAGGCGCATGCTGGCCCAAGGCGACCTACGCCTCATCGCGTTGGCGCTGATCGCGGAAGCCCCGCGCCACGGCTACGAGATCATCAAGCTGCTCGAAGAGAAGACTGCCGAATGGTACAGCCCCAGCCCCGGCATCATCTATCCGACGCTGACCTATCTCGAGGAAGCCGGCTACGTCACCGCCGCGGCCGAGGGCTCGAAGAAGCTCTACACCATCACCGAAGAAGGCAGCGCCTATCTCAAGGCCAATCGCGAGATTGTCGACGCCGTGCTTGATCGGCTGAGTGCACTCGGCGAGCGCGTCAATCGCTGGCGGCAGCGCGTACGCGGCGAGCGCGGTGAACGCGGCGAACGCGGTTCTTTGCCGCCGCTGAGCGAAGCCGCGCTCGACCATTTGCGCGAGACCATCAGCAAGCGTCTTGAAGGCGACGCCGATGCCGAGGCCCATCTTGTCGAGATCCTGGCGCGCGCCGCGGCCGACATGCAGCGCAAGTGAGCGCGCGCGGCAGCCTTCCGCTCAACTAAACCGGGATGACTTTTCTTCGAATTGTCATCCCGCTCCAGCTGTTGTTCGAGCATGATCTTTTTCGGAAAACCGGTATCCACTTTTCCGGATCATGCTTTAGACCGGAACGCGAACAGTCGCGCGCAATCCCCCGAGCGGCGAGTTGCCCAGCGTGATATCGCCGCCGTGGGAGCGCGCGATATCGCGCGCGATGGCAAGCCCGAGGCCGGTGCCGCCTTCGTCCTGATTGCGCGCATCGTCGAGCCGCAGGAACGGCTTGAATACATCCTCGCGCAACTGCGCCGGAATGCCCGGCCCGTCGTCGTCGATCGTCACGGTGAGCCAGCGGTGATCGCGGTGACCGGTGATCGCGACAGTCGAGGCAAACCGCCCGGCATTGGAGACAAGATTGGCGAGGCAGCGTTTGAACGCAGCCGGCCGCACCGTGACCGTCGGCTGACCGTGAAACGCCACGGCCGCGCGATGACCGTGACGCTCGCTATCGGCCTGTAGCTCACTCAGCATCGCCGACATATCGGTCGGCGCCGGCTGCTCGCCCAGATCGCCGCGGGCGAACGCGAGATAGGCCTCGAGCATCGCAGCCATTTCGTCGACGTCTTTCTTGATCGCTTCGGTTTCCGGGCTGTCGCCGAGGAAAGCGAGCTCGAGCTTGAAGCGCGTCAGGATCGTGCGCAGATCGTGCGATACGCCTGCCAGCATCGTCGTGCGCTGCTCGATGGCGCGCTCGATGCGTATTTTCATTTCAAGGAATGCGGCCGCAGCGCGCCGCACTTCGCGCGCGCCGCGCGGACGGAAATTCGGAACCTCCCTGCCCTTGCCGAACGCCTCGGCGGCGTCGGCCAGCCGCACGATCGGCCTGATCTGATTGCGCAGGAACAGGATGGCGATGGTGAGCACCACAAGCGACGTCGCCACCATCCATACCAAAAAGATCCAGGCATTCAGATCGTAGGCGTCGGCGCGGCGCGCGAACACGCGCATGATGGTGTCGTCGAGCTTGATGCGGATTTCCACGATCGACGAGCGGCCGACAGTGTCGATCCAGAACGGCAACCCGATCTGCTTTCGGATCTCGTCGGACAGCGTGGCATCAAGCTGCGAGAAGAACGGCTTCGGACCTGGCGGCGGCAATTGCGTTTCGGGCAGAAAGTCGACGACAAGGCCGAGCCGGTCCTGCGCGATGCGTCGGAGCTGGGCGCGATCGGCGCCTTGCGGATAGCTCTTGTACACGTCGATCAGCGTGGCGATTTCGCGCGTCACCGCCGAGGACAGGTAATAGTTGACCACGCTCCATTGCCGCTCGACGAACATGAAGGCGACAACCGATTGCAGCACCACCATCGGCACGATGATGATCAGCAGCGCCCGCGCATAGAGACCCTTCGGCAGAACAGCCTTGAGCCACAGTGTGAACGTTCCCCACGGCCCGGTAATGGGCGCGGCAATGGTGCCGGCGGCAACGGCTGCGGAATTGGCGGCGCTCAGCAGGACGCTGGCGGCGCTGCGCAGGCGGCCGACGCTTTCATCAAGGCTGGTCATGACGCCGCTCAAGGCGAAGCCACCAGACGATAGCCGACCCCGCGTACTGTCTGGACGATGAGCGGATTGGCCGGATCCTGTTCGATCTTGCGTCGCAGCCGGTTGACCTGAACGTCGACGGTGCGTTCGCTGACGCTGTCGCCGTTGCCGGCCAACGCCTGACGCGGAACGGTCTCGCCAACGCTTGCGGTGAGCACGCGCAGCATTTCGCGTTCGCGATCGGTCAAGCGGATCGCCTCCTCGCCGCGGCGCAGCTCGCCGCGGGCCAAATGAAATACGAACGGGCCGAAGCGCACGGATTCAGCCGGCGGCATGCTTGGCGGCCGCGCGCGCCGCAGGATGCTGGCAACGCGCAGCGACAATTCGCGGGGCTCGAATGGCTTCGCCAAATAATCGTCGGCGCCGATTTCGAGCCCCTTGATGCGGCTTTCCTTCTCGTCGCGCGCCGTCAGCATCAGGATCGGCACCGCCGAGCCGGCGCGGATCGCACGCGCGAGATCGAAGCCATTCTCGCCCGGCATCATGACGTCGAGAATGAGCAGATCGAAATGAAGACCTTCAAGCTTGGCGCGCGCTTCGCGCGCCGTCTCGGCGGTGGTGACACGATAGCCTTCGGCGAGGAGAAAGCGCGACAGCAGCGCGCGGATGCGGCGGTCGTCGTCGACGACGAGCAGATGCGGCGCGTCATCGGCGGGATTGGCAACGGGCGTCGCCATGCGCGTCAATCTCGGCCGTTCGAACGTGCGCGCTCGGCGCGCGCAATCATTCGCAGAACACGTTCGCGGTCTTCATCCCCGATCATGCCGGCAAGAAAGCGGCGCGCGGTCTCGCGTCCACCGGGGCCGAGTTCGTCGAGTACGCGGCCGATCCGCACTGCTTGCAGCCCGGCAAGCTTGAGCGCCAACGCTTCGCCGGCGGGGCTGACATAAAGCAGCCGCTGACGGCGGTCGGCGCCCTCCTTCTGGACGACATAGCCCTCGTCGATTAGCTGCTTGAGGACGCGGCCGAGCGACTGCTTGGTGATTTTCAGAACGTCGAGCAGCTCGGCGACTTTCATACCAGGGTTGCGATTGACGAAATGCAGCACGCGATGGTGCGCGCGGCCAAAGCCGAGCTTGTCCAAAAGCTGATCGGGGTCGCTGACGAAGTCGCGGTAGGCAAAGAACAAAAGCTCGATGAGATCCCAATAGGGCTCGCGCGCGTCGGCGCTCTCGGCCGCCGCCGCGGCGGGCCGGTCTTTGCGCGGCGTTGTCAAACTGATGTCGGCCATTATGTCAGCACTATTGACATATTTCGGTTTGGTTGTTACCCCCAATGACGCTATGTCACAGCCACACTGCGCCGGGTTCGCCCAGGGCGCGCGGTTGTCAGGGCGCCGAACGGCGCTCTCATAGGGCAAATGCGACCTTAACGGGAGTCCGCTCCCGACGCAAAAGCCTAAGACGGAAGCATCGATCGGAGCGCAAGGCCCCCGAATTGCGCCCAAAAATCCGGCAGGATGGGGCCATCCGTGCCACAGGGAGGCAATGCCATGGCAGTGCCATTCGACCAGCGTCCCGATCTTATCTGGTTCGACGGCAAGCTCGTTCCGACCGCTGAGTGCAAAATCAACGTGCTCACGCACGGCTTGCATTACGCAAGCGCCGTGTTCGAAGGCGAACGCGCCTATGGCGGCGAGATCTTCAAGAGCCTCGAGCATTCCGAGCGCCTCAAGCGTTCGGCGCAGATCATGGATTTCGAAATCCCCTTCACGGTCCCGGAAATCGAGGCCGCCAAGCGGCTCGTGCTCGAGAAGAACAATCAAAAAGAAGCCTACGTGCGGGCGATCGCCTGGCGCGGCTCCGAGCAGCTGGGCGTCTCCGCGCAGAAGAACACCATCCATCTTGCGGTGGCCACGTGGGAATGGCCGAGCTATTTCGATCCTGCCCAGCGATTGAAAGGCATCCGGCTCGACCTCGCCGAATACCGCCGCCCTGATCCGCAGACTGCGCCTGCGCTCGCCAAGGCATCGGCGCTCTACGCCATCTGCACGATCTCCAAGCACCGCGCCGAGCGCCGCGGCTTTGCCGACGCGATGATGCTCGACTGGCAGGGCCGCGTCGCCGAATGCACCGGCGCGAATATCTTCTTCATCGCCGACGGCAAGATCCACACGCCGATTGCGGATTGCTTCCTGTCCGGCATCACGCGCGCAACCGCGATTGCGCTGGCACGCCGCCGCAACATCGAAGTGATCGAACGCCGGATCATGCCGGACGAGCTTTCGGGCTTCTCGGAATGCTTCATTACCGGCACCGCCGCCGAAGTGACCGCCGTGTCGCAGGTCGCGGATTGGAACTTCACGCCGAGCCGCATCACCCAGCAATTGATGACCGATTACACCGCCGAGGTGCAGCCGAAGGGTAAGGCCGCGGCGGCGTGAGAGCGGTGGCCTGTGGCGTTCCAAGCATTAGGCTGGCTGTGAGTGCCGCGGGCCGGGGCCGAGATCGGACGTTGTTAGCCACACCCGGATCGCGATAAGCTGCGGCCGCGATGAATCAAACCGTTCGCCCCCGGATCCTCGCATCGGCCTGTCCGCACGATTGCCCATCGACCTGCGCGCTCGAGGTCGAGGTCTTTGGCAACAACGCGATCGGCCGGGTCCGCGGCGCTGAGGACAACGACTACACGGCGGGCGTCATCTGCGCCAAGGTCGCGCGCTATGCGGAGCGGGTGCACCATCCAGACCGGCTGAAGCAGCCGTTGCGCCGAACCGGCCCGAAGGGCAGCGGGCAATTCAGCCCGATCTCCTGGGACGACGCGCTCGATCTCGTCGCCGAGCAGTTTGCTCGCGCCGAGCAAGCGCACGGCTCTGAAGCGATCTGGCCTTACTTTTATGCCGGGACGATGGGCTATGTGATGCGTGACGGCATCCACCGCCTGCGCCACGCCAAGAAGTATTCCGGCTTCTTTACCACCATCTGCGTCAATCCGGCCTGGACCGGATTCGTCGCCGGCACCGGCCGCCTCGCCGGCGCCGATCCCCGCGAGATGGCGAAATCCGATCTGGTCGTGATCTGGGGCACCAATGCGGTGAACACCCAGGTCAATGTGATGACCCATGCCACGCGCGCCCGCAAGGAGCGCAGCGCCAAGATCGTCGCCGTCGATGTCTACATGAACGGGACCATGCGGCAGGCCGACCTGCCGGTGTTGATCCGGCCGGGTACCGACGGCGCGCTTGCCTGCGCGGTGATGCACTGCCTGTTCCGCGACAACAAAGCGGATTGGGATTATCTCGACCGCTACACCGACGCGCCGCGCGAACTCGCCGCGCATTTGCGCACGCGCGATCCGCAATGGGCGTCGCAGATCACCGGCGCGCCCGTGGAAACAATCGAAGCATTCGCCAAGCTCGTCGGCGAGAACAAGCGCGCATATTTTCGGTTGGGCTATGGATTTTCGCGCTCGCGCAACGGCGCGATCAACATGCATGCGGCAAGCTGCATCGCCGCGGTCACCGGCGCGTGGCGCCTGGAAGGCGGCGGCGCCTTCCACAACAACGGTGCGGTGTTTCACCTCAACACGCGGCTGATCGAAGGCACCGATCTGCGCGATCCTTCAATCCGGATGCTCGATCAGTCGCGCATCGGCGCGATCCTTACCGGCAACGCAGACGCGCTGCGCGGCGGACCGCCGGTCACCGCTTTGCTGATCCAGAACACCAATCCGGTTTCGGTCGCACCCGACCAGGAAACCGTGAAACGCGGCTTCGCGCGCGAGGATCTTTTCGTTTGCGTGCACGAGCAGTTCATGACCGACACGGCCAAAATGGCCGACGTGGTGCTGCCGGCGAGCATGTTTGTCGAGCACGACGACTTTTATACCGCGGGCGGCAGCCAATACATTCTGTTCGGACCGAAGCTCATCGACCCGCCCGGCGAATGCCGCTCGAACCACGAGGTGATTTGCGGACTGGCCGAGCGGCTTGGCGCGGAGCATCCGGGCTTTGCGATGACGCCGCGCGAATTGGTCGATGCCACTCTGCAGGACTCCGGCTGGGGCACGCTCGCCGAGCTCGAAGCCAAGCGCTGGATCGATTGTCAGCCCGATTTCGCCACCGCGCACTATCTCAACGGCTTCGCCTATCCGGACGGAAAATTCCGCTTCAAGCCGGATTGGCCCGACGTGCCGTTTAGCCGTAAGCAGGTCAATTACAGTCCAGCGTCGATACCGTCACTGCCGGATCATTGGAACGTGATCGAGGAGGCCGATGCGGAACATCCCTTCCGCCTCGCCACTTCGCCGGCACGCGGCTTTCTCAATTCGAGCTTTACCGAAACGCCGACTTCGCTGGCGCGCGAGCAGCGACCGACCGTCATGATCCACCCGGACGACGCGGCAGCGCTCGAGGTCACCGACGGCGAAGAGGTCAGCCTCGGCAACCGCCGCGGCGTCGTTCGCCTGCACGCCAAGGTGTTTGACGGCGTGCGGCGCGGCGTGCTGATCGCGGAATTGCTGTGGCCGAATTCCGCCTATCCCGACGGGCGCGGCATCAATACGCTGACCGGTGCCGACCCGGTCGCGCCGTTCGGCGGCGCTGCCTTCCATGACAACAAGGTGTGGCTGAAAAAGCGCGCGCACTGATGGCTTCGCGCGCGGGCGAGCAGATTCTGCCTATCGCACCCGCACCGGGATGATCTCGACGGATAACTGCACTTCGTCGCCAAGGCCGTAGTAGTAATAGGCGGGCTGCGAAACCATGCGCAGCAGCAGAAACAGACGAAAACGCACCCGCCTGAGCCAACTCATCCGCCGCGACGGCAACAGATTTTCCTGGGAGGCATGGACCACCCACTGGCGGCGGTCGGTCGGCAAATCGATTTGTTTGTGCCGCGCCATTTCTTCCAGAAGGCGCTCGACATTCGGTTCTTCCATGAAGCCGAAGCTGACTTCCACGGCAACGATGCTGCCACGGCGATGATCGCGGTCGAAGACCGTGACGCGATAACGGTTGTCCCGGATGTAGGGCACCTTGCGATGCGTGACTTCGACGAAGATGAGATTGCGCGGCAGGATGCCGTGCCGCTCCCACAGCATTTGCATGATCGCAGGTGTGCGATCGCTTGGCAGCCGCAGCGGAGCCGCTGCCATGACGACGGCATTGCGTTCCATGAACGCGCTGCAGCCGCGATGAAGCTCGACCAGTTCCGCCATGGTCATGGTCGATTTCGCGGAATAGGCCGCAAACGTCGCCTTGCGGCCCCAGCGCCAGGTCGCCATCACGAGGAACAAAGCAACGCCGACCAAAAGCGGTACATAGCCGCCGTGCAGGACGTTCAACAAAGTCGCGAGCAGAAATACCAGATTGATCGCTATCAGCGCACCCCAGATCACGCAACGTCGTCGCCCGTCCCCAGCCCCAATATAACCGCGCGACCGGGACCATCGCCAGCGACGTTATGGCGGTCACGCCGGACGACAGCGATGGTCAGCGCCGGCGCAAGCGCCGCACTCGAGCCGAAGGCCGCAATCGAGCAAAACGCATCCGGCAAAAAGCGACCAATTGACAAAGGGAACATAAACCTGACCGGCATGCCTCTCGTGCGTGTGCAAAAGATTGATCCTCGGGAAAAGCCCCAATCGGACCGCTTGCGATGCCAGCGAAAATGCGCCGGAGATCAGCGCCTGCGAGGCGATCACCGTGGCCATCGTGGCAAGCGCGATCATCGGGAAAAGCAGCGACGGCGGCACGAGATTGAAAAACAATTTGCCGCCGGCGATCGGCGCGCCGCTTAGCAGATAGGCGCCCTGCCCCAGATAATTGAGCAGAAGCGCCGGATAGACGACGCCGAACCAGCTGGCGCGAATGGGCTGCGCGCCGAAATGGCCGAGATCGGCATACATGGCCTCGCCGCCGGTCACGACCAGCATCAACGCGCTCAAAGCGACAAGCGCATCAAACACGCCGACGTGTTGGAGAAACGCAAAGCCATAGAATCGGATTGAACGCCGCCAGAATCTCCGGACGAAGGCCGATCTGCCACGCCCCCAAGCCCGGCGATGACGACAAACCAGACAATCAGCACCGGGCCGAAAACAATGCCGATGCCGGCGGTGCCCTTGTACTGAATGGCGAACAAAACAGTCAGTAGACCGATCGTGATCGGGACGATCATGTGGCTCAACGATCCGGCGATGGCGACTTGAAGTCCTTCGACAGCCGAGACGACGCTGATCGCCGGCGTGATGATGCCGTCGCCAAAAAGCAGGCCGGCTCCGAGCATCAACGCCCATAATAGCGGCCTGGTGCCGCGCTTTTTCTGCTCGTGCAAAAGACCATAGAGCGCGAACAAGCCGCCTTCGCCATCGTTTTGCGCGCGCAAGACAAGGATCGCGTATTTGACCGCGACGATGATGGTGATCGTCCAGATCACCAGCGAAATGCCGCCGAGGACCTCCTCGGTCGTCGGTGCCGAGGCCCGGCCAAAGAACAATTGATCCATGGCGTACAGCGGCGATGTGCCGATGTCGCCGTAAACGATGCCCAACGCTCCAAGGGCCAAAGCGGCAAAGCCGCCACGCGGCCGATGGGAAGGGCCAGCCAGCTCCGGCATGCCCTTTAGTCTTGCGCGGCAGACGTCGAACCTTTCGTAAAGCGGAACAGAGAAGAGAAATAGAAATTGTCGCGTTTTGGATAGCTAATTCTTGAACGCCCTCAGGCATTGATCTTCCTCAAAGGTCGATCCGCGGGGCCGACAATGAAGCGTCCGTTCCAAGTAAAACACCGCGCGATGGTAAGCGCCTTCATAGCGCTTGCGGCGCTTTCGATCCTGACGATTGCCGGCCCGGCCTGGGCTCAGATGGTGAATTCGGCGGACACGGCACGCAAAGGGCACGATTTGGCGACGGTCGCTTGTTCGAATTGCCACCAAGTGGCGGTCGACCAACGCGCCGCGCCGCTCCCGGTTCGCCCCGCCCCCTCATTCGATTCGATCGCGCAGCGGCCGGATATCAACGCTGACGTTTTGGAGCATTTCATTATCACGACACGGCGCAGCGTGGATCATCCGGCCGACATGCCAAACCAGTATCTGCTGGAATACCAAGTACAAGAAGTCGTCACTTATATTTTGAGCTTGCGCAAATAGGGGCGCTTTACTTCGCGGCTTCTTGCCGGGGCGGCGGCATGGACCAGCGGTCGGCGGCGGTGTCGTCCGATGCTTTGGCTTCGACCCAAATCTTGTCCCCACAAGTCTTCTCTTCACAAGCCTTGTCTCCCACAGACTCCACCTGTTTCCAGAACGGGGCGCGCGTTTTCAAGTAATCCATCAGAAAGGACGCGGCGGCAAAAGCCGCTTCGCGATGGCTGGAAGCCGTTGCGACGAGCACGATGACGTCACCGGGCTCAAGCCGCCCATGGCGATGGATCACCGTGACGCCAAGCAGCGGCCAGCGCGCATAGGCCTCCTCAACATGGCGGCCGATTTCGGCTTCGGCCATGCCGGGATAATGCTCCAGGGTGAGTGCCGCAATCTGTTTGCCGTTTTCGTCAGCCCGACACAGCCCGGTAAACGTCACGACCGCGCCGATGTCGGTACGGCCATGCGTCATCCGTTCCACTTCGGCAGCGATGTCGAAGGGTTCGCGCTGCAGGCGGATCGTCGTCGTCATCGTTACTCCTACAACCCGCTCATCCTCGTGAAAGCCGGGACCCGGACGCCTCTGCCCTGGCAACAGCAAAGCAGCTCTCAAAACGTCATCCGCCGGTCATGGGCGGAAAGAATGCGATCTCGCCGGCGCCGGCGATCGGCGCATCCGGCCGGACATGACGGTGGTCGATCGCGGCGCGGATCACCTTGGCGTTCTCGAACGCATGCGCATACTGCTCATCGCGTTTGGCGAGCCAGGCCATCAGCTCGCCGACCGTTCGCAATATCGGCGGGCGGCTCGATCTGCTCTTCGGCCTTGCCAAGGCGCTCACGCACCCACGCGAAATAGAGAAGCCTCACGCATCCTCCCGGGTCAGGTGATGCAATCCGGCCTGCAGATAATCCCAGCCGGTGTAGATCGTCAGCAGCGCGGATAGCCACAGCAGCATGATGCCGGTCCAGGTGACGACCGGAACGATCGCATCGCCCGCGTCGCCCGCGATGAGAAACCCGATGGCAATGAGCTGCAGCGTCGTTTTCCATTTGGCGAGCCGCGTCACCGGCACGCTTACGCGCAGCTCGGCGAGATATTCGCGCAAACCCGAAACCAGGATCTCGCGGCAGAGGATGACGATCGCCGCGAACAGTGCCCAGCCGCGGATCGTGCCCTCCCCCGCCGCCATCAAGAGACAGGACGAAACCAAGAGCTTGTCGGCGATCGGATCGAGCATGCGGCCGAGCGAGGATTGCTGGGCCCATATGCGCGCCAGATAGCCGTCGAGGAAATCGCTTATCGCGGCGGCGATAAAAAAGGCGAGCGCCACCCAGCGCAGCCACAACCCGCCTTCGAGAATGCTTTGCCAGAACATGCAACCGACCACGATCGGAATGGCGACGATCCGGCCATAGGTCAGCATATTGGGAAGCGCGAAAGGGTGCGCGCGCAGCCGGTCGGTGGTCGTGGTGGTCGAGTTCATGGCCATAAGATAGCGTTACCGCGGCAAGGCCGACAGAGCCCGCAAACGCATGTCTGGTTCAGCGCATCTGCGCCGAATGCCTCGGGCCAGTCGATCGCTTGGAGCTGCCGTCATGCCGCTCCTTCGTGAAAGAAGTCGTAGATTCGCCGCGCCGTTTCGGCGCTGATACCATCCACCTGCATCAGGTCGGTGACGGAGGCGCGCTCAATCGCCTTAAGCGTCCCGAAGTGATGCAACAGAGCCCGTTTCCGGGTTGGGCCGATGCCAGCGATCTCCTGCAGGCCGGCCTCACGCAGGTCACGCATGCGGCGGGCCCGATGGGAGCCGACCGCAAATCGATGCGCCTCGTCGCGCAGCCGCTCGACGAAATACAAGACCGGGTCGCGCGGCGGCAGTTTGAATGAGTCGCGGCCCGGCACAAAGAAGGTTTCACGTCCGGCGTCGCGGTCCGGCCCCTTGGCGATGCCGATCATGGGCACCTCCACGCCGAGGCCGGCGAGGACTTCCATGGCGGCGGACAGCTGTCCCTGCCCACCATCGATCAGCACCAGATCCGGCCAGGGGGATTCGGCATCGTCGGTCTCCGCCGCAACGTCGGAGAGTTCCTGCTCCGGTTGCGGGACGGAGTGATCCATTTCAGCCAGGGCGGGTGCGGCGTCAGGCGCAACCGCCCGCTCAGGCGGCTCGCCGCTCGCGGAGGGCAGCGGCGCCTCGGCCAGCAGGCGCTTGAAGCGGCGCGTCAGCACCTCGCGCATCATCGCAAAATCGTCGCCGGGCGTGAGGTCGACCGAGCGAATATTGAACTTGCGGTATTCTTTTTTGCGGAAGCCCTCGGGGCCGGCGACGATCATCGCACCGACCGCGTTGGTGCCTTGGATGTGGCTGTTGTCGTAGACCTCGATCCGCCGCGGCACGCGCGGCAAGCCGAAGGTTTCCGTAAGCTGGCGCAGCAGCCGCTCTTGCGATGAGGTTTCGGCGAGCTTGCGCCCGAGCGCTTCGCGGGCGTTGGCGAGCGCATGCTCGACCAGATCCTTCTTCTCGCCGCGCTGCGGCACCGTCACCTCGATTTTGTGGCCGGCTTTGGTGGCGAGCGCCTCCGACAGGAGCTCGCGATCGTCGATCTCGTGCGAGATCAAGATCGACCGCGGACAAGGCTTGTCGTCGTAGAATTGTGCGAGAAAGGCCGACAAAAGCTCGCCGGCCGAGATGGAGCGGTCGGCTTTCGGAAAATACGCGCGATTACCCCAGTTTTGCCCGGTGCGGAAAAAGAACACCTCCACGCAGGCGAAACCGCCCTGCTGATGGAGCGCGAAGACATCAGCCTCCTCCACACCGCGCGGATTGACGCCTTGGTGAGATTGAATGGCCGAGAGCGCGGCGAGGCGATCGCGGTAGACGGCGGCGCGTTCGAAATCGAGCGCCTGGGAAGCTTTTTCCATTTCGGTCGCCAGCTCGTCTTTGACAGCCTTGCTGCGGCCGGACAAGAACGCATTGGCCTCGCGCACCAGCACCGCATATTCGCCGAAGTCGATCTCGTTGGTGCATGGCGCGGAGCAGCGCTTGATCTGATGAAGAAGACACGGGCGCGTGCGGCTCTCGAAGAATGGATCGCTGCACGAACGCAGCAGAAACGCCCGTTGCAACGCGTTGATCGTCCGGTTGACCGCCCAGACGGACGCGAATGGCCCAAAGTAATGGCCTGGGCGGGTGCGCCCGCCGCGATGCTTGAGAATTTGCGGAGCCCAATGATCCGACGTGATCAGGATATACGGGAACGATTTGTCGTCGCGCAAAAGAACATTGAAACGCGGCCGCAGCCGTTTGATCAGATTGGCTTCGAGCAGCAGCGCTTCCGTCTCGGTGCGGGTGACGACGAATTCAAGCGCACGCGTCGCCGCGATCATCCGTTCGATCCGGGTGTCGAGACCGGCCGGGCGCGCGTAGGCGCGGATCCGGTTTTTGACGTTCTTGGCCTTGCCCACATAGAGGACGTCGCCGCGTGCATCGATCATGCGATAGACGCCGGGCTGCGAGGGCGCGAGCTTGGCGTAACGCAGAATGGCCTCGCGCCCGGCGGCCAGCGAGTCGCCACCGGCGCTGTCGGCTACCGGCGCCTCTGAGTCTTCCGCCTGCGGAAGTGACGGCTCGTCGTCCTCCTCGATCTCGACGTCCGGCTCGATGTCTTTCTTCGGAACGCTCATGTTTTGGCTGGCGAAAGCGGCGAACAGGCCCGCTCCCCTCGAAGCGAACGTAGGATTTGCACCGGTCCGGAGGAAGAGTGCCGGGCAGAGATAGCGCCCTCGGGTGCGTCGGACAAAGGCATACCCGACTATACTTCGGCACGTCACCCTTTCTTAAGTATATTATCTTGAGATTAGAGATTTATTAATCATAATTTCTATGCCTTTAAGATAAAATTATCTCTAATATTGACAAACGTTCAACGAATTTCGCCACAATATTGTCTCGATAGAGTATCGCTCTGTGTCTTTCTTACACTAGGCCGGCGGAAGACCTCCGAATACTATGACGCCAACTGCCGAAACGGAGGTCTGAAATGAAGCGTATGTTCGCTGCGGGTGTCGCCCTGTTGGCGCTGGCGGGCACGGCTGCCGCGGCCGATCTATCGGCTGGGCCCTATTACAGAGCGCCGGTGCCTTATGCGGTGCCGCTTTTCACCTGGACCGGCTTCTATGTCGGTATAAACGGTGGTGGAGCGTTCGGCAGTTCGACCTGGGATACGGCGGGAAGCATCAACACTTCCGGTGGACTGGTCGGTGGCACGGTCGGCTACAACTACCAGATCAGCCATTTTGTGGTCGGCGCCGAAGCCGACATCGACTGGGCCAGCATCTCCGGCACGACCACGACCGCAGCTTGCCCAGCGGGCTGTAAGACCGGCGATTCGTGGCTGTCGACGGTGCGTGGACGCGTCGGCTATGCCGCCGACCGCTTCCTGCCGTTCATCACAGGCGGCGCCGCACTCGGCAACATCAACGCCACCACCGCGGGACTGACGACTAGCGCAGCAAATGCCGGTTGGACCGTCGGCGCAGGCCTTGAATTCTCCTTCTCGCCCAGCTGGTCGGCTAAGGCCGAATACCTCTACGTCAATCTCGGCAAATTCAACTGCGGCCTCAATTGCGGCGCACCGACCGACAACGTCTCGTTCACCGCCAACATCGTCCGCGGCGGCATCAACTACCGCTTTTAAAATCGGCAGATCCTCCGAACAAAAATACGGAGAAAGCCCCGGGGTGCTGCCTCGGGGCTTTCGTTTCGTCCGATGAGTTTTGTTTGCGCCGACGGCGAGCCGCCCGCGATCAGTCCGCCTTGGGATCGGAGTTAGAGGCTCCTCATCCCTTCACCGTCGTTGCTGCAAATGCCGGCACGCGCGCGGCGAAATCATCAAGCCACGCGACGAGGCGAGGATGATCTTTACGCCAACTGCCGGCGAATCGAAAATCGCGATAACCAAGCGTGCAGGCAAGCGTAATCTGACCCACATGCGGAAGCTCGCCGGCAGGCGGAAGCGCCGGCGGGCCGGCTTCAAGAAAAGCAAATGCGCGCTCCACCTTACCGGCTTGGTGCTCCAGCCATTTCGGCTCGTGCTTATCGGGTGTGCGCCAGCGGCCCTCGTAGATCGTCAAAATGGAGGCGTCGAGAATACCGTCGCACAAGGCTTGCAACCGCAGTGCCGGAAAGCGCTGTGCGGCTGCGCTCGGAATGATCTTACCGCCGCCTGCGCGATCATCGAGATATTCAAGGATCACGCGCGAGTCGTAGTAAGGCGTGCCGTCTTCCGCAATCAGGACCGGAATCTTGCCGAGTGGATTTTGCTGACGGAGCGGACTGGCCGCATCCATCGTGTCGGTTGCCTCGATTTTCACATCGTCGTCGAAGCCGAGCAGAGACAGTGCGATTTGTACTTTGCGCCCGAACGGCGAAGGCGGCGCGGAGCGGAGGATCATCATGGTGACAGGCCTTTTGGATTTCACTCTTCCGAAAGCAGCGGTAACCCAGCGGACACGATAGCAAAACAACACACTCCGGCGGCGAACCACGCCGCCGGCTTCAGCTCAGCGCCGCGCTCCCACGCGGCGTTGTCACTTTGCCGTCTCGTTAGTGAAGCAAGATCGCGGCGGAAGAACCTTTATGGTCTTTCCGCATCGATGCTCTAGCCGGTGACGACCAGATTGACCGCTTTGGGACCTTTGCCCTTCTTATCCGGCTCGACATCGAAGCTGATGCGCTGGCCTTCGATCAGCGATTTCAACCCCGCACGTTCCACGGCAGTGATGTGCACGAACACATCTCGGCCGCCATCATCCGGTTTGATGAAACCGTATCCACGTTCACCGTTAAAAAATTTGACCGTACCGGTCATTGCCATCGAGCAACTCCTTCCCCGTGGTTGCTTCGCCGCCGGCCCCCACGGCGCGACGGCTTGGCTGGACATCCACACGGGCAAGGCCTCGGCCGGGATACGGCCTCAGTCACTCCGCCGGCCCCCACAGGAGGCGGAACGTCTAAGCCAGCAACAGACAAATTAGACACATTTTTTGCGTGTGGAAAAGTGGGCGGCTCGACCTTGATCTGGAAAAGTGGATCCCGGCTCTCCAAAAAGATCGTGGCCCACCAGAAAGTTAAGAGCGCCAATCGACTCAATCTGAAACGATCGGCGCTCTAGCGCTCCCCTACCGCCCCGGGACGCGCTCCGCCGCCAGCCAATCGGCCCGGGCGGCCGCATCCGGCGACAGCAACCGGCAAAGGTCGGGCATCAGACTGCGCAGATCCCGCTCGAGCGTGAAAGGCGGGTTCACCACGACCAGGCCCGACCCGATCAACCCGCCCTCGGCGCGTGGAGGCCCGATTGTCAGCTCGGAACGCAGGATATTGGGCACCGACAGCTTTCGAAGCCGCCGGGCCAGTGCGTCGGGAGCCTCCCGGTCCTTAATTGGGTACCAGAGGAGGTAGGTGCCGGTTGGCCATTTTCGGTGGGCCACCGCGAGAATATTGGACAAATGCGTGAAATCGGCCGCCTCCTCGAAAGGCGGATCGATCAGAACGAGCCCGCGGCGCTCCGGCGGCGGAACGTAAGCAGCCGCAGCCGTCCAGCCGTCGATCCTTAGCGCCTTGGCACGCTGGTCGCCCCGCAGAGTTGCCGCAAGCGCCCTGGCCGACCCCGGTTCGAGTTCGCAGGCGATCAAACGATCCTGCGCACGCAGGAGACTTTGGGCGACTAGCGGGGAGCCGGGATAGGTGCGCAACTCGCCACCGGGGTTCAGCGCCGCCACTACGTCGAGGTAAGGCTTGATTAGGTCGTGCACCGCCCCGGCTTCGCGTGCTCGCCAAACCCGCTCGATGCCTTGATGCCATTCGCCGCTGCGGGTTGCTTCGGAGCCGAATAGGTCATAGCGGCCCGATCCGGCGTGGGTATCGATGACGCGAAAGGCCGCGGGCTTGGCCCGCAGATGCAAAAGCACGCGCACGAGAATGCTGTGTTTGTGCACATCGGCAAAATTGCCGGCATGAAAAGCGTGGCGATAATTCATCAGCCGCCCAAAGAACGATCCGCAACGGCCCGCCCGGAATCAGACCCGGGATGCTACAGGCTTTCTGATGAGATCATGCTCTTTTTGGCGCGCATCCCTCTCGAATTCCATATCAAGGGGACACCGCATCGCGAACTTCGAAAAAGGAGGCCAAGGCCAAATTGCGGGAATTCGCGAGGTCAGAACAAACATCAAAAGCGAATTCGACGACCAAACAAATATGAACAACCTTGCGACACTATCCTTTCCGATCGTGGAATTCCTAAGCCCAGGCCGCCAACTACCGGAATTTTCCAATGCGGGATTTTCAGGTCGCCGCCCTAGCGCATTGGCGGCATGACCAATTGGTCCCGACGGCAGCTGCGGCGCGCGATCTCGCTACAGTCGCGAAATTGCAGCTCCTTCGACAGGCAGATCCTCACTTCCGTCAATCGCTTCTTGTCGCATTCGACGGCCATGCTGCTTGCGGACAATCCCGGGTTGGCTTTGATGAACGCCTCCTGCACCGCAGCAGGCGTGACGCTGAGCGGTTCGTGCAGATCGCCAAATTGCGGCGGAATTTTTATGACCTCGCGCGCCTTCCGCACCGTGTCAAAGTAGTCGCTCGCCGCGAGACCCGAACAAGTGCCGTGTTTGTCCCATTCGTTATAGATCAGACGCGGGGCGGGCATCAGATCGAGCATCGACGAAACGATGCCGCGGTTGAGCCGCGGCGCCGGAACCTCGCAATATTCCGGAAAACCCCTGTCGTATTGCGGCCATAGGCCATGCACGACAAATGAATAGGGCCGCGGGCCACATTGAGGCGTGGGCCCCCTGCCGTTGCCGCGCTCCGCGGCGGCCGCGCAAAAGGACGGCGACCACGACAGAGACAGAACATAGAAGTCGAACTGACCGGCGTCATTCTCTCGGGCCGGCTCGCTGACAGCGGGCGATAACGAAGCGAGAAAGAGGGAGCCGGCGAAAACGGAACGAACAAAGAAACTGGTCATCATCAATCCCCACTCAAGTCACTGCCACACTGAAGCCACTGCGCAGCAAAGCTATGGTCTATCCGAGAAAGCCGTTTCTAAGATTAGCCGACTAGACGAACAAATCAAGAACAAATTTCGTCCGATGGCTCGCGCAGCCTGCTCGCCCCGCGTGCGCCGCAGCTCCCTCCTCGTGTCGGATGGAAGCGAGAAGGACCAGGGAAGGCATCACGCATCTTTGACCCGCGCTGTGTGATTGATTGTTCATCGCATTTATCGGCTGGCGCGCGCGAATTCCGCCACTATCTTGAGCGACGAGAACCCTCGATGTAGCCTTCTGTAAACGAGCGTTGGCCGAGTAAACGGCCGGATCGTTTGATTGCGCCCTTTAGCTGCGAGAGGCGAGCACCACTCCGATGGCCGTCTACCGCTTGTTCAGGAATCAAGCTTTCGAGCCGGAAACGATTGCCACGATGACAAGCGCCTATGCGGACGTTTGCCGCGCGCTTGGTCTCGACGATGGCGATCAACCCGAGGCCGACGCCGTCGCCAAAAAGGTCATCGAGTTTGCGCAACGCGGCGAGCGGGACCCGGTGCGGCTGCGCGACCATGTGCTGCAAGCGTTTCAGCGCTGACCACCGCCCACGGGCAGGTAACCGCCAACGACCCGCCCTCGGGAACTCTCAAACGCTTCATAGCGTTGGCGAATTCACGTTTTTCATGGAACGTTAGCGGCCCTGTGGCGTTCGCGATGCAAACGGCACGGGTGTCTGTGGCATGGGGCGGTCCCAGGAATATCGCCTGTTTGCGGCGCGGTGCCTTGAGATCGCGCGAACCACGGCAGATGAGCAGACCAAAGCCGTCATGCTGCAGATGGCACAGGTTTGGTCGCGGTTAGCGGACGAGATTGAAGTCGCCCTGCGGGAAAGCGCCATCGGCGACGCCGCGCGCGAATAGAAAGCGAATCCGGGGTGAGTGTGACCCCGTACATGCAGAAAACGGGGCCTCCCGCCGAATTGAAAGCCCCCGATTCGGAACTTTTGACTGGACGAAGCTAAATATTTGCCCGATTTTCGTGCTTACCATTGCGCTCCGCTGACCGAGACGGGATGGGCGCGCAATTTGGACTTTATGATCGCGCCGGAAAGGTAGGGGGGTAAGACGATGAGATTGTTGGTCGGAAGCGTCGCCTTGGCGGCAATCGTTTGCGCGGCGACGACGGTGAGCGCTCAAACCCCGCAGCAAAGCCAGATGACCAACGCCGCCAATGTCGGCCGCCACGCATCTGATGCAAGCTCGAAAGCCGGTTCGGACGAGACGAAACCCAAGGCCAATGACAAAGCCTACAACGCGGCTTTGCGCAACTTGCCGGACAAGCAGTTCGATCCCTGGCGCGGTGTCCGCTAAGAGCATGATTCGGAAAAAAGTGGTAGCGGTTTTCCGAAAAGATCATGCTCCGCTAACGATCTAGAGCGCAATGACGGTTCAACTTAAGCCTATCGCGCGCTAGGCGGCGCGCAGAGCTTACGGCCGCGCCGCGCGGCACGCGGGGCCATAGGCCAGATTGCGGTCGAGCCCGACGACGCAGAAATTGACGCCCCAATCGATGCCGATCATGCCGGTGTCTTCCACGATCGTGTAAAAGATCGCGTGCCGTGCCCCGTCGTTGATGACCGCGGTTGCGCTGCAGAAGCGGCGCGGAATGCTTTGCGCGGCCCACGCCATGAGCGCCGTCTGCTGGATGTTCTCGATTCCCACAATCTGCAACCGTGAATTCCAGAACCGCGCTTCCTTGATCTGGAAGTCTCCGACGATGCGGTCAAGCGCCGCCCGGTAGTCGCAAGGTGGCAGGACCTGGTCGTAACGCGGTCCGGACAGCCAGAAGTTCTTCTCAAGCAGGTTCGCCGCACGAGACTGCGAGATGGAAACAACGCTCAACGCCAGTGCTAGCGCGAGACAAGCGATTCGGGCTGACATGCGCCTACTGCCCCTTTGGCCCCTGAATTGCCGAAAACCCTGCCGCAACCGTGCCGTGGCGGCACTCGGCGGTCAAGGCGTTGCGCGGCGCGCCGGCGACAAAGCCGGAACGCCGTGACAAAGAGGCCACGGTCGAGCGCGGACGTGCGCAATGGCGCGCCGCGCGAGGCCGCAGCGCTTTTCAATCTCGCCGCAAGATTTTAGGATTTGCCGGTCAATCGCTGCGCGGGGGAAAGCAATGCGTCCGAAGTTCATCGTTGTCGCGGCGCTTGCTGCTTCGCTTGTCTGTGCGGGTCATGCCGCATTGGCCGGCAACATCATGTTCGGCCCGGGTCCGGGACTGACGGGCAATGATACCGGCGGCATTATCACCTACGCGCCCGGACTTGATCGGGGCGCCTACCACCAGATGGCGGCCAATTGGTGCGCACGGTGGGGGCGGCTGTCGCATGTCACCAGCATGCACCGCGTCTACGGCGATTATGTCGGCTTCGTCTGCATCGACCGCCCGTGGATGATCCACTAACGGTCGGCTGATCGCCAATCGCCCAGCACAGCCTGCACCAAAGTCAGCGCCGCGACCGCCGCCGTGTCGGCGCGGAGAATGCGCGGGCCGAGCGACAGGCGGACCAGATTCGGCAGTTTCAACAAGGAAGCGCGCTCGTCCTCGGCGAACCCGCCTTCCGGCCCGATGAGAACGGCAAGCGGTGAGCGCGGTAAGCCGGTCAGAGCCGCAATCGGATCGGCCGTCTCGGCGTCTTCATCGCAAAACACCAGCCGGCGCGCGGCGTCCCATTCGGCCAGCAGCCGCGAAAACGCGACAGGTTCGCCGATATCCGGCACGGACAGGACGCCACATTGCTCGGCGGCCTCGATCGCATTGGCGCGCATGCGCTCGGTATTCACGCGCGCGGCCTGGCTGTGGCGGGTGAACACCGGCTGAAGCCGTGAGACCCCCATCTCCACCGCCTTCTGAACCATGTAGTCGAGCCGCGCCGCCTTGAGCGGCGCGAACAGGTAATGCAGGTCCGCCGCAACGCTTTGCGGGCGGGTCTTGCCACCGATCACGAGCGCCGAGGCGCGCTTGGCGACCGCAAGCCTCGCCTCCCATTCTCCGTCCCGTCCATTGAAAACGAGAACCTGGCTGCCGGGTTTGAGGCGCAGAACCGTACCTAGGTAATGCGACTGCGCAGCGTTTAGCGTTACCTCGGCGCCCTCCGCCAACGGCGCGTCGACGTAAAGGCGTGGGCTGCGAAAATCATAATCCGGCATAAAAAATCGCGAATATCGTGAGTAGGTTGCAGGGCGGCGCGTGCCGCGAAGACCCCCTCAGGTGCCTTGGCGTCGCACCCGCGCGGGCGCGAGATTCCGCCGCCTTGTCGCCGAAATCAACGAGCTTTTAATGGCGCATACAGAACTCTGACTCTAGAATTAAGTGGGAAACCCGGGAAAGGGACTAAGCCATGAAGCGGAGCGTTGCTGCAGCGCTGGCGATTGTCGCCGTTGGCGCAGCCGCGGGTACGGCATCGGCACAGTCGCCCGCGCAATGCAATGCGTTCATACAGCTTCGCGACGAAGCTCAGAAGAAGGCGTTGGCCGTGCGCGCCGCCGTCGAGCACAAGGTTGAGCGGAAGGAAATTTGCGCGCTCGTGCAGCGCTACTATGCGGCCGAAAGCGTCGTGGTGAAGTTCCTGGAAGAGAACAAAACTTGGTGCGGGATTCCCGACGAAGCGATCAAGGCCGCCAAAGGCAATCACGAGCATACTGAAAAGTTTCGCACAGCCGCCTGCCAGGAAGGGCCGGCCGCCAAGCCCAAGGCGCCGTCGTTGAGCGACGCGATCGGCACCCCATCGGTCGATACCGGAGCGAACACCAGGACCGGTCGCGGAACGCTCGATTCACTTAACGGCAATCCGCTGGCCCGATGAACCGGGCTGCCGGTTCGGTCGCCGACGCGACCGGCAATTGGGTCGATTCGCTCGCGCCCGCCTGGTCACGTCCTTACCTGCGGCTCGCTCGCCTAGACCGCCCGATCGGCTCCTGGCTTTTACTGCTGCCATGCTGGTGGTCGGCCGCTCTCGCCGCCATCGCCGCCCGCAGCGCCGGACCGAGCCTCATCCATATCGCGCTCTTCTTTATCGGCGCATTCGCGATGCGCGGCGCCGGCTGCACCTGGAACGACATCGTCGACCGCGATCTCGACGGCAGCGTTGAGCGCACACGTTCGCGGCCCATTCCGTCCGGGCAGGTCAGCGTCAAGCAAGCTTTCGGCTTTCTGCTGCTGCAGGCATTGATCGGTTTCGCCGTACTGATCTCCTTCAACCGCTTCACGATCGCCCTGGGCATCGCTTCGCTTGCCATTGTCGCGGTCTACCCGTTCATGAAACGCATCACATACTGGCCGCAAATCGTGCTGGGACTGGCGTTTTCCTGGGGCGCACTGATGGGTTGGGCCGCCGCCTTCGGCGCGCTCGGCATTGCGCCGCTGCTGCTCTATGCCGGCTCGATTGCCTGGGTGATCGGCTACGACACGATTTATGCCCATCAGGATCGCGAGGACGATGCGCTCATCGGCATCAAGTCCACCGCGCTTCTGTTCGGGGAACGCACCAAGCCCATGCTCAGCCTGTTCTACGGGCTTGCGGTGTTGCTCATCGGAGCCGCCGGCTATAGCGCCGGCGCGGGTGTCGTTTTTGCGGTAGGCCTCCTCGCCTTTGCCGGCCATCTGGCCTGGCAGGTAGTCCGGCTCGATATCAACGACCCGGATCGCTGTCTTGCTTTGTTCAAATCCGACCGCGACGCCGGTCTCATTCTGTTTGCCGGCATGCTGCTCGATGCGTTTGTGCGAAGCGTCGTCTAGCGCGCGCCGCGCGACGCGCGGGCGGGCGCGCCCCACCGGCGCATCAGAGCTCAATTCCGCGCGATGATTTCCCGCTCGCCGCTATACACCGCGGGATTGTCGGGCAAGCGTGCCGCGCGGCGGCGCAGCCGGATCGACGGCCGGCGGCGTGCGATGATGGTGCGACGCCGGCGACGCCTGGTAGGCGCTTCGATGCGCAAGGCGCCGATACGGGCGAATGGCTCGCGCAAGCTGCCGTCACGCTCGGCGACCAGCAGCGGCAGGCCCAACACGCGGCCCCACGCCTGCCATTCCGCCACGATCTCGTCGGCGGTCTCCGAGGAGAAGAGCGGCAGCGACAGCGCCGGATCGCCATGCTCGAGCACGACGTCGATCGCGCTTGGCGGCTCGTCGTCGTTCTGCTTCAGCCTGATGACGACACCGCGGAAAGCCGAGACCGGCAAATTAAGCGCCATGCGCATGCCGCCGACGCAGCGGCGGACCACGACGCGTTCGCGGTGAAGATCCACAACCCGCCGGCGCTCGTCGGCCGCTTCATCGGCGGCCTCAAAGCGCACAGGCAGAGAGAAAGGGTCGAGCCGCGATGTGCGGCTCGACCCGGCAGCGATCCTGCCGGCTTCCATTTGACGCCCCGAAAAACTCGGCCCCTGCCGGGCTGTTGCCGCCCGGTTGCCGTGACAATGCCAGATGGCCGTCGCAATCCGCTTAAAATCCCTGGTTAAGGGCTCGTATCGTCCCACGAATGCATCGCATGATTGACAAGCGGTTGCCGCGGTAACGGGCGCATCTCAGGACAAGGCGCTCCAGCGCTGTCGGCCTCCCGACAGTGATGTCTTGAGCCGTGGGTTGAATAGGCCGCCCGCGAACAACATCTTGGCCTTGTGCTGATCCCTTTCCCCGCATAAACCGGCCAGGAAATGCAGTCGCTTCTCGACCAGTCCGACCTCACCCAACTCGCCGAACGCCTGGTGGCTGCCGCGCGCCGCGCCGGCGCCGATCAAGCTGATGCGCTCGCGGTCCGCTCGGTATCGCTCGCGGTCGAGGTTCGCGACGGCGCCGTTGAGGAATCGGAGCGTTCCGAGGGTGACGATCTCGGGCTGCGCGTGATCGTCGGCCACAAGCAAGCCGTCGTTTCGACCAATGATCTTAAAGGCGACGGCTTCGATGCCTTAGCCGAGCGCGCGGTCGCCATGGCGCGCGCCGCGCCGGACGATCGCTTTGCCGGCCTCGCCGACGCGAGCCAGCTCGCGCGAGACGTCGCGCACGAAGTGGCGGCGCTCGATCTTCTCGATCCTGAGATGCCGGATGTGAATGTGCTCGAAGAGCGCGCGCGCGAAGCGGAGGCCGCGGGCCTTGCGGTTCGCGGCGTCACCAAATCGGGCGGCGCATCGGCCTCGGCCGGAATCGGTGGGCTCGTGCTGGTGACGAGCCACGGTTTTCACGGCGCGACGATCGCTTCACGTCACGGCATCTCGATGACCGCGATCGCCGGCGACGGCACCGGGATGGAGCGCGACTACGATTTTTCCTCGACGCTGCACGCTTCCGATCTCGAGAACGCGCAGGCCATCGGCCGCCGCGCCGGCGAGCGTGCGGTCGAACGCCTCAATCCGCGTAAGGTCACGACCCGCCGCGTCCCGGTCGTGTTTGATTCCCGAATTTCGGGGTCGATGGTCGGACACCTCGCCAGCGCCGCGAACGGCAGCTCGATCGCGCGCAAGACCAGTTTCTTGCGCGAGAAGCTCGGCGAGAAGATTTTTGCGTCCGGCATTCACATCATCGACGATCCGCTTCGGCACCGCGGCTTGCGGTCCCGGCCGTTTGACGCCGAGGGCATTGCCGGCCGAAGTCGTCATCTCGTCGAGGACGGCCTACTCAAGACCTGGATCTTGGACTGTACCACGGCGCGCGAATTGAGCCTCGAAACCACCGGCCACGCGCAGCGCGGCGTTTCCTCGACGCCGTCGCCTGGACCGAGCAACCTGCACATGGCGCCCGGCGGCAAAAGCCCCGACGAACTCATCGCCGACATAGCCGACGGCTTCTTCATCACCGATATGATCGGCATGGGCGTCAATCTGGTGACCGGTGACTATAGCCGCGGCGCATCAGGCTTCTGGATCGAGAACGGCGAGCGCACTTATCCGGTCAGCGAAGTCACGATCGCCGGACATCTTTCGGAAATGTTTGCGAGCCTCGTGCCGGCCAACGACCTCGTGTTCCGCTACGGGACCAATGCGCCGACGCTGCGGGTCGAGGGTATGACCGTTGCCGGCCAGTGAGGCCGTCGATCTGGATGAGGCGGCGGCGCGGATGGCTGCGAGCGTGCGCGACGCCGGCGCACTAGCGCTATCGATGTTCGGCCGGCCGATCCGTACCTGGACGAAATTCGAATCGTCGCCGGTCAGCGACGCCGATATTGCCGTCGACCGGCTGCTGCATGAGCGGCTCGCTGACGGGAGTTCCTCCGTCGCTTGGCTGTCCGAGGAAAGCGTCGACGACCCGTCCCGCCTCGACGCGCGTTACCTCTGGATTGTCGACCCGATCGACGGCACGCGCGCCTATCTTGCCGGCTCGCCGGACTGGAGCGTCTCGGTGGCGCTTGTCGACAATGGCCGGCCGGTGGCCGCCTGCCTTTACGCACCCGTGAGCGATCAGTTCTTCATGGCCATCGCGGGTCAGGGCGCAACCTGCAACGGCGCGCCGATCGCGGCCACCACGGGCGCCTCGCTCGACCAATTGCGCATTGCCGGCCCGCGCAAGCTCGTCGAGCGCTTGACCGCGCGGAAGCCTTCCTTCTCGATGATGCCGCGCGTTCGCTCGCTGGCGCTACGATTGGCGCAGGTCGCGCACGGCGATTGCGACGTGGCGATCGCAGGTCCCAACAGTCACGACTGGGACCTTGCGGCTGCCGATCTTTTGGTGCACGAAGCTGGTGGCTTGCTGGCGCCGGTTGGGGGCGGCGGCGTCATCTATAATCGTCCCGTGCTGCGGCACGGGACACTGATCGCGACCGGTCGGGACAGGTTCGCGGCATTTGCTGAACTCCTTGGGGATGAACGCCTCGCGTCTTCATAATTGCGATCCTGCGCGGAGCGAGTTTCATGTCGGACATCCCGCAACAGCCAGCAAAGCAGTTGCTCCATCTCGTCTTCGGTGGTGAGTTGAAAAGCGTAGCGAGCATGGAGTTTCGCGACCTCAACAGGCTCGACATCGTCGGTATCTATCCGAACTACGCCAGCGCCTATGCTGCTTGGAAAGCGAAAGCGCAGGGTACCGTCGACAACGCCGAAATGCGATACTTCATCGTGCATTTGCATCGGCTCCTTGATCCGGGGACGCTGGCACCGCCGCGTTAAGTCGGAGAGTGCGGTGAATGTCGGATGAGTGCCTAGGCTTGTGGGGGCGACACAAGGCCGCGATGCGGGACTTCGTTGAGGCCGCCGCTCGGTCGCAGGGGGAGGAATGAGCGTGCGCGATCAGTTGCCGCTCGCGCTGCGGCTCTACCGGCTCGCCTCGCTGGCGGCAGTGCCGACGTTGGCGCCGCGTTTTCTGCGCTGGCGGCTCAGCCGCGGCAAGGAAAATGCCGCGCGCCTTGCCGAGCGTTACGGAGAGGCGAGTCAGCCACGGCCGGCTGGACCGCTCATTTGGCTGCATGGCGCCAGCGTTGGCGAGATGCTCGCGGTTATCCCGCTGATCGAACGTCTGCGCGCCAAGAATTTTGCCGTGCTCATGACGTCCGGCACGGTGACGTCGGCAGCGCTCGCCGAGCAGCGCCTGCCGGCGGGTGCGGTCCACCAGTTCGTACCGCTCGACGCGCCGCAATTCGTCGGTCGGTTCCTCGATCACTGGCGGCCCGATCTGGCCCTGTTTGTCGAGTCCGATTTGTGGCCCAATCTCATTCTCACTTGCGCCGAGCGCGAAATCCCGATGATCCTGGTCAACGGCCGGGTGTCGGAGCGTTCGTTCAAGCGCTGGCGCTTCCTGCCGCAAGCGATCGCCGCGCTGTTGACGCGTTTCGATCTTTGCCTGGCGCAATCGAGCGGCGACGCGCAACGTTACGGTCAGCTCGGCGCGCCGCGCATCAGCAATATCGGCAATCTCAAGCTCGACGTGCCGGCTCCGCCGGCCGATGCGCCGACCTTGAGCAAACTCACCGGCATCGTGGTGACGCGCTCAGTGATAGCGGCTGCCTCGACGCATCCCGGCGAAGAGGACGAGATCATCGCCGCGCACCAGCAATTACGCGCAAAACATCCGACGCTGTTGACGATCATCGCGCCGCGCCATCCTGAGCGCGGACCCGGAATAGCCGAGGCCGCCAAAGACGCGGGCCTCTCGGTCGCGTTGCGCTCGCATGGCGATTTGCCGAAACCCGGCGTCGATGTCTTTGTCGCGGACAGCCTCGGCGAGCTCGGCCTGATCTACCGGCTTGCTCCAATCGTCTTCATGGGCGGCTCGCTCGCGAGCCGCGGCGGCCAGAACCCGATCGAGGCCATCAGGCTTGGCGCGGCCATCGTCCATGGGCCCCATGTTTGGAATTTCTCGGAAATTTACCAGTCGCTTGATGCTGCACACGGCGCCCAACTCGTCGCCGACCAGGACGCGCTGACGAGCTGCTTGGGCGTGTGGCTGGTCAATCCGACCGCACGCAAGGCGGTGGCGGATGCGGCAGCGTCAACGATCGAAAAGCTTGGCGGCGCGCTCGACCGCACCCTCGCGGCTCTCGAACCTTATTTGATGCAGCTTCGGCTCGAACAGCAGGCGTCCTGAACCGCAATCACCTCAGATTTGAATCGATTGGCGCTCTAGATTTTTTGGTGGAGCATGTTTTCTCGGAAAGCCGGCTTCCACTTTTCCGCATCAGGCTCTAACCACATCGGCTTTCACCCATTGGCAGTTGTTAGGATCAAACCCTGATGCGCGAACCGGCCTTCTGGTGGGACCCTGATGGCGGCCGCTGGTGGCTCAGCCCTTTCGCCGGCATCTACGGAATTGCGGCAGCGCTCCGGATGCGCTCGGCGGGACGGCCCGCCGGTGTGCCTGTGATTTGCCTCGGCAATCTCACGGTCGGCGGCGCAGGCAAGACACCGGCTGCGCTTGAGGTCGGCCGCCTCCTCCTCGCCGCGCACGAACGTCCTTACTTTTTGAGCCGCGGCTATGGCGGCCGCCTGGCTGGGCCGGTGCGTGTCGATCCGGCTCGGCACAATGCTGCCGCAGTGGGCGACGAGCCGCTCCTCTTGGCGCGGCTCGCCCCAACCATCGTATCGCGGGATCGCGTGGCGGGAGCTGAAGCCGCGCGGCAGGACGGTGCCACCGTCATCGTCATGGACGACGGGTTTCAGAATCCGTCGCTGACCAAAGATCTCGCGATCCTGCTGGTTGACGGCCGCCGCGGCATCGGCAACGGCCGCGTTGTCCCGGCCGGACCATTGCGGGCGCCGCTCGAGGCTCAGATCGAATGTGCACACGCCATCGTCGTCGTCGGCCCGCCGGACGGAGCATCAGCGGTGGTCGAGAGCGCGCAACGCCACGGCATCGCGATATTCCACGCACGCCTTGAGCCCGACGCAGCTATGATCGCAGCGCTTGGCAATCGCGCGGTCCTGGCTTTTGCCGGTATCGGCAATCCCGCGAAGTTTTTCGCAACGCTCCTCGAAGCAGGAGTTGCGGTGGGCGAACAGATGAGTTTCCCGGACCATCACCGCTACTCGGCAAGCGATGCGCGCGCGCTGCTCAAGACCGCGGATGCGGAAAATCTTATGCTGCTTACCACCGAGAAAGATTTGGTGCGGCTGGGCGGTCGTCGGCGGTTGGCTAAGCTTGCCGCGCGCGCCAACGCCTTACCGGTCAGGCTTGCCGTCGAGGAAGCGAACGCGTTCCGTGCGCTGATCCTTCAAACGGTCACTCAACGCATCGCCAGCCCGTCGATGGTTCCATAAAGCCGAACGCAGGCTACGGCTTCCGTCCGTACCCATTGGCGTGCCGCTGCAGAACGGCCTCGGGGGACGAATAGGCTTCCTGCAGATCGACGCTCCAGTATCGCAGTTCCTCAAGCGGAATGGCCGCCCCGGTCACGGCGCAGCGAACGAACGCACCGGGCCGTACGACGCGGAAATCGCCGTCCAGGTATTTGACTTCAGCCTCTCCGGGACCCGGGGACCGACGATCTGTGCGATTGAGCAAGGAAAACCTCCGTCGCCGATGAGCCGCTCGTCACCGCCCACCGTCTCCACAAAAATAGTCATTCGAAGGGCAGAAAACCATGGCGCGGCAGGTGTGCGGCTAGCGCGGCGCCAATCGATCAATCTGAACGATCGGGCCTAGAACAGGCTGCCCTGCCCCGGATCCGGATCGCCCGCGCGGCGACGACGCCGCCGCACCGGCTCGGCGCGCGGGGCTGTCGAGGCCTGAACCACCTCGGCACGCGCGCCGACATGGCCGTCGGAGAACTCGACGTCCATCGGCATGCCCACGGAAACTGAAGCAGCCGCGCGCAACGGACGCCCCGTCCGATCGCGCACCAGCGCGAAGCCGCGCGCCAGCACGCCGCGGTAGGAGAAGGCCGCCAGCAATTGAGCGTCACGCTCGCAGCGCGCCCAACGCGCGTCGAGCAGATTGTCGATAGCGCGGCCGGCCCGCTCGCTGAGCGCCGCGACCCGTTCGCCGTCGCGCGCAAGCCGCATCCGGTGCGCGGCAATATTGGCGGTCGCGCTCGCTCGCAGCCGCAGTGCAAGCGCGCCATAGCGCTCGCGCCGGCGCTCGACCTGGCTTCGCAACAGGTGCGCGCTGAGCCGCCCGCCGATGCGGGAGAGACTGACACGATGGATGTGCGCATTGGCGCGCAGCGCCCGCCCCAAGCCTGCGGCCGCATGGTCGAGTCGCTGCCGCGGCAGCCCGAGCACCTCATCGGCGCTGGGTAGCGCGCGCGCAGCCGACCGGACGGACGCGCGCCGCGCTTCCTGGGTGCGCAGCCAGCCGGCCAGCGCCCGCCGCTCCAGGCTCTCGAGGTCGAGCGTAAGCTCGGCCCGTACCGGCACCGCCATTTCGGCGGCTGCCGTCGGCGTCGGCGCACGACGGTCGGCGGCAAAATCGATCAGCGTTACGTCAGTCTCGTGCCCCACCGCTGAAATCAATGGAATGAGGCTTGCCGCGGCGGCGCGCACCACGATCTCTTCGTTGAACGACCACAGATCTTCGAGCGAGCCGCCGCCGCGCGCAACGATCAGAAGATCGGGCCGCGGAATTGCGCCCGATTCGGGCAGCGCATTGAACCCGGCGATGGCGGCGGCGACATCGCCCGCGGAGCCGTCGCCCTGCACGCGCACGGGCCAGACCAGCACATGGCGCGGGAAACGGTCGGCGAGACGATGCAGAATGTCGCGAATGACGGCGCCGGTCGGCGAGGTGATGACGCCGATCACGGCCGGCAAATGCGGCAAGAGCTGCTTGCGCGCTTCGTCGAACAGCCCTTCGGCGGTCAAACGCCGCTTGCGCTCTTCGAGCAGCGCCATCAGCGCGCCGAGACCCGCCGGCTCGAGCGTCTCCACGATGATCTGATATTGCGAGCGGCCGGGATAGGTCGTCACGCGGCCAGAGATCACGACTTCGAGGCCGGCTTCGAGCTTGAGCTTGATGCGGGCGGCGGCACTGCGCCAGATCACGCCGGCGATGCAGGCGCGTTCGTCCTTGAGATCGAAATAGACGTGGCCATTCGAGTGGTAGCTGACCTTGCCGAGCTCGCCGCGTACGCGCACGTAGCCGTACGCATCCTCGATGGTGCGTTTGAGCGCCGCGGACAGCTCCGATACGCTCAGCTCCGGCAGATTAAGGCGTGGTTCGTTCATGCGTCGCGCTCTGGTTCCGCTCGGGTTAGAACCGCCTGTCCTTCCGGGTCAAGGCCCCTCGCCGGGAACCTACAGAAACCCTGTTCACGTCTTGGTTCACGCCTTGCTTTAGGTCTTGGACAACCTCCGCCCCGATCTTGCCCCGTCGCGCGCCCGTGCTACAGGGGCGGCGGCAAACCGATTGAGACCAAATGAATATTCTGCTTCTCGGCTCCGGTGGACGCGAGCACGCGCTCGCCTGGAAGATGGCGGCCAGCCCGCTGACGGATCGTCTGTTCTGCGCCCCCGGCAATGCCGGCATCGTCCAGGAAGCGGAATGCGTCGCGCTCGACCTGGCCGATCACGCCGCGATCATCGCGTTTTGTCGGGCGAACAGCGTCGATTTCGTTGTCGTTGGGCCGGAAGGCCCGCTTTGCGCCGGCATTGTGGACGACTTGGAGGCCGCAGGCATCAAGGCTTTTGGACCGAGCCGCGCCGCGGCGCAGCTTGAGGGTTCCAAGGGCTTCACCAAGGATTTGTGCCGCTCCGCCGGCATACCGACCGCCGCCTACCAGCGCTTTCGCAACGCCGACGAAGCCAAGGCCTATGCGCGCTCCCGCGGCGCGCCGATCGTCGTCAAGGCCGACGGGCTCGCCGCCGGCAAGGGCGTGGTAGTAGCGGAGAACATTGCCGAGGCGGAAGCTGCCATCGAGATGATTCTTGGCGGCGAGCTTGGCGCGGCTGGCGCCGAACTCGTGATCGAGGAATTTCTCGACGGCGAAGAAGCATCGTTCTTCGCTCTGTGCGACGGCGAAACGGCGTTGCCGCTTGCGTCGGCGCAAGACCACAAGCGCGCATTCGATGGCGACAAGGGGCCGAATACCGGGGGCATGGGCGCCTATTCGCCGGCGCCAATTATCGACGCCGCCATGAGCGCGCGCGTCATGGCCGAAATCGTGCAGCCGACGCTGCGCGCCATGAAGGACATGGGCGCACCCTACAAGGGCGTGCTCTATGCCGGGCTGATGATCACAGCCGAGGGTCCGAAGCTGATCGAATACAACGTGCGCTTCGGCGATCCGGAATGTCAGGTCTTGATGCCGCGGCTGATGTCGGACCTGGTCCCTGCCCTTCTGGCCAGCCGCGACGGCGTGCTCAAGTCGCTCGACCTGCGCTGGCATGCGCAAGCGGCGCTCACGGTCGTGATGGCCGCGAAGGGATATCCGGGACCTTACGCGAAGGGCTCGGTGATCGAAGGCTTGGCCGAAGCCGCCGCGGTGGACGGTGTGGAAATCTTCCACGCCGGCACCAAACAAGACGGCGGGCACGTCGTCGCCAACGGCGGGCGCGTGCTCAATGTGTCGGCGCTGGGCAAGACCGTGAGCGAAGCGCAGGCGCGCGCCTACGCCGCCATCGCGCGCATTCGCTGGCCCGAAGGATTTTGCCGCCACGACATCGGTTGGCGCGCAATCGCGCGAGAAAAATAAGCAAAATCAGCCGACTGGCATTATGCCTTACGAAACGATATCAGGAGGAAAAGCACGGCGGGGAGGAGCATGACTGCGGGCAATCGTCAGAGCACCTTTACCGGCACCAAAGAGGTGGCCGAGCGGCTGCGCTTCGATGTCGGCCGCCTGGAGTCCTATCTGCGCGATTGTGTGGAAGGCTTCGCCGGCCCGATCACCGTCCAGCAATTCAAGGGCGGTCAATCCAACCCGACCTATCTGATCGAGACGCCGGCGCGGCGCTACGTGCTCCGGCGTAAACCGCCCGGCAAGCTCTTGCCGTCCGCACATGCGGTGGATCGTGAACATCGTGTGATGAGCGCGCTCCATGCGCAAGGCTTTCCGGTCCCCGAGCCCATCCTCTACTGCGCCGACGAGGCGGTGATCGGCACCGCCTTTTTCGTCATGTCGCATGTCGACGGGCGTGTCTTCTGGGAAGCCGAAATGCCCTCGTCCAATCCGGCCGAGCGCGCCGCGGTCTATGACGCGATGAATGCGACCTTGGCGCGGCTCCACAGCTACGACCCGGCCGCCATCGGACTTGCCGACTACGGCCGCGGCGAGAACTACGTCGCCCGCCAGATCGAGCGCTGGTCCAGGCAATACCGCGCCTCGGAAACGGAAAAGATCGACGACATGGAGCGGCTGATGGAATGGCTGCCGGCGCACTTGCCGCCGCCGCAGCCGCCGCGGATCGTGCATGGCGACTATCGCCTCGACAACATGATCATCGCGCCCGACAGCCCCAAGATCTTGGCAGTGCTCGATTGGGAATTATCGACGCTCGGCGACCCGCTGGCCGATTTTTCCTACCACCTGATGCAGTGGCACATGCCGCCGTCGGAGGCTGGTACCGGCTCGCTGGTCGGCTTTGACTTGGCCGCACTCGGCATCCCTTCGCTGGACGATTATGTCGCCGCCTATGTGAGGCGCACCGGGCTCGATCCCCGTCCTTATCTGTCGGTCTATTCGGCCTATAATTTCTTCCGCATCGCCGCGATCCTGCAGGGCATTGTCGGACGCGTGCGCGACGGGACCGCCACCAGCGCGGTCGCCGCCGCCAAAGCGACGCTCGTCCGCCCGCTTGCCGCCAAGGCGTGGGAGTTTGCGCGCGCGGCGGGAGCGTCATGATCTGCGTCCGCAGATGAAGACCGTCGCGCTTGCGCTTGGCGGCGGCGGTGCGCGCGGCCTTGCGCATATTGCCGTGATCGAGGCGCTCGACGAGATGGGAATCAAGCCGGTCGCCGTCGCCGGTACGTCGATCGGCGCGCTGATCGGCGCCGCCTACGCGGCCGGCATGAGCGGCAAGGACATCCGCCACTACGTCATCGCGCTCGCGCATAGCCCCGGCGAAATCAGGCGCCGGCTGATGAAGGCGCGTGCCGGCACGCTCGCGCACTTTCTCGCAGGCGCATTCAGTCAGGCGACGCAGATGGACGCCGAGAAGTTCTGCGCGCAGTTCCTGCCCGAGCAGGTGCCGGCTGATTTCTCCGCGCTGGAAATACCGCTGACCGTGATGGCCACGGATCTGCACCGCCGTCTTGAGATGCCGCTGTCGCAAGGGCCGTTGCGGCCGGCGATCGCCGCTTCGATCGCCATTCCGGGCCTGTTCCGTCCGGTGGTTGTCGAAGGGCGCGTGCTGATCGATGGCGGCACCACCAACCCGCTGCCGTTCGACAAGCTTGCCGGCCGCGCCGACATCGTCGTCGCTGTCGATCTGTTCGGCCTGCCGATCGGCGAGCGCGCCGATGTGCCGAGCACCTGGGAATGCGTCTACACGACGATTTTAGTCATGGGCAGCGCCATCGTCTCGGCCAAGCTCGCACACGCGACGCCCGACCTGCTCATTCGCCCTAACGTTGGAATCTTCCGCACGCTCGATTTCTACCAGGCTTCAGCCATCTTGCGCTCGGCGGAAGCAACCAAGGCCATCGTGAAAGAGCGGCTGGGCGCCCTGCTCTGAAGCTGAATCACCGCCGCTCCTGAAAGAAGTCCTTGAGCAGCGCCGAGGCTTCCGCTTCCGCCATGCCGCCATAGACCTCCGGCCGATGGTGGCAGGCGGGAGAGGCAAAAAACTGCACGCCGTTGTCCACGGCGCCGCCCTTGGGATCGGCGGCGCCATAATAGAGGCGGCGAATGCGTGCGAAGGCGATCGCGCCGGCGCACATCGCGCAGGGCTCGAGCGTGACGTAAAGATCGCAATCAACGAGCCGTTCGGAGCCGAGCGCCGCACCTGCCGCCCGAATGGCGACCAGCTCTGCATGCGCCGTCGGGTCATGGTCAGCGAGCGTGCGATTGCCGGCCCGCGCGACAACGGTGCCATTGTGCACGACGACGCAGCCGATCGGGACCTCGCCGCGGCTGCCGGCCGCCCGCGCTTCCTCCAGCGCCAGATCCATGAAAGAAGCCATCCAGTCACCGCACGCCCGCCGGCCTTGTGCCGGGCGACTGCGCCCTTATACACGTCGGCGCGAAAAGATGCCGAAAGGCCGGGGAGCCCGGCCATGACGAGACAACAGCGCTATGGCCGAAGCCGACAAGCATGGCGACGAGGACGGCGAACGGATCGCCAAGGTGATCGCCCGCGCCGGGCTCGCCTCGCGCCGCGAGGCGGAGGACTGGATTGCCGCGGGCCGCGTCGCCGTCAATGGCGCGGTGATCCACTCGCCGGCGCTCAATGTCAGCGCGCACGACCGCATCAGCATTGACGGCGAGCCGTTGCCGGCACGCGAACGTACGCGCGTGTTCCTTTATCACAAGCCCCGCGGCCTCTTGACCTCGCACAGCGATCCGCGCGGCCGATCGACCATTTTTCAGAACTTGCCCAAGGGTCTTCCCCGCCTCATCAGCGTCGGGCGGCTCGACTTCAATACTGAAGGTCTTCTGCTGCTGACCAATGATGGCGAGCTCGCCCGCGTGCTGGAATTGCCAGCCACCGGCTGGCTCCGTCGCTATCGCGTGCGGGCCCATGGCTCGATCATGCAGCCAAAGCTCGACGAGCTGCGCACGGGCATGACGATCGACGGCATCCATTACGGCGCGATCGAAGCAACGCTCGATCGCGTGCAGGGCTCGAATCTGTGGCTCACCTTCGCCATCCGCGAAGGCAAGAACCGCGAGGTGCGCAACGTGCTCGGCCATCTTGGCCTGGCGGTCACCCGCCTCATCCGGGTTTCGTTCGGCCCCTTTCAACTGGCGAACTTGCCGAAGGCGAGGTGGAAGAGGTGCCCACCCGCGTGCTGCGCGAGCAGCTGGGCGAACGCATCGCCGCGCTTTCCAACGCCGACTTCTCCGCGCCGATCATCGCGCGCCCGCAACCCGAGGCGCAAGAAACACCGCGCAAAGATCAACGGCTGCCACCGGCCGGTTCGCGGAGCCCGCGGGATCAAGCTCGGCCAAGCAAACAAAAGGATCGCAAATCGACCGATCGAAAGTCTCCGTCTCATTCGTGGCGCGCGCATGAGCAGGAACGGATCGGCGGCAAGAAGCTGCGCCGAAAATTTCGCGGCGACCGGCGCGACGAGAAGCAGCCGCAGGAGCGCGCGGCCGAGAAGCCGCGGGCGGGCCTGCTCACCGATCGCAAGGGACGCCGTGTGTTGGTTGAACGCCACGGTCAGCCGGCGCCGATCCAACAAAGCAAACCGGAAGAGCGCAACACCCGCCGAAACGGCCGGCGCCGATCGCCGGACCGCGCCTCCGGCCCGCGCCCGCGTCGTCCGCGGGGGAAGTGATGCGCGTCGTCGGCGGAGCGCTGCGCGGCCGCACCATCATCGCTCCGAAATCGAAGGCCATCCGGCCGACCAGCGGATCGCTTGCGCGAGTCGCTGTTCAACATTCTTGTTCACAGCTTTGACGATCCGGTCACCGGCGCGCGCGTGCTCGACCTCTTCGCCGGCACCGGCGCGCTCGGCATCGAGGCGCTCTCGCGCGGCGCCGCATTCGCGCTCTTTGTCGACGAAGGCGCCGAGGCGCGCGCGCTGCTGCGCGAAAATGTGGCCGCGCTCGGTCTTGGCGGAACGTCCAAAATTTTCCGCCGCGACGCGACCAAGCTCGGCGAGCCGCGTCCGCTTGCCCCATTCTCGCTCGCCTTCCTCGACCCACCCTACGGCCAAGGACTGGCGACCGCAGCGCTCCATTTGGCGCGCGCCGGCGGCTGGCTGACGCCGGACGCCTTAGTTGTCGTGGAAGAAGCGACAAAAGCGCAATTCGCCGCGCCGGAAGGCTTTCGCGAAATCGACCGGCGGCGCTACGACGACACGGAGTTCGTCTTTTTGCGGCTTGGCCAAAGCTGAGGCGTTACGGCTTGAGTTTGGATTGGCAGTCTTGGTCCGCCGTTCTGATTGCGGCGACGGACAGCAGCGACGGTGCGCTTCCGTCTAAGGCAGATGCCTCCCCAAACCGCGGAATGAGGTCTCCTCCAGTTCGCTCTGATTGGCCGATTGAAGTTTGGGGAAGCCGTAGCGAATTGGCCCCATCTGATGATTCGCATCGTCGGCGCAGTGTCCGATCTTCAGCAACCCCCTTGCCCCGACTTTTCTCGACGTCGCTATTCTATTGACCAAATTGAGATTTACATTACATTCCATTTGTCCCTATTTATGATCCGAAATTTGACTTTAGTCCCCAATTAGCATCGTTTGTCCCTATTAATGGGACATCGCATGATTTATCCAATTTGGCGTTTGAGCGAATACCACTCCGACAATCTCGGGCTCGCCTTTACGGACGATGGTCTGTTGCTTGGACGGATCCCGCTGGTCGAGCGGCGCGACGGACGCTTCGTCGTGCGCGAGCGATCCGAGATTGCGCGTCTGGTCAAATACTCATTTTCAAATGGGGTCGCGATCGACCGCCTGTTGCCCGGGCTCACGATCGTCGCCTCGGCACTGAATGCCAACAATCAGGCGGGAGCGCGGATCGCAGCCGTACACCTGCAAATTCCGAACTTGCCAAGTTTGGCAGCGCGCGACGCGATGATCGCCGAGGACGCGCTGATCAAATACGCGCGGGATGGAGGCGGCGCGAGCGATTGGAATCCCGACCTGCATCCGCGCACCGGCACACCGCCGAATTCCGGCTGGTTCGCGACGAGGGCGGTCATCGAGAAGAGCCGGGCCAAGACGAATCGAGTAGCAGCCAATCAAGGTTGCGCATCGCCGCAAACGAAGATGGCTCAATGCGCACGGACGCCACGTCATCGGCTGACGATCAGCAAACATTGCAGCCAGGCAATCCGATCGATGAGCCAGCAAATCTCACCGATCGGCCCCGATCGAAACAAATGCTCGCAAATCAGCAATGGCAGTCGCGCGAAGTGCGGGACTGAAGGAACTTGGGTTGGTAAGAATTCGCGATGGGTAACTCACGGCGATGAAGGCCGGCAATGCCCGACTGCATTGACACAGCGGCTCGATCGAGATCAAGGACGAATTTAGTGACGCAACCAGCATGACATATCGACCGAGGCAGCCAACACTTGGAAGGAAATTGATATTGATTACCGGAACGAAGATACGAAGATAATCGCTAAAGTTTGGAAGTTATTCAAACCAATCATTCGGCGCTCCGATTTAGGACCGCGATGAAAGGAAGTGACATGATTAAGGCCGCACTTACGATTTCCGTTGTCGATGACAGATTTGGTGACCAAAACGATTATGCATTTGCCCGAGATCTTAAGGCCAACTGTTATAAGCTTGGCTGAGGATGAACCCGCCCAGCCATTGGAGATATTAACGTCTTCCTTGACACCTTTAAGATGCCAACGATTGGCGTTTATCTCGAAAACTCAACTGTTCTGTATGATCTTCGCAGGTTTCAGACAAACACTCTCGATTGTTGATGCGGATTTAGACGACATTCCCGATGACTGCGGTGAGAGACTTCTTGATTCACATGGCGACCCCGCGCCCGTTCTTCGGCTTCGCTTGTACTCAGGAGGAATTGGAATACCGGAATCGCATCACCATCAAATTTGGCATCAACACCATGGAAAGCTGGGTCGGACGTGACACCCGGAGATATGTTCCGGGCTTTTATTGGTGGACGTTGCTGCCGGCTTCATTGGCCGAGCAACACGGCATCCCGCTCTCGGTCCTCGTGGAGGCGGCACAGGAGCATATCGAGCTTGAAGGACAACAACATCTATTGCGTTTCTACGAGAAGCCGGAGGATTGGCAATCGGCGGCCTGTCATGGCGGAATTGTACCATTCGTGTCCCGGCATATTTGACGTCGAGAAGCTGCGGCCGAAGCTTCAAGGTGCGACGAACTTCCTTGAAATCAATGCAATCCTGCACGCTTGGACTGACCGCAGTGTACGGCCCATCGGGCAGGGGCTGTTTGGGACACGCTGCATCCAGTGGCAAAGGCGGAATGCGACATCGGACAAAGGATGAAACTCATCGAACGTCGTTCGGGATTTGGATACTCTAGACGAGCGGAGCACGATCTACGCTTCCGACCGTGGTCCGAAACTTCCGAGGCGATTGTGGCTTATGAACCAGAAGCGGGCGGCATGCCTGCGGACGCTGAACGACTAAACTTGAAATACTTTCTGGAAGTTTTTATTGCTCGCGACTTCATTGAAGAGCTGGACGGCAAACTGCGACACGCAGCCGACCTTGCAACAGAAATGTACAAGGCTCATTGAGTATGCCGCTAATGACGCCTAGTCTGGTTCAGCCGCGAAAGCGGAAGCCGGACACGTTGCCCTACCGCCGGCCGAACAGCCGCTCGATGTCGGTGAGTTTCAGTTCAACATAAGTCGGGCGGCCGTGATTGCATTGGCCGGAATTGGGCGTGACTTCCATCTCGCGCAAAAGCGCGTTCATCTCCTGGACTTTCAGCCGCCGTCCGGCGCGCACCGAGCCGTGACAGGCCATGGTGGCGGCGACGTGCATGAGGCGGCGTTCGAGCGGCAATGTCTCGTCCCATTCGCCCATATGCTCGGCCAGATCGCGAACGAGCCCTGCGCCGTCGATTTCGCCGAGCAGCGATGGAGTTTCCCGCAGCGCCACCGCGCCAGGCCCGAAGGATTCCAGAACGAGACCGTAACGCGCCAATTCCGGCGCATGCGTGAGCAGACGGTCAACGTCGGCTTCGTCGAGCTCGACGATTTCCGGGATTAAGAGAATTTGGCGCGCAACGCCGCTTCGTTCCAGCGCCGCCTTCAGTTTCTCGTAGACGATGCGCTCATGGGCGGCGTGTTGATCGACGACGACGAGCCCGTCGCGCGTCTGCGCAACGATATAGGTCTCGTGTACTTGTGCGCAGGCGGCGCCGAGCGGATGCTCGATGGCCTCAGGCGCAGGCGACGCAAGAACAGCCGAGGACGCCGCGCGGATTTCGGCAAGCGAGGCTTCGACGCCAACCGCCGGAGCGCCCACATCGAACGCCGCCTGAGCCGCCTCGGCAAAGCCGCCGCCGGGCGGAAATGCACTTGCGCGGCGCGGATCGCCGGGGCGAGCAGGCGAACGCCGCCAGTCATAGCCCCCTCGCCTCGCTCCCGGCGTCCGGGACGACGAATACGCGCCGTATTCGGGTCGAAACGCCGCGATGGTCGCGCTGCCGCCGGTTGTGGCTGCGCGCGTGCCTTCGCGCGTAAGCGCCGCTTTCAGCGCATGCACCAACAACGCGCGCACCAGCCCGGCATTGCGAAAACGCACTTCGGTCTTGGCCGGATGCACATTCACGTCGAGCTCGCGCGGATCGAGCGTGACGAACAGCGCCACCAGCGGATGACGATCGCGCGGCAGATAGTCGGCATAAGCGGCGCGCACAGCACCGAGCAGAAGCTTGTCGCGCACCGGGCGATCGTTGACGAAAAGATATTGGCCGAGCGCATTGGCGCGCGTGAGGGTCGGCAGGGCCGCGAAGCCCTCCACCTTCACGCCTTCGCGTTCGGCAAACGACCTCGACTGCGTTGGCGCGGAAGTCGGCCCCGAGCACGTCGCCGAGCCGCGTCAGGCGGCCGGTGGCGCCCGGCAGCGTCGCCGCGAATGTCACCGGCGCGCGCTCCTCGCCGGCGAGCGTGAAGGCCACATCCGGCCGGCTCATGGCGAGCCGGCGTACCACCTCGCGCACCGCCTCCGCCTCGGTGCGGTCGAGCTTGAGGAACTTCAACCGCGCGGGCGTGGCGTAGAACAGGTCACGCACCTCGACCCGTGTCCCCTCCCCGAGCGCCGCGGGCTTTACGTCCGACTTCGCCCCGGCGTCCACTTCGATCGACCAGGCGTGCGGCTCGGATTTGTGCCGCGTGGCGATCGCAAGCCGTGCGACAGCGCCGATCGACGGCAACGCCTCGCCGCGAAAGCCCAGCGTGCGGATCGACACGAGATCGTCGTCGGCCAACTTCGAGGTGGCATGCCGCTCCACCGCCAGCACGAGATCGGCCGCGACCATGCCCTCGCCGTCGTCGGCAACCCGGATGAGCCGCCGCCCGCCGCCATCGGTGAGCACGTCGACGCGGCTGGCGCCGGCGTCGAGCGCGTTCTCGACCAGCTCCTTCACCACGCTCGCCGGACGTTCCACCACTTCGCCGGCGGCGATGCGGTTGACAATCGTCTCGGGAAGTTGGCGGACCGGCATGCGCGACTTGTTATCGGGCAGAGTCCGAATGGCGCAGGCGTCCCTGCGGGAGAGGGTTTACGGCGAATAGCGAGTAGCGAATAGCGGTGAAACAACCCGTCTATTCGCTAGCTCACTATTCGCAATAACGAGCGCTGGCGCGCGGCGACAGCGCCAACCCCTCACTTCATCCAACCGCGATGAACGTCGAAAATGCGCGCGGCTTCCGACACATGCGGCAATTCGAATAAGCCGGGTTCGCTGAAAGCGCGCTTGGTGTCCTCGTAGCCCGCCTGCCAATGCTCCTCCATGGCAGTTCGCGAGAACTCGAACGTCTTGCCGGCCGTTTCAAACCCATTCGCCTGGTATTTCAATTGAACGACGGTCGCGACCTTGACGCGCGCCTCTTCGGAGAGGAATTGCACATCCGGATCGCTCTGACAGGTGGCGGGAAGCTCATCCAGAAACTTCGCCACCGCATGCCTGAACTTCTGCGTCTTTCGGTATTGCTCGAGCGTAATGTTGAGGCGGCTGGCGCTGTGGATTTCCAGCGCCCGCAAATTGGCCGACGGAATGTCGAGCGGCACTTCGCCGTTTGCATCCCAGAGATCGACCTGAAAGACCAGCGCAGAGTAGCGCGGCCGGTCGTCGATCACGAATTGCATGGGCGAATTCGAAACGACGCCGCCGTCCCAATAATATTCGCCATCGATTTCGGTCGGCGGAAATCCGGGCGGCAGCGACGCGCTCGCCATGACGTGCGCGGCGCTCAGCGTCTCGTTCAGATTATCGAAGTACACGGGCGCGCCGGTGCGCACGTTCGTGGCGGCGACCGAGAAGCGCATCGGCTTCTCGTTGATCAGATCAAAATCGACCAGCCGTGCGAGCGTCGCCTTCAGCGGCGCCGTGTCATAGTAGCTCACCTGATCGGGACGTTCGGCCGCGGAACTGAGCGGCGGAAACGGGCGCGGTGTGAAAAAGTTGGGCACGCCGTGAAACATCGTGGCAAACGCGCTCATCCGGTTGGTCCAGTAGCGCGCCTGGCTATTGCCGTTCCATGGCAGGTCGGTGAACCACGGAATGTTCGGGATCCGCATCGGCGGCTCGGTGACCTCTTCCCAGAATTCGCGCAGTCGCTCCACCCGCCGCTCCGCCCGATTGCCGGCCAAGAGCGCGCCGTTGATGCCGCCGATCGAGGTGCCGCAGACCCAATCGATACGGATGTTGGCTTCGTCGATCGCCTGATAGACGCCGGCCTGATAGGCGCCTAACGCACCGCCACCTTGCAAGACGAGCGCGACGCGCTCGAACGGAAGAACACGCTTTGCACCTTTGACCATATGTTCCAGCGCGGGTGCCTGGTTCATCAAAGTCTCCTGTACTTTCAGCAGTTTGGCCGGTCCGCTCGCGGTAGCACCGCCCTCGCTGAAACACGTATCGAAAACGCGCTAACCTTCCGTTTTCCACGGCTTGGGGGCGCGTCCGGGCATTTCCCGTTGCGGAATTAGGGACCCGGAGTTAGGTGCGCAAGCGTTGAAACGAAACGAATATTTGATCCGCGCCCGGCAAAAGTGAGCCGCTGGTCGCAATTCAATCGCATTGTCGCGCAGCCCTAAACAGTAGCTGCTCAAGATTCGGGCGAAATCCGAATCTGCTCATTCCTGCGTCGGCTTGACCCGGCGCATTTGCTTGAGACCGGCGCGATGCTTTTTGGCTTCGACGCGGCGCTGCCGCGAAGCCTTGGTCGGACGGGTTGGCCTGCGCACCCGCGGGGCAACCGCAGCACGGCGGATGAGATCGAGCAGACGCTCCAGCGCATCCTGCCGGTTGCGGCCCTGGGTGCGGTGACGTTGCGCGATGATGACCAAAAAGCCGTCGCGCGTAAGCCGGGAGCCAGCCAACCGTTCAAGCCGCGCACGCACGTCCTCCGGCAACGACGGCGAGGTGCGGACATCAAAGCGCAGCTGAACCGCGGTTGCGAGCTTGTTGACATTCTGCCCGCCCGGCCCTGACGCGCGCACGAAGCTTTCTTCGACTTCGTGCTCGTCGATGCTGATGCCGGGAGTGACGCGAATCATGGCTTGGCGATCCTAGAGCCGGATGACATTCTTCGAAACGTCATCCCGCTCTAGCGTTTTGTTTGGGCATGATCCTTTCGGAAAACCGGCTTCCACTTTTCCGGATCATGCCCGAGCCCGGATCGCGGCTGGATCCGCAGCCTACGGCGTGCTGGTCGAAGCGATCCCCTCCGGCCGGCCGGCCACCGTCACCAACATACCGGTGTCCAGCATCCGCTTGGCGACGCGGCGTGCGTCTTCGAGCGTCACCCCGTTGATCATTTCGGGGCGGCGGGTGAAGTAATCGATGCCGAGGCCGTCGAGCTGCAACTGCACGAGAAGCGCCGCGATCTTGCTCGACGTATCGAGATTGAGCACGAACGAGCCGTTCAGATAGGCCTTGGCCTTGGCGAGTTCATCCGCGGTCGGTCCCTCGTCGGCGAGCCGATGAATTTCCTTGTCGATCACATCGAGTGTTTCGCCCGCGCGATCGGCGCGCGTCGCCGTGCCGCCGAGGAACAGCGCGCTGTGATTGAGCCATACCAGGCTGTCATAGACCGAGTATGCGAGCCCCCGCTTTTCCCGCACTTCTTGGTAAAGCCGCGAGGAGAAAGCGCCGCCGCCGAGGATGTGATTGACGATATAGGCGGCCATGAAATCCGGGTCCTTGCGCGCAATGCCGGGGCCGCCGAAAGCCAACACAGCCTGCGGCACGTCGACTTTGACGACGATGCGGCGTCCGAGACCCTGCGGTGAAACATTCGGAACCGGCTTCAGTTCCGGCTGCGCCGGCAATCCGCCGAATACCCGGTCGAGCATCACCTTCACCGTTTCGGCGTCGATGTCACCGACCACGGCCACTTTCAGATTTCCGCGCGCCAGCACGCGATGCGTATAGTCTTTCAGATCCGCGATCGTCACCGTCGGCACGGATTCGAGCGTACCGTTGACCGGGCGGCCATAGGGATGATCGGCAAACGCCACCTGCCACCAGCGCAGATTGGCGATGTCGGTCGGGCTCGTGGTCGCACGCCGCAGCATCGACAGAATCTGCGCCCGGATCACTTCGACATCCGACTGATCGAAACGCGGCTGCGTCACGGCAAGCCGCAAATATTCGAACGCCTCGTCCTTGTTCTCGGTCAGCGTCCGCAGCGTGCCGCGCAGCGTATCGCGCTCGGCCTGAAAGCCGAGCTCGATTGCCTTGCGCTCAAGGCGCGCGTGAAAGGTCTTGGCGTCGAGGTCGCCGGCGCCCTCGTCGAGCAGCGAAGCGACCAGGCTCGCCGTCCCGCCCTTGCCGGGAGCATCCTGCGCGGCTCCGCCGACAAAGGCGAAGTCGATGGCGATCATCGGCACGGCCGGCTCGTGCACGAGCCAGGCTTCGATGCCGCCCGGGCTGACGACCCGCTCGATCGTGGTGGCGAGCGCCGGTGCGGCGAACAACGGGAGCGCCAACAACGCGACGACAGCGCGGCGAACGATCGAACCAGGAAGGGCCGGCGCCATCATGTTCACGTGTGTTTCTCCTCATCGTGAAGGCTGTTGACCAGATATCCGGTGACCGAGGCTTTGCGGTTGAGCCATTTACGCGCCGCATCGCGCACCTGATCGGCGGTCACCGCGCGGATCGACTCAGGCCATTCGCGGACCATGTCGACGGTCTCGCCGGTCGCGAGCGCCGCGCCGTACCAGCGCGCAAGCGTCGCCTGATTGTCCTGCGCATAGACCGCGTCGGCGATCATCCTGTTCTTGGCGAGATCGAGTTCTTCGGCGGTGACGCCGTGCTCGACGACATCGCTCAACACGCCGTCGATGGCCGCTTCCACGTCATGCAAGTTTTTGCCCGGCTTCGGCGAGCCGAAGACGCCGAGCTTGCCGTAGTCGAGAGCGGTACTCGAATAATAGGCGCCGGCATTCAACGCGACGCCTTTGTCGAGCACGAGCGAGCGATAGAGCCGGCTGTTCGAGCCGCTGCCGAGCACATGCGCCAACACTTCGAGCGCCTCGCTCTCGCCCGGCTTCGCCGTCGTTCGCGAGGGCGCAAGATAGTAGCGATTGATGCTTGACTGCTCGACTTGCGGGTCGGCGAGCGTCACCGTACGCGGCGCCTCCTGCGGCGGTTCCTGCGGCCGCCGCCGCGGCGCGGCATCGGCGCGCACCGGCACCTTGCCGTAGGTAGCTTCCGCGGCCGCTTTCACTTCCTCGGCGGTGACGTCGCCGGCGATCACCACGATCGCGTTGTTCGGCGAGTAGAAGCGCCGATAAAAGGCGAGCGCATCGTCGCGATCGAGCTTCTCAATTTCCGGCCGCCAGCCGATCGTCGGCCGGCCGTAAGGATGATTGAGATAGAGCGCCGCATCCATCTGCTCGGCCAAGCGGCTGTTCGGATTGTTGGCGATCCGCATGTTTTGTTCTTCGAGCACGACGTTGAGCTCGGGCCGCACGACATCGTCGTTCAGGACGAGACCGGTAATGCGGTCAGCCTCGAACGCCATCATTTGCTGAAGATGCTCGCGCGGAACGCGCTGGAAGAAGCCGGTATAGTCGCTCGCGGTGAACGCGTTCTCCTGCCCGCCGATCGCGGCGACGGCTTGCGAGAAGCGATTGCCCGGATTTTGCACGGTGCCTTTGAACATCAAGTGCTCAAGGAAATGCGCAAGACCGGACTTGCCGGCCGTTTCGTCCGCGGCGCCGACTTTGTACCAGATCATGTGCGTCACGACCGGAGCGCGATGATCCGGCACCACAACGACTTCGAGCCCGTTGGCCAACGTGAAGTGCGCAACGCTGGCATCGGTGGCCGCTCCCGCCGGCGGCGCGAACCCCGCCAACAAGCCGAGCACAAGCAAAATAGTCCTGGTCACGTCTTTTAAGTCTCCTAGTTCTCCGGAGAAGTTCCGACGCCCCACTACGTCGATTACATCAAAGACGCATGCTACGTCTTTGAGCGCCGTCGGTTCAGGTTAATCGCACGGCGCACGAGCTTTTTTGTCGGCGCATGATCGGTTCGGAAAACCGGTTTTCAACCCGGATCATGCTTTAGCGATCATCGCCATCGTTTGCCGTTTTCGCTTGGTCGCCGCCCCCGACGTCGCGAACATTTCTTGCGCCAAGTCGGCGCACCCCACAGCCATCATTTTCCGGGCTGCCCCGACGACTGGCCGCCGACCGCCGTCAACCCGCGATCCTGCCCACTCGCCTTGTACCCCTTCTTGTCGGGACTAATGCCGTAAGGTTGATCGGGCGACGGAATGCGGTAGCCGGCCGGCGGCTCGGTCAGGTCTCCGCGCACGGGTTCGCCGCCAAAACTTGCGTATTCTTCCTTCGAGAACCAGCCCGCCGGATTGTACCAAGGCTTTTTCTGGAACGGAGGATTTGGGGTCTGCACCGCGGTCGACGGAACAACCTCGGTCTTCGATCTGGTGTGTTTGATCGTCTTGGCGGAACCCTTCGGCCATTCGGCGGTCGGCGCCGGCTGGTCCGACGGCGGCGGGAGGTCGCGGCTTGGCGGCACCACAAGCGGCGGCCGCTCCGTGTAGTTGATTTCCGCGTTAGGATCCGGCGCGCTGCGAAGCCCGACCGATCTCATCACCCTGTTCCAAACACCATCGCTATCAGCGGTCTGAGCGCCGGCGGCGGTGACGTTGAAAACGAGGAAAAGGCCAAGCGAGGCGGCGGCAAATCCGTGCAGCGCGGCGCGTGCACACAGCCGATGGCCGCTCAGGCGGCCGTCATTTCGATCCTGTGGCATACTCTCACCCGAAAGTGCCGATGCGGCACTCCCCAGAAGGATACCCTTTTATCCCTGATCGGGGCGCTTTTGCGGCGCCCCCACCCGGAACGAATCGTACAGGAGGGCGGCTACCCCAGCAACAATCGCTACATCGGCAAGGTTAAACACATACCAGCGGAAGTTCCAGCCTCCAGTTTCCACGTGGAAAAGCACGAAATCCATCACGCCGGGCCAGTGCAGCCGGTCGATGGCGTTGCCCACAGCCCCGCCGATGATCAGGCCGAGCGCAACTGCCGTGAGGCGCGACGACGCACGCGCAAGCCACGCCCAGAGGGCGATCACCACCACCACCTTGAAGGCCAGTAGCGCCCAGGCGCCCAAGAGCTCACGCTGCTGGAACAGTCCGTAGCTAATCCCGGAATTCCAGGTCACGACCAGATCAACGAACGGCGCTATCGCCACCGGCACCCGGCTTTCGAGATCGAACCCGTATAACAGCCAGAGCTTCGATACCTGGTCGGCGACCCCGGCAAGCAAGGCGATCGTCAGCCCGAGCGGGGTCAGCGGTCCCCAGACATAGGATTGCTGCCCGTCCGTTTCCGCCATCTCGGCCATAGGGTCCCTATTCGGCCGCCTTGCGCATGGCATCCCATTCGCGCAGCGCCTGAGCGTCACGCGGCGTGACGTCCGGATATTGGGGATCGCCGCCGACGGCGGGCGAAATCTTCCAGGAGCGGGCGCATTTGCGCCCCTGCGCCAGCCGCGGCTCGACCGCGACCGAAGCGACATCGTCCAACCGGAAGGCCGACTCAGGCCCCTCGCCTTCAATCAGCATGGCATCCGAGGTGATGCACAATTCCGCGAGATCGGCGTCGGCTGCGATCCCGAACAGATCGGCATCCGCGACATAAATGACTGGCGCGGCTTCGAGCGAAGAGCCGATCCGCTTTCCGGCCCGCTCGAGTTCGAGCGCGCCGGTGACGACGCGGCGGAGGTTGCGCAGCTTGCGCCATTTCTCCGCCAGCGCATCGTTGCGCCAGCTTTCCGGCACGGCCGGGAAGCTTTCCAGATGAACGGAGGTGGCGTTGGGTTCGCGCGCGAGCCAAGCCTCCTCGGCGGTAAAGCAAAGGATCGGCGCAAGCCAAGTTACCGTGCAGCGGAACAAATGATCGAGCACGTTGAGGCAGGCTTTGCGCTTGAGCGATGAATAAGGATCGCAATAAAGCGTGTCCTTGCGGATGTCGAAATAGAACGCCGAAAGATCGGCCGTCAGGAAGGCGTTGAGCGCAGCGAAGATGCGCTTGTAGTCGAAGTCCTTATAAGCCGTGCGAACGAGCCCATCGAGCTCGCTCAGCCGGTGCAGCATGAGACGCTCGAGCTCGGGCATCTCCTCGAAGGCAACATGATCGGCGGCCTCGAAGTGCGCGAGATTGCCGAGCATCCAGCGCAGCGTATTGCGCAGCCTGCGGTAGGTATCGGTCGTGCTTTTGAGGATCTCCGGACCGATGCGCTGATCGTCCCAATAGTCGACGGCGCAGGTCCATACCCGCAGGATGTCGGCGCCCGATTGATCGATGACATCTTGCGGCGCGACCACGTTGCCCAGCGACTTCGACATCTTCCGCCCGTTTTCATCGAGCGTAAAACCGTGCGTGACGACGATGTCGAACGGCGCGCGACCGCGCGTCCCGCACGAACTCAAGCAGCGACGATTGAAACCAGCCGCGGTGCTGGTCGGAGCCTTCCAGATACACCACCGTCTCGTCGCCGCCGTCGGCCTTGCGCTTGATATGCGCCAGCGCGGGAAAGTGTGTCGTGTCCTCGAGCACGAAGGCGTGCGTCGAGCCTGAATCGAACCAGACATCGAGAATGTCGTCGACCTTCTGCCAGCCTTCGTTGCCGCGCTTGCCGAGAAACCGCTCGCGCGCGCCCGGCGCGTACCAGGCGTCGGCGCCCTCTTCCTCGAAGGCGTCGATGATCCGCATATTCACTTCCGGATCGTTCGAGCATCTTGACCGAGCCGTCGGCGCTCTCCTTGATGAAGACGGTGATCGGCACGCCCCAGGCGCGCTGACGCGAGATCACCCAATCGGGACGGCTGTTGACCATGGCGGCGATGCGGTGCTGCCCCTGCGGCGGCACCCAGCGCGTGTCGACGCGATCGCGTCATTGGCAAGCTCACGCAACGGTACGAGCCGTGCCGGCTCGATGCTCAGCTCGAACAGCCGACGATGGGCTTGTCCATGGCGATGAACCATTGCGGCGTGTTGCGGAAGATGACCGGCTTCTTTGAACGCCACGAATGCGGATACTGGTGCTTGAGCCGGCCGCGCGCGATCAGCATGCCGGCTTCGACCAGCGCCTTGATCACCGCTTCGTTGGCGTCGCCCTTTTCGCCCTTGTCGTTCAGCACGCGCTTGCCGGCGAAGCCGGGCGCCTGCTCGGTGAAGCGGCCATCGGCGTCGACCGTATAAGGAATGGCTGTATTGATGCCGCGCGCGGCAAGCTCGCGCGTGTTGGCGGTCCAAACATCGAAGTCCTCACGCCCGTGTCCTGGCGCGGTATGGACGAAGCCGGTGCCCGTGTCTTCGGTGACATGATCGCCGGCAAGAAGCGGGACTTTAAAATCGTAGCCTTTGTGGAAGCTCTTGAGTGGATGCTGACATAAGAAGACTTGCAAATCGTCTGCTGAAACCGCCTTGAGTCTTCTTGAACGCGGTGACACGCGCCTGGCGAAAGACGTCTATCGCCAGTTTGTCGGCCAACACGAACCGGTCGCCTTGCTTGGCCCAATTGTCCGACGGCGCATCGACTACTTCGTAAAGCCCATATTCGATTTTAGGTGAGTAGCTGATCGCCCGGTTGCCTGGGATGGTCCATGGCGTGGTCGTCCAAATGACAACCGATGCAGATCGAAGCGACTCCGCGATTCTCCTTCTACCGGATGTTTGTTCCGGGCTCGAGCCGGAACCTGGGCCCGAAGTTTCGCACCGGAAACTTCACCCACACCATGTCCGACGTGTAATCCTCGTACTCGACTTCGGCTTCGGCGAGTGCGGTCTTCTCCACCACCGACCACATCACCGGCTTTGAGCCGCGATAGAGCGTGCCGTTCGCCGCGAACTTCATCAGTTCGCGCGCGATCTGCGCCTCGGCGAAATAATCCATCGTGGTGTAGGGATGCGCCCAGTCGCCAATGACGCCGAGCCGCTCGAACTCGTCGCGCTGCACCTCGATCCAATGTTCGGCGAAGGCGCGGCACTCCTTGCGGAATGCCACCAACGCGGCCGGATTGGACAGATCCGGCTTGGCCTTGCCTTTGGCGCGATAATTCTCCTCCTCGATCTTCCATTCGATCGGCAGGCCGTGACAGTCCCAGCCCGGCACGTAATTGGAGTCGAAGCCGAGCATCTGGTGGCTCTTGGTCACCACGTCCTTGAGGATCTTGTTGAGCGCATGCCCGATATGGATGTTGCCGTTGGCATAGGGCGGCCCATCGTGGAGGATGAAGCGGGGACGGCCTTTGGCGGCCTCCCGCAACCGCCCATAAAGATCGAGCTTCCGCCAGCGCTTAAGGATTTCCGGCTCCTTTTGCGGCAGGCCGGCACGCATCGGAAAGTCGGTTTTTGGCAGAAACAGCGTTTCGCTGTAATCGCGCGTTTTCTCGGGCTTCTCATTCATGGCGCGCCTTCTAACAAGTGGAAGGCGCGGCGCAAAGGCCAGAACGCGCCGGCTGCCTCGCTGCGGGAACCCACCCCCCGCTTTCGCGTTAATGAACGCCGCAACGGGCTCGGGTGAGGACCATGCCAGTGGAGTATTTGCGCCCCAGCCGTGAAGCCTCCGATCCTCGTGACCCCCCCGATATGCCGCCGCGGAGTGCGGATGCCATATGGGCAGCACTCGCCCATATGGCGACCTTCGGCATCTTCGTTATTCTGTTCGGCGCCGTCCTCTATCTGGGCCGTACCATCCTGCTGCCGATCTTTGCCGCCGGCGTCGTCGCGCTGACGCTTGCGCCTTTGGTCAAGGCCGCGGGCCGCCGCGGCATCTCTCCCTGGATCACCGCCATTCTTATCGTCGTGGTCGCTATCGGCGCGCTGAGTCTAGCCGTGACCGCAATGGCAAGTCCGGTGAGCGAATGGGTCGGGCGCGCACCGGAAATCTGGACCAACATCAAAGAGAAGTTCGCAGTCCTCGAGCAACCGATCGCCGCCGCGCGTCAATTGCAGGCCGCATTGTTCGGCGGCTCGGCGGGATCCGAAATTTCGGCGCCCAATGTGGTCCTGCCGGTGGTCGCGTTTATAACGCCGGCGGCCGGCGAGCTGTTGTTGTTTTTCGGCACGCTGTTTTTCTTTCTCGCCGGCCAGGTCGAATTACGCGTGCGCTTCGTCTCGCTGTTCGCGGAGCGCGAATCGAAGCTGCGCTTTCTTCGCATCATGAACGACATCGAGAAGCATCTGACCGGCTACCTGGTGGTGGTGTCGATCATCAATGCCACGCTCGGGGTCATCGTCGGCATTGGCGCGTTTCTCTTGGGCTTCCCCAACCCGGCGTTTTTCGGGTTAGCCGCGGCTGTGCTCAATTACATACCTTATGTCGGGCCGGCGGTGATGGTAATGATTCTGTTCGGCGTCGGCCTCGTCACCTTTCCGTCGCTCGGTCATGCGTTGCTGGCGCCGCTCGGTTTCGTCGCACTCACCACCGCCGAAGGGCATTTCATCACGCCGACCATCGTCGGCCGCCGGATCACGCTCAATCCGCTGCTGGTGTTTCTGGCCTTGGCGTTTTGGACGTGGCTATGGGGTCCGATCGGCGCATTCTTGGCGGCGCCGCTCTCGATCGTCGGCGTCGTCGTCTTCAATCACTTATTTCCCCAAGACGACGTCAAACTTCCCGATTGAATGGAACTTTTTGAAACCTGTATACTTGTCGCGGCAAATTCGGCGCTCGATGCATTGGAGATAAAGTCATGAACACCGCGTCGACGACATCACAAGCCGCCCGCGACACGATCAAGGATGCGCGCGAAACCGTCCGCGAAGTGCATCAGGCCGCTTCCGACGCCTCCGCAGAGATGCATGGCGATGTGCAAAAGCTGCGCGAAGATTTCCAGCGCCTCGCCGACCAGGTTGCGGAAATCCTGACCGCGCGCGGCAATGCCGCCTGGAGCCGCGCCAAGTCGAGCGTGGACGATGTGCTTTCGGACGCGCAGGACAAGGGGCGCGATGCGGCAAGCGCGGTGCGCGAGGTGTCCGATCATTTCGTCGAAGCCCTCGACGAATCGATCAAGAAGCGGCCTTACACCACGCTCGCGATCGTTGCCGGCATTGCATTTCTGTTTGGCGCGGCGTGGCGCAGGTAACTTAATGGCGCAGATAACTTGGCGCAGATAATCTAGGAGAGGCGCTGCCATTCGGGCGCCGATTTTGCTCAGACTTTCGATTGAGGCCGTCGCGGGCGTCGCGCGACCGCCGCGAGGTTTTTGATGCTCAAGAATTGGCTGCATGACATTGCCCTCTCGGTGCAGGCAAAAAGCGGCGTTACGCCGCTGCTGTTCGTCTGGTTCGCCATCGTCGCGCTCGCGCTCTTGACCGGGTTCGCCTTCCTGTGCGTCGCCGGCTATACGTGGCTCTCGCTGCAATTGGGCGCTGTTTTCGCCGGACTGGCGATGGCCGGCATCTTTCTTCTCATCGCGTTGATTGCGGCGACGGCCGCTGCCGTCTCGCGCCGCAGCGCCAGGCAACGCGCGATTTTGGAACGCGCCGCGCGCGCTCAGGCTTCGTCGTCGTGGTTGCTCGACCCGAAAATGTTGAACGTCGCCATGCAGGCCGGCCGCTCGTTCGGCTGGGAGCGCATCATCCCGGTCGTGCTGTTGGGCTTTCTCGCCGCGCAGTGGCTGCGGGAAAGTCGCCGACCGACGGCCGAAAGCGACGAGTCCTGATCAGACATCGCGGATCGGCGGAAAGACATTCGGGGTGCGACTAAGAGCTTCCCGCGCCTGCCGCGAATCCTCGTTTATCGCCTGCACCAGTTCGTCGATCGAGCCGAAGAACTTTTCCTCGCGAATCCAGCCGATGAAGGCGACGTCGATAGGCTTGCCGTAGAGGTCGCCGGCAAAGTCGAACAGGAACACCTCGAGCAGCACCACGCCTGAGTCGAACATCGGCCGGCGGCCGAAATTGGCGACACCGTCGTAGAGGCGATCGCCGACGGCGACGCGCACCGCGTAGACGCCGTGCCGCAGTCCGCAAGCCGCATCGAGGCTGAGATTGGCGGTCGGAAAACCGAGGTCGCGCCCGCGCTTGTCGCCATGGATCACCTCGCCCGAGATGAACCAGGGAAAGCCAAGCAAGGTCGCCGCCTCCTCGGGCCGCCCGGCCGCGAGCGCGTCGCGGATCGGGCCGGACGACACCGGGCGGCCGTTGAGCTCGAAAGGGTCGATCACATCGACGGTAAAGCCGAATTTCCGGCCTTCCGCCGCCAGGAAATCAGGCGAGCCCGCGCGATTCTTGCCGAAATGGAAATTGAAACCGATCACGGCGCCGCTGATGCCAAAACGGCCGGCCAGAATGCGAGTGACGAATTCATCCGCCGTCAGGCCCGCGAGCGCCGCGTTGAAGGTCAGGACGATCGCGCCGTCGAGCCCGGTCGAAGCCAACAACCGCAACTTGGCGGCCTCGTCGGTCAGGCGGAACAAGGGCTCGTCGGGCACGAAGAAGCTGCGGGGATGCGGCTCAAAGGTCAGCACGGCCGCCGGCTTGCCGAGGGCCTTGGCGCGCTGCTGCGCCGCGGCAATGACCGCCTGATGCCCGCGGTGGACGCCGTCGAAATTGCCCATGGCCACCACGGCGCCGTGCAGCGCCGCATCGGGCGCGTCGTCGCGCACGACCAGAAAGCGTTTTCGCGTCATTGGCTTCGATTGGTTAAGAAGAACCTGCGCGGGCCGTAGGTGCCGCTGGCCCGGAGCCAAGTCAAGCAGCGCATCCGACAGCCCGGAGATCGACGCACGGTTGCGTACCGGGGAGGCCGGCAATCTCCGCGATTAACCCGATTTTCAAACCCACCGCGATACCATCGCATCGTTTGTTGCTAGGCGGGGGGCCTGGGGACTATGGCGCTCGATCCTTCGATGCCGGTACTCGTGGTGGACGACTATGCCACCATGATCCGGATCATCCGCAATCTCCTGAAGCAGATCGGCTTCGCCGATGTCGACGACGCCAATGACGGCAGCACGGCGCTCGCGAAGATGCACGAGAAGCGCTACGGCCTCGTGATTTCCGATTGGAACATGGAGCCGATGACCGGCTACGACCTGCTGCGCCAGGTGCGGGCCGACCCCGAATTGGGCGCGACGCCTTTCATCATGGTGACCGCGGAATCAAAAACCGAAAACGTGATCGCGGCGCGCAAGGCGGGTGTGAACAACTACATCGTCAAGCCGTTCAACGCGCAGACGCTCAAGACCAAGATCGAGTCGGTGCTGGCGGACGCCAGATAGCGTTCGCGCGATCCCTTCAGATTGAATCGACTGGCGCTCACCACGCGAGCCGGCGCGCGATTGCTTTCGGCGCGACGCCCGCGGCCGCAAAGGTCGCGTTCAAGCCGGACAGATCCGGCGCCCCGCGCCCACCCGCTTCTTCCGCATGCAAGGCGGAGACGACGAACAGGCAATCGAGCCCGTAAGAAGCGGCGCCCTTGAGATCGGTTCGCACCGAATCCCCGATCGCCAACACGCGCGGAAGCGGCGTTGGCCTGCCGCGCAGCGCCGCTGCCTTGCCGAGCGCGGCCTGGTAGATCGGCGCGTAAGGCTTGCCGCAATACAGCACCTCCCCGCCAATCTCAGCGTACGCGTCCGCGATTGCGCCAGCGCAATAGACGAGCTCGTCGCCACGCTCGACCACGATGTCGGGATTGGCGCACACCATGAACAGCGAACGGGTCCGCATCGTCGTCAGCAGTTCGCGATAGTCCTCCGGCGTCTCGCGCGTGTCGTCGAACAAGCCGGAGCACACCACATAATCGGCGGTCTCAGCTGGCGCGAAAGTGACATCGAGGCCGGCGAAGATCGAAAGGTCGCGCTCCGGACCGAGATGAAACACGCGCTCTGGCAATCTTGTTTCGACAATGCCGTGGGTGACGTCACCGGAACTCGTGATCGCGTCGTAAGCATCGTGCGGCACGGCAAAACGATCGAGGATGCGTTGCACGTTTGCGCCCGCGCGCGGCGCGTTGGTGATCAGGATGACCGTGCCGCCCTCGCCGCGAAAACGCGCGAGCGCGTCGCAAGCCTCAGGGAAGGCGGCGACACCGTTATGCACGACGCCCCAGATGTCGCACAAAAGGACGTCATAGTCGCGCGCGAGCGGACCAAATTGTTCGATCAGGGGAACCGTCATTGCGACCTAAATCAAGCAATCCCGTACGCAGGCGTGGATTGCTTCATCGGTGCGCCCTCGGCAATGACCACTCATACTACTCATCATGCATCACGTACGGCCGCTGGCGGCGCGCACGAGCTGAGCGAGACCGCCGCTGCGCGGCGAAGAACCGGCAGGCGCCGGCCCGGTCCCGACCCTCGCCTGCTCGGCAGTGCCAGGATCTGCGACTCCCTGCAAGGCCTCGGCGCGCACCGGCCGTGGCGGTGAAAACAGAAAGCCCTGGCCGAAACGCACATCGTAGTCGAGGAGATCGACGACGGTCGATTCGCTCTCGATCCGGTCGGCGATGAGATCGATGCCGAAACGGCCGAGCAGGTCGGAGAAATCGGCCGGATGAATATTCGCCATGGCGCTTCCGACGCGGTTGAGCAGCAAAGCGGCCGGCGCCTTGACGAAGCGGAAGCCGCGCGCGGTCAATTCGCGCGGCTCGATCCGCAGGTCGACGAGGTTATCCATGGAAAAACGGAAGCCTCGCTCGGCCAACGCCGCGAGGCTTTCATGCTCCATCGGCCCCATGCCGCGGACTGCATTTTGGGTGAACTCGAACACCAGTGACGGCGCGATCGCCCGATTGGCCTCGATCAGTTCGAGCAGCTGCGGAAATCCCGCGTCCGTCAGTGTCGCGACCGAAAGATTGCAGAACAGGCCGATATCGCGATTCTTCAGAAGGAGCCGCCTGACCACCTGCACGCAACGGAGCACGCACAGACCGTCGAGCTTGGGCAAAAGCGAGCCCGCCTCGGCATAAGGCAGAAAATCCGCGGCGGCGACGACCTCGCCGTTACCGGCATTGAGCCGGGACATCGCTTCGTAGTAGCGCACCTTGCGCTGCGGCAAAGTCACGATCGGCTGCAGGTAGAGATCGATCCTCTGGCTGTCGATGGCGCCGGCCACTGCGGCGACGACAGCGTCCTGATCGAGGCCTCGGAAAGCCGCTATCGTGGGCAGTGTCGGCGCACCCGTCCCGGAGCGCGGTGCCACCTCGCCGCCAACCCGAGGCATGCTCGGGGCCGGTTTCTCCACGACGCTCGCTTGCACCGGCAGCGGAGCCCGCTCCGCGCTCAGCGCAAGCTCGTGCTGGGCGACGGAATCAGCAAGCTGCCTTACCAGCCGCGACAACTCCTCGATCTCCCCGGCAAGCGGCTCCGCGGTCGAGGCCGGGCTGCCACGACTGCCGAGCGTGCCAAGTGCGCCAAGCGTGCCGACCTTTTCTTCCAGCGCCACCAGCCGCCGGCCGAACTCGGCCATTTGGCGGGCCAGGTCGCCCGACCCGCGCGCCAAGCTTGCAACCTGATCGTTCACGACGGCCCGATCGCGTCTGCGTCCGGAGACCGCGTTATAGAGGGCAAGCACGGTGAGCAGGCCGAGCGCCGCCACTGCGGAATCGACCACGGAAAACCCAAATCGCACGAACAGCACGGCGCCGAGCGAAGCGGCGATGAGCACCATGCATAAGGCGATAAAGATGGCGCCGATTCGCACCATAGGGTCCCAATGCCGGAGATGATTCGCTTCCGAGCGGTATCAGTGTCCACAAGCGCCGCGCCGCCGCAAGGACTCTTCGGCTCCGGGCGGCCGGATCGGACTAAGCATGATCCCGAAAAGCGGAAACCGGCTTTCGGATAAGATCATGCTCGAACAAAACACCAGAGAGGGATGACCATTCGAAGAAAGTCATCCCTTCTACGCGACGGCGCGAATGACGCGCGCCACTTTTTCGAAGATTTCGCCGATTTCCGCCTCGCTGACGATCAACGGAGGGGCGATCGCCAGCGTATCGCCGGCGATCCGGATGACCAGATCCTCGTCGTGGAAGGCCCGTTCCATGGCCTCGTAGCCGCGCTCGCCGGGGGCGCCGGGCCGCGGCGCAAGGTCGACGCCGGCCGCAATGCCGACCGCGCGGACGTCGAGCACCCCAGGCAGGCCCTTGAGCGTCATCGCGGCGTCGGCATAGAGCGGCTCGAGCCGCTTTGCCCGCTCGAACAGGCCTTCGTCCCGGTAAAGATCGAGTGCCGCGAGACCGGCCGCGCAAGCGAGCGGATGTGCCGAATAGGTGTAGCCGTGGAACAGCTCGATCACGTGTTCCGGGCCGTGCATGAAGGCATCGTAGACGCTTTCGCGCGCAATCACGCCCCCCATCGGCACGGCGCCGGAATTCACGCCTTTGGCGAAGCACAGAAGGTCGGGCGTGACGCCGTAACGCTCGGCGGCGAAGGCATGGCCAAGCCGGCCAAAGCCGGTGATGACTTCATCGAAAATCAGCAGAATTCCGTGCCGATCGCAGATGGTGCGCAGGCGCTGGAGATAGCCCTGCGGTGCCGGCAGTACGCCGGTCGAGCCGGCCATCGGCTCGACGATCACGGCTGCGATCGTGGAAGCGCCATGGAGCGCGACGATGCGCTCAAGCTCGTCGGCCAAGTGGGCGCCCCACTGCGGCTCGCCCTTGGTGAACGCCTGATGCTCGCGGCTATAGGTCGCCGGCAGATGGTCGACGCCGGTGAGAAGCGTTCCGAAGAATTTCCGGTTATTGACGATGCCGCCGACCGAAATGCCGCCGAAGCCGACGCCGTGATAGCCGCGTTCGCGGCCGATCAGGCGGGTGCGGTCACCCTCACCGCGGACATTGTGGTAAGCGAGCGCGATCTTCAATGCGGTGTCGACCGCCTCCGAACCCGAATTACAGAAGAACACGCGGTTGAGATCGGCCGGCGCCAGCGCGGCGATCCGGCTCGCCAGCTCGAAGGACTTTGGATGGGCGAAATGAAACGCGGCCGCGTAATCGAGTTCGGCGGCCTGCCGCTGGATCGCCGCGACAATCGAATCACGGTTGTGGCCGGCATTCGAGCACCACAACCCCGCCAATCCATCGAGCACGGCGCGCCCGTCCGGCGTGAAGTAGTGCATTCCCTTCGCCGACGTGATCAAACGCGGTGCGCGTTTGAAAGCTCTGTTCGGCGTGAACGGCAGCCAAAACGCATCGAGATCGTTGGTTTGGCGCGTTGCCAGGCTTCCAATATCACTCATGATCGTCTCACTGTTCTCGGCCGGCAAGCACCCCAAAGCCGCGCTGTTTCAGCACACGGTTCCCACAGCCGTGCAAAATTGAACATGTTCCGGGCCGCGCTCAATACAATCTATCGCAGGTTGGGGCGGCGTCGAACAGTTTCCTGGGTCCTCTTATTCCTGGGTCCTCCTGGAAACCACACGGGCCGAAACCGCGTGCGGCCGATTGGCAACGGCCGCGCGTGGACAATGGACCTTGGAGTGATACTTGGCGAAGCCGAGAAGAAGAAGAAACGTCTTCGATCCGCGAGTAGTGTTGACGGGGAGAGGTCACGGCCAAGTCCGGAAGCGATTTCCGGCTGGTCAGGTGATTTATTCGCAGGGCGATCCGCCTGACGCGGCATTTTTCGTCGAAAGCGGTTCCATCAAGGTATCGACCGTCGTCCGCAACGGTCGGGAGGCCGTTCTGGCGCTGCCCGGCCCGGGCGATTTTTTCGGTGTCCGCTGCCTGCTCGGTGCGCCTCGCACCGCGACCGCAACCGCCCTGACCGACTCCAGCCTTGTTCGCATAACCGCCGCCGCGCTCTTCCGAATGGTCCGAGAAGTCCCGGATTTCGCGGAAATGTTCGCCATGTTTTTGGTGCAGCGTTGTGCCGACGACCAAGAGCGGCTGATCAGTCATCTCACGCATTCCGCCGAGCAACGCCTGGCATACACGCTACTGCGGCTCGCAAGTTCGAGCCGCGAAGATCGCGCGCTGCCGATACCGATCAGTCAATCGCTTTTTGCCAAAATGATCGGCACCACACGCTCGCGTGTCAGCTTCTTCATGAATCGCTTCAAGCGGAAAGGCTTTATCGAATACGGACACGACGGCAGAATCAGAGTCCATCAGAGCTTGCGGAGCGCGGTAGTGGAGGATTGGTTCTAAGCGAGCATTACCGCTCTCGCTCTATCCAAGATTGCGCGCCGCGCGCGTTCCGCGGGTGAGTTCCGATTTGCCCACAGTGGTCGCTTCTTTGTGAACGTATCTAAAGCTGTATAAATTTGAACGTTCGATGGAAGATGGCATCATCACGCGGACTCGGCTCGATGAGCCCCCTGGCCGGTTCAACCACCGCGGTGGGCGATGAAGGATGGACTTCCCAGAGCTGATAGCGAGGCCGCTCATGCAGATCCGGAGCGGCCGCATCCCGACGACATCCGGCAGGAACTCAATCGGATCATCAACAGCAGTCCGTTCCGCGACGCGTATCGCCTCACAAGCTTTCTTTCGTTCATCGTCGAAATGACGCTTGCGGGTAACGGCAACAAGCTCAAAGCCTACACCATCGCCGTCGAAGCGCTCGGTCGCGGCCCGGATTTCGACCCGCAAACCGATCCGATCGTGCGCGTCGAGGCTGTGCGCATGCGCCAGGCGCTGGCGCGGTACTATTCCGGGATTGGGCGCGACGATCCGCTGGTCATCGAAGTGCCGCGTGGCAGCTATGTCCCCGCTTTCCGCTGCGGTAACGCTTGCGAACGACTAAAGCCGCGCGCGGCCGTCGCGTCGCTTGCAGCGCTGTTGAAACCTGAACACGAACAGTCGGCGGAGATCGCCGGCCGGCGCCAGGAGCTTTCTGAATCGATCCGCCGGTTTCGCGAGCTCGCAAAGGCGCACCGCCAACAGGTGGCGGCGATGGCGGCCGCCGTCGGGCAAGCGCGGCAGACGCTCGTCGACTCGCGCGCCCTCTTGCAAACCTGCCGGGGGCTCGACCTTGCTTGCGGCCCTGATCGGCCGCTGCTACCAACCGCGCAGCCCCATCAGCCGAATGAAATCAGGCCCGCGGATGGCCGAGAAACGCAAAGACAACAACAAGCTCAAAGCCCGGCTGCCGCGCGGGCTAGAAGACCGCGGCCCAATTGAGATTGCCGCCACGCGGCGGATGATCGAGACCATTCGCCAAGTCTACGAGCGCTACGGCTTCGAGCCGGTCGAGACGCCGGCGATCGAATACACCGACGCGCTCGGCAAATTCCTGCCCGATCAGGACCGGCCGAACGAGGGCGTGTTCTCCTTCCAGGACGACGACGAGCAATGGCTGTCGCTGCGTTATGACCTGACGGCGCCGCTCGCGCGCTATGTCGCGGAGAATTTCGACACTTTGCCGAAGCCCTACCGCTCCTATCGCTTCGGCTTCGTGTTCCGCAACGAAAAGCCCGGTCCCGGCCGCTTCCGCCAGTTCATGCAGTTCGACGCCGACACCGTTGGCTCAGCCTCACCCGCCGCCGACGCCGAGATGTGCATGATGGCCGCCGACACCATGGAGGCGCTCGGAATTCCGCGCGGCTCCTATGTGGTGAAGGTCAACAATCGAAAGGTGCTGGATGGTGTGCTGGAGGCCATCGGACTCGGCGGCGGAGAAAACGCCGGACGACGCCTTACGGTGCTGCGCGCTATCGACAAGTTTGATCGCTTAGGCCGCGACGGTGTGCGAGCAGCTGCTGGGCGAGGGCCGCAAGGACGAGAGTGGGGATTTCACCAAGGGCGCGGGACTTACGAAGATGCCGATCGACAAATTTTGAAGGTTACTCAACTACGAGTGAATTCCAGCTCGACGAGACAATGGGATGATCTCGAGAGGCGCTCTTCGAGGATTGGCAAGAGAAGTCGAATGGCAAGCTCAGCTCGGAAAGGATGGGGTTGAAGAACTAGCCGGAATTACGCGCCATTGATGCGCGCTTGCGAGTCTACGGCGATCGGACTCGGATCGATGCGTCGACTCGTCGCGTCGTCCGCGGGCTTGAATACTACACTGGCCCCGTGTTCGAGGTCGATCTGACGTTCGCCGGTCTCGGACGACGACGACAAGCCAGTACGCTTCGGCTCTGTCGGCGGCGGCGGACGATATGATGGGCTCGTGTCACGCTTTCGCGGCGAGCCTGTGCCCGCCACCGGATTTTCCATCGGCGTGTCGCGGCTTGCCGCCGCGCTGATGCATCTGGGCAAGCTCGACAACAAACCGGAGCCCGGCCCGGTCGTCGTCACGGTCTTCGACAAGGATCGGATCGCCGACTATCAGAACATGGTCGCGACTTTGCGCGCGGCGAATATCCGCGCCGAGCTTTATCTCGGCAATCCGCGCAATCTCGGCAATCAGCTCAAATACGCCGACAAGCGCAACGCGCCCTGCGTCGTCATCCAGGGCTCCGACGAAAAGGCCAAGGGCGAGGTGACGATCAAAGATCTGATCATCGGCGCGGAGCTCGCCAAGCTGGAAAAAGGCCGCGAGGAGCATTTGCAGAAACAATCCGAGGCGCAGCGCTCGGTGCCGGAGGCTGATCTTGTCGCGACAGTCCGCAACATCTTGGCACGACACGGAATTTCCTAGAACGCGGCCGGGCGGCCATTAACGGCGCCCCGTGATCTTCATCGAATCTCGACGGTTGCCGTGCTAAGGGGCCGCGGGATCAACGCAATCGCTGCGCCTTCGCAAAATGGATTAACCATAGGCGGGCGCGAGATGTGGCCGGCATGTCGAGTATGGCAGCAAACAATTCGGACCTGCGCGCGCAGCAGCTCCTCTCGTCCTACATGCGCGCGGGCTACACGCCGATCGACCCGCCGGTGCTGCAGCCGGCGGAGCCGTTCCTCGACCTCTCGGGCGAGGACATCCGCCGCCGCATGTTCCTCACCAGCGATCCGCACGGGCGCGAATTGTGCCTGCGGCCCGATCTCACCATTCCGGTGTCGCGCGCCTATCTGCAATCGCCTTCGGCCGGCAAGGTCGCGGGCTACTGCTATCTGGGCGTGGTGTTTCGCCATCGCGAAAGCGCGGCGACCGAAATCCTGCAAGCCGGCATTGAATCCTTCGGCCGGCAGGACAAGGCGGCGGCCGACGCTGAAATGCTCTCGCTCGGGCTCGAAGCGACGACGCTCTACGGCTTGCCGACACCGGAAATCCGCATCGGCGACGTTGGCCTGTTTGCGGCCTTTGTCGCCGCGCTCGATCTCGCGCCGGCGTGGAAGCGCCGCCTGGTCAAGGATTTCAACAGGAAGTGGTCGCTGGCGCACGACCTGGATCAACTGGCGCTGACGCCAACAAACGGCACGCCGGAATACCGCGGCGTGCTCGCCGCACTCGCCGGCTCCGATCCCAAGGCGGCGCATCATCTCGTCACCGATCTTCTGTCGATCGCCGGAATCGCTGCGGTCGGCGGCCGCTCCGTGGCGGAGATCGCGGAACGCTTCCTCGAACAGGCGGCCCTCGGCGCCGGCACACGGCTGCCGCGCGAGACCCGCGCCTTGATCGAACGCTTCCTCGCCGTGCGCGGCGATCCTGACGAAGCCGCCGGCGAATTGCGCGCGCTTGCCGCCGACGCCAACCTCGCGCTTTCGCCCGCGCTTGACCTTTTCGAAACGCGCACCGGTTTCCTCGCCGCACGCGGTGTGGATGTCGGCGCGATCCACTTCTCCACCGCCTTCGGGCGCGGCTTCGACTATTACACCGGGTTCGTGTTCGAGCTGCACGACCCGCGCACCAAGGGTCCGCTGATCGCCGGCGGCCGCTATGACGGCTTGCTGACCCGGCTTGGCGCGCACGAGCAAATCCCTGCAGTCGGATTTGCCGCCTCGATCGAGGAATTGTCGGCTTGCGGAGCCGCCGCATGAGCGCCGCCCTTATTCTCGCCGTGCCGTCGAAGGGACGCCTGCAGGAAAACGTGGAAGCGTTTTTCGCCCGTTCCGGGCTCGAACTCGTCAAGCCGCGCGGCGCACGCGACTATCGCGGCGCCATCGCCGGCTTTGACGGCGTCGAAATCGCTTACCTCTCGGCCGCGGAAATTACCTCGCAGCTCGGCCAGGGCGCGGTGCAGCTCGGCATCACCGGCGAAGACCTGGTGCGCGAGATGATCCTCGATGCCGATCGGCAGGTCGTGTTTATCGATCAGCTCGGCTTCGGCTTCGCCAATGTGGTCGTCGCCGTGCCGCAAGCCTGGATCGACGTGCGCAACATGGCCGATCTCGACGACGTGGCGACCGCCTTCCGCTTCAAGCACGAACGCAAGATGCGGCTCGCCACCAAATACGCCAATCTGACCCGCGCGTTTTTTGCCGACCACGGCGTCGTCGATTACCGCATCGTGGAGAGCTCCGGCGCTACCGAAGGCGCGCCCGCCGCCGGCACCGCCGAAATGATCGTCGACATCACCACCACCGGCTCGACGCTCGCCGCCAACGGGCTCAAGGTCATCGAGGACGGCGTGATCCTGCGTTCGCAGGCCAATCTCATCGCGGCGCGAACCGCCGCCTGGGATGCGGGTCGGCGCGAGACCGCCCGCCTCTTGCTCGACCGGCTCGCCGCGCAGAAGCGCGCCCATGCTTATCGCGAGGTGCGCACGCGGTTTGCCGGCTTGAACGAGACGCTTCTCAACGCCGCGCGGGAGAAGTTTGGTGTCGCCGCGCCGTTCGGCGGCCCCACCTCCTCCGGCATGCTGACGCTGCATTGTCCGCCCAAGCATGTGCACGGTCTTGCAAGCTTCTTGCGCGAGCATGGCGCCGAGGCGGTGTCGGTCGCGGCGCTCGACTATGTCTATACGCGCGAGAACCCGCTCTACGAGCGGCTCGTGGCCGAGCTGGACCGGGACGTGGTTTCCGTCAAAGCTTCACAGTAAGGCCGTTGTCGATCCAACGCTGAAGGAAGCGCGGTTGCCGAACGCGAACGATCCAACAGCGCATGCCCGGCGCGATGAACGCCCCCAAGGCGTGATTGCTTATCTCACGATCGACGACGGTCGCGGCCTGAACGTGATGAGCAGCACGGTCATGGACGCGCTTGCCGCGGCTTTGGTCGCGCTCGCAAGCGACGAGGACCTGCGCGCAGTCGTGCTTTCGGGCGCCGGGGCAAAAGCTTTCAGCGCTGGCGCCGACATCAAGGAGATGGCGGCGATCGAAAATCCGCAAGAGGCAAAAGCACTGATTACGCGCCTGCATCGTAGCTGCGACGCGATCCGCAATCTGCCGGTGCCGGTCATCGCTAGAATTCACGGCTTCTGTTTTGGCGCCGGGCTGGAAATCGCCGCGGCCTGCGACGTGCGCTTGGCTTCCGACACAGCTTCGTTCGGCATGCCGGAGGTCAAGATCGGCATTCCCTCGGTGATCGAGGCGGCGCTATTTCCGTTGCTGACCGGCTGGGGCCGCGCGCGCGAAATCTTGCTGCTCGGCGAAACCTTCTCGGCGAGCGAAGCGCTGGCGTGGGGATTGGTCGAGCATGTCGTGCCGGCGACAAACCTCGACCAGGAGGTCGAGGCTTGGATCGGCAAGCTCTTGACCTCAGCGCCGCGCGCGGTGCGGCTGCAAAAGCGCCTGATCCGACAATGGGAGGACCTGCCGCTTTCCGGCGCCATCGCTGCCGGGATTGATGCGTTCGCGGCCGCTTATGAGACCGACGAACCGCGCGTCACAATGCGCAAATTTCTCGCCGCTCAGAAGGCACGCAAAACGCGCAGCTGAGTCATTTGCGCTGGTTGTTCCGTCTATATATCGCTGCCGGCGTCAACGGTCGGCTTCGACCGGACGCGGAACACGAGGAAATGCGAAAGCGAGAAGTTCACCACGAAGCTCGCCAATATGGCGACGAGCTTGGCGAGCCACACCGGTAACAGCAGCACCTCCGCGGCCACGAGCAGCGTCGCCGTGTTGGCGATCCAGCCCGCTATGCCCGAAGCAACGAACGCAAAGTACGCCCGCCATCGCAGTTTGCGGCCGGATTCGGCCGCAAAGGTGATGGTCGAATTCATGATGTAAGAGCCGCTGACGGCGACGATCCAGGAGATGGCGTTCGCGGCTACCAGGGAAATCGCCGCGGCGCTGCCGCATTCGCACATGCCGGAAACGGACGCGAACAGCGCCATAGCCGCCGCCGAGCTATCGAGCAGAGCGCGCGCAATCAGAAAAACACCATAATCGACGGCCGAATTGACCACGCCGATCATGGCGAAGGAGATCGCCTTGAAGGTCACCGCGCGATTGCGCCAGCCGGCGATCAGGCGCGCGCGCGTGCGATCATAGAGGGACACATGCGTCATTGCGGTTTCGCATATCACGTTCACGGCGATCCGCCACCCCGGCACCGGCCCGCCGGCAGGAGCCCTGCGACACCGCTGACGCGACAGGAATGGCCCGTTAATATATAGATCGCAGGTAAAAGGAGCTGCCGGTGGTTGACGTGGCAAGGGAGTTCTGGTCCGGTCGGGCCAGCCCGCGAGGGAACGGTGCGCCAATGGCGCAGCGGACCATCGGCCGCGACACCTGGTCTCTCCATCGTCGTTCCCGTCCATAACGAGGCGGCTTCGCTGCCGCGGCTCCATGCCGAGCTCGCCGAGGTGGCGCGCACGCTCAATGCCAAGCACGGGCTGGCCTGCGAGGTGATCTATGTCGACGACGGCAGCCGCGACGATACGCTTGCGATCGCTCACCAGCTGCCGGCCACGGCGCTCGATATTCAGCTGCTGTCGCTGTCGCGCAATTTCGGCAAGGAGGCGGCGCTGCTCGCCGGCCTCGATCACGCCCGGCTCGGCGCCGTGTTGTTCATCGACGGCGATGGACAGCATCCGCCGTCTCTGATCGAGACTCTCGTCCACCACTGGCTCGATGACGGTTACGACGTGGTCTACACCGCCAAGGCGCATCGGGCGAACGAGTTCCCCGTGCGGCGGTTCCTGGTGAAGAGCTTTTACCTCCTGGTCAATTGGGGCGCGCAAACCAAGATCCCGGAGGATGCGGGCGATTTCCGGCTGCTCTCGCCGCGCGCCGCCGACGCGCTGCGCCGGCTTCCGGAGCGCAATCGTTTCTTCAAGGGGCTTTCAAGCTGGATCGGCTTTCGTCAGATCCGCATCGACTATTATCCGGCGCCGCGTACCGACGGCCGCTCCACCTGGAGCCTGCGCTCGCTGATCGGCCTGTCGATCGATGGCTTGACGGCGTTTTCGGTAGCGCCTTTGCGCGTCGCCACTTGGCTCGGTTCGCTGCTCGCCTTGGCCGCTTTCATTTACGGCGCGCAGATCATCTATGAGACGTTTGCCTACGGAGAGCGCGTGCCCGGTTATCCGTCGCTCTTTGTCGGCGTGATGGTGCTCGGCGGCGTGCAGCTCATCATGCTCGGCGTGGTCGGCGAATATATCGGCAAGATCCTCTACGAGATCAAAGGCCGGCCGGTCTATTTCGTGGCCGAGCACGCGGTGAAGCCGCGCGAAGAGCAAAAGCAACCGGAAGCCGACACCCGGACCGCGGCGGAGTGAAGCGCAAACGGCGGTAGCCCGGATGAGCGAAGCGATATCCGGGATCGCCGCCCCCGCATGTCGCTCCGCTCATGCGGGCTACGCCAAGGCTGTTTCAGATCACGATCACCTTGGCGCCGACCTTTACGCGCCCATAGAGATCGATGATGTCATCATTGCGCAGCCGGATGCATCCGGACGACACCTGCGTGCCGATCGACCAAGGCTCGTTCGAACCGTGGATCCGATAGAGCGTCGAGCCGAGATAGAGCGCGCGTGCGCCGAGCGGATTGTCCGGACCGCCGGGCATGTAGTGCGGCAAGTCGGGCCGGCGCGCCAACATCTCATCCGGCGGACGCCAATCCGGCCATTCGCGCTTGGCTGAGACGCTCTTCACGCCCGCCCAGGTAAAGCCCGGCCGGCCGACGCCGATGCCGTAGCGCAGCGCCCTGCCCCCGTCCAACACCAGATACAGAAAGAAATGCGGGGTATCGACAATGATCGTGCCCGGTTTTTCGGCGCCCCGATATTCGATCACTTGACGCTCATAGCGCGGATCGAGCGGCTGCTGCTGCGCCATGTCCCCAGAGGTCGACGGGGCGTAAGCCGGCGTCTGATACGCATAGCCCTGCTGCGGTTGCGTTGTGTATCCGAACGCAAGCTGCTGACGGACCGGCTGCTGCGGGTACTGGCCGGGCTGCGGATACGCGCCGGCTTGGGAGGCGGCCGCCACCTGATAATTGGTCGAGAATAGTCCGCGGACCTGTTGCGGCGGTGCCGATGCAGCATATTGAGCGCTTGGCTGCACGGGCTGCGCCGCCGCCGTCCGATAATTCGCCGGCGTCGGCTGAATAGTACGAACCTGCTGCGTCGTGACCGAACCGGTGTACCGAGGATCGGTTTGCGCCGGCGGGGCGGCCGCTGTCCGATAGCCCGCCGGCTGAGATTGCGAGCCGCGGAGCTGTCCTGGCGACACCGACGCGACATATCGCGGGTCGACTTGCGCCGGCGCTTGCGCCTGCGGAACGGCTCGCCAGCCGGATGCCGGTGCAGGCGGCGCGACTGCGAATTGCGCCGGCGCTTGCTGGTAGTAGACGGGACCCTGCCCTGCGGCGCGCGCCTGTTGTGCGGGCACCAACTGGTAATAAACGGGTGCTGGCCGGCCGCGGCGCGCGTGCCGTGTCGCAGCAACCGGAGCCGGCTGCTGTTGGGAAAGCTGTGGCGAAACCGGCGCGCGCTCCTGCGCGCTCGGCTCTGGAGCCGGCTCCGCGGTCGGATCGGCTTCCGAATAGATTGGCGCGGGCGGTTGATAGGCGCGGCCGACAATCGCTTGCCCGGTCCCATCGCCAAACATGGATTCGATGAGCCCGTCGTCGTATCCGGGCTGACCGGCATAGACGAGCTGCCAGCCTGGATCGAGCGCCTGGCTGGCCGCACCGGTATGGGAAGCGATCAGGACGACGGCGGCCGCCACGGAGCACGCCACGCGTGGAGAAGCAACAATTCGGGCCATCACAAAACTCTGCACTTTCACACCAAGCCGAACGGCGCGTTCGGCGGTGCTTGAAGTACAAGCTGAAAACTCGACTGTTTGGTTAATTTTTTTGAGCGCGACCGCTGCGCGTCCGCGTTTGTAGTTTGTTCATCAAGTTACAGTTTATTTTGTGTAAAGCACCACGCCGGGCGTTAATCGCTTGGTAATCGACGCTCGCCGCCACGAGCGGCCGCGCTCGTCACATGAACCCGACATTAAGCCCCGAATTTTAGGTTGGCGCGGGGTGTAGGAATGGCCGCGCCGCGCAAAGTCTTTCGCATCGAACTATCGGGCGGCGCGCGGTCCGAACGACCGGCCAGCGAAGCGGATGAGTCACGCGACGGCGCGATCCTGCGCGAACTGAGCGCGCTGCGCGCTATGCTCGCGCCGCCGTCAGCCGCGCCACACGTTAACGGCACTCTCGCGCGACAGGACGAGTTTCAGCGACTTGCGTCGGAGCTGCGGCTTCTGCTTGCCGCCATTCGCCGGCCGCAACAAGGACAAGCGATGAACGGCGGGCTTTCGGCGCCGACGGCCCGTATCGCCGACGAGCTGGACGCCGTCGTCCAGGACAGCGAGCTCGCGGCGCAGAAAATCCTGGCCGCCGCCGAGCACATCGATCAGGCGGCGAACAATCTCACGGGCCTGCTGAAAGGCAATTTCGAAACCGGCCTGACACAGGACATCCGGGACCGCGTGACGCACATTTTCGAGGCGTGCAATTTCCAGGATCTGACCAGCCAGCGCGTCGCCAAAGTGCGGGCGGCGTTCAACACCCTGGATCGCCAGATCGCTCGCGTGCTCGAGGAACTGGCGCGCGCGGATGCCGCGCCGCCCCTGCACGGCCCGCGGCTGGGCGATGATGCAGGTCACGTATCGCAAGGCGATATTGATTCACTTTTCGACGGCGACGTCGACGCCGTGTGGTGACCGGCATCGCCCCTTGATCGTCATTGCTGCTTGGCGGGAGTTCTTACGCGACGCGCCTTCAGCCCCGCACCGCACATACACGCCCGTGCCGTAGCGATTCTGCACTTCCGGATTCAACCAACGCAGAACCATGGTGCGGCCATCCATCGCCACGACTTCGCGGTCCTGCGGGCCGCCGGCGGGACCCGGGGGACCGACATAATTCCGTCCGCCAGCACTACCCTTGAGGTAGAGTTCCTGCAGCTGGGCGCTGTCGGCGAGATACATCATGACGCCGCCGCTCGGCCCCCTATTGATCACGACCGGCTGACCGCATTGGCCGTGCGCGGCCGCTTCCGTGCGCTTCCGGTCGCCTTCGTTGTGATAGGAGCCGTAACCCCAGCGGCCGACCATTTCCTCGGGCCGTATCGTGGCCGGAATGTCGGGCGCAGGCGGCGGAGCCTCGATGGGCGGCGTATTCGTCGTGCAGGCAGAAAGAACAAAAAGAAAACCCGCCAGGCGCGAATACAAACCAACGTCGCGCCGCCAACCACTCATGAAACCCCCCTCAGAAATCCACTCGCGCCGAATAGCGAATCCCGTCACCGCTCCGCAAGATGCCAGCCATTTCTTGCCAAACACTTGGCCGGCATGGTGGCGGGTTTTCGCCCGCCCGGCTAGAGCCATCTATACGCGGCAAAAAGTCTGGCCGCTTCGGCAACCTTGTGTCTGTGGCGTGCTTGACAGCTTCCGGTGCGCATCTTATGTCCCGAGCGGCCTCATGGCACTCAGCGATCGAGAGTGCCAAGCCTTTATAATCACTAACTTTTCTACCAACGCACGCCGCGCAGCAGCGGCAATGAGGGTCATCATGGCAAAACTCAAATTCCGTCCTCTGCACGATCGTGTGGTCGTCAAGCGCATCGAAGCGGAGGAGAAGTCAAAGGGCGGGATCATCATTCCGGACACCGTTAAGGAGAAGCCGCAAGAGGGCGAAATCGTCGCTGTCGGGCCAGGCGGCCGCGACGAAAACGGCAAGCTGATCGCCATGGATCTCAAGGCCGGAGACCGCGTGCTGTTCGGCAAATGGTCGGGCACCGAGGTCAAGCTCGAGGGCGAAGATCTTCTGATCATGAAAGAGTCCGACATTATGGGCGTCATCGCCTAAAGCGCGCCCGCCAACAAGAATTCAAGGAGTAGGTTGTTATGGCTGCAAAAGAAGTACGTTTTTCCGGCGACGCCCGCGATCGCTTGCTGCGCGGCGTGGAGACGCTCGCCAACGCGGTGAGGGTGACGCTCGGCCCGAAAGGCCGCAACGTGGTGATCGAGAAGAGCTTCGGCGCTCCCCGCATCACCAAGGACGGCGTCACCGTCGCCAAGGAGATCGAGCTCGAAGACAAATTCGAGAACATGGGCGCGCAGATGGTGCGCGAAGTGGCGTCGAAGACCAACGACGAGGCCGGCGACGGCACCACGACCGCGACTGTTCTTGCCGCGGCCATCGTCAAGGAAGGCGCCAAGTCGGTTGCCGCCGGCATGAATCCGATGGATCTCAAGCGCGGCATCGATCTCGCCGTGACTGCGGTCGTCGCCGATATCAAAAAGCGCGCAAAGAAAGTGGGCTCGTCGTCGGAAGTGGCGCAGGTCGGCACCATTTCCGCCAACGGCGACGAGACGATCGGCAAGATGATCGCCGAGGCGATGCAGAAGGTCGGCAATGAAGGCGTGATCACGGTCGAAGAGGCCAAGGCGCTCGAGACCGACGTCGAGATCGTCGAGGGCATGCAGTTCGACCGCGGCTATCTCTCGCCCTACTTCATCACCAATGCCGAAAAGATGCTCGCAGAGCTCGACGATGCTTACGTGCTGCTGCACGAGAAAAAGCTTCCCGGACTGCAGGCGCTGCTGCCGGTGCTGGAAGCCGTCGTGCAGTCGGGCAAGCCGCTGCTCATCATCGCCGAAGACGTCGAAGGCGAGGCGCTCGCGACCCTCGTGGTCAACAAGCTGCGCGGCGGCCTGAAGGTGGCGGCGGTGAAGGCGCCTGGCTTCGGCGATCGGCGCAAGGCGATGCTGGAAGACATCGCCGTCCTGACCGGCGGTCAGCTCATCTCCGAAGACCTCGGCATCAAGCTCGAGAACGTCACTGTTGCGATGCTCGGCCGCGCCAAGAAAGTGGTGATCGAGAAGGAGAAGACCACCATCGTCGACGGCGCCGGCAAGAAGAAGGACATCGAAGGCCGCGTCGCGCAGATCAAGTCGCAGATCGAGGAGACCACCTCCGACTACGACCGCGAGAAGCTGCAGGAGCGGCTGGCCAAGCTCGCCGGCGGCGTCGCGGTGATCCGCGTCGGCGGCGCCACCGAAGTCGAGGTCAAGGAGAAGAAGGACCGCGTCGAGGATGCGCTCAATGCCACCCGCGCCGCGGTGCAGGAGGGCATTGTGCCGGGCGGCGGCGTGGCGCTCCTGCGCGCCAAGAAGGCGGTCGGCAGGCTCACCAACGACAACCCCGACGTCCAGACCGGCATCAATATCGTGCTCAAGGCGATCGAAGCGCCGCTGCGCCAGATCGCCGAGAATTCCGGCGTCGAGGGCTCGATCGTGGTCAACAAGATCCTCGAAAACAAATCGGAGACCTTCGGCTTCGATGCGCAGAAGGAGGAGTATGTCGACATGCTCGACAAAGGCATCGTCGATCCGGCCAAAGTGGTGCGCGCGGCGCTGCAGGATGCGGCCTCCGTGGCCGGCCTCTTGGTGACGACCGAGGCGATGGTCGCCGAGCTGCCGAAGGACAAGCCTTCGATGCCGGCCATGCCGCCCGGCGGCGGCATGGGCGGGATGGATTTCTGATCCTCTTCGCCCAGCGAAATGCCAAAGGGCGCGGTGCAAGCCGCGCCCTTTTTTGTCGCCGGACGCCACATATCCGGTACGCTAAAAACGGGGCGCGACATGCAGGAGCAGACGATGGCCGCACAACACGCTGACCCTTTCGCCCAATACAAGGCTGCTCAGCGGGAGGCCTGGGCTTCGTTCCTGCCGGTCGAAGTCATCACCACCATTCCGGCCGCCAAGCTGGTCAAATTTGCGCAAGTTTCTTCCGGGCAAACCGTGCTCGACGTGGCCTGCGGCACCGGCGTCGTCGCGGTGACAGCCGCCCGGCGCGGCGCGACTGTGTCCGGTCTCGATCTATCGCCGGTCTTGCTCGAGCGTGCACGCTACAATGCCGACCTCGCGGGCGTGACCGTCGACTTTGCCGAAGGCGACGCTGAAGCGCTCGCCTATCCGGATGCGTCCTTCGACGTCGTGCTCAGCCAATTCGGCCACATCTTCGCGCCGCGTCCGCAAGTCGCCTTGAGCGAAATGTTGCGGGTGCTCAAGGTCGGCGGCCGTCTTGCATTTTCGAGTTGGCCGCCCGAGCACTTCCCGGGCCGCATGTTCACTTTTCTGGCGGACTATTCGCCGCCGCCTGCCGGCACAGCACCACCGGCTCCGCCGGCATTGTGGGGCGATCCCACCACCGTGCGCGAGCGGCTTGGCGCGGCGGTCGTCGATCTCACATTCGGACGCGGCACGCTGACCGGGCCGGCGCTCAGCCTGACGCATTTCCGCGTAGCGCAAGAGAAAACAATCGGCCCGCTCGGCAAGATTGTTGCATCGCTCGAGAACGATGCCGCCAAGCTCGCGAAGTTCCGCGCCGAATTCGAAGCGATGGCGAGCGAAGCCTACGATGATAACGCGATGCGCATGCCGTTTCTGATGACGCGCGCGACGAAGGCTTAAAGCATGATCCGGAAAAAGCCTGCGCCGGACTTGATCCGGGGTGGAAACCGGCTTTCCGAAAAGCATGCCCTCGGGCTCGACCCGGGGGATCATGCTCCATCAAAAAATTAATATCGATCGCAGCCGTTTGCGGTAGCGAACCTCAGTTCGTCATCAGGCGAAATCGCAGCGTCGTGGCGCCGCGCAATTCGATTACGTCGCCGGTTCGTTTCCAGTTCGTCACTTGCGCCAGCGCCGCCAACAGGCTTTCGTCGCCGCTCTGCCGATCCGCAGGGCATTGCGTGGGCTGCATCGGGCCGGGGACAATGCTGATCGAATCCTCCCCGACACTGGCCTGGCCGCGTAGGCTTGCGCACCAGAGATCGATCGAAGCCGCGCCGTTGGCATCGATCTCGATGATCGGAACGCGCTTGGATCCGGGCATCGGCGTGGCGTCGAGCATCAGCTCGCGATCGAAGGGAAAAATGCGTTCGCTGGCAGCCGCGGGCAGAACAAGCCCGAATACGAAGAGCAAACAGAGCCACGAGCCGTAACGCCGGGTGACGCGAGACATCATTTCTCCTCGTTGAACGGCAACCGCGATGAGGCAGGCGCCATCGCCCGCTCCCAAGAGCGTGCGATGGCACCGTGAAAACGGTTATGAGCTACCGGTCGGGCCGAGCGGCGTCAATGCACGATCATTCCGGTGAACACATACGCCTGCAGCGTCACCAGAATGCCAACCAGACAGGCCAGCGCGATAGAGTGGAAGAACACGAAGCGCAAGATCGAGCCTTCATGCCCGAACCAATTGGTCGCGGTCGACGCCACCACGATCGACTGAGCGTCGATCATCTTGCCCATCACGCCGCCCGAGGAATTGGCCGCGCTCATGAGAATCGGCGAGAGGCCGAGTTGCTCCGCGGTGATTTTCTGCAAGCCGCCGAACAGGACGTTCGACGCGGTGTCGGACCCGGTCAGCGCAACGCCAAGCCAGCCGAGCAGCGTGCCGAAAAACGGATAGAGCACGCCGGCACCGGCAAAAGCGAGACCGAGCGTAGCATCGATGCCCGAGTAGCGCGTCAGGGTGCCGATCGCCAGCATGGCCGAGATGGTGATCAGCGAGTAGGCGCAGATCTTGATCGTGCGGCCATACTCGATCACGAGCTTGGCCGGCGAGAAGCCCATGACGAAGCCGGAAATGATCGCCGCGAGCAGCATGCCCGAGCCGGTGAACGAGATATAGGTGAAGGCAAACACGGCGGCCTCAGGCAGAGGCTTCGCCACCACCGGCGGCACTTTCTGCACCACATTGTGCAAGCCTCCGACCGGATAGTTCCACGTGAAGATCGGATTGACCAAACTCTTGAACCAGCCGGTGCCCCAAATCAGCAGGATGACGCAGACGATGATCCATGGCAGCAGCGAGCGCAACACAGCGGCGCTGGTCAGCGTGTCGGTCTTTGCGGGCGCGACCGGCGGGGCGGATGAAGCGGAATCATCGCGGGTGCGCAGCGCCGGCGACAGCCACAATTCCTTCGGCTGCCAGATCTTGAGGAAGCCGATCAAACAACCCATCGAGATCAGCGAGGCGCCGACATCGACGATCCAGGGATTGATGAAGTTCGAGATCAGGAATTGCGGGATCGCAAAGGAGAGACCGCAAACAAGGATCGCCGGCCAGATCTCCAACATTCCGCGGCGGCCGGCGAAAGCCCAGATCAGCCAGAACGGCACGATCAGCGAGAAGAACGGCAATTGCCGCCCCACCATGGCGCCGAGCAAATAAGGATCGAGGCCGGTCACGCTCGCCAGCCCGGCGATCGGCGTGCCGAGCGCGCCGTAGGCGACCGGCGCGGTGTTGGCGATCAGCGACAGACCGGACGCGGCCAACGGCGAGAAGCCGAGACCGATCAGGATCGCGCCCGTCACGGCGACCGGAGTGCCGAAACCGGAGGCGCCTTCAAAAAATGCGCCGAAGGAAAATGCGATCAAGAGGAGTTGCAGCCGCCGGTCGCGCGTGACTCCGCCGATGGCCTGCGACAGCGTTCCGAACGCGCCCGTTGCCACGGTCAGGCGGTAGAGAAAGATGACATTGAGCACGATCCAGCCGATGGGGAAAAAGCCCGCGACCGCTCCAAGGACCGCGGCCCGCAGCGCAAGCCCGGCCGGCATGGTGAATAGGAAAATGGCGACCAGGATCGCGACGACGAGCGCAATCACGGCGGCATAATGGGCTTTAACCTTACCGGACGCGATCAGGACGAGAAGCGAAACGACCGGCAAGGCGGCCGCGAGCGTCGAGAGGACGGCACTATCGAATGGATCGTAGACTTGATTCCACATGAGCGTCTCTCCCTACTCGTTTCGCCGCCCGACGAGAGTTTCTTTTCGGCGAAAGACCCTAATCCGCCGCAATGTTTTGTGGCGGCGCACCGCAGCCGTACTGGACGAATCTTACCGACCCGACGACTTTGCGTGCATGTTCCGCGCGAATTTTGTGTTCGATCTGTGCGCCGATACCCCGGCGGCATGTTATGGTGAAAACCAAGGGCGCGACAATACTGCTTTGGACTAGGCGTCGAAAAGCACCAACGAAATGCCCTACTGTTGTGGGCAGCTTGGCTTTTTTGCGCCGCACGCGCACGGCACTAGCGATCGAGAATCGCCCGTGCCTCGAAGAGGGAGCAACCCTTGAAGAAGATCGCTTCGACAATCGCCACGATCTGGCGGCTGTCCATTCCGTATTTCCGTTCCGAGGATCGCTGGCCCGGCCGCATCCTGCTCGCCGCTGTGATCGCGATGGAGCTTTCGCTGGTGGCGGTGAACGTGGTCCTGAACCTTTGGTATAATCGTTTCTATAATACGCTGCAGGATCGCGACTGGAATGCTTTCGTCAGCGCGATCCTGTTTTTCTGCGTCCTCGCCGCGATTTACATCGTGCTCGCAGTTTATAAGACCTATCTCACGCAATGGCTGCAAATTCGTTGGCGGCGATGGATGACGCAGATCTATCTGCAGCGATGGCTCCATGCGGCCAACCACTACCGCATGCAGCTTCTCGGCGATGCCGCCGACAATCCGGACCAGCGCATTGCCGAGGACATAAAATCCTTCATCGACTACGCGCTGCAAATCAGCACGGGCGTGCTGAGTTCAATTGTGAGCTTTTGTTCGTTCGTCGTTATTTTGTGGGTCCTTTCCGAGCAAGCACCGCTGCATTTGTTCGGTGCGCAAATCGCAATCCCCGGCTATCTGGTCTGGGCCGCCCTGATTTATGCGGCACTCGGTACCGTATTAACTCATTTGATCGGCTGGCAGCTCATTCCGCTCAACTTTCAGCAGCAGCGCTTCGAGGCGGACTTCCGCTTCAATCTGGTACGCACGCGTGAAAATTCCGAGCAGATCGCGGCACTCGGCGGCGACGCCGCTGAGCGCGACGGCCACCTCGGTCGTTTCCGCCCAGTGATTGCCAACTGGCTTGCGATCATGCAGCGAACAAAGCTCGTCAATTTCTTCGCCGCCGGCTATTCACAGGTATCAGTCATCTTCCCGTACATCGTGGTAAGCCCGGCCTATTTTGCCGGCGCGATGCAGCTCGGCGGTCTTATGCAGACGGCATCCGCGTTCGACAGCGTGCAGAAGGCGCTTTCCTATTTCATCTCGAACTATCAAAACATCGCGGAATGGCGCGCGGTCATCGATCGATTGGCCGGATTTGAGCAATCGATCGAAGCGAGCCGAACGGCGGCGCTGGCACCGCCGAGCGTCGAAGTCGTGCAGCGCAGCGGAGCGCCATTTGCCGCCGAGCGACTTGATGTGCGGCTGCCGGACGGCGAACCGATCGTGGCCGTCGACCACATCGAGTTTGGCGCCGGCGATCGCGTCCTGATCACCGGACCTTCCGGCTCCGGCAAGTCGACACTGTTCCGCGCCATTGCCGGCATCTGGCCGTTTGGTTCCGGCCGCGTGCACGTGCCGGCGAATGCCAAGATGATGCTGATCCCGCAGCGGCCGTACTTTCCGGTTGCTCCGCTCGCCGCGGCCGTGAGCTATCCTGCCAGCGCGGGCGCGTTCGACGACGCGCGCGTCGCCGAGGCGGTGGTTGCCGTCGGGCTGTCGGAACTTGTTCCGCGCCTGCACGAAGAAGAGCATTGGAATCGCATGCTGTCGCTCGGCGAGCAGCAGAGGCTTGCGATCGCGCGCGCACTGTTGCATGCGCCCGACTATCTCTTGCTCGACGAGGCGACCGCCTCGCTCGATGAAGCGGCCGAGGCGACGCTCTATCGTTTGTTGCAGGAGCGGCTCAAGGGCACGACCATCATTTCCATCGGTCACCGCTCGACGCTCGGCGCGTTCCACGGACGCCGCGTCGAATTGGTCCCGGAGGCTGCGTCCTTTCGGGTACGCGAGGTACCGTTGGCCTCGGCGGCGGAGTGATCGAGCGCCGCCCTGCCGGTTGGCATGTAAGTTGCCGTTCCTCCCTGGCGTGACTGGCTGAACAGCCGGCGTTTCAACGCTCCACCAAGGGGGAACGTAGTCATGTGCACAGGAGACGATCACACCTGCCCAGACTTTGAGCTTCATCGGCAGAAGCTCCTCGACGATCTCGACGGCGAAAGGCGCAGCTTTCTCAAGAGTGCGTTCCTCGCAGGCGGCGGAGCGGCGGCGGCCTGGGCCGGCGCCGGCACGCTGGCGACGCCTGCGTCGGCGGAAACCAAACCCGGCCAGCCGACCTACCATTATCTGCCGGCGAATTCCGACACCGTGCATTGGGGCTATTTCAGCAAGCTTCTAAAGCCGCAGCTTGAAGTCGATTCCGGCGACTACATCACCATCGAAGCCGTAACCCATCACGCCGGCGACGATACCGAGCGTCTGGTCAAGGGCGACCCGGGGGTCGAAAGCATCTACCTCTGGACCAAGGAGAAAAAAGGCGTCAACCGCCGCGGCGCCGGGCCGGTCGACGGCAAGCTCCTCGGCCGCGGCTCAGGCGAAGGCTTCGGCGTCCATATCTGCACCGGACCGGTCTATATCCGCGGCGCCGAGCCGGGCGACATTCTCGAAGTCCGCATCATCGACGTGAAGCCGCGGCCGTGTGCCAATCCCGCCTACGCCGGCAAGTCGTTCGGCAGCAACGCGGCAGCGTGGTGGGGTTTCCACTACAGCGATCTGCTCACCGAACCGAAGCCGCGCGAGGTCTGCACGATCTATGAAATCGACACCAGCGGCCAACGCAATTGGGCGCAGGCGGTCTACAATTTCCGTTGGGTCCCGCAGACCGATCCCTTCGGCGTCGTGCACAAGATCATCGACTATCCGGGCGTGCCGGTCGACCATTCGACCGTGCAAGAGACCCACGGCATCCTGAAGAATGTGCGCATACCGATCCGCCCGCACTTCGGCGTCATGGGCTTGGCGCCGAAGGAAGCCGATATCGTCGAACTCGATCCCGCCCGGCTATTTCGGCGGCAACATCGATAACTGGCGTATCGGCAAGGGCGCGACGATCTACTACCCGGTCGCGGTGCCCGGCGGCCTGTTCTCGGTCGGCGATTCCCATGCGGCTCAAGGCGATTCCGAATTGTGCGGCACCGCCATCGAGATGTCGCTCACCGGCACCTTCCAGCTCGTGCTGCACAAGAAGGATAAGCTCACCGGCTCGCTCGCCGGACTGAACTATCCGCTTTTGGAGACCCAGGACGAATGGGTGCTGCACGGCTTTTCCTTCGCCAACTATTTGGAAGAGCTCGGCCCGACCGCGCAGCAGGACATCTACAAGAAGTCGTCTATCGATCTCGCGCTGCGGGATGCGTTCCGCAAGATGCGCGGCTTCCTGATGAACACCAAAGGCTTAAGCGAAGACGAAGCGATCTCGCTGATTTCGGTCGCCGTCGACTTTGGTGTCACCCAGGTGGTGGACGGCAATTGGGGCATCCACGCCATCGTCAAGAAGAACCTGTTCGCGGGCACCGGGACGGTTTGAGCGACAGTTGCGGCCGGCGGCGAAACAAACGCCGCCGGCCAATTCCGATATGCCTCGTGCCTGCCGGGCGCGGAGTGCAGCCGCGGCGACCCTGGCATTTCCCTCCTCGGCAACTATGTCAATGGGACGGCCTCACGGCCCAAGTCAGGTTCAAGTCACGTTGAAGTCGCATCGAAAGAGGCTCGTCCCATGAAAGCCAGTGTCGACGGACACATCATTGCGCAGAGCGACGACATCGTCGCCTGCCACGGCTACCAGTATTTTCCCCAAAGCGTCGTGCGCATGGATTGGCTGCAAAAGACCGAGAAGACCGCGAGCGACCATGCCTGCCCGCATGGCGTCCAGTTCTACGACGTGGTCGTCGACGGCAAGCGCCACGAGCGCGCCGCGTGGCAATACGAGAAGCCGCGCCCGGAAATGGCGCAGGTCGGCGGACGCTTCAGCTTCTGGCAGGACGTCCAAGTCGCATAAGAATAGCCTAGTCCCTGGGTTTCGCTTCGCTCAACCCAGGCTGCTTATGCCGCCGCTTTCTTGCGGTTGGCCTCGAGCCGCGCGTCGACCAGAGCAACCTGTGCGTCGATCGCCTGATGATGCAGGCCGCGCTGCGCGGCGATGAGCTGCACCAGTTTGTCGGCTCGTTCGATGTTGGGGGCGCCATTTTGCAGGGCGCGAGCCGCCGACGCCGGCCGCGTCAGCGACTGTGCCGCGGCGGCGTATTTTTCGAACGGCACCAGATCCTCGGGCTTTGCTCCGAGCTTGATGCAGAGATCGACTACGAAGTTGTAGACCGAGCGTGAGGTTTCGATGTCGCTATGCACGGCCTCCTGGGCGGTGCGCATGCCGTCCTTGGTGACGCAGCGGTAATTCCCGGCCAGCAGCATCGCCCATTTGGCGAGCGGCACGAACAGCGAATCGTACACTTTCAGTTTGACCGGGAGCTCGACCTTCCCATCCGGCGTATCGAAGCGGATGGCCTCGATCTCGTCCTGCAACTGCCGCAGCAGCGCAGTGTGCTGTTCGGACGGAAAGCGCGCGACCTTGAAATTGGTCGGCAGCGTCACCTGCAGCACGTTGACCTTTTCGTCCGGCGGGCGGATCGCCTGCGGATCGGGGCTGCAAAGCGTGATGAAGGAAGGATCAACATTGTCCCACACGCTAGCGTCGGTGTAGGCCGGCTTCAGCGCGTTTGCATCGAGACCAGGGATTCGCCGTAAGTAAGCTAGCGGCGGCATGTTCATGATCGACATGCAGGGCACCTTCGCCCGACCGATGGCATCGAGGAGTTCGCGCACCCCGGCAGACCGGTATTGCGGCTCCTGCATGGCAAGGCCGACCAGATCGTACTGCTTGGGATCGATACCGGCCGTGCCGCCGGCGGTGACTTTGCCCGGGAGCTTACGCGAATCGAGTTCCACCGGATTGGGGCGACCGCGGACCGGCAGGCGGACGCGAAAGCCTTCAGCGTTGATCAGGTCGGCCTCGGCCGGCAGGCACACCAGCCGAATACTGTGCCCGCCGAACAGAAGCTTGGATGCGAGCAACGAACCGTAGGACGCGCCGAGGATCAGGATGTTGTAACGCGCTGCCATGGCCAGGCTCCCGTGAAAACGAGAATACCGCCGGCACGCTCACAGCCAACTCCGCCGGGACCGGCGATCGATTGTTGGAACTCTAGGTCCGCCACCCACCTCGGGCAATCGGCAATTCCGCATCGCAGGGACACGGCAGGCGGCGAGGCGTAGCGAAACGGCGGGGAACGATTGGGTGGTCGGGGGCGGCCGCGTGTTGGCGCGGCCGCCTTCCTCCACAGTCTTAGACTGCCCGAAACTAGTTGTGCTCGCCGCCAAGCTCAGGAGTGGCGGACGGGGTCCAAGCAGGCGCCGGCTCCGCTGCCGGAGCGGGTGCAGGCGCCGGCTTTTTCGGCGCTGCTTTACGCTTCGGAGCTGCCTTCTTGGCCGCTTTCGCCGGGGCCTTTTTGGCGGCTTTTTTCGCCGGCTTCTTAGCCGCCGATTTTACTGTCTTCTTCTTTTTGCGCGCCGGGGCGGCCTTTTTCTTGGTGGATTTCTTCTTTGCCTTCGACTTCTTTGCCATGATCGATCCTCCCGATCGTGCTGCAAATAAGGAAAATCTGATCGGCCCCATGGGGACCGGGTTCACGCACAAATACGAGCGAGCCCCCGTCTAGCTCGCGGCTGCATTCGAGCGCACCGCCGTCTGCGGCCCGTGCTCCCGAAGCGAGGGCGGGCATGGCCCGCCGGTAGCCCAATCAATCAACTCGATCGTATGGACCGCCGGCAGTTTCGTGCCCGCGGCGATCTGAGTCATGCAGCCAATATTTCCTGCCGCGATCACATCAGGTCGCAATTCCTCGATAGTCCTGACTTTGCGCTCGCGCAACCTTCTTGCGATGTCTGGCTGCAGAATATTGTACGTTCCGGCGGAGCCGCAGCACAAATGACCGTCCCGAACGTCCCTCACTGTGAAGCCAAGCTTGCCGAGAAGCTCCCGCGGCTGACGCGTGACGCGTTGCCCGTGCTGCAGCGAGCAGGCGGCATGATAGGCGACCACAAGTCCGGGCGCGGCTTGCGCCGATTTGATCGGCAATGTCGCTAGATATTCAGTGACATCGCGCGCGAGACCAGCGACCTTCGCGGCCCGTTCCGCATAGGTCGAATCGGTGCGGAACATGAAGCCATAGTCTTTCACGGTGGTGCCGCAGCCGGAGGTCGTCAACACCACTGCGTCCAGCGGCCCGAGCGCAGTCCAGGCATCGATATTGGCACGCGCTTGGCTGAGCGCCTCCGCCTCCCGGCCCATGTGATGGACGAGCGAGCCGCAGCAGCCGGAGCCTTCCGCGACCACGACTTCGATGCCGAGCCGCGTCAATACCCAAATCGCCGCGGCATTGATCTGCGGCGCCAGCAGGTCGTTGACGCAGCCGACGAGCAAAGCCACACGGCCCTTTTTTGCTCCCGCCGCCTGGAAGATTTGCGGCGCAATGGCGCTGTGCGGAAGGTGCCCCGGGGCGAGCTGCAGCATGGCTGCAAGCCGCTTGAGTCCGACCGCTTCGGCAAGCCGGGCAAACGGCTTGCCGGCAAGCGCCGCCGCAAGAACCAACCGGAATCGCTGTGGATAAGGCAAAAGCTTTGCGAGCGCGGTGCGCAGCAGCCGCTCGTGTGCCGGCCGCCGGTAGGTCTTCTCGATATGGGCCCGGGCATGGTCGACGAGGTGCATGTAGTGCACGCCCGAGGGACACGTCGTCATGCAGGCCAGACAGGACAGGCAGCGATCGATATGCAGCGTGACCTCGGCCGTGGCCGGCCGGTCATTCTCCAGCATGTCCTTGATGAGGTAGATGCGTCCGCGTGGCGAATCGAGCTCGTTGCCGTCGAGCACGTAGGTCGGGCAGGTGGCGGTGCAAAAGCCGCAATGCACGCAAGCCCGCAGGATCTTTTCCGATTCGGCAACGTCCGGATCGGCGAGCTGAGCCAGGGTGAAGGAGGTCTGCATACTAAACTCCCGCCCACATCCTGCCGGGATTGAGTACCCCGCGCGGGTCGAAGCTTTCGCGCACGCGTTTGGTCAGCGCCGCGAGCGCCGGCGCCTCGGGCTCAAAAACATCGACCGCGGCGCGCACGGCGGCCGGTGCACGGATCAGCGTGGCGTGTCCTCCTCTGTTGGCGACGATCGAACGCACGAGACCTGATTTGGCATCGTCGGTGGACGGCAGGGCCGCCCATATCAGGCCACCGGCCCAATCGTAGAGCACCTCTGCTTCGGCGCGCTCGACCAGCGCGCGGCCGATTTCGACGCCACGCGCGGGCGCCGTCGAAATGCGCCAGACATCGCGCGCGCCTGCCGGCCCTGCGGCCGCGAACGGCGTCGCGTCGCGGATCCCCCGCCAGAATGTCCGTGACAGAGCCTCCTCGAACGTGCCCAGGCGGCCATAGGGCCTCGCCAGCTCTTCCAGCACGGCTTGGCGATGCGCCACGGAGGGAGCGACGCCCTCAAGCCGAAAGGCCGTCACCGCCGCGCCCGCGGTCGCAGTCTCGGCCACGCGCTCGGCGAGCGGTGACGCCAAGTGAGCGGCCGCGGACGCATCGGCAAAGGAGCTCATGACAGCCGTCATGAGCTTGCCGGCTGCCGCGTCGTCAAGGCCGAGGACAAGAACCGTCCGCTCAGTCTCGGCCCGGGGCAGCGTCTTGACCGTGACGTCGGTCATGGCGGCGAGCGTTCCCCACGAGCCGGCGAGCAATTTGCACAAATCGTAGCCGGTAACGTTTTTCACCACCCGGCCGCCGGATTTGAAGATCTCGCCGCGCCCGGAGACCGCGCTGACGCCGAGAAAATGGTCGCGGGCCGCGCCAGCCTTGATGCGCCGCGGGCCCGAAAGGTTCGACGAAAGCACCCCACCGATCGTGGCGCTGCCGGCCGCCCCGCCAAGCAGCGGCCCGTAATCCATCGGCTCAAACGCGAGCTCTTGGCCGTTTGCCGCCAGCAGCGTCTCAATTTCGGAAAGCGGCGTGCCGGCCTTTGCCGACAGCACAAGCTCGGCGGGCTCGTAGAGCGTCACGCCCGATAGTCCCGAAAGGTCGAGCGTCATGTCCCATTGCGCCGCCCGGCCGATGAGGCGCTTGCTGCCACGTCCGACGATTTCCAGCGTCTTGCTACCGGCGATCGCCCATTGGACCGCCTGCTCGACCTCCGCGGCGTCGCGCGGTTTCAGATTTTCCGCCATTGGCGCGCGTCAGAACCGCGGCAGGTCCGGAAACGCCACTCGGCCGGCATGGACATGCATGCGGCCAAGCTCGGCGCAACGGTGCAGCGTCGGAAATACCTTACCCGGATTGAGCAGCCCGCTCTCGTCGAACGCGCATTTAAGCCGCTGCTGCTGATTGAGATCGGTTTCGGAGAACATCACCGGCATGAGGTCGCGTTTCTCCACGCCCACGCCGTGCTCGCCGGTGAGCACACCGCCGACCTCCACACAGAGCTTCAGAATATCGGCGCCGAATTCCTCGGCGCGTTCGAGCTCGCCCGGTTTGTTGGCGTCGTAGAGGATCAGCGGGTGCAGGTTGCCGTCGCCGGCATGGAAGACGTTGGCGACCCGCAGGTCGTACTTGGCCGACATCTCCTGCATGCGTCGCAGCACCAGCGGCAATTGTGCGCGCGGAATCGTGCCGTCCATGCAGTAATAGTCGGGCGAGATGCGGCCGACCGCTGGGAATGCCGCCTTGCGGCCGGCCCAGAACAGGAGCCGCTCGTCTTCGGAATTGGACACCCGGCACGTGAGCGCGCCGCAGGCCCGCGCGATCTCCTGCACCCGGTCCAGCAGGTAATCGACTTCGGCGCGCGGACCGTCCAGCTCGACGATCAGCAGCGCCTCGACATCGAGCGGATAACCGGCATGGACGAATTCCTCGGCTGCCTTGATCGCCGGGCGATCCATCATCTCCATGCCGCCCGGAATGATGCCGGACCCGATGATCCGCGCAACGCACTCGCCGGCATCCTCGGACGCGGCGAAACCGATCAGCGCGGCACGCGCGCATTCCGGCTTCTTCAGGAGGCGCACCGTCACCTCGGTGATGACGCCCAGAAGCCCCTCCGAACCCGTGATGACGCCGAGCAGATCGTAGCCGGCCGCATCGAGATGGCTGCCGCCAAGCCGCAGGACCTCGCCGCTCATCAAAACCAATTCACAGCCGAGCACATTGTTGGTGGTGACGCCGTATTTCAGACAGTGAACGCCGCCCGAGTTTTCCGCCACATTGCCGCCGATGGTGCAGGCAATCTGCGAGGACGGATCGGGCGCGTAATAGAAGCCCGCATGATCGACCGCCTGCGAGACCGCAAGATTAGTGACGCCTGGCTCGACCACCGCCACCCGGTTCTCGAAATCGATGGCGCGGATGCGCTTGAATTTGGCCATGCCGAGCAGAACGCCGTCGCCCAGCGGCAGCGCGCCACCGGACAGCGATGTCCCTGCCCCGCGCGGCACCACCTTGATGCCTTCGCGATGGCAATAGGCCAGCAGGGCGGAGACTTGCTCGGTCGTCTCCGGCAACACCACGACCATCGGGAGCGCCCGATAGGCGGTGAGGCCGTCGCTTTCGTAGGGCCGCATGGCCTCTTCGGACGCGATCACCCCCTCGCCCGGCACGATGCGTTTGAGCGCCGCGACGATCTCGGCGCGGCGCGCGAGCACCGCGTCGTCGGGCTTGGGCATTACAACAGCCATTCAATCTTCCCGGAGGTCTGAGCCTGAATTGGACTCATTATAACGACAAAGCGCGACCGCGGTGTAGCCGCGATGCCGCGCCGGAACCGCGGCTCATTCCATCAGCCAGCGGACGCCGATGAAGCCGGGCAGCAAAATCCCGGCGGCCCAGACGGCCGCCGATGCAACGTTGGCGATTTGAAAATTGAGCCACGGCATCGCATTGAGGCCGGCGATGAGCGGCACGACCGCGCGAAAGGGACCGAAGAAGCGCCCGACGAAGACGGCGAGCATTCCCCACTTCTTGAAGAAACCCACACCGCGCGCAACGAGATCGGGATTGCCGGCGAGCGGCCAAGTCTGCAGCACGCGGTCCTTGAAGTGAAAGGCCAGCCAGTAGGCCAGCCAATCGCCGACAATGGCGCCAAGCGCCGCAGCAAACCACATCGGCCAGAAGCCGAGCTCGGCGGCTGCGATCAGACCGCCGACGCCAAGAAGGATGCCCGTCGCCGGAACCAGCAAAGATACGAAGGCAAAGGATTCGCAAAAGGCCAAAACGAAAACGATCGGAACGCCCCAGGCCTGATGGTCCTGCACGAAGGCGATCGTCGATCGCACCAGATTGTCCACGTCGCATCCTTCGGACATGCGCCGCCGCGATGTCGGTAGCGGCGATCACCAAGGGAACCACATAGCGCAGAAGCGTGCGGGAATGAAAAATCTGGTTCGGGCCGAACACCAGGGCCCCGACAAACAAATCCTCCAGCGCGAGGCTTCCGCTCGACAAAACTCCCGCTTTTCAGACACAATTCTTTCACCAGTGCGGCGATTTCACTTCGGTCGGGCGAGCGATCTTGACCCAGGTCAACATGCGCATTGCTAAACTCACTAGGCATCCATCGACAGCTTTGAAGAGGCAGGAACCGCCCCAATGACGACAGCCAAACCAGCGGTGAGCGGCCACGTGAAAGCCGCTCCCGCTTCCTCTGCGGTGGCCAGCATCATGGTGCATGTGGATTGGAACGCCGGCTCCGATGAGCGGATACGGCTAGCGGCCAATCTCGCCGACAGGTTCGGTGCGGTTCTGATCGGCGTCGCCGGCTGGGTGCCGGGCCGCGAGCGCGCGACCCTTTCCCATGCCGAGCTTGAGCAGCCCGAGAAACGCTCGAAATGGATCAGGGCGGAGCTCGACCGCTTGGGTGAGCGCTTTCGCGAGGTTGCGGGCATCACTGCGCTGCCGACCGAATGGAGAGGGAGCTTCAACTTTCCGCGCGAAGTGATTGCGCGCGAAGCACGAGCGGCGGACCTCGTCGTCATCGGCAGCCGTCCCGCGGCGGACGACGTGTCTCACACCTTCGACCCTGGAGAAGTGCTGCTCGCCGCTGGCCGCCCCGTTCTCATTGCTCCGCAGGGCCACGCGGCGTTGAGTGCCCGCCGTATCCTGATTGCCTGGAAAGATACCCGCGAAGCGCGCCGCGCGGTCCAAAGCGCTCTGCCCTTCTTGCAGCAAGCCGAGCACGTCACGCTCGTCGAAGTCGCCGAAAACCTGCTGGAAGCACAAGCACAGGCGCACCTTGCGGACGTCGAGGCCTACCTTAGCCGCCACGGCATCGAGGTCGGCGTCAAGGCCGTACTCAATCCCCACGGGGCGATAGCGCACCAATTGACCACCGCGGCCGCCGACAATGGGGCCGACCTCATTGTGGCCGGCGCCTACGGGCATACCCGCCTGGGTGAGTGGATTTTCGGCGGCGCGACCCGCGGGCTCCTCCACACCTCCAAACTGTGCTGTCTGTTCTCAACCTGACATTTCAAGATCGCGCTGCAAACGCTAGTGCATTCTCGCGGGCCTGCCGCAGAGGTTTCCGTGCGGAACACTCAGCGAACTTTGCGACACTGCCGCGTGCGCATCGCGTTACGGCGCCGCTTCGACCCGCTAGCCCATGCGAACGGCGGCGAATTGGACCGTTGACAGGCGACTTTCGGGCCGCTTCAACGGCGGTGGAATTCGCTCACCTGGAGTATGATCCGGAAAAGTGGGTACCGGTTTTCCGAAAGATCATGCCCCATCAAAGATCTAGGGCGCCAATCGTTTCAACCTCAAACGATTGGCGTTCTAGAGAATCTCGCCAATGCCGCTGCGCATCCGCCAGCGGGCTCATCCAAGGGGAACCCTGATGCCGAAAGCATTGATAGCCGCCGCTGCCCTTATGACCGCATGGATGGGGGCTGCGTCGGCACAAGATGTCGAGAAAGGTGCCGTCTCTTTCAAGAAATGCGCGATCTGCCACAAGATCGGTCCCGGCGCGACGAACCTGGTCGGCCCCGTGCTTAACGGTCTCGATGGCCGCCGTTCGGGCAGCGTCGCCGGCTTCAGCTATTCCGACGCCAACAAGAATTCCGGGATCGTGTGGAACGAGGAGACCTTCGCGGAATATATCAAGGATCCGCGGGCCAAGATCCCCGGCACCAAAATGATCTTTGCCGGCATCAAGAACGAGCAGGAAATTAAGGACCTGTGGGCTTACATCAAGCAGTTCGATGCCGAGGGCAACATCAAGAAATAACCCCTTCCGGACACTCTTGATCTGGCTCAAACGGGAGCGATGCCGCGCGTGACATAAACCAAAATCGAGAGATCAATATCGATAAAATTCATTGGAGCTGCGACTGGAGGATCTGCCGCTATGATCAAAGACATTGTCGTCAATCTCAGCGTTGGTGAGAAGGCAAGCCCAGCTTGCGACTATGCAGTCTCCGTCGCCGCCACTTTCGACGCGCATCTTGCCGGCATCGCTTTTCTCTACGATCCGATCGTTCCGGTTTCCGGCGCGGGCTACATCCCGGCCGACGTGATCGAAGCGCAGGAACGCGACAACGAGGAAGCCACCAGGACTGCCCTCGACCGCTTCAACGCGGCCTGTTCGCGCGCCGGCGTCAGCGCCGAGCCGCTGACCTTGAGTGCGAGTTTCGCCGGCGTGGGCGAGCAGTTCAGCCGGATCGCGCGACGTTTCGACTTGTCCATCGTCGGGCAATCGGAGCCGGAAAGCAGCGCGGTCGAGGAGATCATTGCCGAGTCGGCACTATTCGAATCCGGCCGGCCGGTGATTGTCGTTCCCTACATCCAAAAGGCGCCGCTCAAGCTCGACAATGTGATGGTGTGCTGGGACGGCAGCCGCGCCGCCGCGCGCGCGATTGCCGACTCCATGCCGCTCCTCGCCAAGGCAAGGCGCGTGGAGGTCGTGATCGTCACCAACGAACGCGGCAAGCGGGACGAGATCGAGGGCGCCGACATCGGTGCGCATCTGGCGCGGCACGGCCTCAATGTCGACGTCAAGCGCACCGCCCTCGGCGATATCGACGTGGCCGACGTCCTCCTGTCGCACGCCGCCGATGCGGGCAGCGATTTCATCGTCATGGGCGGCTACGGTCATTCGCGCCTGCGCGAATTCGTGCTCGGCGGGGTAACCCGCAGCATTTTCCGCTCGATGACCGCGCCGGTGCTGATGTCGCATTAAGCCGGAAGCTTGGTCAGCGACTGGAATAAGGTCGCGCGCTATCAGGCGGCAGAATAAAGCGAAATATACGCCTTAGGTATCGTTGACGCGCGGACGCCGCCCGTGTCACGTTTTCCGCGGCCCTCAATCACCCGTCCCCCGCGGCCGATCACCGATCGCGCGCGGGGTTAAGACCGAAAAGCCAAACAATCAAAGACGGAGGGTCGCGGAGGAAGATCTCGCCATGACGCATCGCGCGGCATGACCGAAATCTCGCACGGCGCAGCGGACGCCGTTGGCGCCGCCTCCCCGCTGTTGGAGGTCGCGGGCGTCGGCATGCGCTTTGGCGGCATCGTCGCTCTCGACGAAGTGACCTTCAGGATTGCCCGCGGGCGGATCGTGGGCCTGATCGGGCCGAATGGCGCCGGCAAGACAACCTTGTTCAACTGCCTCAGCAGGCTCTACCGCCCGGGTCGCGGCGATATCCGCCTGAACGGCCGATCGCTCAGCCAATGCGCGCCTTCGGACATCGCCGCGCTGGGAATTGGACGCACATTCCAGGCCTCCACCCTGTTCGCGTCGATGTCGGTCGTCGACAATGTGAAAGTCGGCGCGCATGCGCGCGGTCATCATAATCCGCTCACCGACGCATTCACGCTGCCGTCGACACGAAGCGAAGAGCGCCAGTTCGACGCAACCGCGCACGCCATGCTCGCCTTTGTCGGCTTGGAAGCCACGGCCGAGCGACCGGCGGCCAGCTTGTCGCTTGGGGCGCGCAAGCGCGTCGAGCTTGCGCGCGCGCTCGCCGGCGAGCCCACCTTGCTGTTGCTCGACGAACCGGCCGGCGGATTGAACCACGAGGAAGTGTCGGAACTCGGCAGCTTGATCCGCGCCATCCGCGACCGGCTCGGGATCACGGTATTGCTGGTCGAGCATCACATGGGCTTGGTGATGAGCCTGTCGGATCAGGTCGTCGTGCTCAATTTCGGCCGCGTGATCGCGGACGGGCCGCCCGACGCCGTGCGCAACAACCCGGCCGTCACCGAGGCCTATCTGGGGCCGCGGCACTGATGGCGCCGATCCTCGAGCTGCACGCGCTGAAGGCCTTTTACGGCCAATCGGAGATCGTGCACGGGATCGACCTTTCGGTCGAGGAAGGCGGCATGACCGTGCTCCTCGGCGCCAACGGCGCCGGCAAGACGACAACGCTGCGCGCCATCTGCGGCATGGTGCGCTCCGAGGGCGCGATCGCGTTTGCCGGCAAGCGGCTCGACCGCCGCGCGACCGAAGACATCGCCGCGCTCGGCGTGGCGCATGTGCCGGAAGGGCGCGGCACCTTCGTCGGCCTGACGGTCGAGGAAAATCTGCGGCTCGGCGGCTATACCCGGCTGCGCCGTGCGCCCGCGAACATCGAGCGCATGTACGGCTATTTTCCGATCCTCGCCGAACGCCGCCGCCAGCAAGGCGGCGCCCTCTCCGGCGGCGAACAGCAGATGCTGGCGATCGCGCGCGCCTTGATGATGGAGCCGCGGCTCCTGGTGCTCGACGAGCCATCGTTCGGTCTGGCGCCGCGCGTGGTCGAGGACATCTTCAAGATCGTCGAACGCATCAAGAAGGAGGAGAGCGTCAGCGTCCTTCTGGTCGAGCAGAATGCCAATCTCGCGCTGGAACTGGCCGATCACGCTTATCTGCTCGAGACCGGCTACGTCGTGGCGTCGGGTAGCGCCAAAGCGCTCGCCGACGATCCGCAGATTCGCCGCGCTTATCTCGGCTACTGACGAGGGCGCACGATGCACGAGCTGCTGCAGCAAGTGTTCTCGGGTCTGGCCGCCGGCTCGATCTATGCCAGCGTCGCGTTGGCGCTGGTGATGATCTACCGCTCGACCGATCTGGTGAATTTCGCGCAAGGCGAAATGGCGATGTTCTCCACGTACATCGCCTGGACGCTGGTGAATGCCGGCCTGCCGTTCTGGGCGGCGTTTGCGATTACGCTCATCGTCTCCTTCGCCGGAGGCATGCTCATCGAGCGCGTTCTGATCCGGCCGGTGGAAAATGCGCCGGTGCTGGCGGCGGTCGTGGTCACCATCGGGCTGTTGCTGATCTTCAATTCGGTGGCCGGTTGGATCTACAGCTACACAGTCCAGGATTTTCCGAGCCCCTTCCCCGACCGGCCGCTGTTTCACGCGTTGATCACGACCCGCGATCTCGGCGTGATCGCGGTAACGCTGATCATGCTGGTGCTGCTGTTCCTGTTCTTCCGCTTCACCTCGACCGGGTTGGCGATGCGCGCGGCGGCGCAAAATCCGGCGTCCGCCCGCCTGTGCGGCATTCGTGTGGGACGCATGCTCGCGATCGGCTGGGGCCTCGCCGCCGCCATCGGCGCGACCGCGGGCATCATGGTCGCGCCGGTGCTTTTTCTCGATCCCAACATGATGGGCGGCGTGCTGCTTTACGCGTTCGCCGGAGCGCTTCTCGGCGGCATCACGAGCCCGGTGGGCGCAGTGGTCGGCGGGCTGATTGTCGGAGTGACCGAGAACCTTGTCGGCACCTATCTCATCGCCAGCCAGCTCAAGCTCACCGTGGCGCTGGCCTTGATCATCCTGGTGCTCGTGTTCAAGCCGAACGGGTTGTTCGGCACGGCCATCGTGCGGCGGGTCTGAGATGGAAAAAAGCTCCGCTGCCATTGCCCGCACTCCCGTCGGCGTCGAGCGCCCCGGCACGACGGCGGCCGGAACCTGGCGATGGGCGGCTACGCTACTGGCGATCGCCGTCGCGGTTGCGCTTCCGTTCACGCTCCGGAATTATCACGTCTTCGAACTGACGCTGGTGATGATCTATGCCATCGCCGTGCTCGGCCTGAACATCCTGACCGGCTACAACGGCCAGATCTCGCTCGGCCACGGCGGGTTCTTTGCCGCCGGCGCCTACACCGCCGCGATCCTGATGCACCGTTATGGCGTACCCTATTGGGCGACGCTGCCGCCGGCGGGTCTCATCTGCTTTGTGCTCGGCGTGCTGTTCGGGCTGCCGGCTTTGCGCTTCGAGGGCCCCTATCTCGCGCTCGTCACGCTGGCGATGGCGCTGGCAACGCCGCAACTGCTGAAATATTTCGACACCTGGACCGGCGGACAACAGGGCATCAATTTGGTCAAGCCCGTGCCGCCGGTCGGGGCTCGGCCTCAGCCAAGATCGTTGGCTTTATTTGATCGCCCTCCTCGTGCTGTTGATCGCCATCCGCGTCGCGACCAACATGCTCAATGGCCGCACTGGCCGTGCCTGGGTCGCGATCCGCGATCAGCCGATCGCGGCGGCCGCCATGGGCATCGACACCGCCCGCTATAAGACGCTCGCCTTCGGCACCAGCACCTTGTTCACCGGCGTCGCCGGCGCGCTTTCGGCCATCGCCATCGGCTACGTCTCGCCCGAAAGCTACAGCCTGTTTTTGTCGGTCTCGTTTTTGGTAGGCTCGGCGGTGGGCGGCATCTCGACCATCGGCGGAGCGATCGTCGGCGGATTCTTCATCCAGTTCGTGCCGAACTTCGCCAATGACATCTCCGATGCCGCTCCATGGGCGATCTACGGGCTGGCGATGCTGCTGTGCATGTACACCATGCCGCACGGCGTCGTCGGGTCGGTCAAACCGTGGCTTACGCGCCTGGCGCAACGGACGGCCAAGCGCCGCAGTCAGAACGACGGAGGCAGGTCGCCATGACTGTCCGTCAGCCGGCTCTCAGCCCGACCAACCACAATACGGCCTGACAGCCTCGTGTAGGATCGAAAATACAGAACAAGCATTCAAACAGGACAGCGGAGGAAATCATGTCACCAAAGCAGATGACCTCGTGGGCACTATCGGCGGCGAGCCTCCTTCTCGCCGGCGGACTGGCATACGCGGCCGGCCAATACGGACCAGGCGCCAGCGACGCCGAAATCAAGCTCGGCAACACCATGCCCTATAGCGGTCCGGCCTCGGCCTACGGCGCGATCGGCAAGGCCGAAGTCGCCTATTTCAACATGATCAACGAACAGGGCGGCATCAACGGCCGCAGGATCAACTTCATCACCCGCGATGACGGCTACAGCCCGCCGAAAACCGTCGAGCTTGTGCGCAAGATGGTCGAAGAAGACCAGGTGCTGGCGCTGTTCAACACGCTCGGCACGCCACCCAACACCGCGATCCAGACTTATGCCAACGACAACAAGGTGCCGCAGCTCTTCGTCGCCACCGGCGCCGACAAATGGAACGATCCCAAAAATCATCCCTGGACGATGGGGTGGCAGCCGAGCTACCGCATCGAAGCGCGCATCTACGGCCGTTACATTCTCAAGAACTTGCCGAACGCCAAGATCGCCGTGCTCTACCAGAACGACGATTTCGGCAAGGACTATCTGATCGGGCTTCGCGAAGGCCTGGGCGCCAAGGCTGACACCATGATCGTGGCGACCAAGACCTACGAGACCACAGACCCGACCGTGGACTCGCAAATCGTGTCGCTGCAAGGGAGCGGCGCCGATACGCTCCTGACCGCTGCGGTGCCGAAATTCGCTGCCCAAGCGATCCGCAAGGTGTTCGACATCGGCTGGAAGCCGACCCACTTTCTGAGCAACGTGTCGGTTTCGGTCGGAGCGGTCATGAAGCCGGCTGGGCCCGAGAAGGGCGCCGGCATCATTTCGGCCGGCTATTACAAGGAGCCCACCGATCCGCAATGGGCCAATACGCCGGAGTACAAGGAGTGGCTGGATTGGATGAAGAAATACAATTCAGCCGGGAACCTGACCGACAGCCTCAATGTCTACGGCTACTCGGCCGCGCAAACGATGGTCGCCGTGCTTAGAGCATCCGGCGACAATCTCACGCGCGAAAACCTCATGAAACAGGCCGCCTCCATCCACGACCTGAAATTGCCGATGCTGCTGCCGGGCATTGTGCTGTCGACCAGCGAAACTGATTTTGCGCCGATCAAACAGATGCAGTTGATGAAGTTTGACGGCACGACCTGGCAGCTCTTCGGCGACGTGCTTTCCGGATCGGGTAGCTGATGCGCTGATGCGCTGACGCCGCTGCGACGAATGACCGGCCGCCAGAGCATGATCCGGAAAAGTGGACACCGGTTTTCCGAAAAGATCATGCTCCATCAAAGATCTAGAGCGCGATGATGATTTAACATAAGGCCATCGCGCTCTAGGCCGGCCATTCGTCAGTCCGCGGATTTGGCCAAGTCTGATGGAATTGCGGTCTGCACCACAAGGCCGCGGGCGCGGGCATCGGCGACGCCAAGCGAACGCAGCGCCGCGAGCGTGAGCGATTGCACGATGTCGCGCTCGCGGCCGGATGGGTCCGGCGCCAACGGACCGATCAGCCCTTCGATCAACAGGCCGGTGATCCCGGCCGCGGCAACGGCGACATCCTGCTGCGGCAAGCGGCCCTCGGCGATCGCGGCAGCGATTCGGCCGGCAAATTCGGCCGCAAGCGATTTACGAAAGGCGACCCGCGCCGTGTCGAGCTCGGCATCGATCGGCTCGGCGATGGCCGCGAAGGAAAGCCTGCGGTCGCGCAGAGCGCGCGCGGCAAATGTCGTGATCGCCGCCGACAGGCCCGAGAGCGGCCCGGGCGCGCCCGCGGCTGCGCGCCGCAAAGCGCCGATCTCGCTGTCGGCGATCTCCGCCAAGAGCGCGGCGACGAGATCGCTCTTCGCCGGGAAATAACGATAGACCGTGCCCGCCGCGATGCCGGCGCGGGCCGCGACAGCGGCGATCTGCACCGCCGCCATGCCACCTTCGCTCGCCATCTGCCGCGCCGCCGCGATGATCGCATCGTGGCGCGCGGCTAAGCGGCGGACGACATTCTCGGTGCGGCGATACGGCAAGGCATTCCGTCGGATCGATTCGCTGGTCCTCTGTAGAATAACTGAACCATGATTCAACGCGAGCGGCATTCATGACAAAACACGTGCTCGCGGTCGGACGAAACAGCTGGAGCATGATCCCGAAAAGTGGAAACCGGTTTTCGGACAAGATCATGCTCAAAACGAAGAATGCTAGACCATGATCCGATTCAATTGAATCGGATCATGGTCTAGTATGAATTCGCATTCGCAACTCCCAGCAGAGCACAACTCCGAGAAAAACATATGGCCTTTGCGCGCTTGATGGTGTTGGCCTTCGCCGCCGCTTTTTTCGCTCATCCCGCCGCCGCGAGCGACCCGCGCCCGCCCCAGCTGCAAATCACCTTCCTCGCCGAACCGGCGCCGATCGTTCAGTACGGCTCGACCAAGCTCGTCTACGAAATGGTGGTGACGAATTTCTCGAAAAGGTCGTACGTCTTCGACACGATCGCGGCCAAGACCGGCGCATCGCAATTTTCGTTTTCCGACACAGGGCTCGCGGGCATGATGGCGCATCTGGGTCCCTGGGATCCGGTTGCCGGCCCGGCCAGCCGCACCATCGCCGCCGGCAGAAGCCTGGTCGTCTATTTCCTGCTCGATCTCGGAACGGACAGAGCGCCGCAGGCGATCGAGCACACGCTGCATGTGATCGCCGACGATGGCGGCGCGCACGATATCGTGCTCAAGCCGCTCGCGGTATCGAACGAAAAGCCGATCGTTGTCGCGCCGCCTTTGCGCGGGGTGTGGATGGCGGGAGACTCCGTCAATAACGGACCGGATGCCGCCCATCGCAAAGCGATCCTCATTACCGACGGCCACGCCTGGCTGGCGCAGCGTTACGCGATCGACTGGGTGCAAATTCAAAAGGTCGACGGCGCGTATACGACCTGGAAGGGCGCCGAGGACAAGAACGAAAGCTATTTCTGTTACGGTCAGCCGATCTACAGTGTCGCCGCCGGCAAAGTGGTCGGCATGGCCGACGGGCTACCCGAGAACGTTCCCCATTCCGGCAAATATGCTGTCGAGCTCAGCTTCGATAATGCCGGCGGCAACCATGTCGTGGTCGAGATTGCCCCGCACCGCTATGTGCTTTACGCGCACATGAAGCCCGGCACGGTGCGCGTGAAGGTCGGCGACACCGTCGGCGCCGGCGATCTCCTAGGCCTCGTCGGCAACAGCGGCAGCTCCACCGAGCCGCATCTGCACATGCACATCGTCGACCAGCCGTCGTTTCTTGCCGGCAACGGCCTGCCTTACGAGTTCACGGCCTTCGATGCCAGCGGGCCGGTCGAGGCGGACGTGAGCTCGCCGACAGCGATCAATATCGGCACGATCGGTCCGCAGAAGCCGTTCACCAACGACTATCCGGCGAACAACGCGGAAGTGACGTTCCGCTAGGCGCCGTCGTGCTCCGCGAGCAGGCCCTACTCGCCTCGCTGCGCCAACGATTTGGCGCGGATCTTGGCGAGCGTCGTCATCGGGGTGATCGCCTCGGGGTCGATCGCCAGGCGAATGATCGCCGGCTTGCCGGACGCCTGCGCTTCCTTGAAAGCGGCGGGAAAATCCGCCGTGTTCTCGACATCGACGCCGAACCCGCCAAAGGCGCGGGCATAGGCGACGAAGTCCGGATTGCGCAGATCGGTCGCGACGATCCGGCCGGGATATTCGCGCTCCTGATGCATGCGGATAGTGCCGTAAATTCCATTGTCGGCGATGACGACAACGAAGGGCAGATCGTATTGGACGGCGGTGGCGAATTCTTGCCCGTTCATCAGAAAGTCGCCGTCGCCGGCAATGCAGACCACCGGCCGCTCCGGATAGAGCCGCTTCATCGCCACCGCGGCCGGCACGCCGTAGCCCATCGAGCCTGACGTCGGCGCGATATGCTGCCCAAAGCGGCGGAAGCGAAAGAAGCGATGAATCCACGCGGCATAATTGCCGGCGCCGTTGCAGACGATGGCGTCGTCGGGAAGATATTCGCGCAGCCAGACCATGATCGCGCCGAGATTGACGGCGCCCGGCTGCTCGGTCGGCGCCTCCGTCCAGGACAGATACTCGGCATGCGCCGCTTCGGCGTCGCCGCGCGGCGAGCCCGGCACTTCGAGATTCTCCAGCGCCGCGGCGAAAGCCGTCGGCGTGGCGTTGATCGGCAGCGTCGGGCTGTAGACGCGCCCGAGCTCTTCGGCGCCGGGATGAACATGCACGAAGCTCATCTGCGGCCGCGGAATGTTGAACAGCGTGTAGCTCTGCGACGGCAGTTCGCCCATGCGGCCGCCGATCAGCACGACGAGGTCGGACGATTTGATGTGGTCGACGAGCCTCGGATTGGGGCCGATGCCGAGATCGCCGGCATAACAAGGATGCAGCGCATCGAAGAGATGCAGCCGGCGAAAGGTGGTGCAGACCGGCAGTGCATATTTCTCCGCAAAGCGCGCGACGCGATCGCTCGCCTCCTGCGACCAGCGGCTGCCGCCCAAAATCAAACATCGGCGATTGCGCGGCGCCGAGAAGCTCCGCGAACTTCGCCATCTCCGCCGGCCCCGCCGAGGTCTCGACCGGCAAATATGCCGTCGCATCGTCGACGCCGACACGCTCGGTCAGCATGTCCTCAGGCAGGCTGACGACGACCGGCCCCGGCCGGCCGTTCGCCGCCGTATAGAAAGCGCGCGAGACGATTTCCGGTATGCGCGCCGGGTCCTCGATCTCGGTCGCCCACTTGGTCATCGAGCCGAACATGGCGCGATAGTCGATTTCCTGAAACGCCTCGCGGTCGCGCATGTCGCGTGCCACTTGGCCAACAAACATCACGAGCGGCGTCGAATCCTGGCGCGCGATGTGAATGCCGGGCGAAGCATTGGTGGCGCCTGGCCCGCGCGTAACAAAACAGACACCGGGCCGGCCGGTCGCCTTGCCGACCGCCTCCGCCATCATCGCTGCGCCGCCTTCCTGGCGGCACACGGTGACGGCAAGGTCGCTGTCGTGAAAGGCATCGAGCACGGCGAGATAACTCTCGCCCGGAACGCAGAATACGTGACGCACGCCGTGGATCCGCAATTGATCCACCAAAATCTCGGCGGCGGTGCGAATATTGTCCTTCCCGCGCATCGGCATCTCCGCGACGGAGCCCGACTCGCGGCGCCCCGCGTTATAAGCTTTGATTGCCGCGAGATGCGCCGTTAGTCCAGCTTTTTGGCCGCGCCGCATCAGCCGCGAATGGCTTGATGCGGCGCGAGGAGTTTGCCCGATGAGCGAGGACGCGGCCAACCAACAGGAGGTCTTCGGCTTCCTCGCCGATCCTGCTACCCACGGTGGAAATAAGGCGCTGCGGATCGACACGCACGCGGCATCCGTGTTCCTCGCCGGCGACCGTGCCCTCAAGGTCAAGCGCGCCGTGCGCTTTCCCTTCCTCGACTACTCGACGCTGGAGAAGCGCAAGCAAGCGTGCGAAGCCGAGATCGCGGTGAACGCGCCATACGCGCCGGAAATTTATCGCGGCGTGGTCGCGATCACGCGCCAGCCCTCGGGAAAGCTCGCCATCGGCGGAGCCGGTACGCCGGTCGAATGGGCGGTCGATATGCGGCGCTTCGATGAGAGGCGAACCCTCGACCACATCGTCGGCGAGATCGACGACACGCTGGCCGACGCGCTCGGCCGCGCGGTGGCGGCGGCGCACGCCAAGAAACCTGGCGTCAAGACGCCCGCCGTCGAACCCGAACGCTGGATCGCGGCGATCGGCAGCTACATCGACGAACACGTCGAGGCGTTCGGCCAGCACCCGGAGATTTTTCCCGCCGCCGCCAGCGATGAACTCGCGCGCAGAAGCGGCACCACTTACGAGCGCATCGTTCCCCTTTTGCGCGAGCGCGGGCGGCTCGGTTTCATCCGCCGCATTCACGGTGATCTCCATCTCGGCAATATCGTCCTGATCGACGGCAAGCCGGTTCTCTTCGACGCCATCGAGTTCAGCGACATCATCGCGACCGGTGACGTGTTCTACGACCTCGCCTTCCTGCTGATGGACCTGCTCGAGCGCGGGCTCGCGCCTGCCGCCAACATCGTGCTCAACCGCTATCTCACGCAGACGCGGCGGATCGAAAATCTCGACGCCCTCGCCACGCTCCCCTTCTTCCTCTCAATGCGGGCGGCCATTCGCGCCAAGGTCACGGCTGCCCGGCTGGAGCGGGCGGCTGACGCTGATCGTCCGTCCATTGCGCGCGCGGCGCGCGCCTATTTCGAATTCGCGGCGCGCGCCATTGCTCCGCCTGGATCCGCCTTCGTTGCCGTTGGCGGCCTCTCAGGCAGCGGGAAATCCCTCCTGGCGCGGATGCTGGCGCCCGTTGTGGAGCCGATGCCGGGGGCCGTCATCGTGCGTTCCGACGTCGAGCGCAAGGCGCTTTTCGGGCTGAGCGAAGCCGAGAAACTGCCGAGTTCCGCCTACACCGACGAGGTCAACGCCCGCGTTTACGCCACGCTTGGCGACAAGGCCCGCCGCGTCGTGGCCTCCGGCCACTCCGTCATCGTCGACGCGGTGTTCGCGAAACCGGAGGAGCGCGCCGCCATAAAAGACGCGGCGAAATCCGCCCGCTTGCCGCTGCAGAGCCTGTTCCTCACGGCCGACACGGCCACGAGGCTGAGCCGCGTCGGCGGCCGCGTCCGCGATGCCTCCGATGCCGATACAGCCGTGGCGCAGGCGCAGGAGCGCTATGAACTGGGCCACCTGGATTGGGCCAGGATCGATGCCTCCGGGACGCCGGAAGCCACCCTGGCCCGCGCCAAGGCAGCCCTGCATCGTCCTTGATTGACTGACATGGTGCACCGCAAATATAAGCGCGGGGAACCGCAGAACCGCAGACGTTAGAGAGGCGCGATCATGGCGAGCAATGAGGCGACGATACCCACCGGCACCCACGCGCCCGAGGGCACGCGTCGCGATTTCCTCTATATCGCGACCGGAACCGTCGCTGCCGTTGGCGCGGCGGCCGTTTTGGTTCCGCTCATTGCGCAGATGAATCCGGACGCCTCGACACTCGCGGCCGGCGGCCCGGTCGACCTCGATGTCAGCAAGATCGCGCCCGGCCAGCAGGTGGTGGTGCGCTGGCGCGAACGGCCGATCTTCGTGTTCCACCGCACGCCCGAGACGCTCAAGACCCTGCAGGACCCGAAACTGCTCGCGCTCCTTTCCGATCCCAATTCCCAGCAGATGCAGCAGCCGCCCTACGCGGCCAACGCCACGCGCTCGATCAAGCCGGAATTCGGGGTTCTGGTCGGAATTTGCACCCATCTGGGCTGCATCCCGATGTTCTATCCGCAGCCGAGCGCGACCACCCCGGTCACCGACTGGCCGGGCGGCTATTTCTGCCCCTGCCACGGTTCGAAATACGATCCGGCCGGACGCGTCTTCAGCGGCGTTCCCGCGCCCTACAATCTCCCGGTGCCGCCTTACACCTTCGTGAGTGATGCCACGGTGCGAATCGGTGAAAATCCGAGCGGCAGCAGCTGGGATTTCGGTTCGATCCGGCAACTCTAGACCGCAATCGCTTCAGATTGATCGATTGGCGCTCGGGGGCAGGTTTTTTCCGGATCATGCTCTAAGCGACCGGCCGCCGATGACGGCCGACGGCGGGCGTTGGAATGAAGCTCCGGTGGCCTCTTCGGCTAGGGCTGGTGCGGCTTTCGCTGTTGGCGATTGTCGTCGGGCTGGTGACCGGCCTTGGCGCGGTGGTCTTCCGCGACCTCATCGGCTTCATCCATAACCTCACCTTTCTCGGCGTCTTCTCTTTCGATTACGAGGCGAACGTCTTTACGCCGCCGAGCCCATGGGGCGCGCTGATCATCCTCGTTCCCGTCGTCGGCGGGCAGATCGTCACCTTCCTCATCACCAAATTTGCTCCCGAAGCGCGCGGGCACGGCGTGCCCGAAGTGATGGACGCGATCTATTACCAAGACGGCATGATCCGGCCGGTGGTCGCGGTGATCAAATCGATCGCCTCGGCGCTCTCGATCGGCACCGGCGCCGCGGTGGGCCGTGAGGGCCCGATCATCCAGATCGGCTCGGCCATCGGCTCGACGCTCGGACAGATCGTGCGCATGGCGCCGTGGCAGCGCATCACGCTCGTCGCCGCCGGCGCCGGCGCCGGCATCGCCGCCACCTTCAATACGCCGATCGGCGGGGTGATGTTCGCGATCGAGCTGATGATGCCGGAATTGAGCGCGCGCACCTTCCTGCCGGTCGCGCTCGCCACCGGCACCGCGACCTTCATCGGGCGCATCTTTTTCGGCATTCATCCGGCCTTCGCCATGCCGACCAAGCTTCTGGCGTCGCAGTCGCCTGCCTCGCTCGATGCGCTTCTGCTTTATGCTTTGCTCGGTGCCTTGATCGGAATTGCGGCGGCCGCATTCATCCGCGGCTTGAGCTTCGCCGAAGATGTCTTCGACCGCATTCGCAATCCCTATCTGCGCAACTTTGTCGGCATGCTGATTGTCGGCGTGCTGATCTACGCGTTTCTGATCGGCGCCGGCCATTATTTCGTCGAGGGCGTCGGCTATTCGACTATTCAGGCGATCCTCGCCGGCGGCCTCGACCTGCCGGCGCTCCTGATCATCTTGTTTGCTGCAAAGCTCGCGGCTACCTCCATCAGCCTCGGCGCCGGCTCGTCCGGCGGCATCTTCTCGCCCTCGCTGTTCATGGGCGCGACGCTCGGCGCGGCCTTCGGCGTCCTGGTCCAGGCCATTCATCCGATGGAGAATTTCGGCCCAACCACCTGCGCCGTCATCGGCATGGCGGCGATGGTCGGCGGCGGCACCGGCGCTGCGATGACCGCCGTCACCATGATTTTCGAAATGACCCGCGACTACGACTTGGTGATGCCGAGCATCGTCGCCGTTGCGCTCGCCATCGGGGTTCGCCGGCTGCTGTCGCCCGAAAATATCTACACCATCAAGCTTGTCGGCCGCGGCCATTTCATCCCGAAGGCGCTGTACGCCAATATGTTTCTGGTGCGCCGGGCACGCGACGTCATGCAAAAGGACGTGACGCTGCTCGCCGCCGATGCACATTTCGATGCGTTCCTTCGCCAGCACGGCGAGGAGCACGGATTGCGGCAGGTGGTGGTCACGCGCGGCAATCACATCGCCGGCGTCGTGCAGGTCAATACCAGCCTGCGCCGCGGCAGCGAGCAAGCCTATAGCGGTGTTCGTCTCGGCGACGTCGCGCAACGGAATTTCACCGTCGCGCGCGAGAGCGATATCATGTTCGATGTCGTTCAGCGGCTGACGCATCGCGACGCCGTCATGGCGATCGTCGTCAAGGATCGAAGCCGGGGCCGGCCCTCGGATGTGGTCGGCATCATCTCCAAAGACCAGATCGCCGACTCGGTCGGCGCCAGCATCAAGCCATTCAGTTGATGATAGCGCCGCGCTGTTCCTGCGACGGCTCTTCGCGAGAGTCGCCGGCGATTCAGACGGCGCGGTGCGACTTTCGCAACGCATCGGTCGCCGCGCGGTCAACCGCGCCGCCGGAAATCACGACGCCATAATGCTCGCGCGCGACCTCGGACGAGAATAGTCCGTCCAGCACATTATCAAGCACCGCCGCCGGGTCGCGAACGAACGGATCGCCGTAGCCGCCGCCGCTTGGACCATAAGCGAGCAGCCGGTCCCCTTGCTTCGCCTTCTGATAAGGAACCTTGGATGGAAGCGACAGGCGGGCGCCGGCCTGGGTGATCATCGTCAGCTCGCCCGGATAGCCGTCGCTGCCGCCGCCAAAGCCCCATGGGCGATATTTCTGACCATCGCCTTCCACCGAAAAGCCGCCGTCGGTCAGGTAGGTGAATTCGCGTACCGAGCCGATACCGCCGCGCCACTCGCCGGCCGCCACCACGCCCTCGCGCAACTCATAGCGGTTCACCCGCAGCGGCAAATGCGATTCGATATCTTCGATCGGATTGTTGCGCGTGTTGGCATAAAGCGTGTCCACCGTATCCATGCCGTCGAGACCATGGCGGCCGCCATAGCTGCCTTCGAGAATTTCCATATGGACCCAGGGCTGATCCTGGGCGGCGCCGCTGAAGGCGATGACGCGCAAATTGCCAATCCCCGCACTCACTTGGTTGGGCACCGCCTGCGCCAGGGCCTTCATGACGGTATCGGCGAGCGCATTGCCGGGGCAAAAGCGGGCGATCACCGGCGCCGGAAAGATCGGATTGGCGAGCGTGCCCTTGGGCGCAACGATGGTGATCGGGCGCGTCAGCCCGCTATTTTGCGGGATGTTGCCGTATACCACGCTGTCCAAAAGGATCGAGCGCAGCGTGAGCCACACCGCGCAATCGACGGTGCCTTCAAACGGCAGATTGATCGGCCGATCCGGCACCTGCGGCGAGGTGCCGGTGAGATCGACGGTGAGTTCGTCGCCGCTAATTCTGATCGTCACCGCGATTTTCAGATCGCGCCGCGCCGGATCCGGATCGTCCAGATAGCCGTCGATGAAGGTCTCGGCCGAATACACGCCATCCGGAATATCGCGGATGGCCCGCCGCATCAGGCGCTCGGAATAATCCATCAGATCTTCAGAGGCGCCGTTCACCGTATCGCGCCCGTGATGGCGTACCAGATCGAGATAGCGCTGCGCCCCGATCTGGGCGGCCGCGATCTGCGCATTCATGTCGCCGACCACCAGATCCGGGATGCGGATATTGTCGCGCATGATCTGCCAGACCGCTTCGTTGCGCCGGCCTTGCTCGATCACCTTGATCGCCTTGAATTGCAGGCCCTCGGCATAAGTGTCGACGGCGTCGACAATGCCGCAGCTTCCCGGTGTGTGAGCGCCGATGTCGAGGTGATGCGCGGTCGTGACCGAAAAGCCGATCAGCTCGCCATCGTCGAACACGGGCACGCAGAACGCGACATCGGGACCGTGCGACGCGCCGCCATAGGGATCGTTGTGCATGATCACGTCGCCCGGATAGAACACGTCGCCGCGCGCTTCGAAGCGCTTGCGGATGCCGCGCACATAACCGGGGATCGGGCCTGACTGCAGCGGCGTGCTCATCTTGCATTCGCACAATTGCCGCCCTTCGGCGTCGGTCAGCGCCGCGCCGAAATCTTCCGACTCGCGGATGATGCTCGAATAGCTCATGCGCATGAGCTTGTGGCCCATCTCGATCGCGATGTTCTCCAGCGCGCCCTGGATGACCGCGCCGGTGATCGGGTCGACGCGCGTATTCGGCTGCTGGCGATTGGAGCGGCTCGCGTCTTGCGTCCGTTCTTGCATCCGTTCTTGCATCGTCATACCCCCGCGATGGTCAGAATGAGATTGCCGGCCGGGTCGTTGATCGCGCTGCAGCCCGGCGGGACGACCGTGGTGCTGTCCTTCTGCAACACGATGGCCGGCCCGGTGAAGACCTGGCCGACGGGCAGCAGGTGCCGCCGGTAGAAGCTTGTCTCGAACGAGCGCAGCTCGCCGTCGATCCGGAAGACACATTGGCCGGTTCTGACGCGCGCCTTCTCCAAGGTCGCGCCTTCCGGGGCGGCAAGCTTGGTGATCTTCGGCATCTGCCCCACGCCGATGACGCGCACGTTGACGATTTCGATCGGATTACTGGGGAACGCATGGCCGTATTCCCGCTCGTGCGCCTCGTGGAAGCGCTTCCAAATCTCCTCGAGCTCGCGCTTGCCGATGACACCGACCGGAAACGGGATTTTCAGCTCGTAGCCCTGGCCGACGTAGCGCAGATCGCCGTCGCGGACGAACGACATGCTGGCCGCTTCCAGATGATCGGCGACGAATTGCCGGCGCAGCTGATCTTCCATGGCGGCGATGTCGGCATTGAGCCGATCGAGATCGACATTGCCGCTGACCTGGAACTGGGTGCGGATGGTATCGTATTTCAGATCCGTGGTCAGAAGCCCCATGGCCGAGGTAATGCCCGGATAGGGCGGCACGATCACCTCCCGAAAGCCGAGCATGGCGGCCACTTCGACGCCGTGCAGCGGGCCCGCGCCGCCGAACGCGACCAGCGCAAATTCGCGCGGATCGATGCCCTTTTGCACCGTACGCGAACGGATGGCATTGGCCATGTTGCTGTTGATGACGGTGAGCACGCCTTCGGCCGCCTCGAGCTTGCTCATGCCGAGCGAATTGGCGAGTTCCTCGATCACGCGATGGGCGGCGTCTTCATCGAGCTTCATGCTGCCGCCGAGGAAATCGTTCTTGTCGAGCCGGCCGAGCACCACATTGGCGTCGGTGACGGTCGGCTCTTTGCCGCCGCGCCCATACGCGGCCGGCCCCGGCACCGCGCCGGCGCTGCGCGGGCCGACCCGAAAAGCGCCGCCCTGATCGATATAGGCGATCGAGCCGCCGCCGGCGCCGATGGTGTGAATGTCGATCATCGGCAACAGCAGCGGGAAGCCCGCAATCGAGGTGCTGCGCGGATCGGTTTCGGCAAAGCGGCCCTCGACCACGATGCCGATGTCGGCGCTGGTGCCGCCGATGTCGAAGGTGACGAGCTTGCGGCGTCCGCTCAAATCGCCGATCCAAGCGCCGCCGAGGACGCCCGCGGCAAGCCCTGACAAGAGCGTCATCACCGGCTTCTCGCTGACCATCGCCGGCGTCGCCACGCCGCCATTCGAAGCCATCACCCGCAATTCGGAGCGCAGCCCGGCGTCGCGCAGCGCATCCTCCAAACGGCTCACATAGCTCCGCATCTTCGGCCCGATGAACGCGCACAGACAGGCGGTGGTGAAACGCTCGAATTCACGAAATTGCGGCGAGACCGATGAGGATGTCGTGATGAAGACGCCGGGCAGCTCGCGCTCCAGAATTTCTTTCGCCCGCTGCTCATGCGCCGGATTGAGATAGGAGAAAAGAAAGCAGACGGCGACCGCTTCGACCCCCTCGGCTTTCAGCAGACGGGCGGCGGCAACGACGCCGCTTTCATCGAGCGGCTCAAGTTCCTCTCCGTGCGGAGGGCCGAGCCTGCCTTTCACCACTTTGCGGTGCCGCCGCTTGACCAGGGGCCGGTTCTGCCACGGCAATTCCTGCATGATCGAATAGTGCTCGACACGCTGGTGACGCGCGATGTGGATGATGTCGCGGAATCCTTCGTTGGTGAGCATGCCGGCCCGCGCGCCCTTGTGCTCCAGCACCGCATTGGTGGCGGTTGTGGTGCCGTGCAGCAGGTAGTCGATATCGGCCGGCGCGATGCCGTTGTCGCGGCAGATTTCGGCGATGCCCTGGAGGATGCCGCGTGACGGATCGTCGGGCGTCGTGGAGACCTTGTGAATGGCGACTTGATTGGCGCTCAGATCGCAAAACACGATGTCGGTAAACGTACCGCCGACATCGACACCGATCGTCTTCATGATGCTCGTTCTTTCTCCCGAAGCGAAGGCGGCGCCTGCGAAGCGGCCGCATCGTTCAAACGCGCAAGCGTCCTTGATACAGCGGCGGCGAAGACACGCAATCCGCGGCGAATGTCGGCCTCGCTGGTATTCTCGCTGACGTCGTGACTGCGCCCGTCGATGCTCGGCACGAACATCATGGCGGAAGGTATCCGCGGCGCAAAGACCATTGCGTCATGACCCGCCCCGCTCGGCATGCGGATCGAGCTTGCGCCGACATCGGCGGCGGCGGCGGCGAGGTCGTTCATCAAGCTTGCGTCCATCGCGGCAGGCACGAGTTGAGCGTTCGGCGTGCTCGAGACCGCAACATTGTACGCTCCGTCGGCCGCGCGCACGCCGGCGTGGAACGCTTCTTCCATGCGCTCGATCACGTCCGCCGAAGCATCGCGGAATTCCACGGTCAAATCGGCTTCGGCCGGCACGACGTTGCCGGCACCGGGCCGCACCGCAACGATCCCGAAATTCCAGACTGACTCAGGCCCGCCGGCCGCTCGCAACCTTTCGGCGAGCGCGATGGCAAAGGTGAACATCGCGAATGCCGCATCGCTGCGCATCGACATCGGCGTCGTCCCGGCATGATCGGCACGGCCGCGAAAGCGCACAACATGACGGCGCAGCCCGACGATGCTCGTCACGATACCGACATCGACGGCTTCGCTGATCAGGCGCGGCCCCTGCTCGATGTGCGCTTCGAGATAGGCGCGATGACGCTCGGGGTCGAAGCGGGTCAAAGGCCGGTCGCGCAGTTCAAGCTGCGTCAACCGATCCATCAATCGTTCGCCGGTCTTTTTGTGAACCTCGCGCAAAGTGGCCTCGCCGACTTCGCCGCAGAAAGTTCTGCTGCCGAGACAGGGAAGCCAGGTCCCCTCTTCGTCCGCGAACGAAATCACGTCGACACCGATGGCGCCACGCGCTCCGCGTGCAGCGCGCGCGACTTCAAGGGCGTAGACGACGCCCAGAGCGCCGTCGAGCCAGCCGCCATTGGGCACGCTGTCGCTGTGCGAGCCGACAAGAATGCTCTGTGCGGCATCCGGCGAACGTCCGAACACATTGCCGATGCCGTCGATCACCGTTTCGAGGCCGGCGGACTGCATTTGCGCCATCAGCCAGCGGCGGGCTTCGAGGTCCGCGTCGCTGAAAGCCGGCCGATTGACGCCGGTTCCGGCCTTGCCGAATTCGGCCAACGCACGCAGATCCGCAAGCATGCGATCCTCGTTGATGGCCAACATTCGACTGCCTCGACTACGATTGCTTGGCACCCGCCAAACACGTCACAAGTGTGAAAGACGCCAATTGCATTCCCAATAACGAATGATACTCTGAATACAAAAGTTGATGTTGCACTGTCCAGCGATTACGGCGGGACAGACGTCACGTATGTGGGTTGATATCTTAAACGTTTTTGGGGGAGATCGCGTCATGAGTTGTACGACAGTTGCGGCCAGCCTCATAGCTGTTACTCAGATTTTTGCACTTGCGGCGCATGCCGAAAGTCCCGAAGCGGCGCGCGCCCGCGAGCAGCTCGAGCCATACCGGCAGTTACCGAAATTTCAGGCGCCCGGAGAAGCGTTCGACGCGCGCGCTTGCATGAAGGGCAAGTCGATCCTCAGCATTCCGGCCTCGAGCGCGGTGCCGTTCATCAAGACGATCCAGGAATCCATAGAGAAACTCGCGGGCGAAATCGGCTTTACCTACAAGCCCTGGGAGAACCAGGGCCAGGTCACCCAGTGGGTGCAGGGCTTCGACTATGCGATCAACAACAAATTTCAGCTGATCGAATTGCTGGCGGGCGCCGATCCCCGCTTCGTTGAGCCTCAGGTCAAGGCCGCCAAGGCGGCCGGTCTCATGGTCGTGGCCGCCCATCTCACCGGCTACGAGCAGCCGATCCCCGGTGGCGCCACCGGCGTCGTGCCAATCGACTATAAGCGCGCCGGCGGGCTGCTCGCCGACTGGGCGATCTGGAAAACCGACGGCAAGGCGAACGCCAGCGTGATGGGCGTAAGCGACGTTCTTTCCACCGACTCGATGTTCAGCGGCGTCAAGGAAGAGTTCGCGAAGTGCCCGAACTGCAAAGCGAACTACATGAACGTCTCGATTCCCGAAATGGCGGTCAAGACCCAGAGCATGGCGCAGGGCGCGCTGACCGCGGATCCGAATATCGACTACATGATCCCGATCTATGACGTGTTGTCGCAATGGGTCGTGCCGGCCGTCACCATCAGCGGGCGGCAGGACAAAGTGAAGACCGTCACCTTCAACGGCACGCCGTTTGCGCTGACCATGGTGCAGGACGGCAAGATCGAAATGGACATCGGCGAAAACCTCGACTGGATCGGCCACGCCGTGCTCGACGCCGAAATGCGCATGATCTGCGGACTGCCGGCGGTGAAGGATCCGAAAATTCCGCTTCTGATCTTCGACAAGAGCAACGCCGACACCGCCGGCAAGCCGGCGCAGGTGTCGACCGGCTATGGTGACGCCTATCTGGCCGGATACCGGCAGCTGTGGAAATTGAAATAGCAGCGGCGCCGGCGGGCAAGGACGCCAGCGAGGCGCGGTCGGTCCTGCGCCTCGCCAACCTGTCGAAGAGTTTCGGCGGCGTGCAGGCGCTCGACAGGGTCAGCCTGCAGGTCGGACGCGGCGAGGTGCACGGTCTCCTCGGGCAAAACGGCTCCGGCAAGTCGACCCTCATCAAGATCCTATCCGGCTTCCATGCCCCCGATCCGGGCGCGCAGCTCTGGATCGACGGACAAGAGATCAGCCTTCCAGTCGCGCCGGGCGCGCTGCGCGAGCATGGCTTGAGCTTCGTGCACCAGCACCTCGGGCTGATCCCGTCCATCACGGTCCTTGAGAATTTGTTGGTCTATGATTTGGCGATCGCCGACCGCTGGGCGATCAATTGGCGCGCCGAGGCGCAGCGCGCGCGCGAATTGTTCGCGCGCTACGACATCAGGCTCGACCCGCTGGCCGGCGTTTCGCGCTTGTCGCCGGTCGAGCGCGCGCAGCTTGCCATCGTGCGCGCATTCGATTGGCTGCAGCGAACGCGCGGTGGAGAAGGCGCCAGCGGGCTTTTGGTTCTCGACGAGCCGACTCCGTTCTTGCCCGCGCATGACGTCGATGTGCTGTTCCGTCTGGTCCGGGACATCGTCCGCGCTGGCACCAGCGTGATTTTCGTTTCGCACGACATCGACGAGGTTCTGGAGATTACGACCCGCGCCACGGTGCTGCGCGACGGGCGGATCGCCGGCACGTTCGACACCGCGACAATGGACAAGCGGGCGATCGTCCACCTGATCGTCGGCCAGCACGTCGATCTGGAAAGCATGCGCCCGCCGCCAAAGCCGCGCGGCGCGCGCGCCGCGACGATCCGCAACCTGCGGGGTGGCACCATCAGCGATTTCTCGGCCGAGCTCGCGCGCGGGGAAGTGGTCGGACTGACCGGCCTGATCGGCTCCGGCTACGATGAAATAATCTACATGGCATACGGCGCGGTGCCGGCCGCGGGCGGCGTTCTCGAACTCGGCAGCCGCAGCATCGATCTTCCCACGTTGCGGCCGCGGGAAGCCATTGCCGCCGGCTGTATCCTGATCCCGAGCGATCGCCCCGGAGCAGGCGCCGTCCCCACCCTCAACGTCACCGAGAACGTCAATCTTGCGGTGCTCGGCGACGTCAGCCGGTCGTGGGCGCTGGCCGATACGAAGCTTGCCGACAACGCCGCCGCGTTGGCCGAGCGTTTCGATATCAGGCCGCGCAATCCGGCGCTGCTGTTCGGCGCGCTTTCCGGCGGCAACCAGCAAAAGGCGCTGATTGCCAAGTGGTTCCAGACCTCGCCCAGCCTGATGCTGCTCGACGAACCGACGCAAGGAGTTGACGTCGGCGCGCGCGCTCAGGTATTCTCGGCAATCGCCAAAGCGGCGGAGGAAGGGGCGACCGTGCTTTGCGCAAGTTCTGATTACGAACAGCTCAGCGCCATCTGCGACCGCGTTCTGGTGTTCAGCCGCGGCGAGGTGATCGAGGAAATCGCCGGCGACCGCATCAGCAAATCGGCGATCGCCGAAGCCTGTTACCGCAGCGCGTGAAGAAGCCGTGTCCGCGAAAAACTCTTTGCAACAGCCGGCGCCTCGGACCAGCGCTGTCCCCGTCACCGAATGGCTCGAGCGCTTCGCGCTTGTGCTGGTTTGGGCGGCGACAATTGCCGTGTTCGGCGCGCTACGTCCCGAGACTTTCCTGACCTGGTCGACGTTCTCGACCATTCTGGGATCACAAGCCGTGATCGTCATTCTCGCGCTCGGCCTGGTGGTTCCCCTCACCTGCAACGACTACGATCTCTCCATCGCCAGCAATCTGACGCTCGCCGGCACGGTGCTGGCGCTGGTGAATGTGCGTCTTGGCGTGCCGATCGCATGGTCCATCCTGGCCGCGCTCGCCGTCGGCGCGCTGGTCGGATTCGTGAACGGCTTTTTTGTCATCTATTTCCGCATCAATTCGCTGATCGTCACGCTTGGCGTCGGCACTTTCATTCACGGCATTACGCTGTGGCTCGGCAATCAGCAGACCATCAGCGGCGTGAGCGAGGGATTGGTCACGGCCGTCATCGTGACCCGCGTGTTCGGCGTTCCGCTCGGTTTTTACTATGCGCTCCTTCTCTGCGCGGTCATCTGGTACGTCCTTTCATACACGGCGCTCGGCCGGCGCATGCTGTTCGTCGGGCGCGGCCGCGAAGTCGCGCGTTTGTCGGGAATTCGGGTCGACCATATTCGCTGGGGTTGTCTGGTGGCGTCGGGACTGATCGGCGGCATGGCGGGTGTGGTCTATGTCGGGACGACGGCCGCCGCCGATCCGAGTTCTGGACTGACATTCCTGTTGCCCGCCTTCGCCGCAGCCTTCCTTGGCGCGACCACCGTCAATCCCGGCCGGTTCAATCCGTGGGGCGCGATGATCAGCGTGTATTTTCTGGTTACCGGCATCACCGGCCTGTCGATCCTCGGCGTCAGCACCTTCGTTCAAGACCTGTTTTACGGCGGCGCGCTGGTGATCGCGGTGACGCTGTCGCAGATCGTGCGCGGGCGCGAGGAGCGGCTGGCGTGACGCATCGCGCGCCGAGAAGGAGAAGGCAACAGTGAAAGCCGTCGTCATTCATGCGCCGGGCGCGCCCGAACAGCTCGTCATGGCCGATGTGCCGGAGCCCGCGCCCGGTCCCGGCGAGGTGCTGGTGGATGTGGCCTTCGCCGGCTGCAACTGGGCGGATACGCAGATCCGTACCGGCATCTACCCGCATGCACGCACCTACCCGCTTGTGCTCGGCCTCGAGATCGCCGGCACCGTCGCAAAGCTCGGCCCTGGCGTGACCGGCGTCAAAATCGGCGAACGCGTCGCGGCCTTTCTCGAGCAAGGCGGCGCCTATGCGGAGAAAGCGGTCGTTGCGGCCAACATGCTGATGCGGCTGCCGGACGGCATTCCCTTCGATGTCGGAGCAGCGCTCACCGTGCAGCCGTTGACCGGCTATCACATGCTCCACACCATCTACGGGATCGAGCCCGGCGAGACCGTGCTGATCAACGCCATCGGCGGCGGCGTCGGGCTGTTCACGACGCAGTTGGCCGTCAAAGCCGGCGCCCGCGTCATCGGGACAGTCGGCACGCCGGGCAAGGAGACGCGGGCGCTCGAATATGGGGCCGAGCGGGTGGTCGTCACCCGCAACGAGGATTTCGAGCAGGCCGTGCTGGAATTCACCGGCGGCCGCGGCGTCGATCTCGCCATCGACTCGCTTGGCGCGACCATGCTCGATCGCACCTTCAACGTGGTACGCAAGCTTGGCCACATCATCAGCATCGGCGAGGCCGAGGGCCAGCCCTTCAAGAACATCCGCGAGCGGATTTTGCCGCGCTCACAGACTTTCACGCGGCTTCACATCGGCCATGTGGACGCGGAGTCGGAAGCCTGGAAGGACAGCCTCACCTACATTCCGCGCGGCGTGATCGAGGGCTGGCTGAAAGTGCCGATCGCCGGCACCTTCCCCATGGAAGAGGCGGCGGCGATGCACCGCTACCTCGAATCCCGCCAGGCCGCCGGCAAGCTTGTTCTTGAGATTGCCCGTTAACCACCGCGAAATGGGCTCTCTACCCCTCCGGCGAAGCTCCAAAAGCCCTTGATGACAAAGGCCGGAACTGCCACATCCAGGCGGCAATGAATCAAGCCATCCGCCCCTCGCAGGTCGCGCCGGCTTCCTCGCCGCTGGCGGCCGAGGTCGAGCGGCGGCGCACCTTCGCCATCATCTCCCATCCGGACGCCGGCAAGACCACGCTGACCGAGAAGCTGCTCTTGTTCGGCGGCGCCATCCAGCTTGCCGGGCAGGTCAAGGCCAAGCGCGACCGGCGATCGACGCGCTCGGACTGGATGGCGATCGAGCGCGAGCGCGGCATTTCCGTCGTCACCTCGGTGATGACCTTCGAATACGACGGCCGCGTCTTCAACCTGCTCGATACGCCGGGCCACGAGGACTTTTCGGAAGACACCTACCGCACGCTCACGGCCGTCGATTCGGCGGTGATGGTGATCGACGCCGCGCGCGGCATCGAGCCGCGCACCCGCAAGCTGTTCGAAGTGTGCCGGCTGCGCGACATCCCGATCATCACCTTCATCAACAAGATGGATCGCGAGAGCCGCGACCCGTTCGATCTGATCGACGAGATCGAAAAGACGCTGGCGCTCGACGCCGCGCCAATCACCTGGCCGATTGGCCGTGGCCGCGATTTCATCGGCACCATCGACGTAAAGTCCGGCGGCGTGCGGCTCCTTGACGGCGACGCGGGCGCGGCCGGCAGCCTGCGCGAGATGACCGTTGCGGAGCTCGCGGCTGGGCATCCGAGCCTCGACGCCGCCGCGTTCGGCGAAGAACTGGACCTGGTGCGGCACGGCTGCAAGCCGTTCGATCTGCAGGCGTTCACCGAAGGCCATATGACGCCGATCCTGTTCGGCAGCGCGCTGAAGAATTTCGGCGTTGGCGATCTCCTTAACGCGCTCGGCGCACTGGCGCTGCCGCCGCGCGCGCAAACCGCCGACAAGCGCACGGTGACGGCGACCGAGTCCGCGCTGTCGGCCTTCGTGTTCAAGATCCAGGCCAACATGGATCCGAACCATCGCGACCGCATCGCCTTCGTCCGGCTCTGCTCCGGCAAGCTGACGCGCGGCATGAAGGTCACGCAGGTGCGCACCGGCAAGACCATCAGCCTGCATGCGCCGCAATTCTTCTTTGCGCAGGACCGCGCGCTGGCGGAAGAAGCCTATGCGGGCGATGTCGTCGGCATTCCCAATCACGGAACGCTCCGCATCGGCGATACGCTGACCGATGGCGAAAAGATCAATTTCGCCGGTGTGCCGAATTTCGCGCCGGAGATTTTGCGGCGCGTGCGTCTGCCCGATGCCATGCGTGCCAAGAAGCTCAAGCAGGCTTTGCAGCAGCTCGCCGAGGAAGGCGTCGCGCAGGTGTTCCGGCCGGTCGACGGGTCGCCCGCTCTGGTCGGCGTCGTCGGTCCGCTTCAGCTCGAGGTGCTCAAGGCCCGCCTCGATGCTGAATACGGCATCGAGATCGGTTGGGATACGCCGGAATTTCAGTTCGCCCGCTGGATCGCCGCAGACGATCCGAAAACCCTCGATCGCTTCGTGACTGAATTCCACTCCTCGATCGCCGAGGATTTCGACGGCGATCTGGTTTTCCTCGCGCGCAACGCCTTCAATCTGGAATATACCGGCGACCACAACAAAGGCATTTCATTCAGCGACGTGAAGGATATTCACAAGCGCAAGCCCGCCGCGTAGAGCGAGTTGTTTTATGTTGATGCGCTTTGCCTATCGTTCTCCGTCACCCTGAGGCGGCCGCAAAGCGGCCCTCGAAGGGCGACGGCCCGGGCCGTGCATCCTTCGAGGCTCGCTACGCTCGCACCTCAGGATGACGGACCACGCGCCGCGTTCAGCTGCCGGCCAATTCCTCGCGCAAGATTTCCAGCTCCAGCCACTGTTCCTCTAGCGCGGCAATCTGCTGCTGCAATTCGCCAAGCGCTGCAGAGACTTTCTCGAAGCCGGCACGATCGCGCGCGTAGAATTGCGGATCGTCGAGCTTGGTTTGCAGCTTGCGCATATCCTCCTGCAGCGCCGCGATGGTCTTCGGCAACGTCTCGAGCGCATGCTTGTCCTTGAAGGTCAGGCGCCGTCTGGCCGGCGGCTCCGCAGCGACCGAAGGCGCTGGCGTCGCGGCTTCCCGCGCCTCCCGCCCTTCCCGCTTCGGCTTCTGCCGGGTCAAGTCGGCGCCGCGCTGCGCCAGCATATCGCTGTACCCGCCGGCATACTCGATCCACTTCCCGTCGCCCTCCGGCACGATAACGCCGGCGACGAGCCGGTCCAGGAAATCGCGATCGTGGCTGATCAAAAGGACCGTCCCCGGATAATCGGCAAGAGTCTCTTCCAACACGTCCAGCGTTTCCATGTCGAGGTCGTTGGTCGGCTCGTCGAGCACCAAAAGATTTGAGGGTTTGGCCAAAGCCTGCGCCAGCATCAGCCGCCCGCGTTCGCCACCGGACAGCTTGCCGACCGGCGTGCCGGCCTGCTCGCTGGTGAACAAGAAGTCCTTCATATAGCTGATCACGTGCTTGGCTTGCCCGTTCACCATGACGGTGTCGCCGCGACCTCCGGTCAGCGTCTGCGCAACCGAGATATTCGGATCAAGGCTGTCGCGCTGCTGATCGAGCGTCGCGATTGCAAGCGACGATCCGAGACGCACCGATCCGGTATCCGGCGCAAGCATGCCGGTGAGCAGGCTGATCAGCGTGGTCTTGCCGCTGCCGTTCGGCCCGACGATGCCGAGCCGGTCGCCGCGCTGAATGCGGGTTGAAAAGTCGGCAACGATCGCGCGATCGCCATAGCTCTTGCCGACGCCGATAGCTTCGATGACGCGCGCACCGGACGGCGCCGCGGAGCCGGCGGTGATGGCGACGTCGCCCGCCGTGGCGCGATAGGTGCGCCGCTGCTCGCGCAGCGTTTGCAACTGACCGACCCGGCGCATGTTGCGTTTGCGCCGGCCGCTGACGCCGTAGCGCAGCCAATGCTCCTCGGCGACGATCTTGCGGTCGAGCTTGTGCTGGTCGCGTTCCTCTTCCGCCAGAACCGCATCGCGCCACTCTTCGAAATGCGCAAACCCGCGCTCCAGACGGCGGGTTTCGCCACGGTCGAGCCACACCGTGCTGCGCGACAAGGTCGAGAGAAACCGCCGGTCGTGGCTGATGATCACCATGGCGGAGCGGCGCGCGTCGAGGTCGCGTTCCAGCCATTCGATGGTCGTCAGATCGAGATGATTGGTCGGCTCGTCGAGCAGCAGAATATCGGGGGCCGGCACCAGCACGCGGGCAAGCGCAACGCGGCGCGCCTCGCCGCCCGAAAGCCGCGCCGGATCTTCCTGTCCGGTAAGGCCGAGTTGCTCGAGCAGATAGAGGGCGGCATGCACATCGTCGGTCGCCCGCAGTCCGGCCTCGACATACGCCAGCGTCGAGGCGAAGCCGGAGAAATCCGGCTCCTGCGGCAGGTAACGCACCAGCGCGCCCGGCTGCACGAACACCGAGCCGCGATCCGGCTCGACCAGACCGGCCGCGATCTTCAGCAGCGTCGACTTGCCCGATCCGTTGCGCCCGACCAGCGTCACGCGTTCGCCCGGAGACACCGAGAGCTCGGCGCCCGTGAGCAGAGCGGTGCCGCCGAAGGTCAATGCGATATCTTTGAGCTGAAGGAGCGGTGGGGCCATGCGGGATTGAGCCGGTGTTGAGCGTGCAGGCTCTATATAGGCCGGGAAAGCCAGGCGCCATGCATCTGTGCCGGCGCCGCATTCGGGCAGCAGGGATGCTTTCGCGCGCCGCCTCCCCCATAATGCGGCATGGCTGTCGATTTTCGCCCGCTTGCGATTGCCACGGCGGGCTTCACCGCTTTCGTTAATCTCTATTCGCCTCAGGCGCTCTTGCCGGAGCTGTCGCACGAATTCGGCGTCGGTGCCGGCGAGATCAGCGCGCTGATCACCGCCTCGTCCGCGGCCATTGCGCTGACCGCCCCCTTCACCGGCGCACTCGCGGACGTTATCGGCCGCAAGCGCCTGATCACCGCGGCGGCGTTTGTCATCGTCGTTCCGACGCTGATGATGGCCTGGGCGTGGACCGTGCCGCAGCTCGTCGTGCTGCGCTTCGTGCAAGGGCTGCTGCTGCCGCCGATCTTCACCGTGGCGGTGGCCTATGTGGGTGACGAATGGCCGCCGGCGGACGTTGCGCGCATCACCGGGCTGTTTGTTTCCGGTTCGAGCGTGGGCGGGTTCTGCGGCCGTTTCGCCACCGGCGTGGTGGCCGATCTGCTCGGCTGGCGCGCATCATTCGGCGCGGTTGCGCTCATAACACTGGCCGGCGCGATCATCGTCACCATTGCGCTGCCGCGCGAGCGCCAGTTCGTCCGCTCCGTCGGCTTTGCCGCTTCCGCCAAGCAAATGATCGCGCATCTGCGCAATCCGCGACTGCTCGCGATTTATGCGGTCGGGTTCGGCGTTTTGTTCAACTTCATCGCCACCTTCACGTATGTGAGCTTTCACTTGGCAGCGGCCCCCTATTTCTTCACCCCGACGCTGCTGGGCGCTCTATTCGCCACCTATCTCGCCGGAAGCTTCACGGTGCCTTGGGTCGGGCGTGCCGTCGTGCTGTTCGGCCGCCGCCGCTTCGTACTCGGCGTCATCGCGCTGTGGATCGCCGGTGCCCTGCTGCTGCTGGCGCCGCCGGTGACCGCGATCATCGTGGGGCTCACGATCTGCGCCGCCTGCGGGATGCTGTGCCAGGCGATATCGACCGGCTATGTGATCACGACGGCCAAGGAAGGACGTTCCTCGGCGGCCGGTCTCTATGCCTCGTCCTTCTATGTCGGCGGCAGCGCCGGCGCGTTTCTGATCGGCTTCGTCTGGAACGCCGCCGGCTGGACCGGCTGCGTCGCCGCCATCGTCGCGGTGCAGGTGGTCATGGCGGCGATCGTCGCCACAGCCTGGGATCGCTCGCGGATTTAGCAGCGCCTAGTTTCGGGACACTAGCGGCTGTCGAGATTCGATATCTGCTTGACTTCGCGCGGCGGCGACGGCGCCGCCTTGACCGGCGCGACGAAGCCGCCGGCCGCGACGTCGGCCAGCGCATCGCGGTCGAGCGTATCGTCGTGCTTGTAGACATCCTCGCGGAAATTGACCGTGCCGTCGCGCGTGACCCAGCCGGTGACATAGACCCAGGCGACCGGTATCCGATGCGGCAGGTTGATGACCTTGAGATGGCCGGCGGCGATCCCCGCGTCGATACCGGCGCGATTCCAGCCCGGCGTGTCTTGCAACACCCAAGCGGCGAGATCGCGGACATTGTCGACCCGCGTGCAGCCATGCGAGTCGAAACGATAATCGTCTGCGAACAAATTTCTCGAAGTCGTGTCGTGCATGTACACCGAATACGGATTCGGCATGTCGATCTTGACGTTGCCGAGCGCGTTGAAGCCGCCGGAATCCTGGCGGATGGTGAAGTTCGGCGAGCGGTCGGACGACCAGTCGATCGATTGCGGACTGATCTCCTCGTCGCGGGCGCCAAGCACGCGCATGTGCATCCGGCTCAAGTAGCTCGGATCTCTGCGCATGTGCCGGATGATCTCGTTCTTCGTAATGGACAGCGGCACGGTCCAGGTCGGATTGAGGTTGACCGCGGTGATGTAGGCGGTAAGCGTCGGCGACGGCTTGTCGACCTTGCCGACGATGACGCGATAGCGCCGCTCGACCTTGTCGTGGGCGACCGCTTCGACGAAGGCCGCCGGGATGTTCACGACCACGTAGCGTTCGGCAAACACGAAATCCATGCCGAGCAGGCGTTCGAGCGAAGCTTCGAGCTGCTTGATCCGCGCGGCGACCGGCACATTGAGCGCGCGCAGGGTTTGCGGGCCGATGCTGCCATTCGCCTCGAGTCCGTGGCGCAGCTGAAAATGCTTGACCGCGTCGACAAGAGCCGCGTCGTAGCTGTCGCCGGCTTCGAGCTCAGGCGCAAGGTCGTCGGAAATCACAAGCCGCTTGCGCAGCAAGGCCACCTCGGGCCCGCTCGCTCCCGGCGCAAGCTTGGCGTCGGCCGGTATAGCCGGCCAGCCGCCGCGCACCTGGACGGCGGCATAGCTGAGCAGCGTCTCCTTGATTCGCTGATAGGTGCCTTCGTCGAAAACCGGATCGGCCGAGAGCGCCAGCGCGGCCGCCGATCGCGACTCGGGGGTGGATGGCGCTTTGGCCGCGCGCGGTGGCTTACCGGCCGTTTGCGCCGGCTTTGCAGCTGCGGATGGGTGTTTTGCGGCCCCCGGAGCGCCCGCCGCAGGCGCGCGCAATACCGGCTGCCCGACAACCTGGGGCTGCTGGGCGTGCACCGAACTCGCAACCAGCGCCACACCCAAACCCGCGATGAAGATAGCCTTCACAGTCAGCCCCTCTCAGCCTCGCATGGCTGCTATTCTAACGCTGTGGCGGCATTTGGACGAGAGGTGGACTTCGGCGCCGCTATCCCTTAGCGCTTGTGGCAAAAGCCTACTGGGGAAACGCTCACGGCGTCCGCTATTATGTATCTCGGAATCGATATCGGCGGCACCTTCACCGATTTGGTGCTGATGGATGAGGGCGGCAATATTTCGACCGCCAAGGCGCCCACCACACCCGGCGAACTGGAAAAAGGCGTGTTCGACGCGGTCGCCGTCGCGGCCAAAGCGCAGGGGCTCGGCCCCGAAGAGCTTCTCAGCCAGGTCACCGCCTTCGGCCACGGCACCACGCAGGCCACCAACGCACTGATCGAGCGCACCGGCGCGACCACCGGCCTCATCACCACGCGCGGCTTCGGCGACACGCTGGCGCTGCAGCGGCTGATGGGGTTCACTGCCGGCGTTCCGGTCGAGCATCTCGGGCGCTACAGCCGACGCCGTTACCCCGATCCGATCGTGCCCCGCCGCCTGGTGCGCGAGGTGCGCGAGCGCGTCGATCAGGCCGGTCGCGTGCTCGTTCCGCTCGACGAAGAGAGCGTGCGCAGCGCGGTCCGCGAATTGATCGACGCCGGCGCGCAAACTTTCGCGGTGGTGCTGCTCTGGTCGTTCCGCAATCCCGCGCACGAAGAGCGGATCGGCGCCATCATTCGCGAAATGGCGCCGGACGCCTTTGTCAGTCTGTCCTGCCAGGTCTCTCCGATCATCGGCGAATACGAGCGCACGGCTACGACCGTGCTCAACTCCTATCTCGCACCGAAAGTCGCCAATTATCTGGACCGGATCGAAAACCTGCTGCGCGACCGCGGCTTCCGCGGAACGTTCAACGTACTCAATTCGGCCGGCGGCGTCGTCCCCGCGCGCGAGGCGGCGCGCAAGCCGGTCCTCTTGGTGGCAAGCGGGCCCGCCGGCGGCGTGATGGGCTCGCTGCAATTGGCGCAGGAGATCGGCCACAGCAACATCATCACCACCGACATGGGCGGCACGAGCTTCGACGTGGCGCTGGTGGTCGACGGCAAGCCGCTCGTGTCCGGCACGCACGAAGTCGGCGGTTATCATCTCAACACGCCGGTCATCGATATTCGCGCCATCGGCGCCGGCGGCGGCTCCATCGCCCGCGTGCAAGGGGGTCTCCTGCGGGTTGGGCCCGACAGCGCCGGCGCTACGCCCGGTCCGGTCTGCTACGGCCGCGGCGGCAAGCTCGCCACCGTCACCGATGCGGACCTGGTCCTCGGCATCCTTGACCCGGACAATTTCCTCGGCGGACGCATGAAGCTCGATTTCCAGGGGGCGACCGCCGCGATCCGCGAGCAGATCGCCGAGCCGCTCGGCATGAGCGTCGAAGCCGCCGCCGCCGGCATCCGCCGCGTGGTCGACGGCCATATGGCCGACACGCTGCGCGAAGTCACGATCGGGCGCGGCCACGATCCGCGCGATTTCGTCCTGCTCGCGTATGGCGGCGCCGGTCCCGCGCACTGCATCGGCTATGGCGCCGAGCTTGGCGTGCCGCGCATTCTCGTTCCGGCCACCAGCATGGCGCACTCGGCCTATGGCGCGCTCGCCTCCGATATTCAGCAATCGGCCGAGCGGTCTCTCGTATTGCGCGCCGGCGGCGGCACGCGCGATCCCTGGGAAGGGCTCGACTACGAAAGCATCAACACCGTGTTCGCCGAATTGGAACAGCGCTGTGTCGCGGCGATGGAGCAATCGGGATTTTCGCGCGCAGAATCGCAGCTCGCCCGCACCATCGATATGCGTTACCGGCGGCAGACGCACGATCTGATGGTGCCTGTGCCCGACGGCCCGATGACGGCGGCCGTGGCCCGCAAGCTGGTCGAGCTGTTCGAAGAATCCTACGAAGCGGTCTACGGCAAAGGCGCCGGCTTCCGTTTCGCCGGCATCGAGCTCACCACGTTCCGCGTGGTTGCCGTCGGCCGCACGCGTAAACCTTCCATCCGCAAGCCGAGCGCAACGCGCGCGCCAAAGCCGGAACGCCGCCGCATTTTCGAGCCGACGACGCTCGCCTGGACCGACGCCGCCATCTTCCAGTGGCTGGACATGCCGGCCGGATTTCGCGCCAGCGGCCCGGCCGTGGTCGAGCATCCGGAAACGACGGTCTATATCGGGCCAGGCCAGAGCGCGCGGCTCGACGACGCCGGCAATCTTTCCATCGATCTCACTTAGCGCACGTCCTGGAAAAATGGGAACCGGTTTTCCGACAGGGCCATGTGCAAAACAAAGAGCTGGAACGCGCGATGAATATTCCTCGCAATAACGGACCATCCCGCGGCGGCTCGTCGATCGATCCGATCACCTTCGAGGTGATCCGGCACAAGCTCGAAGCCATTACCGAAGAACAGGCGATCACGCTGAAGAACGTATCGGGTTCGCCGGTGGTGACGGAAGCGACCGACTTCAACGTCGGCATCTATCTTGCCGACGGCGCGATCGTGAATATGGGGCCGCAGGTCATCTTCCACGCCGGCACCATGTCGACCGTGATCTACTCGATCATCGAGAATTTCAGCGACAATCCGGGAATCAACGAGGGTGACATGTTCATCCTCAACGATCCCTATCGCGGCGCCATCCACCAGCCCGACGTGTCGATCGTGATGCCGATCTTTCACGAAGGCCGCCGCATCGCCTGGACCGGCTCCTGCGCGCACGAGCTCGATACCGGCGGCATGACCTTCGGCAGCTGGGCGTTCGGCGCCACCGATGTGCAGCAGGAGGCCATGCTGCTGCCGGGCGTCAAGATCGTCGAAAAGGGCGTGCTGCGCGAAGACATCTGGCAGATGATCATGGGCATGACGCGACTGCCGCATGTCGTCGGGCTCGACTTCAAGGCGATGATCGCGGCCAACAATGTCGCTGCGCGGCGGTTTCATCAGTTGATGGAGCGCTACGGCGTCGACACCGTCGACCAGGTCATGCGCACCGAAATCGACACTTCGGAGAGGCTGCTGCGGGAACGCCTGAAGCTCATTCCCGACGGAATTTATCGCGCGCGCGATTTTCTCGACCATGACGGCCACGCCAACCGGCTTTATCAGATTGAAGTGGCGGCCATCAAACAAGGCGACACGCTCACCCTCGACATGAGCGAATCCTCGCCGCAGGCGCCCGGCTTCATCAACTGCACGCGCTCGGGCCTGCGCGGCGCGCTGTTCACCGGCATCCTGCCCATTCTGGCTTGCGACATTCGCTGGAACGAAGGCGTTCTCAAGCCCGTCACGATCAAGGTGCCGGAGGCCAATATCTGCAACGCGCGCTGGCCGACGCCGGTGTCGGGCGCCACGGTCTCGACCGCCTGGGTCGCGCAGAACGTCGCGGTCGCGGCGATCTCGCGCATGGTCGCCGCCGTGCCCGAATTGGTGCGCGAGGGCCAGGCCGTCACCAAGGGGCAGTTCTCCGTGCTCACCATGGCCGGCGCCGATCGCGACGGCGGGCCCTTCGGCATGCTCCTGATGGACGCCATGGCGGGCGGCGGCGGCGCCTATATCGATCACGACGGCCTCGACGGCTCGGGCGATCATTCGATCCCGCGCCCGCGCATCGGCAATGTCGAAGGCAACGAGGCCTCGGGGCCGTTTCTTTATCTGTTCCGCTCCTTCATGCCCGATACCGCCGGCGCCGGCACCATGCGCGGCGGCGTCACCATGGGGCTTGCGGTGACGCCCCACGACACCGATGAGATTCACACCATGGTGGTCGGCCACGGCGTGCAGGTGCCGAACTCTGTCGGCCAATTCGGCGGCATGCCCGGTGCGTGCGCCTATCACCTGCTGCGCAAATCCAATGCCGGAATTGCCGAACTGATCGAGGAGAACAGCCACATGCACGATCTGCTCAATGCCGGCGGCAGCGTGCAGCGGCTCGATTCAAAGCCCGGCCACTTCCTGCTGCATCGCGGCGATGTCCTCGCCTACTCGTTCCAGGGTGGCGGCGGTTATGGCGATCCGATCCGTCGCGATCCGGAACGCGTGGCGCGCGACGTGCACAACGGACTGGTGACGCCGCACTGGGCGGCAACGCTCTACGGCGTGGTCTTACGCGACGGCGCGGTCGATGCCGAAGCGACGCGCGCACGCCGGCACGCGATCCGCGCGGAGCGCCTCGGCGGACGAACGCCGAAGGCCGATCCGCCCCAAGCAACCGGCCTCGCCGCCGTTTGCCCCGCGATCGATCAGGCCAAACGCTTCCGCTGCCTGTGCGGCGCCGATCTCGGTGCGGCAACTGAAAGCTGGAAGCCGCGCGCCAGCCGGCGCACGGTGCCGCCGCAAGCCTTCGGGCCGCACATCACGCTGCATGCCGAGCTCGAGTTGCGCGAATTCTGCTGCAGCGAATGCGGAACGCTGCTTGAAGCCGAAGTCGCGCGCCGCGGTCAGGAGCCCCTCGTGACCATCGTATTGGACGCGTAGGGCGTAGGGTTATGTCCGTGAAACGAGATTCGGGAGGCGACGTTAAGCCGCCCTTGCTTCGAGGCGATCGCAGCGAGGCGAATGTCGGCGCACGTCAAGCTCGGGTCTTGCTTCAAAGCTTTCGTGCGCCCGTTGGAGATTGCGACTAGGCCCGCTTGGCCACGTCCACCTCGGCGCGGCTGTCGATCGCGTCGAGCACAGCAAGCTTTGCCTGTTCAACCGACGCGATGGCATAGTCGATCGCGAAACCCGCTTCCCACTCGAGCCGGTCGGCACGATTTTCGGCATGTTTCACGTCTAGATCATGCTTCGCATGGGCGACGTTCGCTTTCAAGGTGGTCATGTCGGATGCGATTTTGGCCTTCACGGTATTCCAATCCCGCGTGGCGGAATCGCCGGCGGATTTGACTTCTTGATTTACCTTCTCGATTGCCTTCGTCGCAGCAGCGCGTGCCTGCTGCTTGCGCGCTTCGATCTTGTCGTGCGCTTCCTTCTGCGCCGCAGCCAAAGCGTCTTCGGTGCTCTTCGCGCGAACCGAAAGATCGGCGAGTTGTTCGGAGAGTGGCTTAACCATTGATTGCTCCTGTGTTGTGGGCGCGAGCTGGTGAGAGTAACGAGCGAGCACCTATGGCGCGCCAGCCCGATGAGAACGGCAGCAGCTAAGTCCGCATCACCATGCGACCACTGTTTGTCTAAGAATGCGACAACCCGACAGGGTGCAATTTTTGAGACCTTTATTCAGATGTAGTTTTGAAAAGCCTCAACCGTCGCGCGCCAGGTCCGCGCCATGCCGCTAGAGCGGGATGAGTTGTGGTTCGATCGGCATCCCGCTCTAGCTTTTTGTTTGAGCATGATCTTTTCGGAAAACCGGATTCCACCCCTCGGGTCAAAGCCCGAGGGCAAGCTTTTCCGGATCATGCTCTAGCAATGGACAATGCGGCAGAAGACGCGGGTCTGAGAAATATTGTTTCTTCAAACCGAGCGTTGCCGCGACCGTTCACGCCTGCGGCTGCGGCTCCATCGGGCCGGATTCCGGGCGCGGCCGGTTGCGGCCGGCGCCGGCGGTCGGCACGGTCGAGGCACGTGGGCCGGGCGGCTCCATCGTGGTCTCGCGATTGGGCCGCTTGCCCATCAAGAGATCCTTGATCTCGTCGCCGCTCATGGTCTCGAACTCGAGCAGGCCTTTCGCCAGCGTTTCCAGATCGGCGCGCTTCTCGGTGAGAATCTTCTGCGCTTCCTGATAGCCTTCTTCGACATAGCGTCGGATCTCGGCATCGATCTTCTGCACGGTCGCTTCCGAGATGTTCTGCTGGCGCGACACCGAATAGCCGAGGAAGACCTCTTCCTGGTTCTCGCCATACGCAACAGTGCCGAGCGCGTCGGACAGGCCCCAGCGCGTCACCATCATGCGCGCGAGCTTGGTCGCCTGCTCGATATCGGAAGCGGCGCCCGAGGTGACCTTCTCGTGCCCAAACACGAGCTCTTCGGCGACGCGGCCGCCCATCATGATGGCAAGCCGTGCGGTCATCTGTTCGAGGCTCATCGACAGCTTGTCGCGTTCCGGCAATTGCATGACCATGCCGAGCGCGCGCCCGCGCGGAATGATGGTCGCCTTGTGCACCGGATCGGTCGCCTTGACGTTGAGGGCGACGATGGCGTGGCCGCCTTCGTGATAGGCCGTGAGGAGCTTCTCCTCCTCCGTCATCACCAGCGACTTGCGCTCGGCGCCCATCATCACCTTGTCTTTGGCGTCCTCGAACTCGACCTGCGTCACCATGCGCTTGTTGCGCCGCGCCGCCATCAGGGCCGCCTCGTTGACGAGGTTCATCAAATCGGCGCCGGAGAAGCCCGGTGTACCGCGCGCGATGGTCTTCAAATTCACGTCCGGCGCCAGCGGCACCTTGCGCACGTGAACTTTCAGGATCTGCTCGCGGCCGACCACGTCCGGATTAGGCACCACGACCTGACGGTCGAAGCGGCCCGGGCGCAGCAGCGCCGGGTCGAGCACGTCCGGCCGGTTGGTGGCGGCGATCAGGATGATGCCTTCATTGGCTTCGAAGCCGTCCATCTCCACGAGCAGCTGGTTCAGCGTCTGCTCGCGTTCGTCGTTGCCGCCGCCGAGGCCGGCGCCGCGGTGACGGCCGACTGCGTCGATTTCGTCGATGAAGATGATGCAGGGCGCATTCTTCTTCGCCTGCTCGAACATGTCGCGCACGCGGCTGGCGCCGACGCCGACAAACATCTCGACGAAGTCCGAGCCGGAGATAGTGAAGAACGGCACATTCGCCTCGCCGGCGATGGCGCGGGCGAGCAGCGTCTTGCCGGTGCCGGGCGGGCCGACCAGCAACAGGCCGCGCGGGATGCGCCCGCCGAGTCGCTGGAATTTACCGGGATCGCGCAGGAATTCGACGATCTCTTGCAGGTCGAGCTTGGCCTCGTCGACGCCGGCCACGTCCTCAAAGGTGACGCGGCCATGCGCCTCGGTCAGAAGCTTGGCGCGGCTCTTGCCGAAGCCGAGCGCCTTGCCGCCGGCGCCTTGCATCTGGCGCGACAGGAAAATCCACACGCCGATCAGCGCGACAAACGGCAGCCACGAAATCAGGAGCGAAACGAACCAGGGCACATTCTCGGACTGCGGACGCGCGGTGATGTTGACGTTCTTGTTGTAGAGGCGCTGCACCAGCGTTGGATCGCTCGGCGCGTAGGTCTGGAAGGTTTGGCCGTCATTGTAGGTGCCGTGGATTTCCGGCCCCTGAATGACGACCTCGCGCACACGGCCTTGATCGACCTCGTTGAGTAATCGCGAGAAGGAAATATCCGTCGAGGTCGTGTGCTGACCGGGATTCTGGAACAGCGTGAACAATGCCAACAGCAGCAGGACGATGATGACCCACAATGCGAAATTTCGGAGATTAGCGTTCATCACAAGTCCTCGGCCGGCAAGCCGCCGGCACCGGCCTATTCCTCGCCACGAATCGTGGCAGCTTAACGTCCCGTACTCCGCCAATGTAGGCGTCGTGCCCCCGCCTGCCAAGGGAAGGTGAAACCCGGGCAAGGCACTTATTCTCCTATAGTTTCGTAAAGCGACGGTTGCCTTTCCGGCCCGCCCGACGAGCGCGCCGCGCGGGAGCGCGTTCGACGACAAGCCGTTCGCCGCGCAGCGTAATCAGCGCTCCGGCGAGCGTGCGCCGCAGCGGAGCGTGTGACGTCCTTAGCGCCTGGTAAAGGTTCTCGAGCTTGCCGAGTTCGACCGGCCCCTCGTCGCCGGCATGCGCAATGACGCGGCCGAGAAGTCGTAGCCCCACTTCCGCGGGAAGATCGCGGAACTGCGCCGCAGGCAGCACGATCGGGCCGCCTTCGCGCCAAGGGCCGGGCGCCAGGGCCGCCCACGCGGCCGCGACCGCAAATTCGACGGTGGCTTCCGCGCGGCGCATGCGGGTCGCAAGCCGCGCCAATCCCCACGCATCGAGGCCCTCGCGCGCCAAATGCGGCATCAATGCCCGCAGCCGCGGACGCGCAAAGCGCGGGTCCAGGTTGCTCGGGTCCTCGCTGTGCGCGATTCCGGCGGCCTTGAGCGTAGCCTGTAAGCGCACCTTCGGTACCGACAACAGCGGCCGAACGACGAAGATCGCACTGTCCGTTCCGACCGGAACAGCCGCCGCATAGGCCATCCCGCAGAGGCCAGTCAGGCCGCTGCCGCGCGCGAGCCGAAACAGCACCGTTTCCGCCTGATCGTCCAGCGTATGGGCGGTCAGGATATGTTCGTATCCGGCACGGGTCGTGGCTTCCGCCAACAGCCGGTAGCGGGCGATGCGCGCCGCCTCTTGCAAGCCGGTCTTCGGTTTTGTTCCGCGCCATTGCAGCGTGCGGTGCGCGATCCGAAGTTTGCGCGCGAGCGCTTTGACGGCGGCAGCTTCGCGCTTGGCTTCGGGCCGCAGCCCATGATCGATGGTCACGGCAAGAAGCTCGGGGCAGCGTCTACGACTTTTTCGGAGCCCTTGCGCCCAACGCGCGGCCAGGACGAGCAAGGCGGTTGAATCGGATCCGCCGGAAACGGCGAGAACGAGCCCACGCAGATTTTCAAGACCGGAAAATAGCGCGTCCGCTTCCGCGTCGCGCACCGCCTGGTCAGCAGTGGCCACGCTTTTGTTCTCGATCCACAGCTTGCCTCACACCCGACGAGGCATGCGGATATTTGCGTAACACCTCGCCGAGCGAGGCGCAGGCAGCCTCTTTCTCGCCCAAGGCGGCAAGCGATTGGCCAAGCCGCAGCAACGCCTCCGGAGCGCGCGGCGTCGTCTCATATTTGGTGGAAACGGCGAGGAAAAATTCGGCGGCGTCGCGATATTGCTGCTGCTGGAACAAACTCTCGCCCAGCCAATATTGCGCTTCAGGCGCCAGATGATCGCTTGGATATTGCCGCAGGAAGCCGCGGAAGGTTTCCGCTGCCTGCGCATAATCTTTGCGCAGGACGTAGCCGTAAGCGAGATCGTATTGATCCTTGGGCGAGTTGCTCGGCGGCAAAGTCGCCTGCATGGCGCCGGTCCCGCTCGGATTGCTCGGCGGCGGAGGCGGCAATTCGCCCGGCGGCCGAACGGCCGAAGTCGATAGATCGAGCGGCGCTCCGATCTGGCGCCCTCCCGCACCCGCGTCCGAGACCGGAGGTGGCGGCTCATTCGCGGCCGTGCTGGTTCCAAGCGTTCGCGGTGCGCCGGGTGCGTTCGGATTGGCGGAGGGATCGAACGCGTCGCCGCGGCGGCCGCCGCCTTGCGGCGGGCTCTCGATCGGCGCTGACGACACCTGTGACGACACCGCCGGCGGATTGGCGGGCGGCGGTGAATAGGTCGACTGCGGATATTGCCCGGCCGGACGAGCCGCCACGCCGGGCCGCGCGGGTCCCCTCACCTCTTCGCCGCGGGCCGCCTCTTCCTGCTGCAGCCGCTGCACCTGCTGCTCAAGCTGCTGATTGCGATATTGCAGCTGCTCGATGCGGCCGGTGAGTTCGCGAATGGTCGATTCCAGCCGGCCCAGGCGGGTGACCAGATCGGCCTCGGTCATCTGTGCATGCGCATCGGCGGCCAGCACGCAGGCAACGACGGTTACAACGACGAATAACGGGCGCATCATCACGAATGGCACAAGTTTCGGTGGGCTGCCTTAACATAGTCCGCGCTGCGTCCAAATTGTGACTTGGCACAGCGAAAACTGGCGCGACGAAAACGACTGTCCGGCCGCCGCTGTGGCGCGATTTCCGAATAACGATCCATACGCTCATTCCGCCGGCTGAATGCGCGGGTGTTTGCGGGAGCTCAGCCACTCCTCGAAGCGCTGCACTACCACGAAAATCGACGGCGCGAACAGCACCGCGAGGCAGGTCGAGGCGATCATGCCGCTGAACACCGCAATGCCGATCGATGCGCGGGCGCTGGCGCCGGCGCCGGTCGCGACTACCAAGGGCGCGACGCCAAGGATGAACGCAAACGAGGTCATGATGATCGGACGGAACCGCGCGCGCGCCGCGTCGACGGCGGCTTCCGCGATCGACTTGTTCTCGTTGAGGCGATACTCGCGCGCCACGTCCACGATCAGAATCGCATTCTTGGCGGAGAGCGCGATCAAGAGAATAATCCCAATCTGGGTATAGAGATTGTTGTCGATGCGCAGCGCCGACAGCGCCAGCACCGGGCCGACCAGCGCCAGCGGCACCGAGAAGATGATCGACAGCGGTGCATACCAGCTCTCGTACTGGCCCGCGAGCACCAGATAGACCAAGAGCAGCGCCATCGCGAACACGAAATACATCTGATGGCCGACGATCTTTTCCTGATACGACATCCCGGTCCATTCGATGGTGGCGCCGGGCGGCAACGTGCTGGCGGCATTCTCCTCCATCAGGCGCAGCGCCTCGCCCGAGCTGAAACCCTGCGCCGGCAGGCCGAGCACGCTCGACGACGGATAGAGATTGTAGAGGCTGATCAGCGGCGGGCCGACGGTCGGCGTCATGGTCACCAGCGTCCCGAGCGGGATCATGTTGCCTTCTTGGTTGCGCACCCAAAGGTTATCGATATCGCGCGCGCGCAGCCGGAACGCCGCGTCGGCCTGCACGTAGACTTGGAACACGCGGCCGAATTTGTTGAATTGCTGCACGTAGGTGGAACCGAAATAGGTCGCGAGCGTATTGAATACCTGATCCACCGACACGTGCACGGTCTGCGCCTTGGCGCGATCGACGTCGATGCGGACCTGCGGCGCCGTGGCACGGAAAGTTGTGGAGACATGCTGCAGCGCGCTTTGCGACTGCGCGTTGCCGACGATGGCGCTGGTGACGCTCTGCAGCTTGGCGAAATCCGTGCTGCCGTCGCGCAACTCGATCTGCATGGCGAAGCCGCCAGCATTGCCGATGCCCTGAATCGGCGGTGGCGGGAACATCAGGACCTGCGCCTCGTCGACGGTCTCAAACGCTTTCGACAGGCGCGGGAAGAGCACCAGCAAATTGGCCCGCTTGCTCCAGTCCTTCAGCACCACATAGGCGACACCGGCATTGGCGAGCACGGCGCTGTTGTCGAGCGCGGAAACGCCGGCGATGGTGACCACATGATCGACCGCATCGTCGGCATGCGCGATCTTCGATACCTCGGACAGCGCCTTCTGCGTGCGTTCGAGCGAGGCGCCGTCCGGAAGCTGGACCGCGACCAGCAGATAGCCTTGATCCTCGATCGGCAGAAAGCCGGTCGGTATGCGCGCAAGCCCCCAGCCCGGCCGCCGCCATGATGATAAAGGCAATCACGGTCATCACACCGGCATGGTCGACCATGTGATGGATCAGGCTCGCGTAAGCGCGTTCGACGCGGGCGTAACCTGCGTTGAAACCGCGATAGAAAAAGTTGCGTTGGCTTTCCGGCACCGGCGGGCGCAGCCACAAAGCCGATTGCGTCGGCTTGAGCGTCACCGCGTTGATCGCGCTCAAGAGCGCGGTAGCGGCGATCACCAGCGCGAATTGCGCATACATGCGGCCGGTCAAGCCCGGCATGAAGGCCGCCGGCAGAAACACCGACATCAAGACCAGCGTGATGCCGATGATCGGCCCGAGCAGCGTATTCATCGCCGCAATGGCCGCGTCATGGCCGCTCATGCCGCGTTCGACATTGTGCGCGGCGCCTTCGACCACGACGATGGCGTCGTCGACGACGATGCCGATCGACAGCACAATGGCGAACAGCGTGGAAAAATTGACGCTGAAGCCGAGCGCCCACATCGCGGCGAATGCGCCGATGATGGTGACCGGAACCGTGGTGGCCGGCACCAGCATGGCGCGCCAATCCTGCAGAAACACCAGGATCACGATCAGCACCAGGACCGCGGCCTCGATCAGGGTCCGGTACACCTCATGGATCGACTGATTCACAAAGACCGTGGTGTCGAACGGAATTGTGTACGTGAGCCCCTGCGGAAAGTGCTTCGCCAGCTCTTCCAGCTTTGCCTTGACCTCGGTCTCGACATTGAGCGCGTTGGCGCCGGGCGTCTGGAAGATGCCGATGCCGGCCGAGGGGTGGCCGTCGAGGGTGAACACCTGGCTGTAGCTCTGCGCGCCAAGCTCGACATGGCCGACGTCGCGTAGCCGCGTGAGTTCGCCGGCGTTGCCGGTCTTTACGATAATATTCTCGTACTGCTCGACGTCGCTCAAACGGCCCTGCAGGTCGATGGTAACTTGGAAATTGACGCCGGGCGGCGTCGGCGGCGTTCCCACCTGCCCGGCCGTGACCTGCTGGCTCTGCTGCTGCAGCGCCTGCACAACGTCCTGCGCGTTCAGGCTGCGCGCCTTGAGCTTGTTGGGGTCGAGCCACACGCGCATCGAATATTGGCCGGCGCCGAAAATATTGACGTTGCCGACACCGGGCAGGCGCGACAGCTCGTCCCTGATGTTGATCGTGGCGTAGTTGGCGAGATAGAGGCGATCGTAGCGGTCGTCGGTCGAGGTCAAAGTGGCGATCAGAAGGATCGCCGTCTCCTTCTTCTGGACGGTGACGCCTTGTCTTTGGACGGCGTCTGGAAGCTGGGCGAGCGCGCTCGCCACCCGGTTCTGCACCAGCACCTGCGCGGTATCGAGATCGGTGCCGATATTAAACGTGACCGTCAGCGTATAGCTGCCGTCGCTCGAGCTCGTCGATTGCATGTAGATCATGTTCTCGACGCCGTTGACCTGCTGCTCGATCGGCAGCGCAACGGTATCCATCAAGACGCGGGCGCTGGCGCCTGGATATGTGGTCGTCACCTGAACGGTCGGCGGGACGACGTTCGGATATTGCGCGACCGGCAAAGCATAGAGCGCGACGCCGCCGATCAGGATCATCAGCACGGCGATGACATTCGCCAGAACCGGACGCTCGATGAAGAATTTTGAGATCATGAGAGATCCCGGCGCGCTAGAGCCAGTCCCGCTCATTCCCGCGCAAGCGGGAATCCAGGCGGAGATTTGCTCGTTGTTGGTCAGAGCACTGGGTCCCCGCTTTCGCGGGGACGAGCGGTACGCAGCGATTGGTCAGACCGGGCATATTGTTCATTTGTTCGCGGTGAGCGGCTGCACTTCGGGCTCGACTTTCTGCCCGGGAATGGCGCGCATGATGCCCCCCACCACGACGCGATCGTCCTTGGTCAGGCCCTTGCGGATCACGCGCAATTCGCCGATCAACTGGCCCGGCTCGACGCGGCGCTGCTCGACCACATTGTCCTTGTTGACGATCAGCACATAGCGGCCGCCTTGGTCGCTGCCGATCGCCACGTCCGGCACCAGCAAAGCCGGCTCCGGCTCTGAGGGGATGCGCACGCGCACGAAATAACCGGGCAACAGGGAGCGATCGGCGTTGTCCAAAATGGCGCGCACCGCGAGCGTTCCGGTGGAAGGATCGACCGTCGCCGCGATGTAATCGAGCTTGCCCTTGTGCATATAGCCGGGTTCCGTTTGCAGCCCGATCTCGACCGGTATGCCCATCAGATCGGCCGTCGTTCGGCCCGAGTGCGCGAGCAAGGCCCGCACTTGTAGAACGTCGCGCTCGCTCGCGGTGAAATTCACGTAGATCGGATTGAGCTGAACGATCGTCGACAGAACGGTGGCGGAATTCGCCCCGACCAACTGGCCGATCGAGACCTGCCGCGCCGACACGATGCCGTCGAACGGGGCGGTGACGTTGGTGTAGCCGAGGTTGATCTCGGCCTGCTTCTCATTGGCCTGCGCCGATTGCAGGTCGGCCTGCGCCGAGTCGCGCAGCGCCAGCGCTTTGTCGTAAGTAGCCACCGCCGAAACCTGCCGCTGCACGAGGTCGGCCTGGCGCGTGTATTCGGCCTCGTTCTGCTTCAGCGTGGCTTGCGCGCTCGTGACCGCGGCCTTGGCAGCCTCGACCTTGAGCCGGTAGGGCTCCGGCTCGATGGTGAACAGCGAAGTGCCCTTCTTGACGTAGTCGCCGTCGGCGTAGCTGATCGCCTGGACGAAGCCCTGCACGCGGGCGACGAGATCGACCGTATTGATGGCGGCCATGTTGCCGGTCGATTCGAAATACTCCGAGACCTTCTGCTCGACCGGGGGCGCGACCGGGACCTTCGGCGGCGGCGGTGCGGCATAGCGATTGTCCTGTCCGCAGGCGGCGAGAACAAACATGGCGGGCAAAAGAAGGGCTGCCCAAACGGACCCGGCTTTGGCCATCGGCGGAGCCTTGTTTTCAAATTTTATGCAAGAGAAAGGGACGAATCTCGCGATACAAGCGGAGGATACGATCCGATTTCGCTGGCGCTTTGGCAAGACGAAACACATCCGCACGAAACAACCATGACGGCCAAACGCGCATCGGCGCCGCGAGGGCGCCGATGAGCCAGCGGTTCAGCAGGACGTGGTTGCGCGGATCGTCCGCGACAGCTGGCGTTTAAGAAACACCTGGCGCTCAGGAGCTCTGATTGAGCACCGTCACGGCGCGGCGATTCTGCGACCAGCACGAGATGTCGTTACACACCGCGACCGGCCGTTCCTTGCCGTAGGAGATGGTGTGCATGCGTTGCGCCATCACGCCGCGTGAGACGAGATACGCTTGCACGGTCTGCGCGCGGCGGGCGCCGAGCGCGATATTGTATTCGCGCGTGCCACGCTCGTCGGCGTGACCTTCGATGGTGAACGCGTAACGGCTGTATTGATTGAGCCACTGCGCCTGCTTGTCGAGGGTGTCGCGCCCTTGCGGCGTCAGGTCCGACGAGTCGCTTTCGAAGAAGACGCGATCGCCGACATTGACGATGAAATCCTGCTGGCTGCCCGGCACGGCCGCCCCACCCATCGCGGTCTGATCGGGCGTTTGCTTGGCGCAGCCGGCAATCGCCAATACGCCCAGCATGACGGCCGCGAATCCGACGCTACGCAACGAGGTCATAACGTTCATTCCGGTGCCTCCAATGTTCCGTTACCGGCGGACATGGTTGGTCCCTGAAGGAGCGATCTAGCAGCGCCTTCGTTAAACGAACGTTCCGTCAACCTTGATGCAGCGTTGCAAAGAAGCTTCGAACCCACCGATCACCCCTAAAGCTTCCGTTGTGGTTAATAGGGCGTGAATGCGGCAACGTTATGGGGACCCTACAGGTTGCACGGAACCGCCGCAACCGCCTGCAGACACTCACGAAAGTAGCGGTGACCAGGCCGGGTCGGAAGCAAAGCTCGGGGTCGGTTCTTTGAGCTCGTTGCGGCCGGCGATGTCGATGGTGTAGAGCGACGGCCCGCCGCTGCCACCCGGATCGCGGAAGAACATGATCACCCGGCCGTTGGGCGCGAAGGTCGGCCCCTCGTTGTGGAAGCCTTCCGTCAGCACGCGCTCGCCGCTGCCGTCCGGCTTCATCACGCCGATGGCGAATTTGCCTCCGGCCTGCCGGGTGAAGGCGATGTAGTCGCCGCGCGGCGACCACACCGGCGTCGAATAGGAACCGTCGCCGAAGCTGATCCGCTGCGCCGCCCCGCCGGACGCCGCCATGATGTAGACTTGTTGACGACCGCCGCGGTCCGAACTCAAAACAGATTCTCGCGCCATCCGGCGAATAGGACGGCGCGGTGTCGATCGCCGCCGTGTCGGTCAGGCGCGTCATCGCCTTCGAGCGCAAGTCCATAACGAAGATGTTGGAGTTGCTGCCCTCTTGCAGGCTCATGACCACGCGCTGCCCGTCGGGCGAAAAGCGCGGCGAGAAACTCATGCCGGGAAAATTACCGACGATTTCACGCTGCCCGGTTTCGATGTTGAGCAAATAAACGCGCGGATCGCCGGCGCCGTACGCCATGTAGGTGATCTCCTGCGTCGACGGCGAGAAGCGCGGCGTCAGCACCAGTTCGTCGCCGCGGGTGAGATAGCGCACGTTGGCGCCGTCCTGGTCCATGATCGCGAGCCGCTTGATGCGGCGCTCGGCCGGCCCGGTCTCGTCGACGAACACGATACGGGTGTCGAAGTAGCCCTTATCGCCGGTCAGGCGCTCGTAGATCGCATCCGAAATGATGTGAGCGATGCGCCGCCAATTGTCGGGGGTGGTGAAATATTGCTGGCCGGCGAGTTGCTGGCCCGCCAGCACGTCCCACAGCCGGAACTCGGCTTTCAGCCGTCCGTCAGGCTGACGCGTGATCCGCCCGATCGCGAGCGCCTGCGCGTTGATGGTGCGCCAGTCCGGAAAGCGCGGCACCGCGTCCACGCTCGTGATCTTTTCAAGAAAGGCGGCCGGATCGAGCGGCGCGAACAAGCCGCTGCGCTTGAGATTGTTGGTGATGATCTGCGAAACGCCATGCGCGGTTTCGTTGTCGGCCGGCGTCCCGCCGAGAAAGTCCGGGATCGCGATCGGCATGGGCTGCACATTGCCCTGCGTGATGTCGACCGTAACGGCTCTTGCCGGCGACGAAGCGATAGCGAGACCGGCCGCCGCCGCGCCGCCGAGAACAAGCGTATCGCGCCGGCTCAAGCCTCGCGCGACATGTCGCGCCGCCCTGTGCAAATACGGATCAAGACTGCTGAGTTCGTTCACTGCATTCACGCGCATTGCGGGAGCGGCAAGAAACAAATTACGGCGATCAACCACCGAAAACCTCGCGGGGATCAAAGTTGATATCGATTTCCTTCCACTGATCGTAGGTGGTCAGCGAAAGCATGTCGTAGGGCTGCGCCTGGAACACGGCGCGCACCGCACTGTCGCGCGTCGCCTCGAACAACGGACCATCACCGCTGGTCAGAACCTCCGGCTGGCCGACCAGCCGGTGATTGCGTGCAAGCCGGATGCGGATGGTGACGACATATAGATCGGGGTGGACGCTCACGGCCGCCGGCGGATTCCACAACGAGATCAACTTGGCGCGCAGCGCATCAAGCTCGCTCTGCGACAGATGCGCGGCCTGGCCGACCGGGGCGCCGAGCGCGGCGACGCTGTTGAGCGATTCGGCGGTCGCCACCTGGCGCTGCGGCTCGCGGTGGTCGAGCAAAGCCGCCACCTGGTCGGCATCGAATTTCGGCGACGGCCGCTGTTTCTTCGCCTCGTCCTTTTTCAATTCCTCGGCGATCTGATCGGGCTTGAACTCGCGCTGCTTCTTCTCAGGCTTCGGCGGCTTCTTCGCCTCGTCCTTTTTCAATTCATCGGCGACCTGATCGGGCTTCGGCTTGTCCTTGGGCTTGTCCGCTTTCTCGGCCGGCTTCGGTTCCGTCTTTGGCTCCGGCTTCGGTTGCGATTTCTCCGCGACCTTGGGCTGCGATTTCGCCTCGGGCTTCGGCTCCGGCGGCGGCGCGGAGTCGGTTCTGATCTCCGGTTTATCGACGACCTTCGGTGCGAGCTCTTTCACCGGCTTCGGCTCGCCGACCTTGTCGGCCAGCGGCTTTGCGTTGTCGATCGGCTTGGGCGCGTTTTTGACGCCGGCGGTGAGCTGCGAAAATTGCGTGTCGGAAACGAACTCGACGGGCAGCGGATCGGCATGCGGCGCCTCGTTCGGCCGGGCCACAAACGCGATCACGCCCCACAACAGGAGCACGGCGTGCAGGATCCCCGATATGACCAGGCTGCGCCTCATCCCCCGCCCTGCTCGACTTCCGTGACCAGCGCGACGCGATGATAGCCCGCCGCCGATAGCCGGCCCATCACCCGCATCATCGTGCCGTAATCAACTTTCTTGTCGCCGCGAACGTAGACGCGCTCATCGGGCCCGCCGCGCGCATCGGTGATGGCCTTGAGCTTGGGCACGAGTTCTTCGGGCGTGATCTCGGTATTCTGCAAGAAGATCTGCCCGCGCACATTCACCGAGATCGTGAGCGGCTCGCGGTCCTGCTCCAGCGACTTGGCCTGGCTTTGCGGCAAATCGAGCGGCACGCCGACGGTCAGCAACGGTGCCGACACCATGAAGACGATCAGGAGCACCAGCATGACGTCGACGAAGGGCGTCACGTTGATTTCGCTCATCACCGCGCGGCGGCCGCGTCTGCCGCGTCCGCCGGACGACCCACTGACGACATTCGCCGCCATGACCCGCCCCCGCCCCTAACCCCGTTCGTCGATCTGCCGCGACAGGATCGCGGAGAACTCGTCGGCAAACCCTTCGAGGCGTTGCGCCTGCCGGTTCACCTCGGAAACGAACTTATTGTAGAAAATCGTCGCCGGAATGGCGGCAATAAGACCAATCGCGGTCGCAAACAGCGCTTCCGCAATGCCGGGCGCCACCACCGCCAGTGACGTATTCTTGGAGGCGGCGATCGACTGGAAGCTCGTCATGATGCCCCAGATCGTGCCGAACAGGCCGATAAAGGGCCCCGCCGAGCCGACCGTCGCCAGCACCAGGAGCCGCCGCTCCATGTGCTCGACCTCTCGGGCGATGGCGACATCCATGACCTTTTCGATGCGCATCTGCAGGCCGGCAAATGAGCGGGCATGCCCCTCGAAGCTGCGCTTCCATTCGCGCATGGCGGCAACGAACAGCGCGCCGGTCGAGTGGCCGGGCTTGGCGGCCAGCGACGTGTAGAGTTCCTCCAATGACTGCCCCGACCAGAACGCCTGTTCGAAAGAGTCCGCCGCCTTGCGAATCCTCCGGAACAGCATGGTTTTGTCGATGGCAATCGCCCAGACCCATATGGAACAGATGATCAGACCGAGCATCACCGTCTTGACCAGCCAATGGGCCTGCCAGAACAGGTGGAACAGCGACAGATCGGACGAAGTCAACGGCATGGCCGACGCTGAGATGTCGGCAGGATTCATGGGCGCGTCCTTTCGGCAAACCAGCCGGGCCAATGACCGGTGCGGCGCACTAGTGTTTTCGCACTAGCGCCGGGACCAAAGGCAGGGGCAGCCGCATTGCGCGCCGACCGCGACCTAATGATTTCACGAGGACCCAAGCCGGACCCGTCACCGGCCTGACCGAAATCATCGCGAAACTTGTCCAAACTAGGGCGCTACTCCGGTCGTTCGGCGCTTACGAAACGCGGATATGCTTAACGCCCGGTTAAGGCAAAAAGCGCGAGCCCTTATTCCTCGAAAATGCGAAGGCCGCCCGTCGGCAGACGGGCGGCCCGGAAGAGTATCGCCGCGAAAGAACAGTTCAGGCGAAAGGCGACTGTGGCGGTTGGGGCGGCTGCGGGCCCTGCGGACCCTCGCTCGGCGGGCGGTTGCGGCGCTCGGCCATGAACTGATCGAATTCGGATCTGTCCTTGGCAAAGCGAAGCCGCTCCAGGAATTCCTTGAATTCGCGCTGCTCGTCTTCGAGCCGGCGCAGGGTTTCGGAGCGGTATTCATCGAAGGCGCGGTTGCCGCTCGAGGGCGGCGTGCCCCACCAGTCGCGACCTTCCATCTTGGACCGCATGCGATCCATTTTGCCTTGCATGCGTTCCATCTTCGACTGCCAGTGTGCCTGCCAGTTGCCGCCGTGCCGATACGAGCATCCCATTCTGCCGCTCCCTAAAAAGAATGCGAGGGCCAGGAGGCCGACCGGCCACCAAGCCATGAAGCCGAGCACAATGAGCGCGATCCAGGCCGGCTTTCCGATTTCGTCGAGTTTGTCCACGAGGACCATGTCGGGACCTCCCAAGTGTGAATGTAAATAACATTTACATCGCCGCCTCGAACTGTCAAGTGGCTCTCGCCTTTGTGAAGACCGGGTGGCGGCAAGCGCCAAGCAAATAGGGTTCAAGCGCTCGGCGGCAAGGCAGTCGCCAGACTGGACCACCTCCCTATCCGCTCGTCCCCGCGAAGGCGGGGACCCAGTCTTTGCACCCGCCCCTGGATTCCCGCCTACGTGGGAATGAGCGGAGATGCGCGCCCGCCCATTCGAGACCAAGCGCCAAGTAGCAGCAGGTCGGCAACTATCAGGTGGCCGCCGCGGGCTTTGCGTTAGCCACTCCCAAACCGCGCAAATAAATCAACGTCTGAGCTTCGAGCAGTTCCTCGGCCGCAATCGGCAAGGCGCGGCGCGCCGCGTCACCGCGTCCGAACAACGAAGCGATGCCGTGCGCCATCGCCCAGATATGCAAAGCCACCATCAGCGCCGGCGGACGGTCGCGCGCCGGCACCTGCGCGCAAAGCTTTTCGGCAGCAGCCCGCAGCACCGCAAAGGCGCGGTCGCCAGCGTCGCGCAATTCGGGATTGTCGGCGAGCGGAACTCCGGCCTCGAACATGGCCGAATAATAGGCGGGCTCGCTGCGCGCGAAATCGAGATACGCCCGGCCTAGCCGATCGAGCGCGAAGAACACATCCGGCCGCCCCTCGTCCCAGGCGCGCGCCAACGCCTCTTCGAATAGATGGAAGCCACGCAGCGCCACGCTGGCCAGAAGCTCATCACGATCGCGGAAATGCCGATAAGGCGCTGCGGGACTGACGCCGGCCCAGCGCGCGGCCTCGGCGAAGGTGAAGCCGGCCGCCCCCTTTTTCGCGATCAGCTCGAGCGCGGCGCGCAACAGCGCTTCCTTCAGATTGCCGTGGTGATAGCCGCGCGGGCTTTCCTTATCTTCCTTCGACCAGTTCATGTAAATAGTATTTACATGACATCGGGGCACGCGTCGATGCCGCGTGCAGGGTTCAGGATTAAGCGCGCCGGCGCGGCCGCGTCGCGAGCGGAAGATCGGCAAATAAGGTCGGACCGCCGGGCTGCGCCCCCTCGATCGATAGTAGCCGAAGCTTGGTGCGCACGCCGCCTGGCGCCGAAAATCCGCCAGTCTTGCCGCCCGCCGCCATGACGCGATGGCACGGCACGATGATCGGGAAAGGATTTTGCCCGAGTGCCTGCGCGACATCGCGGGCCAGGTTGCGGTCGCCGAGGCGCTCGGCGACTTCGCCGTAGGACAACGTGCTGCCCACGGGAATGGCGCGCGCGACATCGTAGACGCGGCGATTGAAGTCCGGCACGGCGTCCCAGTCGAGGACCGCTGCGCTCAAGTCCCGGCACTCTCCGGCAAGCAGCGCGACGATGTCCTCGATCGTGCGCTGCACGGCTTCAGAGGGGATCGTCTCGCAGGCGCTCGGGAAGCGACGCAGCAGACGGTTTCGGGTTGCTTGCTCGCTGCCCTCGGGAAACTGCACGCCAACGATGCCGCGTGCGCTCCAAACGATGCCGCAGCGTCCGATCGCCGTCTCGAACAGCGCATAACCAGGATTGCCGGAACCGTGTTCGCTCATGAGCCCAATATAAGGTGGCGCGCCCTGCCCTGCCGACCCGATTACTGCCTAAAGCATGATCCCGAAAAGCATGCCCTCGGGCTTTGACCCGATGGGTGGAACCGGTTTTCGGAAAAGATCATGCGCAAGCAAATGGCTAGAGCGGGATAACAAAAGTCATCCCGCTCTAGTATCGAGATCGGCTTTCATCGCGATACGCAGAGGCTTGGGAATGGGCCGCGCCCGGCCGGCGCTGATGAAGGCGACCCGCACGCTCGCGCCGGCCAGGAGCTCCTCGCCGCGCATCACGCGCTGGCGCAGCGTCACAGACGCGCCCAAGACTTCCTGCGGCTCGGTCACGATCTCGAGCACGTCGTCCATGCGTGCAGGACGCAGAAAGTCGAGCGTCATCGAGCGCACCACGAACGCGAAACCAGGCGCCTCTTTTTCGGCCGCTTCGAACAACGCCCGATGGTCGGCGCCAATGAGACGCAGATAGTTGGTCCGCCCGCGCTCCATGTAGCGCAGATAATTGGCGTGATAGACGATGCCGGTGAAGTCGGTGTCCTCGTAATAGACGCGCACGATGAAGATGTGGCGTCCGTCACGGATTTCGCCGTCGAGGGGAATGGTCTGCTTATCATTCATCGCTGGAATTCTTCATCAACATCCATGCGGCCGTCGATCACCCGGACGACGGTAATGCTGTCGCGCTCGACAGTGTAAAATAGTGAGATGGAGGCCGACTACGAGGCACCGCAATCCGGGAGCAAGATTGGAACGCTCCCGACCGATGAACGGAAATCGAACAAGATTCTCGAAATTCGTATCGATCCTCCGAATGAAAGCGATCGCGGCATTCGGACTACGTTCATCGATGTACCGAAAAATTTGTAAGAGGTCCGCCCTCGCTTTGTCGGAAAGAACGATCCCCATTCCGACAGCTATCTAACTTTCGGAGTCCGCGCTTGGCGAAGAAATTCTTCGAAATTCCATTCCGAGACGTGCCCAGCAGCAACGTCATCCAAACCTTCAGTCACCTGCGCCTTAAGGACCCGAAATTTTTCTGCCTGTTCGAGCAGATATGCGACCGCGGTTTCCCGCATGTCTTCGGGCAAAAGCTCAAGGGCTTCGGCGGCTTTCTCCGTGGTGGTCTTCATGGCTCTGTATACCATCCAAAGGGCTGGCACGCCAATTGCCGGCTTCGCGACTTGTCGCTTACTTCCACGGCACCCGCCCGGCCATCGATTGCTCCCAGTTCTGTCCGTCGAACGTGTGCAGCTTGATCGCTGCGATATCGACATCGTCGAGACAACGGACATTGACGTCGATCTTGTCGGGATCGGAGCGCGGCACATAGAAGGCATGAATGCCGCAGGTCGAGCAGAATGTGTGCTTGGCCGTGCCGGTGTTGAATCGATAGGTGGTGAGCGCGTCCGCACCGCTGAGAAGCTCGAACTGCTCCGGCGGCACAATCAAATGCAGAAAGCCCTTCTTGGTGCAGATCGAGCAATTGCACTCGGTGATGCGCGAGAGGTCCGCCGTGACGCGGAAACGTATGCGCCCGCAGTGGCAACCGCCTGACATCGTCTTTGGCATGTTCACTCCAGACAAACGCACTCGCCAAACGCCGAGCGCCAGAGCCCTCTATCATAGCCGCTTGGCGCGGTCAGCGCCTTGCGCGCCCGCCAAATTGCTGTCGCAGCTTCGCGAGGCGGCGCTATAGTCGAACAGCTCTGCTGGATCAATCGAGTTGGGGGCTCGGGATGACGCGGCGGCTTTTCATGCCCGTTGCTTTGCTGTTACTGACGGGGCCGGCATTGGCCGATTGCACCGACGACGTGTGCGTTTCGCTGCAGAAAATTCTGGCGGCACGCTCCGGCAACTTCGCAAAGCTCAAGGGCAAGGCAACCGTCGATACGCGCGGCGACGCGGTCTGGCAAGGCACGCAGCCGATCGGCAGCTTGATCAATGCTTGCTACGTCTACAAACGCGGCGAAGGCTCGCGTTATGAATACCGCTGCGATTCTTCGGGCTTTGGCGCGCAGCCGCCGCAATCGGCGGAGAAGGCAAAACAGATTGCCGCCGACGTCAAGGCAGCATTCCAAGCCGCCGATCCTGCGGTCGTCTGGTTTGAAGACCCAGCCTCTCGCGCGCTCGCCGACGTCGAAGGATTTAAAGGTACCGAGGGCTGGTACGGGGGCTACGCCAAGAACAAGGCCATGGTGGTACGGGTGGAGACCGTTATTTCCAGCGCCACCGGCAATGCGACCATCGCTACGATATTTGCAAAGCCGCTGGCGCGGCGCGATCTGAAATAAGTAATCAAGCGCAGGCACATCTCCGCTCATTCCCGCGCAAGCGGAAATCCAGGGGCGGTCGCAAAACAGCCGGGTCCCCGCCTTCGCGGGGACGAGCGGAATGAGAGCCAATGCGTGTCGATCGGATTTTGCTCTAGCCTTCCTCGTCGCCACCAAACAAGCCGAACTGCGCCGGATCGCGCGCGGGCTCGGCCAGGCCGAGATGGCGAAACGCGTGACTGGTGATCAGCCGTCCGCGCGGGGTGCGCTGCAACAATCCGCATTGAATGAGATAAGGCTCGATGATGTCCTCGATGGCATCGCGCGGCTCGGACAGGGCGGCGGCGAGCGTCTCGACGCCGACCGGACCGCCGCCATAGTTCACGGCGATCGTCGTCAGATAACGTCGGTCCATCGCGTCAAGTCCGGCGGCATCGACCTCAAGCGCCGCCAGCGCCTTGTCGGCGACCGCGCGATCGATCGAAGCAGCGCCGGCGACGGCGGCGAAATCGCGCACGCGCCGCAACAGCCGGCCGGCGATGCGCGGCGTGCCGCGGGCGCGCCGCGCGATCTCGTTTGAGCCATCGGGCGTAATGCCGATGCCGAGAACGCGCGCGCCGCGATTGACGATCAGTTCGAGCTCGGCCACCGAATAAAAATTGAGCCGCACCGGAATGCCGAAACGGTCGCGCAGCGGATTTGTGAGAAGCCCGGCACGCGTGGTCGCGCCGACCAGCGTGAATTTGGCGAGATCGAGCTTCACCGAGCGCGCCGCCGGCCCCGAGCCGATGATCAGATCGAGCTGAAAATCCTCCATCGCCGGGTAAAGCACCTCCTCGACCGCCGGATTGAGCCGGTGAATCTCGTCGATGAACAAAACGTCGCGCTCTTCCAGATTGGTGAGCAGCGCCGCGAGATCGCCGGCTTTGGCGATCACCGGCCCCGACGTGCCGCGGAAATTCACCCCGAGCTCGCGCGCGACGATCTGCGCCAGCGTCGTTTTGCCGAGGCCCGGGGGGCCTACGAACAGCACGTGATCGAGCGCTTCCTTGCGCGCGCGGGCCGCCTCGATGAAGACCGCGAGATTTTTGCGCGCCTGCTCCTGGCCGACGAATTCGGAAAGTTTCTGCGGCCGCAGCGAGGCCTCCGCCGCGTCCTCGTCGCGGTGCTCGGCACCTACGAGCTTGCGTCCGGGGGTCGCGGTCACGTCTCCGGCCCTCGCCGATATTTGTTCGGCAACAGATCGCTGATCGCCACGACGCCCGGCGATTTGCCGTTCGGCACGATCACCCGCGCTTTCGGATCATAATCGAAGATCAGCTCGCGGCAGGCGCCGCACGGCGACACTACCCGGATATTCTGATCCTTCTCGTCCGGCGGCGGATGGCGCACGGCGACGATCGTCTCGATGCCATCGGCGCCGAGCTCGACAAAGGCGCGGCCCAAAGCCACCGCTTCCGCGCACACCGCCATGCGGCCGAGATAGGCATCGAGATTGACGCCGGTAAAGATCTTGCCGGAGCGCGTGCGCAGCGCCGCGCCGACTTCCTGCCAGTCGTTGCGGTAACGTTGTTTGATCGCCGCGGTCGCCGCATCGACCAATTCGCGATCGCTTTTGATGAGCTTCGCCGGCTTCTTCATCGCAAAATTCCAACGACGCGAGCGATGCACCAACACACTGTGATCGCAACGATGCTGCACATCACAATCGCACCCAAATTGCTGATCGCATGGGGCGACAAGTCAACTCGGCTTCCACGAGCGAGACTCAACATTGCCACGCTCACGAGCAGAAGGGCGGTTGCAACAATGGCCGCAAGATTGGCGGCGCCCAGCCCATGCCAGTCGCGCCGATATACCATGACGGCGAAGAGAATCGCGGCGATCAGGGCAACTGGGGCGCCGATCATGTAGCCGACGAGAAGAATTGGGCCGATGAGCCGAATGTTGAAGATCAAAGCAAGAGGATGGCCGATATGAGGACCGAACATTTCTGATTGAAGTATTGCCACAAACGCTCCGATCGCGGGCCCAAGGCCAACGCACAGTGCAGCGAACACAAGCAGGCGCGAAACCGGCACGCTCGCTTCGGTCACTTCGCCAACTCCTTGAGCCCCAGCCGGATGAGCGTCTTGACCTCGGCGCCCTCGCCCGCATTGCGCGCGGCCGCGGCAACTGCCGCCGTGGCTTGCGGCTGGCCATAGCCGAGATTGACCAGCGCCGAAACCGCATCGCTGATCGGCTGCGGCGCGCGCTTGTCCTCGAGCGCACCGGAGAGCCGGACCAAAGCCGGATCGACCTCGGCGTAGGCCGGCGCCTTGTCCTTCAGCTCGGTGACGATGCGCTCGGCGACTTTCGGCCCGACGCCGGGCGTGCGCGCCACCATCGCCTTGTCGCGCATGGCGATGGCGGACGCGAGATCGGCGGGCTTGAGCGTACCGAGCACGGCAAGCGCAACCTTGGCGCCCACGCCCTGCACCGTTTGCAGCAGCCGAAACCACTCGCGCTCGACGTCGGTCATGAAGCCGAACAGGCGGATCTGATCCTCGCGCACATAAGTCTCGATCGAGAGCGTCGCCACCTGCCCGGCCGGCGGCAATTCCTGCAGCGTGCGCGCCGAGCAATGCACCAGATAGCCGACGCCGTTCACGTCGAGGATCACGTGATCCTCGCCGTAGGAATTGATCACGCCTTTCAGCTTGCCGATCATTTCGCAGCCTGCAGACCAAGCTCGTCATTCCGGGGCCGAGCGAAGCGAGGAGCCCGGAATCCATATCCAGTGTCGCTGCAGGACAAGCTCAGCGCCCGCACCGACAGGCCTGTGGCTATGGATTCCGGGCCCGGCCCTTTGGGCCGTCCCGGAATGACGGCGTAGGAAACGTCAATCATCGCACCGCCACTTTGAGAACCACGCTTTGTCTATGGTGCGCGTGCGTCACCGCGATGGCGAGCGCATCGGCGGCATCGTCGGATGAAGGATCGGCCTTGGGGAGAAGCACGCCGATCATCATCCGCACCTGATTCTTGTCGCCGTGGCCGACGCCGACAATGCTCTTCTTCACCAAATTGGGCGCATATTCGGCGACCCGCATGCCGGCCCTGGCGGGCACCACCATGGCGATACCGCGCGCCTGGCCGAGCTTGAGCGTCGCCTTGGCGTCCTTGTTCACGAAGGTCGCTTCGACCGCCGCCTCGTCGGGCCGAAATTCCTCCAGGATCCGCATCAGGCCGTCATGAATGGCAAGAAGCCGCGCCGCAAGATCATCGCGATCGTCGGTCGTCACCGAGCCGCAGCCGAGAAAGCTCAACCGATTACCGGCACTCTCGACCACACCCCAGCCGGTGCGGCGGAGCCCCGGATCGATGCCGATAATGCGAATCGGTCGCGTCATGCCAAAATCACGATAGCACGCCATCACTGCGCGATCGTAACCGAGGCAGGTCGCGGCCAGGTCGAGTCAAGTCGTGTCAAGTCGTGGCGCCGAAAGCTTTTTGCGGCTGACGATCGGCGTGAAACAGGGGGCCGGCGATCGCACGACATCCAAAGAGGCATGCCCGGAAATTCGGGTCGCGGCTGCCGGCCGCAGCCGTGGCGGCTGCGATCGCCTGCGTCATCTCGCCGGCCGCCGCCATCGCCGACGAAGGCGGCACCTCCTTCTGGGCGCCGGGGACGTTCGCCAGCTTCTCCGCCATTCCACAACAGCCGCCCGGCTGGTCGCTCGCGATCGTCGACTACTACACGTCGGCCAATGCCGGCGCGGACGTCGCGACGGCGCGCGCCATCACCACCGGACGGATCCCTTCAACCGTCCGTCTCGACGAGACATCGACCTACAAGTCCGGCCACGACACGTTGAACATCAATCCGGGCTACGCCTTCGCCACGCCGGTCTTTGGCGGACAATTTTCCGTCGGCGTGACGGTGGCAGCGGGCACCCAGACCGTGGAATTGGACAGGGCACTGACCGCCATAGTGGGTTCAACGGTCATCACCAGGCGCGTCAAGGAAATCGAGACGACCACGGGCTTTGGCGATCTCAATCCGTTGGCGCAGTTGCGCTGGAGCAGCGGCGTGCACAATTGGACGACCTACGTGACCGGAAACATTCCGGTCGGCGCTTACAACGCGCGCGACCTCGCCAATATCGGCGTCGGTCACGGCGCGGTCGACGGCGGCGGCGGCTACACCTATTACGACGCCAAGAAAGGCTCCGAGTTTTCGGTGGTGACAGGCGCCACCTATAACCTCATCAACCCGAATACGAGCTATCAGAGCGGCGTCGACTGGCACCTCGATTGGGCGCTCTCGCAAGCGGTGTCGAAGGAGATTTATGTCGGCGCCGTCGGCTACATCTATCACCAGATCAGCCCCGACAGCGGCCCCGGCGACCACGTTGGCGAGTTCGAGTCGCGCGTCATGGGTGTTGGTCCGCAGATCAACTACACGTTCACGACCGGATCAGTACAGACCAGTCTCAATCTCAAGGGCTATTGGGAGTTCGATGCGACGCACCGGCCGGCCGGCTGGAATGCCTGGCTCACAGTGTCGTTTTCGCCGAGCGAACCGGACAGCGACAAACCGCGGCGCCCCAAGGTCACCAAATAACGCGCCGGCAATCGGCTCGCCTTTCTCGTCGCCGCACTACGCGCTCATCCTTTGCACCAGCGCGTCCGAGACCTCGAAATTCGCATAGACGTTCTGCACATCGTCATGCTCGTTCAAGTTCTCGATGAGCTTGAGAAGCTTCTCGCCCTGCTCGTCGCCGACGGCGACGGTGTTTTGCGGCCGCCAGACCAAGGCCGCTTTGCGCGGCTCGCCAAATTTCGCCTCTAACGCCTTGGCCACCGCGCCATATTGATCCTGCGCGGCATAGACTTCATGGCCGCTTTCGTTCGAGACCACGTCGTCGGCGCCGGCTTCGAGGGCTGCTTCGAACATCGCCTCCGGGCCTGCGATCTTGGCGTCGTATTCGATGACGCCGACACGATCGAACATGAAGGAGACCGCGCCGGTCTCCGCGAGATTGCCGCCGCTCTTGGTGAAGGCGGCACGCACCTCGCCGGCGGTGCGGTTGCGATTGTCGGTCAAGACCTCGACGATCACCGCGACCCCGCCCGGGCCGTAGCCTTCGTAGCGGATCTCCTCGTAGTTCTCGCTGTCGTTGCCCTGCGCCTTCTTGATCGCGCGATCGATATTGTCCTTGGGCATGTTCTCGGCGCGCGCGGCGATGATGGCGGCGCGCAGCCGCGCATTCATCGCCGGATCGGGCAGCCCGATCTTGGCGGACACCGTGATTTCGCGCGCGAGCTTGCCGAACAGCTTGGACTTCGCCGCGTCCTGCCGCCCCTTGCGGTGCATGATGTTCTTGAATTGCGAATGTCCCGCCATAGCTCGCTCTCGCGCTCTTTCTCGCGCTCGTTAGGTTTGAATGCGTTGATGCGGCACGCCTTATAGGCCGCCAGACGGCGGAAATAAAGGTGACGCGTCGGCACCATTACCTCTCCCCGCGGGGGAGAGGTCGGATTGCGAAGCCATCCGGGTGAGGGGGTTCGGAGTTAGAGATCGTCGCTCGGTGCCCCCTCACCACCCTCTCCCGTTGGGGCGAGGGAGAAGAAACTTAGCTCCAGAATGCGGGCACTGCCGGCTCAAGGCACCCGCCGAGCCGCACCGCGGCGACGCGTTGCGCAAGGCCGGTCGCCGCATCGGTCTCGACCGCAAGCCCGCACAAGGTCGCCGGCCCGGTCGCCGTCTCGAACCGGGAGGACGGAACGCGCCGCAGGAAGCGCTGCAACGGCTCCTCCTTGGTCATGCCGATCACCGAGTTGTAGTCGCCGGTCATGCCGACATCGCTCATGAACGCGGTGCCGCCCGGCAGGATGCGCAGGTCCGCGGTCGGCGCATGCGTGTGCGTGCCCGCGACGATGCTGGCGCGGCCGTCGCAGAAATAGCCCATCGCCTGCTTCTCGCTGGTGGTCTCCGCGTGCATGTCGACGAGGATCGCGTCGGCACCCGAACGCAACGCGCAGGCGGTCAGTTCGCGGTCGACCGCGGCGAAGGGATCGTCCAGCGGATCCATGAAGATGCGGCCCATGGCATTGACCACCAGCACGCGACCGCCGGTCTTTGTGTCGATCAGCGCGGCACCGCGCCCGGGGGTGCCGGCCGGATAGTTGATCGGCCGTATCAGCCGCGGCGCGCGCTCGATGAAGACCAGTGCTTCCTTCTGGTCCCAGGCGTGATTGCCGAGCGTGACCGCATCGGCGCCCGCTTCGATGAACTCGTTATAGATCGCCTCGGTGATGCCGAAACCGCCGGCCGCGTTCTCGCCATTGACGATGACGCAGTCGAGCTTCCAGTCGCGGATCAGGCCGGGCAGCCGCTCGGTGACGACCGCGCGCCCGCTGCGACCCACCACGTCGCCGACAAAGAGAATGCGCATCAGGAAAGGTCCCCCTCATCGCCGGCAATACGGGAGAGGGTTCGTGAGAGGGGTCGTTTCTTCATAAGGCTCATGAACGCAGATCGATAACCTCGTGCTCGGTTAGCACAAGATCGAGCGTCGCGTCGCGTGGCGTCGTCGGCACGCCGGCAATTTCCTGGATGGCAAAGGCAAGTCCCACGGCAATCACGGCTTTGCGGGAGCGGAGCTGGGCAAGCGTCAGATCGTAATATCCGCCGCCATAACCGAGGCGGTACCCGGCGCGATCGAAGGCGAGCAGCGGAACGAGCAGCATGTCCGGATCGACCTGCGGCGCCTCCGGTTTCGGCTCGCGGATGCCCCACACGCCGGACGCCAGCGGCTCACCCCACGTCCAGGCGCGCATGGTCAGCGGCTGGCCGCGCCGGCCGGTCACCGGCAGGGCGAGGCGTGCACCCGCATCCGCAAGCTTCTTCATCAGCGGCAGCGGATTGATCTCGCTCTTCATCGGCATGAAGCCCGACACGATCGTGCCCGCCGGAATCGAAAGCGGAAACGGCCGCGCCGCGATCGCCTCGGCCGCCGCGCTACGGGCGTCCGGCGGGAATGCATCGCGCCGCGCGATCATCTCGCGGCGGAGATCGGATTTGGTCTGAGAGACAGACTCCACGTTTGCCGTCATCCTGAGGTGCGAGCGCAGCGAGCCTCGAAGGATGAGCGGCCGAGGCAGTGAGGCCGTCGCCCTCCGAGGCGCGCCTTTGGCGCGCACCTCAGGGTGACGGAAAAAGTGCGGAGCCGCCCCGGCCGTTGGAGCGCTCGATCCCGGGTTCCCTACGAAAGTAGGTGGGCGCCATGTGTCCGAACCCACGAGCTCGGACAGGGACAGCTCCCTGAAGGATCGATAAGGCCCCGGGGATAATGGCTCCTCACGCACCGGGCAGCCCCGCGTTTACCAATGTAGTCCCGGAGCGGCGGCAACGCCACCCAATCGAGCGTCCGCCGTGTTCGCTCGTGCGCGAAGTTAATCCTGACGCGCCGGCGGCCTAGCGCGGCACGCCGCTCTGCATCTTCGCGACGAGGGAACCGACGCGCTACCGCGCGGTTGATTGAGCGGCCGGCGCTTCGCACTTGCCATTGCCCGCTCCGAAGTGCGTATCGACGATTTGGTGATTGGTAACCACGGGGCATGGCGGCTTCTGCCAAGCGCGACGCGTTGACGACGACACGATCGCGGCAAGACGCGACGCTGTACTGAGCTCGCAACAGCCGCACGCTTAACGATCGGTCAACGCACTGGAGCATGATCCCGAAAAGCGAACCGGTTTTCGGAAAAGATCATGCTCAAACAGAAGAGCTACGATCGCGATCAGGAGATGAGACATGTTCAGCACGAGTAAGGAAATGATTGCGTCCACGCCCGGCAGCGGCGGCGGCATGGTCCGCGTGCAACTGCGTACCTGCCTCTGCGCTTCCGCCTTGATACTGGCCGGCTTGGCTATTGCCGATCCGGCTCTCGCCCGCAGCCCCTATGACGGCGCGTGGAGCGTGACGGTGATGACGCGAGGCGGCGCCTGCGAACCCACGTCGCGCTACGGCGTGCAGATTTCCAACGGAATGGTCATGGCCGGCGACGGCGGGGCGGCCGTGCAAGGACGAGTCTCACCCGGCGGGGCAGTCAGCGTCGCTGTGCAGGCCGGCGGCCAATCGGCCAGCGGCTCCGGCCACCTGAACCGCGCGCGCGGCAGCGGCGTTTGGCGCGGTCAAGGCAGCGCCGGCGCCTGCCAAGGCACGTGGGTGGCACAGCGCGTCGGAGGCGGTGCCCAAGCCCAAGCAGAGGGGCCCGGAAGGCCGATCTACAATTACGCTCCCCGCTATTACGGGCCCCGCTACACCGGCGCCAGGCTACTATCCACCAGCGCCCCTTGGTGGCGAGTATTGAGCCGTTCTGCCGGCGGACGAAGTATGCGGTCGAGTTGGATGTCGCTTGAGCGTTGTCGAACAGGATGGTTTTGCGCGATTGGCATCGTATCAGACGCACTTGAACGGCCGCGTCTCGATGCAGCCCGATGAGGTGCCTCAAACGGCTTAGCCCAACGCGACAGCTGTTCGCGCCGACCGTCGTGTTGAGCTTTTTGGTGACGCTCTCGATCCGCTCGGCGGCGGCGTTCAGCAAAGCGGCCGCCGACGCCTGGCCTGTTTGGTGGCGATCGGTGCTCGCCACCTGCGCCTCTTGGACGGCCATGAGCTCGTCCTCCAGACGCCGCAGCCGCGACGCCATCTCGCCGAGCTCGTCGGCGATGGTGAGCGCCGCCATGACGGTCAACCGGGTGTCGCCGATTTCACCGAACTTGCCGCGCAGTGATTCAATGCGCGCGTCGAGCTCGCGGGCGAGCCTCGTCAGATGTTCTTCCTGGCCGTCCTCGCACGCCATGCGGAACTGCCGGCCGTTGATGGTGACGTTGACCTGAGGCATCCCTCGTTCTCGCTCGATCCGAAGCTTGGCTTCCTCCGTCGCCGCGATCTTGTCCGTTTCGCTTGTCGCTATTTCTCGTCTGTGAGCACGCCGCGGATGGTTTCAATCGCCTGATCGACCCGCCGCGCAACTTCCCGTGTGGCGGTTTCCAATCCGCGGGAACGCGCCGTCGCATGATCGAGTTCGCTTGCAAGCCGCGCCCGATCGGTGCCGAGCGCGTGGATCTGGGTGACGAGCGCATCCTGCCCACGATCGAGCTCGCGCCGCCGGTCCGCCGCCGCTTCGAGCGCATCAAGAGCAAGCGCCAAGCGCTGGCTGGCGAGCTCGACGGAATTGTTGTCGCTCATTTGGCCATCCTGGGCGGCCACAGGCATCGCGAACCACACGTGAAAACCGTGCGACCGCAACAATTTACGCACGGAAGCTTACGTCGCATCGAGCTTCAGCGTCAACGTCCAAAGCAGCTTTCGTCCGCCCCTGTGCATGACGCCGCGGGCATTGCGGCCGCGCAATTGACTCGTCCGGCTCGCATGCTATCTGATCGCCGCCTATTCACGTGATCGCGGCCTCCTCATATGCCGCGTTTGGCCCGTTCCATGACGATGCCGGATCGCATCCTTGCGGCGAGCACAGTCCTCGCCCAGCCCTCGCGCTTTCCCGCTACCGCCATGAGTCCGACCGCTCGCGCGGAGCATGACCGTATGGCGAATGCGATTCGCGCCCTGGCCATGGATGCGGTGGAGCGAGCGAAGGCCGGCCATCCCGGGTTACCGCTCGGCGCGGCCGATATCGCGACGGTGTTATTCACGCGCTTTCTGAAATTCGATCCCAGCGATCCGGCCTGGCCCGATCGCGACCGCTTCGTGCTGTCGGCCGGCCACGGATCGATGCTGATCTACGCGCTGCTCTATCTTCTCGGCTATGAGAAGATGACGATCGAGGAGATCAAGAATTTCCGCCAGCTCGGCTCGCTGACGCCCGGCCATCCGGAACACGGCCACACGCCCGGCATCGAGACGACGACCGGGCCGCTCGGCCAGGGCCTGGCCAATGCGGTCGGCATGGCCATCGCCGAACGCCACCTCGCCGCGGTATTCGGCGGCGACGTCGTCGATCACACGACCTACGTGCTCGCCTCCGACGGCGACCTGATGGAAGGCATCAGCCAGGAAGCGATCGCGCTTGCCGGCCATCTCAAGCTCAAGAAGCTCATCGTTCTGTTCGACGACAACGGCATCTCGATCGACGGTCCGCTGACGCTTGCCGACTCTGTCGATCAAGTGAAGCGCTTCGAGTCCGCCGGCTGGGCGGCGACACGCGTCGACGGCCACGATCCGGCGGCGATTGCAGCAGCGCTGGAAGCTGCCAAGGCGTCCGATCGCCCCTCGCTGATCGCCTGCCGCACCACCATCGGTTTTGGCGCACCGAACAAGGCCGGCAGCGAAAAAAGCCACGGCTCGCCGCTCGGCGCCGAAGAGATCGCTGGCGCCCGCGAGAAGCTTGGCTGGAGCGCGCCGCCGTTCGAAATTCCCGCCGCCATTCTCGACCAATGGCGCGCAGCCGGCGCGCGCGGCAAGCCGGCGCGTCTCGCTTGGGACATGCGCGTCGCCGCGCTCGATTCCCAAAAGCGCGCCGAATTCGAGCGTCGCACGCGCGGCGACATCGGCCAGGCGCTCGCCGCCGCGGTCGGCGAAGTGAAACAGAAGCTCGCGGCCGCGCCCAAGGAAATCGCGACGCGCTCGGCCTCCGAGTTTGCGCTTGAAGCCCTGACGGCCGCGCTGCCGGAAATGATCGGCGGCTCCGCCGATCTCACCGGCTCCAACAACACGCGCGCCAAGGCGATGAAGACGCTGAACGCCGCCGACTATGGCGGCCGCTTCATTCATTACGGCGTGCGCGAGCACGGCATGGCCGCCGCCATGAACGGCATGGCGCTGCATGGCGGCATCATTCCGTATTCCGGCACCTTCCTGGTCTTCTCCGATTATTGCCGGCCGGCGATCCGGCTCGCCGCGCTCATGGGTCAGCGCGTCATCCACGTGATGACGCACGACTCGATCGGGCTCGGCGAAGACGGGCCGACGCACCAGCCGATCGAGCAGCTCGCCGCTCTGCGCGCTATTCCCAATCTCAAAGTCTACCGTCCGTGCGACGCGGTCGAAACGGTCGAGTGCTGGCAGCTTGCGCTCGAGGACAAGAGCGGGCCGAGCGTGCTCGCCTTGACACGGCAGAACGTGCCGCAACTGCGCCTCGCCCTCGACACCGGCAACCGCTGTGCGCACGGCGCCTATGAGCTTGTTGCCGCCGAGGGCGGCGCGGCTTCCGTCTCGCTGTTTGCTTCCGGATCGGAAGTCGCGATCGCGGTCGCGGCGCTTAAGCTTCTGGCCGCGCAAGGCGTGCCGGCGCGCGTCGTCTCGGTGCCGTGTTTCGAACTTTTGCTCGCCGCACCGGATGCCGAGCGCGAAGCGATCATCGGCAATTCGCCGGTTAAGGTCGGCGTCGAAGCCGGCATCCGCCAAGGCTGGGATGCGATTATCGGCTCGGAAGGAACTTTTGTCGGCTTGAGCGGTTTTGGCGCCAGTGGGCCCTTCAAACAGCTTTACCAACATTTTGGCATTACCCCCGAGAAGGTGGCAGAGGCCGCGTTGGCGCGTCTGTAAGAAATCGTAGGGAGACTGGGTTATGTCTGTTCGCGTAGCGATCAACGGATTTGGCCGCATCGGCCGCAACATTCTGCGCGCCGCCGTCGAGGCGGGCCGTAACGACATCGAGATCCTTGCCATTAACGATCTCGCGCCGGTCGAGACCAACGCGCATCTGCTGCGCTACGATTCCGTGCACGGCCGCTTTCCCGGCGAAGTCACGGTCAAGGGTGACACCATCACCTGCGGCAACGGAGCCATCAAAGTCACCGCCATCAAGGATCCGACGCAGCTTCCGTGGAAAGAGCTCGGCATCGACGTCGCGCTTGAATGCACCGGCATCTTTACCGCCAAGGACAAGGCGGCGGCGCATCTTAAGGCCGGCGCCAAGCGCGTGCTGGTCTCCGCGCCGGCCGAAGGCGCCGACATCACCGTGGTCTATGGCGTCAACCACGACAAGCTGAACAAGTCGCACACGGTCGTTTCCAATGCATCTTGCACGACCAACTGCCTCGCCCCGGTGGTGAAGGTGCTCAACGATGCCGTCGGCATCGACAAGGGCTTCATGACCACCATCCATGCCTACACCAACGATCAGCCCACGCTCGATCAGGTGCACAAGGATCTCTACCGGGCGCGCGCCGCCGCCATCAACATGATCCCGACCTCGACCGGCGCGGCGAAGGCCGTGGGCCTGGTGCTGCCGGAATTGGCCGGCCGGCTCGACGGCGTCGCCATCCGCGTGCCGACACCGAACGTCTCGGTGGTCGATTTCAAGTTCGTCGCCAAGCGCGCCACCTCGAAGGACGAGATCAACGCCGCGGTGAAGCGCGCCGCCGAGCAGCAGCTCAAGGGCATTCTTGGTTTCACCGAAGCGCCCAACGTCTCGACCGACTTCAACCACGATCCGCATTCCTCGGTCTTCCACATGGATCAGACCAAGGTGATCGACAGCACGCTGGTGCGCGTGATGTCGTGGTACGACAACGAGTGGGGCTTCTCCAATCGGATGATCGATACCGCAGTTGCGATGGGCAAGCTCAGCTGAGCTTGCCGTCATGCGCTTCCGCAACCTCGACGACGCCGACGTCAAGGGCAAACGCGTCCTCGTCCGCGTCGACTTCAACGTTCCCATGCACGATGGCGAAGTGGCGGACGTTTCGCGCATCGAGCGCAATGCCCCGACCATCACCGAGATCGCCGACCGCGGCGGCAAGGTGATCCTGCTTTCGCACTACGGCCGGCCGAAAGGCCGTGATCCGAAGGAATTGCTCAAGCCCGTGGTCGCCGCGGTCGCGCGCATCATCGGGCGGCCGATCGCCTTTGCCGACGATTGCATCGGTGAGGTCGCCGAACAGGCGGTCGCGCGCTTAAAGCCCGGCGACATTCTCTGCCTGGAGAATACCCGCTTCTACAAGGGCGAGGAAAAGAACGATCCCGCCCTTGCGGCCGCTCTTGCGAAGCTCGGCGACATCTATGTGGACGACGCGTTTTCGGTTGCGCACCGCGCGCACGCTTCCGTCGAGGCGATCGCGCATCTTCTGCCCGCTTATGCCGGCCGCGCCATGCAGGAAGAACTGGCGGCGCTGGAGAAGGCGCTGCACACGCCGCAGCGCCCGGTCGCGGCCATCGTCGGCGGCGCCAAGGTTTCCACCAAGCTCGATCTCCTCGGCAATCTCCTTAATCACGTCGACACGCTGATCATCGGCGGCGGCATGGCCAACACCTTCCTTGCCGCGCAGGGCAAGGCCGTCGGCAAATCGCTGTGCGAGAACGACCTCGTGCAGACCGCGCGCGACATCCTCGCCAAGGCGAACTCGCTCAAGCGCGAGATCGTGCTGCCGGTCGACGTCGTGGTGGCGCAAACCTTCGCCGCGCACGCGCCCTCGCGCGTCGTGTCCGTCGACGCGGTCGGCGAAAACGACATCATCCTCGATATCGGCCCGCGCACCGTCGAGTACGTGATCTCCGTGCTGGCGCGCACCAAGACGCTCGTCTGGAACGGCCCGTTCGGCGCCTTCGAGATGGAACCGTTCGACAACGGCACCGTCGAAGTGGCGGAAGCGGCCGCCGAACTGACCGCCAGCGGCAAGCTTGTCAGCATCGCCGGCGGCGGCGACACCATGGCCGCGCTCAACCTCGCCGGCGTCACCGGCCGCTTCACTTATGTTTCGACCGCGGGCGGCGCCTTCCTCGAATGGCTCGAGGGCAAGGTGCTGCCGGGCGTCGAGGTTCTCAAAGCTACCCCCACTCCCGCTACGGCCGGCAGTTCGGCATAATGAGCCGGCTGTTGATCCGCACATCGAGGAACGCGCGATGAATCTCACGGAACTCAACAAAGTCGCCGAGGCCATGGTCGCTCCGGGCCGCGGCATCCTGGCCGCCGATGAATTGAGCGGCACGATCAAAAAGCGTTTCGACGCCATCGGCGTGGATTCGACGCCGACCAGCCGGCGCGACTATCGCGAGCTTCTGTTCCGCAGCGCCGAAGCGATGTCGAAGCATATTTCCGGCGTCATCCTCTATGACGAGACGATCCGGCAAGAGGCTTCGGACGGCACGCCGCTGGTCAAGATCATCGAGAAAGCGGGCTCTCTGCCGGGCATCAAGGTCGACACAGGCACCAAGCCCCTGCCCTTCTGCCCGGGCGAGGTCATCACCGAGGGCCTCGACGGCCTGCGCGAGCGGCTGATTGAATATCGCGAGCTCGGCGCGAAGTTCGCCAAGTGGCGCGCGGTGATCGACATCGGCGCCGGCATCCCGAGCTACAACGCCATCATGACCAACGCCAATGCGCTCGCACGCTATGCGGCGCTCTGCCAGGAACAAGACATCGTGCCGATCGTCGAGCCGGAAGTGCTGATGGACGGCGACCACGATGCCGACCGCTGCGCCGCCATCACCGAGTGGGTGCTCAAGACGGTGTTCGAGCAGCTTTACTATCAGCGCATCGCGCTCGAAGGCATGGTGCTCAAGCCCAACATGATCGTGCCCGGCAAGAAATCCGCCAAGCGCGCGTCGGTGGAAGAAGTGGCCGAGAAGACGGTGCGCGTGCTCAAGTCCTGCGTGCCGGCGTCCGTTCCGGGCATCGCGTTCCTGTCCGGCGGTCAGTCGGACGAGGAAGCGACCGCGCACCTCGACGCCATCAACAAGCTCGGCCCGCTGCCCTGGCACGTGACCTTCTCCTACGGCCGCGCGCTGCAGGCCGCGCCGCAAAAGACCTGGTCGGGCAAGGCCGAAAACGTCGCCGCCGCGCAGCGCGCCTTCGGCCACCGCGCCAAGATGAACGGCCTCGCCGCGCTCGGCCAATGGAAGGCCGACCTCGAGCGCAAAGCGGCGTGACTATGCATCCTCCCCCGCTACGCGGGGGAGGGGGACCGCGCGAAAGCGCGGTGGTGGGGGCCTCTGAGCAGACGATCGTGAGAGCGCCGAAAAAGACGGTCAACAGCGCGCGTCAACTCCGCCGCACTCTCTCGCCGCCGGAAGTGCGCCTATGGAGTTGATTGCGCGAGCGTTTACCGGGTAAGCCTGTATTCCGCCGGCAACATCCGATCGGGCCATACGTCCTCGACTTCTACTGCGCGAAAGCGAATCTGGCAGTCGAGATTGACGGCGTAAGTCACGACATGGCTAATCGACCCGAGCATGACCAACGGCGGGACGCTTGGCTCAAGAAGCACGGCGTGACCGTGATACGCATCCCTGCAGCCGAGTTGCTCCAGGACTTTGACCAAGCGGCGGACGCAATCGTTCAAGCAGCCATGGAGATGCTTTCGAGTCCCGCGCCCCCTCCACCGCCCTTCGGGCGGTCCCCCTCCCCCGCTTCGCGGGGGCGGATATCGGCGCCGCCATGACGAACTCCCCTCGCCCGCGCCTCTATCTCGTCACGCCGCCGCTCGGCGACCCGGCGTCCTTCCTGCGCGATCTCGGCCCGGTCTTGGAGGCGGGCGATATCGCCGCCCTGCTGCTTCGCCTTGAACCGGCCGACGAGCGCGCGCTGATCAACCGCGCCAAATCAGTCGCTGCCGTTGTTCAACGTCGCGATGTCGCGCTCCTGCTCGACGGCCATCCCGAGCTCGCCGCGCGCGCCGGAGCCGACGGCGCGCATCTTTTCGGCATTGAAGCCCTCACCGCGGCGATCGGCGTGCTCAAGCCCGAGCGCATTGCCGGCGCCGGCGGCCTGCGCAGCCGGCACGACGCCATGCTCGCCGGCGAGGCCGGCGCCGATTATGTGATGTTCGGCGATCCCGACCGGCGCGGCGGCCGCCCGCCCACCGACGCGATCGCCGAACAGCTCACCTGGTGGTCGGATCTGGTCGAAATCCCTTGCGTGGGCTATGCCGGAAACCGCGACGAAATCGCCCCGCTTAAGCAGGCCGGCGCCGATTTCATTGCGCTCGGCGAATGGCTATGGATGCAAGACGAGAAGCCCGCCGCCGCCGTCACGGCCGCCACCGCGCTTCTCGCTGAGCCGGCCTCGCACGGCTGATTGGATAACTGAGATGCCGAGGCACGTATCCGCTCATTCCCGCGCAAGCGGGAATCCAGCTTCTGGCTCCCCGCCGTCGCGGGGACGAGCGGGCATAGTTGGCCTCACCGCGGCGACCGTTTTCTTCGCGGCGGCGCTCCTCCCGCTGTCGCTCCGCCCCGCCACCGCGGCCGAGCCCGATCTCGCCTTCGGCGCGTTTCAAACCGGCCACTACCTCACCGCCTTCGGGATTGCGACCAACCGCGTCGAGCTGAGAAAAGATCCGAAGTCGATGACGCTTCTGGGCGAGCTTTATGCCGGCGGGCTCGGCGTGCCGCAGAACGACGCCAAGGCCGCCGAATGGTACAAGCTTGCCGCCGACCGCGGCGACCGCGAGGCGATGTTTGCGCTCGGCATGTTTCGCCTGCAGGGCCGCGCCGGCCCGCGCGACCGCGACGCCGGCGCCAAATGGCTTGCGGCCGCCGCCAAGCTCGGCCATCCGCTCGCGGCTTACGATCTCGCGCTGCTCTACATGGAAGGCCAATTGTTTCCGCAGGATTTCACCCGCGCCGCCGAATTGCTGCGCACCGCGGCGCAAGCCGGTAACCCGGAGGCGCAATACGCGCTCGGCACGCTCTACAAGCAGGGCCGCGGCGTTGCGAAGGATATGAAAGAAGCGGCGCGGCTGTTGGGATTGGCGGCGATTGCCGACAACAGCGACGCGCAGGTCGAATACGGCATCGCCTTGTTCAACGGCGACGGTGTGCCGAAGAACGAACAGGCCGCCGCGGTCATCTTCCGTCAGGCCGCTCTGCACGGCAATCCGGTCGCCCAGGACCGGCTCGCGCGCATCCTCGCCGAAGGCCGCGGCGCACCGAAAAATCCGGTCGAGGCCACCAAGTGGCACCTGATCTCCAAGGCGCGCGGCGAAACCAATCTGACGCTCGACGACTTCGTCAACAAGCTCGACCCGGCCACCCGCGCCGCCGGCGAAAAAGCCGCCCAGCCCTTCATCGATGCGCTGAAGGAGCCGAAGGGGTGATGGATTTACATCCTCCCCCGCTTGCGGGGGAGGTGGCGAGCGAATGCGAGCCGGAAGGGGCCTGTGCTCGACGCCTGCGTGAATGTTCGGGCAAGCTCGCAGTAGCAATACCGCCTCGGCCCGTTGCCGTCTCTAGAGGGAAAATCAAGAACGGTCGCTAAGTTATTGAAATCATTGGCGCGCCCTACGGGAATTGAACCCAGTGTTTCCGCCGTGAAAGGGGGAATTTAATGGAGGTTCTCATCGTCGGCATTTACTCGCATTGCGTCACCGCAACCCTTCCTTGAACAGCACGACAAGCAAATCATCGCACGTCGATCGGCGGCTTCGTCCATTTTCAAGCAGCGAACATCGGCGGATTTGGATTATCGTTGGTTTTTGCAGGTGGGACACTCCATTGAGAATGACGTTGCCCCCAACTTTTATCCAGCGGCGATTGGAGTTTGGACGTCGGTGATGCCCTGTTGGGCGGTGGTGGCGGCGGTCCGCGGAGCGGAGCCGTCGGTGGAGCGCAGCGCAGCGGACCGCCGTTGCGCGGCGTAGATGGCGGGGCTCAGCCAGCCGAGCCGCGAGTGCGGCCTGTCGTGATTGTAGTCGGAGCGCCAAGCATCGAGCGCGGCGCGGGCGTGCGGTAGCGACCGGAACAGCGTCTCGTTGAGCAACTCATCGCGCAAGCGGCCGATGAAGGATTTGGCGAAGGCGTTCTGTACCGGCTTCCCCGGTGCGATGTAATGCCATTCGACCTTGTGGTCATCAGCCCAACGCAGGATGGCGTTCGACGTCAGCTCGGTGCCATTGTCGCTGACGATGGTCTTTGGCTTGCCGTACGCGACCAGCAGCCGATCGAGTTCGCGGGCGACCCGGATACCGGAGATCGAGGTGTCGGGGACCAACGCCAGACACTCGCGCGTGCAGTCGTCGACCACGACCAGGATGCGCATGCGGCGGCCGTCAATGAACTGATCGGAGGCGAAGTCGAGCGACCAGCGATCATTCGGCCATTGCGGGACCAGCATCGGCGCCCGCGTGCCCAAAGCCCGCTTGCGACCGCCCCGCCGGCGGACCATGAGGCGCTCCTCGCGATAGAGCCGGAACAAGCGCTTATGGTTCACCGTAAAGCCCTCCCGTCGCAGCAGGACGTGCAGACGCCGGTAGCCGAAGCGCCGACGCTCATGCGCCAAGCGCTCGCAGCCGCTGCCGCAATGCCGCGTCGTCCGGCCGGCGGCGACCGATACCGCACTGTCATCCGCACGCAGCCAATCGTCCTGCACGCCCGCCGCTCGCTCATATCGAACGCAGAACGCAGGTGAGCGACAGCCTCTCGCTTGACAGCGGGCGTCACCATTTTTTTGCCAGCAGGTCCTTCAGCGCCGCATTGTCGAGCATGGCGTCCGCCAAAAGCTTCTTCAGCCTGGCGTTCTCGCTCTCCAGCCCCTTCAGCGCTTGGCCTCGGAGACCTCAAGCCCGCCGTACTTGGCCTTCCAATTGTAGAAGCTCGCCTCGCTGATCCCGTGCTTGCGGCACAGATCGGCCGTCTTAACCCCGGCCTCGTGCTCCTTCAGGATCGCAATGATCTGCTCTTCCGCATGCCTCTTGCGCTTCATCGTCTGGTCCTTTCTCAAGGCCAGACTCCAGTTCACCCTGGATCAATTCAATGGGGCAACGTCAGCGGCTCCACGCAACATCAACGCAACATGGAAGCGGTGCTCGCTTGGTCTAGGCGGCCTGCAATTCGCCGCTGGGGGCATGCTGTCTCGCGCGCCGCCCACGCTGCAAAGGACTACCGCCAGACTCGAAAGAGAATTATTGGGGGAGCCGCAACTCAGGTTGTACTTACCGATGTGCGCCTTCGAGCGGTCGTTCAATAGCACATATACTGGCAGACAGCCGGCGCGACCGACGACATGACCCAGCCGGTTACATTTGGCGTGTAGCTTGGGCATGAACAGCCGCCGGTATAAGGGTTGGCATTATAGCAGCCGCCAGAGCAGTACTTTATATAAAAGCTGCCGAATGGATGCGACGACGCCGTTGTTTGCTGCGTCCCGTCGGGGAATTGCAGATAGCCGCTGGTGATGACGACCGGACCCATGAAGTAACCGGCCCATGACGTGCCCTGCGCGGCGATGCCATATTGGCCGTTGCCCGATGTGTTGCCGTAAAAGAGTCCGGCCGAATTATTGCTACCACCATATGATAGGACACCACCGGCGCCGGTGACATTCGCTGTGAAAATACCAGCCCAGCCGTTACCGGTGGCCGCCACGCCGCCCGGAACAACAATGTAATTGCCCGCGCCGCCGCCGGGGGACAGGTGCAAATTGCCGTCACAGCCGTCCCAGATATGGGAGCCCCGCGAACATGATGCTTGAATAAGTGGAATTGCATGCCGTTCCGGTGTTCGTCCCCATCGCGGCATAGCCATTGACAAGAAGCGCCGTCGAGCCGCCGCTTCCGCCAATCATCACGTTTCCGTTGGGCGTGTTGTATTGCAAGTACAGGGTTGCATCGCCGGCCGTTCCGGATTTCCATATCTGATTTGAATTGATTGATATCGCCTGATATTTTCCAGGTAGCCCCAGCGGGTTTGTGGTCATTCATCGCTCGTTCGCTCCGGAAAGAGTTCCGGCAGCCAGCGCGAAGCGAGCGCGGCCGGAAAGGCAAGTTGCAGCGGATCGCGCGGCCCCTTCGACACAAATACACCCCGTTCGATCAATGCCGAGACGATGCGGCGCGCATGGCGGGAGGTAAGCCCGAGGATTCCAGCGACATCGCCACGCGGCAACTCGCCTCGATAGAGCATCGCTTCGATCAGGCTGCCTGCTCGCGGCGGCAGCTTGTTCAGGCGCGTTTCTTCTTCAGCCCAGAGCAGGATGCGCGCGCGCAGCCGCTCAGGCTGCATCAAGCCTTCCATGAAGGTGACTTGGTCGACGCAGGTCTCAAGGAAGAAATGAGTAAAGGACGCGAGCGCTTCCTCGCTGAGATTACCGCGCCCGTCGAGATCGTTCCGGCGGGGAAGATCGCACTCGGCGAGAAGGCCCTTATAAGCCGTTTCATTGCGGGCGAGACCGCGCGCGACCGACCATACGGCGCCCGTGTCGAGCGTTTCCAATAACATCGCGTGCGACATCAGCCGCGTTACGCGGCCGTTGCCGTCGAGGAAGGGGTGAATCCACAAGAGCCGGTGATGCGCCGCCGCCGCCGCAAGGATGGCGTCGGTCCTGCCGACGCGACTGTACACCTTCTCAAAGTGCAGCAAGGAACCGCGGTACGGCGCCGGGGCTCACAGGAATGTGCCGCCCCACGCGCACGTCACGTCGGCGTAGTTCTCCGGGCACTACGGGCAAGCGCTCATGGGTGTCGGGCTCTTCCACCCAAAGCATGTCGTCGGGCAGCAAATCGCAGAAGCGGCGGTGGATTTCGCGGATTCCGTCGGCCGTCACAGCGCGCCCCCGGAAATTCCCTTCATCGATCCAGCGCTGGACGGCTATATGCGCCTTGGCTTCGAGCTGAAGATCGCGCTTCTTGGGATCGGCGCTGTAATCGTCCTTCAGCGCGCGCTCGATATCGATGGGATGCGTATCGTGCCCCTCGATCAGATTGCTGTAGTAGCAATTCATCGAGCGGACGAGGTCGGCGAGCGCCGACATCACGCCGGGCGGAAGGCTACGGCGGAAGCCTGCCGATTTGCCCGCGAGTTCGACGGCGAGGTCGGTGAGCGGCCCCCGACGGGGAGAGTCCTCACCGATAAGCAGGGGTTCCATAGCAGTGACCGGCTCATGACGGTCCGCGACCTCCGAAATGTCCGCTTTTTTGTCCTCTGATGACTTTATCATAACCTCTTTTATATCAGTAGCTTGTCAGAATTACACTCAAATTTATGCCCTTTGAATGTCCGCATATAAGCCCTTAAAATCGCTAGCTACTTAGCTTCCGTGGTACCAACCAGCCGTTGCGTCTGTTCCCTTCCTGTTCTAAACGGCCTTGAGTACTTCCACTTTTTTGCTGGATGCGGCGCTTTCATCAAGGAGATGGGCTCCTGGAGGGCCATGAGCGATGGATCAAAAACCGCGCCTGCAAAAGGCGCCCAAATCAACTGACCTCGAAGGGTGGCGCCAGGCTATCAGCCGGGGCTTGCTTTCGACATTCCGCCTCGAAGACATCGTGGCATCAATTCAAGACCTCGGGCCGCTTGCCGATTTCCAACGTTCGGAACCCGCTGGCCAGGCACCTTTCGAATGCGATGACCCGGTTGCTCCGAAGACTTGTCGGTCTCAGTCACCCAAACCAGGGCGACGACATTATCTACCGCGTACACGGTCAACTTTTGAAGCCCTGCTCAAGCCAAGCTCAGCTGATGGCAAAGCACTTCGTCAAAATTTCACGACGTGCGTCTCGTTTCGGGTCAAGGATGCCATTGCCATGGAGCAGAAGCATTCCAGGATACCGGTCACAGCCAAGATCAAGAAGACCGTGAGGGGACGCAAGTTTGAAGAAACGGCCCAAATCGCGCCGGGCCATGAGCCGACGGAGCCGGCCAACGATACAGACCTCGGCGAAGATGCATCGCCACGAAATTCCAACCGCGATCTGTCTCTATTGGACGGCGTGCGCGATCTCGATGAATGGATCGACATCCAGCACTTTATGAGGGCGGTGCCGGATGGGCGCAAACGGCTCGCCTTCTACCTCCACATGGACAAGGTGCCATTTGGGTCAACGCGCGGCTATTCCATCGCGCGGGCGCTCGGTGTCAGCGCAAAGACTGCGAAGGAATGGGTCGAGGAGGTCCAAGAAATTTTGCAGTCGGGCACAGAAATTCAAGAACTTCAAAAGGCAAGCCTGGGAGACCACACATGAACCAGCACAACAGAAAGGAAGAACGGGACGAGGTGTTGTTTGCATTTCACCAAGCCTGCGAGCGCCCGACTGCCGAACAAATCATCACCTTGACAGAGCGATACCCGCAGTTTGCGGAGGATATCCGGTTGCATGCCGCCATCGGCAGGGATTGGGCGGCGAGCGAAGAGCTGCCTGCCGTCGAGGCCGATGAGACGATGCTCGCGCGCGCGTACAGCAATGCTTTGAACGCGCTTTATCAGGCTGAGATCGAGGCGTCCTCCGCGGCGCCTCAGCACGCGGCTAGGGATTTCCATGAAATGCTCGGCGAGCGTGGAAAAGAAGTCTGGCAGCTCGCGGGGGAGCTGGATATTGCGCGCGGCGTGCTTGCCGATCTTTTCAATGGCTGGATGCTTGCGCCGGTTCGAAAACGCCTTGCCGACGCCGTTATGTCGTCGCTCGCGATCACGCGCGACGCGTTTGATTTCGCCCTGACCTTGGCGCTGCAAAATCCGCGTCTGGAGCATGCCAGGGTTGACGGCACTCCTACCGTGACGGCGCGACCATGCGACGACATCATTCGGGAAAGCAGTATGACGCCCGAGCGAAAGCGCTATTGGCTTGAAGAAGATTAGAAAGCTTGGACGCCTGGGCCGACATCCGCCGGAAAGCGCGCGCATGCCACCAAAAGGCCTTGACGGCCGCAAAGGGTGATCGCCGCGCTGCCAGCATCATCGCGGCGGCTCTCAAAAACGACAGCCTTGAGACCCGTCCCTACACCTTTGCTCTCGGCACTTTGGGCTCTCTCGATCGATCAGCGCGGCTGGTCAACGTCGCCAAGGGTCTCGATCCGGTCCAAGAACGGGTCGTGATTGCACATGAGATCGGGCATTTTCATCTTCACCGCGATCCCCACAATGAAGTAACCGCACGCGCGCATGGTCTCGGCGGCGACCCGGTTGATAGCGGCGCCGGAAGAGTTGAAGGCTACTCGCCGCGCGAACGCGGGAAGTCCAGGCCGAAATCTTCGCCGGCGAACTCCTGCGTCCCTCAGATTGGCTGCGAGACGAGAGTTTTGTGCGCGGCAAGCGCCCCTCCGAAATTGCCGCGGAGCTTGAACTGCCGCCGTCGCTGGTCATGAATTAAATGATCCGAGCGCTTCTTCTGCCGCCGCTTCGCGAAGCGCAGGTCGATCCGCCCGGCATTGAACATGAACTCGACGAAAGCCAGAAAGTGGCTGTCGCATGGGATCAGGGGCCGCTTCTGGTCGATGCCGGGCCTGGCACCGGCAAGACCCGAACCCTTGTCCGCCGCATTAAACATTTGCTCGACAAGGGTTCGCTTTCCAGCAGCTTCCTTGCTTTGACATTTTCCAACAAGGCCGCCGAAGAGATGCGCGAGCGGCTGTCGGCAATGAATGCCGACGCCGCAATAGAAATGTGGATCGGCACTTTCCACGCCTTTGGCCTCGAACCGGTCTGCAAATGGCCATCCAGCCTTGGCCGTACCGATAAGGTTCGGGTCCTCGATCAAACCGGCTCGCTCGCTATGCTCGAAGCAAACCTTGAAAAGCTGCCCCTCCGCCATTTCCAAAATCTCTACGAACCCACCTATGAGCTGGTACCAGTGCAGCGCGCAATCTCGCGCTGCAAGGACGAGCTGGTTTCGCCGGCAGAGTATCGCGCCGCCGCCGATGCGGCGACAGCGGCTGGCCAGAACCGAGCAAGAGCGGGAAAACGCCGAAAAGCTGCAGGAGATTGCGGAAATCTATCGGATTTACGAATTGCTGCTGGTTGAAAACGATGCCGTCGATTTCGGAGATTTGGTCGCGCTGGCGGTCCGCCTCGTGCGAGACAACCCGGATGTCAAAAAATACCTGGCTCGTTTCAAACACGTTCTTGTTGATGAATTTCAGGACGTGAACGCGGCCAGCGACGCCTTACTGAAAGCTATCGCGCAGGCCGGACCGGACATTTGGGTTGTCGCCGATCAGCGACAGTCCATCTATCGCTTCCGTGGTGCTGAACCTTCCAACGTCGCACGATTCACCGAGAATTTCGGCGGGAAGCGACATGCGCTCGCCAATAACTACCGATCCTTCGCGCCCATCGTGCACAGCTTTGAGAGATTCTCCCGCACAATGGGCAGCGGCGGCATAGCCGGAAGCTGGAAGCCCTCGCGCGGGAACGGCGGCCAGGTCACTCTCACGGTGGCGCCGACCCTTGCAGCCGAGGGGGAGGCGATACGGGACGCCATCGAAAGGCTGCGCGCTGACGGCGTTCTTTATGCCGACCAAGCCATTCTGGCGCGATCACACTTAACGCTCGCCCGCATTACTGCAGTGCTGGAGCAGCTGGGCGTTCCGCTTCTCTATCTTGGCGACCTTTTCGAGAGCGGCGAGATACGCGATCTGCTCTCACTCATCGCGCTCGACGCCGAGTATGGCGGCGTTGGGCTCGTGCGTGTCGCCGCTTTGCCTGAATATCGCGTTCCAAGAGACGACGCGATCGCCGTATTGCGATGGCGCGAGAGGGCCCAAGCGATCAGGACTAGAGACAATATCTTCTGCACGGTCGGGCCCCTTCCAGTTGCGCCGGCAATGCGCCGTGGGAAAAGGTACCTCAGCGATGCGGTTTGTCCAATATATCGAGGTGCATATTTCGAGCAGACGTCCACGCTTGCGGCATGGACTTGCGCGAGATATTCGCAACGAATTTGCGCCGCCTGCGACACGCCAAGGGGCTGTCGCAGGACGATCTCGCGTATGAAGCTAAAGTAAGCCGCAGCTACTTGAGTCAGATCGAGAAAGGAGCATTCTTCGCCAGCCTTAAAATCGTCGGCCGATTGGCAGAGGCTTTGAAAGTCGAGCCGGCAGAGCTCCTTAAATTACCACCCAAACGAGGACGTGCGACGCGTTAGCAACTGCATAACCAACAGTCGCGCCAGTCCGATACCATCGCAAGGGCCAAAGATCATTTCGTGGTTCCTTTTGCGCATGAGTTTCGCACAATGTAAGTGCATGGACCGCGGGCGTTCGCAATTGGTGTAAATGTTCTAAGTTTTGCACGACCACGAACGCGAAACATTCCCTCGGCTTGCCACTCCTCCACCGTTTCCTTCGCCTCGGCAATTAGCTCGGGATGCGCCGCGAGATACTCCTCCGCTGCCGCGACGATTTCGCGCTTCGCGATGTACTGTGGCTTGAGGCCCTTTGCGGCGAGTGCTTGCTTGACGGCTTTGATTGCTCTCTGTCGCGCCAGCACCCTAACAGCCATGCTCATGCTTGCGCGGAGTTGGGTCTGTTGTACGCTACGGATAGCCTCGACCATCTTTGATGCTCCTGATGGTTTGGGGTTAGAGCAAGCACATCGGTCGCCCCCGTGTGCTTGCTCGCTTCAATCTAACAAACACCAACAAAGTTAGCGAGTGTTTGTTAGATGCGCGGCGACGTTTTGTTGCTTGTTGTTAGATCGCTCGACGATGCCGCGACATTTCTTAGATCGCGCGTCGAGGGCCACTCCCACCCCCAAAAATTCGCGCGGCTTGGCTTGCGCTGGGGTGCTTCGCAAATTTTGTAGAAGATTCCCCGATACGAACCGCTTTGCGCACCCCTGTTTGGCCTAATTGGCTGATCTCGTTTGCAGAAGGAAAGCCTCGCGACCGAAGTGTTGTCTGGCGAATGATCCTTTCATGGAAAATCAGGATCTATCGTGTCGGGATCGGCTTCTGGGGGCTTTTCTAGCTGGCTCGGAAGAGGAATGTTACTCATGGGGTAAATGAAAGAAGAAGGATGGTATCCACTAAGGTCAATCACCGGGTACTCAGTCTTCTCCCAGGCGAATAATCGTCGGCCCAATAAAAAGTGGGCGTCGCTCGTCGTCCTAACTACGATCGGAATGCAGTTGCTGTGCGAGTACAATTTCAGTAGTTGGGGTGCTCCGCCAATAAGCGGCAAGCTAAATGCGTGTGCCTGTCTCAGGACAGCGTGCAGTGCCTGAACGGGCTCATAGTCGAAATCGAAATACCTTCTCTGCTCCCGTATCTCTGGGCCATGCCGCTTCGCCAAGAACGCACGAAGAGTGTCGGTGTACTCGGCTTCATAGTCGCCTACGAAAACAAGCGACTAAACGTTCTCGTACCATGGGTGTGCCAATCTTAGGGTTTTGGTAGAAAATTCGAACCCATTCTCTCCATAGTCAAATACGCCGATCTGAAATCTTTGAAGCTTCCATGACCATCCCGCGAACAGTATTTTCGTTGTGGCTAGCTCCTGGGTTTTCTCGAGTTCGGGCAAATCCCAACTCGCGATTAGATTGGCTATGAGATCGTTGATTAGAGAGGGAAGGTCTGTAACGTCGGCTGCACGTGTACGAGTACGGATGAAATTGTTCAGCGTGGAAGCGACTTGAACGAAGATTGGATAGGCAATCGCGTACCGAAGCACTTCACCTCTTCTCATGACGCAGAACATATAGAGAACACAAGTGCAAGCCGCCACCATCTTGTGTGGTTAACGCGAAGGCGTACCTACGCTGAGGCGCTAGAGAGTGGGTTGATGGGCGGCCGTTTCACCGTCAAGGCGACCTGGGCTGAACTAGTCGCGCTCTATCGGCTGACGATGGACGCCCCGCCGCACAACCTCCGCCCGCGCTACAACGTCTGCCCCACTGATCCTGTTGATGTGGTGACCGCAGACCGCCAGCTCGTCGCGATGCGCTGGGGACTCGTGCCGTGGTGGTGGAGCAAGCCGCTCAAAGAAATGGATGGCGACGTTCAACGCCCGAGCAGAGACAGTTGAGAGCAAACCGGTCTTCCGCGATGCATTCAAGCGCACGCGCTGTCTCATCCCGATGTCAGGCTATTACGAATGGCAAAACACCCCGGGCGGAAAGCAGTCTTGGTATTTCACCACGGCTGACGGTTCGCCGCTTCTCACCGCAGCCGGTCTTTGGGATGAGTGGAAAAACCGTGAGACTGGCGAGCGGCTGAAGTCGTGCACGATGATCGTCGGAGAACCGAATGAGTTCGCAGCGGACATTCACGACCGAATGCCGGTCTTTATCCGCGAGGATCAATTCGCGCCGTGGCTGAGTGGGGAGGCGGGAGCGGGAATTCTAAAACCAGCTCCAAACGAGTTCCTGAACGATGGCCGGTTTTAAAAGGGTCAATAGCTCAAAGGCGGACGCTGACGACGCGACGCTGATTGAGCCGGTGGAGTTGGCGACCACGTAGGCCGTCGGCTGCGCCCCGAATGATTGCCACCCAAATTGCCACCCAACCTCGCATGATTGAGCGGGACGCAAGCACACGGCGAGGCAATCGGCGACTGGAAAAGCCAAACAAAACGATACTTGCTCGCATAGCGGACGATGAGCCAGGGCAGCGCCGCTAGGTTTAGCGCCGCCGCCAAGCGATGCCGCCCCCGCCATGAGCGTCGGATCAGGAACACGCAGCCGACTTTGTGATACGACGCCAAGCGACCGAGGCAAATCGACCGGCCGCTCCTAAACGCCCGACTGATGCTACCTATGGTATTCCCACGCCGAAAA
>CAWJRE010000034.1:0-91145 GCA_963845075.1 uncultured Alphaproteobacteria bacterium | reverse complement strand
GTGTTTAGTCCCGGCATTTTCTGGAGCGGATTGAGTTTGAATTGTTCTGGCTGGGAAGTCCAGGATTTGCAGATGTATTCGTAAGGCGTGAGACCCTTGAGGGTCTTCAGCCGCCGAGCGTAGTTGTAGGCATTGATGAAGTCGGCGAGGTGGGCTTTGAGCTGATCGTGTCGGTCGTAATAGTAGCGTTGGACGGTCGCTTCCTTGATCGTGCGGTTCATGCGCTCGACCTGACCATTGGTCCAGGGATGCTTGATCTTGGTCAGCCGATGTTCGATGCCATTTTCTTGGCAGCGCATACCGAACATGTGTGTCACGTATCTTGCCGTCGGGCCGTCTGCGTAGCGTGGAGGGAAAGTGAACTGGATCCCATTGTCGGTGAGAACCGTGTGGATCTTGTAGGGAACAGCCGCGATCAGAGCTTCGAGGAAGGCCGAGGCTGAGGTCCTTCCCGTCTTCCTGACCAGTTGCACGAAGGCGAACTTGCTGGTGCGATCGATAGCGACATAGAGGTAGAGCTTGCCTTCGGCGGTGTGGAGCTCAGCGATGTCGATGTGGAAATAGCCGATCGGATAAGCCTTGAACTTTTTCTTCGAAGGCTCGCCGCCCTCGACCTCGGGCAGCCGGCTGATGCCCTGGCGCTGGAGGCAGCGATGCAGGGATGACCGCGTCAGATGCGGGATGGTCGGCTGTAGCGCATAGAGGCAGTCGTCGAGCGGCAGCAGCGTATGCCGGCGGAAAGCGACGATGATCGCCTCTTCCTCAATGGAAAGGACGGTTGACTTGGCTTCCTTGGGGCCCGTCGGGAGATCGGCGACAATCTTACGCTGCTTCCACTTCGCGACGGTCTTCTGGTTAATCCCGTAGCGCTTGGCGAGCGCTCTCAGGCTCTCTTGACTATTTTGTATCGCTCGACGGACCGCCTCCGTCGTCGTGGCGCAGCCGTGTAAAACTTGTCCCATAGCGCATCCTTCGAATTGTGCGATAAGAATGCACCATCAAAGCGCGGGACTAAACTAGAGCATGATGCGGAAAAGCTTGCCCTCGGGCTTTGACCCGATGGGTGGAAACCGGTTTTCCGAAAAGCACGCCCTCGGGCTTGACCCGGGGGATCATGCTCAAACAAAAAAGCTAGAGCGGGATGCCGATCGAACCACAACTCATCCCGCTCTAGGGATGCGGGGCGAACCGGTAGCTCATTTGCACGAAGGTGCCGAAGCGCTCGGCGTTGGCGGTATATTGAAACGGCGGGCTTGTGGTGAATACCCCCACCATGTTCGTATTGCACCCGCCATTGCAGGTCGAGCTGCCGCTCGTGGTCCACATTGCCCAGTAGCGTCCGCCGATGCCGAGCTCGATGTTCTCGGTCACAAGATACGTCAGAATGAGCTCGGCTTGCACGCCCCGGCTGGTGCCGGTCTGCGGGTAGAAAGCGGTCGGCACCCGCTGCCAATGGCTGTCGAGCCCGCTATACTGGCCATACGGCAGGTAGGCGACATCGCCGTTGATCCCCCAACGATCCCATATCGTGGCGACAGCCGAGACGCCGACACGGAGTGATTGCCAGGTCTCGTCCTGCGTGAGGATGGTTTGATTCGGGGCGACCGGTTGATTATTTGCACCAATGCACGTCTGCCCCGCCGGCACGGGAAAACTGCAGCCGAACGCGTTGGTGTTTTGACGAAAATAGCTGTAGCCGACAAACGGACCGAACTTGTAATTCCAGTCACGCAACACGCTGTATCCGACATCGGCGGCGGCATAGTTGAGCCAGCCGGACGCCGTGCTATTGCTCACCATGAAGCCGCTTTTGGCGTCGGTAGCATTGCCCCAGTCCTCGTCAGTAGCTTTGCCGCCGGTGAGGGCGCCGGCGCCGACATATCCTTTCACGAACACTCCCGATGGCGTGTCCACGCGGGCAAAAAACTCTCCTGAGTGTCCGGTCAGATTGCTGTAGGTGAGCTGCGATGTAAGGATGCCGTCGCCACTCGTGTTTTTTTCCTTGCCGCTGCTGTACCAATAGCGTGTGCCGGCATCGACCTCCCACCCCTGTAGGATTGGGGCGGGGCGCGCCTTGACCGGCATCGTTGCCACGCCAAAGACCGGAGCATCCGCCCATGCCGCGCGCGGATCCTGGTTCCAGTGGTAGTTCAACGCCAGCTTGATGACCTGCATGTCCGACGTCACGGCGGACCTGCCGCCCGCAATCGTCCGGAACGTCGGCGCGATAGCCGGGTCGTCGGTGCCCGAGGAGCTAATCGTATTCGGAGTCGACGTGTTGGCGGTGGCGAAACGATAGTAGTCGTATTCCAGGCCGACCGACCAGGCCGGCGTCAGCGCGCGCTCGATACCGGCGCCGACCGTCCCACCCCACGCATTGCCGTGCCCGTTGGCAGTGTCGCCGGGGTTAGGTGCGTCCCATGCGGTGGGGTAACCCGTATGATTGGGAGTGATCGATATGTCGCTGCCCATCCACGCGCCGCCGCCTTTGCCATAGAGGAGCGTACGGCCCAGCGGGTCGATGAGATAGCCGACACGGCCGGTCAGACTCGCGAGCACGCGCGGCGACACCTGGCAATTCGAGCCGATCAATTGCGCCGAGGCTTGCATACAGGTGAAGCTGCCGCTGGAATCGAGGTAGCTGGCGTCGGCCTGGAGGCCCACGACCCAGCGTGGTGCCACTTGCCAATTGTAGCCGAGCTGAAGGCCGGCGAGGAATGCAGCCGTGTTGACCTTGTCACCGAATACCGAAGGTCCTTCCGGATCGGAGAATGTTGCGGTGCCCGCCGCCGCACCGGCGCTACCGCCGAGATAGAAGCCGGACCACGACCAGGCCGGTGCTCGGGGCGGGAGCGGCAAATCGGCCGCAGCGGCCAGTGTCGCCGGCATCAAGGCCGACACGATCAACGTCGCGCGCAGCAGATGTTTGTTGTGTGCGTACATGGCTACCGCCGAATGAGAACCGGTAGGGCAGGGCCAATGTACGCAGCCCGAGAAGAACACAATGGAATGAACGGGAAGAGTTGCTCGCCGAGTCGGTCGGCGACTCAATCCGATTGGGGGCTTGCGAAATTTCTAAGCTAACGTCGTTAACGACGCCCTAATTGATCAGCGCTTGCAGCGGCGAAGGTATGCGTCCCCCGCGTGCGATCAGCCGGCTCGACGAACGCGTGTTCACCGGAAGGATCGGCGCGCGGCCGAGAAGCCCGCCGAAATCGACCCAGTCGCCGACGTTCTTGCCGACTGCGGGAATGAGCCGCACGGCCGTGGTCTTTTTGTTGATCATGCCGATCGCGGCTTCGTCGGCGATGATCGCCGCGATCGTTTCGGCCGGTGTGTCGCCGGGAATCGCGATCATGTCGAGGCCGACCGAACAGACTGCAGTCATCGCTTCGAGCTTGTCGATGGTGATGAAGCCGTGTTCGGCGGCTTCGATCATGCCGGCATCCTCCGACAGCGGAATGAAGGCGCCGGATAATCCGCCGACATAGCTCGACGCCATCGCGCCGCCTTTCTTCACCGCGTCGTTGAGCAGCGCCAGCGCCGCCGTCGAGCCATGGGTGCCGACGCTGTCGAGCCCGATCTCTTCCAGGATGCGCGCCACGCTGTCGCCCTCGGCCGGCGTCGGCGCGAGCGAGAGATCGACGATGCCGAACGGCAGGCCCAGGCGCGTCGCGGCGGTCCGCCCGACCAGTTCGCCGGCGCGCGTGATCTTGAATGCGGTGCGGCGGATGACCGACGCGAGCGTGCCGAAATCGACGCCGCCCGCGGCCTTGATCGCGCGCAGCACGACACCCGGTCCGCTGACGCCGACATTGACCGTGCATTCCGGCTCGCTTGCGCCGTGAAACGCGCCGGCCATGAACGGATTGTCCTCGACCGCATTGCAGAACACGACGAGCTTGGCGCAGCCGATCGAGCTTGCCTCGGCGGTGAGCTCGGCCGCGCGCTTGATGATGCCGCCCATGGCGGCGATCGCGTCCATGTTCAGGCCGGCGCGGGTCGAGCCGATATTGACAGAAGCGCACACGCGCTTGGTCGTGGCCAGCGCTTGCGGAATGGCGGCGAAGAGATTGGCGTCGATCCCGGTCATGCCCTTCTCGACATGCGCCGAGAAGCCGCCGATGAAATCCACATCGACGTCGTGCGCGGCGCGATCGAGCGTTTCCGCAAGCCGCAGCAAATGCTCCGGCCGCGAGCGCCCGGCGATCAGCGAAACCGGCGTCACCGCGATCCGGTTGTTGATGATCGGCAGGCCGAATTCCTCGGAAATCTCGGCGCTCACCCGCCGCAGATCGCGCGCCACCCGCTCGATCTTCTCGTACACATTGCGGCACAGCGTGTCGGGATTGTCGCTCACGCAGTCGAGCAGGCTGATGCCGACCGTGATGGTGCGGATGTCGAGCTGCTCGGTCCGCACCATGGTGATGGTTTCGAGGATCTCCTCGCCGGAGAAATTGAGGTGTCGCATGGCCTCTTCCTTTGCGTCGCCGCCTGCTGTGCGCTGCTGCGGCCGAACAGACGGCCGCGCACCGCGCCGCTACACGCGGTGCATGGCCTTGAAGATTTCTTCGCGCTGAATCTCGACCCGCACGGAGAGCTCTTGGCCCTTGCGCGTCAGCCGCTCGCTCAAGGCGTGGAACGAGATGGCCGAGCCCGCCAGATCGACCATCATGATCATGGTGAAGAATTCGCGGATCACCGACTGGCTGATGTCCAGAATGTTGACATTGGCGTCGGCGAGCACGTTCGCAATGCCGGCAATGATGCCGACGCGGTCGGAGCCGATAATGGTGATGATGGCGCGGCCCGTTTGCGGGGTCCCGGCTTCTTTCGTTTTGTTCGGCATGGCGTGCGACTCTTTAAGACGATGTTCGCCGAACCTATAGCCATCCGGGCGGCGCAAGGCTACCGGCGGCACAAATGCGCCGGCGGCCGACCGCCTTTAGGCGCGGAAAGGCAGGATTTTGCGATAGCGAACGGCAAACGCACCCTTCGCGAATGTTGGCGTTCGCAAATCTCGGTTGTGCACCGTATCCAGAAAGGCTCTAGTGAGGCGGACCCTGGACCAGCACAACTTCGCACACGTTCTTCGCGAGCTTTAATGGATGATGAAGTTCGACGGCGTTTTCCGTGCGCAATTGCGCGAACTTCTGATCTGGCGCCGTGATGTACGGCGCTTTCGCACCGAAGCGCTGCCGCCGGGTACGGTTGAACGCCTCATCGACATGGCGTGTCTCGCCCCCTCGGTTGGCCTCAGTCAGCCGTGGCGATTTGTCATTGTCGATGATCCTGCACGCCGCCGCGCCGTGCTTGAGGACTTCAGGTCTTGCAATGCCGACGCGCTGAACTCGTATGCCGACAATCTTGCGGCTCACTATGCGAAGCTCAAGTTGGCCGGGCTCGAAGAGGCGCCGAGCCAAGTGGCGGTCTTCGCCGAGCCTGCCACCGAAACCGGACACGGTCTCGGCCGCAGGACGATGCCCGAGATGATCGAATACTCCGTCGTCGCCGCAATTCATACGATGTGGCTTGCTGCACGCGCCGATGGCATCGCCATGGGCTGGCTCTCGATTCTCACGCCGGGCCACATCAACAAGGTGCTGGACGTGCCGGAAACCTGGCGTCTTCTGGGCTATTTCTGCCTTGGCTATCCGCAAGCGGACAGCGACTCTCCCGAGCTCGAACGGGCTGGGTGGGAAAGGCGCCACACTCCCGAAATGTTCATCGTCCGCCGCTGAAAAGGCTCTTTGTACCGACAGGGCCGCGCGCTTCGCTACTTCGCGTCGTGAAAGATGATGCCGAGGGTGTGGCGCTCGCCGGAGCGCACGCGGCTGACGCCGTGCCGCAGATCGACGCGATAGACGCCTTTCGTCCCTTGGACTGGCCGATCGTGCACGGCGAACAGGACGCCGTCGCCCTGCGCAAGCGGCACCACCTCGACGCGGCTCTGCATGCGCGGTCGCCGCTCGGTCAGCACGAACTCGCCGCCGGTGAAATCGCGACCGGGCGCCGACAGCAGGATCGCGACTTGCAGCGGGAAGGCGAGTTCGCCGTAGAGATCCTGATGCAGGCAATTATAGTCGCCGGCGGTGTATTGCAGGAGAAGCGGCGTCGGCCGCACCTGGCCCGCGGCGTGGCACGCCTTCAGATAATCGGCATGCGCCGCCGGATAGCGCACGGCGATCTTCATGCGCTCGTTCCAAGCATTGGCGAACGGCACGATCCGCGCATAGAGCGCGGTCCGCAGTTCGCCGATCGGTGCGGGCAGGGGATATTTGAAATAGCGGTACTCGCCCTTGCCGAAGCCGTGGCGCGCCATGTGGATGTGGCTGCGGAAATGCTCTTCCTGCGGATAGAGCGCCGCAATGCTGCGGCACTCTCCGGTCGTGAGTAGCTTGGGAAGAACCGCGCAGCCATAACCGTTCAGCTCCGCACCGATGGCGTCCCAGTCATGACCCGCCACGCGGCCAGCGGCCGATTTCTCCGGGGCGGCGATCTGCGTGACAACATTCATGTATCGACCTCCATCGCGCGCGGCGCGCACGCGCATCCGACTGCGCCGCACTCCGCTTCCGGCAAGCCGACTTCTACGGCGCGTTAGGCTCGCCGGCGACCCGTTTCCTGCGTTGGCCTGCGAAAGGGCCTAGCCGCTCTGCCGCGTGAGAAACGCCAAGGTCTTCTCGTTGAACTCGGCGACGCTTTCATAGATTGGCGCATGCGAACAGGTCTCGAAGATCGCAAGTTCGCTGCCCTTGATGCCGTTCTTCATCGCATCGGCGAAGCGGGTCGAGGTCACCTGATCGTGGCGGCCGAAGGTTATTTGTGTCGGCGCCTTGATCTGCGCGAGCGCGGACAGGCCGTCGTGGTTGATCACCGCGCTCGACTGGCTCATGAACGCATCGAGCGGCTGCTTCGGGCGGCCGCGCACGAATGCCGCAAGCTGATCGATATAGTCCGGTTTGGCCGCATAGAGTTCGGGCGTGAAGCACCAGGGAAAGATGCCCTGGATGATCATCTCGGTGACGCTGTCCAGCCCCTTCGCGATGGTGCGCCAGCCCTCGAGCACGGCCTTGAGGAACGGATCGGACTTGGTCCAGCCGCTGTGCAGCGACAGCGATTTGACGCGCTGCGGATACTTGCCGGCAACCCACAGCCCGGTCGCCGCGCCGAGCGACAGTCCGCTCACATGTGCGCGCTCGACGCCGATCGCCTGCATGAAGGCTGCGACATCGTCGGCGAACAATTCCATCGAATAGGGGCCGGCGGGCTTGTCGCTTTCGCCGGCGCCGCGCGGATCGACGCTGATGCAGGTAAAATGCTTGGCGTACTCGCCGACCTGGAATGCGTAGCAGGCATTGTCGGCCGCGAGATAAGGGATGAGCACGAGCGGTTCGCCCGTGCCCTGTTGCTCATAGTTCAGAGTAATGCCGTTAGCCTTGACCTTAGGCATGTGAACCTCCCCGTGCTGAAGCGCATCGCCTTCTTCAAAGAGGCGTGAGCCGAAGCCTATATTTTGCTTCGCAACAGCGTCAACGCAGCGGGCCGTGCGCATTGGTCGCCGGTCGGGAAAACAGAACACATTCGCGTGACGGAACCGGACGCCGCGCATGTCATACTGCCGTTATGAGGACTGGCCGCGTCGCTACGGCTGCCGTCTGATCGTTCTCGAAGCGCTGACCGCAATTTGGATCAAGCGGCGGGTGCCGTGACCCAATAGATTCGTCGTGTTGATTCAGAAGCGAAAGCGCGGGACTACGAACAATGCTCGCCGAGAAAGTTCTTTGGGCCATCGAGCGAAATCTCGACCGATCGCTCACGTTGGCCGAACTCGCAGACGCCTGCGGCGTGTCGCACTTTCATCTGGCGCACGCCTTCGGGCAGGCGACCGGGTTTTCGGTCATGCAATATGTGCGGGCGCGCCGTTTGACCGAAGCGGCCGAGTCGTTGGCTGGCGGCAACGCGCCCGACATTCTCAGCCTCGCGCTTGATGCGGGCTACGGGTCGCATGAAGCCTTCTCGCGCGCCTTTCGCGCTCAGTTCGGCTCAACCCCGGAAACGGTCCGCAAGACCGGAAATGTGGAGAATCTCGTCATGGTCAGAGCTATGAAACTCTCCGAGAACAGTAAGATCGCGCTCCAGCCGCCGCGCTTTGTGTCCGGCGATCCCATGCTCGTTGTCGGACTTGTCGAGCGTCATTCCTTCGGGGCAACGCAGGGCATCCCCGCGCAATGGCAGCGGTTCATGAAGCACTACGCCGAAATACCGGACAAGGTGCAGCCGATCCCGCTCGGCATCAGCGCCAACATGGATGATGACGGCAATTTTGAATACATGGCCGCGGTGCAAGTATCCAAAGCGTCCGATTTGCCGAAGGCGCTGCGGCAATGGCGCATTCCGGCTCAGCATTATGCTGTGTTCCGCCATGACGCCCATGTCTCGACCATTAGCCAGACCTATTCTGCCATCTGGAACGAATGGCTTCCGGCCAATGGCCGCCGTGCCGCCAACGGCCCGACCATCGAACGCCACCTCGAAACCTTCGACACGCGCACCGGTCTTGGCGGTGTTGAGATCTGGATCGCGCTGGAAGACGCCGGCTCTTGATTTTCGGATGCGAAGCGGCAGTGCGCGCTCAGGCCGCTTCGTCCAAATGGCGCGTCTCGTTGATCCGGCGGACGTAAACCTTGCCGTGCTCGACATCGATCTCGTTGAGGCAGCACGGGCTCTGTTCGAACCGCCAGTAAGCCGCCAGCGGCAAATCGAGTAGCTGCAAAAGGAGGGCGCGGTTCACGCTGTCGTGGCCGACGATCACGATCGTGCCGTCGGTGTGGCGGGCCAGCACGAAGCGCAAGGCGTCGGCCACGCGCGCGGCGAGATCTTGCAGCGACTCGCCGCCGGGGAAACGCACCAGTTGCGGCGTTTCGAACCAGGCCGCGAAGAGGGCGGGATCGTCGGCCTTCGCATCCGCGAAAGTCTTGAACTGCCAGCGGCCGTAATCGATGTCGTTGAGGTCGTCGCGCGCCTCGCCGGCGGCAAGGCCGCAGGCGCGCGCGACGGCCGCGCCGGTTTTGATGCAGCGCTCCATCGGGCTCGTGTAAATGCGCTCGGGCTTCCAGCCGCCGGCGATACGGCGCGCCAGCGCTTCCGCCTCCACGCGCCCCTGCTCGGTGAGCGCCAGCGGTTGCCGTCCGCGAAATCGCTCGGGCGTGATGCCTTCGACATGGCCGTGACGCGTGAGCAGGATCTTGGTCATGGCCGGTGGGCTCCGTTAGACCTTTCGCAGCGGCATGGAAAAGGCGAGGAGGGCGCCAATGCCAGTGAAGGCGGCGATGGTCCCGAACACGGCGCGGAATGCCTCGCCGATATCGCTCTGCACCGCCGCCTGCCGCGCCGGTGTCAGCGCCGCGATGGCTTCGGGCCCGTGATCGATCATGGCGCCGAACAGTCTTGCCGTCTCCGGGTCGCGTGCCGCGATCGTCGAAAACAAGACTGCGGCGACGATGGCCGTGCCGAAGGCGGCGCCGACGGAGCGCGAGAACTGCACCATCGCCGCGCCGGTGCCGAGCATCCGCTGCCCGGCCACGGCTTGGACCGTGACCTGCACCACGCCCATGACCGTCCCCATGAAGCAGGCGATCGCGCCAAAGACCCAGGGCAGTTCGAACAGGCTCAGATGCGGCAGCGAAAGCGCCAGGAACAGCAGACCAAGCGTCGCCGCCACAAGACCATAGGATGGAAACGCCGCAGTGCGGCCGGTCCGCGTCACCAATTGGCCGGTAACCAGCGATCCGATGCCGATGCCGAACATCAGCGGCAGCATCAACAAGCCCGTCTCGGCGGGCGCCGCGCCGCGGACCGCGCGCAGGTAGATCGGCAGGAACGTGATCGACGACACCAACGCGGCGCCATGACAAGCGGTCATGGCATCGGCGCGCCAGACCGAAGGCTCGCGGAATAGAGCTGGCGGAATGAGCGGCGAGGTTGAATGCTTCTCCTGCCAGATCAGCGCCAGCAGCGCGAGCGCTCCGAACGCGAGCAGGCCCGCGATCAACGGCAGCGTGCCGGCGTCCATGCGTTGCACCTGCTCGAGCGCCAGGATGACCGGGCTGACGAACAACGTGAACAGCACCAACCCGGGCGCATCGAAACTCGTTCTGCGCCAATCGCCGGGTTTGGTCTTGAGCCGCAGCACCATCACCGCGGCGGCAAGGCCGAGCGGCACATTGACCAGAAAAATCGATCGCCAGCCGAAGGCCTGCGTGAGATATCCGCCGGCGACCGGGCCGAATGTGCTCGACGCTACCGACACGCCCGCCAGATAGCCCTGATAGCGCCCGCGCTCGCGCGGCGGAATCGTCTCTCCGACCAGCGCTTGCGATAGCGTCATCAGGCCGCCGCCGCCAAGGCCTTGCAATACGCGCGCGGCCGTCAGAAATCCGATGCTGGGCGACAGCGCGCACAGCACCGAGCCTGCCATGAACAGCGCGAGCGCCGTGAAGATCATCGGCCGCCGGCCGAATGAGTTCCCCAGCCGTCCATAAACCGGCGCGGCGATCGTGTTGGCGATCAGATACGACACCACGACCCATGAGATGCGTTCGACGCCGCCGAGGTCGGCCGTGATCGCAGGCAGCGCCGTGGCGACGATCGTCTGATCGGCGACCGCGAGGAACATCGGCAGCATGACCGAGGGAAAAACGGTCCAGAACAATGCACGCGGCGAAGGCTCGGCTGCGTCGGCCGGTTTGGCGGCGGCTCCTTGGGTTTCGGTTTGCGTAAAATCGTCGCGCATCGAATGATCGTTGTCGAAATGCTTGTCCGGAGGCCTTCGTTGCTTGAGCGCCGATGAAAACGTCCGGCTCGGGAACGGGTGTTCCTCTTCAACCGTTAGAGAGAAAGGACTATACTGTTTAAATTGAGGGTGACGGAGCTTTCGCTCGCCAACACTAGCGGGAGCAAGCACCATGCCTCAAGACGATCAACGCACCGATAAAGATCACGGCCGGCAACAGCGCGGCGGCGCGCGCTCCGAACAGATGCGCGGTGAGAATACGGCCGCAGCGGAAGCGATGTCCACTCGCATGGCTGAAATCGGCGCCAATAGCTTCAATGCCGGTTTGCGCATGCAGACCGAGATGTTCGATACGCTGCAAACCATCGGCCACCAATGGATGGAGCGCAGGACCTGCGAAGCCGAGCTCGCGCTCAATCTGCCGAACCGGCTCGTCGGGGCGCGCACGCTGCCCGATGCCGTTGCCGCCTATCAGGAATGGCTCAGCGAGTGGCTCGCCATGTGCAATGAGGACAGCCGGCGCTTTGTCTCCGACGGGCAGAAGATCGTCGCAACTAGTGTGCGCTGCTTCACCAACATTTCACCTAGTGCTCCGAGTTGAAGCGCCGCGATCGGCGGGTTGCATAGCGCCGAATCTGAAAGACCGCGAGCGCGATGCAGGCGCCCATGTGGATCGCGCGCCACGGCAGGGCAGCGCAGGGCACCGCAGCCGGTGTCCGCGCCCGCGCGATGCAGCGGCCGCATGGCCATCATACGCAGTCCATCACACGCGGAACGAACGTAAAAATAGGGCGTTGGGATCGACGGGGCAGGGCTGGAAAGAGCGGCCGTGCGACGTATCGAACTATTGAATCCGAATTGCTGCAAATTGGCGGCAGACAAGGAGCAGAACTGCGGCGCGGCGCGGCTCATGTGTTTGGGAGACTTTTAATGAGCTGGCGAATTGCCATTGCGGCCCTTCTCCTCACGACCCCGGCGCTGGCCCGCGACAACGGGCAGTTCAGCAACGTGCCCCCCGAAATCCGCGCTTGGTTCAAGAGCGTGAAGTCCCATGCCGGGATTCCGTGTTGCGACATCGCCGACGGTCATCGCACCGACTACGACATGCGCGAAGGCAAATACTGGGTGCCGATCAACGGTCAGTGGATGATGGTGCCGGCCGAAGCCGTTGTCGATGATTCCGGCAACCCGACCGGCGATGCGGTGGTTTGGTACACCGAGTTCAACAGCAACGTTTATATCCGCTGTTTCGTCCCGGGCGGCGGCGCGTGAGCGCGGAGCCGCCCGGCCGTTGCAATAAAGCATGATCCCGAAAAGTGGTCGCCGGTTTTCGGAAAAGATCATGCGCAAACAAATGGCTGGGGCGGGATGACGATTCAAACAAAAGTCATCGCACTCCGGCGCGCCGTCAGAATTTCATGTTCAGTCGCGTGACCGCTTTGAAATCGTAGACCGGGTAGTCTCTGATCAGCGGCACGCCGATCTCGAGCGACATGGTGATGGTCTTCGTCAGATCGCGCCCGATCATAAAATCCATCGGCAGGAACAATCGGCCGGTCTGCCCGGTGATCGGATCTCCGTAGTTGATGCGGATGTCCGGATTTGGATAGAACGTGACAAACCAGTGCTGCGGCAGATTGATATTCAGCGTCGGCGCGATTTGCAATGCCGAGCATTCCCGCGCCCGCGAGGCTTGCGGCCAGCGGAAGGAGGAGCTCGGGCGCGCGCACGGATCAGTTGTTCATTTTTCTCGCGTCCCGTGCCATTTCCAGGCAGGTGATGAGATCGGTGTAGCTCGCGTAGCCGCCCATCTCGGAGCCGATGCAATGAGACTTCTCAGCCGGCGCGAAGGTCCCCCATTCCTTGCTGAGCTTTTGCCGCATGGCCTGCTCGCTCTTCACGCATGCGGAATAGGCCAGATCCGGCCCGCCTCTTTCCCCTGGATCTTTGGCCTGCTGGGCGATGCCGCGGCATACCGGATCGACGTTAAGCTCAGGCACATCGTCGCAAAGCGCCGGCCAGCTTGCGGCCAGCACCACGACGGCAGAAATGAAACTCATCGGCAGAATGCGCATGGCTCAGCTCCCAAAAATGACGAAGGCGACTTTTTGGTTTTGCACGGCGCAGCCTGAATGATGCCATTCCTTGTTCGAGAGAGTTTTTCGAAACATTGCAGCTTTGCGGCGGGCACGATTGCGGGCGCGCCCGCCGGTTGCTGCGCCGCCTATTGCCCTTCGCGCGACTTGATCACTTCGTCAACCTGCCGCTTGATGGCGTCGAGGTTGAACGACGCCGGCGCCTGCATCGGCGGAAACTCGATCGCCGTCTGCGCCAGCGCCGCCACGTGCTGCTGCACGAGGACAAAGCGCCAGAACTCGCGGGCATAAAAGTCATTCATGTAGCCGCCGCCCATGTTGTTGGTCGTTTCGCCGCGGGTCCCCGGCGTTCGCTCGAACGGATCCTGGCGGATGTTGACGATCGTCGGCATGTCGGTGGTCACCTTTTCGCCGGGCCAGCCGAAAGGCTGCTGGAAGAACTGGAACTTGAAATCGTCGATGCGGATGGCGCCTAGATGTGGCCCACCGAAATAGAACAATTCATGCCGCGCCGATGGCCCCTTACCGGTCAAGAAATCAAGCTGGTTGTAGCCGTCCAGATGATTCTTGTAGGTGCGCTCGCCGAGCTGCACGCCTTTGAGGAGCTGCTCGGTGATGTTGGGGTTGCCCGCCGCCGCAGCGAGCGTCGGCAGCCAGTCGAGGCCGGAGAAGATGCCGTTCTCCACGCTGCCCGGCTTGATCTTGCCGGGCCAGCGGGCGATGCACGGCACGCGGAAGCCGCCCTCGAACACCGTGCCCTTGGTGGCGCGGAACGGCGTCATGCCGCCGTCCGGCCAGGTGAAGACCTCGGCGCCGTTGTCCGTGGTGAAAATGACGATGGTGTTGTCGGCCTCGCCGATGTCTTGCAAGTGCTTGAGCAATTCGCCGATGCTGTTGTCGAGTTGCGCCATGCCGGCCTCTTCCAGGCCATAGTTGCTTTCGTAGTTCATCATCGCCTGGTATTTCGGCGACAGATACGTGAAGACATGCATGCGCGTGGTGTTGTGCCAGATGAAGAACGGCTTGCCGGCTTGCTTGGCCTTGTCCATGAAGCCCTTGCTGTGATCGACCAGGACGTCGTCGAAGGTCTCCATGTCGTATTTGGCGGCGCGGCCTTTTTGCCAGCCCTGGTGATCGGCGCTCATATTCGGGAAGGGCGCCAGCGGACCTTCGTCGACGATCCGCTGCTTGCCGACCTTGCCCCAGCGCGGCATGACCGTGGCGTCGTCCGTATCGGTGGCGAAGCAATGCACCAGATTGCGCGGGCCGTATTTGTCGATCCAGTCTTGCGGGTAATCGAACCAATACGGATCCGACATCGCGTCGAGGTGATAGAGATAGCCGAAGAATTCGTCGAAGCCGTGCACGGTCGGCAGGTATTTGTTCAGATCGCCGAGATGATTCTTGCCGAATTGTCCGGTGGCGTAGCCGAGCGATTTGAGCACGGTGGCCGTCGTGACCGCCTGGTCGGGGATGCCGACATCGGCGCCGGCCTGGCCGACCGTCGTCATGCCGGTGCGCAGCGGAATTTGCCCGGTGATGAAGTTGGCGCGTCCGGCGGTGCAGCTTGCCTCCGCGTAATAGTCGGTAAAGCGCATGCCTTCGGCGGCGAGCTTGTCGAGGTTCGGCGTCTTCCCCGACATGATGCCCTGGTGATAGGCGCCGATATTGAACCAGCCGACATCGTCACCCATGATGACGAGGATGTTTGGCGGCCGGCCCGATGCTGTCGGTTGTTGCGCTTGCGCGAGTTGAATGGACGCGGCCGTTCCGAGTGTCGAAGCGGCCGCAAGCGTGGTGCCGCCGAGCAATATGCTGCGGCGATTGAGGGCGTGAGCTTTTAAGCCTGACTTCTCTCCCGTGGCGTCGTCGGACATGTCTCGCTCCCTGTTCTGATGACACAGCGAAATCCGATGTGGCTCGTCGAGCTGTCGACCGGCTGCGCATGGCGTGCGGCCGGGCGATAGCGGCGGCAATAGTTGGGGGCGCAAAGATGCGAGCCGCCTTTGAGCACTTTGCGCGGAATCTTGATGTTGGGGAGACGCGGGTCGTAGCTCGTCTCTTCGGCCGCGCCGCGCGGGTTGTCCGGAGCGCAACACGGCTTTTGCGTGTTCGCCTCGCGCTGCGGCGTGAACCAGTCGGCGGTCCATTCCCAGACATTGCCGATCATGTCGTAAAGGCCGTAACCGTTCGCCGGAAATGCGGTCACCGGCGAAGTCCGCTCGTAGCCATCGATCGCAAGATTTTGCCCGGGAAATTCGCCCTGCCAGGTGTTGGCCTGGTGTTTGCCGCCCGGCGTGAATTCTTCGCCCCAGGCGAATTCGGCGCCGTCCAGTCCGCCGCGTGCCGCAAATTCCCATTCGGCTTCGGTCGGCAACGCCTTGCCGGCCCATTGCGCGTAGGCTTCCGCATCCCGATAGGCGATGTGAACGACGGGATGATCGTCGAGGCCGCTGATCGAACTGCGTGGCCCGTACGGCCGCCGCCAATTGGCGCCGAACTTGAACTGCCACCACTGCGACCAGTCGCGCAGATCGACCGGCCCGCGTGGGCTTGCAAAAATCAACGAGCCGGCCTTGAGCATTTCGGGAAGCGCACCGGGATAGTCCTTCGCGTCGGGCGGCAACTCGGCAAGCGTAACGTGGCCGGTTTCGTTGACGAATTTGCGAAATTGCCGATTGCTGACCGGCGTCCGGTCGATCCAGAAATCGGCTACGGCGACCTGCCGCGCCGGAGCCTCTTCCGGATAGTGCCGATCCGATCCCATGCGAAACATACCGCCGGGGATAAACCGAATCTCGGCCGTGCTTTCGCGAACCAAAGAACGCCCCCAACTCAAATGATCGGTCGCTCGAAGGTCAATGTGCGGACTTAAGGCGTACAGACTACACGTGTCGATCGTGCGAAATAGGGCGCGTCATTCACAAACACGCGAACATGGTCGGCTAAAACATAACCGCCACGAACAAAATGGTCGCCCTGAAGAACGGGGTCGCCAAACTGTCCGCTTTGCTACGAACCCGACCGTCGCATTTTAATTGATGTGAACCGATGCATGGTGGCGGTCGGCCATTTGACCGCGAGCCAACTCAGCAATTACGCAGCAAGATGCCGGTCGATCCACGCGCGCAACGCGCCGGCAGGCATCGCGCCGGACTGGCGCGCAATCTCGCGGCCGCCGCGCAGGAGGATCATGGTCGGGATTGCCTGGATCTGAAAGCGTGCGGCAAGTTGCCCTTCGGCGTCGGTATCGACCTTGGCGAGCCGCAGCCGCGGCTCAAGCTCCTTTGCGGCGGCTTCGAAAGCCGGAGCCATGGCGCGGCAAGGTCCGCACCAGGCCGCCCAGAAATCGATCAACAGCGGCAGGTCGGTCGCGTTGGCGTGGCGATCGAAATGCGCCGCATCGAGATTGATCGGATGCCCGGTGAACAGCGGCTGATGGCAGCGGCCGCATTTGCCGCCTTCGCCGCGCCGTTCCGACGGCACGCGGTTGAGCGTATGGCAATGCGGGCAGGGGATGGTGACGGCGCTGGCCATGGTCGTTTCTCACAAACTCGTCCTAGCAAATAGCGCGTGCCAGAGCGGCAGGCCGGTGCGGATCAGCATGTAGATCGCGACCGCAAAAATCACCGCGGCGAAGATAGAAGTAAGCATGCGCCGGTTGGCTGCCAGATGCACCGCGGCGCGCATGCCGAAAAATCCGCCGACCAATCCGCCGGCGATGAACAGCGCAGCGGTCGTCCAGTCGACCAAGCCCGACAGCGCGTAGTTCACGGCGGTGGTCAGCCCGAACGTGCCGACCGACAACAGCGACGAGCCGATCGCATTGAGGATCGGCATGCCGCTGCCGAGCATGATGCCGGGCACGATCAAAAAACCGCCGCCGATGCCGAAAAAGCCGGAGAAGGCGCCGACGATCAGGCCGATCATCACCAGGCGGCCGGCGATCGCCGGCGTGATCCTGACGGACGGATCGCCCTCAGCCGCGCGTGGACGCAGCATGGCGATGCCGACCGCGATCATCGCGAGCGCGAACAGAAACAAAAGCTTGTCGCCAGCGATTAGCTTGCCGATCGAGGAGCCGATCGCCGCGCCGGCAATACCGGCGACGGCGAATGTGGCCGCACACGGCCATTTCACGTTGCCCGCGCGCCAATGGCCGATCAAATTGCCGAAGGCATTGAGCGAGACCGCAAGCGCGCTGGTGCCGATGGCGACATGGGCATCGTCGATGCCGACGACGTAAAGCAGGAGCGGCACGGCGAGGATCGAGCCGCCGCCGCCGATCAGGCCGAGCGAAAATCCAACCGCACCTCCGGACGCTACCGCCAGCGCATCCTGTGCCCAGGAGAGAGCCATGACGATGTGTCCATGTGTTTCCGTGCGTGCGGTTTGGAATGCGGAAGCTTAGAACAAGCCGAACAACTTCCGCCGCCCTTCGCCCGCCGGCTGCTGCTGCGAGCGCGTGGGCAACCCGGCCGCCTTCCAGGCCACGATGCCGCCGCCCAGGTGATAGGAGTCGCGAAAACCTTTCGAGGTCAGAAGCTTTGCGTTGGCGCTGGTGCGTCCGCCGCTATGGCAATGGAACACCGCTGTCTTGTCCTGCAAGTCTGCGAAGTTCTCGGCCTGAAAACGCGACAGCGGCACGAGCTTTGCGCCTTCGATATGCTCGCGCGCATGCTCATGCGGTTCGCGCACGTCGATCAGGACGGCGCTGCCTTCTTCGAGCCGCTTCTTCAAGGTGACCGGGTCCATCGATTTGATCTGCATTGTCCTTCTCCAGTTCAGTGTGAAACTTTGCGCGGCCTGCCGCCGCAATAGATCTCCGCGAGCGTTTTCATGACGCTGCCGGCCGCCGCGCTCGCAAGCCGGTAGTAGATGGTTTGCGCATCGCGCCGCGTCGCAACGATGCCGGCGGCGCGGAGCTTGGCGAGATGCTGCGACAGCGCCGATTGCGTGAGCCCCACCGCGTCCACCAGCGAGCCGACCGAGCGTTCGCCCTCGATCAACGCGCACAGAATCGCGAGCCGATGTTCGTTGGCGAGCGCAGTCAGAAGGCGGGCGGCCTCGGCCGCCTTGGCGTTGAGTTCGCGCGCGTCGCTGATTTGCAATGGCACGTGTCGCTCCGTTAGCTCAGCGCGGCTGCGGCATTCTTGAACTTCACCGGAATGGTGAGATAGCTCACGCCGTTGACATGGGCGGGCGGGAATTTTCCAGCGCGAATGTTGACCTGGATGGACGGCAGCAACAGCCGGGGCGCCGACAGGGTAGCGTCGCGCGCTTCGCGCATTTGGACGAAAGCATCCTCGGCGACGCCTTCCTTCACGTGCACATTCTTCTCGCGCTCTTCTTTGACGGTCGTCTCCCAGGCATAGACACTGCGGCCCGGCGCCTTGTAGTCGTGGCACATGAACAGCCGCGTCGCTTCGGGCAGCGACATGAGCTTGCGGATTGAACGATAGAGCTGATGCGCATCGCCGCCCGGAAAATCGGCGCGCGCGGTGCCGTAGTCGGGCATGAACATGGTGTCGCCGACGAAGGCCGCGTCTTCGATCTTGTAGGTGATGTCGGCCGGCGTATGACCGGGCGTATAGAGCACCTCGGCATCAAGCGCGCCGATCTTGAAGCGCTCGCCGTCCTTGAACAGGTGATCGAAGTCGCTGCCGTCGGTTTTCAGATCGGTGGCGTCGAAGACCGGCCGGAAAATGCGCTGCACATCCTTGATGTGCTCGCCGATGCCGATCTTGGCGCCGGTCTTCGCCTTCACATAGGGCGAGCCGGACAGGTGGTCGGCATGAGCGTGGGTCTCGAGCGTCCAGGTGACGCGATAGCCTTTGTCCTTGGCGAAGCGCAGCATCGCCTCGACCGAGCGGGTATCGACTTCGCTGGCGCCCGGATCGTAGTCGAGCACCGGATCGATGAGCGCCGCCTCTTTGGTGGCGGGATCGGCAACAATGTAGCTGACCGTATTGGTCGGCTCGTCAAAGAACGCGTGGATAATGGGTTTTCCGGTGGGCTTTCCAGTCATGGCGTCCTCCTGCTTGTTGCTATATATTAGCGTGTGCTAATTTAGCAAGAGCTAATAGTAAGATGATGCTTGGAGTGCCGGCGCGTGGAGCGGGGCCGGTCAGACGTGCCGGCGGCCGTCGAGTACGAACAGTGCGGCAAACCCGACGGCAGCAATGGCCGCAAGCCAGACGAGGTCGGGAATTCCGGTGAGATCCGGCAGGCGGATCTGGCCGTAGGCGGCGATCGGCAGGAGCGTGGCCTTGATCCAGTCGAACGAGAACGCAAAAGCGATCGCGCCGGCAATCATACCAATAGCGCCGATCAAGGCGTGCACGCTGCCGGTGCCGATTGCGGCTAGCCCGGTGCCCGGGCAATAGCCGTAGAGCGCCATGCCGACGCCGAACAGTACGGCGCCGACCGCTACCGCGGCGAGATTCGCAGGCTTGACGTGATAGGCGGCGAGGCCACCGGAATGGAGAAAGAAAATGCCGACGCCGCCAACGATGATCGCGGTCAGCATCACCTTGAACAAGGTGTAGTCGCGCAGCCGCAGCTGCGCGATGATGACGTTGGTGTCCGCAATCCGCGCGCGCTGCAGCAGCCAGCCGAAGGCAAAGCCGAAGACGATGCCGAGAGGCAGCAGCGCAGGTCCGGTGACCGGCAGCGTCATCGCCGGGCTCCTGCGTTGCCGAAAAGAAGCGAGCCGACGAGGATGGCCGTCCCGAACATCAGGATCGTGAACGCCCAGCTCGACAGCGCCAATTGCAGAGTGCCGCTGATGCCATGACCGCTGGCGCAGCCGCCGGCGAGCCGCGCGCCATACATTTCCAGCGCGCCGCCGACGAAGGCGGCGCCAAAGCGAAGCGATATCGAGTTGCCGAAGCGTTGCCGCCAGACAGCCGGCACGGTCTCGACGTGAAACTGCCGCGCCGCGACCGAGGCCGCGAACGCGCCGAGGACGACGCCGACCAGAAAGATCGATCCGTAGGACAGGCTCGGGACCGTCTGTGCCCAATAGCTGTTGTGCCAGACCGCATCGGCCCCGGTGAACGGCATGGCCGCGAAACCGGCCACGGCGGAGAGTGCCGTCGTGACGCCGAGCGGATCGTCCGCGAACACAAACACGATCCAGCTCAGCACGCCGATGCCGGCGCCCATGACATATGGCGTCCAGTCGATCCGCATTCCGCGGACGCCGGCGTGTGTGGTGATGTCGGTCGATGCGCTCATTGGCAGCACTCGTTGAGCGACACGAGCATTATAGAGCAGACGTTGAAGATCTGTTGATCTGCCTCAAACGAATATGAACAAATGTGAAAAACTCGAAGGCCGGCCGCCCGTAGGGCGGCCGGGTTTTCGTCCCCCGCATCTCTGCTGTTCGGCAGCGAAGAAGCGGGATCAGTTATGCTTCAACCGACAAAGCCGACGCGTTCCTGCTCGCGCGCCTCGGCCTCGGTCTTCGGCTGCGCCGGCAGCTGCAACACACTGCACGCTTGGCCTTCGCACAACAATGTCAGCAACACGGTGCGCCCATCCGGAAACTCGAGCGCATCATGATGCGCGGCCAACTTTTCCTTGTTGACCTGACGGAAGATCGCCGTCTGATGATTGATGGTCTTGGTCTTCCAGCCAAGCAGGCCCGCCGGTAAGCAAGCAACTTCACCGGCGAAGGCGAGTTCGGTGCCCGGCATCAAACATACCGCCGTGCCGAGGTCGTCGACATCGGCGAAGCCGCGAGTTCCGGTACCGAAATCACGCGTTACAAGCTTGTCGCCCACTTTCGCGGGCCGCGACCGCACGCTTTGGAGGCTAAAGTCACACATTGGCGACTCCTTTCCCCCGGCATGGTGTCCGGGGCTTTCAATGCCCCCCATTACCCCAGCGGTAACCAGTCGAAGCAAGAATGGTGCCGATACACGATGGACTTTTGATGGCGAAGGCGTCGCATGCCTGCTCCGCATTTTCCCATCGTGTTTTCCTAAAGTGTGTGCCTCGTCGGCAGCTTTCTTGCGCTCCTGTTGCCGTCCGTAGCCAACGCCTTGATCCGGCGAACGTTCGAGCCTGGGGCATTTTTCATCACTATAATGCGCGCCGCGGAAGCACGCCGCTATGCGCACGGCGACGGCACGCCGCTATGCGCGCAGCGATTGCCGCGAGGCCTTAGTGCCCCGCTGCGGCTTGGCCGCCGCTCACCGGTCCGATGCGCCGAATCAGCAACAGAACGACCGGCACCAGCACTGCGGCAAAGATCGACCAACTATAAAATATGTCAATATAACCCATGAGCGCAGCTTGATCGGCGATCAGGTGCCCGATGTAGCCGAATGCGCGGCCCTGCGCGCCCGCCGGCGAGCCAAATTGCGTAAAGTATTGCGTCAAATTGTGCATCGCCGATTGGAAGCTCGGCGACGATTGCGTCAGATTCTCAACGAGGCGCGATTGATGAAATTGCGAGCGCTGCACCAATTCCGTGTTGGCGAGCGACACGCTGATGCTGCCGCCGAGATTGCGCGCGACATTGATCAGCGCCGAGGCTTGCGCGGTTTTTTGCTGCGGCAATCCGGTATAGGCGACCATGTTGATCGGAATGAACATGAACGGCATGCCGACCGTCTGAAATACGCGCAAGGTCGCGAAATAGGTAAAGCTCGCATCGGGCACGAGCGTGGTCGAATACCACATCGCCAGCGCGATGACGGTGAAGCCGATGGCAATCATGTATTTCGGCTGCACGTGGCCGGCGATTTGGCCGACGAGCGGCATCATCACGATCATGGCGATGCCGCCCGGCATCATCGCCAATCCTGAAAGCATCGCCGTGTAGGGAAAATTCGTCTGCATCAGTTGCGGCGTGATCTGGTTTGAGCCGTAGAGAATGGCGCCCACCGCGAGCATCACCAGGAAGGCGAGCCCGAATTGCCGCTGGCACAGCAGGCGGATGTCCACGATCGGATCATCGTGGGTAAGCTCCCAGGGAATAAAGAAGATGAACGAGCAGGCCGAGATGGTGGCGAAGATGACGATCGTGGTGGAGTGAAACCAGTCCTCGATCTGGCCCCGGTCGAGCACGAATTCGAGGCTGCCGAAGGTCAGCGCGATCAGAGCAAATCCCACCCAATCGATTTTCAGCCCGCCGGCGAGCCGCTCAGCGCGTTCGCGCTCCAGCACCTCGGGCTCCACCACCAGCCACTGCACCAGGATGAGCGAGAGAATGCCGAACGGCACGTTGATGAAGAAGATCCAATGCCAGGAGTAATTGTCGGTGATCCAGCCGCCGATCGTGGGGCCGACGGTCGGCGCCACGATCACGGCAATGCCGTAGATGGCAAACGCCTGCGGCCGCTGGTGCGGCGGGAAGGTGTCGGCAAGCATTGCCTGCTCGCTGGTCGGCATGCCGCCGCCGCCCAGCCCTTGCAGGATGCGGAAGATGATCAGCGCGGTAAGGCTCGAGGCAAGCCCGCATAACAGCGAAGCGACCGTGAACACCGCGACGCAGATCATGTAGAAGCGCTTGCGGCCGATCACATTCGATAGCCAGCCGCTGATCGGCAGGATCACGGCGTTGGCGATCAGATAGGTGGTGACGATCCAGGTGCTCTCGTCGACGCTGACCGCGAGGCTGCCGGCGATATAACGCAGCGACACGTTGGCGATCGCGGTATCGAGCACGACCATGAATGTCGCGATCGAGACGACGATGGCGATCAGCCACGGACTGCGATCGCCCGCCGCCGAGCGGCTCTGCGATTGCGCAGCCGGGCGCGGCTCGCTCATTTGGTTCTGACCGTCGGCACGACCGACATGCCGGGTCCGAGCAGCACGTCGGGCGGCTCGTCGAACACGATCTTCACCGGCACGCGCTGCACGATCTTGACGTAGTTGCCGGTGGCGTTTTCCGCCGGCAACAGGCTGAAGGCGGTGCCGCTGCCGGCTTGGATGCTGTCCACATGGCCTTTGAATGTGCGATGCGGATAGGTGTCGATGCGGATATCGACCGGATCGCCCGGGCGCACGGAAAGAAGCTGCGTCTCCTTGAAATTCGCCGTGACCCAGACGTCGCGCGGCACGAACATCATCAGCGCCTGGCCGACGGCCGCGTAATTGCCCTTGGCTGCGGTCAGCCGCGTGACGCGGCCGGCGACCGGCGCGGTGATCGAGGTGCGCGAGAGATTGGCGTCGGCTTGCTCCAGCGCGGCGCGCGCCTGTTCCATTTGCGCTTGCGCCGTTTCGCGCTGCGCCGTGAGGACCGGAAGCTGCTTTTCGGTCGCGACCGCATTAGCTTGCGCGGCTGCATAATTGGCTTGCGCCTGCAAAAGATTGGACGCGTATTGCTGCGCCTGTTCGACGGTGCCGGCGCCGGTTTTGACAAGCGTCGTGTAGCGCTTCTCTTGCTGTTGCGCGAAGGTGAGTGCCGCCTGCGACTGCGCTGTTTGTTTGTCGGCCTGATCGATGCGCGCCTGCTGGGCTGCGACCTGCGCGTCGATATTGGCCATGTTGGCCTTGGCCTGATCGACCTGCGCGGTTGCCTGATCGACTTGCGCCCGGAAGTCGCGATCGTCGAGCCGCACCAGGACGGTGCCGGCTTCGACAAGCTGATTGTCCGTCACCGGCACATCGACGATGGCGGCGCCGACCTGCGCGCTGACCGAGACCGTGCGGGCATCGATGAAGGCGTCGTCGGTCGATTCATAGCCGCTGGCATTGAGCCAATAGGCCACCGTTCCAACGATGGCCGCGATGATCAGCGCCGTGATGACAAGAACCTGCCGCCGCCGCCGGCGCATGCGGTCGAGCCACGGCTGCGTTTTGCGGGCTTCGCCGATCGCGGGATTGATGTCGTGTCCGGGCGCAGCGTCCAGGCGGTGTTCGGTATCGGTGCGCTGATCCATGTCACAACAAAGTCAGGACAAACGTCCGGCGCGCCAGGCGGGTTCGTCCGGCATTTCCCCCTGTGCGGCGCCCTTAAAGTCGCTTCCTGCCTTTGCTTTACCCGCTAAAGGCAGCCGACACCAGTCAGGACGGCGCGGGTGAGGGTTGCAGCGCAGCGCGGAATTTCTGGGCGAACTCGTCAAGCTCGCCGGCTGCGATGTCGCTGACCGCCCAGAAATCGAGGCCGTTCTCCTGCCAGTGCAGGACATTAAATCCATGCCTGGTCTGGCTCGCCGGTTCCTGCTGCCGGGCGCCCTGGGCCGGGGCGACAAACAGATTGATCACGTGGTTGCGGCGGCGATAGACGATGGCCGCCGCGGTCTCGCCGTTGATGTCGTCGAGCCGTCCGCCGATCAGCGTAAAGCCTTGCGCGGTGAGATCGACCACCGGCGGCGCCACGTCGAGCTTGCCGTTGAACCACGGCTTCACCGTATGCCGGTCGCTTGTTTCGACGTCGGTCAGATGTCCGGGCTGCAGCGAGCGCAGATGCGCCGTCACCACTTCGCCGGCGATTCTTTGCTGCCGATCGTCGTTCAGCACGCCGAGCACAAGCGTTGCCGCGACCGCACCCGACAGCGCGGTGCCGAGCGCGAACCCGCCGACAAAGAAGCGGCGGTTGAAGCGCCGAGCCGCGAGGACCGGGGCAGGGACAACAACCGCGCCAGTGGCGCGGGCCGGTGCCGGCGGCAACGGCAAAGCCGCTTCGATGCGCGCACGCAGCGAGGCGGGCGCCTTCTCTTTCAAATCGGCGACAGACATCGTCCGCCGCAATTCGCGAAACGCCGCAAGCTTCCTGGCACAGTCCGGACAGGTGGCAACGTGCGCTTCCACGTCCCGCGCGTGGCCGGCATCGAGCTCGCCGTCGATCAGCGCATGGATCAACACTTCGGCTTCGGAGCAATTCATGGCGCCGATCCTTGTTCGAGGGTCCAGCGCGCGCGCAGCATGGCGCGGGCGCGGGCAAGCCGCGACATCACGGTCCCGACCGGCACGCCGAGCATTTCGGCGATGTCGCGATACGACAGGTCGTTGATGTCGCGCAGTACGATCGTTTCGCGGAACGGCTGCGGCAGCGAAGCGACGAGACGGCGGATGGCTTCGTCGTCGTGGCGGCGCAACAATTCCGCTTCCGGCGAAAGTTGTGGTTCCTGCCAGGGCGGCGGATCGTCGGCCGCAAGCTCTTCTTCCGTGCGCTCCGGCGGCGCCGGCTGCACGGTGCGCCGCGCGAATTCAGCCTTGCAGACATTGCGCAAGATCGCCAGCAGCCACGGCTTCATCGCGGGGCCGCGATAGCTGTCGAAATGGCGGAGCGCCCGCAGGTAGCATTCCTGCACCGCGTCTTCGGCATCGGCCCTGTCGCGCATCAGATAACGCGCAAGCGTGAACACGTCGTCGAGATGCGGCAACGCCGCCTCGCGAAACCGCCGGGTCCGGTCGGCGTCGCCGTCATCTGACATGGTTCTTCGCTCGGCTGTCCACGAAACACGCGGCGCCGGCGGCCGCGTCCGATCGAGCATTATCGCGTCGTGTTCTCTCCGGCTGCCGCTTCTACCACGACCGTGCCGGTCATGTGCGGATGCAGCGAGCAGAAATATTCGTAACTTCCCGGTGTGGTGAATGTGAACGAATAGGCGTCGTCGGTGTCGAGCGTCTTCGATTTGAATTGTTTGCTCGCCGTGGCGATCGCATGCGGGATATCGTCCTTGTTGGTCCAGGTGACGGTGGTGCCGGCCTTCACCGTCAGCTTTTGCGGGTTGAAGGTGAAATTGTCGATCGCGATCGGGACCGGTGCATTTTGCGCGTGGGTCGGCAGCACGAGAGCCGCAAGCGGCAGCGCGCAGACGCCGCCGAGGGCTGCCGCGATCAGCGCGCGGCGCGACGTGTTTTGCATGGCGCGCTCCTTCAGCCTTGCAGCGGCGTGTCGATGATGGCGAGCCGCTCCTTGCCTTGGACGAAATTGATGCTCGCCACGCCCAGGACGCTCCGCAGCTTGTCGTCGGGCACCTTCATCGGGCCGGGCGAGGGCGCGGTGCCGGGCGCCGGCTGCGGAAAGGCGGTCGAGCGCGCGGTATGGAAAGCGACGTTGCCTTCCACCTTTTGCATCACTTGATGGATGTGGCCGTTGAGCACCGTCACCGAGCCGAAGCGCTTGAGCAGCTCAAGCGCCCGGCCGCCGTCCTCGGTGCCCCAGCCCCATTCCGGGTAAACCGTCCAGAGCGGGATGTGCGCGAACACCACGATCGGCGTCGAGGCCGAGCGGTCTTTCACGTCGGCCGCAAGCCAGGCGAGCTGGTCGGCGCCGAGATTGCCGAGCCCGCCGGCTTTCAGATCGACGACATTGACCAAGCCGATGAAATGCACACCGCCCGCATCGAAGCTGTACCAGCCGGCGCCTTTGCTGCCGCGGCCATAACGATCCAGATAGAGCTTGCGGTCCTCGTCGAGGAAATCGTGCTCGCCCGGCACGTAATGCACGTCGAGACGCGTCTGCGAGATGATGCGGTCGGCGTCGTCGAACTCGGACACTTTCGACAGATGGCTGATGTCGCCGGTATGAAGCATGAAAGACGGCTTTACCGGCATGGCGTTGATTTTGCCGACCGCCTCTTCCAGCGTGCCGCGCGCATTGGGATTGGCCGGCTTGTCGAAACCGATATGGCTATCGGAGATCTGCAGGAAGGTCAGTCCGCGCATTTCTTCCGCCGACGCCCGTTCAATCAGGCCGGCCGAGCGCGGCACCCCGGCGGCGATCGTCCACAGAACCCCGGTGCCGACCCAGGTCATGCATTCCAGCACTTTCCGCCGGTCCAACCCGTCGCGCTTGTCAAACTCAGTCATTTTTTTCTCCTCGTACCCGACATCGTGTCGCGCCTTGCCTGGTAAAGAATCGAGGGGCGGCGGCACTGCCCGCATCCCCTCGACCGAACTCCGCACCGGCGGAGGCGACGAAAGCCGGTGTAGAGTTGGTGTTGAGAGGGGATGGACCTTTGCGGTCCATCCCCAGGGTACGCCCGCCAGCGGGGGCGACGGCTGCCGGCGGATGCCCCGTTAATCTCGAAGAACCAACCTGGTCTCTGAGGGCGAGATCGGCCGAGGTGGCGAGTTATTCCCGCATCCCGCAATTTATTTTTGCGAGGGTTGCGCTAGTTGGCCAAGTAGCTCTCGCAGCCGGTGCTCGGCAGATCGCAGGCGTCGTCCAACACGTTCCTGTTGGGTGTCAAACGCGGGTGCGCCTTGGCGCGGCCGGGATGTCGGGGATTGGAAGCGGCGCTGGCGCGGTGGTATCCGGTGGGCGCTGTTGTGGGCCCATCTTGTGCGCTCTCGCCAAACGCCGGGAGCGTAGCGGCCGCAGCAGGTAACAGGAACAAAACAGACAGTGCGGCTCTTTGGCATTGGCTCTTCATTTTTGAATCTCCGTTTGTTTGATTGAGGCAAGCGCCCCGGCGAAGCCGCCATGAGGGCGGCGCAGATCCGCGACCCGGGAGACTGCGCAAAAGCGCGGTTTATTCCCGGTCGCTAGGAAGCGCGGAGATGGCCGTGCGGGATCGTTTTAATGGAGCGCAAGATTCAGGGGCTGCGGATCCCGCCCCTGAACGTTGAACGGCGGCGCTCAGTGCGCCAGCGATGCCGGCTTGGCCCGCTCTGAAGCCGCCGTCGAGGCAGGCGCCTTCACCTGCCGCACGGCAGCCGGCGAGCGCGCCGCGCAAAAGTCCGTGACCGCGGCGACGACGGCCTTGGCGATAGCAAGCCGGCGCTCTGGCGTGCCGAGTTCGAGCTCTTCCTGCCGGTTTACGATCGAGCCTGCTTCCAGGAGCACCGCCGGCATGCGCGCGGTGCGCAGCACGACGAGGTGATCGTAGCGATACACACCGGCTTCGGGATCAACGAGATCATGCCGGAAACGCTTCATGATCGGGAAAGTGTAATGCGGCGTGTAGTGCAGGCTCTGCTTCTGCAATTCCGTGCCGAGCAGATGAGCGAAGGCAAGACTGCCGTTCCGGTCGCCATTGGCGTTCGAAACAAAGATCGCGTAGCCGCTGAAGCGGTCGCAGTACTGGTTCTTCTTGCCCTCATATTCCCAGGTCTCGGCGAGAGAATCCGGCACCGAATCGTGATGAATCGCGATGAAGAGATCGGCATGCGTGTCGTTCGCGCGCACGGCCCGTTGGAAAAGCCCGCGCCACGGCGGGGCGGCAGTGATCAGCTTGATGGTTTGGTCGAAGCCCGCGTCCACCAGCGCCTGCTTGATCGCGTCCGCAAGCTGCATGTTGAACGAATATTCCGTCGCACCGCGGGCGCTGAGCGCGCCGGGCACGGCCGCCGTATGGCCGACATCGAGGATCACCCGGTAGGCTGATGGTACACAGGCTCCGCCCTTGGCGCTTTCCGCGAAGGTCGGCTCGCTCCATGCCGCCAGGCAGGCGGCGGCCGCGAGAATGGCGCCGAGGCCCGTCGTATGAGGATGCGGAAATTTACGAAGACGCGGGAGCGTGCTCATGGCCCGTTCATCATGCCTTAACCGCCATAGCGAGCTTCGCCCCTTTTGTCCACGGACGAGTGTCGCTGCAATGCGGCAAACCAATGTCTAAGGTATACTTGTTCCCTGCTGGCGCCTGTCGTACCAAACAAACGCAGGCATCACAGGCGAGGCATTGGCAACTCAGATAGGAGCGAACTGAAATGACCGTTCGCGAACCAGTCTTAACCACTGTTGCAATTATGGATTTGCGCCCGACCCAGATCACGGTCGGCATGCGCGAGGTCGAGGCCAAGCGCAAGCGCTGGCGCGAGACCAGCGGCAAGAAAGGCGGGAAATTCCTCGGCTCCCACATGATCCCGGTCGTGCTCGGGCCGAAGCGCCGGCACTACGTGGTCGACCACCATCATCTCTCGCGCGCCTTGCATGAAGAGGGCGTCAAGGAAATGGCGGTGACGGTGACGGCCAATCTGAGCGCGCTCGAGCCGGATGAGTTCTGGACCGTCATGGACAACCGCAACTGGATGCATCCGTTCGATATCGATGGCCGCCGCCGCCATTATGACGACATTCCCAAAACGGTGACCGGGCTCGTCGACGATCCGTTCCGCTCGCTTGCCGGCGAGCTGCGCCGCGCCGGCGGCTTCGCCAAGGACACCACTCCGTTCAGCGAGTTTCTCTGGGCGGACTTTTTGCGTCGGCGCGTCAAGCGCAAGATCGTCGAGAGCGACTTCAATCGCGCGCTGGAAAGGGCGCTGGAGCTCGCCAAGAGCGACGCGGCAACCCATCTGCCCGGCTGGTGCGGCCCCGCGCCTGAAGCGTAATCGGCTCGTCCGCCGTCAAGCGTCGTGGCCGTCGTTGCCGCGATCGCTGCGAGTTGCTGCAATGGAATGGCGGCCTTGCGGTCGCGCCGGATGGTCCGCGCGCTTTCGCTGTCTTATGCTGCGGCTCGGGCGGCGAATGGCAGCGTGTCGGAGTGTCCTGCGATCGATTTTTTCCTGTGCAAGCCCGCTTTGCCTTTTTGCCGCTTTTCGCTCATAGTCGTTATATTATCTGAGACATAACGATGAATTTCACGGAAGTGAGCCTTCGCGGACGTGAAGGCGCGTTGTCGCAGCGATTGAGGAAAACACAGCATGGCCCAAGCTAAAACCATTCCAATGAGCCGCCATCCGTATGCGGACGGCTCCTACAAAAAGATGCTCATCGACGGCAAATGGGTGGACGCCGCGTCCGGCAAGCATTTTGAAAGCCGCAATCCCGCGACCGGCGAATTGCTCGCCACCGTGGCGGAGGGCGACGCCGAAGACATCAACCGCGCGGTCGCCGCGGCACGCAAGGCCTTCGAAGGGCCGTGGAGCAAGTTCAAGCCGTATGAGCGCCAGCAGATTCTCTTGAAGCTTGCCGATCTGGTCGACCGTCATTTCGACGAGCTGAGTGCGCTCGACACCCTCGACATGGGCGCGCCGATCAGCCGGACCCGCGGCACGCGGCTGCGCGTCCTTGGCATGCTGCGCTACTACGCGGGCCAAGCCACCGCCATCCACGGCGAGACCATTCCGAACTCGCTGCCCGGCGAGATATTCTCCTACACGCTGAAGGAGCCCGTCGGCGTTGTCGGCGCGATCATTCCTTGGAACGGCCCGCTCGGCGCTTCGGTTTGGAAAATCGGTCCGGCGCTCGCCGCCGGCTGCACCGTCATCCTCAAGCCAGCCGAAGAGGCGCCGCTGACGCCGCTGCGGCTCGGCGAATTGGCGGTGGAAGCCGGCGTCCCGCCCGGCGTGGTCAATGTCGTGCCCGGCTATGGCGAAACGGCCGGTGCCGCGCTCGCCTCGCATCCGGGTGTCGACAAGGTCGCCTTCACCGGCTCGCACATGACCGGCCAGTCGATCGTGCGTGCGTCGGCCGGCAACCTCAAGCGCGTCTCGCTCGAGCTTGGCGGCAAGTCGCCCGACATCGTGTTTGCCGACGCCGATATCGAGGCCGCGGTGCCCGGCGCCGCCATGGCGGTGTTCGCCAATTCCGGTCAGATCTGCAGCGCCGGCACGCGTCTGTTCGTCGAGCAAAAAGTCTATGACGAGTTCACAGACCGGGTCGCGGCGTTCGGCAAGAACCTCCGCGTCGGCAACGGGCTCGATCCGGAAACGCAAATCGGCCCGCTGGTGTCGGAGCAGCAGCTCGAGCGCGTGTCCGGCTATCTGAGCCTCGGCAAGCAGGAAGGAGCGCGCGCGCTGGCCGGTGGCGAGCGTTTGACGGAAGGGCCGCTGGCGAAAGGCTATTTCGTGCCGCCGACAGTGTTCGCCGATGTGCGCGACGACATGCGCATCGCCCAGGAAGAGATTTTTGGTCCGGTCATCTCGGCGATACCGTTCAAGGATATGGACGAGCTGGTGCAACGCGCCAATGCCACCATGTTCGGCCTCGGCAGCGGCGTGTGGACCCGCGACGTCAGCAAGGCGCATCGCCTGGCGAGCGCGATCCGCGCCGGGTCCGTTTGGGTCAATTGCTATCAGGCCATGGACCCGGCGGTGCCGTTCGGCGGCTACAAGATGAGCGGATATGGCCGCGAGTCCGGGCTCCAGCACATGGAGGAATATCTCAACGTGAAAGCCGTCTGGATCAAGACCGCCTAAAGCGGTCGTCGATCGTCTGCGCACCAGACAGCTTTCCGGAGGCAAGCACAGATAAAGGTGTGGCGGCAGATTTCCGCGTCTCGCACTGAAGCGAGGCGTCGGCCGCTTCCGCCGCACCTCAACGCTGTCGCCTGGCAGACCCGACAGATCGGTCATCGCCAAGTCGTGCCCCCGAAGACGTGCCCCCAAGACCAGGACTGCTCAACCAAGGACGGCTGAGCCCCGCTGAAAGCGCCCGTCTGACCCGCCGATAAAAGGACTTTCTCACGGCGGCCTCCCGGGCCGCGCAGATATGCTCCTGCGCACGTCGTCTTTGGTAGAATAATCTTCTTTTTCGGCGGTATTCCGCACTCTATATAGAAGATCGTTTCGCAATTCCGGCCGACCGCAAAAGGCTTGCGCCTCGGCTAGCCCGCCATGTCCTCCATCGAGGACCCAGAGGGACCAATGACCTCGCCCCTGCAACAAAAAATCAAAATCACCGGACCCGTCGTCGTCACCGCCAATCGCGTCGGCGATGGCGCGGTGATCTATCGCAGCGCCGCCGGCGAATGGACCACCGAGCTCGACGAGGCGGTCGTCACCAGTGATGCCGCGCAGGCGCGGCACCTGGTCGATGCCGCGGCCGCCGACGGCTTGCGCGCGGTCGATCCCTATATCGCGCCGGTCAAGCTCACGCGCGATGGCGAAGTCCTGCCGGGCAATCTGCGCGAGCGCATCCGGCTCGGCGGTCCGACCATCGATCTGCCGGTGACGTTCGGAATTTGATCGTGTCGCGATAGGGAGAACGCTCCAAGAGCATGATCCGTAAAAGTGGAAGCCGGTTTTCCGAAAAGATCATGCTCAAACAAAAGAGCATGATCCGGAAAAGTGGAAGCCGGTTTTCCGAAAAGATCATGCTCAAACAAGAATCTGGAGAGGGATGACGATTCGAAGAACGGTCATCCCGACCTGGTGCGCTGAAAGTCGCCTGGCATGTACCATTACGACGAACTCGACCGGATCTTGGTGAAGGAGCGCGTCGCGGAATTTCGCGACCAGGTCGCGCGCCGCCTGTCCGGCGAACTCACCGAAGACGAATTCAAGCCGCTGCGGCTGATGAACGGCGTGTATCTGCAGCTCCACGCCTACATGCTGCGCACCGCCATTCCCTACGGCACGCTGTCGTCGGCGCAATTGCGCATGCTGGCGCATGTGGCGCGCCGCTACGATCGCGGTTACGGCCATTTCACCACCCGGCAGAACATCCAGTATCACTGGATCAAGCTCGAAGAATTGCCGGACGCGATGGCCGATCTCGCCAGCGTCGGAATGCACGCCATGCAGACCAGCGGCAACTGCGTGCGCAATCTCACGACCGATCAATGGGCGGGTGTGGCGCCCGACGAGATCGAGGACCCGCGCATCTGGGCGGAGCTCGTCCGCCAGCATGTCACGCTGCATCCGGAATTCTCCTTCCTGCCGCGCAAGTTCAAGATCGCGGTCGGCGCCTCGAGCCACGATCGCGCGGCCCTGGCGATCCACGATCTGGCGTTGCGGCTGCATCGCAACGGCGCGGGCGAAACCGGCTTTGAGGTCATGGTCGGCGGCGGGCTCGGCCGCACGCCGTTCCTCGCCAAGACCATCAAGCCGTTTCTGCACAAGCGCGACGTCTTGAGTTACGTCGAGGCGGTCCTGCGCACTTACAATTCATTCGGCCGGCGCGACAATATCTATAAGGCGCGCATCAAGATCCTGGTGCACGAGCTCGGCGCCGAGGCGTTCGCCAAAGAGGTCGACGCCGAATGGCAGAGCACGAAGGACGGCGCGCTGGCGCTCGATCCGGCGGTCCTGGCCGAGATTGCCGCGCGCTTCACCTATCCGGATTATCTGGAGCTAGGGGATAGCCCGCCGACACTGGCGCAAGCCCGCCGCGCCGATCGCGGCTTCGACGGCTGGATGGGCAACTCGGTCGCCAATCATAAAGTGCCCGGCTATGCGATCGTGACAATATCGCTGAAGCCGGAAGGCGGCACGCCCGGCGACGCCACCGCCGAGCAGATGGACGCGATCGCCGACTTGGCCGATCGCTATTCGTTCGGCGAGATCCGCGTCGGCCACGAGCAGAATCTCGTTCTGCCGCATGTCGCGCAGCGCGATCTGCCGGAACTTTACCGCGCGCTCGATGCGATCGGCCTTGCCATCCCGAATGTCGGGCTGATCAGCGACATTATCGCGTGTCCCGGTCTCGACTATTGCAGTCTCGCCAATGCGCGCTCGATCCCGATCGCGCAGGAAATCACCCGGCGCTTCAACAAACTCGAGCTGGCGCGTAATCTCGGCCGCCTGCACATCAACATTTCCGGCTGCATCAATGCCTGCGGGCATCATCATGTCGGCCACATCGGCATTCTCGGCGTCGAGAAGAACGGCGAGGAGTTTTATCAGATCACGCTCGGCGGCAAGGCCGACGAAAACGCGAAGCTTGGCGCGCTGGTTGGCCCCGCGGTGCCTTACGCGCAAGTCGCGGACGTGATCGAGGACATCGCCGCCGCTTATGTCGAGTTGCGCGCGCGGCCCGACGAACTGTTCATCGAAACCGTCAAACGCACCGGCGTCGAGCCATTCAGGGAGCGCGTTTATGCCACTCGTTAAGGCTAGCCAGATCGTCGAAGACCAATACGTGCGCGTCGAGGACGACGCGCCGCTGCCGGATGGCGTGCCGGTGCTGCTGACGGCGGCGCGCTTTCTCGCCGATGCGCGCGAGATCGTCGAACGCGATGCTCCGGTTGGCGTGATCTGGCCCAATGATCGCCGCGTCACCGAGCTCGCGCCGTGGATCGATCGGCTCGGGCTGATCGCGCTCGTCTTTCCGAAGTTCAAGGACGGCCGCGCCTACAGCCAGGCGCGTTTGCTGCGCGAGCGCTACGGCTTTCGCGGCGAGCTGCGCGCTACCGGCGAAGTGCTGCGCGATCAGTTTCAATTCCTGCTGCGCTCGGGCTTCGACGCCTTCGAGGTGAAAAAGCCGGCCGACGCCGCGGTGTTCGTCGAGGCTGCCGCGCGCTTCTCGGTCTTCTATCAACCGAGCGCCGACGGCCGGCTTCCGGCGCTCCGCCGGCGGCTGCAGACCGTCTTCGCTCAGGACGCACCCGTTACGGTATGACTCTCCGGCGTCATTCCGGGGCCGAGCGATAGCGAGGAGCCCGGAATCCATAACCACGGTCGGCGAATATGGATTCCGGGTTGACGCATCTAAGTCGGCTGTTGCCGACTTAGACCTTAAAGTGTCGATCTCGGGAACACCCGAGATCGATGTCACTCCGGAATGACGCACCGCTCAGCACCAGCTCGCGTCGTCGCCCGCGGGCGTGCGTAGCAGGCCTTGCACATTGGCCTCGATCAGCCGGAAGCCGACATTGCCGTAGAGCTTCTGCCGCCCTTGGTTGAGCACCAGGCTGGGGCTGCCTTCGATGCGCAGCTTGTCGGCTTCCTGGTAATCGGCGGCGAGCGCGGCAAAGGCGGCGCCCGAGCGAATGCGCTCTTCGGTGGCGCCGACATCGGCGCCGAGCGCGGCCGCGATCTCACGCTGCACGTCGAGGCGGGAGATATCGCGGCACTCTTTGAAAAAAGCGCGACGGAACGCCCACATCGCCTGATCGAATGTACCCGGCCGCTGCTCAAGCGCCGCGGGATCGCGTTCGCCGAGCTGAATCGCTTTCAAAAAGAGATGCGCACTCATCGAGCTCGCGGGTCTCGTCTTCAGCCAGAGGTCCGGATGGACTTCGATATGCGGAAACTTGCCGGCGGACTGGCGCAGATGTGCATTGAAGCCGGCATAGCCGCCTTTGTCCTTCCATGCCGTGTCGATCTTGGCGGCGGTGTCGCCGAACACCGAGCAGAAGCGGTGCTCGATGCGCACTCCGTCGCCGAATTTTTCTTTGATGGCGTCGATGCGCACCTGCGAGATGTAGGCCCAGACGCAGAGGATGTCCGAAAAATACTTGATCTCGACGACGCTCATGTTTGCGGCCTTGCCACTCGCTTTCGTTTGGACGCATCGGCCTCTGGCGGCATTGATCTTGGTCAAGCGACCCTTGCGCCGTCATTTCGGGCTCGACGCTTTCGCGTCGCCCCGGAATGACGCTATGGTCGCACCATGACACCCGCCGTAGCCATCATCGCGCCGGGCGCCATGGGCGCGGGCATCGGAAAGAGGCTCGCCAGCCACGGCGTGCGCGTCCTGACAAGCCTTGCCGGCCGGAGTGAAGCCACCGCGGCGCGGGCGAGCGAGGCCGGCATGGTGGCGGCAAGCGACGAAGAAATCGCCGCGGCCGACTTTGTTCTGTCGATCCTGCCGCCGGGCGACGCGCTCGCGCTGACGCAGCGTTTCGCGCCGGTCCTCGCCGCGAGCAATGCCAAGCCGGTCTATGTCGATTGCAACGCCATTAATCCGGCGACGGTCGAGAAGGTTGCCGCGGTGATCGCGCCGACCGGCTGCGCGTTCGTCGACGCGGGCATTATCGGGCCGCCTCCCAAAGGCGACGACGCAGGTCCAAGGCTTTATGCGTCCGGCACCGAGGCCGCGCGCTTCGCGAGTTTGCGCCAGTACGGACTCGACGTGCGTGTGCTGGAAGGTCCGCTGAGCGCCGCGTCCGCGCTGAAAATGTCCTATGCCGGCATCAACAAGGGCACGCAGGCGATCGGAGCCGCCATGATGCTGGCCGCGATGCGGGCGGGCTCCGCCGATGCGCTGTACGACGAACTTTCCTTCAGCCAGAAGGAGATGCTCGCGCAATTCAAGCAGCAATTGCCGAAGATGCCGGCCAAGGCCTATCGCTGGATCGCGGAAATGCAGGAGATCGCCGGTTTCGTCGCCGACGATCCGGCCGCGCGCGAACTCTACGACGGCGCCGCGCGCTTCTATGAGAAGATGGCCGAGGATTTTTCCGGCAACCGGAAGGCCGCCGACGCGCTTGATCGTTTTCTAACGAAAGACGCTAAGCGATAGTCCCTGTCATTGCGAGGAGCGAAAGCGACGAAGCAATCCAGACCTTCAACCGGTCGCTTCGCTAGTGCGCGAAGCGGCCGCACGTTCTTTCACGCGCTCTTCTGCGCACGCGGCTCCCGCCGGAATTTCGGCATCACTTCGGCGGCAAATAGTTCGAGCGAGGCCAGCGCCTTGTCCGCGCCGTACCAGGGCGGGAAATGCAGCATGAGCGAAGCGTTGTGCGCCTTCGCCTGCAATTCTTCGATCTTGCCGATCACGGTGGCCGGCGATCCGTGCAGGATAATGTCGCGGGTCAGCGTGTCGTAGTCGCGCATGGTCGCGCCGACGGTACCGAGATAGCCCGAGGCATGGCCGCTGCCGAAATGGGCGAGATTGCGCATGATGCCGGCTTCGCTGTCGCTTTTGGCCTTGGCGTCGGTCTCGGCGACGTAGACCCAGCGCGCGACGTCCACATGGCCGCGCGCCGGATTGGCGCACAGGCTCGGCGGCGTCTCCACGAGCAGCGCGCGATAGTACGCGCTCTGCCGCGCCAGTTCGTCGAACGGTGTCCAGCTCGATAGAAAAAGGCCGAGCCCCATGCGCGCCGCCGTCCCGATCGAGCGCTCGGTCGCGCCGGCTAGAAAGATCGGTGGGTGCGGCTCTTGCAGCGCGTGTGGAAACACTTCGTAGGCGCCGTCGACCTTGAAACTAAAATGCCTGCCGTGGTGATCGATGCGCTTGCGCTGCAACAGCTCCAGCACCAGCGGCAGCGCCTCCTCCTGGAGATCGCGCCGGCCGTCGAAATCGACGCCGAAGCCGTCGAATTCGTATTTGCGGTAGCCCGAGCCCAGACCGAGCGCGAAGCGGCCGTTGCTCAGAATGTCGACGAAGGCGGTGTTTTCCACGACCCGCAGCGGATTGGCGAGCGGCAATGTCACGACCGCGGTGCCGATCTTGATGCGTTTGGTCAATGCCGCGAGATAGCCGGCATAGACAAAGACGTCGGGCATGATGCCGTATTCGTTGCTGAAATGATGCTCGGCAATCCAGGCATAGTCGAAGCCGAGCTGATCGGCGCGCACGATCTGCTGCGTGACCCGCCGGTGAACGTCGCGGTGCGGATAAGGCTCGGCCTCGGTGTTCGGATGCGACGTGAAAAGAATGCCGAATTCCATGAATCCCCCCCGCGCAGCCCCGAAACGTCGCCGGTCTTCATAGCAACACTGCGACATTATGGCGAGGCGCGGGCCGAAGGCCGCGGTGGCAGGAACTCGAAAAGCGCGGCGGTCAGGCGGTTGCGGCCGGCGCCTGCGACAGCGTATCCACGAGTTCCGCGATCCGCGTGATCGAGCGGAAATTCGTCGGCGTCATGTCGCGCTCGGGGATTTTGAGATCGAATTCGGTCTCCACCGACAGCATCAGATTGACCAGACCGAGCGAGGACAACCCGCTTGCGCGCAGATCGTCGTCCGGCGCGACCGCCTTGTTGATCTCTTCTCGGTCGAGGACCTTGCGCACGAGCGCGGCCACGCGGTCGGCGACGTTTTCGTTGGTGCGGTCGAGCACGGCGGATTGCTTCTCCGAATAGTCTTGTTTGCGGGCTGCTGCGCCCTGCATTTCGAATAACATTTTCTGATTAACCGCCAGTAACGTCCTTGTTAGGCGAAGGGTTTGCGATTGGTAACCTTGATACGAAAGAACAAGCGCAATTTCAGTCTATCGCCGCTGCCTTTTAGCTACTTTGGCAGTACCTGCCTCTACATGGGATCGCGAAAGCGAACCATGGGCGTGATCCGGAAAAGTGGAACCGGTTTTCCGAAAGCGATCATGCGGCCCTTAGGTGAGGTATCGGTGAGTACATCTATGAGCGCGCGGCCAGCGACCAAACATTCCGCTTCCGCGGCCCGCGGGCCGGCCCGGAACCTGCACGTTGCAGGCAGCCCTTCGGGGCCGGAAGAGAGTCTGGCGGCGCGCGCCGAACGCGTCGCGGCCGTCGCCGCCAAGCATGCCGCCGCTGTCGATCATGATTCCCGCGTGCCGGCCGAGGCGATCGCCGCCGCGCGCGCCGAGCGTCTCTTGGGCGCGGCGATTCCAAGTGAGTTCGGCGGCGAGGGTGCGAGCATCGGCGACATTGTCGATGTCTGCTACACGCTCGGGCGCGCCTGCGCCTCGACCGCGATGATCTTCGCCATGCATCAGACCAAGGTGGCGTGCATCGCGCGGCACGGGCGCGGCAGCGCTTGGCACCAGCGGCTGATGCGGCATATTGCCAGCGAGCAGTTGCTGCTGGCCTCCTCGACCACCGAGGGCAATCGCGGCGGCGATCTGCGCAATAGCGCGGCTCCGATCGAAACCCATGAAGGTCGCATCAAGCTTGAACGCATGGCGACGGTCATCTCCTACGGCGAGGCCGCCGACGGCATTGTCACCACGGCGCGGCGCTCGCCCGACGCGGCGAGCGGCGATCAGGTGCTCGTGGTGTTCCTCAAAAACGACTATACGCTCGAGCGGCAAATCGGCTGGGATGCGCTCGGCATGCGCGGCACCGCGAGCTCGGGCTATAAGCTCATCGCCGCCGGTGTGAGCGAGCAGATCCTGCCGGCAAGTTACGATGAGATCCTCGCGCACACGATGATGCCGGTTGCGCATCTGGCGTGGAGCGCGGCTTGGGCTGGAATCGCCGCGGCGGCCGTGGACCGCGCGCGTGCCTTCGTGCGCAAGGCCGCGCACCGGGCGGATGCGACCATGCCGCCGGGCGCCGCCCATCTGACGCGCGCCGGCGCCTCCATGCGTACGCTGCGCAGCGTGATCGGCGGTGCGGTGCAGCGCTTCGAATTGGCCGTTGATCCGGTCGCGCTGGAATCGGTCGATTTCCAGACCGGCATGAATCTGCTCAAGGTGCAGGCTTCGGAGCTTGCGGTCGCGACCGTGATGAGCGCGATGCAGGCCTGCGGGCTTTCAGGCTACCGCAACGACGGCGAATTCAGCGTCGGCCGCCATCTGCGCGATGTGCTGTCGTCGCCGATCATGATCAGCAACGACCGCATCATCGCCAATGTCGGTACGGCGTCTTTGCTGAGCGGCGCGCCGGCTTCGCTGCGCGAACGGGTATGAGCCGGCGCGCGATGAGGCGGCCGAGCAGGCCGCGATCTTGCGATCCAACAAGAGGGGCGTTGCAGGGCGCCCGACAGAACCAACAAGAAAACCAATCGGACGATGAGGCGTGAAGCGATGAACGTGGCATTCAAGGACCCGCAAACCAACCGTTCGTTGGATGCGCTCGCCGAGGCGCTGTTGCTGCCGTCCGGCATCGAGGGGGTTTATGCGCGCACAGCGGTTTTCGAGGATGTGGTCACGCGCCTTGCGGCCTTCATCTCACGGCACCGCGAACCGGGCACCGAGGTCTTGCGCTTTCCGCCGGTCATGAGCCGCCGGCAATTGGAGCGCTCCGGCTATCTGAAAAGCTTCCCGCATTTTCTCGGCTGCATCTGCTGCCTTGGCGGCAGCGAAGCCGACGTCCGAGGCACTGTCGAGCGCTTCGAAGCCGGCGAGGACTGGACCAACGATCTCAGCGCCGCCGATCTCGTCTTGACGCCGGCCGCCTGCTATCCGGTCTATCCGATCGTCGCGAGCCGCGGCGAAGTGCCGGCCGAAGGGCTTCTGTTCGATGTCGCCAGCGACTGTTTCCGCCGCGAGCCGTCGCGCGATCTCGACCGGCTGCAATCGTTCCGCATGCGCGAATATGTCTGCGTCGGCACGCCGGAACAGATCGCCGATTTTCGCGAGCGCTGGATGGTGCGGGCGCAAGAGCTCGCGAAGCTGTTGGGATTGCCTTACCGCATCGATCAGGCGAGCGACGCCTTCTTCGGCCGCGGCGGCAAGCTCATGGCGATGAGCCAGATCGAGCAGGCGCTGAAGTTCGAACTGCTCGTTCCGGTCCGCTCGGCCGCGCAGCCGACCGCCTGCATGAGCTTCAACTATCACCGCGATCACTTCGGCACGGCGTGGAATCTGCACAACAAGGCCGGCGCGGTGATGCACACCGGCTGCGTCGCCTTTGGCATGGATCGGCTTGCACTCGCATTGTTCGCCACCCACGGGCTCGAAACCGCAAGCTGGCCCGAGGCGCCGCGCAAGGCGCTCGGGCTGTGAGCCCGTTCACAGCCGCAAAGACCATGCCCCGCTGAAAAGCTGGAGCATGATCCGGAAAAGTGGAATCCGGTTTTCCGAAAAGATCATGCTCAAACAAAAAAGCCAGAGCGGGATGCCGATCGAGCCACAACTCATCCCGCTCTGGAGCGTCAATCGATTCGGTCTGAAACGATTGCGCTCTAAATGTTTGAGCCGTCGTCGACCTGATCTTGCAGGCTGTGCAACTCGCGCTGAAATTCCTGCGGGGTCTTGTCGATGCAGGCGAGCTGGAAAACGACTTCCGAGCTCTTGTCGCCGGCAGCGTCGGTTACGGCGTTCATGAAATCTTTCGCCTCTTTTGCCCTTTGCTCCAAGTCCGGCAGCGTCTGCTCGCAGACGTTCTGGTCGGCGAAGGACTTCACGTCGTGATCGTAGTAGAGCGCGGCAAATCCCGGGCCGAGGGCGATGACAACCGGCCAGAACAGCATGGCGGCCTCCTCAACATGCGCGGTTGATGAGAGCCAACCGGGGCCCGGCGGAATTGTTCCGGCTCCACGCGAATACGTCTCGATCCGCAGGACAGCTCTGTCCTAAACGCCCATCACCGCGTGTTCGGTGTAGGCGAGGTCGCCGAGGCGGGGGCGCTGCGGGCCCTTGAAATATTTCGGCATATTGCCGCGGCTATACCAGCCGATCAGGCCCGGTATCGGCGCGTTGGCGTCGATGATCACAAAGGGCAGGCCGCGGCGCGCCAGCAACCGTCCGATCGGTCCGGCGAAACGGACGAAGTCGGCGACGTCGCTGCAATAGATCAACTGCGCGCACGGCACGATGCCGCGCACGAAGCGCCGCCGGAACACGAACGGATAGGCGCGCTCGGCAGTCGCGCACCACAAGCTGACGCAGCCCAGCGCTGCGTGCTGCAACAGCATTTCCAGATCGCGCGGGTCGAAGCTCACCGGCGGCTTGCGCGTTCCGTCGAGCACTTTGACCTTCGCTCCACCGAACAAAGCGCTCAGCATCGGCACGGCGACAAAGACGCCGTCGCAATAGCGCGAAAAGCCCTGGGCTTCGATGATCGGCCACGTGTGCCGCGCCGGCGAGACATTCACGTAGGTGACGTCCTTGTGCCGCAGCGCCTGCGACACCAGCATCGGCGCGTAGGCGCGAAAAGCGGGTTCGACATACCAGCTCGAGAGATTGCAGCGCGGCGCATCCATTTCGCCGGCGCGCACCAGCGAGCAAATAAGCAGTACGGCGCCGACGGCGCGGCCATCGCTCTCCAGCAAGTAACCATATTTCGGCAGTCCGGGCGGCGTCGCATGCCGGCGCAATTGCGCGAGCGCTTCCAGCCAGAAACGGCGATCGTGCGTGCGGAATCCGTCCGCCAACAGCGAAGCGACCGCCTCGATATCGCTTCCCTCGATCTGACGGCAGCGCAGGGATGGCGCGGCAGAAGCCATTATTTTGACCGCGGCAATGCGTGAACTTGATCGTAAGTGTTGGGCGACTATACCGGACGCCAGTGAACAAACAGTAGGCAGGCGATGTCGGTAAAATTAACCATAATCGAACAGATGGAACAGATAGCGCGCGAGCACGGAAAAATTCTCGCACCGCTCAAAGAAGATCTCGTGCTTGCGGATTGCGGTCTCGACTCGCTCGGCTTCGCCGTTCTGGTCGCGCGCCTCGAAGACCGGTTGGGCATCGATCCGTTCTCGGCCGCCGAGGAAGCGGTCTTTCCGGTCACGCTCGGCGATTTCGTGAAAGTCTATGAGCATGGCCGGCGTTGACGCGCCGTCGCTGCGCGAGATCGTCGCCAAAGAAGGACCGCCGCGCAGCTTTTACGATCGCGGCGCGGCGTTGCGCTTCACCGATCTTGCGCGCGGCACCAGTTTCGGCGACCGCCTGCGCGAGCTTGCCGGACGCTCGGTGCTGCTCGCCACCGAAAGCCAGCTCACCGGCGCGCTTGCATTGATCGAGTTGGAAGGCGTCGCGCGCCGCATCGTCATCCTGCCGCCGGACGCCGATCCGGCGCATCTTGCCGCCATCATCTCCATCGCCGGCATCGACGCCGTCGTGGTGGACGAGGGCACGACGGCGCACGCGGCGTTTGATCGCCTCACGCGCGTCGTGTGCAGACCTATGATCGAGTCGTTGGCGGGCGATCTGCCGCCGCGCATCCACACTGAGTGGGTGATGATGACCTCTGGCACCACTGGCGTGCCGAAGATGGTCATCCACGATCTTGCAACGCTCACCACCGCGCTGCGGGTGCCGAGCCCGGCCGACGGCGCCGACGTCTGGGGCACGTTCTACGATATTCGCCGTTACGGCGGTTTGCAGATTTATCTGCGCGCGGTCTGCGGCGGTGCGTCGCTTGTCCTTTCCAGCGCCGGCGAACCGGTCCCCGATCATCTCGCGCGGCTTGGCGGCCATGGCGTGACGCATCTTTCCGGCACGCCCTCGCAATGGCGCCGCGCGCTGATGATGATGCCGGCGAACCAAGCGATCGCGCCGCGTTATGTGCGCCTCTCCGGCGAGATCGCCGATCAGGCGGTGCTCGACAGCTTGCGCGCGGCGTTTCCCGACGCAACCACCGGGCATGCTTATGCCTCGACCGAAGCCGGCGTCGTGTTCGACGTCAACGACGGCATGGCCGGCTTTCCGACCGAATATATCGGCACCGTGCGTAACGGCGTCGCCATGAAAATTCTCGACGGCACGCTGCGCATCCGCTCGTCGGGAGCGGCGAAAGGTTACGTCGGGGGCGGGCCGCTGCTCGATGCCGCGGGCTTCGTCGATTCCGGCGACATCATCGAGCGGCATGGCGAGCGTTTTTATTTCGCCGGCCGCAAGGGCGGCGTCATCAATATCGGCGGCTTGAAAGTACACCCGGAAGAGATCGAGGCGGTGATCAACCGGCATCCGTGCGTGCGCATGTCGCTGGTGCGCGGCCGGCAAAATCCGGTCACCGGTTCGATCGTGGTCGCCGATGTGGTGCTCAAGGGCGAGGGGCAGGCGCCCGACAAATCTCCGCAGCAGATCGCCTTGAAAGACGATATCCTGAAGCTCTGTCGCGAAACCTTGCCGCGTCATAAAGTACCGGCCGCGATCAGCTTTGTGCCGGCACTCAAGGTCGCCGCTACCGGCAAGCTTGTGCGCCGCCAATAAGGCACTGAGGCTGAGGGGGGACGCAAGGAGGGGGCGCATGGCCGCGAGCAAAACCAAGAGTGCGCCCAACAACGCGCCCAAGAGTGCGCCCAAGAGTGCACCGAAGCGGCACGCAGCGTGCTCGTCACTGGCGGCAGTCGCGGGCTCGGCCTTGCCATCGCGCAAAGGCTTGCCGCCGCCGGCTATGAAACCATCACCCTGGCACGCAGCGAGAGTAAAGAGATCGCGGCAGCGATCGCGCGCGCCAAGCAGGAAGGGCAGGGCGCGCTTTCGTTCGTGCCGTTCGATCTCGGCAAGATCGACGACATCCCCGAGCTGGTCCGTGACCTCCGCAAGCAATTCGGTCCGCTCTACGCTCTCATCAACAACGCTGCGCTCGGGCTGTCTGGCACGTTGGCGCTGATGCATCACTCCAAGATCGAGGAGATGGTGCGCTTGAACACGGTGTCGCCCATCGTGCTCACCAAATATGTACTGCGCGGCATGATGGCCGACGGCGCCGGCCGCATCGTCAATGTCGCCTCGATCGTCGCTTCGACGGGCGCAAGCGGCGTCGCCGCCTATGCGGCGACCAAAGCGTCGATGGTCGGCTTCACCCGCTCGCTTGCGCGCGAGGTCGGTCCGCTCGGCATCACCGTCAATGCGATAGCGCCGGGTATCCTCGAAACCGACATGACGCAGGTGCTGACCGACGAGCAGCGCGCGCAGGTCGCACGCCGCAGCGCGCTCAATCGTCTCGCCGAAGTGGGCGATGTCGCCGACACGGTGGAGTTTCTGCTCAGCGACAAGGCGCGCAACATCACCGGCACGGTTATCACCGTGGACGCCGGCGCCACCGCATAGCGCGTCATCGCGCAGAGGCAATGAAGCGGGGTTAAAGCTTCCGACCGTCTCAGTTCGGGAGTGCGCCCGGCAGCTCAAGGGTCCGAATCTTGATCATCGTCAGGCCGTCGAGGCGACGCTGATACGCGCTGAGGCAATCGGCCGAACAAAATCGCATTCGGAAGTAGCGATGAAGGATCAGGCCGAACGATTTCCGGCAGTGATCGCACCGCATCGGTTCATGCGAACGTCGTCCTTTTTCATCGGCCGTTGAACCGTAGGCGCCATTCGACTGAGTAGCCATCTCACGCCCCGCGCTTAAAATTCCCCAGGTCGATTTTGCTCGCGGCTGCCGAGTCCGTGCCAGCGCTTTCTTGTCATGAAATTGTTTTATCTGAGGGTGTGTCGCGGAAGCCACAGTGCCGAAAATTACCGATTGTTCAACGCGAAAGCGCGGCCAGAGCCGTTCTACGGTATTCCGCTGCGGCAATGATTGCGCCTCATCGAATGGCGCGCCGCGCGCGGCGCTGCGACGCCAGTCCGATCTTAAGTTCGAAGCAGCCTTCCCGCATTTTCACCCCACCGCCACGCGATTGTGACAGTGCGGGGTGAGATATTGTGACAGTGTAGGGCGAGATAACGGGTGATCCCGATATCGGGCTTTCAAGCGGGGGCAACTTTAGACAACAAATTGTACTCCCCATTGCGCCGTCGCCGTTTGATCGGACGCGGCTGAAATTCGATTTGCAATCGCAAGCGCAGGAGTGAGCGATGACGAGAATTCCATTCTCGGTAATTGTGATCATTGCGGTTGTACTCGCCGTCTTCGGCGGCAGGGCTATTTCCGCGCAGGACAAGTACGCTGCGCAAGTGCCGAACGGGCTCGCGTTCTCCGAGTTCAGGGGATACGAAGACTGGCAGGTCGTTGCCGTCAGCCAGTCCGGCGACCTGATCGAGGTGATCGTCGCCAATCCGGTGATGATCGAAGCCTATCGGGCCGGCGGCCTTCCCGGCGTTGGCAAACATTTCCCGGACGGCTCCAAGATGGCGAAGATTCATTGGAATGCAAAGAAGAGTGAGGAGGCTCCCGCTCCGACGACGGTGCCGGACACCCTGCACGATGTTGATTTCATGGTCAGGGACAGCAAGAGATTTCCGGACACCGGCGCATGGGGATACGCGCAGTTCAACTATGATGCGCCATCCGACACGTTCGCGCCCGAAGGGACCGGCGTGGATTGCGGATTCGCGTGCCATACGATAGTGGCGGCAAAAGACTATGTTTTCACTGCGTACCCGAAGAGGTAGACGGGGGCGACCCAGTCATTGCCGCCGTCCGCTGACGCTGGCTGCTCGTCGCAGCCGTCCGTTAGCAAAGTTGGACTGATGACAAAAATTGGCCACTCTTTTGCCAAAGGTTTTACCGCTGCCAAGCGCATGGGTAGTGCGTGACTGGTACGTGACTAAATGTGGCTCCTTGGGCCCACCATGCCGCAATTCCACGAGCTCGAGTGCTGATAGACAAACCGATGCAGACGATGGCGGATAGTTTGTCCAAAGACGATTTGCTCACGGAAGCGTTCGCTATTGTCGAAAATACCCAAGACATGGACGGCGTTGTCTCGAAACTGAGAGACCTCCTGAAAGTCGATCATGTCGTCTACTACTCGTCCAAGCTGGAAGCTCCGACCGTTCCCTACATTCGCTTGACGTATCCCGGCTCGTGGGTGAAGCGCTATCTGCAAATGGGATATGGAGAAGTCGATCTGGTTTTGCGCGAGGGATTCAAGAGGACCCTGCCGTTCGAATGGAAGGAGATGCAGTTCGTCAGTCCGGCTGAGGCCGCGTTTCAATCAGACGCGCTTGCGCACGGGATTGGCCCACACGGATACACGATCCCCGTCGCAAGTAGACACGGTTACCGGGGCCTCTTTGTCGTTTGCTCTTCGCAATCCGATGAGGCTTGGGCGAAATTTCTGTCGGGCACGAAATCGGAATTGATAGAGATCGCCAACCGGCTTCATAGTCGGGTGGTGGCCGAGGTGTTCGGCAAAGACAGACCTCATCTCACCGCGAGAGAGGTTGAGTGCTTGCGCTGGGTAGCGCTCGGCAAGGATGCGACAGAAATTGCCGCCATTCTCGAGATCTCTCCTCATACGACGCGAGATTATTTGAAATCCGTTCATTATAAACTCGATTGTGTCAGCTCCGCGCAGGCGGTCACCAAAGCGATTAGGCTGGGATTGTTGACACTATAGATGGCGCTGGTGCGCGTCTAAAAATAGATGACGCTCGTGCGCCGTTAAATTTCAATTCATTTCCTCAACGAGCCTGAAACCTCAGTGCGGCTATCGGCAACAATGGGTGTCGCCGATGGTACAAGAGTACCTGACCGCAGGACCAGCAGGCAGTTTTCATCATGATCATTATCGTTGAGCCGCATAATGCCGAAAAGCATGCTTATTTGCTCGAACAGATGTTCCGCCTGCGCGCTCGAATCTTTCGCGATCGGTTGGGTTGGGACGTCGCGGTAAAGGATGGCAAGGAACGCGACAAATACGATGACCAAAATCCAGTCTACATAATCTATACAGACGATCGCGGACATAAAATAAGGGGCAGCCTGCGTCTCCTGCCGACGACCGGGCCGACCCTTTTGGCTGATTTCTTTTCCGATACCGTTCCGGATGCGGTCCACATCATGGCGCCGACAATCTGGGAATGCACGCGGTTCTGTCTTGATGACGACGTTTGGCAAAAGGACAAGGAAGAAATTCTTTTCGCTTCCACCGTACTGCTCGTCGCCTTGGGCGATCTTGCTATCCAAGCCGGAATTGAATCGATTATCGGAAATTTCGACGCTTCGGCGCTCCACCTTTGGCGACGCATCGGCTGCGAGGTTGAGGTGCTGGGTTCGACCTCAAGGTATGGGCGTCCCGTCTATCTTGGTATTCACCCCATTTCCGAAGCGATTGTGGGCAGGATAAAGAAAAAGCTGAAGAGCGCTCGATCTGCATTTGCCGAGGCGCGTGTAGTGGCCGCCTAGTTCGCTCCATAGAGCGACGGATCGCTCTGCCCGGCACCTCAGCGTGGCGCAATTCAGGTTCGGCCCCTTGAACGCCGCAATCCTGATAGCGCCGCTTCCCGCAGCCGGTTTACGTCTCGCTCGCCTGCACGAGCCGCATCGATAATCCTTTTGGCCATGACTTCGCGCGCCAGAGGCGGCTGCCCGATGTCACGAACTTCTTCGCAGGCGGCGTCGAACGCCTCACCCATAATACGGGTGTCCGCGTCGTCAAAGACGACCCTCGGCACAAACGGCAGAATCTGTCCCACAGTCCCTCTCCCCAGCCAACATACGACGGGCGGTGCGGCCAAGAGCACCCCCTAAGCTAGGGGGCTTGACCGGGCCAGAATCCGACGCGCCAGTCGCGCACGCACGAGCGCGCCGACCATCCGGCAAAAATCTGTGCGCTGAATGCGCCGATGCCAGAAATTATCGGAGAGGCCGACTATAAGGACGCGGCTTGGGTTGATTTGTGTTCCGCGCTACTGCGGCGTTATTTACACACATTCCCCGCGGCCAGGCCCATAAACGCCATCCAGTCGCCGCCGTCCTTGTTGCTGGACGGCTTGCCGCCGGTCGCCGCCTCGATGAATTGCAGGATGCGCAGCCGCGCCGTTTCTGGAGTCATGTCCGGAAGACAGATCGCCATGCCTTTTTGCTGCATCGATTTCTGAACGTTCAATCCGTACAGCAGGCCCTGCAGATAATAGTCGCACTTCTCACGAGAGACCGTGTCGTTTTGCGAGCACATCGCATAGAGATACTCGGTCGTGAACGGACCGGTGTAATCCTGCGCGTCGTTGCTCGGTATGGGCGCCGGATTGTTGGTTTGCTGCTTGTCGATCAGCGTGACCTTGATGAAGGGGCCGCTCGCGCCGCGGTAGATCTCGACGCGGATCAGCGGCGTTCCGTTCACGATGCGGGCGATGACGCCGGGCTCCGCGCGCCCGCGCTCGAGCATTTGCTCGAGCGCGGCCCGGTTGCCCTCATCCGCGAAGAAGGCGTCGCCTTCGTCCTGCGGATCCTTGATGCCGAAGCGATGAAAATTGGCACGGTCCTGCCGGATGATGGCGGCGGCCGAGGTCAGCCGCTGCCCGCTCGAATTGAAGTGGTCAGCCTCGGACAAGAGCGCCACATAGCTTCCGATCAATTGCTGCGCCTGCGCCAACGTCGGCGCGCCGATCGCCAGGCCGATCGCGATGCCGATCACCAGCGCCCGAACGAGTTTTGCAAACATCATCGCCCACCCTTTTGTATGGTCAGCTTGGAATCGCGAGCCTGCCGTTCTCTGTTTCAATGCGGCATAGGTGCGTCGGGTAACAATTCCGGTCTGTATTCAAAGTGCATTGTATCAAAGTGATACCAATAGCCACCCCAGATGAAGCCGTGCTGTTCGAATGTGCGCACGATCTCGATCGGTATCTGGTTCTTCCAGGTCGGGGCGTTTGCGCCTTTCGACCAGCGCCAATAATCGGCATAGCTGACATTGATATCGATGGCGGCCCCATACGCATGCATCGATCGCACGCTCGAGCCGGCGACCGCGCGGCAATTGTAGGTGCCGGCCGTCGGAGTCAGAAACTTCGTGAACTCTGACGGCAGTTGGTCGAGCGCGCGCGACACCGCCGCAAGCGCCTGATCGACGCCGTTCACCGTCGTGATGGCGACCCGCCCGCCGCTATGTGCCGGCAGCCATTCGATCGTTCTGAGTTTCGACGCGACGTCGTTCTTCCGGCAATCGCCATACATGGCAACGAACAGCGGCTCGAACCTCACTCTGCCGGGATCGACATTCTTGGGCGGCGGCTTCGGCACACTTCCCGCCGGATAAGGAACGTAGAACATGTCGTCGATGTCGGGATGCTCGATAAGCTCGTCGAAGGATTTATCCGTTCGGTGATCGGAAATCGGCAAGCGCGTTCCGTTCTTCAAGATCACGTTGTCGTCGTCGGCGCGTGCAATCCAGTCGGGATAGGAACGGACCAGCCTGTCGATATAGAGCCGGAGATCGGGCGGAGGTGCGCCATATCTGTCGTCGGCCAAAGCCGGCCAGACAATCATCCATAGAGCCAGACCGCAAACAGCCTTGGCGACAGCTTTGCGATCGATCGCGCTCTTTGAACGCACGCTTTGTTCCTTCGATCTCGCCGGTGATGCGCACTGTCCCGGCGCTTCAAGGCGCAACGATCAGCCTATGGCCGGCACGGAAGGGGAGCAATCGCCGGCCTGGCGTCAAGGCACCGGCGCGGAAACGGCGCTGGTCAGCCACGAAGACTGCTTTATGGTTGGGACAAAATCCGGGGAGGGGTGCCCATCATGGCCGCAGGGCCGGCATTCAATGTTTCCGACTTGATCGACACGCGCCCGCTCGGCGCGCTGCAAGTTCGCATCGTCATTTTATGTACGCTCGTCGCCTTGCTCGATGGCCTCGATCTGCAATCCATCGGGCTTGCGGCGCCCGGCATTGCGGCCGATCTGCACATTCCGCTGCCCCGGCTGAGCGCGGTGTTCAGCGCCGCCTTGGCTGGCCTCGCCTTGGGCGCTTTCGGTTTCGGCGTGCTGGCGGATCGGGTCGGGCGCAAGGCGGTACTGATCGGCGCGACCGCTTGTTTTGGCATTTTCACCATCTGCACCGCGCTGGCGCCAAGCTTTGCCGTGCTGCTCGCGTTCCGCTTTCTCGCCGGCCTCGGGCTCGGCGGCGCCATGCCGAGCTTCATCAGCCTCACGTCGGAATATTGCCCGCGCCGGCTGCGCGCGGTGATCGTGGCGCTGCTCTGGGCGGGCTTTCCGCTCGGCGGTTTTGTCGGCGGGCTCCTGGCCTCCTGGATCATTCCGGCCTATGGCTGGCATTCCGTCTTTTGGGTCGGCGGCGTGCTGCCGCTGCTCGTCTGCATCGTCCTCATCTTCGCGCTGCCGGAGTTGGTCGGCTTTCTGGTCGCGAGCGCAGCGCCGGCCGAGCGCATAGCGTCTCTGCTGCGGCAGATGTTCCCGTCGGCGTCCGTTCCGGCGGGCGCGACCTTCGTCCTCAACGAAGAGCGCGCGCGCGGCGTGCCGGTCGTGCAGCTCTTCGCCGCCGGCCGCGCCGTCGGCACCGTGCTTCTTTGGATCAGCTTTTTCATCGCCCTCATGATGCTGGTGACCAACTCGGCCTGGGCGCCGACCTTGCTCAAGCGCGAAGGCATCGGCATCAAGGACGCCTCGCTCGCCATGGCGATGTTCAATCTCGGCAGCGTCATCGCGACGTCCTTTGCCGGCTGGCTGATCACGCGCGCTGGAGCCGCCATTATTCTGCCGGTGGCGATGCTCGGCAGCGCCGTATCGGTGGCGCTGATCGGTTATGCGGCGCCCTCCGTCGGTATGATCATCCTGCTGCAAGGCTTGTTCGGCGCGTTCATGGGCGGCGGCTCATCGGGCCTCATCGCGCTTGCCGCGATCTACTATCCGACCGCAATCCGCTCGACCGGCGTCGGCTGGGCCATGGGCATGGGCCGTGTCGGCTCTTTCGTTGGTCCGCTTGCCGTCGGCTCGCTGGTCGCGCTCGGCTTGTCGACGGCGGGCATTTTTGTTGCCATAGCAGTGCCGGCGCTCCTTGCCGCGGCGACCACGGCCGTGGTCGGCCGCGTCAAGCCGGCTTGAGTTGCGGAGACCAAACAGCATGGCCTTCACCGTCCTGCTCATCCTCGCCGGGCTGATGGGCGCGGGCGGCGTCGTCCTCGCCGCTGCCGGCGCGCATGCGGCGCCCCACGCGGGTCTCGCCGCTGCGGCTTATCTGCTTCTTTTCCATGCGACGGCGATCCTCGGGGGCGCCGCGCTCACGAAGCAGGGCCTGCTGTGGCGGCCACTGGCGCTCGCCGTGCTGATCGCCTGGGTCGTCGGCGCCACACTGTTCGCCGGCGATGTTTCCGCCCGCGCCTTCATCGGCCATCGGCTTTTTCCGATGGCCGCGCCCGCCGGCGGCACGATCCTGATCGCGGCCTGGCTTGCCTTGGCGATCGCGGCGCTCGCCGGCGCGTTTCAGCGCGGCTAGAGCATGATCCGGAAAAGCTTGCCCTCGGGCTTTGACCCGATGGGTGGAATCCGGTTTTCCGAAAAGCATGCCCTCGGGCTTGACCCGGGGGATCATGCTCAAACAAAAAGCTAGAGCGGGATGCCGATCCAACCATAACTCATCCCGCCCTAGCCGCTATAGCCTCGCCTTGTTCAAACAGGCCTGAAAATTGCATGGCCTCCCCGCGGTGCACGGGAAACTTGCAGCGCGGGGATGTCGCAATGAGCGAGCCGGTCCGGAGCGAGCCTGTCCAGAGCAAGTCAGTCCATCCGGTCGATGAGATATTGCCGCTGCCGAAGCTGTTTGCGCTCGGGCTCCAGCATGTCCTGGTGATGTACGCCAATGCTGTCGCCGTGCCGCTGATCATCGGCGGGGCGCTCCATCTGCCCAAGGATCAAATGGCGATGCTGATCAATGCCGATTTGTTTGCTTGCGGCATCGCCACCCTGATCCAGACCGTGGGCTTCGGGCCGTTCGGCATCAGGCTGCCGATCATCATGGGCGTGACCGCGGTGTCGATATCGCCGATGCTCGCCATGGCGGCGATGCCCGGCGTCGGCTTGACCGGCATCTACGGCGCCGTTCTGGTCGGCGGCATTTTCGGCCTGTGCGTCGCGCCGTTCGTCAAATACGTGCTGCGCTTCTTCCCCGCGGTCGTCACCGGCACGATCATCACCATGATCGGCGTCGTGCTGATGCGCGTCGGCGTGAACTGGGCGGGCGGCGGCGCCGGCAAGGCCGATTTCGGCGCGGCCGGCTATCTGGCGGTGGCGGCGCTGGTGCTGGCGATCATTCTCTTGGTCATCAAATTCACCCGCGGCTTTCTGCAGAACGTCGCGGTGCTGATCGGCATCACGGTGGGCTATCTCGTCACCATCGCGCTCGGCTGGACCGATTTCAGCGGCATCGCCGAGGAGCCGATCGTGCGCGTGGTCATGCCGCTGCAATTCGGCGTGCCGCAATTCTTTCTGATCCCGAGCCTGACCATGTGCCTCGTGGTGATGATCGTCTTCATCGAGGCGACCGGCATGTTTCTCGCACTCGGCGCCATGACCGGCCGCAAGGTCGACGCCGAAGACGTCAAGAGGGGCTTGCGCGCGGATTCGCTCGGCACCGTTATCGGCGCGATCTTCAACACCTTTCCCTATGTCTCTTATTCGCAGAATATCGGGCTCGTCGGCGTCACCGGCGTTTATAGCCGCTGGGTGTGCGTCGCCGGCGGCGTCATCATGCTGGTGCTCGGCCTGATCCCGAAGCTCGCCTTCATCGTCGCCTCGGTGCCGCAATGCGTGCTCGGCGGCGCCGGCTTCATCATGTTCGGCATGGTGGCGGCGACCGGCATCAAGATTCTGGCGACCGTCGATTACGCCAAGCAGCGCCACAGCGTGCTGGTGGTCGCGATCTCGATCGGCTTCGGCCTGATCCCGATCGTGTCGCCGACTTTCTTCCACGTCTTTCCGGATCAGCTGAAGCCGATTTTCGGCGACGGCATCATTCTCACCTCGATCGCCGCCGTGGGGCTGAACGCCTTCTTCAACCGCACCAGCCGCGAGCAGGCCGAGGCCGAAACCTTCCTCGCCGCGCAGGCGGCCGAGCATATCTGACCCGCGTCCGCCGCAGAGAATTGCCGCGACGCCCGCGCGGTCGCAACTGCCGCGCGCTGTTGTCAGGCGCCGCCGGCTGAGCCTATCCTCGCCGCCGCAAAACAACGGGGGAGAGGCTCGATGGCATGGCGTGTTCGGCGGGTTGTGACCGGTCATAATGCGCAAGGGCGATCCGTTTTTCTTGACGACGGTCTGGCGCCCAATATCAAGGAAATGGAGTCGATGCCGGGCGTCGCGCTTACTGACCTGTGGGAAACCACGACGTCCCCCGCCAGCAACGAAGGTAGTGCCGACGCCGCCGGCCGGCCGGTGAAGCTCGAGCCGCCCAAGGCCGGCACCATTCTGCGCATCGTCGAATTTCCGCCGGACTCGCAATGGCGCGGGCGCGCCGATGCCGGCCGGGCCTTCGACTCGATCGGCGCCGGCCACGCGCCGGATCATTCGAGCGACGATCCGATGCGCCACAAGACCAGCACGGTCGATTACATCATCGTGCTCAAGGGCGAGATCTACGCGCTCATGGACGAGGGCGAGACGCTCCTGAAAGCCGGCGACATTCTCATTCAGCGCGGCACCAATCACTCCTGGAGCGTGCGCGGCAACGAGCCGTGCATCGTCGCGGCCGTGCTGGTCGGCGCCAATCCGGTGTGACGGCGCGCTCGCTGCGCGCTTTGCGCCCGCCTTCTTTGCGCTCTCGCCGGCGTTCATAATCTTCGTCGCGCCGAGTGGCCGTGACGCAGATGGCCGGGCTTGCATGCCGTCGGCTTGATTGGCGCCACGCCCGCGCGTTCCGCACTTGACGAAAAGCGCACATAGTTTTGCGCGTTAGCGCACTTCTGCACCACGGTCGTTCTCAATCGAAAAAACCTGTGGCAGTTTTTGCGCAAAGGGCGGCGTGACGCGCGCCGGGTCGGCAGTGCCGTGTCGGCGGAGGCGCGGCGCCCGGTAGCCGGCCGCCGGATTGCAGCTTGTGAGGACGCAGATGAAACTCGGTGTCTTTCTGCCAAACGGGCAAAACGGCTACGTCGTCTCGAATTCAAGTCCTCAATATGTGCCGACGTATCAGCACATGCTCGACATCACCAGGGAGTGCGAGCGGATCGGCCTCGATTTCATCCTTTCGATGATCAAGTACCGCGGCTTTGGCGGGACATCAGGATATTGGGAGTCCTGTCTCAACTCGATCACGCTGGCTTGCGGGCTGGCCGCCCACACAAGCACCATCGAACTTTATGCGACCGTCCCCGTGCTCGGGATTCACCCGGCCGTCGCTGCGCGGCAGATTTCCACCTTCAACGACATCAGCAAAGGGCGCGCCGGCGTCAATATCGTCACCGGCTGGAACCGGCCGGAATATCAACAAATGGGCTTGTGGCCCGGCGATGATTATCACGACCGGCGCTACGAATACACCGAGGAATATATCAAGATAATGCGGACCCTGTGGCGCGAAGGCCGCATGACCTTCGACGGGGAGTTCTTCAAGCTCACGGACTGCACGTGTTATCCGACGCCGAACCGGGAAATCCCCATTGTTTGCGCCGGGCAGTCGCCGCGCGGACAGATTTTCACTGCCCGGCACGCCGAATTTAATTTCGTCTTTGGCGGCCGCGAAAAGCTGCGCCGGATCGCGCAACCGGTCATCGAGGAGTCGCGCAAGCTCGGCCGCAATGTCGGCACGCTCGCACTTGTAACCGTCATTGCCGAGGAAACGGATGCGCTCGCGCTTGAAAAAGCGCAGTCGATCGTTCGCGGCGCCGACGAGGAGGCGCTGGCCAATATCGCGCGTAGTGCCTCGATGGACACCAATCCGGACGGTACCAGCAAGCATTTCCTCGACGGTCTGTCAGCGCCGATTGAGGAGGGCAATCTGGCTTTCATGGGCTTTCCGGTCCTGCACGGCTCCTATGAGACCGTGGCGGAGCTGATCGCGACGCTCGAGCGGGATACCGGCATCGGCGGCTTGCTGCTGACATTCATCGATTTCGTGCCCGACATTAGGCGCTTTGGCGAGAAGGTCTTGCCGCTCGTGCGCGAAAGGTATGAGGCGATCACCAGGGCCGCGTAACGGCACTCGAGCCGCGCGCCGTCGGGCCGCGGCTTGCTGCGGCGGCCGCCGTTTTCAGTTCGTCCATCGCATTCTCGACGCGAAGCCGGATCGGTCCTCTGCCGATCGCGGCCCCGCGCTGGCTTGCTTTTTGCACGGCGCTGGATGGAAGCTTCGATGAGGGCACGAAGGGCACGGGCTTTGCCGCGATAATAGGCAGTAGCGAGGCTGTCATGACTAGGTTCAGCGTTGTTCCGATACCGCCGCAGCAGCGCAGCGCTCACTGGTCGAGCTTTGTTTCCGGAATATTCTTCCCCATGAGCGCGTCCTTTTCGGCGCCCGAGAAGTTTTACGGAACCATCGACAATTGGGAGCTGGGTCAGATTTCGCTGTCACGTTTCGAACTCGGCGCCGGTCTGCTACGATCGGGCCAAGCAGCATCTGCGCGGCCGCTCGGAAAACGATCTGCTGATAACCTTCGCCACCAAATCCAGCGCGCAATTCATCCAGGGTCACAACGTCCTTCATTGCAAGAAGGACGGGTTCTTCATTCAGCGCGGTGATCTGCCGTACCAATTCTCTCACGCGGAAAACAACGAGCTCTGGGTCCTGAAGTTGCCGGCGCAGATGCTGAAGAGCCGGATCAGGGTTTTCGATCGCTACCTCAGCTATGTCTATGACTCCAGCCGCGGCGCGGGCGCGCTGTTTCTCGACACCGCGCGCGGCATACCGCGGCGAATGGAGCAGCTAGGCGCTGTGGCCAGGGAGGGTTTGGGGCAGTGTTTGGTGGAATTGCTGTGTCTGGCGCTCGAAGACGATGACAGAGCGCTCGGCAGCGGCATGAGCTCCGTGCGCCTCGGACACCTGGCGCGTATCGAGCGCTACGTCCGCAACAATCTCGCCAATCGCGCGATGACGGTCGAGGACATTGCCCTCGCCAACGGCATTTCCAGCCGCTACCTGCACGAGCTCTTCAAAGGAAGCGACCGAACCATCGGCCAATGGATCAGGACGTTGCGGCTGGAAGCGGCGCTCGCTGACTTGCAGGACCCGCGCCGCGGTGAAACCGTTGGGGAAATCGCCTACCGCTGGGGCTTCGGCGGTCAGGCGCAGTTCAGCCGCCATTTCAAATCGCATTTCGGCAAGAGGCCGCGCGAGATTAAGCCAACTTCGCCGCAAACCGCGGAGCGGTAGCGGCCGCACGCAACAGGCTCAAAACCGCACCACGCCGGCTTTGATCCGCTCGTACAGCGCCTGGTCGAGCGGCACGAAAGCGTCGCTCGCCGGATCGTCGAAATAGATCGCGTCGCCGGTCGCGGCCGGATCGAAGCCGTCGCGCTGCAAATCGTTCTTGGTGTGCTTGAAGGTGGACGTGGTCGCAAGCTCCTTCGCCACGCGCAGGAATTTCGGCCGCGCATAGGCCGGCAGCCGCTGCGCCAGATGCGCGCGCAGTGCGGCGACATCCAACCAGCCGTCTGGCACGATCGCCGCCATGCCGGCGGCGCCTTCGTTGCCCGGCACGCGCACGCCATAGACGTTCGCTTCGGTGATGCCGGAAAAGGCCATGATCGCTGCGGCGACTTCCGAGGTCGCGACATTCTCGCCCTTCCAGCGGAAGGTGTCGCCGATCCGGTCGACGAAATAATAAAAGCCGCTTGCGTCCATGCGCATGAGATCGCCGGTGCGAAACCAGCTGTCGCCATGCGCGAACACGTTGTGCAGAATTTTTTGCTCGGTATCTTTGCGGTCGGTATAGCCTTCAAAGCTTTCGCCGCCTTGCGCGGCGCCGCTCGGAATTCGCCCGACCGCTTCGCCGGTCTCGTTCACGCCGCGGCGGATGCAGAAACCGTGCGTGTCGCGCGCCGGCCGTCCGGTCGCCGGATCGAATTGCACCAGCGCCAATGGAAAGCGCGAGGCGAGGAACGGCGGAACGCGGCCGATCGAACCGATCTTGCCTTCTACATTGTAGAGCGACACATTGCCTTCGGTCGACGCGTAGAATTCCAAGATGCGCGGAATGACAAAGCGGTCCTGAAACTTCTTCCAGATGTCGGCCTGCAGCCCGTTGCCGCAGCAAAGCCGAAGCCGATGGGCGCGTTCGTTGGGATGCTCGGGCGCGTTGACCAGATAGCGGCACAGCTCGCCGATATATTGAAAGATCGTGCAGTCGCCGGCGAAGACGTCGTCCCAGAAGTGCCGCACCGAAAACCGGTCGCGGATCAAGACCGAGCCGCCGCGCACCAGCAGAGCGCCGGTCGCGACCACGCCGCCGACGCTGTGATAGAGCGGCAGGCAGTCATACATCCGGTCGTGGGGCGTAGTGTTCATCAGGCCGGCGAACCAAAAACTCCATTGCAGCAGCCGCCGGTGGCTGACATGCGCGGCTTTCGGCAATCCGGTCGTGCCGGAGGTGTAGATCAGGAGCGCGCGATCGGCGATCGTCACCGGGCGGCGTTCGGCCAACGTCAGCGGCTCGGGCGAGTATTGCGCGATCGCGTGATCGATGCGCTCAAAGCCGCTGGTGTTCTCGCCGTGCAGCCAAACCTTCGGGCGGCTCATAAGCTGCGCGGTTGCGCTCTCGAATTGCGCGGCGCATTCGGCGGCGACGATCACATGTTTCGGCGACACGATGTCGATGCAATGGGCGAGCGAATGCCCGCGCAGCTCGGTGTTGATCAGCGCGACGACGACGCCCGCGCCGGTGAGGCCGAGCCAGATTGCCAGATATTCCGGCCGGTTCGGCATCATCAGGCAGACCGTTTCGCCCTTGGCCAGCCTCTGATCGAGCGCCCAATGTGCGAAACGGTTAGCGCGCGCGATGAGCGCGCGATAGGTCAGGCTCTCGCCGCCGCTGGCGGCGATCAGCGCCGGCGCATCGCCCTGCGCCTCCGCAAGTTCCGCGATCACGTGGTAGAGCAGCCGTTGCGGACTGGCAGCGACCGGCGCTGTGCCCTCTAGCGCACGGACCCAGTCGCGCAGCGCGCTGTCGTTGGCTCGCACGGTCGGCCTCGCCGGTTCCGCTTCGATCGTCGTCATCAGACGATCTTCGTCGAACTAAATAAATCTTTCGCTGCGGCGGCTTCTTGTCTTTCAGAAAGAGCGCCATCCGCTTGTTTGGAGCACGTTCCGCACAAAGCGGAACCCACCCCATTAACCTTACTATCGGGTTGTCGGCCGCGGTCACTTTGTCCGCTTTTCACGCCACGGAAAAGCAACGACATCCAGATAGATTCTGCGTCAAGGACACGATCGCGTGACGGGCAAAATGAAAAGCGACACGATCGCAGTGCACGGCGGTTACGAGACTGAGCCGACGACACGCGCCGTCGCGGTTCCGATCTATCAGACCGTGGCTTACGAGTTCGAAAGCGCCGATCACGGCGCCGCTTTGTTCAATCTCGAGGTCGAAGGCCACCGCTATAGCCGCATCAGCAATCCGACCACGGCGGTGCTGGAACGGCGCGTCGCCGAGCTCGAAGGCGGCGTCGAAGCGCTGTGCACCAGCACCGGCCAGGCGGCGCTCAACTACGCGATCCTCAATCTCGCCGACATGGGCACCAACATCGTGTCGGTACCGCAGCTCTATGGCACGACGCATACGCTGTTTGCGCACCTCCTGCCGAGCCAGGGCATCGGGGTGCGCTTTGCCGAGTCGGATGCACCCGACGCGATCGACAAGCTGATCGACGACGACACGCGCGGCATCTTCTGCGAAAGCATCGGCAATCCGGCCGGCAACATCTGCGACATCGAGGCGCTGGCGAAAGTCGCCAAGCGGCGCGGCATTCCGCTCGTCGTCGACAACACGGTGGCGACGCCGATCCTGTTGCGGCCGATCGACTACGGCGCCGATATCGTCGTTCATTCGCTGACCAAATTTCTCGGCGGCCACGGCACGACGCTCGGCGGCGCCATCGTCGATTCCGGCCGTTTTCCCTGGCAGGCGCATGCCAAGCGCTTTCCCAAATTCAACGAGCCGGACGCCTCCTATCACGGCCTGATCTACACCGAGCGTTTCGGTAACGCCGCCTATATCGCGCGCTGCCGCAGCGTGTTTCAGCGCACCACCGGCGCTGTGCTGGCGCCGCTCTCGGCGTTTCTGCTGCTGCAGGGCATCGAGACGGTCGCGCTGCGGGTCGAGCGCCATGTCGAGAACGGGCGCCGCGTCGCCGAATTCCTGCGCGCCGATCCACGCGTCGCCTGGGTCAATTATGCCGGCTTTGCCGACAATCCCTATCACGCGCTGGCGCAGAAATATCTGAATGGCCGCGCTTGTTCGCTGCTCACTTTCGGCATCGTCGGCGGGCTCGAAGCCGGCAAGGTGTTTTACGACGCGCTCAAGCTGTTCAAGCGGCTAGTCAATATGGGCGACGCCAAATCGCTCGCCTGCCATCCGGCCTCGACCACGCACCGGCAGATGTCGGCAGAGGAGCAGGAGAAAGCCGGCGTGCGGCCGGAAATGATTCGGCTCTCCGTCGGCATTGAGCACATCGACGACATCATCGCGGATCTCGATCAGGCGCTCGCGGCTGCGCAGGCGCGGCGCGGAAGTCCGCTGATCGCGGCCGAGTAACTCTGGAAACGCACAAAGCTATGCCGCTTCTTCTCGACACCTTGCGACCCGGCCCGGCCGTCGATCTGCGCGGCCGCAACTGCCTGACCATCGGACTTGTCAACAACATGCCGGATGCCGCCTGCGAAGCGACCGAGCGGCAATTCCTCAGGCTTCTGCGCGCCGCGTCGAACGATGTCGTCGTGCTGCTCAAGCTTTTCTCCATCGCCGCCGTTCCGCGCAGCGAGACCACGCGCGCCGAACTTGCCGGCCGCTACCGCGATATTTCCGAACTATGGAATGCGCCGCTCGACGGCCTGATCGTCACCGGCACTGAACCCATCGCCGCCGATCTGAAAGACGAGCCGTATTGGAACGCGCTGTGCGACCTTGTCGATTGGGCGTGTCACGACACCATCTCCGCCGTCTGGTCGTGTCTCGCCGCGCACGCCGCCGTGCTGTACGCCGACGGCATCGTGCGTGAGCGGCTCGCCGGCAAGCTGTCCGGCGTGTTCGACGGCGAAGCGGCCGGTGCTCATCCTTTGCTCGCCGGTATGGCGCCGCGTTTGCGCGTGCCGCATTCGCGGCTCAACGACTTGCCGGAAGCGCGCCTGCTCGAAAACGGCTATCGCGTGCTGACCCGTTCGGCCGCGGCCGGTGTCGATGCCTTCGTGAAAGAGCAAGACAGCGGCTCGCTGTTCGTCTTCTTTCAGGGCCATCCGGAGTACGATACGGATTCGCTGTTGCGCGAATATCGCCGCGACGTCGGCCGTTTTCTGCGCGGCGAGGCCGGCACCTATCCGGAAGCGCCGCAGAATTATTTCAGCAGCGCTGCGATGTTTCTGGCCGACGATTTCCGCACACGCGCTACCGGCGAGCGGCACGGCGATCTGGTCGGGGATTTTCCGATGCGGCCGCTGGCCGCCGGAATTGAAAACACTTGGCACGCCGGCGCCGTCGGCGTCTACCGGAACTGGATCAGATATCTGAAAGACCAAAAAGGGAATCGCCGGTCGTCGACGGCGCTCGAGCGTGCGCAGCGCGTGTCGGCCTGAGATACAAAAAACATCCGAGGAGGCACCTCATGTCTGCACCCGCCGTGGCTTTCGCCGCTCCAGCCGACGTCGAGCTTGCGCCGAACCCGATCAATCCCGCTTGGATCATCGAGGGCAACCCGCAGGCGCGCGCCAAGCGGCTCGCGGAAAGCGCCGACGGCACGTCTTCCGTCATGGCGTGGTCCTGCACGCCCGGCCGCTTCGAATGGCACTATGCGGTCGACGAGACGGTGCACATTATTTCGGGCGAAGTCCTGGTCACCGACGAGAACGGCAAAATCCATCGCCTGGGTCCGGGCGACATGGCCTTCTTCCCGGCCGGCAGCCACAGCGTCTGGCAGGTGACCAAGACCGTGCGCAAGCTCGCGGTCTGCCGCCACAGCATGCCGCGGCCCTTCGGCTTCGTGCTGCGGGCCTGGAACAAGCTGTTTCATCGCCTGACCGGCTTCCCGACCGGCAGCGGCCTCGGCGAGGGCCCGGTGCCAAGCGCCGGCGGTCCGGAAGTCGCGGCGGCGTAGGCCTTTCTCCGCTCATTCCCGCGCACGCGGGAATCCAGCCTTGAAGACGGGGCCCAAATAGCCTGCGGGCCCGCTGGGGCGGGTGCCAAATCATTGACATTCCGCCGCCCTCTCCTTAATCAAACCGCCAACAGGCAGGAATTCCGATGAAAGTCCGTAACTCATTGAAATCGCTGCGCGGGCGTCACCGCGACAATCGTATCGTGCGCCGCAAGGGCCGCGTTTACGTGATCAATAAGACCCAGCGTCGCTTCAAGGCTCGCCAGGGGTAATCCGTTATTTCGGTTGCCCAATGGGGCCGAAAGCGGCGCAGGCTTCCTGCGCCGCTGCTGTTTTATCACGCGCCTGTGAGGATATTTCAGCCTTGCCGCGCCGCGGGCGGTGATTAAACTCATCCGCATGGCTTCGCGATTCATTTTCGGCCTCGTGCTCGGCGCCGTTCTCTGTGCGCCGGCTCTCGCCGCCGAGCCGGGACCCGCGCAAAAGGGTCCGGACGTCCCGCCGCAACTTTCGCCCAAGCCCGATTGGGTCCACCCGCCGGGCGAAACGCCGCGATCAGGCCGCGACCGGGCCTATAACCTCGATACCTTGTTCGAGGCGCTCAAGATCGCGCCGGACAACGAGAGCGCGCGGGCGATCGAGCAGCGCATCTGGGCGATGTGGATCGCGTCCGGCAGCGACACCTGCAATCTCCTGATGGGTCGGGTGAAGGCGGCCACTGAGCAGAAAGATCTCGATCTCGCCATCAAGCTTCTCGATGCGGTGATCGAGCTCAAGCCGACTTACACCGAAGCCTGGAACAGGCGTGCCACCATCTATTTTCTGCAGAAGGACTTCGGCCACGCGCTCTCCGACATTCGCGAAGTGCTGGTGCGCGAGCCCCGCCATTTCGGCGCGCTGTCGGGTCTCGGTCTCATCCTGCAGGAACTCGGCGACGAGAAGCACGCGCTCGAAGCCTATCGCCGCGCGCTCGCCATCGATCCTCATCTCGAGAACGTCGAGGAAGCGATCAAGAACCTGCGCGAGAAGGTCGAAGGCCGCGAGATCTAGCTTTCCTCGCAGTCCCCTGGGGCTTGTCTCGTCATTGCGAGGAGCGTAAGCGACGAAGCAATCCAGACGCCGCTTCGTGCGTCTGGATTGCTTCGCTGCGCTCGCAATGACGCTTCCTCAATGGACAACACAATGACCGACATCGCCGCCGACAAAGTCACCATCCGCGAACTCGTGGAGAATTGGGCCCTCTATCGAGACGCGCGGCTGTGGGATCGCTTCCGCGCCGTCTGGCATGCCGAAGGACGCATGATGGCGACCTGGTTTCAGGGCAGCTTCGAGGAATTCATCAAGGTCAACGACGAAGGCTGGGCGCGCGGCGTGCGCATTCTGCATTTCCTCGGCGGCTCGGCGATCGAGGTGTCCGGCCATCGCGGCATCGCGCAAACCAAGATGACGATTTCGCAGCGCGCGCCGGTCGAGGGCGTGATCTGCGACGTGCTCTGCACGGGCCGCTTCTACGACTTCTTTGAGAAGCGCGACGGCCGCTGGGGCCTGGTGCTGCGCCAGCCGATCTACGAAAAGGACCGGCTCGATCCGGTCGATCCGTCAGCCAAGCTTTCGCTCGATCAGGACGTGCTCAAGAATTTTCCCGAAGGCTATCGCCACCTTGCTTATCTGCAGCACAAGATCGGCTACAAAGTGAAGACCGACATGCCCGGTATCGAGGGGCCGGAGCTCGACGCGTTATATGCCCGCGGTGCGCGCTGGCTTTCCGGCGGTGCGTTGTGAATATCCTCCACCGCGAAGCGGGGAGGGGGACCATGCGAAGCATGGTGGAGGGGGCTGGCTTGCTGTGAGCAAACCGATACTTTCCCCCGCCGGCTCGCTTCCGCTCGCCTCCTCCCCCGCCGCGCGGGGGAGGATATAAAGACAGCGCATGATCACCACGCTCGCGATCATCGTCGCAGTCTTGGGCGCCGGCGCCGTCATCACCTTCATCGGCACGCGCCTGATCGAGCGCGCGCATCGCCCGCGCGGCCGCTTCATCGATATCGGCGGCTTTCCGCAACACGTCGTCGAAATGGGACCGCGCGACGCGCACGATACGCTGCCGGTCGCGGTGCTGCACGGCGCCGGCGCCAATCTGGAAGACATGCACCTGGCGCTCGCCGAGCAACTTGCCGGGCGCCGCCGCGTCATCTTCGTCGACCGGCCCGGTCTCGGCTTTAGCGCGCGCCGGGCGGAGGAGGGCGCCTCGCCGGCCTATCAGGCTGCCGTATTGCGCGATGTACTGGACCGGCTGGGGGTCGAGCGCGCCATCGTGGTCGGCCACTCCTGGAGCGGCGCACTGGCGCTGACATTCGCGCTCGATTTTCCCGCGCGCGCCGCCGGCCTGGTGCTGGTCGCGCCGGCGACGCATCCGGGCGTGTGGCGCATGAATAAGCTCAACGCGCTACTCGCCGGACCGGTCGGCTGGCTGTTTGCTCGCACGCTCGCATTTGTGTTCGGCGCGATCCTGATGTGGCCGGGTTCGCGCACCGCCTTCCTGCCGCAGACCATTCCGGATCGCTATGTTCGCCGCAGCGCCGCGATGCTGGTACTGCGCCCGCCGACCCTCATGGCCAATTGGGCAGATGTCGGCTTCCTCGAAAATTTTCTCGAGCGTCAGGTGGAGCGCTATGCCACGCTCACCGTGCCGACCATCGTGCTCGCAGGCGATCGCGATCCGTTTGTGCCGGCTGCACGCCATGGCGAAAAACTTGCCGCCGCGGCGCCGGGCGTGAAGCTCGTCGTGCTGCCGGGCTTCGGCCATATGCTGCATCACGCCGCCGCTGACCGCGTCGTCGAGGCGGTGGAAGAGATTGCACGCGAGGCGAATGGAAATCGTGAGCCGAATAGCAAATTACCAAATTAAACGAATAGCATTTTTGCCATTCGCCTTGTTTGCTTACGCCTCCGCGCCCGTGGGCGAACCGACAAACGCCACCCGCATCATATTGGTGGCGCCGGGCGTGCCGAGCGGCACGCCGGCGACGATGATGACGCGCTGGCCGGCTTTGGCGAAGCCTTCGCGAAAGGCGATCTGGCAGGCGCGCTCGACCATGTCGTCCTGATCGCGCGCGTCCTCGGCGACGACGCAATGCACGCCCCAGACCAAAGATAATTTCCGCCCGGTCGAGACCATCGGCGAGATCGCGACCGTCGGCGGCTTCGGCCGCTCGCGCGAAACGCGCATGCCGGTCGAGCCCGAGCTCGTCCAGCACACGATCGCCGCGAGATCGAGCGTCTCGGCCACCTGCCGCGCCGCGGCCGCGATCGCATCCGCGCCGGTTGCTTCCGGCTCGGTGCGCAGAACGTGCAGCGAGGGCAGATACATGCCCTCATTCTCCACTTCCTCCGCGATCCGGTTCATGGTCGTCACCGCCTCGACCGGATATTGGCCGGCCGCCGATTCGGCCGACAGCATCACCGCGTCGGCGCCGTCGAAGATCGCGGTGGCGACGTCGGAGACTTCCGCGCGTGTCGGCACCGGGCTTGTGATCATCGATTCCAGCATCTGGGTCGCGACAATCACCGGCTTGCCGGCTTGGCGGCAGGCGCGCGTCATTTCTTTCTGCACGCCCGGCACTTTCTCGAGCGGCATCTCGACGCCGAGATCGCCGCGCGCCACCATCAGCGCGTCGGCGAGGTCGAGAATGTCGTTCAATCGCGTCACCGCCTGCGGCTTTTCGATCTTGGCCATCACCGCAGCGCGGCCGCGCGTGATCTTCTTTGCTTCGGCTACGTCTTCCGGTCGCTGGATGAAGGAGAGCGCGACCCAATCGATGCCGGCATCGAGCGCTGCTTCGAGATCAGCGAGGTCCTTCGCCGCCAGCGCGGCGACCGGAATGACGGTATCGGGCAGGCTCACGCCTTTGCGGCTCGCAATTTTGCCGCCGACTTTCACGCGCGCGACAATGCGCTCCGGTTTCGTCTCGGTCACGATCAGTCGCAGCTTGCCGTCGTCGATCAGGAGCGTGTCGCCCGCCTTGATGGCGGCGAAGATTTCCGGATGCGGCAGATGGATGCGCGTCGCGTCGCCAGGCGTTGGATCGGTGTCGAGGATCAGATCCTGGCCGGCATCGATCTCCGCCCAATCATTCCTGAAATTGCCGAGCCGCAATTTCGGTCCCTGCAGATCGACCAGGATGCCGATCGGCCGCTCGTAATCGGCCTCGATGTTGCGGATCGTCTCCACGAGTTCACGCATCTTGTCGTGGCTCGTGTGACTCATATTGATGCGAAAGACGTCGGCGCCGGCTTGGAACAGCCGCTCGATCATCGTGCGGCTTGAAGAGGCAGGCCCAAGCGTCGCCACCACTTTGGTGCGGCGCTGCCTTCTCATCGGTTTTGATTTCCGGGCGCGATCTGTGTGGGGCCGGAACGCCCGCCGGCGGCCGGCACCGGGCCTCCGGATGGGACTGCTGCGGGAGGCGCGAGCGCATTGCCGGCCGACAGCGGCCGTTGCGGCGCCTGCTCGCTCGATTCGGTCAATTGCACGGTCCAAGCGCGCTGTTCGCCGGTATCGACCTCGAAGAAGCCGGTGCGGTCAAAACCGCGCGCCAGACAATCGGCGATGCCGCGAATGGTGAACTCCTTGTCGCGGGTGCACATGAAGGCTTGCCCCATCCACTCCCCGCCGTGGTCGTAATCGATAGCGTAAACATAATAATATCGTGCGACGAGATTGCCCTTGAGGATGGTTTCGCAGGTGCGCGAGGGCAGATTCCACCAGCCCTCCGTGGTCCAGCCGTCGGCGTCCTTGTAACCGACCGCGACGCCGACGCGGCTTCCGGTATTGTTGCAGAGGCGGAAATCGGCGGCCGCCGGACTTGCGAATGCACCGAGCAGAAACGTTGCCAAGACCAACGCCCATATTCCGCTCATTCCCGCGTAGGCGGGAATCCAGTTCCTGACGCGCGGCATCACACGCTGGGTCCCCGCCTTCGCGGCGACGAGCGGTGAGATGCCTTCCCCTGGATCAATCGCGTCCCACATGTCCGGTTCAGATTCCGGTCGATTTCCTATTTCCTGTCAACGACGATGGCGCGGAAGTCCGTGACGTTTGTAAAGGTCGGACCCGGCCGGAAAAGGTCGCCGATGCCATTGAAAAACCCCGTGGAATTGTTGTCGGCGAGAAACGCGGCGGGATCGAGGCCGGCAACTTGCGCGCGCGTCAGCGTGGTCGCATCGACAAAGGCGCCGGCCGGGTCGTCCGGGCGGCCGCCGCCGCCGTCGGTGCCGTCGGTATCGGCCGCAAGGCCGGCGATCCCCGGGGCACCGCCGAGATGGATGGCGAGCGAAAGTGCATATTCCTGGTTGGGGCCGCCTTGGCCCTGGCCCCGCAAGGTCACGGTCAACTCGCCGCCAGAGAGGATGACCGCGCGCCGGGCCTCGGCGCGAACCGACAGCGCCAGCCGCGCGTGCTCGGCCGCCACCTCGCGCGCCTCACCCTGCAGGCGGCCGCCCAGCACGATGCATTCATAGCCGGCCGCCTCCGCCCGCGCGGCCGCAGCCGCGAGCGCATCCGCGGGCCGCGCTACAATCCGATAATCCGCCCCAGCGAAGACCTCGTCGCCGGGCTTCGGTGTTTCGTTCGCCGGATCCTCGAGCGCGCGGCGGACGGCGTCGGGGAGCGCGAGCCCATAACGCGCGGCGATGGCGCGCGCGTCCTCAAGCGTCGACGGATCGGGGACGGTCGGGCCGGAGCCGATCACCGCCGGATCGTCGCCCGGCACGTCGGAAATCGCCAGCGTCATCACTTTGGCCGGAGAGGCGCGCTTGGCGAGCCGCCCGCCCTTGATGCGCGAGAGGTGCTTGCGCACCGTATTGATCTCGCCGATGGCGGCGCCGCTCTTCAAAAGCGCCCGCGTCGTCGCCTGCTTCTCTTCCAGCGTGAGCCCCGGCGCCGGCGCGATCCAGTTCGCCGAAGCGCCGCCGGAGAGCAGCACCAGCACCAGGTCGTCGGCGTCAACCTCGTCGGCAAGTTTCAGCGCGCGCTTGGTCGCCGAGATGCCGGCTTTGTCGGGCACCGGATGGCCGGCCTCGATCACCGGAATGCGCGTGGTCGGGCGACCGTAGCCGTGGCGGGTGACCGCAAGCCCCGCAAGCCGCGTGGGCGGCAACGCTGCATAGTGGCGCTCGGCTACCTGCGTCATCGAGCCCGCCGCCTTGCCGGCGGCGAGGATCACGAGCCTTCCGCGTGCAGGCGGCTCCGGCAGGTTGGGCGGCAGGCAGCTTTCCGGGTGGGCGGCCGCGACCGCGCTGCGGAATAGCGATTCGAGGAATGCGTTCGCAGGTGTGGCCAATGAATGGAAGTCCGTATTCATGCGGCGGTGCTGCCCCAGCTTCGGAAAGCAACGTCTGAAAGCACGTCTGGAAAGCCGCCCGCCGCGCCTCTATCTTTTAAGTCCTATAACACCCGGAGCGCGATCTTGTCGCAAAGCGGGGCGCCGCTTTGGTGCATGTTCCGGAAAAGTGGAGGCCGGTTTTCCGATAAGGACATGCACGAATAAAAACTCTTCGTGTTCCGCAACCTCGGAGGAGGGACGAATATGGCAACCGACGAGCAAACCCGCCTGGAACTCGAAGCTGCGGTCTATCGCCGCTTGGTCGAGCACCTGCGCAGCCGCACCGATGTGCAGAATATCGACTTGATGAATCTCGCCGGCTTCTGCCGCAACTGCCTCTCCAATTGGATGAAGGATGCCGCCGACGAAAAGGGCGTGGCGATGAGCAAGGACGCGAGTCGCGAGATCGTCTACGGCATGCCGTACGACGAATGGCGCGCGAAGTATCAAAAGGAATCTTCGCCGGCGCAGAAAGCCGCCTTCGAAAAAGCAAGCCAAAAGCATTGACGCTTTGCGTCCGCCGACAGATCGCTGTGCAGTGCTGTGGATGAGCGCACACGTGCCTTGACCGCGCCGCGTGTAATTTCGAAAGCTTCCGCGAACAATGAGCGTGCTTCGGAGCGCTGGCGATCTCAGCCGGCGTCTTTTTCCGTCGCACGCGCTCACCGCTTGGGAGTAACCGATGGCCACTGCTGCCACTGCCACCGCTGCCACTGCCGCCGCCAAAGACGAGCAAACCGCCCACCGTTTCGCCAAAGATCAGCTCAAGGCGTTTGTCGAACGCGTCGAGCGCCTCGAAGAAGAAAAAAAGGCGATCGCCGACGATATTCGCGACGTCTATGCCGAGGCCAAGGGCAACGGCTTCGATGTGAAAGCGCTGCGCGCGGTGGTGCGGCTGCGCAAGCAGGACGTCGACGAGCGCAAGGAGCAGGAGGCTATACTGGAAACCTACCTGCACGCGCTGGGGATGTTGGGGTAGGGCTCCCGTCATTCCGGGGCGCGCCGAAGGCGCGAGCCCGGAATCCATAACCACTGTGCTCGCGGCGAGCACTCCGCGATTCGTCCTGAGATTTCAGCGAATATGGATTCCGGGCTCCTCGCTGCGCTCGGCCCCGGAATGACGAACGGGATCGGCACTATGCGCCGCCCCGGAATGACCGCCGCTACTGCAATTGCGCGGTGCGCAGCGTGTAACTGATAGTCGGAATGAACACGGTCGCGCTGCCGGCGAAGTGTGCGTATTCGAGGCCGGGATTCGGATCGGTAGCGAATGTCATCATCACCGAATTGGCCGGCTTCACCATCATCGCCGACAAGGTGCGGAAATCGCGTGCGCCGAGCGAGGTGATGCAGAGAAAATTGTTGACACTCGGCGACACCATGATCGCCCGCAGCCACGGATCGGTGAGGCGCGTTGCGTCGGCAAGCAGCGGCGATACTTTCTTGGTCGAGACGTTGACGACCACGGAGGCGCTGTGGCCGTTCATGCGCTTGGCGACGACGGTGGTGGTGTCGGGCGCCTGTTGCGCGGCGGCATTCAGCAATCCGGCGCGCAGCGCGTCGGGGCTCGCTGCCGGCAGCTTGGCAAGTGCGCCGGCCGCGTTCTGGCCTGGCTGCTCCGCGTAGGCGAGCGCGACTTCAGGCGCGACGCGATCATCTTGTCCGGCAGGCGCTTGCGCCGGCGATGACGCCGCGATCGAACCGGTGGGCTCGCTCGTCGGTGCCGCGATGCTGCGGGTCGGCCGCGCCACCGCAGTAATTGCGCTTACCGCCGATTGCGCCGGCTGCGCGCCGGCGGCGCCATCATCCGGGACGCCTTTCCAGAAGCCGCGCGAAAGGATGACTTGATTGGGCGTCGTCGCCGCTGACGCTTCGGCCGGCTTGATCATCCGCGCTTTGGCCGCGACATTAGCGAGCTTGGCCTTTTCGGCGGCGAGTTTTTCTTGCGCTTTGGCGGCGGCTTCAGCGAGCTTGGCCTTTTCGGCCGCGAGCTTCTCCTGCGCCTTGGCGGCAACCTCGGCGATCTTGGCTCTTTCGGCTGCGAGTTTCTCCTGCGCCTTCACGGCAGCTTCGGCGAGCTTGGCCTTTTCGGCGGCGAGTTTCTCTTCGGCTTTTGCGGCGGCGTCGGCGATCTTTGCCTTCTGCGCCGCGACCTTTTCCTCGACCTTGTCGACGGCGGCGGACACCGCCGCCTTGGCGCGCGAACGTAAGGGCTCGCGGGCCGCAGGCTCCGCCGCGGGCGCGCTCACCGCGGTGTCTGATTCTTCTTCGTCCGATTCGCCGCGCGCGAGATGCAAAAGCTTCTTCAACGGATTTGAGCTGCCGGCGTCGGCGACACGAACTTCGCTGCCGTCGCCGCGCTTCTGGATATCGGCCAGCGCCTGCTCGTAGCCGGCAAGCGGCCGGTTGTCGGAAGGAAGGTAGACAGTGCGCTGATCCGGGAAGACGCGGACAAGCTGCTCGTGGCTCATGCGCGGCCACATGCGGATGCGGCCGGTATCCATGTGCACGAACGGCGAGCCCGACCCCGGATAAAAGCCGACGCCCCCGCGCTGCAAGCGCAAGCCGATGGCGCGGAGATGATCGAGTTGCACGCCCGGAATGTAGAAGTCCATGGCGTGGCCCAGCATGTGCTGGCTGAACTTCGCCACGCCGGACGACTTGCGACGCAGCATGGCGTTGGTTTCCGGCGAACGGTAGCCGCACACCACCCAGATCGGCTCCTTGGAGCCGGCTTCGCGCTGCACCTCCCAAACCAGGTCGATGAGGTGCGGGTCCATCTTGGTCTCTTGCTGCTTCCGCCAGTCGCGCAAGAACCAATTGATTTTTTCGAGAGCGGTTTCGTCGTAGCGGCCATCACGCTTGAAGGTGATCGTGATGTCTTCGCTGGTGTGCATGTGGTGCATGGTGATCGTGCGGGTATCGCCCTCGGCGATCGCGTTCTGCAACGAACGCCCGCCGCAAAGGACGACAAGTGCCGCAAGACCGCACGAATAGGCGGCGCGCTTGACAATGACAGGACAGCTTGTCAGCCGCGCCTTTGAAAGGTGCACCGGCATCCCCGCGTTGACCAACTACCCGTGCAACCCGTCACAACATCCCCACGCGGACGGATCACACCTAATGCAACGTTAATTTGGGTAGGGTTAACGCGATGTTACGGCCACCCCCACCCCCGACGCTGTCAGGGGTAAGGGCGCAGTGTGGCAAAATGTGGCCGCGATTGGGATTTCGGACCCAGCCGAGCCATTTCGGTCGTGGAAAACGGCTTCATAGTTAAGTCTTTTCGGCTAAATCAGACGGCGGATCAATATCTTAGCATTCTTGCAACCATATCCGTCTCCGTTTAAGATACTGTTGACAATTGTCACTGGTTATGTTACGAACCCTCACCCTGCCCAGAGAGGGCGCCTTTCGCGAGGGCACTTTCGAAGGACGGAGCAGGGGCGGTGCCCGCGCGCGGAACGATGCACTCCGCTCCCGGGCGGCTTTGGGCATCACGCCCTGCGGCACGAGGACCGCGGCGGGAGGTGCTGTCCCTGGACTGGGATAGGAGAGGGCGGTAACGCCCGCCTCAACCCGCGTCCCAGGAAGCATGGCCTGGAGCTGAGTCAGGGGGTCAAAGCCCTGGCGAGAGCCGCAGCAGAGCGCCGGAAGGCGAGCGCGCCCCGGAAGCAGATGAGTTGCGCAGATTGCGTACACTTGTCTGCGGCGCGCGCCGCGCCCGAAAGCGCACTCATCGGCGGCATGCAGTTCGTGCGTCGCGCGGCATTGGTTGGATGCGCCTCTCGGCGCTCCGCTCCCTCTTTGATTGCCGGGGGCGAGTCTATTTCTGCGCGTGGTCGTGGGTAGAGCTCGGGCACGATATGTCGCGAGAACGATGCCGCGCATCCGCCCCCGCGAAGCGGGGGAGGGGGACCACCCGAAGGGTGGTGGAGGGGGCTGCTGAGCAAACGATTATGAGAGCGTTTAGGAAGGACGATTCACCGCAACTCGATCTGCGGGAGCGAAGCGGGTGGCGGGTGGAGGAGCATAGATCCTCGCCCCGGAATTTTGCCGGCGGATAAAGGGGCTTCCCTTAATTCCTCCCCGCCAAGATTTGCCGTAGATTGCAACTGGAGGGCGCTTCGGCCCCAAGGAAAAAAGAACAATGACGCTGCAGACGCAAAGCGCCACGCCGGCCGCCCGTGAGGTCGAGCACTTCTGGTACGCCTCTTACCCGCCAGGCATTCCCAAGACCATCGATCCGGATACCTATTCGTCGCTCCCTGCGATGCTGCTCGATGCCTGCACCCGACACGCGCGCCTCCCGGCGTTCGAGTGTTTGGGCACGACCATGACCTATGCCGATTGGGAGCGCGTGAGCCGCGCGTTCGCCGCCTTTCTCGTCCAGGAGGCGAAATTCCATCCCGGCGATCGCATTGCGATCATGCTGCCGAACCTGCTCGCCTATCCGGTGGCTTTTCTCGGCGCGGCGCGCGCCGGACTGACCGTGGTGAACGTCAATCCGCTCTACACGCCGCGCGAACTGAAAGAGCAATTGATCGATTCCGGCGCTACCGCGATCGTGATCATGGAGAATTTCGCCCACAAGCTCGAGCCGGTCTTGGGCGACACCCAGATTCGTCACGTCGTGGTCGCGCGGCTCGGCGACTTCATGCCGCCGATCAAGCGCGCGGTATTCAATTTCGCCAACACCTATGTGCGCAAGGCGGTGCCGGCTTGGCGCTTTGAGAGCTTCACGCTGCTGCACAAAGCCTGCAGCCGTGCGCCGGGCGCGCATTATGCCGATGCCACGCCGGGGCCGACCTCGCCCGCACTCCTGCAATATACCGGCGGCACCACCGGCGTGGCGAAAGCCGCGATCCTCACGCATCGCAATCTCGTCGCCAACACCTTGCAATGCCGCGCGGTGATCGGGCCTTATCTGCCGGAAGAGCAAGGGAGCGTGCTGACGCCGCTGCCGCTCTATCACATCTTCTCGCTGACCGCGAACCTGCTTGCCTTCGCGCTGATGGGCGGGCGAAGCGTGCTCGTTCCCGATCCACGCGACATCAAAGGGCTGATCCGCACCATCGCGCGTGCGCGCGTCGCCACCATGACCGGCGTCAACACGCTGTTCAACGCGCTGATCAACAATCCCGACTTTGCCAAGCTTGATTTCAGCAATCTCAAATTCTCGGTCGGCGGCGGCGCCGCGGTGCAAAGCGCGGTGGCGGAACGCTGGCGCGAGATCACCGGCACCGAACTGGTCGAAGGCTATGGGCTCACCGAGGCGTCGCCGGTCGTGTGCCTCAATCCGGTGCGCCATCCGCGGCTCGGCACCGTCGGCCTGCCGGTGCCGTCCACCGAAGTCGCCATCCGCGACGACCACGGCAACGATCTGCCGGTTGGCGAGAGCCGGCGAGATTTGCGTGCGCGGCCCGCAGGTCATGCAGGGCTATTGGCACCGTCACGATGAAAGCAAGCTCGTGCTCACCGAGGACGGCTGGCTGCACACCGGCGATATCGGCGCCTTCGACCCCGACGGCTATCTGAAAATCCTCGACCGCAAGAAGGACATGGTCAACGTCTCCGGCTTCAAGGTCTTCCCCAACGAAGTGGAAGACGTGATGGCGCAGCATCCCGGCGTCTTGGAGTCCGCCGTGATCGGCGTTGCCGATCCGCACACCGGGCAGGGCGTCAAGCTGTTCGTGGTCAAGCGCGACCCGGCGCTGAGCGAAGCGGATCTGCGCAAGTTCGCGCGCGAGCGGCTCGCCGCCTACAAGGTGCCGAAGGTGATCGTGTTCGTCGACTCGTTGCCCAAGAGCAATGTCGGCAAGATCATCCGCAAAGATTTGCGGTGACCGCTTATCCTGCCCCGCGAAGCGGGGAAGGGGACCGCCCGGCGAAGCCGGGCGGTGGAAGGGGCGCGGGCCTCGTGGCAAGCCTCAGCGCCGCGCGCCCCCTCCACCATGCTTCGCATGGTCTCCCTCCGCCGCTGCGCTTCGCTCCGCGGTGGAGGATGAAGACACTCAATGCGCCATCAGCACCGGGAGGTTCGCATTCGTGAGGATATGCCGCGTGGTGCCGCCGAAGATCATCTGCCGCAAGCGGCTCTGCGTATAGGCGCCCTTGACGATGAGATCGCAGCCGAGCTCAGCCGCCTTCCGCAAGATCGTTTCGCCCGCATTGGCCTTGCTTGCGGGAAGCGTCATGGTGGCGGCGGTGATGCCGTGAGCGGCCAGCGAGCGCGCAAGCTCCTCGCCGCTCGGTCCGGCGACGGTCGCGCCTTCGACCGTCAGGATGGTCACCCGCTCGGCGCGCTTGAGGAGCGGCATGGCGAATGCGGTGGCGCGCGCCTGTTCGGTCGAGCGGTTCCAGGCGATCATGATATTGGTCGCGAGCGAGCGCGGCGAAGTCGGCGGCGCGATCAGCACCGGCCGTCCGCTTTCGAACAAGGCGGATTCGAGCGTCACCATCGAAGGGCTCTGCCATTCCTCGCCCGGTCGCGCCAGCACGATGATGTCGAACACCCGGCCGTGGCTGCCGACAAAATCGTGGCCGCTCGGGGCATCGGCATTCCAAGCCCAAGTAACAGTGGATGCTGCGGTTGCGGGCGAGGGCGCAGCCTCGCCGGATTGCTGCGGCACGTTGCGCCGCTGCATGAAGGCGCGGAACAGCTCCTCGGCCTGCCGGACCATATCGGCGTCATTTTCCTTCACCGCCACCATGGTCATGCCGGCGTCGGGGTCCATGGCGACCATCTCGGCGACCGCCGGCCGCAGCGCAAAGCCCTCGACCCGGCCGCCGAATTTTTCCGCAAGCAACAGCGCGCAATTCAAGGCCGATTCCGTCGCGCTTGTTTGCTCGGTCGGAACGAGGATGGTCTTCATGCGTCGGCGCCCCGCTTGTCTGCCGTCTTGTCCGGGCAGTTGCGGCGATCATACCGCGACCTACTCGGGCCCGATAGAGCGGCTTGGCATCGATCGGCTTCTCGCGCAGCGTGTTCGCTCGCCATCTTGACGGCGGCACGTGCGCCGGGTTAGCCGCCACGATGCTGGAGACTTTATCAATGGCTGTCTACACCGATGTCGCGGCGGAAGACCTCGCCCTCTTCCTCGCCGGCTACGACATCGGCGAGCTCCTCTCGTACAAGGGAATCGCCGAGGGCGTCGAGAACTCGAACTTTTTGGTCCACACCGGCCGCGGCTATTTCATTCTGACGCTGTACGAGCGGCGCGTGGCCGAGCGCGACTTGCCGTTCTTCCTTGCGCTGATGGAGCATCTGGCGAGCCGCGGCATCACCTGTCCGCAGCCGGTCAAGAACCGCGCCGGCGAGACCCTGGGCCGGCTTGCCGGACGGCCGGCGGCGATGGTCACCTTTTTGGAGGGCATGTGGATCCGCCGCCCGAGCGCGCAGCATTGCGCCGCCTTGGGTGAGGCGCTGGCGCGGCTTCATCTCGCCGGCGCGGATTTCCCGATGCGGCGCGAGAATGCGCTTTCGGTCGCGGGCTGGAAGCAGCTTTATGCCGCCTGCCACCATCGCGCCAACGAGGTGCAACGCGACCTGGATGGTTTGCTCGCCCGCGAGCTCGCAGCGCTCGAAGGCGAATGGCCGCAAGGCCTGCCGCAGGGCGTTATTCACGCCGACCTTTTCCCCGACAATGTCTTCTTTCTCGGCGATCAATTGTCGGGGCTGATCGACTTCTACTTCGCCTGCACCGACACGCTGGTCTACGACGTCGCCATCTGCCTCAATGCCTGGTGTTTCGAGGCGGACCATTCCTACAACGTGACCAAGGGGCGCGCGCTGCTCGCGAGCTACGCCAAGACCCGGCATTTGTCGAAGGCCGAATGGGAGAAATTGCCGCTGCTTTCGCGCGGCGCGGCCCTCCGCTTCCTGCTCACGCGGCTGGTCGATTGGCTCAATGTGCCGCCGGGCGCGCTGGTGCGACCAAAGGATCCGATCGAATATCTGCGCAAGCTCCGTTTCCACCAGAAAGTCGAGAGCGTGCGCGACTATGGAGTAGCCGCCCCGTGAGCTCGGCCGTGCCGCATGTCGTCGTGCACACTGACGGCGCCTGCTCGGGCAATCCGGGTCCCGGCGGCTGGGGCGCGATCCTCACGTTCGGCGACCGCGAAAAGGAGCTCAAAGGCGGCGAGCTCAATACTACCAACAACCGCATGGAACTGATGGCGGCGATCTCGGCCCTCGAAGCGCTCAAGCGGCCGTGCCGGGTCGATATCCATACCGACAGTCAGTATCTGCGCAACGGTATCATGTCATGGATTGCCAACTGGAAACGCAACGGCTGGCGCACGGCGGACAAGAAGCCGGTCAAGAATGTCGATCTCTGGCAGCGCCTCGACGCGGCGCTTGGCGAGCACAAGGTGCACTGGCATTGGGTGCGCGGCCATTCCGGGCACGACATGAACGAGCGCGCGGACGAATTGGCACGGCAGGCGATTGCCGACATCCGCAATGCGGGCAGCGCCGCCCGTTAACGTCCGAAAATCGCGCCGTGTTGGTGAATGCGTTTACGCATTCACGGTTAATTTAAGTGCTCGTTCACTTACCGTCGCTTTTCTGGGAATGAAGGCGGATGATTGAATCGCTGATGTTGTGCGGCATTGGCCTCCTCGCCGGCTGCCTCCTGATGCTGCTTTTCTTCCCGGCCGTTCACCAGCGAGCGGTGCGGTTAACCCGTCGCGACCTGATCGATGCGACGCCGCTGACGGCTAAGGAGATTCAAGCCGAAAAGGATCAGTTGCGGGCCCAGTTCGCCGTTTCGGTGCGTCGGCTCGAACTCAATATGGAGCAGATGCGCGTCAAGGCGACGGAGCGCGCCGCCGACCGGCAGAATGCGGAACTGGCGCGCCTGCAAGTCGAACTCGACCGGAAGAGCGCGCTGATCCTGGCGTTGCGCGCGCGCGAGGAGGTGCGCAAACGCACCTTCAAACGCGTCGCCAAGCTTCTTCTCTATCTTTTTGCGCGATCGAACCGCCGGGCCAAAGCGCCGCAATCCTATGTGCCGCCGCCGCAGCGCGTCTGGGAATTCGAGCGCGAGCCCAATGCGGGCGAGCTCGCCTCGACCGCGGCCGCGATTGCCGCCGTCGGCCTGAAGCGGCGGCAGGCAGGCACGCGCAGATAATTTCGTGTCTACTGCGGGCGCTGCACTGTTCCGCCGCCAAGGTCGCCTTATATTTGCTTGAGAAGAGCATCCGCGCCGGAGGTTTCTGCTTTACCGGCAACGTCCTCGACATTCAGCTTCTTCACCACGCCGTCTTCGACCAGCATGGCGTAGCGCTTGGAGCGGGTGCCGAGGCCGAAACCCGAGCCGTCCAGCGTCAAGTCGAGCGCCTTGGCGAAGTCGCCATTGCCGTCCGACAGGAATTCGATTTTGCCGCCCGCGCCGGTCGCCTTTTTCCAGGCGTCGAACACGAACACGTCGTTGATGCCGGTGACGGCGATGGTGTCGATGCCCTTGCTCTTGAAGGCGTCGGCATTGGCGAGAAAGCCCGGCAGGTGGTTGTTGTTGCAGGTCGGCGTGAAGGCGCCGGGTACGGCGAACAGCACGACCTTCTTGCCCTTGAAGACCTCCTCGACGGTCTTCACCGCCGGGCCTTCGGGTCCCATGACGCGGAATTTGATGTCGGGCGGCAAACGATCGCCAACCTTGATCGGCATGGTGTCGAATCCTTTCGTTATCCCAATGGGGGTTAGGTGGGAGGGGTAAATTAACGCAACCGGCAAATTAGTCGAGACGCGCTTCGACTTCGATCGCGTCGGTGGGCGAAACAGCGGTGATCCTGAGCATCGCGCCTTCGGCCTTGGCGCCGGGCGGCAGCCCGTCGAGATCGAAAATATAGCGTCGCATTCCGTCCGGGCTTGCGAGAGCATTGCTCTCGGGCTGAGGAAGCGGCAGAGCCCACTCCGGCGTCGGACCTTCAGCAAAAAGATCGACGGCAACGCCGTCGGGTGCTCCGACAAGAACGACGACACGCGCGCGCTTGCCGGAGGTTTCGCGACGGACCGAAGCGATGGTCAAACTGCCTTGCGCGCCGAGCGCAACGCGGCGCGGCACGCGCGCTTCCGCCGCGGCCAATGCCGGCTCTTCGGTGCCCGCCTTGCCGGAAAGCGTCAGCGTGTGCTGCGCCTCGGCCGGCACGCACAATTTTCCGCAGACCGCATAGCCGAGCTTGACGTGGAGCGCCGATGGCTTCGCGGCATCGTTTGGAATGACTTGCAGCGGCAACACCACATCGCCGTGATAGCCGATCGAGTAACCGCCGGCGCCGTCGGCAAACCGTTCGGGCGCCGGCCACAGCGTGCTCACCGATTTTACATTTTCCGAACCGGCAAAATCGAGTGTCGGCGGCACGCCGGAATCGCCTGGATAGCGCCAGTAAGTCTTCCAGCCCGGATCGAGGCGGATTTCGATACCGGCGCGTGCGAGCTTCTTGTCGCCGGTGTTCTGCGCCGCGCCGGCGATCAAGCGTGACGAGCCGTGCGGCTCTCCGTCCCACGGCGAAGCGTCTTGCGCCTGTGTGGTGGGCACAAAGCCGGCGCACGTCAGTGCGACTGTCGCTAGCATTAACGGATAGGCAAGAACGTCACGCATGATGACGGTCCTTAAGGCGAAGCGGCCCACACGGCTACTGACATCATCGTGACCGCCACACGATCATGGCTGCTCATTCTCGTGAACACCTATGCCTGACTGTCGCGGCGCGGCCCACTGCCACGGCAAGATTGCGTGAACTTTTGCCGCGGCCATTCGTTTGCAAATGCGAAACGATGGGCTAACCTTTGGGTATGAAATTGCCGCGCGGCGCGTCCGTCAAGAATACCGGTCGGGGCAGGGGCTATCTGGACGGCCAGATGCTGATCGCCATGCCGGCGATGCTGGACGATCGATTTGCCCGTTCGCTCATTTATATCTGCGCGCATTCGTCCGAAGGCGCGATGGGCATTGTCGTCAATCATCCGGCGCCGAATATCAACTTCTCTGATCTGTTGGTGAAACTTGATGTCATCCCGGCCGCGGATGTGATCCGGCTGCCGTCGCGCGCCGGCGTCGTGAAAGTCATGCGCGGTGGTCCGGTTGAGACCGAGCGGGGCTTTGTGCTGCATAGCGCCGACTTTTTCATCGAGAATTCGACGCTGCCGATCGACGACGGCATTTGCCTGACTGCAACGCTCGACATTCTCAAGGCGATTGCGCGCGGCGATGGTCCGGCGAGTGCCATTCTCGCGCTCGGCTACGCCGGCTGGGCTCCAGGCCAGCTCGAAACCGAGATCCAGGGCAACGGCTGGCTGCATTGCGCGCCCGATTCGGAATTGATCTTCGGTACTGACATCGGCGGCAAGTACGAGCGGGCGCTGAAGAAGATCGGCATCGATCTCGGGATGCTGTCGAGCGAAGCCGGGCACGCGTAGCGGCTTTCGGCGCTATTTGGTGGCGACGGCGGGCACCGCGTGTCGCGCCGACTTGCTCTCTTTGGCCTGCGCTTGGATGAGGTCGCGGGCGCGCTCGGCCGTCATCGGCTCGCCGAAGACGAAGCCTTGCGCATATTCGCAGCCGAGCTGCGACAGCTCGACCGCGTCCGAGTCGGTCTCGGCGCCTTCGGCGACCACGTCCATGCCGAGATCATGCGCGAGCGCGATGATCGAGCGGAGGATGACCGGGCGCGTGCCCTTGGCCGTCGTCTGTACGAAGGATTTGTCGATCTTGATCGTGTCGAACGGAAAGCGCTGCAGATAGGCGAGCGAAGAATAGCCGGTGCCGAAATCGTCAAGCGCGAGGCCGGCGCCAAGCTCGCGAATCCGGTGCAGCATCTGCGCGGCGTGTTCCGGATTTTCCATCACCACCAACTCGGTGATTTCAAGCTTGAGTGATCCGCGACTGACCGGCGCGCGCGCCAGCACCGTGCGAAGATCCTGCATCAGATCATGGCGAAGCAACTGCCGCGAAGAGACATTGACGCTGGCGAAGAGCGGCTCGCGCGGGCGCAGCGTGCGCTGCCAGGTGCTCAATTGCCGCGCGGTGCGCTCGAGCACGAATAGGCCAAGCTCGACGATCAGCCCGCTTTCCTCGGCGATGTTGATGAATTCGTGCGGCGACATGCGGCCAAGCTTCGGATGGTTCCAGCGCGCCAGCGCCTCGAAGCCCGCGACCACGCGATCCTCGAGCCGCACGATCGGCTGGTAGAGGATAGTGATCTCTTCGCGCTCGATCGCGCGGCGCAGATCAGACGCGATCGTCAGGCGATCGGATTTGCGTGCGCGCATGGCCGGTTTGTAGACGTCGATCCGGTCGCCGCCGTTGCGCTTGGCATGATACATCGCGAGCTCGGCGTCCTTCAGTCTTTCGTCGGCGCTCTGCGGCTCGCTGTCGCCGAGCGCCAAGCCGACCGAGCCGGTGAGGAAGATTTCGCGATCGTTGAAGGTGATCGGCGCACGCACCGTGCGGCGGACGGTTTCAGCAAGCGCCGTGATGCGCGCGGAATCGCGCTCCGACAGAATGATGAGACCGAACTGATCGCCGGAGATGCGGGCGAGCGTATCGTGCGGTTTTATCAGGCGGCCGAGCCGGCGCGAGAGCGTGAGCAAGATGGAGTCGGCGAGTGCCATGCCGACGGAATCGTTGACCTGCTTGAAGCGGTCGACGTCGATCACGATCACCGTCGGTTTGATCGCGGTGTCGGCCTTGGCGAGCCCCAACACCGCTTCCAGCCGGTCGAGGAACAGTTCGCGGTTGGGAAGCCCAGTGAGGTTGTCATGCACCGCATCGTGCAGCAGGCGCTCTTCGGCAGTCTTGAACTCGGTCACGTCGGTTAGCGTGCCGACGAGGCGGATCACTTCGCCGTCCGAGCCGACCACCGGACGGGCGCGCAAGGTGAACCACAGATAGTGGCCGTCGGCGGTGCGCATGCGGAAATCCTGCGCGATGCGTCCGCGCCGCTGCTCGACGATGCCGTCAAGGGTCGCGCGGAAGCGGTCGCGATCGAGCGGATGCAGGACTTCGAGCCAGTTGGCGGCGGCGCCGTCGAGCGATCCGCTCTTGAGGCCGAGCATCGCTTCGGTTTCCGGGCTGGTGAAGACGCGATCGGCGGCAACGTCCCAGTCCCAGATCATGTCGCCGGCGCCGGTCAGCGCCAGTGCCCGGCGTTCGACATCCGACACGATGCCTTGTGCCATGCCGCCCGCGAAGGCGTGTTGCATCACCGTGAAGCCGATCAGCATGACGATGAGGACGAGGCCGCCGAGCAGCGCCGGTCCGACGATATCGTTGGTGACGAGGCCCAACACTGTAAGCGCAGCGCCAAAGACCCAGGCGACCAAAAGAAGCCAGGTCGGGATCAGCATCACGGCGCGGTCGAAGCCATGGGTCGACAGATAGAGCACCAGCGCGAAGCCAAGCACGGCGATGAAGAACAACGAGATGCGTGCGATGCCGGAAGCAACCTGCGGCGAATAAAGCGCGACCGCGACAAGCGCGCCAAGAAACGCGAGCCAGCCGACGGTGATGTGGGCGTAGCGCACATGCCAGCGGTTCAGATTCAAATAAGCGAACAGAAAGACCAGAAGGGTCGCGACCAGAATTGCTTCGCCGGAGGCGCGCCAGATGCGTTCGGAGCCCGACGACATGTCGAACACCTTGCCCCAGAAGCCGAAATCGACCCCGATATAGATGAGAACCGCCCAGCCGAGCGCGGCGGCGGCGGGAAACATGACACTACCTTTCACCACGAACAGGATCGTGAGAAACAGCGCCAGCAAGCCGGCGATGCCGATGACGATGCCCTGATAGAGCGTCAGCGAGTTGACCTTGTCCTTGAACGCGTCCGGCTCCCACAAATAGAGCTGCGGCAAATTCGAGCCGCGCAGTTCGGCGACGAAAGTGATGACCGTTCCGGGATCGAGCGTGACGCGAAAGACGTCGGCGGTTGGGTTTTCTATTCGCTCAGGCGGATCGCCCGACGACGGCGTGATGTTGGCGATGCGTGACATGCCGAGATCGGGCCAAAGCAGTCCGGATCCGACCATGCGGTAGTGCGGTGCGACGATCAGCCGGTCGATCTGCTCTTCGCCATTGTTGGCGAGCGCGAACACCGCCCAGTCGTTTCCGGCCTCGCGCCCGCGTACCTCGATGCGGCGAACGATGCCGTCAGCGCCGGGCGTGGTGGAAACCTGTATGCGGTCGGTATCGGTGCGCTGAATTTCGACCGCGTCGGTAAGGTCGATTGCAGACGCGTCGACACGGATATTGACCGCCTCGACGGCGGCGGCGCCGGAGACGCCGAGCGCGGCTGCAAATAGGAAGGCCGCGAACACGGTGGCGGCGCGAAGAAATGACAACAGAGCACTCCGAGCAGCCGGCGCAGATCGCGCCCCAGAATTGTGGAATTCCCCCACGCGAAACTAGCCAATCATAGCCGATTTTGCGCCGGATTCGCGGCTTTCGACACGGTGGCCGTCTTGGCAAACCGCGGCGCCTACTGATCAGTAGCCTTTGGTGCGCGCAAGCGCAAGAAATTTCCCCTTTCTTATCAAAGGGTCAGGACGATTTTGCCGATGTGCTCGCTGCGCTCCATGCGAGCGTGCGCAGCGGCGGCATCGTGGAGCTTGAAGGTAGAATCGATCGCCGGCTTAACCTTTCCGGCGGCAATCAGCGGCAGCACCTTGGTCTCGATTGCACGGGCGATGGCAGCTTTATCGGCGATCGAGCGGGCCCGCAGCGTCGAGCCGGTATGGGTGAGCCGTTTGAACATGAGGCGGCGGAAATCGACACTGGCGCGAGGCGACGCTTGAAAGGCGATTTGTACGATGCGCGCTTCGACGGCGGCTGCGTCGTAGTTGCGATCGACATATTCGCCGCCGACCATGTCGAGGATGACGTCGGCGCCGCGGTCGCCGGTCGCCTTCTTGGTTGCGGCGACGAAATCGTCGGTCTTGTAGTTAACGGCGACATCCGCGCCGAGCGCGACGCATGCCGCGCATTTTTCTGGCGACCCGGCAGTCGTGATCACGCGCGCGCCGAACGCTTTGGCAAGCTGGATGGCTGTGGTGCCGATGCCGGATGATCCGCCGTGAACGAGCAGGGTTTCTCCGGCAGCGAGCCGGCCGCGCTCGAATACATTGTGCCAAACCGTAAAGAAGGTTTCGGGGATCGCGGCCGCCTCGATCGGCGAAAGATTCTGCGGGACCGGCAGCGCGTGACTTTCATGGGCGAGGCAATATTCGGCATAACCGCCGCCGACAACGAGCGCCATCACCACGTCGCCGTCCTTCCAGCGCGTTACGCGCGTACCGCGCGCGACAACTTCGCCGGCGATCTCAAGGCCGGGGATGTCGGTTGCGCCTTGCGGCGGCGGGTAGAGGCCCATGCGCTGCATGACATCCGGCCGATTGACGCCCGCGGCAGCGATCTTGACGAGAATCTCGCCGGCGTCAGGTTGAGGCAGTGGTCGCGACTCCGGCGTTAGGACTTCTGGTCCGCCGGGTTGGCGAATGGCGATCACGGTCATCCGGTCGGGCAGTGTTGTCATAGGGGTGTGTGCTAAGCGTTGCGGAAAGGAGTTCGCGGCAGTCTTAAGGGACGAGATGCACGTGTGACAACCGCGTTCGTTGCCAGGTATCATTAGCGAAGGAGGGACAAAATGCCTGCGATCGAACCGGAGGACGATCGTCCGAAGAAGAAGGTCGTCCACGAAATCGGTCAGGATCTGTCGCTGCTCTCCGTCGGCGAGCTGGCCGAGCGGATTAACTTGCTCAAAGACGAGATCGGCCGCCTGGAGGCTGAAACGGCGCGAAAGCGCGCGTCCCAGACCGCGGCCGACGCATTTTTTAAGAAATAAGCCAAGACGTTAAGCGAATTTTGCCGGCCGTCGCCCGCGCTTTTCGCTAAACGAAGTTAAACTGCAAAAAAATTCGGTAACTTTCTGCCAAATCTTAACCTTCGGTTAAGCTTTCTCCTTCATTACAAATAACGTCCATCTTCTGGACATTGAGTGGCTCCTGTCCACTCTGTTTGACGCCTCCCTGTTATCACCTTGAGCCGCCGGCAACGGCGGCTCCTTTTTTTCGATCGATCGGCATCGCGCCTCATTGGCGCCGTATGAATGTCCACGCCGGCAACCAAATCTTTCGCCGGCAACTCTATAAGTGCGCTTTGACCGCATCGCGTGCTGGACACGGACGACCAGTCGAGCGATGCTGTCCGAGGTGTGAGGCGTATCGATGTCCGAGAAGCGTGCGAGTGAAGCCAGCACGGTGTCGTTCAGTGAACGGCTGGCAAGTTCCCAGGTTTTTGCCAGCCTCTTTCGCGATGGAATGGCACTCGTCGAGGAAACGGCGAGTTATCTCGATGGCACCGGCCGTTCGGAATCCAAGAAACTCGAACGCAGCGCCGCTCTTGTCTACGCGACTGAGAGCATGCGGCTGACCACGCGGCTGATGCAGCTTGCGTCGTGGCTGTTGCTCCACCGCGCGGTCAAGGAAGGCGAAATGACGCTTGCCCAGGCGCACGAGGAAAAGAGCAAGGTGAGGCTTGCGTCGTGCGACCCCGGCGATGCCAAGTCGATCGCGCTTTTGCCGCCCAAACTGCAGGAATTGATCGGGCGCTCGACCAAGCTGCAAAGTGAAGTGCGGCGGTTGGATGCGACGATGCATGCGCCGGCACCGATCAAGACGGTTGCCGGCAACCCTGTCGAACGGCAACTCGGATTGCTGCGCGCCGCTTTCGAGCGCGACGGCGTTTAAGCGCGGCCTTTCCTGAAAAAGCGCACTGCGCGTCAAGGTCGTCAGCCAGGACGGGGAGCATGATGCCGGCCAGGGCGGTGATTGCGCGCCAGCAGCGCCTTTTCGACGATTTCTTCAAGATCGACGAGCTTCTCGTCACGCATCGGCAAATCGACGGGACCACGAGTTCCGTGCAGAGGCGGCTGGTATTCGAACGCGGCGACTCGGTTGCTGTGCTGCTGTTCAACCGCGATCGGCGCACGGTGGTGCTGGTCGAGCAGTTCAAGGCGCCGACTCTGATTGCCCGGAGGCGCGACGATCCCGCAACTACGGACGGCTGGCTTGTCGAACCGCTGGCCGGAATGATCGACACCGGCGAAGCGCCGGAAGCCGCCGCGATCCGCGAAACGCTTGAAGAAACCGGCTACCGAATTCGAGAACCTGAGCTGATCGGCCGGTTCTTCGTCTCGCCCGGCGGCACGTCCGAGCGGGTGTTCCTCTATTTCGCCGAGGTTGGAGACGCCGATCGCGTCGGCATGGGCGGCGGCATCGACGACGAGGACATCAAAGTTCTGGAGATCGGGCTTGAAGAACTCTTCGAACAGCTCGCTCGCGGCTTGATCGAAGATGCGAAACTCGCGATCGGCGCTTATTGGCTGCAAAGCAGAACAGGCCCGCAGGCGTGAGCCGCAGGCCGTGTGCTGCGCAAACCAGCGCGCTTACTTCTTGAGGAAGCCCGAATACTTCTTCTGGAAGCGCGACAGCCGACCGCCGCGATCGAGAAGCTGCTGCTGGCCGCCGGTCCAAGCCGGGTGCGATTTCGGGTCGACATCGAGATGCAGCGTGTCGCCCGGTTTGCCCCAGGTCGTGCGGGTGGTGAATTCGGTGCCGTCGGTCATGACGACCTTGACGACATGGTAGTCGGGGTGGGTGTCGGGTTTCATGGCGATGCCGAGCCTTCGGGCGTGTTCGGGTGATATAGGGTGAAATTTGCCGGCTCTATACCGCGCCGGCTCGGGCGAGACAAGCCGCCGCAGCGTGGCGATGCGCGTTGAAAGCTTGGCGCGCACGAGGCATTGTCCGACCATTCGCGCCGGCGAGGCGCCGAAAAGGTATTGCGGCGCATGGACTTGCGTGTTGACCAGGATGCAGCGGCCAAGGGCTCGTCCTTAACAAAGACAGAGGTGATGGAGAGCGGCCGGCAGGCCGATGTGGCGGCGGAGCCGACCGCGAGCGCCGCCGCGCCCGAGCGCCGGATGAATTTGCGGCCGCTCGCTTCGCTTCTCCCCTATATCGGGCGCTACCGCTGGCGCGCACTGTCGGCGCTTGGCGCCCTGGTTGTTGCCGCGTTGACGACGCTGATCGTGCCGGTCGCCATTCGGCGCATGATCGACTTCGGCTTTACGGCCAAGGGCGTCGCCCTCATCGACAGCTATTTTCTGGTCATGATTGGCGTTGCGGCGGTGTTGGCGACCGCAAGCGCCCTTCGCTACTACCTCGTCACGACGCTCGGCGAACGCGTTGTCGCCGATCTGCGCGGCGACGTGTTCGCACACATCACCTCGCTGTCGAGCGCCTTTTTCGACGAAGCCAGAACCGGCGAACTCGTCTCGCGCCTTACCGCCGATACGACCCAGATCAAGGCGGCGGCGGGCACATCCATTTCGATCGCGCTGCGCAATTTCGTGCTGTTTGTCGGCGCGACCGTGATGATGGTGGTGTCGAGCCCATGGCTTTCCGCCTTCGTGCTCGCCGCGATCCCGATCATCGTGCTGCCGCTTTACGCTTTCGGCCGCGCCGTGCGCCGCCGCTCGCGTTCGGCGCAGGATACGCTCGCGGAAGCGTCCGCCTACGCCGCCGAACTGATCGGCGCGGTGCGCGTGCTGCAAGCGTTCACCAACGAGCGGCTCGGCATCGGCCGGTTTCGCCAAGCCGTCGAGCGCGCTTATGACGCCGCACGCAACTCGATAGGTTCGCGGGCTTTCCTCACCGGCATCGCCATCTTCCTGGTGGCCACGAGCATCATCGTCGTGTTGTGGATCGGAGCCCAGCAGGTGCTGGCCGGCCAAATCACACCTGGGCGTCTCGGCCAGTTCATCCTCTATGCGGTGCTTGCCGGCAGCGCGCTCGGCTCGCTCTCGGAAATCGGCGGCGAGGTGGCGCAGGCTTCCGGCGCGGCGGAGCGGCTGTTCGAGATTCTCGCCATCCCACCAGCGATCGCAGCGCCGCCGCATCCGCTGGCGCTGCCATCGCCGGCGCGCGGCGAAGTCGCATTCGCGGACGTTCATTTTTCCTATCCGACCCGCCCCAATGTCTCGGCTCTCAACGGCGTCTCCTTTACCGTCCGCCCCGGTGAGAAGCTTGCAATCGTCGGGCCGTCCGGCGCCGGCAAGAGCACGATCTTTCATCTGTTGCTGCGCTATTACGATCCGGTTGCCGGCCGCGTCACCTTTGACGGCGTCGAGCTTCCCAAACTCGATCCGGCGGATTTGCGCGCGCGGATCGCGCTCGTGCCGCAGGACAGCGTCATGTTCGCGACCACGATCGGGGAGAACATCCGCTTTGGCCGCCCGGATGCGTCGGAAGCGGAAGTCGCCCGCGCCGCAGAGCTTGCTTATGCGGCTTCGTTCATCGCCGCCTTGCCGGCCGGTATGGATACGCCGGTCGGCGAACGCGGCGTTACGCTGTCCGGCGGACAGCGCCAGCGCATCGCCATTGCGCGCGCGATCTTGCGCGACGCACCGCTTCTTTTGCTCGACGAGGCGACGTCCTCGCTCGACGCCGAAAGCGAGACGCTGATCGCGGCGGCGCTCACGCAACTGATGCAGCAGCGCACGACCGTCGTGATCGCGCACCGGCTCGCGACCGTGTTGTCCTGCGATCGCATCCTGGTGCTCGATCAGGGCCGCATCGTCGAGGAGGGCACGCACCAGGCCCTCGTCGCCGCCGGTGGCCTTTATGCGCGGCTGGCGAAGCTGCAGTTCCAGGGTAGTTGAGCGCACCGAATTGCGTTCGGTGCTCAGGGCTGCCACCGCATGCGATGCACCGGCTTTCCGGAAATCGGATTGACGCCGTCGCCGGTGATCGAAAATCCGAGCTTCTCGTAGAAGCGGATGGCGCGCGCGTTGTCGGTGTTGACGTGAAGCTCGAGCCCGGTCGGCGAGAGTTGCTTGGCGACGGCGACGAGAGCCCTGCCGACGCCCGAGGCCCAATGTTCGGGCGCGACGACGATCTGATCGAGATAGCGGGTTTGCGGATCGACGGTCACGAAGCCGATCATCTCATCGCCGGCTTCGGCAATCACGATGTCCGCGGACTTGGTCAGCTCGTTGCGCCAGCGTTCGCGCCACCAGTCGAGCCGCCGCGCGAAATCAATCTGCGGATAGGCGGCCTGCCAGCTGCGCAGCCAGAGCGCGATCGCTGCGTCTTCATCTTTTGCATCGTAGGGGCGCAGCGAAACGTCAAGCGCGCGCGGGCCTAGAGCGGGATGAGTTATGGTTGGATCGGGCATCCCGCTCTAGCTTTTTGTTTGAGCATGATCTTTTCGGAAAACCGGTTTCCACTTTTCCGGATCATGCTCTAGTCGCAACGTCGGCGCGCCGTCCACGCTTCACCTTTCCGTCAGTTTCAGTTCGATCCGCCGGTTGCGGCTATACGCATCCTCGGTCGTGCCCGGATCGATCGGCTGAAACTCGCCGAAGCCCGCGGCAACCAGGCGCTGCGGCGGCACGCCCTTGCTGATCAGATACTGCACGACCGAAATCGCCCGCCCGGCCGACAAGTCCCAGTTCGTCTTGAACGTCGATACGCCGGAAAGCGGCCGCGTGTCGGTGTGACCGTCGACCCGCAGCACCCAGTTGATCTCCGACGGAATCTGTTTTTCGAGATCGAGCAGGGCGGTTGCGAGCTTGTCGAGCTCGGCGCGGCCTTCGGGACGCAGAACGGCCTGGCCGGAATCGAAGAACACTTCGGACTGGAAGACGAAGCGGTCGCCGACGATGCGGATGTCGGGACGATTGCCGAGAATGTCGCGCAGCTTGCCGAAGAAATCCGAACGGTAGCGCGACAATTCCTGCACGCGCTGCGCCAGCGCGACGTTCAAACGCTGGCCGAGGTCGGCGATGTGCAGCTGCGCGTCCTTTTCCTTCTTCTCGGTGACGTCGAGCGCGCTCTCGAGCGCGGCGATCTGGCGGCGCAACGCGCTGATCTGCTGATTGAGAATCTCGATCTGCGCGACGGCGCGCGCGGTCGCCGCCTTCTCGAGATCGATCTGCGAACTGAGCCTGCCGACTTCGGCCTTGCCGGCGTCGTTGCTCGACTGCGCGCCTTGGGCGGCACCGCGTATCCGGTCGCGCTCGCCTTCGACGGCGGAGAGCGAGGCGCGCAGTTGCGCGATCTCGGCCTCGAGGCTCGTTTTGCCGGTCCGCTCCAGCGACAGAAGCTCGGAGAGGCGCGAGATCTGCGCGGTCAGGCGGGCCAGCGCCGTGTCCTTGCCGGTGATTTGTTGCGACAGAAAGAACTGCGCCACCATGAACACGGTGAGCAAAAAGATGATCGAGAGGACGAGCGTCGACAGCGCGTCGACAAAGCCCGGCCAGTAATTCATGCCGCTGTCGCGGCGGCTTCTCGCAAGGGCCATGCGGTTTTGCGCCTATCTGAGCGTTCTCGCGCGTCCGTACGGGTTCGCGCTTTATCTGTCGACGGCTTCGCGCGACAGGATTTCCATGAAGCGGCGGATGTCGTTGTTGAGCTTGGCTTGCGCGTCCGCCCAGTCGCGGATCATCTGCTGTTCGGCGCGCATGTGTTGCACGAGGCCCTGGATCGCTTCGGCCAGGTTGGCCATCGCCGCGGTCGTCGCCTTGCCGGAGCCAGCTTCATTGACGGAATAGCGCAGCCGCTCGATCGCTTCTGTCATGCTGGCCGGCAGCGCGCCGCCGCCGGAGGGGCCGGCCGCGCTGGTTTCCTCCACCGTGGTCGCGAGCCAATCCTCGAGATTGGTGTAGAAGCGGTTTTGCGCCTGGCTCGTTTGCAGATCGAGAAAGCCGAGGATCAGCGAGCCGGCGAGCCCGAACAAGGACGACGAGAACGAGATGCCCATGCCGCCGAGCGGCCCGGCCAAGCCTTCCTTCAGCGAGTTGAAAACCGTATCGGCATCGCCGCCGACATTGAGATTGTTGATGATGGTGCCGACCGAGCTCACCGTCTCGATCAGGCCCCAGAAGGTGCCGAGCAGGCCGAGGAACACGAGCAGGCCGGTGAGATAGCGCGAAATGTCGCGCGCCTCGTCGAGGCGGTTGGCCAGCGAATCCAAGAAGGCGCGCATGGTCTGCGCCGAAATGGTGAGGCGGCCGGCGCGATCGCTGCCGAGGATCGCGGCCATCGGCGCGAGCAGCGTCGGCGGCCGCGCCGTGCGGCCGAGATCGGCGCGGCGGTAGCCGTTGACCCAGGAGACTTCCGGAAACAGCCGGATCACCCGCGCGAAGGACAGCACGATCCCGATCAGAAGCACCAAGCCGATCAGGCCGTTGAGCCACGGATTGGCGTTGAAGGCATTGAGGATCTGCTTCTGCAGCACAAAACCGATCAGGCCGCACAGAACCAGAAACACCAGCATCCGGAACAGGAAGATGCGGGGCGAGGCAAGTTTGACTTGGTCGAGATTGTTCGCCATCGGCGTTGCCTAGAGCCGGATGACTTTTCTTCGAATCGTCATCCTGCTCTAGCCTTTTGTTTGAGCATGATCTTTTCGGAAAACCGGCTGCCACTTTTCCGGATCATGCTCTAGCGCCTCATTGGATGAAGGGGACCGCATCCTCCGCTCATTCCCGGACAAGCGGAAATCCGGATGATGACAGCCGAAATTGCGGTCAAACCGGCCTGATGCCGGCTCGCGCCGGGATGTGCGGTTTGGAACAATGGGATCGGCCTCATCGCATGTCGCTCTGGCGCTTCAATTCTTGATCGGGATGACGTTTCTTCGAATTGTCATCCCATTCTAGCGTTTTGTTTGCGCATGATCTTTTTCGGAAAGCCGGTATCCACCCCGGATCAAGTCCGGGGCAGGCTTTTTCCGGATCATGCTCTGCACCACTATGGCACAGGCCGAATCGAAGAAAAACGCACGATTGCCTGATGCAACCTGCGGCAAAATTTGCGGCGCGGTGATGACATCAGGGTCATTGTCGGGGTCATCGTCAGGGCACGCTGCGCCCAGCCGGTGCCGCCGCGACCACTTTGGCCGGACTTTTGTCCGCTTCCCGCTCCGGATCGTTGGCGGCTTGCTTCCCGGCCTCTTTCATGAGGCGAAGCAGCTCGCGGTGCATGGTGTCGTTGCCGGCGGCGATATTGCCTTTGGTTAAAATGGCTTCACCGCCATCGAGATCGCTGACAAAACCGCCGGCCTCGCGCACGAGAAGAATGCCGGCGGCCATGTCCCAGGGCGACAGATCGCGCTCCCAAAAGCCGTCGAAGCGGCCGGCGGCCACCCAGGCAAGATCGAGCGTGGCGGCGCCGAAACGGCGCAAGCCGGCGAAATGATTCTGCGCGGCAGCGATTTCGTGGCGCCCGAGCACGAGATCGCCGCGGCCGTAATGCGGCAGCCCGCAGGCGACGACGGCGTCGGCGAGCCGCTGGCGCGCGGCGACGCGAATGCGCCGGTCGTTGAGAAAAGCGCCTTTGCCGCGTTCGGCAACGAACACGTCGTCGTTCGCCGGATTGTAGGTCAGCGCCGCGACAATGGCGCCGTCGCGCTCGAGCGCGATCGAGACGGCGAAATGCGGAATGCCGTGCAGGAAATTGGTGGTGCCGTCGAGCGGATCGACGATCCACCGATGACTCTTGTCGGTGCCGGCGCGCGGGCCGCCTTCCTCGCCGAGAAAGCCGTAATCCGGCCGCGCCTTGGCGAGTTCCTCATAGACGATTTCCTCGGCCTTCCGGTCGGCGGCGGTGACGAAATTGCGCGGGCCCTTGAGCGAGACCTGCAGATGCTCGACCTCGCCGAGATCGCGCTTGAGGCTCTTGCCGGCCCGATAGGCGGCCTTGATCATGACGTTGAGGATGGCGGAATGCTGCATGGCGCTTGCGGTACCTTTCGCGGCGCGTTCACGCAAGGGC
>CAWJRE010000033.1:0-104457 GCA_963845075.1 uncultured Alphaproteobacteria bacterium | reverse complement strand
CCGTTCCACCAGTCGTAATAAACTCCACCTCGTCATTGACGACTGCGACCTTGATTTTCCGACCGTCAACGCGCCGAACGCGAGCGCGCCACCTTCCCCGGAGAGCTTTCAAATGGCTCGATCTCATATTCCTTGTAATGTGTCAGGGTGATGCGGCCTCTCTTTCGCCGGACGCGTTAGCTTGATAGTTGCGAGCGTTACAGCGCGGCGACTGACGACGCCAGCATTAGCGCGGCGCGGGTGTTGATTTCGGCGATCCCGTTCGACTGGATAGCGTCAGGGCACCAAGTGCGGCCTGATCATCTTCGCCGTAGCGACGACGTCTCGCATCGCTTTGTGTGCGCTTTCGGCCTCCTCCTGAGTATCGAACGAGAAGGTCACGAGCGGCCGGCCGTGAACACCGATTATGTTGAAGCCGTGAAGGGAGCGGACCTATTAGCCGTCTATTGTCCAAGTCGATCTTTCCTGAGATTGTAGATATCCATCGCAAGCTTCCTCCTGCAACGCAAACATAGCAGCGATCAGCGCCGATCCCGTCGCCAGCATCTCAAACGGGAAAGCGGAACCTTCGGCAAAATCCTGTGTTCTTGTTTCGTTGAAGCACTCGTCTCGTACCTACTGCCCCGGTTCATGGCCGGGGCTTTTTCTTTTCGATTAGCGCGGCGACCGCACAAAAAGGCCCCGACCACTAGAGGTAGGCTGGGGCCTTCAAGTTGGCACAAGGGGATTTGGATCGGGTGAAGACTAAGCCGGCCCTGTATAAACGCCAAAAAGCCAGGTAGCGTTCCGTGCTTCCGCCATCTTTGTAAACGACTATTCATCATAACCGGTGGGGACCGGGGAAGCGCGAGTGCGGGGCGAGCGCGCCTAGATGGCGGGAGCGCCCTGCACTGGCGCCACCTTGTCGCCTGGAACAACGGCACCATTTTAGGCATTGTAATAGCGACGTCCGGCCAATCCCCCATCCCCGACACCCTGGGCCGACGTTAGCCCCGCGCGCTATTTGCGGGGCTTTTTTTTTGGCGATCAGCGGCGCGCATGGGGCGGCCAGCGCTCTAGGACGCGCTGATGCCTTGGCGCAACGTGCAGCAACCGCGCGGTCGTCGGTTCTTTTTTGTGGCAAAGATCGCTCTGGCACACTCCAGGTCGTTCGAAGCGTGTATGAGCGCTTCGACATGAAGCTCTGCCGCGTCCCACTTCTCGACCTTGTAGAAATTGCGGCGATCAGCGACGTTCGGGTCGGAGGTTTCGCGGTAGCCGAACTCGGCGAATTCCTGCGCAAGCTCGTCATAGTCTTCAATCGACATGGGGAGGTCGCTTTGCGGAAACGGCAAATCGATCATTGCACTCCATCATGTGATGGACCTGTATTGCAGGTAAAGCAGGGCGATCAGCGCCGTGCCGAAAAATCAGCGCTGTTCATGCGACTGCCGCAATTCGCTGGCAGGGTTTGGCTGTCTCTAAGTGTTGTTCCCCAACACCGAGGTTAGCCCCCGGCCAAACCCAGTTGGCCGGGCTTTTCATTGGCGATCAGCGCGGCGACGACGGGAACGAGGCCGGACCTGCGGCGGTTGATTCACGCCGGCCCCGGACACGCCCGGGCGTGAGGGATTACGTGCCCCGGCCGGCTCTTCCGTTTGCGTGCTACCCGGTTGGGGCACCTTCAGTGCGGCGCGCTGTCGATTTCGAGTCGTGTCACTCGGCGACGGCACAAAAAAGGCCCCGCCAACAGAGGAGGAAAGCCAGGGGGCCGGTGAGGAGTGAGAAAGTAAGGCCAGAGACGTAAGCCCGGCCCGCACAGGTAACGCGGTCTGCAAGCGTCAGTTCCGGGAACGGCGGTCAGGGAACCTAAGCTCGCAGACGCACGTTGGATAGCCGGACGGGAAAATCTTCACGTGCCCCCCCCCAGCCCCTGTGATTCCCCGTCTGGCCCCGGTCCCGCGCCGGGGCTTCCATTTCTGCGATCAGCGCGGCGCGGGCGCCCAAACGTCAAGGGCCTTCTGATTGAGAGCTACGCCTATCGCGATAGCTATCGCAAATGAAACGACGCTGCCGATCAAAGCTAGGAAGCTTTGCTCCGCTATTTGACTGCCGTGCTTCTCTCGTTGCCAGCCTATGGCGAACTTGAGCAACACCCAGCCGCCAATGAATGCTGACAAATACGACGGGGCCATTAAGACCAACGTCAAGCCGACGAAGCGCTCAGTTGCACCGACCAAAAACGGCACGCCGTCCATAAATGGCGGTCGGTTTTCCTTATACAGGACTAGCCAGCGCATGCCGAACAAGGCGCATGCAACGACAAGCCAGTCCGATGCAAGCGAGGAGGTATGCGCCGAGGTAAATGAGGGGTGGTCATCATTGCTTGCCTGCTACGTCTTCGCAGCATCGGCGAGGAGCAGGACGGTCATGGTTGCCTCTTGGGTTTAGCGCAGTATCTACACAACGATGTCAGGTTTAGGTTGGTATTTGTAAACCATTGAGGGGGTAAGCCGTTAGCCGGGGAGAACGGCAAGGATCGTCAAGCGGGGCGTTATCAAGCGCGGCTTGAATGGCTAAAGCGGCTCTTCACGGAGCCGAGCGGGGCGGCCTGAGGTCTAAGAGGGTTCCGAGTGGGGCCGACGGGGACAAGGGTGACGAGTAATCGACGCATCGCTAGCCTTGCCTGTGCAGGCTTGGCCGTGGCTACGGCCGCGGTCCTGCTGTCCGGTTGTTCTTCCGACAGCGCTTTTCCCGCAGTGCACGATATGCCGGCCGCGCGGACCGAAATGAAGCTGACCCCGGATCAGGTCAAGCAGGCCACGGACGATCTGATCACCGACCGCGATCGGACCGAGGCTAAAGCAGGCGCCGCGCAGCCGGTTGCCGCGACCAATGCGCCGGCCACCACGGGATCGATCCCCCAGAAGAAATCGGCAGCGTCGGCGCAACCGGCGGCTCAGCAATCCTCCTCCGGTATCAGCGCTTACGCCAAGCAGTGATATAGAAGTAGGGGTTCATCCCTCTACGTTCTGGTACGCACACCCATGGAAGAGTTTTATCGCATCCGCCGGCTGCCGCCGTATGTGTTCGAAGAGGTCAACCGCGCGAAGGCCGGCGCTCGCAACGGCGGCGCCGACATCATCGACCTCGGCATGGGCAATCCCGATCTGCCGGCGCCGGCCCATGTGGTCGAGAAAATCAAGGAGACGATCGGCAAGGCGCGCACCGACCGCTACTCGGCGTCCAAAGGGATTCCGGGCCTACGCCGCGCCCAGGCTGCGTACTATGCCCGCCGCTTCGGGGTGAAGCTCAATCCCGACACGCAGATCGTCACCACGCTTGGCTCGAAGGAAGGCTTCGCCAATGTCGCGCAGGCGCTCACTGCGCCGGGCGACGTGATTATCGTGCCGAATCCGACTTATCCGATTCATGTCTTCGGCTTCCTGATGGCGGGCGGCGCCATCCGTTCGGTGCCGGTCGAGGCCAACACCGCGTTTTTCGGCGCACTCGAACGCGCCATCAAGCACACCATCCCCAAGCCGATCGCGATCGTGACCTGTTATCCGTCGAATCCGACCGCCTGCGTCGCCGATCTTGATTTTTATCGGGACCTGGTGGCGTTCGCGAAACGGCACGGCGTCCTGCTCTTGTCGGATCTCGCATACGCCGAGGTCTATTTCGACGAACCGCCGCCATCGCTGCTGCAGGTTCCCGGCGCGATGGAAGTCGCGGTCGAATTCACCTCGATGTCGAAGACCTATTCGATGCCGGGCTGGCGCATCGGATTTGCGGTCGGCAACGAGCGCATCATCGCGGCGCTGGCGCGCGTAAAATCCTACCTCGATTACGGCGCGTTCACGCCCATTCAGGTGGCGGCCACCGCCGCGCTTAACGGCCCGGACGACTGCATCCACGAGATGCGCGCGATCTATAAAAAGCGGCGCGATGCGCTGGTCGAATCCTTCGGCCGCGCCGGCTGGCAAGTGCCGGCGCCACGCGCCTCGATGTTCGCCTGGGCGCCAATTCCCGAACCGTTCCGGACCTTGGGCAGCGTCGAATTCGCGACGCTTCTGGTGGAAAAGGCGAGCGTCGCCGTCTCGCCCGGCGCCGGCTTTGGCGAGCATGGCGAGGGCCACGTGCGTATCGCCTTGGTCGAGAACGAACAGCGTATCCGCCAGGCCGCGCGCAATATCCGGCGCTTTCTTGAAACAGGGCCGGAAATGCTGCACAACGTCGTACCCCTGGCGACGCGACGTTAGTCGGCCGCCGCTCCATCCCTCGTTAGCGACGCATTTTAGCGGCGTTCCAGGTTAGCGACGTTTATGGCTGAGCCGTTGAAAGTCGGTCTTGCCGGACTAGGCACTGTCGGCACGGCCGTGATCCAGCTTCTGGAGCGCGGGCACGACAAGCTCGTCGCGCGCTGCGGGCGCCCGATCGAGGTCGTCGCCGTGAGCGCGCGTTCGCGCGGCAAGAAGCGCGCGGTCGATCTGAAAAAGGTGCGCTGGGCCGCCGATCCGGTGGAGCTTGCCGGCGATCCCGGCATCGACGTCCTGGTGGAAGTGATCGGCGGAGCAGGGGACCCGGCCAAGAGTGCGGTCGAGGCCGCGCTCGCCGCCGGCAAACCGGTGGTGACAGCCAACAAGGCGCTGCTGGCGGCGCATGGCCACAAGCTTGCGACGCTCGCCGAGCGCCAGCGTGTGGCGCTCAATTTCGAGGCGTCGGTCGCCGGCGGCATCCCGATCGTGAAGACGCTGCGCGAAGGGCTCAACGGCAATTCGTTCACCCGCATCTACGGCATCCTCAACGGCACCTGCAATTACATCCTCTCGCGCATGGAGGAGGAGCGCATCTCGTTCGAGGATTGCCTGCGCGAGGCGCAGCGGCTCGGCTATGCCGAGGCCGATCCGTCCTTCGACGTCAAGGGCCACGACACTGCGCAGAAGTTGTCGATTCTCGCGAGCCTTGCCTTCGGCACCAAAGTCGATCAGGCGGCGGTTTATGTGGAAGGCATTTCGTCGATCACGCTCGCCGATCTCGATGCGGCGGCCGAACTCGGCTACCGCGTGAAGCTTCTCGGCGTCGCCGTGCGCACCGACGCCGGCATTGAACAGCGCGTGCATCCGACCATGGTGCCGAAGGAGTCAGCCATCGCGCAGGTGATGGGCGTGACCAACGCGGTGACGGTCGACGCCAACGGTCTTTCGCCGATCACGCTGGTGGGGCCGGGCGCCGGCGGTATGGCGACCGCCTCCGCCGTCGTCTCCGATCTGGCCGATATTGCGCGCGGCGTGCGCACCCCGCCCTTCGGGCAGCCGGCCGCGCGCATGACCGCGGTCCGCAAGGCGCCCATGCAGCGCCACGAAGGCGGCTATTACATCCGGCTGATGGCGCGCGACCGCCCGGGCAGCGCCGCCACCATCGCGCGCCGGCTGGCGCAGCGGCAAATCTCGCTCGAATCGATTGTGCAGCGCCACGAAAGCCGCTCGCAGGACGCCGGCAAGTCCGGCGATCCGGTTCCGGTCATCCTCATCACCTATGCGACCACCGAGGACGCCGTCCACAAGGCGCTCGCCGCGGTGCGCCGCGACCGTGTAATCTCCGGAAGGCCGCAGGTCATCCGGATCGAAAAGAACTAGATATTGCGCTGGAGCATGATCTTTTCCGAAAACCGATTTCCACTTTTCGGGATCATGCTCCGCCGCGCATAGAACAAGACGGGGAAACGAAGAAATGGCGTCGTCGATCACCGTACCGCACAACCTGATGCTTGACCGCATTCTCACGATGGAGATCGTGCGGGTGACCGAGCGTGCCGCCGTCAATGCTGCGCGGCTGCGCGGCCGCGGCGAGGAGAAGGCGGCCGATCAGGCGGCGGTCGACGCCATGCGGCGCGAGCTCAACAATCTGCCGATCGACGGCACGGTGGTGATCGGCGAGGGCGAAATGGACGAAGCGCCGATGCTGTTCATCGGCGAGAAGGTCGGCGCCAAGGGTGGCTTCAAAGTCGACATCGCGGTCGATCCGCTGGAAGGCACGACGCTGTGCGCCAAGAACATGCCGGGCGCCATCGCCACCATCGCCATCGCCGAGGGCGGCACGCTGTTGCATGCGCCCGACATCTATATGGACAAGATCGCGGTCGGGCCGGGCTATCCCAAGGACGTGATCAACCTCGACGCGCCGGCTGACGAGAACATCCGCGCGCTCGCCAAAGCCAAGGGCGTCAAGCCCGAGGGCATCACGGCGATGCTGCTCGACCGGCCGCGCCATGCCGACATGATCGCGGCGGTGCGCAAGACCGGCGCCGCCGTGAGTCTGATCACCGATGGCGACGTCGCCGCCGTGATCCACACCGCCGAGCCGGAAAAGACTGGCATCGACATTTTCCTCGGCATCGGCGGCGCGCCGGAAGGCGTGCTGGCGGCCGCCGCTCTGCGCTGCATCGGCGGCCAGATGCAATGCCGGCTCGTCGTCGATACCGACGAGAAGCGCGAGCGCGTCGCCAAGATGGGCATCAAGGACCCACGCAAGAAATATCAGATCGAGGACATGGTGCGCGGCGATTGCCTGTTTGCCGCGACCGGCATTACCGACGGCCGCATGCTGCAGGGTGTCAGGTTCGGCAACGGCATTGTCGAGACGCAGACCGTGGTGATGCGCTCGGTCACCGGCACCGTGCGCTGGATCCGCGCCGAGCATCGGCAGCTGGAGAAGTTTTAGGTTCGCGCTTTTCCGTTGCCGCCTTCGCATTTGGGGCTATGCGCAGTTCCCTCCAACGGATGACTCTGGAACCGCAGCATCTTCTTTCGTGACGGCGCCCACGTTGACGCAGACGTCAAGCTTGCGTCGAACGCTGGATTTTGGCCCGCTCGATCGCCTCGCGGATAAAGCGCTTGGCCTCGTCGGCGTCGCCCCAGCCGCCGAAAGTCACCCACTTTCCCTCTTCGAGGTCCTTGTAGTGTGCAAAGAAATGCTCGATCTGGCGCCAGGCAATTTCCGGTAGATCGGTGTAGTTGTGCACGTGCGCATAGCGCTGCGTCAGTTTCGGAATCGGCACAGCGATGATCTTTTCGTCGCCGCCCGCTTCGTCCATCATCTTGAGCACGCCGATTGGACGCACAGCAACGATAGCCCCTGGAACGATCGGCCGGGTATTGGCAACGAGGACGTCGCAAGGGTCGCCGTCCGCGGAGAGCGTGTGCGGAATGAATCCGTAGTTCCCCGGATAGCGCATCGGCGTATAGAGAAAGCGGTCGACGACGAGCGTTCCCGCTTTCTTGTCCATTTCATATTTGATGGGCTCGCCGCCGATCGGCACCTCGATGATCGCGTTGACCTCCTCGGGAGGATTTCTGCCGATCGAGACATAGTCGAGATTCATCGACGGCTCGCACCTTTGTGCCTTTGGAGATTCGCCGCGACAGCTGACGCTTCCGCGCTATTCCATAGTCGCAAGCATGCCACACGGGCATCCCCAAGGGCAAATACGACCGCCTTGACGCTCGATACGGGGCTCGACATTCGCGCGAGTTCGCCAACGGGGAGAATTGCACGCCCGCAATGCCGCGACGTGTTTCAATTTTCGGCGGCAGGGTTACGGATCTAATCTTGTCGAAGTTTTGTGCGTCACCACCAGCCGCTAACCGACTAGAGCGCGATGGCTTAAGGGTTGAATCATTGTCGCGCTCTAGATCTTTAATGGAGCATAATCTTTTCGGAAAACCGGTATCCATTTTTCCAGATCATGCTCTAGTACCTACATCGCCGTAATGGGACCGTTATCTTGAGACGCATCGCAAAACTTTTGGCCAGGCTTCCGGCTTTGCTGCGCGAACACCGGGTGCAGCTCGCGCTTTCCATCAGGGTGACGATTGCCGCGCTCGTGGCTCTCGCGCTCGCGCGACTTTTGCAGCTTCCCTTGCCGTTATGGGCGGTGTTGACGGCCGTCATCGTGACCCAGATGAGCGTCGGACGCTCGCTGATGGCAACGTTCGACTATCTCGTGGGGACGCTTGGCGGCGCGATTTACGGCGGCGCTATCGGCGTGCTCATTCCGCATGCGAGCGAAATCGCGCTGCTGGCGGTTCTCGCTCTGGCGGTGACGCCGCTTGCCTTCATCGCGGCGATCAATCCGCGATTCTCCGTTGCGCCGATCACCGCGATCATCGTGCTGCTGATCCCCACCATGACTCATGCAACTCCGTTCGCTTCGGCGTTCGATCGCGTCATTGAGGTCGCACTTGGGGGCGTCACCGGACTCGTTGTTTCATTTTTGCTGCTGCCGGCAAGCGCTCATCCCCAGGTCGTCCGGGCGGCCGCCCGCACGCTTGATGAAATGGCAGGCGCTCTGGGCGAGCTGCTTGCGGGCCTGACGCAGGGTCTCGACGTCGAAGCGCTGCATCGCATTCAAGATGGTATCGGCCAGGCCTTGGTGCACATGAATGTCGTGGGCGCCGAGGCCGAGCGCGAGCGCTCCACACGTCTCCTCACCGCGGGGCCCGACACCGGGCCGCTGTTGCGCACCCTGCTCAGGTTGCGCCATGACCTTGTGATTATCGGCAGAGCGGCGACGATCCCGCTACCCGAGGCCTTCACGTCGCGGCTCGAAGCGCCATTGGCGCAGATCGGGAGCGCCTTCGCCGGCTACTTCCGTGGAAGCGGGGCTGCGCTGCGGGCGGGCGCCAGTCCGCCGCCGCTCGATGCCGCCGAAGCGGCGCTTGACGTCTACGCCGCCGAAATCGCCGCGCTCCGGAGCGAAGGCCTGACGCGAAGTCTCCCCGGCGATGAGGCAGAGCGCTTCTTTGCGCTCGGATTTGCGCTCGAGCAGATGCACAGCAACTTCAAGGATCTCGAGCGATGCGTCGCCGAGCGGGCAGGGACGACGTCCAAGCCGTCAAAGCGCGGTGAGCCTGGTTGAATTTGGCTACAAAGCGCAAGCCTTGGCGAGACCGGATCGCTTAAGGCCTAGCGGGCAAGCTTTGATCGATCCCGTAGCTCGCGTAGATGCGGCCGACGGTTCCGTCGGCAAGCATGTGGTCGAGCGCGGTGTTGACCGCCGCCACGAGCGCATCGTCGGCCTTGCGCATACCGACCGCGACCTCCCAGCGCAGCTCCGGCATGCTCTCGTAGTCTTGCACGAGCGTCACCGGCGCGTCCTTGTGAAGGAGGTTGTGGTAGCCGATGGTCGCCGGGGTCGCGAGCGCAGCATCCAGTTCGCCTTTGCCCAGCGCCTCGAGCATCTCATCTTCGAACGTGAACGGAATTGTCTGTAGCCCTTTCTGGCCGAGTCGCACGCGCGCCAGCGAACCGCCGATGGCGCCGACCCGCTGCACCTTCTTGAGGTCGGCAAAGCCTTTGACCCCTTCAATACCGGGCCGCAGCGCAATCGCCACGCCGCTCGTGGTGTAAGGTCTGGAAAGCCGCAGATGCGCATCCTCGGCGGTCTCGCGATCGACGATCGAGTCGAAAACGACGTCGCAATCGACGCGCGCCATGTGGAACGGAAAGATGACCCATCCGACCTCTAACGCTACGCCGAGCTCTTTCGCCAGCGCCTCGCCGAGCTCGAGCTCGAAGCCTCGCCGCTCGCCGTTTTTGCTCGAAAACGGCAGCGCGTTCGGATTCGCGCAAACCAGCAATTTGCCGCGCGCCTTGATGGAGTTGAGCGGCCGCGCCTGCGCAAACAATGCCGTGGTGGTGAGTATCGTGACCGCAACGATGCGTACCAAAAAGCCGAAGCAGCATGCGCGGAGCGTCATGGATTGCCCTCCGGTTTGAGGCTGCGGATATAAACGAGCAGGGCTTGCATGTCTTCCGCGGTCAACCCTTGGCCGAACGCCGGCATCTTTCCCGGCGAGCCGGCCGCGATGCGGCTGAGGATGAAGTTGTCGTCGCGCTCCGTGCCCATCAGTTGCGGACAACGTCCCGCCTTGCGCCCTCCGCCCTCATGGCACCAGCCGCAGCCATAGCTGATGAACAGCGTCTTGCCGCGTGCGATCTGCGCCGCCGGATCGGCGGGCGCTGTCTCGGCGGCGCGAATTGGCGACGTTCCACCGAGGCAGCCGCACACGATAGCCGCCAACAGAACCGTGCTGCCGGCACCGGCTCTTTTCTTGGTCATGCGTGCTTTCGTTTGCTGATCGCCGAAAAGCCACAGCTGGCGCAGATCGGCTCACCCGATTTGCGCCAGCTGAGGAGATCATCCGACGGCCCTATGCGCGCACCACACTCATTCCAAAGTGTAGACGATCAGCGCGCCGGTATTCTGCTCCATCATCGTGTAGGGCGGGCCGAACATCGCCGGATAGCCTTCGCTGACCATGCTCGGGAATCCGGTGACAACGGCAATGTACTGCTTGCCGTTGGCCTCGTAGCTGATGATGCCGCCGTTATGGAGGACGCCGTCGTTGGCCTTCCATAGATCCTTGCCGCTCTTGGCGTCGAGTGCGTGCAGCCAGCCGCGCGCGTCGGGAACGAACACGAGGCCGCCTGCGGTCGAAAGCAGGCTTGCCAGAGGCGGCTCGGGGAACTTCACCGACCAGGCGACCTTGCCGGTGATCGGGTCGCGAGCGTCGACGTGGCCGTGCATCTTGTCTCCGGGCGGGTCCGTGAACGTGAAGGTCGCCCCGATATTGAGTTGTGCGGCCGGCTCGGTCACCGGCTGGGTCTTGACGATATCAAGATCCATGCACCACTCGTTGACGATCTTGTAGTAGAGGCCGGTTTGCGGGTCGTAGCTTCCGGCGTTGAAGCTCAATCCGCCGGCGATCGCCGGACAAAGATTCGTCTGCTTGCCCTCGGTCATGTCGCGCCGGCCCTGCAACTCGCCGGTTTTTGGATCGATGTTCTTCACAAAGTTGCTGGCCTTGGCGACGTTGTAGACGTTCTCGATCTTGGCGTCGGCGCGGTCATAGACAAAAATGTAACCGCTCTTGTTGGGATGGACGTAGTACTTCTTGCCGTCACGATCGATCGAGACGAATTCGCCGACCGCGCTGTCAAAGTCCCAGGCGTCGTGCGGCAACTCCTGATGATAGAATTTGAGCTTGCCGGTGTCGGGATCGAGCGCAATCACCGACGTCGTGTAGAGATTGTCGCCCGGACGCGCGCCTGAGGTCTTCCAATCCGTTCCGCTCCAGTCATAGAGCGGCGCCGGATTGGCGGTGCCCCACCACACCGTATTGGTCTCGGCGTCGTAAGTGCCCGGCATCCAGCCGCCGCCGCCGCCCGTGCGCCACGATTTGTTACCCCAGGTCTTTTCCGCCTCGGGTGTGCCGGCAACGGTGTAGAATTCCCACGCTTTCTGGCCGGTCTTGGCGTCGACGCCGAAGATCGGGCCGCGGTAAGGCCACTCGCCGCCCTGCGAGCCGATGATGACTTTGTCCTTCACCAGAAGCGGCGCGCCGGTGAATCCGACCGTGAGCTTCTGCGAATTGACCAGCTTGGTATCCCAAACCGGCTTGCCGGTTTTCATGTCGATGGCGATCAATCGTCCGTCGACGGTGCCGACATAAAGATTGCCGAAGCCCATCGCCAAGCCGCGGTTGTAAGGCGAATGGGTCTGGCGCGTAACGGTGTCTTCGTCGAGTTTCGGAATGAACGACCACAGCATTTCACCGGTGGCGCCGTTGACGGCGAAAACCTTGCTGTAGGAACCCGAATAGTAAAGGATTCCGTCCTTGGCGAGCGGCGTCGTCTCAAGACCGCGGGTGGAGCGGCCCACCTGCTGGATAAACGCCACTTTCAATTTGCCGACATTGTCGGTGTTGATCTGGCTCAGCGGACTGTAGTTCCACGATTTGTAGCTGCCGTGGAACGTCTCCCAGTCCTTGCCCGGTTCCGCAAGCGACTTAGCGTCTTGCGCGTATGCGGTTGCCGTCAGCGCCGTAGCCGCGAGTGCCATGGCCACAGTCGTCATCAATTTTGCTCGAAGAATCATTGTCTCGTTCTCCTCCCTAAGATGACCTACGCCACAACCTTATGTTAGCAAGTAAGTATGTTAGCTGGAAAACGGCATCACGCGTGAGCACCAACGTTGAGTCGGCTACGCAACTCTTGGAGACGATCAAGCTCCGACGTGCGTGGTGACGTCCGGCCGCTATTTGGCGGCCGGCAGCTTCACTGGTATCGCTCTGACCTGCGGTCCGGCCTTTTTGCTCAGCTCCGGATCAAACAAATAACGCAACGGATCATCGAGCACATAGGCGACGTCGCCGACCTGAACAAGCGAGACCGGGCCGTCGAAGCCGTCTTTCACCGTCTCGACTTTCGCAGAATTGCCGGAGACGGTGATGAGATCGAGCGTTCCGACCTTTTCACCTTCGACCATGATCAGGGATTGCGGCCCAAACTTGCGGAGACCGTCGGAATGAAAAAGCTTGCGCGAGGTCTCAAGTTTGGTGATGGCGCCGGCGCTGCCGTCCGGCTTTATTTCAATGCGATAGAGGCCGTCGCCCTCGAAAATGTTGGCGTAGAGATTGCCGTCGGCCAGCATGGCGATGCCGTCAAGCTGCGGGCCCTTCGCGTCCCAGCGCGGATCTGTTGCCCAGGTCTCCAGCGCCGAGGCGCCCTTCTTGAGCCGGAGGATTCGCGCGGACAGCGAATCCGTAACATAAACAGTGCCGTCGGCGGCAACGACCATGTCGTTGCATAACGGCGTTTGGCCGGCAATCGTCGCCGCCGGCATGTCGTAGCTTGCCTTCGGTGCCCCGGTCTTCAGATCGAACGTCTTCAATGCTCCGGGCTTTGTTCCGCTCGGCACGATCACACCGAAGCCGGACGCATCAAACGAGCAGGCGTAGAGCGTATTGGAGGCCTCGTCAGCGAGCACGCCGATGACGGACAACAGACCATTGCTTCCAGGCTTGATCCACTCGCTGGCCTCTGTCGCACCGGGGGCCGCGCGGCTGATCCGGCCACCGGCCAAGCTGCTGAAAATCAATGTTCCGTCCGATGTTGCCGTGATGCTCTCCGCAAAGTCATGCGGGAACGGCACCAGCACCGGTTCAGCCGCCAGCACGGCGGTGGACAAGCCGGCTGTGACCGATATTCCGAGTGCCAGCCCGATAGAGCGAAGCGGGTAAAATCGGCGCACGCGCGTGATCGCAGAGTACATCGCAATTTCCTCCCGGTTTTTTGCCACACCCGGCGCGTTTCAGCGCCGCAATGCCTCTAGTGAATGGCTCTTGGCTTTTCGTGGCAGCCGCGCATTATATCCACATGAATATAACGTCTCAAGTGCGCGACAGATGTCGCGCGCGCTCGAATCGATTTTTGATCGCTTGCCGTCGGCTTGAATGTCAATGGAATGACGGGCAATTGACGTCGGCCCCGCGCGATCAAATTAATTTCAACGCGGTACGGTCACCGGATCATTTGTGGGAATTGTCAGCGCGCTGCCGCCTACGCTCGGCCCAACTATTCGGTCTCTTTGTCGACGCTCACGCTGCCGGCGCCGTAGGCGACGACGTAGAGGAGTCCACCGGTCATCACCAAATTCTTGTAGAAATTTATCATGTTAGCTTGATCGCCGATCGGCAGATGCACGCCAAAGGCGGTGCCGAGACAGAGAAGAACGAGCAAGGCCGCGGCCCACCGTGTCTTGAAGCCGACAAGGAGCGCCAAGCCGCCGAGGAGATGGATGGCGATGGAGACCCACACGGCCACGTCTGGAATCGGCACCTGGATGCTGGCGAAATACTGGGCCGTGCCGACAGGGTTCCGTAGCTGCAGAACCCCGTCCCAGATGAACAAGCTCGACATCAAAACGCGTGCCAGTGGAAGCAGGTAGGTTTTCATATTCCGCCTGATCTGAGCGAATTGGTCTGCCACACTACTTTTGATCTCGTTCCGCGCCTTAAAATTCCCGGTGATCAGTACTTGGTGGCCGATGCCGGACGAAACGTCAGCCCATCAGCAGTTTACCGGTCACTTCGCGTCCCATCGTCATGATGTGATCTTTGCCGAGGCCGGCTTTCATCAGGTCGGTGACAAACAGCTGCAGCCCGTCGGCTGGGCTTGGGTTGCCCATCTGACCGAGATCCGTCGCGAGGATGAAGTTTTGCGCGCCGATCTCCTTCACGACGGCGGCAGTCTCCTCGACTTTTACCCGGCGCCAGTGCCGCATCCATTCCAGATGCGCCTCCGGACCCATCAAAGGGCCCATGGCGCAGAGTTCAAGCTTGGCGCCCATCGCCGCAGCCTGCTTCATCTGCTCGAGGCTCATATTGACGACCTCGAACTGCGCATGGGTGACGACCATGCGATCGACGCCGGCATCGCGGCCGGCTTCGATGACCGCAAGCGCTTCGGTCGGCGACAGGTGTCCGGTTTGGACGATAAGCTTCTGCGCGGCGCAGATTTTCAGCACCTCGCGCACCGCCGGAAGAACCATTCCGTCAGCGCCCAGTACCTTGATGCCTTCCGGCGCATCCTTGAAATGCTTGACATGATTGTCGGAATCGAAAGTGGGGAACCAGACGACGCGGCCGTAGCCGCCCTGCATGCGCGCCATCCAGTTGACCGCATCGGGATTGATTCCGCCGGCCGGAGAATTCAACGCAATCCCACCAAATACTTTCAGGCCGGCGACGTGCTTGCGCGCGAACCAAGCGCGGTCCGCCGTTGTCGCGACGTGATTTTTCAGAACCAGCGCCTCCAGTCCGCGATCTCTGTAGATGATGGCGACCTCTTCATCGTCGAGAGCGCGGCCGAAAACGTCGGGCGCTGCGTGGACGTGCGTATCCATGAGGCCGGCGATCGGGCTTACGGCCGGTGGCGGTGGCGGAAACACACGGACCTGCGCGAACAGCTCGCGGGGATCGACAACTGTCGCCATGCCGGCCGCGCCGACGATCGCAATTCCGGTTTTCAGGAACGCGCGCCGGCTTGGATGAGCGCACAGGGTTTGGTCGCAGTGGGCGCAGCCCACGTGAATCGCACCGGAGGTTTGAGGCCGGCCGCAGCTGTCAGTGAATTTCCACCTCGGGAGATAGGACCGGCCCATGGATCAGACTCCTGTATTGCCAATAGGCACCAGCGAAGAAAGATCGTCGGTCATTTTCAAGTGCGACGCGTTACTGACGGACGCTTGCTCAGCGGTTTGGTGCGAGCAGAGACTTCGGCGCGCCGCACTGCACAAATGCAGTTCTCGGACAGATTACATCATTCGCCCGTCCATGCGGAGCGCTTGCTACCGCTTTCAGACTAACGAGACCGTGATGACATTGGCATCTCTCGGCGGCCAACGAAACGACGGCCGTGTCACGGCCACGACACAATCAAGAGGAACAGCGATGCCCCCCGGTCTTTGCGTCCGCTCCGCAGCGCGATAGGCTTTGTGGAGCGATCAAGGTGGTTCGAAAACGCGACTTAAGGGAGGCTCAGTGAAATGAAACGCTGGATGCTTGCAGCGGCGCTGTTCGGCGCTCTCGTCGTTACCGCGCCCCCGGCCTGGTCACAGGTCAACCTTCTCGGCCTGGAACAGGTGCCGCCCGAGCAGGTCGGAGTGTCCAAAGAGAAGCTCGGCCGCATCCACGATGCGCTCCAGGAAAGCATTGCCGATGGCAAACTCGCCGGCACGGTCGTGCTGGTCGCGCGCAAGGGCAAGCTCATCTATGCCGACGCCGCGGGCTTCCAGGACAAGGATGAAGGCAAGCCGATGGCCCTGGATTCCATCTTTCGCATCTATTCGATGACCAAGCCGCTCGTCTCGGTCGCCGCCATGATGCTGGTCGAGGACGGCAAGATCGAGCTCACCGATCCGGTGTCGAAATTCTTTCCGGCGTTCAAGGGCCAGCAAGTCAGTGTCGCGCGTCCCGCCGGCGAATTCGCGCGCATGAGCTACACGACGGTTCCGGCCGATCGCGAAATCATCGTGCAGGATTTGTTGCGGCACACTGCCGGTCTGGCCTATGGCGAGATCACGCTCAATGCTCCGGTGAAGGACGCTTACATCAAGGCCGGACTCTATCTGCCGGGCGTCCGCGACTATGACGCACGCGATCTTACGCCGGCCGAGGAGGTCGAGCGTCTCGCCAAGGCGCCGTTGGCGCACCAACCCGGCACCGTCTGGGAATACAGCCTTGCGGTGGATTTGCTCGGCCGTGTGGTCGAGGCGGCATCGGGCAAGCGTCTGGCGGATTTTCTCGCGCAGCGGCTGTTCGAGCCGCTGAAGATGCAGGACACGGGGTTCTGGGTGCCCGGTGCCAAGATGGGACGGGTCGCCCAGCCGCTTGCGGTCGATTTCGCCAGCGGCCAGCCGATCAAAGTCATTGATGTCTCGAAAGAGCCGAAGAACGATTCCGGCGGCGCCGGCGGAGTGTCGACCGCGGCCGATTATCTGCGCTTCGCGCAGATGCTGCTCAACGGCGGACAACTCGATGGCACGCGGGTGCTGTCGCGCACGACCGTCGCGCTGATGACATCGGATCATTTGGGCACGCGGATTGCGGCGCCGGTCACGCCGAGCGAGCTTCTGCTCGGCACGCCCGGTTACACCTTCGGGCTTGGCTTTGCGGTGCGCCAAGGCGCCGGCGTCGCCGGCGTTCCCGGCTCGGCCGGAGAGTTCATGTGGGCCGGCTATGCCGGGACCTATTTTTGGGTCGACCCGAAGGAGGAGCTCGTCGCCGTGTACATGAGCCAGGCGCCGAGCACCGCGCGGGCCTATTATCGCAAGCTCGTCAAGCAGCTGGTCTACGCAGCCATCGTGAATTGAGTGATGGAGGACGTGGAAATCGACTGGCCGCGCGGCTCATGCGCGGCGCGCAATTTCCTATCTAGGCGGCGAGGGGATTTCAGCCGATCAGGGTAGAGCGGCTTCGCCTTCGCTGCGGTGACGGTCTCAATCTGGGAGCGCGGGCTTTGCTGCCGGCTTGCCAGCCGTTGCTGTTGTCGCAGGATCAGCGCCGCGTTTGTGCGTCGTCGCGTCGGTCGTCGCGACGTGCGTGTCTGGGACGGCCTTCGAGCCGGGGAGGGCGCCAAAAAATTGGTTCGCCAGTGAACCATCATTGTCGGTCCAGGGGACGGGCGGCAGTTGCGGCAGTTCAATTCCAGCTCCAGGCGCCAGGACGATCGCAAGCGGCACGATCTTGGCTGGAAACCGTGCGTGGAAAACGGTGTTCATTCCGCCGTCCAGCCCGCTGTGGATCGGGGCGACTGACACGTTGTCCTTGACCAATTGCGCGTATTCGACCTCGTCGGCACGTTGTTTCGCCAGCGCCGCCCGAGCGATTTTCGGATTGACGACAAAAGCCGGGCATTGAGCGTTCGGATCGAACACAAGCGGCTGTGTCGAATTCGGCGGCGGCTGCGCATCGAACACATAGCGGCGAGCGCACACGTCCACCTTGGGCTGGAGATGGGTCGTCTCGAAATGATCATTCCCGATTTTGAGCATCTTCCAGAAGGCCATGTGCGGATTGGTGCGGTGCCGCGCCAGGTTCGCCGGTGTCATGCGGAACGGATAGGCCTGGACCTGGAACGACGGCTGGCCGCCAAGGAATGTGTCGCGCGCCAATGAATAGATCTCGGCGATCTGCTCGTCGGTCATGGCAAAGCAGCCGCTCGACGAGCAATCGCCGTGGATCATCAGAAAGGTGCCGTCGCGGGCGTTCGCCTTGTCGAAGCTGTTGGGAAACCCGGTGTTGATCGCAAGATAGTAGTTGGAATTCGGATTCATTAACGCGGGCGTAATTGCATAGAAACCCTCAGGGGTCTGACGATCGCCCTCATGCATTTTCGGCCCAAGATCGCCCGACCAGCGACAGATCGGATAGGTCTTGAGAAACTGGAAATGGCGGGTGGTGTCCTGCTTCCAGACTTCGATTTCCGCTTCTTCCTTGAAGACGCGCAGAATGATCGGCGAATTCTTCGGCATCTTCTTTTGGTGGAGCAGCGAGAGCAGTGCGGGCGGAAGCTCCCTCGTTGCCTTTTCCGGCAACGGATTGGCGTCTTCGGCAAGGCACTGCAATGGCGTCAAAGCGCCGGCGAGAGCCGCTGATAGCACAAACGCGCGAAACAGCTTGGCGCGGATCAATGCTATACCCCCAAACCGTGGGACCTTTCCCGAGATTCTCATACCTGTAGCAGGTGGCGTTCGTAAGGCAACTCGCCGGGACGCCCCGCAAATGAAGGCGGATACGGCGCATCGCCGACTCAAAACGAGGCATGGGATCAATGTCGCAGAAGTGCCACGAAGCGACAAATCCGTCCGGGCGAACGCGATCACCCGCGGAGGGCTTCACCGCAATCAGAAAGCGCGTTTGGCGGCCTTTGTCTCGGCCGCGTTACGATGCGCGCACTTCCGGTCTTTTGTCGGCCTGACTGAGAAAGCCGGCGACCAGCGCATCGAGCTGCGGGGCGGTCATCGGCTTGCCCAGCAAAAATCCCTGACCCGTGTCGCAACCAAGTTGCGTCAAAAGCTGAAGATCGGCCGGCGTCGACACGCCGACAGCCGCGGCACGGCAGCCGAAGTTATGGGCGATCTGAATGATGGTCTTGCAGATGTTGGCGTTTGTCGCGACGGTGCCGCAACCCTCGACGAGAGAGCGGTCGATCTTGATCTCGGAAAACGGCATTTGGCTTATGGCTTCGAAACTGAACGACCCCCGCCCGAAATTGTCGATCGCTATCGAGGCGCCGCATTGCTGAAGCCTCGGCAGGCGGGCCTGGAGAGACTCCATCTTGTTGACGATCTGGCGCTCCGGTATCTCGAGGATCAAGCCCGCCCAGTCACTGCGGTCCGGCCGATGCAGCAGTATTAATTCAGCCATCGGGAGCTGCAGCAGCACGTCGGCCGTTATGTTGATCGAAATTTCAAGCGCCACGCCGAGCTCGTGGAAGTGAGCGCTGGTCTTGAGCGCATTGATGACCGCCAAACGCGTCAGATCCGCGAGCGTTTCTTGCTCGGCGCCCTTGAGGAATTGATCGGGTGTCATGATACCGAATTGCGGGTCGGCGATACGGGCCACGACTTCGGCGCCGATGACGATGCCTGCCTTGAGATCGATTTTTGGCTGGTAGAGGAAGGTCACTATTTGTCTCGCCAAAGCGTCCTTGAGCGAGATACCGCCTCCCTTGACGACGGGCGCGCCGAGCTTTTGCTCACGAATGATGCCGTGGAGGGTCGCCACCTTGATCGGCATCCGCAGTGGCGGCAGCATTTTCAGGCCGCAATCCAGCCCTGTCACCTTGAGGCTTTCGAGGAATTTCGGCTCGCAATTGCCGAACAGCTGCACTGCGCCGCCATAGCGGCACTCCTTCAAAGCCAGCAGTGCGCGCATACTTTCGTGCGGCGCGCCGCCGACCACATTGATCAGCACGATATCCGGGTTTTGATTGTCGACCATCCCCAGCAATCGCGAGCTGTTCGAGAACTCGACGACATCGACCGCCTGCCGCCGGAGTTCTTTGCTCAGCTCCTGGCGCAGGCCGAAATCCTCATCCACGATGAAGCATAGCGGCGCCGAGCCTCGAGGCTGCTGCGGAGGCATATTCGCGAATTGGCGGTCCGCCATCGTGAAACCAACTCAGGATCGTCGGATCGAAAATCGAGCCAATGCTCAAGCTTAAAATAAGTTGATTGAAATTTTCTTTAAAAACAATTTCTGAGCGAATGGAGCTACTTACACCTCGCCGCCGCGAACCAGGCGCGGCCCACGCAAGGACTTGGACGCTTAGCTAACCGGCGCCTTTCGGCCTGGAAGCTGAAGTTTGACTTGGCGCAAATTGCGAAATTGGTGACTTAAACTGGTGACGATATGGAAGATGTCTGTTCATCCCCTCAAAGGGGCGGATGGCAAACGCGATGCGGCATCTCTATCTTTCCTTACGATCTTCTTTGGTCGCGCTGATGTCATGCGGCGAGTGCTATTTGGCTTCTAGCTTTTTGCCGACGCGCTGGCAGAGAAGGAGTAGGGGCGTTGGCGTGCTACCCGAAACAGATGGAATATCGAGCGCAACTGGAATAGGCTTTCAATAAAACCTCCGAAAAAATTTGTCGGCCAATTCGATGTTCAATCCAACGCTGGTCGTCATCGAAGCGTTTATTCGCGAACTTCGGACGATGTACGAGCGAACCTACGGGGTGCTGGAGCCTGGTTATCCGGGCGTTATCAGCTTTATCGCGCAGCTTGCCCTTGAAAATATCGCGACGAGCGACGCCACTTATCATGACGTCAATCACACCATCATGGTCACGCTCGTCGGGCAGGAAATTTTGCGCGGCCGGCACATCAGCGTAGGCGGCGTCACGCCCCGCGACTGGCTGCATTTCATCGTCTCGCTCTTGTGTCACGACATCGGATATGTGCGCGGGATCTGTCAGGGTGACAGTGACGGCTCCTTTGTCACCAACCTCGCAGGCGACAAGGTGACCCTTCCGGAGGGAGCCACCGACGCATCGATGGCGCCGTATCATGTCGCCAGGTCGAAATTGTTCGTACGCGAGCGGACCGCAAGATCGCTCGTTCATCTCGACACGCCCGAGATCGAAGCCAACATCGAGCACACGCGCTTCCCGGTACCCGAGGACGAGCAGCACGAGTTGACTGACGATTTTCCAGGCCTCGTCCGTGCGGCGGATCTGATCGGACAGCTCGCCGACATCAACTACCTGCGAAAGCAGGCGGCGTTGTTCAACGAGTTTCGCGAGACTGGAATGAATGTGAAGCTCAAATACAACAGCGTCGCGGACCTGCGTGCAAACTATCCGGATTTTTTTTGGAAGACGGTCCGGCCTTATATCGGGGATGCTTTGCGCCACCTGCGCGTGACGCAAGAGGGCCAGCAGTGGATTGCCAATCTCTATGCCAACGTCTTTTCAATGGAGCATAGAGGCCAGCTGCTCAAGTAAGTTAAAATCGCAACTAAGTTCAATTCTTCTGTAACAAGGTTGTGAATCTCGGCGCGGCGGCGCGTAGCAGACACTTGGCTTTCGTGTCACAATCCGACATGACAAAAGACCTATAACTTCAAGCGAATTTGCGCCAAGCCCGTGCGCTTCACGGCGGCGCGCAGAAATTATAGGTTGGCCAGCGGCGACTTTGCATTTGCGAGGCTTCGATGCTGTCACGTCGTGCGTTTTTCTTGTCCGCCATCGCGACTTCCGCCGCGACGACGCTCGCTCGTTCGCAAACTGAACCGCGCGCAAACGTCGATACGAGTGGCGCAGCGCAGACGGTGCTGCGGCTCGAGCGGCGCGGCATCGAGGTCAACGGCAAACCCGCTTCGGTGTACAGAATCTCGCAGCCTGACGGTACCTCAGGCATTGTGACGCGGTCGGGCGCGCGGTTTCGTGTCCGCGTGGAAAACAAGATCGGCGAGCCGAGCCTGATCCATTGGCACGGTCTGACGCCGCCGTGGCAGCAGGACGGCGTCCCCGGCGTATCGGGACCGCCGATACCGGCGGGCGCAAGTGCCGACTATGACTTCCCGCTGCGCTTCGGCGGCACGTTCTGGATGCACTCGCATCAGGGATTGCAGGAGCAACTGCTCATGGCCGCTCCTCTGATCATCCACGATCAGCGTGACCGGCCTGATCAGCAAGAGGTCGTTCTCATGCTGGCCGACTTCAGTTTCACGCCGCCGGAAGAAATCTTCGCGACCCTCAAAAAAGGCAGCAAGATGCCACCCATGGCCGGCACGCCGTCCGGTGGTTCGGCGGGTATGGACGGATCAAAGGGCGCGGGCATGACGATGGCGTCCGCCAAACCCGATCTGAACGACGTGAAATACGACGCTTTCCTGGCCAACGATCGCACGCTCGGCGACCCCGAAGTGGTGAAGATCGAGCCCGGCGGGCGCGTGCTGCTGCGCGTCATCAACAGCTCCTCGATGAGCGCCTTTCATATCGATCTGGGCGAGCTCGAGGGCGAATTGATCGCCGTCGATGGGTTCGAGATTGTGCCGGTCACGGGCAGGCGCTTCCCGATCGCGGTGGCGCAGCGGCTCGACATCCGTCTTGCGATGCCGAGCGCTGCCGCGAGCTATCCTGTGCTGGCAGTGCTCGAGGGCGAAAACAAACAAACGGGCATCGTCTTGCGTGCCGGAAATGCGCCGATTACGCGCCTCTCCAATACGGCCGCCATGGCGTCGTCCGCGCTCACGCTCGATCTGGAACGCCGACTGCGAGCGGTGGCGCCGCTCGAGCCGCGCAAAGCCGATCGCCGGCACACTCTCAATCTCACCGGCAATATGGCGAGCTACACCTGGTCGCTCAACAACGTAGCTTGGACCAAAGAGACGCCGCCGCTACCCATTGCGCAAGGCGAGCGCGTCGAGCTTCTGTTCGTGAATCAGACGCCGATGCCGCATCCGATGCATCTGCACGGGCATGAATTTCAAGTCGTGGAAATCAACGACCAGCAATTTTCCGGCGCTGTGCGCGACACAGTCTTGGTGCCGCCCGGGCACCGGGTGGTGGTTGCATTCGACGCCAACAATCCGGGGCTTTGGGCGCTGCATTGCCATCTGCTGTATCACCTGGATGCGGGGATGTTCACGACGTTGCGTTACGTCTAGACCGTGATCCGATTTGACTTGGCTCGCGGGCGAGCATGATCTTTTCCGAGAACCGATTCCCGCTTTTCGGCTCATGCTCTAGTGCTGCGGTAGTTGCGCGAATTTTCGAGCGAGGGCGGAGGTGACGTGTTTCGACCCGAGCGGCACTGGTCTTGGACACGAAGCTTTTTCACTTTGGCCTGCGGCGCAATCGCCTTGGCCGCCGCATCGAACATGCTTGCGACCAAGGCGTGGAGCCAGGCGATCCACGCGGACAATCCAGCGCCGGCGGGTCAGACGTACCTTACGGGGGATTGGGGAGGCTTGCGGTCTTATCTCGAGCGCAACGGCGTTACGCTTACGCTGACCAACACCACTGATTTCCTGGCCAATGTCAGCGGTGGGATCAAGACCGGCGCGGTCGGGCTCGGCGCCGTTCAGCCGCAACTCGATCTCGACTTGCAAAAGCTTGCGGGATGGCAGGGCGGACTCGTTCACGTCCACGGACTCGTCACCTACGGTCCGCTCTTCAGCGCGAACTATCTCGGCAACATCCTGGCCGTGTCGAACATCGAAGCAGGACCGATGGCGCGGCTCTACGCGTTCTGGTACGAGCAAAACGGATCTAACGACCTTTGGTCCGTCCGTGTCGGCCTGATGTTGGCGGACAGCCAGTTTCTGCAGAGCAAGACCGCGGCCAACTTCATCAACAACGGCATCAGCTGGCCGGATTTTCTCTCCGCCAACCTGCCGGCCTCGGGACCGGCCTATCCGTTGCCCGCGCCCGGTGTTCGCGTCCGCCTCAAGCCGCGCGACGATATGCAGTTTCAGGCGGCAGTGTTCAGCGGCGATCCCAGCGGCGGCAACGGTTCAAATCAACCGGTGCCGCTTCCGACCGGGACGGTGTTCAGTTTCAGCGGCGGCGCTTTTTTCATCGCCGAGGCGAGCTACCTTCCCAATCAGAACAAGGACGCCCGCGGGCTTCCGGGCGCCTACCGCGTCGGCGCCTGGTATCACACCAGCGCGCGTTTCGCCGATCAGCGCTTCGACGATACCGGCCTCTCGCTGGCAAATCCGCAATCGACCGGCATTCCGATGGAGCATGCCGGCGATGGCGGCGTCTATGGCGTGATCGACCAGATGCTCTATCGCGTTCCGGGCACCGACGACCAAGGCCTTTCGGGATTTGTGCGCGCCGGCGGCGTTCCCCAAGACCGCAACCTGATCAACTTCTATGCCGACGGCGGCCTGCTCTACAAAGGCCTCGTGCCGCACCGTCCCGACGACAAGATCGGCATTGCAACCGCCGTTGCGCGCGTCGGCGACAATGCGCGAGGGTTTGATGCCGATGTCGGATTTTTTTCCGGAAATGCGTTCTTTCCGGTGCGCAGCAGTGAAGCGGTGATCGAGCTCATGTATCAAGCACAGCTCAAACCCTGGTGGATGCTGCAACCGGATCTGCAATACGTCATCAACCCCGGCGGCGGCGTCCTCAACTCCGATGGCAGCCTTCGAAAGAACGCGTTGGTCATCGGCGTTCGCTCCTTCATCAATTTCTGAACGGGCCGAGCCTGCGTGGCGCGCGACTGCTGCGCTTATTCGCGGACGACGACTTCCGCAGCTTCCATCACATAGCGCGCATGGCGGAAGTCGCGAATGATGCCGATGCGGTCCGTCGTCCAGTGCAGCAGGATGAAATAGGTCGGCCGCTGCGCCGGATCGTTTGGATCTGTGGCGACGATCGCAGGCCGGCGGTCGACAAATCCGAGCTGGAAGTGCCAGTCACGCGCGTTGGCGTAGTTTCCGAAATAACGGCCGACCTCGGTGCGGCCTTTCAGGCGCGTCTTGTTCACAAGTTCAAGCCGAACGTCCTCCGCCAGCATATTGCGAACCGTATCGAAGTCGCGCGCATTGAAGTGCTCGACATAAGCTGAAAGCCTCGCGCGTTCGGCTTCGCTGAGGGTCGGCGGCGGCCGATCGTCTGGTTCCTGCACGGCAGTGCGTAGGCCTTCGCGCCCGCGGTGCAAGGCGGCCTTCACCGCCGGAATGGTGCTTTCGGTGATGCCGCCGATCTCCTCCAGCGAGTAGCCGAGCACATCCTTCAAGATGACGCTGCTGCGTTGCGCCACCGGCAGGCGCATGAATGTGTGCAAGCCGGCTGCTGCTGCCTGACGCTGATGAATTTCGTCAACCGGATCGGCGATCATGGCCACATCCTCGTCGCCAACGAACCTCTGCTGCCGGGCACGGCTGCGTAGGAAATCGAGCGCCGTGTTATGGGCGATGCGAAACAGCCAAGCCTCGACGTTGCCGATTGTCGTCGCGCCCGGAAAGGCCTCGATGGCTTTCAGCAACGCCTCCTGCACGACATCCTCGCCGTCGATGCCGGAGCCGACCATGCGCGCGCAATAGCGATGGAGCTTCGGCCGCAGGCTGGCGAGCACGCGGTCGAACGCTTCCTGACTGGTCGGCTCAGACGGCATTACGCCCTGTCCGGCAATGCGATCCATAAGGCTCCAACTCAGATGTCGGCGAGCATACGGTAGTTGCCGACGATCGTCGCCTCCAACTGTTGCGGCTCATCGAGGCGCCGCTCTTCGCCGCCGCGCCGAAACGCCGCGAAGGCGTCGAGGTTCGGAATGGTCTTCGTGGTGTCCTCGAACAAATGGCAGAACGTCCCGTCGCTCAGCTTGAGCACCAGGTAGCGAGCGTCCTTGGGCGATTTGGCGTGCAGTTCGCGGAAAACGTCCTCGATGAGACGCTGATTTTCCTCGATCTTTTCCGGTTTGACGCGATAGCGGATGAGCTTCGGAGGCATCGGTAAATCCCTTTCAGATATGGCTGCCGGTCCTTAGACGTTGCTGCCTGGGCAAAGGATTCCACGGGTCGCAAAAAAATATCGGCCGAGGCCAGGATCTTTTCCGCGCTTCCGTCCGAGCCGGCATCCAGAGCGGAGGAGCGTTGGATGATCCTGATGGCCGGAACGCGCCTCACGCGATATGCGATCCGCTCTGCGCGCATGCCCGATGCACGCAGGACTGCATTGGGCAAGCCAAGCTATTGCCGTCCGGAAGCCACGGCGCGACGTTCAGTGACGACGATCACAATGAAGTCATGGTGCTCTTTGTAGTGTCGGCACGTGCCTGATAACTTTGCGGCGTGCCGCACCCGCAATGCTTTCGCCGCTTGCCGCCTCCGACAATGGATTGACGTCATGACCATTCGCTTTTCGATGCAGGACGGCACCGTGGAGGTCGCGCAATATCAGAAGGTGCCGATCTATCTGCACCCGGCCTTCTTCGTCACCGCCGCCATTCTGGCCTGGCCGTTCTGGCACACGTTAAGCCTCCGCGGCCTCGGATTGGCAGTGCTCTTCATCGCAATAATCTTCGCGTCGATCTTGCTGCACGAACTTGCCCACTTGGAGATGGCGCGCCGCTATCGTGTGCGGGCGCAGCGCATCGACATCCATATGCTTGGCGGGCTCGTGCAATTTTGGCATCTGCCACACACGCGTCGACAGGATTTCGCCATTACACTCGCCGGACCAGCGTCCAACCTGGCGATCGGGCTGGTTGCGCTTGCGCTGCTCGCGATCGTATCGCGTTCTGCGCCGGACATGATTCGGATCGGTGATGAGTTCGTCCCCGGCCCGTCGGCGCACGGCTTCTTCGAACGGCTGGTGCAGGCGTGTGCGTATCTCAACCTCGGCCTTTGCCGTGGTCAACCTGATCCCGGCGTTTCCGCTTGACGGTGGCAAGCTTGTCCACTTGGTCGTTGAGGAGCGCTGGGGGCCGCGTAACGCCACCCTTATTGTGGGCGGGCTCGGTCTTGTATTCGCCTGCGTCAGCACGCTCGTGCTGATCGGCAGCGCGATCTCCGGTTTTCCGATCTGGGCACCGCCGGGATTCAACATCAACTGGCGCGCTTTCCAGGCCGCTCGTCATGGACGGGGCGGTTGGGACATGTATGCGTTCCAGGGATGATTGGGTGCCTGGGAGAGCACGAATGCAGCCAAGGGCCAAGCTATGAAATCCGCAGGAATTTGCGTTGCGCTCCTGGTCGTGCTTGCACCCTGCGCGAATGCGGCGGAGCAGACGCCGATCGAGTCCGCCGATCGGCTCTTCCAAATGGGGGAGTTTGCTCAGGCTGGCGAACAGTACGCGCGAATTGCGGCTGACCATCCCGACGACTATTCGGCAATTCTCCAGTTGGGCCGGATCGCGCTCTTGTCCAATCGGCTTGACGATGCCGAGAGCTGGTTAAAAAAGGCCATTGGGCTGCGGGGCGGTGAAGCCGACCCCAAGATCATGCTCGCCGAGGTGTATTATCGCCGCGATGATTTTGAAAAAGCCGCGGCTTCGTTAAACGGCATCGACGTGAGCACCGATCCGCTGATCGTCTCGCAGTATCCGACACTGAATGTTGCGAAGCTGCGAAGCTTCAAAGGCCAGACGCCCTACCAAGTGCTCGGCGATGGGCAGATGACGCGTCTGAAATTTCTGAGGACGGATCCGCTGCCGTTGGTCAGCGTGCGCGTGAACGGCGGCGCCGAGGTGACTTTTTTCATCGACACCGGAGGCTCGGAGGTCGCACTGGACACGGAATTCGCTCGGGAGCTCGGTGTTCCGCAATTCGGTGCGGTGCAAGGCACGTTTTCCGGCGGCCAGCACGCCGAGGTTCAGCAAGGGCGGATCGAATCCCTCACGATCGGCGACTGGACGGTACGGAATCTGCCCGCCGCAATGCTCCCCTTGCGCCAGCTTTCAGAAAGCCTTGGCGCCAAGCGAATCGACGGGATTATCGGCACGACTCTTTTCTATCATTTTCTCGCAACCATCGACTATCCGAAGGGCGAGCTCGTGCTCCGTCGAAAAGACGCGGCAAGCTTGGAGCAATTCCTGGCGTCCGCCGGTAAGAGCATCGCGGTGCCTTTCTGGATCGCAAGCGACCATTTCATGGTCGGCTGGGGTCGCGTGGAGACGCTTCCACCCACGCTTCTTTTCATCGACACCGGGCTGGCCAGCGCCGGCGTCAAACTGGCGGAGTCGGTGATCAAGGAAGCCGGAATCAAGTTGGAAGAAGACAAGGCCTCCTCGGGGGCGGGCGGCGGCGGCAAGCTGAGGATCGTGCCATACGTCGTGCATCGCCTTTCGTTCGGGCAATTGCAGGAAGACAACGTCCCGGGGCTCTACGATGGACCTTTTCCCTGGGAGAACCTTTTTGGCTTCCACCTCGCCGGCATGGTTGGTCACGACTTCTTCAAGCCGCACGCGGTGACCTTCGACTTTCAAAATATGAAGGTCTTTCTGCAGTAGAAGTTGGATCGGTGAGTTGAAAAACCGGTCTCAATTTCTCACAGCGACCAGCGTCGCGTAACTCCAGAAACGGAAGTTAAGACCGGCGCGCACGACGCTTCTGGTCTCTTGGACATCAACAAATGCCGGAGGCAGTCCGGCGATTTGTGGATTGAAGGAAATCCGGTGCATCGCTCTACGGCGCGATCTCTTACAAATGCCGGTCAGTCGTGCGGCTGGCCGCTTGGTATTCCCTTTTGGGTATCACCGTCTTTATGGCGTGGCTCGCCCATCAGTGCGGGCTGAAATAGGGCCGCCGATGTCAGGGTGCACACGAGCGACAGGGCCAGGAGCTTGCCCATGCTCGATATGCCGGGCTGATTGGAAACCCACAGGCTTCCGAATGCCGTGGCGGTCAGCAGCGTGCTGTAGAATACGGCGCGGGTGAGAACCGACTCTAAGAAGTTGCTTTCGCCGCGTCTCCATGCGGTCACGTAGTAGATCTTGAACGCCACGCCGACGCCGAGCAGCACGGGAAGAGCGATGATGTTGGCATAGTTGAGCTGAAAATTTGCCAGCGCACATATTTCAAGCGTGATCAGCCCGGCGACAATCAGCGGGACAAGCGTCACCAGGACGTCCGTGATGCGGCGCAACACGAGCCATAGCAAGATGGCGATTGAAATCAGGGCCAGCACCATGGCCTCGATGAACGCCGCCACGATCGTTGCGCCCCATTCGATGCTGCCGATGGCCTCGCCGGTTGCGGTCGGTTCCACCGCCAACACCGCCCGCGCAAAACGACTGACCGTCGTGTTGTCGCTGGCATTACCCTTGGGCCAAACCTCGATGCGCTTACGGCCGTCCTCCGCGACCCAATCGCCTACCAGATCGGCCGGCAGGGTTTGGCGGGTTACAGGCTCGGCCATAAGGAGCTGGCCGATGTCATCAAGATCTTGTTGCAGCGGGCGAATAAAGGCATCGGTGGCCCGCGCGCGTTGCGCTTGATCCGCTTGCGATAGCTTTTGCATCGCGTTGGCCAAACGGCGCGCGGCCTCCGCGCCGGCGCCTTGCTGGCTGGCGATGCCTTCCAGCGCATGCACGCCTTGCTGCAGTGCCGTTACGTTCTCGGCATCGCTTGGCGACGGGCGCAGCGTGGCGTGCACTGCCGGGTCGAGCGCCTCTTTTGCTTTTCCAATGGCTTCGAGCTTTTTGTCTTGGTCGGCTGGGACGAAGCTGTCGATTGTCCAGGTCGCAGCAACTTCGGGCAACGCGTCAAGCTTGGCTACAATCGAAGCTGTCTGCTCCGGAGCGACCAGCAGTCTCGCAGTCTTCAGCGGCAAGTCCTTCGCCAATCTGAGGATGGATCGAAGCGCTGGAGACGATTGGTTTTCCAGAGCAAGCGGATCGAAATTGAACTGAAGCCGCGTCAAGGCCGGAAGACCGGCGAGCACGATGAGAACGGTGATCGAGACGACCCATAGTCTGTGCCGCTTCAGGAAAGCGTCCGCCGGCGCCAAGGCTGGCAATGTCAGGGGTTTCGGCTCGGGCGGAGCGTTGAAAACACGAATAAGGGCGGGGAGTAGCGTCAGGCTCAACACATAGGCGACGACCATGCCGAAGCCGGCGATGATGCCGAGCTGGGCGAGGCCACGGTACGAGGTCGGGGTGAACGACAGAAATCCTGCAGCCGCCGCGCCGGCCGCCAGCGAGAGGGGAATGCCAACCCAGCCTGCCGACCCGATCAAAGCTTCATCAAGCTTGCCGAAATCGTGGCGCTCGGCCCGATAGCGGACGGTGTATTGAATGGCGAAATCGGCACCGAGTCCCACAAACAGAACCGCAAAGGCAAGCGATATGGGATTGAGCGCGCCGACCATGAAGATTCCGGCGGCCGCCGTCATCGCAAGGCCGGCCGCCAAAGTGACGACGACGGCCGCGACCAGCCCAATCGATCTCAGGGCGATCCCTAATATGACCAGAACGATGACACCCGTGACGACGCCATTGACTGTCGCCCCTTCGTGCACGCCGGCAAACTGGTTGTCGGATATGATGACGGGTCCGGTGAGACTGGTCTGGGCGCCGAACTTGGCCTGAAGCCCAAGTTGCGAGAGGATTTCGCGAATGGCGGCCGTGGCCTTACCGCCGGGTTCAAGTGCGCGGTGGTCGAGAACCGGCCGCACTTCAACAAACCGATGCAGATCCAAGGGACGTGGATCGCCCCGCGCCAGCGTGCGCCACGAAAATTCGACAGGACGCCCTTGCGCGACGCCCTCCAGCGCGACCGCGGCGAGGTTCAGCGGGCGCGCCATATCGTCGAAACTGATGTAGCCCTGTTTGGCATAGTCCACGACACCGACGAGTGCTTGCACAAGGCCGCGCGGGGTCGGATCACGCGCCAACCCGGACAGGAGCGGAGCCGCGTTGCTCAGCTGTTCGGTGACATGCGCCACCTGATCGGGCGGAAGAAACAACAGGCCGTTGCGGCGGAAGAACGAACTGTCGAGCTGATCCCGCACCGAGCGGAAAAGATCCGGCCTTTTGGCCAGCGCCTGCGCCACTTCTCTCGCAGCAGCCTTGGCGGCCTCGGGCGAATCCGCCGCAACGTCGACCAAAATGAGTTCGACGGTCTGTGGAAAAGCTCTCTGAAATGCAATTTCATTCTGGCGCCAGGGGAGCCGGTCCGAAATCAGACTATTGATGTCGGTATCGATGGCAAAATGACGAGCCGTGTAGATCGCGGACAAGGCGGCGAGAAGAAGCGCTGCTGCGATCACCAACTTGGAATGCCGAATACAATAGACTACCGCGCGATCGATCCATTGCTGCAACATTGCCCCGCCGCCCCGTGTCCAAGGTTTAGTCGCTGAAGCCAAGTTCAGTTGTTTTATCGTTTCCGCCGTCAAATTGCATTGCTCAATCCTCGTTTGGCAGGAACACGGGGTTCCGCGGGGAACTGGCTGCGCGGGGCAGGGCGCATTAGCGGCTTGTGAATCCGTGCGCGAAGTCGTCGCGCCAATGGGCGTGAATCGGCTAGTCTGACGTGATGGGATTCGAAACGCGCGCCTTCCCGGCGACCGAGGGGCTCTTTCTCGGCGTCGAAAGTTCCGCGACCGGCCGCGCCTGGCGCGACCGTCTGGACGCGCGCGGCGCGGCGCGCGCGCTTGCAATCGCGCAGCGCTACGATCTGCCCGAACTGCTTGGCGCGCATCCTCGCCGGCCGTAATGTCGAGATCGACGCGGTCGAAGCCTTTCTCGATCCGACCATCAAGCGCTCGATGCCCGATCCGCATGTGCTGACGGCAATGCCGGAGGCGGCCGCGCGCATCGCCGATGCCGTTCAACGCGGCGAAACGATTGCGATCTTCGGCGATTACGATGTGGACGGTGCGACCTCTTCCGCCTTGCTCGCGCGTTTTTTGCGGCAGGCCGGCAACGAGCCGCTGATCCACATTCCCGACCGGCTGTTCGAGGGGTACGGCCCAAATGTCGAGGCGGTGCGCGCGCTCGCCGGGCGCGGCGCAACGCTTTTGATCACGGTCGATTGCGGCACGACCAGCATCGAGCCGCTGGCGCAGGCGCGCGCGCTCGGCGTCGATGTCGTCGTTGTCGATCATCACCAGGCCGACGAGGCGCTGCCGCCCGCGGTGGCGATCGTCAATCCGAACCGGCGCGACGATCTGTCCGGGCTCGGCCATCTCGCGGCTGTCGGTCTGACGTTCATGACGGTGGTGGCGGTGAACCGCTTGTTGCGCGCGCGCGGCTTTTGGACCGCCGGCCGGCCTGAGCCCGATCTTCTGAGCTTTCTGGATGATGTCGCACTCGGCACCGTCGCCGATGTCGTGCCGCTCGTTGGCCTCAACCGCGCCTTTGTCGCCAAGGGTTTGATCGCGCTGCGCAAGCGCAACCGCGTCGGCCATACGAGCCTCATGGATGTAGCGCGGCTCGCCGGACCGCCGGAAGCCTGGCATCTCGGCTTCCTGCTCGGCCCGCGCATCAATGCCGGCGGCCGCATCGGCCGCGCCGATCTGGGCGTGCGGCTTTTGATCGAGGACGATCCGATCGAGGCGGCGCGCATCGCCGCCGAGCTCGACCGCCTCAATCGCGAGCGGCAGGCGATCGAAATGGAGACCGTGGCGCAGGCCGAAGCCGAGGCCATGGCCGCACTCGGCCTCGAGGACAAAGGCGCCATCGTCGTCACCGCCGCCGAAGGCTGGCATCCGGGAGTTGTCGGTCTTGTCGCCGCGCGGTTGAAGGAGAAATTCGGCCGGCCGGCGTTCGCGATCGCGCTCGAGCCCGGCGGCATCGGCACCGGCTCCGGCCGCTCGATCCCCGGCGTCGATATCGGGCGTGCGGTGCGCCGCGCGGTGGCGGAAGGGCTTCTGGAAAAAGGCGGCGGACACGCGATGGCCGCGGGCGTAACGTTGCGCAAATCCGCGCTCGCGCCGTTGCGCGCATTTCTGGAGTCTTCGCTCGCTGCCGATGTCGAGGTCGCGCGCCGCGCCAATGGCCTGATGATCGATGGCGCGGTGAGCGCCGGAGCCGCCAATCTCGAACTGGCAGCGATGATCGAGCGCGCCGGGCCGTTCGGTTCCGGCAATCCGGAGCCGGTGATCGCGCTGCCCGCGCACACGCTCGCCTATACCGAGGAAGCCGGGCAGTCGCATATACGCGCGCGGCTCAAATCGGCGGACGGTGCGGGCGTCAACGCCATCGCTTTTCGCGCCGTCGGTCAAAAACTCGGCGCCGCGCTGGTGCAAAATCGCGGACGGCAGGTGCATGCGGCCGGCTCCTTCGTGATCGACCGCTGGCAGGGCGAGGAGCGCGTGCAATTCCGGCTGAGCGATATCGCGCCGGCGGAGCCGTTTGCCGGGCATTGAAGAGCGCGGGCTTCGGCGGCGCGATGCCGTGGTCCTGTTCTCCGCTCATTCCCGCGTAAGCGGGAATCCAGTAGCGGCGGCAAACAGCTGGGTCCCCGCCTTCGCGGGGACGAGCGGACGTGAGAGTGGCCCGAGCCAAGTTGATCGGATTTCGGTCTAGCCCAATGTCCCGGTCGGCCGGGCCTGACGACGCTGCGACGCCTCGGCGGCGTGCGCCCGCAATCTGGCGCGCGTCTGATGAGCCAGGAAGGCGGCGAACTCGTCGGCCGGCAGCGGGATGCTGATGAGGTAGCCCTGCTCCTCGTCGCATTTTTGCTCGCGCAGGAAAGCCTCTTGCTCTTTCGTCTCCACGCCTTCGGCGACGACGATGAGGTCGAGGGCCCGACCCAGCGCGATGATCGCTTTGATGATGGCTTTGCCTTCCGCGTCGCGGCCGATTTCGCGGACGAAGGAGCGGTCGATCTTGAGGGCGTCGATCGGCAATTCCCGGACCATCGCCATCGAGGAATAGCCGGTGCCGAAATCGTCGATCGAAAGCGTAATCCCCAGATCCTTGATCTCCTGCAGCAGACGTACCGTGCGCGCGAGGTCCTGCATCACCATGCTTTCGGTGATTTCAAGCTCCAGCAGGTTCGGCGGCATGCCGGATTCACCGAGCGCGCTACGGATGTCGTTCAAGAGGTTGGGGTCGACGAATTGGCGGGGCGAAAGGTTTACCGCCACGCGGATCGGCGGCAGCCCGTGCCTTTGCCACTGCACGTTCTGCGCACAAGCGGTCTCGAGCACCCACCGGCCGATCGGAACGATCAGCCCGGTCTCCTCGGCCAGCGCGACGAATTGGTTGGGCTGCAGCAATCCGAGATCAGGATGCTGCCAGCGCAGCAAAGCCTCGACGCCGGAAATGCCGCCGCTTTTGAGGTCGCGCTTCGGCTGATAGTGCAACACGAATTCGTTGCGTTCGAGCGCCCGGCGCAAGCCGGTTTCCAGCATGAGGCGTTCGATCGACTGGGTCTTGATCTCGTCGGAGTGGAGCAGGAACGTGTTGCGGCCAGCTTCCTTGGCGGCATACATCGCCGCCTCGGCGTTCTTGGTGAGCGTGCCTTCATCCTTCGCGTCGGAGGGAAACAGCGAGGCGCCGATGCTGGCGGTCACGCGGCATTCCTGACCGTTGATCGTCGCCGGCTTGACGACGGCGGCCAATATCTTGCGCGCGACATTCGAAATCTGATCGGCGTCGGCGACTTCGCGCAGCAGAAGCACGAACTCGTCGCCGCCGATGCGTGCGACCACATCGCTCTTGCTGACGCATTGCTTGATGCGACCGGCAATTTCGATCAGCAGTGCATCTCCCGATACATGGCCGAGCGTGTCGTTGATGATCTTGAAGCGGTCGAGATCGACGAACAGCACGGCGCATTGCCGGCCGTGGCAGCGGCCGTACTCGACCGCGCCATTGACCTCTTGGCCGAACACGACGCGGTTCGGCAGGCCGGTGAGGTTGTCGTGGGTCGCCAGGAACCGGGCGCGCGCTTCGACCCGACGCTGTTCGGTGACGTCCTCGAAAGTCGCCACGATACCGCCGTTCGGCATGGGCCGATGCGAGATTGAGATCATGCGCTCGTCGGCCAATGTGGTGAGGATCGGCGTCGTCGAATCGACAAGCAGTCGTTGCTGTGCGGCTGCAGCGTAGGCGGGATTACTGTCAGAGACTTGCGCGAGCTCCATCACGTGGCGCATCGGCGTGCCGGGTGCGAGCTTTTCGGGCGGGATGCCGAATATTTCCGAAAAACGCCGGTTGGCGATGCTGAGCCGGTGCCCGGCATCGAACATGCACAAGCCCAACGCCATGTTGTTGAGTGCGGCGTCGAAGAGGACGTTCTGCTCCGCGAGCGATCTGGCCAGCCCGGCCTTTTCCCGCGTGGTCAACAACAGGCCCAGGCGATTGGCGGCCAAGTATCGCACGATCTCGATGGACGAGATGAGATACAAGAGCGTGATAAGCGACAATACGGCATAGGCGAGCTGCGGGCGCAACGCGGTGCCGACGACGACCGGCACGAGGAGCACCACGAGTTGAGCGATGGCAATCCGCGGCCGGCTTGAATTGCGCGCGGTGGCGCCGGCCGCATAGCCCACTCCGTTCGCCGTTATCAAGAGAAAGCTGACCGGGTCGTCGGTGAACACATAAGCGACCAAGGCGGTCAAACCCAGGAGCGCGGCATAGATCGTCGCGCCGACGGCATAGCGCCGTTCGAAGCTGCGCAGCAGGGCGATGTTGTTTGCAAAGCCCGGCCGCCGCTTGCGGTATTCGGCTATGGTGAGAATGCGCGCGGCGGCGACCACAGCGGTGCAGACGGTCAATGCGACGAGCCAGGGATTTTCGGTGCGCCAGGACGCGATCGCACCGACCAGGACCGCGGTTGCCGCGCCGGTGATGAAAGAGAATAACGGCGCATGCAGATCGTCGATCAGCGCGCTATAGACTTCCGGGGGCGGCAGCTCGGCCGGTGCGCCACCGATCAGCGGCCTTAGACGTCCAAACAGTCTCATTCCGGCGGTCCGACTGGTAGGTATCCGCCGTCATGACGCAAGACATCTAAAGATCGCCTTCAGTAATTGCAAAATTATCCTGACAAAGTTAGCGCAAATCCGCGCGCATGCGTTGCCGAGATCGGCGGTTTGCAGGCTCGGCCGCCCGGACGAGGACTCTTGCACCCGTCCTAAAGCTCTATGTGGCCTACAAGAAAAGTCACGGCCTGGCCGCCTATATCGACGCGTTCGCCGTTAAGTACGCAGTGCAGCAAGCCGCCGCGGCGCGAGAGCTGACGCGCCTTTAGGGTTGCTTTACCAAGGTGTTTCGCCCAGTAGGGCACGAGCGTGGTGTGGGCCGAGCCGGTCACCGGATCCTCCGGCACGCCCTGCGCCGGAGCAAAGAAACGCGAAACGAAATCCACGCCGTTCTCGCCCGGCGCGGTCACGATCGCGGCCCAGCAATCCACCTGGGCGAGCGCTGCCAAATCCGGCTTGAGCGCGGCGATCTCGGCGGCGCTGCCGTAAACGACGAGATGATCGCGGGCGCGCAGCACTTCGCGCGGCGTGCCTCCCAACGCCGCGAGCAAGCCCGCCGGCGCTTCGCACGGCGCGGCCGGCCGCGCGGGGAAATCCATTGTCAGCATGCCTGCGCGGCGGCTCACCACAAGCATTCCGGCCTTGAGCGTGCGAAAGCGAACGCTCTCGCGCTCTGGTTCGAGAAAGCCGAACACGACATGTGCTGAGGCAAGCGTCGCATGCCCGCAGAGATCGACCTCGACGCTGGGCGTGAACCAGCGCAGCGCATACTCGCCACCCTCGCGCACGAAGAAGGCGGTCTCCGCGAGATTGTTCTCCGCCGCCACCGCCTGCATGGTTGCGTCGGGCAGCCAGGTCTCGAGCGGGCAGACGGCGGCCGGATTGCCGCCGAACAATTTGTCCGTGAAGGCATCGACTTGATAGATCGGCAGGCGCATGGCGCTGTCTCCGTTGCGCCGAACGTCTAGCCGATCTCATGTGCGGAAAGCTAGGGCGCGTATCGCTAAAATATAGCGAGGCGAATGTCAGCTTTTGTGCGCGAAGCGGACTCGAGTCAGGCACCGCGCACTTGTCTGATAAGTGCGAGAGGCGACATCCTACGCGATGCGCTGAGTTGCGGCCGCCTCTGGTGATTCCACTTTCAGCCGCGGAGGAGGAAGCCGACAACGCAATCGAAGATGCAATGCCCGCCGACCCGGCTTGCATCATCCCCACGTCGGGATCGACCAGCCAGATCAAGCTCGTGGCGATCGGACAGGAGGCGTTACTCAATCGGCATTTCTCCGAGCCGATGAAAGCGGACCAGCACTATCTCGGGATATTCCCGCTGGACAATGCGACGGGGCACGCCGGCGTATTCCTCCGTTGGGGGGCGTGGACACAAATGCCCGCGCACCTTCTCGCCGCCAGACGCACCGCGGTACTGGACGCAATCGAGCGATATCAGATCACGTCGATATCGTTGACCGGCTCGGCGGCTAACGCGATTGTCGATGCTGCCGGGCGAGGCGATCGAAAGTGGCGGCTCGAGTCTCTTCGTCTGGTCGGCATGGGTGCCGAGACCGTTGTCCCGGATGTGCTGCGGCGCCTTGGCCGATTCCTAGAGGCCAGTGGCGCCCCGAGCGAGGTTGTTCAGACCGGCTACGGTACAACGGAGACAGGCCTTCTTGCCGGCGGCACGCATCCGACGGCTCATCCCGTTGGCGGTGTTGACGCCGCATCCCTTTACGGCTGTGCCCCCGGCGTAGAGCTTCGCATCGTAGACGAAAACGACACGGTACTGGCTGAAGGAGACCTTGGCGAGATACAGGCGCGTTGCCCGCACGCGATTTTCTCCTGCTACTGGAACGATGCCGGAGCAACTAAAGCAAGCTTTGCCGGCGACGGCTGGTGGCGGACCGGCGACCTTGGACGATTGCAAAATGGCGAGCTATCGTTGCATGGCCGCACCAAAGAGATCCTCAATATTTCGGGCAGGAAATTTTCTCTGGCGGCAATCGATGCGGAGATCGCGAGCGTCGTTGGGGTTGGCGATCGGACATTCTCGTGCGCCATCCATTTGCCTGGCGAAGTCGCCGAAGGGCTGGCCGTCGCGTTCGTTCCAGCCAACCCCAGCGGTGAATATGCACGCGAAGTCGTGGAGAAGATCGGTCGCGTCGTCCGTCGTACCTACGGCATTTCTCCAAGTCCGGTGCTGGTCACGACAATCGACCAGATACCATTGACCGCCAACGGCAAATTGCGCCGGTCGGAGTTGAGCACGCGCGTTCAATCCGGGGTCCTTACCCCGGCACTGCGGCGTGATGTCGACGAGGCCGCGGTCGTGCGCGATCAAACAAGGGTCGGCGCCGACCTGGAAGCGAGGCTCGCCGACATTTGGCGCGACGCCCTGAACCTGCAAGGCGCGCTGGACCGCACTGCTGATTTCTTCGACCTCGGTGGAGATTCGCTTCGTTCGCTGCTATTGCACACTGCGATCGAGCAGCAATTCGGCAAGCAGATTTCCGCTGACGCGTTTTTTGCGCGGCCGACATTCGCCACACTGCTGGAACTGGTCGCTGGCGACGGACCGCCGCTCGACAAAGATCCGGAGCTGCCGGTTCCGTGGCCCTTGCCACGTGACCTGCGCAACAGGCTCTTGCTGTCGTTCGAGGCATGGGATGGAAATCGTCCGACCCGCGATCGGCTGGTCGCGGGGCTCAATACAACGGGCAGCAACACGCCGCTGTTCTGGGTTTGCCAAGAAAACGTAACGTTCCGGCAGTTGGCTGATTGTCTTGGCGCAACCCAGCCGGTCTATGCCTTTCGGTCCGGCCTGGGACTGATCGAATACAGCGAAGATGAAATCCAGGCCTTTGCCCTGCGCTACGCTTCGGAGCTGGCCGAAGTCCATCCCGATGGCTCGGTCTTCGTTGGAGGATGTTGCCAGGGCGCGATCATTGCATTGGCGCTCGCCCAGCACCTGATCCGGCGCGGCCGTCATGTTCCTCTCCTAATTCTGGCGGATTGGGAGGTGCCGCTGCAAGCCTACCCCGAGCCGGTGTTGTTCACCTACGGCCGCGACAGCTTGCAGGACAATCCATACCTGCAATACCGCAATCCGGATTTGGCGCGCGGGCGCATGTTCGGCGACTACACGGTGGTCGAAGTGCCGGGCGACCATGGCGTGTACTACGAGACCGCATTCAGGCAAATTCTGCCAGTGCACATGCAGAAGGCGGAAGGCCGTTTGCCGGGTCGCTTGCCGAGATCCGCACATCGCGCTCTTTTAAATGCGGCCGCTGTTCCAGACCTGCTGCTTGCCGGGGAGAGGCGGACAATTTCGGTCGTGATAGAGAATTTGAGTACGCTGACTTGGCCGGCTGCGGAAGCGTCCAACTTGTATCTCGCCAATCGTTGGCTCGACGAGGCCGGCAACGTTATCATATGGGTCGATGGTCGCGTGCCGCTGCCGAAATTGCCGCCGCGCACGCCTGTCGCCCTTTCGCTGCCGATCACCGCCCCATTGATCGCGGGCGACGTGCAGTTGATCATCGACGTGGTCGAGGAGGGGGACACCTGGTTTTATCTTCCGCAGACGACGCCGTTGCCTGGGCGCGTCAAGGTCGTGTCCGAGCGACCGCCCCCCGTCTATGAAGTCTTAGCAGAGCTGTCAGCTACGCGGGCGAATGTCGACCAGCTGCGGAAATATGTCTCAGAACTGCACACGCATTACGAAACGTCGACGTCGTGGAAAGTAACCCGGCCTTTGCGCGCGGCTAAAATGGTAGCGCGTTGCCTTGCGGGCTTTGCGACGCGCCAAACCTGATCGCGATCTGTTCGACTGCGTATCGATGAGACGACACCGAGAGCGGGATAAGTTATAGTTCGATCGGTATCCCGCTCCAGCTTTTGTCCGAGCATGATCCCCCGGGTCAAGCCCGAGGGCACGCTTTTCGGGAATCCGGATTCCACCCATCGGGTCAAAGCCCGAGAGCAAGCTTTTCCGGATCATGCGCTAGTGGCACCATTCGTCACGGGCGATTTTGATCAAGTCGTCGCGATGGGCGAACTCGCCGAGCGGACCGAGCTCTTTTTTGCCGGCGGCATCGTAGAGCCAGTACCAATCGTAGCTGCCGCCGAAGACAAAATAGCGGTGCAACAGGACGGCGAGATCATCCTTATGTTCATTTTTGCAAAAGCTCAGCACCACGAAATCGTTGGCCGGCAGTAGATAGCGCTCGTCGCGCGTACGCAGGTCGTAGACGTGGAGAGCGCCCGAGGTGGCCCAGCCGGGCGTCATGAAATAGAGCCGCCGCCCATCGGCACCGAATTGCTTGTTGCTGAAGTCGCAAAGCTGGCTCTCGGGATCGCCCCGGTGTCCGCTTAGCAACAGCTTGTCGTCTTTGCCGTCGATGCCGACCTGGCGCAACTCGTCCGCCTTCGGCGGCCCGGAACAAAACTGCTCATCGCGCTCGCCCGCAGCTCGGCGCGTGTAGAACACCACGCGGCCGTCGGGCGACAGCACCGGGTCGACATCCTGCTTCGATTTGGTGAGCTGGGTTTTGCTGCCGTCGCGGTCGAGGATGATTCCGTCTCCTTCGCTTAAGACGCGCGGCGCTTTGGATTGCGCGAGCGCAATCCCCGGTAGAAGTAGCGCAAATCCGGCAAACATCAGATATTGCCGCATGGTGCGATTTCCCGTTGGCCATAAGCTTGGCGGGCAGCCATGCACGGTATCACCTTGGCACGAACCGCGCGCGCGGCTAGACCGTGATGCAACTCAATCCAATTGGATCACGGTCTTGGTCGTTCGTTTGAGCATGATCTTGACCGCAAACCGGTTGCCACCCCGGATCACGTCCGGGCAGGCCTTTTCTAGATCATGCTCCAAGGGAGCAGATATTTGGGGAGAAACGCTTAATGGCAAAGCTCGAACTTTCCGTAGCCGTCGGCGACTATGACCGCACCCGCGCGCTGATCGACGGCAGTGTCGCGATCGACGGCGTCGATCCGATTTATATGACGCTCGTTCCCGAAGAGATTTTCTTCCGCGCTTTCCGCGCCGCCGAGTTCGACATCTGCGAGTTGTCGCTGTCGAGCTATACGGTCAAGACCGCGCAGAACAATTGCCCCTACATCGCCGTGCCGGCTTTCGTTTCCCGCGCCTTCCGCCATACGGCGATCTATGTGCGCACCGATCGCGTGAAGAAGCCGGAAGACCTCAAGGGCCGCAAGGTCGGGCTGCCGGAATACCAGCTCACCGCCAATGTATGGGCACGCGCGCTTCTTGAGGACGACTATGGCGTCAAGCCGTCGGACATTCACTGGATTCGCGGCGGCATCGAGGAGGCCGGCCGGCCGGAAAAGCTTGCGATCAAGCTGCCGCCGGGTGTGCGGCTGGACAATGCGCCGGACGGCGCGACGATTTCCGGCTTGTTGGAAGCGGGCGAGATCGACGGCTTCATCGCGCCGCGGCCGCCGACCTTGGTAGAGAAGGGCCACTCGAATATCGGCTGGCTGTTTCCCGATCCGGTGGCAGTGGCCAAGGATTACTACAAGCGCACCGGCTATTTTCCGATCATGCATGTGGTCGGCATCCGCCGCACGCTGGCCGAGAAACATCCGTGGCTGCCGGGCGCGGTGTTTAAGGCGTTCGAGCAGGCGAAGGCGACCGGTCTCGAGAAGCTGTCGGATACCTCGGCGACGAAAGTGACGCTGCCGTTTGTCGAAGAGGCGCTCAAGAGTGCGCGTGCGCTGATGGGTGAGGATTACTGGTCCTACGGGGTTGAGAAGAACCGCAAGGTGCTCGATTATTTCCTCGCGCAACATCATGCGCAGGGACTTTCGTCGCGGCGTGTTTCGGTGGACGAATTGTTTCACCCGGGGACGTATGAGGCGTTCAAGCTTTAGATTTCCGGTCTCACGTCATTCCGGGGCGGCCCCAAGGGCCGAGCCCGGAACCCATAACCCAGATTGATTCGCGAAGATTCTCCGCGCCAATCCCGCTTGACTTGTGATTATGGATTCCGGACTTGCCGCTGTTGCGGCAATCCGGAATGACGGGACTATTTGGCCGGCTCGCAGCTTCACGTGGATGTTCTTTTCCTGCGTGTAGGCGAGCATCTCCTCGAAGCATTCCTCGCGGCCGATGCCGGATTGCTTGTAGCCGCCAAACGGCGCGCCGAGGAAATGCTTGGAGACTTCGTTGATCCAGACAAAGCCCGCCTGCACTGCGCCGGCGGTGCGGTGCGCGGTCGACAGGTCGTTGGTCCAGATCGAAGCCGTCAGCCCGTATTCGACCGCATTGACCTCTTCGAGCATTTTGGCTTCGTCGCCCCATTTGAAGATCGACAGCACGGGGCCGAAAATCTCCTCGCGCGCGATGCGCATATTCGGCTGCACGTCGGCGAACACGGTCGGCTCGATGAAGAAGCCTTTGGCCAAGGCCGGATCGGACGGCCGGCCGCCGCCGGTGAGAAGCCGCGCGCCTTCCTGCTTGGCGGAGTCGATGAAGCCGAGGATGCGCTCGTATTGCGATTTCGAGATGATCGCGCCCATGGTGGTCGAGCGGTCGGTGGCGAGGCCCGGTTTGAAATGGGCGATCTTGGTTTTCACCTTGGCGAGCACGGCATCGTAGATTTTCTCATGGACGAAAGCGCGGCTGGTCGAGCCGCAGGACTGGCCGCACCAGGTGAAATTCATGCCGCCGACCACGCCGCCTGCGACTTCATCGGGGTCGGCGTCCGGATAGGCGATCAGCGCGTTCTTGCCGCCAAGTTCGAGCATGACCGGTTTGAGCGTATCGGCGGCAGCCTTCATCACCGCGCGGCCGGTCGGCACCGAGCCGATGAGCGCGATCATGGCGACGCCCGGATGGGTGGTGAGCGCGGAGCCTGCCTCGCGCCCGCCGGGCACGATGTTGAACACGCCGGGCGGCAGCAGGCCGCCGATCAGTTCGGCGAGCCGCAGCGAGGAGAGCGGCGCCTGTTCCGGCGGCTTCATGATCACGACGTTGCCGGTCGCAAGCGGCGCGCCCGCCTTGCCGGCGCAGAACATGAAGGGATGGTTGAACGGAATGATGCGGCCGACGACGCCGCGCGGCTCGCGCACGGAGAAGTTCACCACACCTGGGCCCATCGGGATCGAGGCGCCTTTCATTTCCGTCACCAGGCCGGCGTAAAACTCGATCTGCGCAGCGGCGATGGTTGCGTCCATCACCATCTCATGCACGGGATTGCCGCAGTCGGCGGCGTCGATCATCGCGAGTTCGTCGGCGTTTTCCCGCAAGACCGCGGCGATGCGCTTGAGCAGGCGCGCGCGCTCCAGCGGCGGCGTGTTGCGCCAACCGTCGAACGCCTTCTTCGCCGCTTGCACGGCAGCGTCGATGTCGTCGGCGCCGCAATCGGCGAACGGGCCGAGTGACTCGCCCGTGCCGGGATTGATGGAGTCGACATACTTGCCCGATTTCGGCTTGTGCCATTCGCCGCCATAGAAGGCGTCGCGATGCTCCGGCAGGCGGAGCGTTTCAGCCTTGGCCGACGTGACGGGGGCGGCAGTGTTCATGGGCGTTTCCTCTTAATTTCAACTTTTAGAACGGGTCATCGCGGCGGTCATGGTTGCGGTATAGCCCGGCTCGACGCGCACATCGACCACGGCGACGCTGCCGGCATCGACGGCGGCGATGGCTTTTTCCAGCGCCGGCGCCAGGTCGGCGGTATTCGTGATCGGGCCGATCCCGAGCGCGCCTTGCGCGCGGCCCATGGCGGCGATGTCGATTTCCGGATCGGCCATCCGCTGGCCGATCCATTTGTTCTCGACCGGGCGGTCGCGCATGCGCGCGACCCGCTCCTGATGCAGCTCGTCGTTATAGAAGGAGCGGTTGTTGGCGATCACGAAGAGCAGCGGAATCTTGTAGTGCACCGCGGTCCATACCGCGGTTACGCCCATGAGAAAATCGCCGTCGCCGCACACCGCGATCGGCAGCCGGCCGGAATTCTTCAACGCCAACGCTGCGCCGACCGAGATCCCCGGCCCGCCGCCGACACCGCCGCCGCCATCGGAGCCGAGAAAGTCGAGCGGATGGCGGAAGGTCCACCAGCGATCTTCCCAGGAGATCGGCAGGTGGGTGAGCGTCACCGGCCGTTCGCCGACGACTTTTTTCAGGACGCGCGCGATATGCTCGTTGGTGAAGCCGGGCGGATCGTTTCCGGCCGCTGCGGCGCGCGGCGGCGGGGCTGCGCGCGGTCGGCCGCCGGCGCCGAGCGCTTTCACCAATTCAGGCACGACGGCATCCGGATCGGCAGACAGGAAAAGATCGACGATCGGCAGGCCCTGATAGTCCATGCTCCAGCCGTTGTGGATGCGATAGTCGAGCGAGACCTGGATGATCTTCGCGGCGGGCGAGGGCGGCGCGAGCTTGAGTGCGCCGGCGAGATCGACCCAGTCGAGACTCAAAATCACATCGGCGGCGCGCAAGACTTCCGCGCTGTCCGGCGTCAAGGCGTGCGCGGCGCCGACATAGAGGGGATGATCGGTCGGGAAGCTCGCGCCGATTTTCAGATCGGTGATGACGCGAGCATTGACCGCTTCAGCCAGCGTCACGCGTGCATTCCAGGCGTCCTCGCTACGCGACATGCGGCCCGAGAGGATGACGGGCTGCTTGGCGGATTTCAGCAGCGCGGCGGCTTGTTGCACGAGATCGGCGGGCGCGGCGGTCGTGACCGCCGGCGTGTAACGGGCGGCGTCGATCGGCGGCAACGGCTCGGTGAGCTTTGCCTCCTGCATCTCGGCGTCGAGATTGATATAGACCGGGCCTTGCGGCGCGGTGTTGGCGATCCAAGTGCCGCGCAGGATCGCTTCGCGCGCGGCCCCTGGTGACGCCGGCTGATCGTCCCATTTGGTGTAGCCGCGGATGAGTGCGCCTTGATCGCGCGCGGTGTGGATCCAATCGATCCAGGGGCGCCGCTTCATCGCATCGACCGGGCCGGTGGCGCCGAGGACGACGACCGGCATGCGGTCGCACCAGGCATTGAACATCGCCATAGTGGCGTGCTGCAGCCCGACATTGGAATGTACGGCGGCGGCGATCGCCTTGCCGGTGACTTTCGCCCAGCCGTGCGCGATGGCGACGGCGGATTCCTCATGCACGCACAGCAGCATCTGCGGCATGGTGTTGCCCAGATAGTTGACGATGCTGTCGTGCAGCCCGCGATAGCTCGCGCCCGGCGTCACTGCGATGTAGGGGATGTCCAGCGCGCGCAGCGTGTCGGCGACAACGTCGCTGCCAAAGCCGGGCGCGTTGGCGCCGGCCGCGTTCGGACGCTCGATCGCGGCAATCGAGTGATCGGTGGCGGCCTTCGCGCTCGGGCGCGCGGCCGCAGGGCGGGGTGGGGACATCAGGGGCTTTCCTCGAACTTTCTGATCTTGATCTTTTCTGGTCGTGCCGGGTGGGATCGAACCGGATCACGGGCCTTGGCGCAAGCGGGCGAGCAATCTGATTCCTGCATACCCGTCCGCCGGATCCATGCCGACCTTGCGCTGATAGTCGCGGACGGCAAGCATGGTGCCGTTGCCGACACGGCCGTCGGCGCCGCCGGTATCGAAGCCGAGCCCGGTCAGGCGGCGCTGAATTTCCTGCACTTCGGCCAGTGTCGGCGCGCGCTCGCTGCCGGGAAAGCTCTGCACAAAAGCCTCACCGCCGGTGCAGCGGTCGCCAAGATGCACAATCGCGAGCGTGTAATTCATCGACGGATTATAGGTGTGCACGGCATAGAAATTCGGCCCGAGCAGAAAAGCCGGCCCGCCCGGTACCGGCACCCAGAGTTTGGCGGTGGCGTCGGGGAGGGGGAAAGCCTGCCCGTCGGCGCGCACGGCGCCAAGCTTCTGCCACTCGGCATAGCGGCGCGATTTCTTGCCGCCGACCTTGTCGGGCGCCCGCACCTCATGGCCCCAGGGCTCGCCGCGGCGGTAATTGCCGCGCTCGACGAAATAGCGGGCCGTCGTGGCGAGCGCGTCGTCGGGCCGCCCAAAGGGTGAGATCTTGCCGTCGTGGTCATAGTCGACGCCGAGATGCAACCAGACCTCCGGCATCCACTGGGTATGGCCCATGGCGCCGGCCCAGGAGCCGTTCATCTCGGCGGGCGTGCTCCAGCCATTCTGAATGACGGTGAGCGCATTGATCAGCTCGGACTCCCAGTATGTGCGCCGGCGCGGCTCGCCCCAGGCGAGCGTCGCCAGCGACGGGATCGACCGGCCGCATGTGGTTCTTCTGCACGAGCGGGTCGCCGAAGGTCGAACTCCACGCCCCAGACGCCGAGCATGACCGAGGGCGCGACGCCATAGTCGCGCTCGATGCGTGCCAACAGCGCCGCGTATTCTTGCGCTTTCTGCCGGCCGGCGATGATGCGCCAATCAGAGACGCGGCGGTTGAGATATTGCCAGAGCTGCTCGTTGAATTCCGGCTGCTCATGGATCGCCGCAAGCCCGGTGTTGTCGGGCTTCAGGCCGTTCATCACGCGCGCATAGGTTTCCGGCGTGATGCCGCGCGCCAGCGCTTTTGACTGAAACGCCGCGACCCACTGATCGAAGGTCGGCTGCGTTTCCTTGGCGCCGACTGACCGCGGCAGGATGAGGCCGGCGAAGGCGCCGGCCGCCATCTTCAACGAGGCGCGTTTCGCAGCGTCCTGCAATGGCTCGCGGCGGGGGGCATTTGCGCGCACGCGCGACCTCGCTTTATCCCGCGCGGGCGGCGCTCGCGCCCGCTCTCGATGGCCTGCACCATAGCATCCGGCGCTTGCGGATTGGATGGGTGCCTGCGGTATTCGGGGCGCCGCGGGCGCAACGAGAAGTCAGCCGAAAAGGCTAAAGGTCGGTCGAAAGGGGCCGCCGCTACTGACGGTTCGCCGCTCGCATTTCATCGGGTGGCTGCAGCTTCTTGACCACCGCCTCGATGCTCTCGGCAAAGCTTTCCGGATCGAAATTCAACGGATCGTCGTGGCCGTTCGGAATATCGGCGTCGAGCGCGGCGTGGTAGGCCGGAATGAGCCAATGCTGCGAGCGCACGCTGGCAATCACGTAGAGGAGCGCAAGCCGGTCGTATTGCGCCGGCGTGAAAGCCGGATTGGGGCTTTGCGCATCGTTGTGGCGGCCGTGACCGGAAGAGCGCCGCGGCTGAATTCAGCTCGACGTGCAGGAAGAGGCCTTTCAGAGCGCCGGTGAAATTCGCCGCCTGCTCGAATTTGGTCTCGCGCCAGGGAATATCGAGCTCATGGTTGAGCAGCATGTCGCCGGAACGGTTGATGACGACATGCGCCTTGCCCCAGCCGTCCGAGCACTTGAACTTGTTCAGGCTATTGATCTTGGAGTTGCCGTTGTCGACTTCTTCGGGAAACGCGCGATGGCCGAAATTCGGTCCGCTGGTGTCGTGGATGACGAAATAGCGCGCCATCGGCGCGGTCGGATCGTTGTCGTTGGCATGCGATATCGGCAGCCACAAATACTGGGCGAAGTCCCACTCGAGATCGAGCTTGGACAGATAGGTGCTGAGCGCCTCGCGCGTCGGCAGGCCGGCTTCGTTGCCGACGCGGTCGGCCAGCGGCGCCGGCATCATCGCCATCTGCGCCCCGAGATTGCGTGTCTCGTCCATGCCGCGCATCAGACAGCGGGCCTGCTCGACGCCGTCGCCGTGAAAGCTCAGCGTGGTCTGATCGAAGGCGCAACGGCCCATGGTCTTGATGAAATAGGGCGCTCGGAAGTGATGCGGCTTGCATTGCGCGCTCCACGCCACTTGCGCGGAGAGGCTCAACGCCATGCCGGCGACGATCACAGCCCGCAGGCGGCCGCGCCATCGGCTTAGCGAGCGGCCTGAGGCCTGAGCCGGCACGTCGCACTCAGGCTGCTGGAAATTCCGGCGCGCAGGGCGGTCGAGGGAGGCCGTCAATTTCACGATTCCGAATCCCAAGCCAAATCTCTTATGGCTCTACTATCGTCAGCAATGCCCGCGATGCCAAGCGGTGCGATGATGCCGCCGCGAGAAAAATACGTAAAAACTTCTCTGTCGGCGCGCTTTTTCAGAACAACGCTTCGCTTCCTGAATAGATGTTCAGAGTGGGCGGCGTTGTGAGGGCGCAAGCCGCGCATGGCGGCTCTGCAAAGCCGCGGCCGGCGGCGCCTCTTACGCAGCTTTCGTTGACAATCTATGTTGTTGAAAGGCGTGACAAACGCGGCTCGCGGCAAGGAGTTGGCAATGGATCAGGTCCTCGAACAGCGGCCCGCGCCGGAGGCTACTCCGGCAATCGAAGCGACGCTCAATTACTTTATTAACGACGGCACCAAAATCTTCACCGAGGCGGCCGGCGCCGGCGAGCGCGACAAGCGCGCCGGCACCATCGATCCACACAAGGTTGTGATTCACAACGGGCGCTTGCATGGCGCGGAATTCGAGCTCGAGCGCCAAGGCTTCCGGTTCGTCCGCCACGACACCAGGGTCACCGACTTCTTCGACGAAGCCGAAGTGCGGCGCGTCTATTACCGGGAAATGGAAAACCTGGTGAAAGCCGAAAGCGGCGCGTCGCGTGTCGTGGTGTTCGACCACACGCTGCGCACCGGCGACGACGCCATGCGGCAGCAACTGAAGATCCGCGAAGTGGTGCCGCGCGTGCACAACGATTACACCGAATGGTCGGCGCCGCAGCGCGTGCGCGACATTCTACCCGACGAAGCCGACGACCTGCTCAAGCGGCGTTTCGCGGTCGTGCAAGTGTGGCGGCCGATCCGCCATCCGGTCGAAAGCTCGCCGCTTGCCATGTGCGACGCGCGCTCGATTTCGCTCGACGATCTCGTGATCTCGGAGCGGCGCTATCCCGGTCGCGTCGGCCAGACCTATGCCATTGTCTACAATCCGGACCACAAATGGTTCTGGTTTCCGCGCATGCGGCGCGACGAGGCGATCGTGTTCAAGGTCTTCAACTCGTCGAAAGACGGCCGCGCGCGCTGGTCCGCGCATACGGCCTTCGACGATCCCACCTCGCCGCCCAACGCGCGCCCGCGCGAAAGCATCGAGATCCGCACGCTGGCGTTTTTCTGATCCGCCATTCCGGAAGCCGCGAAGCGGCTGTCCATATGTAGCTCTCCCTTCGTAAGCAACATCGCAATGTGCGTGGAGGGCCCAGGATGCCGAGTTCGAAATATGCCGCCTACGAGGCCGTCAGGCCTTACTTCGATCTGGTCCGAGCGGCGCTAGGCGACTTGGTCGATGGCGAGCACTTTTTCGATATCGTCTCTGACGACGTTGTCTACGAGGTCCTCTACGACTTCCCCGGCTGGCCTCGCGTTGTCCGGGGGCGTGCCGATCTGATGGCTCAGTTCGCCGCCTACGGCGACAACATCAGGCTCCAGGCTGCGGACAAGCTGATCACTCACAAGATGGACGACGGCCGTGTCGTCGTGATCGAGTATGAAGTCCATGGGACTATCCTCGCGACAGGCGTGAAGTACAACAATCGCTTCGCCTCAATCATAAGGATTGAAAGTCGGAAAATCGTGCACTGGAGAGACTACATGGACTCTCTTGCGGCATGGAACGCGCTCACGGCGGGCGCTCGCTAAAACATCGGCATTCGGTCCCAGAAGATCTTGCTACGAAGCAAATCCTCATGGATCGAGGTGAGCCCCAGAGGACTCAGCAAGTCGATTGCTAGCGAAATCCGCGCGCCCCGGAATGACGAGCTATTCCTTCGCGCGCTCGACGTAGCTGCCGTCGGCAGTCATCACCACGATCTTGGTGCCGGTGGTGATGAAGGGCGGCACGCTGGTGCGTACGCCGTTGGAGAGGCGTGCCGGCTTGTAGGACGAAGACGCGGTCTGGCCTTTCATCGCCGGCTCGGTTTCCACCACCTCGAGAACTGCGCGGGGCGGTAGCTCGATCGCGACCGGCGTGCCTTCATGCAGGCTGAGCGTCACCTCCATCTCGGGCTGCAAATAGGCGGCCTGGTCGCCGATGATGTCGGCCGGCACCGCGACCTGATCGTAGGTCTCCATATTCATGAAATGGAAGCCGTCGCCGTCCTGGTACATGAATTGGTGCTTGCGGTCCTCGACGAAGGCGCGCTCGACTTGTTCGGTGGTCTTAAACCGCAGCGACAGCTTGACCCCGTCGGCAATACGCCGCACGTCCATCTGGGTGACAGGGGTGCCCTTGCCGGGATGAATATTCTCGGTAGCGACGATAACTCCGAGCTTGCCGTCGATTTCGACGACATTGCCTTTGCGGAGCGAACTGGCGATGACTTTCACGGGTTCCTCGACGATGTGGCCTTAGTTTCTTTGACTTTGCGCATGCCCTTGTCGGAAAACAGGTTCCCACTGTTCCGGGACATGCGCTAATTCGGGGCGCACCATACTGATCCTGAGCCTAATCGCCAGTAATTTCCGCGGATTTTCGTACACAAGGTTATGGCGAAGACGCCGCCCACCGCCCCCGCCGCATCGCCTTTCTGGGCCGCGGACGTGCATGCCGACCGCCGGCCGTTCCTGTTGGCGCGCAACCGTATCGTTTCGGCCTTGCGGGGCTACTTTGCCGCAGAGGATTTCGTTGAGGTCGAGACCGGGGCGTTGCAGGTCTCGCCTGGTAATGAGACCCATCTGCATGCTTTCGCGACGACGCTCATGGCCCCTGACGGCGCTTCGCGCCGGCTCTATTTGCGCACCTCGCCAGAATTTGCCTGCAAGAAGCTCTTGGCGGCGGGCGAGCGCCGGATCGTCGAATTCGCCAAAGTGTTCCGCAACCGCGAGCGGGGAGCGCTGCACCATCCGGAATTCACGATGGTCGAGTGGTATCGCGCGCGCGAGCCGTATGACACTTTGATGAGCGACTGTGCGGCCATCCTGGCGCTGGCAGCGGAAGCGGCCGGGACGAAGGTCCTGACCTTTCGCGGCCGGACGGCGGACCCGTTTGCCGCGCTCGAGCGGCTTACGGTCGCTGACGCCTTCGAGCGTTTCGCCGGCATCGACCTGTTGGCGACCTTGCCGGGCGGCGAGCCGGACACGCCGGCGTTGGCTCGCGCGGCGCGTAGCGCCGGCATTCGCATCGGCGACGACGATCGCTGGGGCGACATCTTCAGCCGGGTGCTGGTCGAGAAGATCGAAGGCAATCTCGGCATCGGCCGCGCCACGATACTCGACCGCTATCCGGTGCATCAGGCGGCTCTGGCAAAGCCGGCGGAGGACCGGCGCGCGGCCGAGCGCTTCGAGCTTTATGCCTGCGGCGTCGAACTCGCCAACGGCTTTGGCGAATTGACCGATCCGGTCGAGCAGCGGCGGCGGCTCGAGATCGAAATGGCGGAGAAGGAGCGCATCTACGGCGAGCGTTATCCGCTCGACGAGGATTTCCTTGCCGCGCTCTCGGCGATGCCGCAGGCTTGCGGCATCGCGCTTGGGCTCGACCGGTTGGTCATGCTGGCGACCGGCGCCTCGCGCATCGAACAGGTTTTATGGAATCCGCTGGGATGAAATCGTCATCCAACACACTGCGCACGATCGACGAGCTTTGCGCGCAGGCGCTGGTGCCGCGCGACGAGCTCGATGCGCTTGCCGAAGTGGCGGCGCGTTATGCGGTGGCGCTCACGCCGGCGATGGCGGATCTGATCGACCGCAATGATCCCGACGATCCGATCGCGCGGCAATTCGCGCCCGATGCGCGCGAGCTCGAGCAAAAACAGGAAGAACGTGCCGATCCGATCGCCGACGATCCTTTCAGCCCGGTCGAAGGCGTGGTGCACCGCTATCCCGATCGCGTGCTTCTGAAAATCGTCAATGCCTGCGCGGTCTATTGCCGCTTCTGCTTCCGCCGCGAAATGGTCGGGCCGGGGCGGGGAGGGCTCACGGCCGCGGCGCTTGCTGCGGCGCTCAACTATGTCGAGAGCCATCCGCAGATCTGGGAGGTGATCCTTTCGGGTGGCGATCCGCTGATTCTTTCGGCGCGGCGCATCAACGACGTCGTGCGGCGGCTTGCGGCCATTCCTCACGTACACGTGATCCGCGTGCACACGCGCATTCCGGTCGTGGCGCCGGAGCGGATCAACGCGTCGCTGGTGCGTGCGTTACGCACCGACAAGGCGACGTTCGTCGTGCTGCATGCCAATCATCCGCGCGAGCTGACGCAACAAGCACGCGCGGCTTGCGCGCGGCTGATCGATGCGGGCATTCCGATGCTGTCGCAGTCGGTGCTGTTGCGCGGCGTCAATGACGACGTCGAAACGCTCGGCACGCTCATGCGCACGTTCGTCGCATGCCGCATCAAGCCTTACTATTTGCATCACGCTGATCTGGCGCCAGGCACCGCGCATCTACGCACGACGATCGCGGAGGGGCAGGAATTGATGCGCGGCTTGCGTGGACGGTTTTCCGGGCTGTGCCAGCCGACTTATGTGCTCGATATTCCCGACGGCCACGGCAAATCGCCGATCGGCCCGAACTATGTCAGTGCAAGCGACGCAGGCGGGAGCGACGCCGGCGCGACCACGCTGATCGAAGACTATACCGGCAGACGGCACGCCTACCCGCCGAAACCCTGATTTTTCTAAAAGTCTCCGGCGTTTTCCGCGCGTCGCGCTAAGCCGCGGTTTTCTGTACTTGCGGAAAAACGACCGTGGTCTCGAATCCGTAGCCGCAGGCGTCACACGACCAGCTGTGACGAACGCAGCGTTCGTTGAAATGTTCTGACCAATCCGGCGCGAGCAGCCAAGCGCTGCATTGCGGGCAAATATTCTTGTCGTATGTGACCAAGCGCGAATTTGCCGCGTACTGCAATGCCATCGGGTTTCTCCTGGCGACCGCCTCCCCGTAACGGAAAACCTATCCGGAACCTGTGGCAACGTCGTGACGCAGTTGAGTCCAACGACAGACCGGCAGACGAATGTTGTGCGACAGTGTCGCCGAGGAACATTCGCCGATTGTTTTAAGTTAAAGTACGGGGTCGCGACACGTAAGGATCACTCCATGTTTTTCACGCGCGTTTGCTGTCTTTCGCTCGCGACCGTTTTTCTGTCGGCCGGAATTGCGTCCGCGCAGGTCCCGCCGGCGCCATATGTCGCACCGGCGCCAATTCTCAATCCCAGCAGTTCGCTTGTCGTCCCCCAGCCGCGCCCGGTTCCGGTTTCGCCATCACTCGGCGGATCCGGATCCAACGTGTTCGGAACGGGAGAGTACCTGCGCGGCACCAACCAGGTGGTCAATCCGCCGCGCACCGTGCTGCACCATCCCCGCCGGCACCGGCACGCCCAGCGTTAGACTAATACGATCGACTTTGATCGCCCCTCGTCCTCGCCCCCGATTCAGGCCTGGAGGTGAACTCCGGCGGGTGCCCAGCGCCCGCAAGTGCGGGTTCGGGTCCCTGCGTCGGCCCGAAAGCCTTGGCCCGGGCCCGCGCCAACGGTTGTCTTACGGAAACCACACTTCGCAAAAAGTAGCGGCTGGGCGTTCATTTTCCGCGGTATCGTCACCTTTTCGGACTCAATTTCGCCTGATAGCCTGCGTTTGAATCTGCGTGGGTCGAAGCGATTTGGGTTGAGACGTTGGGGACGTCCGTGGCGGAGAAGGGATCCTTCATTTCGCGCTTTTTCTACAAGCTCCTGGAGATCATGGGCGCTGCCGTCGCCACGGCCGTGAGCGGCTATCTCGTCGCCCATCTCGGCGGCTTCCTGCCTTCACAGACGCACGCGCCGACGACGCCGCCCGCGGTTGCGGTGGCGCCGAGCGAGCGCCCGGTTCCAAAGAGTGTTCCTGCCAACGCGCTGGCGAGCCAGCCCGCGCCGCCGCCGCAGGCGACGCAGTCCGCGGCGGCCCCCGCTTCGCCCGATGCCGATCACCGGACTGGGCAGCCGCAACAGGACACGACGGGTTCAGCAGCCCAACCCGTCCGCAAGACGGCGAAGGCCCCGCCGGCGCAGCCGCAACCGCGTAAGCCCGGCAAGCCGGAAACAGCAACGGCGGCAACCGAAGCAAACCGGCCGCGCGAGACCACCGAGGCCAAACCACGCGAAGCCGCTGAGGCTAAACCGCGCGAGGCCGAGGACAAGGAATTGGTCGAAGCCCGGGTCAGGGCGGCGCTGGCCAATGTCGACGCCAACCGCCCGGCGCCAGCTGACGTGCCGCCGCGCCGTGGCGACAATCAGGGCCCTGCCGCACAGCCGCGGCCCGCCGAAACCTCGCCGAATACCACTGCAGCCATTCCGCCGCGTCCGCTCGATCCGCCGCCAGCCTCGGTCGGACCAGGAGTGCAGCCGCGCTCCGCGGACCTTGGCTCGCCGGCTCAGCAGCCAACGGTCCAGCCGGCCGCGATCCAGTCCTCGGCCACTCAAACTACCGCGCCGACGCCGGCTGCGCCGCTGCAGGTGGCGCCAGTTCAGCCGACCCCTTCCCAGCAGCCCGATGCGCTGACGACCGTCGAGATAAAGTCGCGGCCAGTGGCCACGATCGATCCTGCGACCGCGCCCGAAGCGGCGCCGCAGCAGCAGGAGGAGAGGGGCGTGCTGTCGGTCTTTAAGCGCATCCTTCCGGACCTCCGCCGTCCCGCCTCCACCGACGAAGCGCCGCGTCCGCCGGCCCCCGTGGGCGAATAGGCGTCTCCGCCGGCGGCACTGCGGCTGCGGCTATCTCTCAAACGATCGCATGTGTTCGCTTCGAAGGCCGTTCATCTTGAAGGGCGCATTGCGGTAAGCGCCCGCGATGTTTGGATGGTACCGCGCTTCCGGTTGCTGGCATTCACCGGACGGTGTCTCCGCCTGAACCCCAAGGCTGCTGCAACCATGACCATGAGACTCACTGATTTTGATCGACCTAGCGACGTTGCTCCCGCAGGGGGCTGGTTGCTTCCGGGCGATGCTTGATTGCGTCCGTAGGCTTGCGCCCTTTCGCATGCCGTTAGGCGTCCGGCCAGCGCGCCTCGACTTCCTTCATCTTCAACGCGAATTCGGTCGGCGTCAGCAATCCCTTGCGAAACAAGATATTGGCGAAGGCCACGATCCAGCGCTCATAGTAGCTCAGCTTGCCGATCATCTCGGCGCCGAGCGCTTCCACGCCGCAGCGCTTCTCCTCGGTGTTGATGATCTTGTGAAAGTCGAGCACGTCGGCGAGCGCATGGCAGCGCTTTTCCCAAGGCTCAAGTTCGTGATCGACTTGCTCGATCCGCTCGGCCGGCAAGCCGCCGATGTCGTTGGGGATGCGCTTCACGAGGTTTTCGGTTTGGGTCATGCCGCTGCGCTCTCGGATGGAATCCTGGCCGGAACGACGCCAATCATCGTGTCGCGCGTGACCAGCGCCGCGAGCTGCTCCTCGGTGTAGTGCTCCGTTCCTTCCGGGCGCATCGGCAGCACCAAATAACGAACAACTGCGGTCGAATCGCTCACCAAGACCTCGACGTCGTCCGGCAGAATGGTTCCAAACTCGGCGAGGACCGCGCGCGGCTCGGACACGGCGCGGGCGCGGTAAGGCTTAAGTTTATACCAATCCGGCGGCAGTCCCAGCACCGGCCGCGGGTAACACGAGCACAGCGTGCAAACGATCAGGTTGTGTACCTTTTCGGTGTTCTCGAGCACGATCAAATCGGTGTCGTCATAGAAGGTGATGCCGAATTCCTGCTCGCAGGCGGCGCGGCCGTGCGCCAGCAAGCGGCGGCGGAAGTCGGGATTGACCCAGGCGCGCGCTACGACCTTGGCGCCGAGCGCCGGCGTGCGCGAATCCAGAACCTCGATCTGGCGACGAATTTCGTCCGCACCGATCAATTTCTTCTCGACCAGCAGTTCGCGAATGGCCGTCTCCATCATGTCGTAGTAGCCGGGCCGGGCGCCCGAACCGATCTCCGCATGAGCATCGTGATCGTGGTGGTGATCCGTGCCGCTCATGCTGAGCTCCTTTCCAGCCAGCTCTCGAACACTTCGATACGCAGTCCGTCGCGCGCCGAACCGCGATAATTCTGCCATAGCTCGGTCATTGCGAACGCCACACGATAGTAGTGACGCTTCGATCCGGCGTTGCGCCCATAGCCCTCCTCTTCGTTGTCGACGAGGGCCGGCTCGATCACCGCTTCAATCAAGCCGGTTCTGCCGCGGAGATAGGTCGGCACGCGGTAATGCCCAATCGGCGTGCGGTCGGACACCCGGACCCGGTCGCCGGGGCGAAAGATCGGCACTTCGCCGGCGGCCGGTACGACGGGAGGTTTGGACATGCTGCAGACCTCGGCTTGGCGGATTATTTCCAATCGATCCTGCATCGGTCGCGATCGTCTCGCAAGCGACGGCCGGCTCGCGCCAAAGCCCAATCAGCGCACCATGACATTGCCGTCGGACAGGGCGATGACAGCGAATTCCACGGCACCTCCGGCAACGAGGCAGCATCGGCGGCGAGCGTGCGCACCATGTAACGCGGATAGAGGAAAAGGGACCCGGCACGCGCCGCCTGGAAGCGACGACGCAATGATCAGTCGAGCCTGACGGAAAGAGAATTGATGGAGGGCGCGCGTTTGCCGCTCGCCGCTCTAGTCTGCATCGGTTTTGGCTGGATCCGACTCGGTTGTCTCGGCTGGATCCGACTCGGCCGGCACCAACGACCAGGCGAGTTCATCCGCAGACGAGGTCGCATCGCTGACGATCTCCCAGCGAAGCGACCGGCAGAGCTTCCGTAATGCGTCCGCATCCTCGTTGCGGAAAATAATGAAGCCATCGGGCTCGAAAGCGATGACGAAATCATCGCCGTCGCGTTGCATCGCTACTTGCCGCCGATATTCCATGAGACGATCCCCCGTGCATGGGTTTAAACGCGGCGGCGCCAAGGTTGTTCCGATCGGGGGCGATGGAACCGGTCGGTAGCAGCCGCGCAGGGCGGCTGCCGACCAGCCCATATGGGCGAAATGCTTGGATTTTTGCCCTGCAGCAAGGCCGGGTCGGGTTGAAAGCAGCCGTCAAAGTCCGAGGTAGCTCGTCTTGACGCGTTCGGAACTCAACAAGTCTCGCGCCGGACCCTCGAGCACGATCGCGCCATTGTCGAGCATGTAGGCGTAATCGGCGACTTCGAGACTCAACTGAACGTCCTGCTCGACCAAACATACGGCGACGCCGCTGCGGGCGATTGCGACGATGGTCGGGAAAAGTTGCTCGATGATGGCCGGCGCCAATCCGAGGCTCGGTTCATCGAGTAACAACAGCCGCGGGGCCGACATCAGGCCGCGGGCGATCGCCAGCATTTGCTGCTCACCGCCGGACAGCGCGCCGGCAAGGCTCCGGCGCCGCTCGCGCAGACGGGGAAACAGACTGTACATGCGCGCCATCCGGTCGGCCGCGCCGGCGCGCGCACGCGTGCAATAGGCGCCCACGCGGAGCGTTTCCTCGACGGTGAATTCCGGAAACACAAGCCGGCCTTCCGGAACGAGCGCGAGACCGGCTTCGACGCGTTCACTCGGCCGCGTCGCGGTCAAATCGCGGCCGGCCAAAAAGATTTGGCCGGAGTGCGCCGGCAGCAAGCCGGCGAGCGTCCGCATCGCCGTGGTCTTGCCCGATCCGTTGCTGCCGATCAGCGCGGTGATGGCGCCGTCGGCGGCGGCGAAGTTCACGTCGTGCAGCACCGCGACATCGCCATAGCCGGCGCAAAGATCGCGAACTTCCAGAAGCGCGCTCACGTCTGCCTCGTGCCGAGATAGCAGGCGATGACGCGCTGATCGGCCACGATCTCCGCCGGCGATCCTTCGGCGATTTTCTCGCCGTGATGCAGGACGACAATGCGCTCGCACAATTGGGTGAGTGCGCGCATGACGTGCTCGATGACGACGAGCGTGAGATTGCGGCGGCGATGAACCGTGCGGACGATATCGAGCGCTTCAGCGACTTCGGTCGCGGTCAATCCGGCCAGGACTTCGTCCAGCAAGAGGAGGCGAGGGCCGGTGGCAAGTGCGCGGGCAATCTCCAAGCGCTTACGGCCGGCGAGCGTCAGGGTCTCGGCGCGCCGCTCGAGATCGCGGCCAAGTCCGACTTCGTTCAGAATCTCGCGCGCACGATCTTCCGCGGCGCTGCGCGAGCGTTCGCGGGCATGGCCATACATGGCGGCGACCACAAGATTGTCGATGACGCGCAGGCCGCCGAAGGGGCGCACGATCTGGAAAGTGCGTGCGACGCCTAAGCGGGCTGCGGCATAGGGCGGCTTGCGGTCGATGCGCGCGCCGTCGAACCAGATTTCGCCCGAGGTCGGACGCTGCGTGCCGGCGATCAGGCTGAAGGCGGTGGTCTTGCCGGCGCCATTCGCTCCCATCAGTCCGACGATTTCGCCGGCAGCGACCGTGAAGCTCAAGCCGCGCAGCGCCGCCACGCCGCCGTAGGATTTGCCGACATTGTCGAGCCGAAGCAGCGTCATCCTTTGGCGGTTCCGAACAGGCGCTGCGCGCGGCCGACGAGCCCTTCCGGCACGAACAGCACGAACGCGACCAGAAGCGCGCCGAGAATGATCATGTAGATTTCCGGTGCGCGGGCCCAGAGCAGTTCCGACATCAAGACCAGCAGCACCGCGCCCAACAGTGGGCCCGGCACTTCGTCGCTGCCGCCGAGAATGGCGATGGTGACGATGGTGAACGAGGTTGTCGGGCTGAAGGCCTGCAGCGGCTCGAAATAGGTGGAGCGCAGGATCATCAGGCCGCCCACCATGCCGGGTATGATGGCGGAAAGAACGAAGGCTAAAAGCTTCAAGGCCGGCGCGTTCACGCCGACTGCCTCGGCGGCGACTTCGTCCTCGCGGATCGCGAGAAGCCCGGTACCAAGCCGGGCGGAGCGAACGAGGTAGAGCACGATCATGCTCAGGACCGCGAGCGCCAGCATCGCTTCAAACAGAATGCCCAGACTCGGCGTTCCAATCAGCAGGCGGCCATTGCGGCCGAGGCCCGCCTCGGTGCTGATCACGATATATTTGATGAACTCCGCGACGCCGAGCGTCAGGATCACGAAATAAGGGCCGCGCACGCGCAGACACGGCCAGCCGAGACAGCCGGCGAGCAGCGCGGCCACAATCCCGCTCACGGGAATTGCGAGCCACAATGGCACTACCATCCACAACAAGACGGTGACGTAGGCGCCGGCGCCATAGAACGCCGCATGGCCAAGCGAAATGTAGCCGGACAGGCCGGAGAACATCGCCCAGCTTTCGGCGAGCGCGATCCACATCAGGAGATTGAGCCCGATGCCGAGCGCATAGGGCCCAGCCACCAGCGGCAGCGCCGCGCAGGCCCCGATGGCGACCAGGCAGACCAGCGCCATATGCCACTGTCGGATCATCGCGCCCTGATCGATCTGCCCAACAGGCCCTGCGGACGAAACAACAGCACCGCGATGAAGACGCCGTAGACCAGGATCGAGCGGAAACTCGGCGACATCAGCGCGACGCCGTAGACCTCGACAGCGGCGAGCACCACGGCGCCGAAGATGCTTCCGGTGAGATTGCCGAGACCGCCGAGAATGATGATGACGAATCCGGAGACGGTGAACGGAAAGCCCATGAAAGGCGAAATCTCCTGCGTCGTGCTGATCAGCGCGCCGGCAAGCGCGGCGAGCGCAAAGCCCAGCGCGAAGACCTGCACATTGATCCGATCGACATCGATGCCAACCAGGGCGGCGGCGTCGCGGTGCTGGATGATGGCGCGCATCGCCATGCCGGAGCGGGCATAGCGGAAGAACAGGACGCAGGCGAAACAGGCAATCGCGGCTATCACCAGCGCGGCGAGCCGGTTGCCGGCGATGCGCGCATCGCCAATGACGACGACATTGTCGAGATATTGATAGCCGCGATTGTTGGCCGTGAAGGCGAGCGCGGCGGCGTTTTGCACGATGATCGAGATGCCGAAGAACAATAGCAGCGAGTTCGACTCGACCCGTTGCAGCAGGCGCGCCGAACGAAACAATCGCCGGATCACCGCGATGTAAATCAGCGCGCCGGCGAGCGCCGCGAGCGCCATGGCGATAAGCGCGGAAAGGAGGGGGCTGATGCCAAAGCGAACGAAGCCCCAATAGGCGACATAGCCGCCCAGCATCACGAGTTCACCATGCGCCACATTGAGGAGGCGCATGGTGCCGTAGACGAGGTTCAGTCCGATGGCGACGAGCGCGTAAAGCGAGGCCAGCACCAGCACCGAAGCCAGAAGCTGGCCCGAGAGGAGGACGCTCAGAGTCACTGTCCGCTCCGCCTGCGGCTACTACGCCGCGCAGGCGTTTACTTGGCCCAACCCGCTTTCGGCTCGAAGCTTGCGGTCGCCTCCGACGGCGGCCACACGATCTGCGCTTCGCCTTTCTGGAATTGCAGGAACATGGTCGGGGTGGTGATGTTCTCGACGCCCTTGAACTTGACCGGCCCGTTGATGGTGTCGAAGGTCTGGGTCGAGATCGTTTCGCGGATTTTCGCCTTGTCGAGGCCTGCGGTCTTCACCGCCTGTTCGAGGATCTCGATCGACATCCAGGCCAGCGCCGAGTTGAGGTAATCCGGCGGCTCGTTGAACTTCTTCTTGTAAGCCTCGTAGAACGGCATGGCCTTCGGCCACTTGGCCTCGTGTGGCGACCAGTGCCCCATGGTGACGATGCCGTCCAAATTGGGTCCGAACATTTTCGAGAAGAAATAGTCGGCCGGGCCGACCAGCGCGAGCTGGAACGGCGCCTTGATGTCGAGCTCACGCGCGCCCTTGATGAAGAGGATCGAGTTGGGCGGATAGGAGAGCGAGAGGATCGCATCCGGTGCCGCTTGCTTGATCTTGGTCAGCGTCGCGGTCAGATCCTTCACGTCCGGCGCGTATTCGTCGTTGACCACGACCTTGATGCCGGCCTGTTCCAGCGCCGGCATCAGATACTTCTTGACTTCCAACGAGAAGGGAAGCTGCAGCGTCGTGACCGCGGCGGTCTTAACCTTCTCCGCCACCAGGAATTTAGCAAGCTCGGCGCCGAGCCGGTCTGGAATGGCCGAGGTCGGGAACCAGATATTGCCGGGCTTGATCTCGCGGATCGTCACCGAGGCCGCCGAATTGCCGACCAGCGGGAACTGATATTTTTCGAGGATGCCGGCAATGGCGAAATGGAACGGCGTGCCCCAGGGCGCGAGCAGCAGGTCGACCTTGTCGTCGGTGATCAGCTTCTCGTAGATCTGCGGTGCTTTGCCGAAGTCCGATTGATCGTCGTAGGAGATGAACTTCACCGGCCGCTTCTTGCCGCCGACATCGATTCCGCCGGCTGCATTGACTTGATCCTGCCACAGCTCATAAGTGTTGATCTGCGTATGCGCGGCCGGCGCAAACGGACCGGTCTTCGATATGGCGTAACCGATCTTGATCGGTTCCTCCGCCGCCGCGGCGGACATTCCCGCAGCGAGCAGCGTTGCGGCCACTGCCAATGAGAACTTCATCGTCGTGCTCCCCTCTTCAGCGACAACACTTTTGTCGCTATCGGTACCAGTTGCACTTCCACTTCAGCATCGGCAGCCTGGACATTCCCCGAACCCTACCAACCCGGCGGGCGGGAAACGGTGATGTGCGGCTGGACTTCTTCTTCCGTCGGCATCCATTTGAGTTTGATGTCGCGGGTTTTGGGATGGAGCTGGTGTGACCCAAGTCCCTCCGTAAATCCTTTCTCACGAAGCTTGACGCGCAGCTCCGCCGTCTTCTTTTCGTCGATGCGGTAATCGAGCGCCTCCGCGTCGATGACGTCGATGGCGACGCCGTAATAGTCGCGCGCCGTCTCGACCGTCAGCCACTCGTCCATGACGTCGGTGAGCACGAGCTGCGGGTCGCGCTCGAGCGGATCGCCGAAGCCGCCGCCGCCTGAGGAGGCATAGAAGATCTTGTCGCCCTTTTTCAGCTCGACGCCGGTCGCATACATGCCGGCATTGAACTCGCGGTCGGTGCCTTTGTTGATGATCAGATTGCAGCCGCCGCCGTTTAGCCCGCCGGCCATACCGAACGGCGTGAACTTTTCGCGGTCGCCGTGGATGGTCATGGTGACGTCGCTGAGCACAGTCATCTCGCGCACCAGGGCAAAGCCGCCGCGATACGTGCCGTGCCCGCAGGAATTGATGCGCGCTTCGTAGCGCGTGTAAAGGACGGGGAACCAGCGCTCCTCCAGCTCCTGCGGAATCGTGCGGGCGTTGCAGAAGCGCATGAAGATCAGCGATTTGCCGTCCTTGAAGGTGCGCGCATTCTCGCCGCCGACCGCATAGGTGTATTGCACGAACGATTTTTTGGTGCGCGGGTTGTAGCCGCCCATGCAGAGATTGGTCAGGCTCACCGCGGCTGGATAGACGCGCCAGGGCTGCACCTCGCTCATCGGGCCGGCGAGGCAGGCGATCGTTACGGCCTCGACTTTGTCGAACGCGCCGGACGCGTAGCCGGTGGTCGGCGCGGGCTCGACCACGTCGACGCACGTGCCTTTCGTGGACAGGATTTCCAGATTGCGGATGATGCCGTGATTGAGCGGGAAGAGCTGCGGGAAGCAGATCATGAAGCCGAGATAGTTGCCGCCGGTCAGCGTCGCGTAGCTGCAGCCCCATGAGCCGCGCGGCTGCGGCCCGCTCTTGGTCCAGTCGAAGGTGAGCTTGGTGCCGCTTTTGGTCATCGTGCAATGCACGCGGATCGGCGGTTTGCCCGGCGTCATCACGTCCTGATCGCCGAAATCCTCGAACTCCCAAGTGCCATCCGGCAATTGCTCGAGCTCGGCGAGCATCACGCGTTCGGAATAGTTGAACTGCTCCTCGAAGGCGGTGAACAACGTTTCGACGCCATAGCGTTCGCACAATTCGTGCACCCGCCGGTCGATCAGTTTGGCTGCTTCGAACTGCGCCTGTAGATCGGCGCGCCGCTCGACCGCGCCGCGGATGTTGATCGCGATCAGGCTGAACAATTCCTCGTCCAGCACGTTGCCTTTGAACAACCGGATCGGCGGGATGCGGATGCCTTCGGCGTAACAGGTGGTGGCTTCCGGATTGAAGGTGCCCGGCATCGGGCCGCCCATATCGGCCCAATGGATGACGGTGCAGGCGAACGCCACCACCTGGTCGTCGAAGAAGATCGGGCGGATCAGGCGCGTGTCGTTGACATGCGAGCCGGTGCGGTAGGGATCGGAGAACAAGAACGTGTCGCCGCGCTGCATCGATTCGACGGGCCGGTCCTTGATGAGCTCGACCACCGAGGGACCGAACGATGCATAATGCGCGGCGGCATCGGTGTGGCCGTGCGCCACCAGCCGGCCGTCTTTGGTGAGCAGCGCGTTGGAACGATCGCGCCCCATGCCGACTACCGGATGGTAGGCGACGCGCTCGATCGTGGTCGAAGCCTCGTAGCAGGCCGCGACAAAGGCGTTGCGCATCACCTCGAAGGTGATGAGGTCCATGCCGATGTCGCTGACATGGGTCAGCTTTTCTTTGACGCCGTAGGCGGCATCGGATTGTTGGCCGCTCGCGGATGCTTTTTGCATCGTATGCCTACCGTTCTACCTTGATGACGAGGTTGCCGTATTGGTCGGGCGTGCAGAGTGTGCCGGGCGGCATCACCGTCGTGGTGTCCGGCTGCTCGACGACGGCCGGTCCTTCGAACGGCACACCGACCGGCAGCTTGCCGCGTTCGTAGATCGCGGCTTCGACAAATCCGGACCCGCGGAACCAGACGTTGCGCCGGCCCTTGTGTGCCTCGGCGAGGGAGGCGGGGCGGGTGATTTCCGGCAAATGCGGCTTGGGAATTTGCCCGATGGCGATGACACGCAGGTTGACGAGTTCGACCGGCGCATAGCCCGGCGGCAGGGTGTAGCCGTAGGCCGCCTGCATTGCCGCCATGAAGTCCCGCGTGATGTCGTCCAGATGGGTGATGCGCTCGTCCTTGATCGGTACGGTGAAGAAGCGCGACTGGCTGAAATATTTCACGTCGACGTAACGCTCGATCTCGATCTGGTCGGCGCGCATGCCTTCGCGCAGCAGCGTTTCCTTTGCCTTCTTGACCAAGTCGTTGAACGCGGCGTTGAGCTTGTCGTAGTCGAGTTCCGCTTCGATCTTGTGCAGCGGCTCGGTGAATTCGTGTTTCACGTCGACACGAATGGCGCCGAAGGCTGACGCATAGCCGGGCAATGGCGGCACGATCACGGTCGAAGCGCCGATCTCGCGGGCGAGGTCGCAGGCATACATGGCGCCGCCGCCGCCATAGGGGACGATGGCGAAGTCGCGCGGATCCCAGCCGCGGCTGACGGTCTGCAAGCGCATCGCCATCATCAGATTGGTCATGGCGACCATGTACATATTGGCCGCCGAGGTTTCGGCGTCCCAGGCGTAGTGGTGGCCGATTTTGTTTTCGAGCGCCTGCCGCGACAGCTTGGCATCGACCTGAATCTCGCCGCCGAGATAATAGTTTGGATCGATGCGGCCGAGCACGATCTGGGTGTCGGTATTGGTCGGTTCGGTGCCGCCGGCACCGTAGCAGGCGGGGCCCGGCACCGCTCCCATGCTCTGCGGGCCGACATTGAGAATGCCGCCCTTATCGACCCAGCCGATCGAGCCGCCGCCGGCGCCGATATAAACCGTATCCACCGACGGCAGGCAGCAGGGAACGTTCCAGAGAATTTTCCATTCGTGCGTGATCGCCGGCTTGCCGCGATAGATGATGGAGACGTTGTTGGTGGTGCCGCCGGTTTCGAATGCAATCACATTTTCGAAGCCCGCAAGCGAGCCGATATAACCCGCAAGTCCCACCGCGCCGGAGACCGGCGAAGAATGGAACGTCCGGGCCGGAAGCTTCAGCGCCTCGTCCATGCCAATGACACCGCCGCCGGACGTGGTCACCAGGATGGCGCCGTCATAGCCCCAGTCGGCTTTCAAACGATCGGCCAGGCCTTTCAGGTAATTCTTGAGGATCGGCGACACATAGGCATTGAGCACTGTCGTGCAGGTGCGCTCGAATTCCAGCATCTGCGGCAGCACTTCGTGCGACAGCGTGATGTCGACGTCGGGCAATTCCTGGCGCAGGATTTCGCGCGTGCGCAACTCGTGCACCGGATTCATGAACGAATCCATGTACACCACGGCGACCGACTCGATGCCGCGCTTTTTGATCATCCGTGCTGCGCGCTGTACGTCTTCCTCGGCAAGCGGCGTGACGATCTCGCCGTACGGACTGACACGCTCGCGCACCACCAGCACGTTGCGCCGCGGCACGATCAATTCGGGCGGATCCCAATCGAGCTCGAAAGCGGAAATGCGCTCGGCGCGGCCGCCGCCGAGCACGTCGCGAAAGCCCTCGGTGGTGATCAGCGCGGTCTTGACGCCTTTGCGCTCGAGAATGGCGTTGGTGGAAACCGTGGCGCCGTGTCGAAACGAGAGCGTCTCCTCACCGCGTATGCCGGCGCGCGCCAAGCCATTGATCACGCCGTCGAAGAAGGTCGGCGGCGTTGAGGGGACCTTGCCGATCCGCTGCTCGCCGGTCTCCAGATTGACCCCGATCACATCGGTGAACGTACCGCCGATATCGGTGCCGACCACCCAGACGCGCTTGCCGCTCATGCTCTTCGTTCCACCCTGACAATCTTCACTCAGGCCGCAGCGGGCCATTAATGAACACTATTCGGTATTCAGACGTTGTCAATCCGGACACTGGCAATGCCCTGTTCTGCCACTCATGACCGGACTGCTCCGGCCTTGGTCTCGTTCTCCAAGATCGCTTCAAGCACGCGCGGCGGCGTCAACGGCAATCGCCGCAAGCGCACGCCGAGAGCGGCGTTCACCGCATTGGTGATCGCAGCGGCGACGCTGTTGATGCCGATCTCGCCGACGCTTTTTGCCCCATAAGGTCCGCGCGGATCATGTGACTCGACGATGATTGCTTTCAGCTCCGAGGGGGCCTCCATGAAGGTCGGAATTTTGTAGTCCATCAATGTCGGATTGATGAGTTGCGCGCCGTTCCAGACCATTTCTTCGAACAGCGCGAAGCCCAGGCCCTGAACGAAGGCGCCTTCGATCTGGCCTTCGACCATTTGCGGATTGATGGCGCGGCCGACATCGCACGCCGACCAAGCGCGCTGTACCTTGCATTTGCCGGTCGTTTCGTCGACCTCGACATCGACCGCGGTGGCGTTGAAGACAAAGGCGCCGATCTGCGGGAAGGGCAGGCCGACGACGGTAGCCCGTTTGGGATCGACGGTTTTTTGATTGAATACCCAGCTGTGGCTGCCGATGATCGGACCGCCGGCCGCCCAATGCGCTCGGCCGGAAACGGCCGCGAAGCTGACATTGCGCTGTGGGATACCCTTTACTGCGACAAGGCCGCCGGATACGAGTTCCAAATCCTCGGGCGCGCACTCGAGAATCTCTGCGGCCTGATCCTTGATCTTGCGCTCGACTTCGGCGGCGGCGCCGATCACCGACGTGCCGGTCATGTAGGTGATGCGGCTCGCGGTCGTTCCCCAATTGTAGGGCGAACCATCGGTGTCGGGACTGGCGATGCTGACGCGATCGAGCGGCACGCGCAGCGCTTCCGCGCAGATTTGACTGAGGATCGTGTTCGAGCCCTGTCCGATATCGACCGAGCCGGTGTTGAGCAGGATGGTGCCGTCTTCGAGCAGGCGCACAATAGCGCCGGTCGACAATAGCCCGCTGATATGCGCGCTACAGGCAATGCCGAGCGCGCGCCGGCTCTCGCAGCCACGCGTCGCACGCCGTTCGCTGCTCCAGCCCGACACAGCGCGCACTTGCTCCAGACATTCGGTCACGCCGTTCGATTCGATCGGCTGCCCGCCGAGCCAGCAGTCGCCGTCACGCTTGATATTCTTCAGACGGAATTCGATCGGATCGAGACCGAGCGCATCGGCAATCTCGTCCATCTGGGTCTCGCCGGCGAACGTGACCTGCGGCACGCCAAAGCCCCGGAACGCGCCGAAGCGCATTTTGTTGGTGTAGGCGAGGCGGCCGTGACAATGAACGTGCGGGATCCGGTAAGGACCGCAACTCATCAGGAGCGAATAGCCGAGCACGCCCGGACTGTCGTCGCCGAAGGCGCCGCCATCGAGCAACACCTCGACTTCGCGCGCGACCAGCGTGCCGTCACGTTTGACCCCGGTCTTCACGCGAATCTGGAACGGATGGCGCGCGCGAACCATTTCGAAATCCTGTTCGCGCGTCAGGATCAGCTTGACCGGCCGCTTCGCCTTCATCGCCAGCAAGACGACGATCGGCTGAACATGCGGCTCCATCTTGTTGCCGAAGCCGGCGCCGATCTTCGGCGTCAGGCAGCGCAGTCGCGACATCGGCAGCCCAAGCGATTCCGCGACATTGGCCTGAACGCGGAATACCGATTGGTTGGCCGACCACAGCGAGACGCGGCCGTTGGCATCCATCTCCGCGAGCGCGCCGCACGGTTCGAGCGAGACATGCGCCTGCGGCTGGGTCTGATAGCTCGCTTCGAAAATCAGGTCGCTCTCGCGCCAGCCACGTTCGATATCACCTTCCTGAAAACTGGTGCGCGAACAAAGATTGGCGTTCGTTCCCGCATCGAATACCTTGATGTATTCGGCGGCGTGTTCGTGAATGACCGCGGCGTCCGGCAAGAGCGCCTCCTGCGGCGAGAGCGCCGCCGGCAATTCCTCGTAGGTCACCTCGATCGCGGCGGCGGCCGCGCGCGCCAGCGTTTCGGTCTCGGCGGCGACGGCGGCCACCGGCTCGCCGACATAGCGGACCTTTCCCTTCGCCAGTGCATGCTCGTCCTTGATGAACGCGCCCATGCGCCAATGCTCTTGCAGATCGTCGCCGGTGATGATCGCGTGCACGCCCGGCATGGCGGCGGCTTGCGAGATGTCGTAGCCGGCGATGCGCGCATGCGCGTGCGGGCTTTGCAGCAGCGCGCCATGGAGCATGTTGGGACGATACAAATCGGCGATATATTGTGCGCTGCCGGATACCTTCTCCTGCGCCTCGATTTGCGGCGCCGACTGGCCGACGACGAAGCTGAGCGGCTTGTTCATGCGGATGCCTCCGCAGGCAGGCGCGTGGCGGCATCGAGCACCGCCTCGACGATCTTTTTGTAGCCGGTACAGCGGCAGTAGTTGCCCGATAGCGCGCGGCGGATCTCGGCTTCGGACGGGCGCGGATTGCTCTGCAGCAGCGCGAAGCTTGCCACCAGCATCGCGGGTGTGCAGAAGCCGCATTGAAAGGCGCCGCCGGTGATGAAAGCGCGCTGCAGCGCCTGCATGACCGGCTGGTCGTTCAGGCCCTCGATCGTGTCGATCCGGCGGTCGTCGCAGTCGAACGCGAGCGACAGACACGCGCGCACCGGCCGGCCGTCGGCCAGAACCGTGCAGGCGCCGCAGACACCCTGGTTGCAGCCGCGTTTGGCGCCGGTGAGCAGAAGCTGATCGCGCAGCACCGTGAGCAAAGTGTCGGCGGTAGCCGCGTTCGCTGTCAGCGCCTTGCCGTTGACTTTCAGTGTCACGGAGATTTGGCTGCGCTCATGCCACCGCTTTCCTTGCCGATGTGATCTCACGCACGGCGCGCGTGAGCATGCGCGGGATGAGAAGCTTCCGATACTCGGCAGTGCCGCGTACGTCGTCGACCGGGTTTGCCAGCGCCATCAAAAGTTCGCCGGCGCAGCGCATCGTCTCGGCGGTCAGTCCGGACGACAGCATTTGGTCGGCTTGCGTCGAAGCAAGCGGGGCGGGGCCGCAGCCGCCGACGGCGACGCGCGCCTCGCCGTCATCAGCTAGCGAAAGCGCAATCGAGACGATGGCGAAATCGCCCGCGACACGGGCATGCTTCAGATAAAGCCCCGCGCCGGATTTTGGTTTGGGGATTTCGAAGCTGATGACGATTTCGCCCGGTTCGAGCGCGGTCGTGTACCAATCCACGAAAAAGTCGCGGATCGGCAGAGTGCGGCGGCCGGATTTCGCAGCGAGTTGCACGCGGGCATCGACGGCGAACAGCGCCGGCGGGAAATCGAGGCCGGGGTCGGCGTGCGCGACCGCGCCGCCGATGGTGCCCATGTTGCGGACGGCAACACCGGCAATCTGGGAGGCGGCATGGGCCAGCACCGCAGCCGTACCGTCAAAGACCCTGTCGGCGGCGATGGCGCTGTGCCGGGTCGCAGCGCCGACCATGATGCCGCCGTCAGTCGCGCGCCGGATTCCGGAAAGCTCAGGGATCCGGATGAGACTGACAAGCGCTGCGGGCTCGACCAGTCCGGCATTCATCATCGCGACGAGCGAAGCGCCGCCGGAAATCGGCCGGGCGTCGGGGGTACCTGCGAGGATGTCGAGCGCTTCATCCAAGGTACGGGGGCGAAACAAGGACGGGCTGGACGGCATGCCTGTGATCCGGACGCCTCCTTGACCGTGATCCAATTCAATTGAACCGGAGCACGGTCTAGATTCTTTGCTTTTGAGCATGATCTTGTCCGAAAACCGGTTTCCACCCCGGATCAAGTCCGGGGCAGGCTTTTTCGGGATCATGCTCTAGGCTCGGCCGCAACGCCGACGGGGCATCACGATCGAGAACCGCAACGAATATTCTCGCTGCGTCCACCATTACCGAATAGTATTCGGGTATAAGAGGCTGTCAAGAAACGTTCGCCGCGTCAATCGCGGAAACCCGGCGTTTGCGGCACGCAACGGGCCGGGCAGGGGACCGGGTAAGCGACGACAAGTTGCAAGCCAGCGTCATCGCGGTTACACCAAAAGGCATTTTCAGAGACTCGCAAACAAGGAAGAAACAGTGGCACAGATAAAGAAGAAGGAAATCAGACACGCGATTCTGGATGCCGCTTACAAGCTTTTCTCGAAACGAGGTTATTCGGACACCAACATAGCCAACATCGCGCGAACGGCGGGCGTGGCTCCGGCCAATGTCTATGTCTATTTCCCCTCCAAGCTGGAAATTCTGTTTTCGATCTACGAGCCGTGGCTGACCAAACAGTTTGATGCGCTGGAAAAGTCGCTGCAGCGCACCACGGACCCCCGGCAGCGGCTGCGCAAGATCCTCTCGACCTTGTGGCGCGAGATTCCATCGGCCGACAACGGTTTCGCCAACAACATGATGCAGGCGATTTCGGCCGCGAATGGGCGGGAGGGCTATAGCCCGACGCTGCGGCTTGCGATCGAGGAGCGGCTGGCAAAGCTGCTCAAGGATTGCCTGCCGGCCACCGACCGCAAGAACGCGCGCGACCTCGCCAGCATCATGCTGATGGCGTTCGACGGCTACGCGTTGAATTTCCATCTCAAGGGCGGCGCGGTGTGCCCGCCGCGCCACCTCGCCTTGTTTGCGGACATTCTGATCGCGCGGCCGCAAGAGCGCGGGCGTTTGCCCACCACCAAGGCGGAGGCGCGCCGGACCAATCGGGTCGCCGCTGTGGGACGAGCAAGGGTCGCGGGATGACAACGGATGCGGTCGAGAATTTGCCGCGCGTATTCCCGACCGTCGTGCATATGCTGGCCGATACCGCGGCGCGCTTTCCCGATCAGACGGCGCTGACCTGCGGGCCGCGCAGTCTCGGCTATGCGCAATACCTGCGCTGCGTCGCCGGTTTTGCCGAGGAGTTGGCCGGGTACGGGGCGCGCGGCGGCCGCGTTGCGCTGGTGTGCGCGAACTCGCTCGATGTGCCGATTGCGATGTTCGGCGCTCATGCCGCGGGCGCGCAGGCGGTGCCGATCAACCCGACCTATACCGAACGCGAGCTCAGCTACATTCTTAAAGACGCCGATCCGATTGTCGTTATCTACGACGCCGAGGTTGCGAGCAGAGTCGAACCGCTCGCTGCGGCGCTCGGCATCGCGCACACAGTGCGGATCGGCGAGGGTGGCCGCGCGCTTGATGCGTGGAAGGACGAGCCGGAGCGGCGTTTGCCCGAGCCGCGGCCGTCGCCCGACGATCTTGCGACCTTGCAATATACCGGCGGCACGACCGGATTGCCGAAGGGCGTCAACATCAGCCATCGGCAGATGGCGGTGAATATCAGTCAGCGCGAAGCAGCGCTGCCGACGTACCCGGGCGACGAAAGCATCCTCTGCATGATGCCGCTGTTCCATGTCTTCGCGGTGGCGATGTGTCTTCATCTCGCTGCCTATTGCGGCGGACGGCTTGTCATCATGCCGCGTTACCGGCCGGACGCGGTGCTCGACCTTATTGCAGAGCAGAAAATCACCCGCTTGCCGGCCGGGCCGACGGTGTTCATCGGCTTGCTCGCGCACGAGAAGTTCAAAGCGACCGATTTCTCCTCCTTGCGCACGGCCTATTCCGGCTCGGCGCCGCTGCCGGAGGAGACGATGCGGCAATGGTCGGCGCAGACCGGCACGCCGATCCTGGAGGGTTTCGGACAAACCGAAGCCGGGCCCGTGCTGACGTATGTGCGCGAGGGTGGGCCTTTCAAAGTTGGCTCGTCCGGTCCCGCCTTGCCGCTCACCACGCTCGAGATCGTCGACACCGAGACCGGCACGAAGGTGCTGGGTCTCGGCGAGATCGGAGAAATCCGCGCGCGCGGCCCGCAGATCATGTCCGGCTATCGCAACAAGCCGAAGGAAACCGCCGAAGCGCTGCGCAACGGTTACTTATATACCGGGGACATCGGCGAACTGGACGCGGACGGTTATCTGTTCATCCGCGACCGCAAGAAGGACATGGTGATCGTCGGCGGCTACAACGTGTATCCGCGCGAGGTGGACGAAGTGCTGTTTACCCATCCGGCGGTCAGGGAGGCAGCGACCACCGGGGCGCCGGACCGCTACTATGGCGAAACCGTGCGTGCCTTCGTGGTGCTCAATGAGAACGCGCGCATTGCAGCCGACGAACTGATCGCGCACTGCAAGAAAAATCTGGCGCCGTACAAGGTGCCGTCGCAAATCTATCTGGTGGATGTTTTGCCGCGCACGACAGTCGGCAAGATCGACAAGGTGGCGCTGCGCGAACGGCTTGTTTCAGAGGCGCAGACGTCAAACGTAAAGAAGGGCGGACATGGCCTACAAGGCTGAAATCCCCTACGGTGCCTATTGGAGCACGCCATTCGCGCGCTGGCAGGGCGCTTTCGCCAATCTGCATTCGCTGGAATTTGCCGCTTACACGACACGCAAAGAGCTCGATCGCCGCGGCATTCCGGCGAACGCCATCGAACATGGCGTGCTCGGCTTTAGCGTGCCGCAGGCGCATTCGTTTTACGGATTGCCCTGGGTCGCGGGCCGCGCCGGGCTCGGCCATGTCGCGGGCCCGACGGTGATGCAGGCTTGCGCCACCGGCGTGCGCGCTCTGCTCGCAGCCACGCAGGAGATCGAGGCCGGCCTGTGCGGCGTGTCGCTGTCGCTGACCTGCGACCGCACCTCCAACGGTCCGCATCTTTATTATCCCAACCCGAAAGGCCCGGGCGGCACCGGCGCGCATGAGGATTGGGTGATGGACAATTTCAGCCGCGATCCGCTCGGCGGCCATGCGATGCTGCAGACTGCGGAAAATGTCGCCGCCAAGCATCAGATCACCACCGCACAGCAACACGACGTGGTGCTGATGCGCGAGCAGCAATATCGTGATGCACTCTCCGACGGCTGCGCGTTTCAGAAGCGCTACATGAGCCTGCCGTTCGAGGTGCCGGATCCCGCGTTCAGAAAGACAGCCGCGACGCTCGAATCCGATGACGGCATCCGTTTCTCGTCGGCCGAGGGCCTTGCCAATCTCAAGCCGGTCCAAGCGGGCGGAACGGTGACCTTTGGTGGACAGACTCACCCGGCCGACGGCAATGCCGCGATCATCGTCGCCGAGCCTGAGCGGGCCGGCGCATTGAGTGCCAATCGCGATATCCGCGTGCGCCTGCACGGCTTTGGCAGCGCGCGGGCTGCGATCGCGTACATGCCGGAAGCGCCAATCCCGGCCGCCAAGCAAGCGCTCGATGCGGCCGGGACCACCATCGAGCGGATGGATGCGGTCAAGACGCACAATCCGTTCGCCGTCAACGACGTACTGTTTTCGCGGCAGACGGGATACCCGCTGGAGAAGATGAATAATTTCGGCTGCTCGCTCGTCTGGGGCCACCCGCAGGCGCCGATGGGCACCCGCGGCGTCATCGAGTTGATCGAGGAATTGGCGCAGCGCGGCGGCGGTTACGGCTTGTTCACCGGCTGCGCCGCCGGCGACACCGCCATGGCGGTCGTCGTCGAAGTGGCCGATCGGCGCAAGAACTAGTGTCCTGAATCCGAAGTTCGCTCGATCTCCCGAGCGCCGCCGCGGCGGCTAAACCATTGAAGAGACTCAACATTGATAGCGCCAACAAATCTTACGAATTTCGAATCCGGGACAATAGGCCTTAAGCAACATTACGCTCAGGGCTGCTCGACTTTGTTTTTGAACGCCTGCGCGAACTCGCGCCCCAGGCTTTCCGCCTTCTTCTTCATCACCCCGAGGCCGAATTTTCCCAGCCGCCCGACGACGGCCGCTTCCGAGGCGTAGAACACTTCGGTCTCATTGTCGCTCAAGGCGGTCAGCCGCAGCGTATTGTCAGCCGACAGCGAGCTTGCGCGGCTGCCTTCCTCACCGCGCGTTCGTGAGCGGACTTCTTCGGGCGCCGTTTCCGAAACGATCTCGACATCGACATTGAAGTCGGCCTTGATCGGCCCGACCTGCACGCGGATTTTCGCCTTGTAGCGCGTGGGACCGATGACCTCGACCCCTTGGCAGCCGGGAATACAGGGCGCCACGACGGCCGGATCCTTGATGGCGACCCAGACCCGCTCCCGCGGCGCCGCAACAACAAAGCGATCCTCTATGCGCATCGTGTGTCCATCTTTTGAGGTTGGAGCTGGCTGAACTCGCCCGTGCGGGGCGGCGGGCGCATCAACAGCGAATGGCGTTCGTTTTCTTCCCGTTGCGATATTGAATATCGAATGGCATTCGTCTTAGACTAAGATCGCCGGAGTTGGAAGAACATGGTTGGTCGCCGTGCTCGGGCACTGCGACCACATCTTCGCGTCGGACATCAGGCACTACGATCTGAAGACCCACGAGTGAGTTGAAGCAGATATCACGGCGCCGTGATCGGCTTGCCAAAGATTAATCTGCTCGTCACGTCGCCGAAAGATTGCTGACATTATTTACGGCGCCGCGAGGCTCGCCGTTTGCGTGGACACGGTTTTGTCGACCTGCGAGCCGCCGAGAGCCGCTCTCTTAAGAACAAAAAACTGCGGGTCGTTATGATTGCCAACGATACTCCCCCGGCGTCCCTGCGGTGCCAGCACTGCGCCCAGCCCATGAAGCTCGTCCGACGAACGCAACGATTCGGCGGATTGCCCGATCTGTGCACCTTCGAATGCGCGGCGTGCGGCATATCGCACACGGAGGAATGCAAGCCCGCGGCATGGCACGCCGCCGACATCTATCGAAAACAGGCAAAGGCGTGCCGCGATCTGGCGAAGCAGGCGCGGCGGGAGGATCGGAGTTTTTGGCTCGGTCTGTCGGACTGCTGGCAGAAGCTCGCGCGAGTTGACGATGAGCACAAGGGCTAAAGCATACAATAGTGCGCCCGGCGCCGGTTTCGCACGCCCTGGACAGCGGCAGAATGCACCGCGTGTTTCATCGCGAATCATCACCCCGGCCCAAACTTCCTCCCCGCGCCAGAGCAACAATCCGGCCGATGACTCTCCGGGACGGTTGCCGGCGCGCCATGATGTGAAACAGAAAGACGACGACGAATTGCTTGAACTGGGTGAGCGGTTGGCGAGCGTGCAGCCCAAACTCGTCAGTATGTTGCGTTGGGTCGACGAAGTGCGGGATTTAGTTGCGACGGAAGTGCGACGCCGAGGATCGTGGCCTGAGGATACGGCGGAATGGACGTGGCGCGACGCGGCGGCTTATTGCGCCGCGCGAGAATGTGTCGAGCGTGAAACTGAAATTGGCGCTGCCTATATTCGGGCCATGGACGCCCTTGAGGCCTGCTACACGCGCGTCGATCCAATCTGCAACGCGATACTGTCGTTCAAGGCGAGCACGCGCGAAGGTCGTGCCGTCAGAAAAATGGCGCGCGCGATTCGGATGGGCCAATGGCGTGGGTGAGGCGTTCGGCGAATTTGCGAATAGGCTTTGCAATATTAAGTTTCTGAAAGGATAGGCCGATCACCGAGCGGCCGTATAGCCGTGCCGCGCCATGCAGCCGATATACACTTTGAGCGTGGGACTCTCTTGTCCGGGCAACTGAATTGGCACCAAGCCTCTTGCATTGGTGACGAGTTCTGCTTGTTCCATCTCACCTCGACAAATCGTCTTGGCGGATTCAAGCTGGGCCGGATCACTTGGCTGGCCGTCAGTTCTTGTCCACGCGGCAGGCATTTGCGCCGTGGTGCAAGCGGCAAGAGCAAGCGAAGAAAGAATTGCAACGGTTGATCGAGTCATTGAGGCCGCGAGCATAGAGGTTTCGCCGCTTTTGAGCGGACAGCCCTGACGCAGTCGGGGCAAATTGGAGATGGAGCAAATCAGAGATTCTGTCCGTGCAGCAACCACGCAGCCGATGACCTTGTTACCGGCCAGCAACACCTTCCGAATATCTCACGTAAATGTGGACTGCGACAGCTGGGCAATCCAAACTGTCTGCGTGTACAAGTCGCCGTTACTTCAGTGGCGGCGTCCAGATCCTGCTTTCAGGGAGGTAGACTATGAACCGTTTTGTTGCGGCCATCCTTATAGGGTTCACGATCGTTGCAACGGTCTCAACGTCGGCATCGGCATTTCAGTGTCTGGCCCGCAGCTCTAATGGCGTAGCAGTTTGGGGCTATGGCATTTTCTTTAGCAGGGCCACGCATTTTGCCCTGCGTCATTGTCGTGTTGCCGGTGGAATCAACTGTCATATCGCCTTCTGTCGCTAAGGCTGAATAGCTCCAAAGAAGCGTCGGCCCCGGATATCGCCGGATATTGGCGCGGGGCCGGTGCAGACGCCGCTCCACTTCTCATGGCAATAGCGCGAGCTCGAGTGCGCACAGTGCCGGGCAGCGGTCGACATTGCCGATACGCATCGTCGCCGGGGTCTTGCCCGGTATGACCGACACTTCGCACCGTCGTCGACCGCATTGCGCCAGGCTGTCTAAGCTTGACGCGCGTGGCCGGCGAGGGCGAGCGCCGCCATGAAGGACGACAGCGCCACCTATTGAATGGGGATCTGGGCGCCGCTAAGTGATTGAAATCACTGGCGCGCCCTACGGGAATCGAACCCGTGTTTCCGCCGTGAAAGGGCGGCGTCCTGGACCGCTAGACGAAGGGCGCGGACCACGCGCAAACGGCGCTGTGGGGAGGGCGCGACATATAAAGAGGTTTGCCGGTTGCGGCAAGGAGCCCGCCGCGGCCGGCGTTTTCGCCGAACGGGAGCCAAAACGACCGCGGCAAGCCGGGCGTACCAGCCAGGAAAGATGGGAGCCAGGCGAGCCTCGCTCCCGCTTTCATTCAATCGAACATGAGCGCCGCCCGGAACCCGCGCGCGCCGGCTCACCAATGCCCGGTATTGGGCATCGAGGTCCATGGCTCCTTGGGCGGCAGCGCTGCGCCCTTCTGCAGCAGCTCGATGGATTGTTTGTCGGGAGAGCGCACGAACGCCATCATGCCGTCGCGCGGCGGACGGTTGATCGTCACGCCGGCCTTCATCAGCTTCTCGCAGGTCGCGTAGATGTCGTCGACCTCGTAGGCGAGGTGGCCGAAATAGCGTGCTTCGCCATAATCCTCTTTGCTATCCCAGTTGTAGGTCAGTTCGACAAGCGGCGCGGCGCGATTCTCCGGTCCCTTGGCCACGAGCCCGTCGTCGTCCGCGGCAGCGAGGAACACGAGCGTGAACTTGCCCTGGTCGCTGACGATCCGGCGGACCTCCTTGAGGCCGAGCTTGTTGCAATAAAAATCGAGCGCCGCGTCCAGATCGCGCACGCGCAACATCGTATGCAAATACCGCATAATGCACCTTGACTGGTTGGTTTGATCTCGTTCTTACGAAACCCTGCCCGAGAACGCATCCCGATTTGGCTCAAGGGGATGCGCTCTCGATCTTTTATTGCCGCACATCTGTTCGGAACCGATTTCCACTTTTCCGGGACATACACTAGCGACATACATTAGCTATGTAGGCCAAGAGCTACGTAGGCCAAGGTCGTGAGGCCCGAAAGGATGCTCGTTCCCGATCTCGATAGCGCCGTGGCACGCCTCCAGGAGATGGTCGAGGTGGCGCGCACGGTCGTGCCGTTCACCGGGGCGGGGATCTCGACCGAATGCGGCATCCCCGATTTCCGGTCGCCGGGTGGGATTTGGACTAAGAACCGGCCGATTCCATTCGAAGAGTTCCTCGCCAGCCAGGAAGCGCGCAACGAATTGTGGCGGCGGCGTTTCGCCATGGGCGACGAGTTCGGCCACGCGCAGCCGGGCCGCGGCCATCGCGCGCTGGCAAGTCTCTATCGCGCCGGCAAAATTCCGTCGGTCGTGACGCAGAATATCGACAATTTACATCAAGCGTCCGGTATTGCGTCCGAGCACGTCGTCGAATTGCACGGCAACACGACCTACGCGTTGTGTCTCGATTGCGCACAACGCTATGAGCTCGCCTGGATTCGCGCACGCATGGATGCCGGCAATGGCTGTGCGCCCGATTGTCCCGCATGCGGCGGCTTCATCAAGACCGCAACCATCTCGTTCGGACAAGCGATGCCCGATGCTGCAATGCGGCGTGCACGCGAGCTCACGCTGTCTTGCGAACTTTTTCTCTCGATCGGCACATCGCTCGTGGTCTGGCCCGCCGCCGGATTCCCTTTGATAGCCAAAGAGAACGGCGCGCGACTCGTCATCGTCAATCGCGATCCGACCGATTTCGACGAGATCGCCGATCTCGTGGTGCGCGAAGACATCGGCACCGTCCTCGCGCCTTTCATCGACGACGCGTCATCCACCGATGTTCACAGGCTGCAATAGTTTTGGCTCTGTGTTGCATTTTTGTGCTTTTCCCTTCGATGGCGAATGTTATCTTCGATTCAAGAGATTCGTGAGATTCGTGAAACGCCCGCAGGGCGTCAGCACAGAAAAAACGGCGGCCTCGGCGTCATGGCCTCGGACGGAATCGAAAGTAAGTCGATCGCGGTGGGATTGGGACCTGAGGTCGATCTCACCGATGAGACCGCGGCGCGGGTCATTGAAATCTCCGGCGTCATCAAATGGTTCGATGTGGCCAAGGGGTACGGCTTCATCGTGCCGGATAACGGCATGGCCGACGTGCTCCTGCACGTGACCTGCCTGCGCCGCGACGGCCACCAGACCGCGTATGAAGGCGCACGCATCGTCTGCGAGGTGTTGGCGCGCCCCAAAGGCCTGCAGGCCTTCCGCATCATCAGCATGGATGAGTCGACGGCGGTTCATCCGGCCCAGATGCCGCCGCCGCGGACCCATGTTACCGTAGCGCCCACGAGCGGTCTCGAACGGGCGCAGGTGAAATGGTTCAACAGGCTTCGCGGTTTCGGCTTCCTGACGCGCGGGGAGGGGACGCCCGATATCTTTGTCCATATGGAGACCCTGCGCCGGTTCGGAATCACCGAATTGCGCCCCGGACAATTCGTTCTGGTCCGCTTCGGACCCGGACCGAAGGGCTTGATGGCCGCCGAGGTGCGTCCCGAGAGCGGTCCGCTCGGTCCGTCGTCGCACTGACCGCCGCATTTGTGTCGCGACGACGGTTTACGCAGCCGGCAGCGTTGCTGTTGGCTGTGGTCCTTGCATGCATCGTCTGGGTTGCTCTCGTTCCGGCGTACGCTGCCGGCGAGGCGACCATCGAGATCATCAGCAAATCCGGCGTGCACCCCTTTTCGGTCGAACTCGCCACCAACGATGCCGAGCGCGAGCGCGGGCTGATGTTCCGCAAGGAACTGCCTGAAGGCCGCGGCATGCTGTTCGATTTCGAGCGTGAGGCGCCGGTCGCCTTCTGGATGCACAACACCTACATCCCGCTCGACATGATCTTCATCCGTGCGGACGGCAGCATTCTGCGCATCGCGGAGAATACCGAACCGCTCTCGGACCGCCTCGTTCCCTCCGGGGGGCCGGTCCGGGCGGTGCTGGAAGTGATCGGCGGCACGGCGCGCAGGCTTGGAATCGCACCGGGCGACAAGGTCGCCGGGGCCATGTTCAAGAAATAGTGCCAGAAATGGCGCCCAAGGGCGGTTGATTTGGACGTACTGAGCGGCGGCGGCTGGGCCGCCTTGCTGGCAGCCGACGAAACATGTATCCAACAGCCGCCACGTGTGCCACGGGGTATAGCGCAGCCTGGTAGCGCGGCAGTTTTGGGTACTGCAGGTCGCAGGTTCGAATCCTGCTGCCCCGACCACCCGCCTTCGCTTTGCCATTGCGGGTCAAAAGATGGCGGATCGAAAGCTTCGGCGATCCATCTGGCATGCGTGGACCGACCCGATACGTGCAGCGGCGGAATAGTGCTCGCCGCGGTTACGTCATTTTCTTTATTTGAATGAGCTGAACTTCATTCGCCGACCGTAAACAGCGCGGGCCATTTTCCTTTGCCAACAGCGCCGGCGTTTGGACTCCATACAAGACCGATCGTGCCAGTGGCGTTCAAACGCCACGCAACCATGGAGTTCGTGCGCAATGTCGATCCTTTCTCGCTCGCTTTTGGCGACCGCCGCGGTCGTTGCCATGACGTGGAACATCCCCGCTCATGCATTGAGCATGCACGAGTGCAGCGTGAAATATCGCGCGGCACAAACCGCCAAGTCGCTCAACGGCATGACCTGGAAAGACTTTCGCAAGGCCGAGTGCGGACCCGGCGCCGCGACGGCTCCGACCAGCACGTCCACGAAGGCCGCGGATACGGCTCCTGCGGCAGGGCCCACACCAAGCACTGCTGAGTCGTCCAAGTCCACGCGCATTTACAATACCGCGCCGGCCGGCAACGCCGTAATGCCGACTGCGGTATCGCCGAAATATGCCGGCAAGTCTTCCGGCAAGGCGCGGATGCTCACCTGTCTCGATCAGTACGAGGCCAATAAAGCCGGCAATCTGAACGGCGGCCTCAAATGGATCCAGAGAGGCGGCGGCTATTACAGCATGTGCAACAAGCACCTGAAGGGCGCCGGCGCGTAGCACGCGGCGCCTTGATTGCAGCCCCTCGCTTCGGCTGTTTTCGCCGGGCCTCGGGCCTTGTTGTCAGAATCCCTCTAGGGTATTTGAAAGACTTGGCGGCAGGATCAAATCCTGCTGCCCGAGCACCCGCTCGCTTCGCTGCGGCGGATTGAAAGTCTTGGCGACGTAGTTTTGGCGACGTACTAGGATGGATTGACGATGACCGCCCGCATTTACAAGCCGGCCCGCACGGCCATGCAATCCGGCCAAGCCAAGACCAAGGAATGGATGCTCGACTACGAGCCCGAGCTGCCGCGCACGGTCGAACCGCTCATGGGCTGGACCAGCTCGGCCGACATGAAGCAGCAAGTACAGATCGCCTTCGACACCAAGGAAGAGGCCGTTGCATTCTGCGAGCAGCAAGGCATTCCCTACCAGGTGTTCGAGACCAAGCCGCCGGTGCGGCCGCGCATCTCCTATTCCGACAACTTCGCCTATCCGCGTCGCGAAGCCTGGACGCATTGACCGCCGGCGCGAGCCTGCCTCGAGCGACTGCGAGCGGGAGGGGCATTGGCGGCCGGTTACGTGCCGGCCCTCACACAAAGTCGTGAGCGTACCCTGCATCGCTCCCGCTTCACTTGTGATTGGTGGGCGAGCCTGGCTCCGTCCTAAAACATAGCCCGACAAATGATGTACCGCGCAGCTTCGGCGAAGTGCGCGGCCATGCTCGGAGGGAACAGATGAGAATATTGATCGCATTCTTGATCCCGGTCGTCGGCCTGTTCGCGAGTGCCGCGCAAGCCGCAGAGCGGGCCTTCGTGATCCCGGCGCCGGCGCTCGACGAAACGGCGCATGCCGACAAGCAAACGGTGGTGCTGGCCGGCGGCTGCTTTTGGGGCGTGCAGGCAGTGTTCCAGCACACCAAGGGCGTGACGTCGGCAGTCTCGGGCTATGCCGGCGGCGACAAGTCGACCGCACATTATGAGACGGTCGGAACCGGCAGGACCGGCCATGCCGAATCCGTCTCGGTGACCTTCGATCCGCGACAGATTTCCTTGGGCAAGATCTTGCAGATCTACTTTTCGGTCGCGCACAATCCGACCGAGCTGAACCGGCAAGGCCCGGATGCCGGCACGCAATACCGGTCGGCAATCTTCTACGCCGACGACGAGCAGAAAAAAGTCGCCGCGGCCTATGTGGCCCAGCTCGACAAGGCGAAGGTGTTCCCGGGCCCGATCGTCACGCAACTCGAGCCGCTGCACGGCTTCTACCCGGCGGAGGACTATCACCAGGACTTCGCGGTGCTGCACCCGTCCTATCCGTACATCGTGTTCAACGATTTACCGAAGGTCGACAATCTGAAGCGGATGTTTACGGCCGACTACCGCGAGACGCCGGTAACCGTCATGGCGGCGAGCAAACCCGGCGAATAGCCCGGGGGAATTTGCCGCCTTTTTAGGCGCAAAGAGGCGCGGGTCGGAGACGATCTGCGCCTCTCGTCTATATAGCCACCCATCCCTTCCTGAAGTATCGTCTCTTAGGGCGGCGGTTTGATAACGGACCGCCCGCGAAAAAAGGGGCAATAACGGGGAGGTAGGCCATGGCTGTGGCAACGACGTATGCGCCGCTATCGGAAGCGGAGCACAGTGCGCAGTTGCGCAAGGCGGTGATCGCTTCGACCATCGGCACCACGATCGAGTGGTACGATTTCTTCCTTTACGGTACCGCCGCCGGTCTCGTGTTCGGCAAGCTCTATTTCCCCAACTCAGACCCGCTTTCGGCGACGCTGCTGGCCTTCGGCACCTATTTCATCGGCTTCATCGGCCGGCCGATCGGCGCGGCGATCTTCGGTCATTACGGCGATCGCATCGGGCGGAAGGCCACGTTGATCGCGACGCTCCTGTGCATGGGCATTGCGACTTTCCTGGTCGCCTTTGTGCCGACCTACGCATCGATTGGCATCTGGGGCGCAATATTGCTGACGATCTTGCGCGCACTGCAGGGCATTGGCGTCGGCGGAGAATGGGGCGGCTCGGTGCTGCTGGCGATGGAATGGTCGCGTACCCACGGCCAGCGCGGCCTGGTCGCGTCCTGGCCGCAATTTGGCGTGCCGGCCGGGCTGTTCCTGGCGAACATCGCTGTGCTCGCCTTCAGCGCTTGGTCGGGCGATCAATTCCTGGTTTGGGGCTGGCGCATTCCGTTTGCGCTGTCGATCATTCTGGTCGGCGTGGGCTTATGGATTCGGCTCGGCATCCTTGAGACCCCGGTGTTTCAGAAGCTTCTCGACAGCGACAAGGTCGAGAAGGCGCCGATCCTGGAAGTCATCAAGAAACAACCGCGCGAGATCATTCTTTCGGCGCTGGCGCGGATGTCCGAACAAGCGCCGTTCTACATCTTCACGGCTTTCATTTTCGCCTACGCGGTCAACACGCTGAAGATGGACCGCAACTTTATTCTTGCCGCGGTCATGGCGGCGGCCGTGGTTTCCTTCGTCACCATTCCGCTCTCCGGCCACATTTCCGATCGCATCGGACGGCGCAAGATGTATTTGATCGGCGTGGTCGCGACCGGTCTCTTCGGCTTTCTCTATTTCGGCATGGTCGACACGGCGATCCCGTCGGCCGTGTTCATCGCCATCGTGCTGTCGCTCATTCCGCACGACATCCAATACGGGCCGCAGGCGGCGCTGATCGCGGAATCGTTCACGCCGCGGTTGCGCTATAGCGGAGCGTCCTTGGGCTATCAGCTCGCCTCGATCATCGCCGGCGGTCCGGCGCCGCTCATCGCCACGTGGCTGTTCGCCTCGTATCAGACGGGCTACGCGATCGCAATTTACATCGCCGCTTGCGCGGTGATCAGCGCCGTGGCAGCTGCGTTCATGCCGGATTATACCGGCCAGGATATATCGGCCGAGTATGACGCCTGAGCAAGTGGCCTGACGCGGGCCATTGTTGGCGCGCGTCCCTTCCCGTGAAATAAAGAGATGCGGCAAGGGCGGCCCGCGCGGGGCCGCACCCGTTTTGCCGACATGGCGCAGGGGCTTCCGGAGCGAATGAACCTGAGTGTGATGAACCTTCGCGCCACGACGGTGCGCGCGTGGCGCCTTGGACCGACATGAATCAGGCAGTCCCGCCCAGCGCGATCGAGCGCAAGCGCGCGCAGCCGTTCTACCTGCAGCTTTGGTTTCTGGTGCTCGTGGCGATGGTGCTCGGCATCGCGCTCGGCCACTTCTATCCCGATGCCGGCGTGCGGATGGAGCCGCTCGGCGATGCGTTCATCAGGGCGATCCGCGTCCTGATCGCGCCGATCATTTTCTGCACGGTCGTGCATGGGATCGCCAGCATGGCGGATATGGCGAAGGTCGGGCGCGTCGCGCTCAAGGCGCTGATCTATTTCGAGGTGCTGACCACGCTTGCGCTGGTGCTCGGTCTCGTCGCGGTGAATGTCTTTGCGCCGGGCGCCGGCATGAATATCGACCTGTCGCATGTCGATACCGCGAGCGTCGCGCCTTATCTGGGGCAAACCCACAGCCGCACCATGACGGAGTTTCTGCTCGGCATCATTCCCAACACCTTCATCGGCGCGTTTGCGGAAGGCAATGTGCTGCAAGTGCTGTTCGTCTCGGTGCTGTGCGGTTTCGCGCTGAGCGCGATGGGGCAGGCGGGCAAGCCGCTCACCGATCTGATCGGGACGGCGGCGCAGATGTTCTTCCGCATCGTCGCCATCGTGATGTGGGCGGCGCCGATCGGCGCGTTCGGCGCCATCGCCTTCACGGTCGGCAAATTCGGCGCCGGTTCGCTTCTGTCCTTGGCCAAGCTCCTGATCAGCTTCTATGTCACCTGCCTGGTCTTCATTCTCGCCGTGCTGTGGCCGATCGCGCATTTTACCGGCGTCAGCCTGTTCCGCTTCATCCGCTATATCCGCGAAGAGTTGTTGATCGTGATCGCGACCACGTCGTCGGAAACCGTGCTGCCGCGCATGATCGCAAAGCTCGAAGCGGCCGGTTGCGACGAGGGCGTGGTCGGGCTTGTGATCCCGACCGGCTATTCGTTCAATCTCGACGGCACTTGTCTTTATCTTGCGACCGCGGCGGTGTTTTTGGCGCAGGCGACCAACACGCCGTTGCCGCTCACGCATCAGCTTGAACTGCTTGCCGTGCTGCTGCTCGCCTCCAAGGGCGCGGCGGGCGTCGCCGGCGCAGCCTTCATCGTGCTGGCCGCAACCCTAGGCGCTGTCGGCACGATTCCGGTCGAGAGCGTGGCGATCATTCTCGGCGTGCATCGTCTAATGTCGCAGGCGCTGACACCGACCAATCTGATCGGCAATGGCATCGCGACACTCGTCATCGCCCGCTGGGAACGCGCGCTGGATGAAACGCAGCTCCAAGCAGCGCTCAATGGCGGGAGTGCGAAATCGAAGGTCTGATGCATCGGCAAACGACCGGCGCCGTCAGCGGCGACGGCCGTGCGCGAGCCCGAAATGGCGCGCGATCAAATGGTCGATCGAAATCTCGCCGGGACCGCGCGCGATGAGCAGGAGAAAGCACGTGGCCCAGACGCCGTGCGTTGGCCAAGCGCCCGAATAGACGAAGATTTCGATCACTACCGTCATGAACAACAGGCCGAAAGCGGCAAAGCGTGTCGCAAGCCCGAGCACGAGCAATACCGGAAGAAGATGCTCGCTGAACGCCGACAGGTAGGCGGCTGCTGTCGGGTCGATGATCGGCAGCTGGTACTCGTTGGCAAAGAGGGCGATCGCGCTCGGTTTGAGATGCAAGCCCGAGACCTTGGTTTGACCGGATTGCCAGAATATTGCGGCGGGGAAGACCCGGGCGGCCAGCGCGATCAGCCAATAGGGAATGCGGTCTAGCGCCGCCAATATTCGCTGAATGACACCCGCCAAACCGGACGCCGGCGTTCCCGCAGCGGGCGCCGTGTCGCTCATGATGTCGCGCGCTCGTTCGGCTCCGAAGGGCTGCAGCCGATCACGAGCTCCCCGCCGATCATCGCCGCCAGGCTACCGGTTAGATCGAAGGCGGCGTCATCGGCAAACGCGGCGTCGGCAGCCGCGCCGAGCGATCGGCCGTCAGCCAGCGCGCGCAAGAACGCGGCACCGCCCGGCGGCAAGAGGCGGACCTCCACGTCGAGATACGGCCGGACGATAAGCCCATCCTCCGCGGTCCAGGCCTCAATCGGCTCCAGCTTTTGTGCCCCGGAATTCATCGCCCAGATCGTAACGACCGGATGCGCCGAGCGGACGATTTCCAGCGAAGGATGCAGATCGACGCGCAGACCGGACAGCGTCTTCGCATCAAGCTGCGCCAGCTCGCTGGCGCCAAGTGGGGCCGCGTCGGCCGCATGGTAGGCGCGGGTGCGCGCGGCTTCGATCCGCGCCACGTCCACGAGATAGGGGAGTTCGTGCGCCGGTTCGAATGCGCCAATGAACTCGGCAAATTCATCACCGTAGGCGGCGAGCAGCGGCGAGCGCGGCGGCCGCTTTTGGATAAACGCCAGCGCCATCGCGACGAAGAACTCCTTGCCGACGATTTTCTCGACAGCGGGAAAGCGCGCTTCGAGGGCCTCGACCAGCCCGGCAACCACATTGTTGCGATGGACCGCGAAGCGCCGGCTTAGGCTCGGTGCATTGTCGGAAACGACGCCAAGCGGCACAGGCAGCCCGGGATCAAGCAGCGCGGCGGCAAAGGACGGCTCGAACGGCGGTGGCGTGACGGGCGCGCTCATGCCGCCGACGCCCGCACTTGACCGGCAAGAATCTGCTCGGCGGCGACTGCTTCCGCGCGCAGCGTCGGCCAGTCAGGAACGTTATTGTCCCACTCGATCAAGGTCGGCAGAGGTCCGGTGCGAGCGATGATCTCTGCGTAAAGCCGCCAGACCGCGTCGGCGACCGGCGAGCCGTGCGCGTCGATCAGGAGCGGGGCACCGCTATCGTCGATCTCCTCGTGATGGCCGCCGAGATGAACTTCCCCGACGCATTCGAGCGGAAACGCGTCCAGATAGCACGATGCACTCATGCCGCGATTGGTTGCCGAGACAAAAACATTGTTGACGTCGAGCAACAATCCGCACCCGGTTCGCTTGGCGACCTCGGCCAGGAATTCGGTCTCCGGGATCGTGCTGTCGGCGATGTCCAGATAGGTCGATGGATTTTCGAGCAGCATGGTGCGCCCGAGCGTCGTCTGCACCTCGTCGACATGCTCGGCGACGCGCGCGAGCGTCTGCGGCGTGTAGGGCAGGGGCAAGAGGTCGTTGAAATAGACGCCGCCGTGCGACGACCAGGCGAGGTGCTCGGAAAAGCTCTCCGGCGCGTAGCGGTCGCACAGCGCTTTCAGCCGAGCCAGGTGTTGGCGATCAAGCGGCTGCATCGAGCCGATCGACAATGCGACGCCGTGGATGGACAGCGCATAGCGCTCGCGCAGCGCGCGCAGCTGCGCATGCGGCGGCCCGCCGGCGCCCATGTAGTTTTCCGCATGGACCTCGAAGAAACCGACCGGCTGGGTCGCGGCAAGGATGTCGCGAAAATGTGCCGGCTTAAAGCCGACGCCGGCGCGCGCTGGGAGATGCGGTCCGATGCGCATGCGACCTCCCTCAAAAATCGCGTTCGGCCACTCATGGCCATCGCGGAGACCTGTCTACTGACCGGTCCGATTCGGGGTTTTAGGACTTAGTCGGCTCGAGCGAGCCGGCGCCATTCGGCGTCTTGATCGTCTCGCACGTTCCCTTGGGAACGTACTTCCAGGCATTGCCCTGATAGTCGGCGGCTGACGTGCCGGCGCAGGTCGTGCCTGGGCCGGCGGCGCAATCGTTTTCGCCCTTGGGTGCGACGCCGAAACATTTGTCCATGGTCGGCTGCGGCGGCTTTGGCCCGGCGACGGCCGCGGTCGTGACCATCGCCAATGCGGCGGCAAAAGAACCGGCAATCGTCGCGGCAGTGAAGGCGCTTTTGCAAGTCATCGCTGATCCTTTCAAGAAGACCGGTATGAAACCGTAGGCAAAGTCCGGCGGGCCGCAGATTTCATAGCAACCCGCAAACGCGACCCGTCGTCATTTTTGTTCGCAGCCGCCTCACAATCGTGTGACGAGGATTCGCCGTGCAAATAAAATCCTGCTGCCCGGCCAGTGGTCAAGGCGCGACGCGCACGGGAGAAGCGCATTGCGCATCATTTTACTTTCATTGCGTTGGTCGCCTCCCAATCCTTACCCGGCGGCGAGGCAAGAAACTCGCCGCAACGCGCGAGCATGATCTGCGCCGGCTCGTCCGATGGCTTCGCCGCCAATACCTCCCGAAAGAGGCTTATGGCGCGGGCAAAATCCCGCGCCCGATAGGCGGCGAGCGCCAACTCGTAAAGCGCGACCCAATGCGGCGGTTCCGCCCCCTGCTCGGCGATGCCGACCAATTCATAAATGGCGAGGCCGCCGGCGCGGCCATACACGACCAGCCGGTCGAGTTCGCGCACCAGAACGCGATCGCCGGCAAGGCGCCGCGTTTCCTCGCCGATGATGATTTCCGTGCCGTATTGCTTGTTGGCGCCTTCCAGCCGGCTCGCCACGTTCACGGCATCGCCGATGACGGTGTAGTTGAGCCGAACCTCCGAACCGATGTTGCCGACCAGCATGTCGCCGGAATTGATGCCGATTCGCACCTTGACCGGCCGGCCGTTATCGTCGGCCAGTCCCGAAGCGCGCAGCGCGCCCTGGCAGGCCAGCGCCGCTCGGCAGGCGTCGACCGCATGATCGGGGTTGGTCATAGGCGCGCCCCAAAACGCCATCACCGCGTCGCCGATGAACTTGTCGATCGTGCCGCCGTGGACGCTGACTTCGCGCGAGACGGAGTCCAGGTAGCTTGATAGCAGCGGAATGATGCGGTCGCCCAACCGCTCCGACAGGCCGGTAAAGCCGGCAATGTCGGCGAACATGACCGTCAGGGGGCGGACTGAGCCGCCGGGCCGCGCCTCGACACCCTCGCGCAGCAGCGTGCGCACGAGGTCCGCCGGAATGTATTTGCGGAAGGCGGCGAGCCCGCCGGCCATGTCGGCAATCGCGGTCGACAGGTTGGCAAGTTCGACAACCCGGGAGGGATGCCGCCGCACCTGATCGAGTTCAAAACGCTCGACATGTTTGAGTTCGTCGGCGACGGCGATCAGCGGCCCGGCGATGACGCGCCGGGCAAGCCACGCCGACAGGATTCCCGCCGCGATCACGAGAAAGACCAGGCCGACAAGCAAGCGCCGGATGGTCGTCTCGATCGGGCCCAAAAATTCCGCCTCGGGAATGACCGTGGCGAGCGTCCAGCCGGCAAAGTCCAGAGCAGTGAGCGTGACGGCATAGCCTTCGCCGGCGGTCACCATTCGCATCCGGTGCGACTTGTCGTTGGCAGTTGCGGCGCCAGTCTCCTTCAGCGCCATCTGCGCCACCCCCAGCAGCAGCTGATCGTGACGCTGCATGTGCACTTCGTCGGCGTCCGGATCAGGCGCTGCGATCACCGCGCCGTCGCGGCCAAGGATGAACGCCGCACCGGTCTTTCCTACCGACAGCTGCGACAGGAATTGCGCCAGGCGTGTGTTTTCGATGATGACGGCGAGCACACCCTGGCGTTTCTGATAGACGTCGATCGGGCCGGCATAGGCGATCGATGGACGCAAACCGACCGGAAACGCACTTACCTCAAACCAGCTCGGCTCGTCTTCGGCAATGCTCTTCTTGTACCATTCCTGATCGGTGACCTTGTAATCGGTGTTTTCGAACCGGCGCTTCTGAAATTCGATGTCGCCGACAACGACACGATATTCGTCGACGCGGCGTTTGACGACGCCGTCGACCTTGCCGATTTCCATCATCTCAAGGCCAAGATCGCCGAGCTTGTGCGCGGCGAAAAACGCGTCGTCCGGCCAGCCAAACGCGACCCAGGAAATGCTCGGCTGCGCCTGTAATTGCGAGAGAAAGACGAACTCACGCTTGTCGGCCTCGCGCGTCTCCAGCACATTTTGCACAAACAAGGTCCGGATCGCGGTGTGTGCGGCGCGAGCCTGGGTGGTGATGGAGTCGACCTCTTTTTGCACCGCCGAGACGATCTGCTCGTCGATGGTGGCAGCCAGCGCGTGACTGTTCGCTTCCGCGGTCCGCCACCACAATAGGTGGACGCCGGCGGCAGTGATGATGATCGACGCGAGCACAAGGCCGGAAATCGCCAGACGAATCCCAATCCGCATGACTGGTGGGCACCTTTGTCGTGTGAAAGGTCCTTGGCCGCCGATTGGCCGCTGTGTCTGGCTTATCCTGGTTGCAGGCCTCGCATCAAGGGTGCAAAGGTTCTGACACGCCGGCCGCTTGCGCTGTAGAATGCGCGGCGAGACAGTGTGCTATCGGGACCTACATGCGCGCGAAACTGATCGCCAAGTTGACTGTGATCGCGTTGCTGCTCGGCGGCTGGTTCGACGATCCTCCGGCCTGGGCGAGGCCGGATGGCCGGCCGATCGACCCGGTCCTGTTTCAGCGCGACCGATCAATCTGTCGCGGTCAAGCCTCGGTGTATGCCGGCCGCGAGGGTTTGTGGATTATAACGTTCAGAGACTGCATGCTGCACTTCGGGTACATCCCGCTGCGCCGTGACATCCTCCCTTGAACGAGACGCACGCACGCGCAAGGCCCGGGCTACAAGTGAACTACAAATATTGTTCGATCGGGGCATCTCCGACCGTCACGTAAACCAAGGCTCCATCCTGAAGCCGCGTAATCAGTTGATTGTTTTCGACCGGATCGACGGTGATGCAGCCATTGCTCCGGCCCAGAACGCCGTTATTTTTGGCGCGAAAACCGGCAGTCGTGTACCAGTTCGGATGGATGATCCACTTGAACGGGGGCGTGTGGTTGATGTAGCTGTTGTACGGGGTGACGCCCTCGAGCACGACGACGATCATGTTGCGATAGACGGTGCCGTCGTACCGATCCACGATCGTCTTATAGTGATCCATCACTTCGGAATGAGCAGTCTTAAGCGGGCCGAGCGGCACCATGTCCAGGTCCGTCTGGAAGCCCTTGAATTTGGTCGCTCTTGCGTTTGCTCCATTGTGTCTTCCATGGGCCGCGTAGTGGGCGGTGACCTGGCCCGACGTGAAATCAAAGACGTAGAATCTCTTCTTGGTTGACGGCTGCGAAATGTCGAAAACCGCGAGCGCGTCTTTTTTCGGGAACATCGGCTGGTGCGAGATCTCGATGGCGCGCTGAACCGCGGCCATCGGAGCGCCGAGCGCCTTAGCCTGTTGCAAAAGGGAATCGAGTTCGTTCGCCCAGGTTGGGGAAGATGTGGCGGAAGACATCAGCGCGAGTAAGAGTGCTGCCAAGTATCGGCTCAAATACCGCCGCATGCGAATTTTTCTCCCGACCGAGAACGATCGTCTCGAAAAGTTTAATACGTTCTTCAAAGTCTAATACGATCTTCAATCGGCAGCCATGTTCCGCATGGCGGCAAAAACCAGCAAGCCGGATGTCGCTTTTCGGCCACGAGCGCCGGTTTTGATCCGTTGCGGATGCCGGGCAGCCGGCGCATAAGAAGACGTAAGTTCGACTCCTGCTCCTAGAAGTAGCTGTATCAAAAGGTATGTCAGGGGGATTGGTTTAACATGCACGAACCGACCACCTTCACCGAGCCCACGAGCGGCTCTTTGCGAACCGACACTGTCGTCCAGCCGCGCTTGGTACTCGTCGCTACGACATTCCTCGTGCTGGGCTTCCTGCTCGGAGCTTGCGCGGACCAGTACAAGACGTTTGCTGGTGCCTACTCTGACGTGATCGATATCTATCGCAGCTGCACGTTTGGCCCCTAGCATGGCGGGCATCGCGCTTGCTTCGTGCGCGCGCGGCACGGCACTCTCTTCGCTGCTGCCGATGCGCGGCGCTCTCAATGCCGGCCACCGCTGTTACGAGGATTGGCTCATGTTGTTGGTGGCGAAGGGCGTAATCATGACCGGCTTCGTCGCCGTCGTGCTCGCTCCGCTGCATCTCGGCGCTGAGACAGTGGCTCGTCCCGGCGCAGGTATGATCGCTCCATCGAATGCGGGTGCACGGCTCACCGGCAAGGAACGGTTGGGCGAGAAATGGAAGGACGAGCAGCGTGTCGACAATTGCAAAGTTCCGCTCGACAAGCAGGGACCCAAGCGGCGGCCAGATAGCTGTTAGCTGTGTGCGATGACGACGATCGTGCCTTGCGTCCCGACGCGTCACGCTACCGCTATGGGCTCTTCGGAACGTGCGTGCGCTTCGGCGGACGCGTGGATTTGATCGAACGTTGCGGCAGATTTGCGTCGCCGTCCGGCGTCCATGCTCCGTAATTGCTCGTCGCGGCCGCGCAGCCGGCGCAACAGCCGCAGCCGCCTCCACCCCCCATGGCAAATCGTCGGCCTGGTCGGAACTCGGCGTTTTCTTTGTTGACGACATAGAATGTCGCCAAGGTGACGTCGAAGATTTCCTCTTCACCGAGAGCGAGTTCGTGACGCGCTTCGTTGTTCGGCGTCACCAAATGCGCTGCCAGCCCTCCGGTCGCTGCCGGCGCTTCACCTGCCAGCGACAGCGACAATCCGGCGGCCCCCAACACCGGTATGACTTTGGTCCTTTGTTTTGACGGCTTCGCGTGAGACATGTTTGAGGCTCCCGCATCATTGCCAAAAATTCGACCAGTAGCCTGTATGAAACGCCGCGCAAGTACGCTTGGCCGCAGCGCAAAGCAAGTGTCAAAAAAGTCAGGAAATCACAGCGTTGTCATTAAGTCCGAACGCGACACCGGCAGAATTATTAGCGGCCAGCTGCATTAATGACTTAGAGTTGTGGAGGATGAAAGAGCGGAAGTAATATAGATAGGATCGGGCTTATCGCCCGTGCGTCATCGCGATCGAGTATTCGTCGAACTGCTTTAGCCTGCCGAACCGAAATTGATGGCGACGTGGTCGAAGTAGAGTTCGGGAGAGTTTTACATGTCGCGCGCAAAAGAAGTTTCGCGGCCAAAGCGAGTGAGAAAAACCTTGCCGGTTTTAGGAGCGGCCGGATTGTCGTTGTCGCTGGCGAGCGGGGCATCGATGGCAAGCCCGGCGCCGTCGCCGGATTCGATGACGCGCAGCGCTGCCGAGAATTGCGAACTCATCCTCCATGAAGAGGAAATCTTCGAACAGAGCTTGGCGACATTCCACGTCTTCGACAAAGACAGGGCTCGCTCCTCCCGGGCCGGGGAGCGGCCCATCGCCTTTGGCGGTGCCTGTTGCCAGTTCGCGTGCTTGGGAGGGCAAAGCGGTACCGGTTCTGAGAGCCCGCCGGCGCTCGGCAGCAATGCCTATTCGCCCGCGCCTCGTCCCATCAGGCCAACGCACAAGCAAGTTCGGAAAAAGCCATAGGAAGCGAGCGCGTAGGCACGTCAAAAGTAGCCGCTTATGCCTCGGCCACCAGGATTGCGACCGTACCTCGATATTGGAGTAGCGGGACGGGCAAAAACGAAGAAATACCAAGCCTTAGACTGTCAACTTCATTCAAAGCGCAAATAGAACCCAAGGGCTTATTCCGGCAGCAGCAAACCAAGCTGCGGGCGCCTGAGCGCCGGCCGCTATTGCCGAGGATAGCCTACGGCTGCGGCCATGAGCGGAGACCATCGCGCAGCAACTCGGCGTATCGCCGCCGCTCCTCCCGCCCGCACGTGCATCGAAACAGCGAGCGCAACCCCCCAATCTGGGGGGTGGCGAGACATTAATGCAAATGGAACTTTTACTGCCGATTTAATGGGACCGTTTCTCTGGGCCAATGAGAGTGCATAAAGCCAACCCGCCGTCCGGCAACCCCGTGGTGCTATCAGCTCCCCGCGCCGCTCAACTCTTTCATTTTTCAAAGCGCGCTACGTGCAGGCTCGCCGGGAGCCACGTCGAGCGGGACGCTATTTTTAAGCTCCGTTATCGATCCTACTTGCGTGCCGGTCTCATATCTCAAAATTCCTTCGGGCGATTCCTTGAACGTGCTGATCATGCTGCCAACACCTACCTCATGGGGCTGTATGTCGACCGCAAGCTGGTCAGTTCTTTGCGCCTTCAGATAAGCTCGCCGACAGCCCCCGGCTTTTCGTCGCTCGAACTTTTCCCGAGCGTTCTGGAGCCGCTGCGAAGAAGCAACAAGACCGTAGTCGATCTGAGTTGCGTGGCTACTGACGGAGAGCTGGCTCGGCAATACGTCTGGTTGCCCTATATAATTCTCCGCTCCTGGATAGTTGCGGCAGAGCACTTCGACGCGGATTACATCACAGCGGCGGTGCGGCCGCAGCATCAAGTGTTCTATAAGCGGGCTCTTGATTGTGAACTTCACTCCGAACTTCGGCCGCTACCCCATCAGTTCACGTCCGTAGGTCTGGTAACGTTCAATTTCGCGAAGTCGGCCAAGCATTTATACGAAAATCTTCCATTTCTTCGCTCCACGTCCTCCGAGCGACAGGAATTGTTTGAGCCTGACACGACGCCATTTAAGACCACCGGGCTGCACCCTTCCGTCCCGTAAAGGCAACGGGAATACACCCCAAAGAATAGCTTCGCTCCCCGAGCTTTAATCGCTATTCTGTTGGTGTCCGAACTCCGGCGATCGGCTCGGAGCAGCGGCCAATCGATGCAGATGCGCGACTTTGAGCTAAATTCTCGCGAGACAATTCCTTCCGCATTTTCGCGCGAACTGCAACGCGATGAGGTAGAGGTGTGATGTCCGAGAAATTGGCCGTGGCGCCCGCTATCAAGACATCGAACGTTTCCAAATTAGAGAAGGCTGCATGCCCAAACTGCGACGCCTCGCTTAAGTTCTACAGGAGCGACAAGCCCCACATCGACGAATGCGGCTTCGAGAGCTACAGCCTGAAATGTAGCGCATGTGGATCGGCTCTGGTCGGCATCATTGATCCGGTAGACGATGGAATCCTTCTCACGATTTCATCGTAAATCGCCCGGTAACTTGGTGGTGACGAACTACACGTCGCGGCTCGCCGCTGACGCCTGACAATCAGATCGCCGAGATTGAAAAAGCGGCAGACGAGCTTGAACGGCCTTACGCCTCGATTCGCGAGGCGGTAACGCGGTTGAACAAAACGGGGCCATTACCTGTCCCCCAGCCTGACCCAACTTTGTCCCTCACGTTGGCCTGAAGGGGAAACTGAGTGCTAGGCTCGGCTAAACCGTCTCCAAAAAAGGACCAATGTCATGGCAGATGATGATCTCTCTGACCTGGAAATTGCGGTCCTTTGCGATCTATTGGAGGGACCCCGCGCGAATCTGAAGGCGTACAAACGGGCTGTTCTTGATCAGCTTGTCGCGAAGGGATTTGTCGAGCCGGCCAAAGACGACCCCGCAAAATTCCAACTTAGTGACAAAGCTCACCACCTTCTCGCCGAGCGCGGCGTGGGAATAAGCGGTGGTTAGTTATTCCGACACCTTGCGTATCGAAGGCAACGGCGTGCGCAAGTTCATATCGACGAGGTCGATCAAGAACGTATGGCCGAAGCTGCGACGCAAAAGCTCACGACCACAGTAAATGCGAACTGATTTGGTCGCGTGCTCGTCATGACCGGCGGTTCGATTTTGCTTCGCCTCTCCAAAAGAAAAAGCCCCATACGCAACGCGGGGCTTTCCGACGGGAAGCGTGTGCGGGGGGCTGAGGCGGGGCCGCCTCCCGTCCACCAAACAATGCGCTCGCTGATTTTTCGTTCCCGTTAATCTCGAAGTTCCGAGTCGGAACTAATTTGATGACGCAGACCGCCTCGCGCTACGCCGCGAAGCTGAAAGTCAAGGCGACCCGATCATTCTTTTTGGTATCGCGCATTTAGTTGCGTCAAGAGTTGAAGCATTTCGCGCGGCAAATCTTGCGGGACATGATAGAACGCCTTTAATTCTTGTCCAATCGTAGTGCGCGTGGCGCGGCGCGCCACTGCTTTCGACCAGATGCCGTAATGGGCCGTGCTCTGAGCGGGCAATTGATGTGGCTGTCCTCCGATAGATGATCAAACGGGGTCACGACGTTCAGTCGGCCCCAAGCATCTGGAGACGGAGAACAGCCATGGAGCACTATGCCGGAATCGACGTTTCATTGGAGCTCTCGAGCGTGTGCGTCGTGGACGCGCAGGGCAAGATTGTCAGGGAGACGAAGGTCGCGAGTGAACCCGAAGCTCTGGTTGCCTTCTTTGCGTCGCTTGGTTTTGCGGTGAAGCGGATCGGACTTGAGGCGGGACCGTTGTCGGCATGGCTGCATGCGGGGCTGAAGCGAGCAGGATTCGATACTGTTCTGCTGGAGACGCGACATGTGAAGGCGGCGTTATCGGCAATGATGGTGAAGACCGACCGCAAGGATGCGCGCGGGCTTGCCCAGCTGATCCGGATGGGTTGGTTCCGTCCGGTGCACGCCAAATCGATGGGCTCGCAGGAGGTGCGAGCACTGTTGGTTGCGCGCAAGCAGCTTCTCGGGCGGCTTATCGACGTAGAATTGAGCATTCGTGGAATCCTGCGCGGCTTTGGTCTGAAGGTCGGTGTGGTGACGCGCAAGGGCTTTGAAGGACGGATACGGGAGCTGGTGACTGGTCACATCACATTGGAACGCATCGCCGGAGCAATGCTTTCGGCGCGGGCGACCCTCAAGGTGGAATACGAAAAGCTGCACAAGATTGTGCTCACCATCGTTCGTGAAGACGCAGTCTGCCGCAGGCTGATGACGGTGCCGAGTGTCGGTCCGCTGGTGGCAATAACCTACAAATCCGCGATGAACGATCCCAATCGCATCGCCAAGTCAAAGGCCGCAGGCGCGCTGTTCGGGCTCACGCCGAAAAAGTATCAGTCGGGGGAAAAGGACGTCACCGGCGGGATTACGCGGGCCGGCGATGAGATGGTACGCACCGCGCTTTATGAAGCCGCCAATGTTTTGCTGGCGCGCATAACCCGGTTCTCGAAACTCAAACGCTGGGGAATGGACGTCGCCAAGCGGCGAGGTTCGAAACGGGCGAAGGTTGCCCTGGCGCGCAAAATCGCGGTGATCCTGCATCGAATGTGGGTTGACGGTACAACTTATCGATGGACTGACGCCCAGCCGACCGCGGTGCAGGTATGACAAGGAGAAACACGAGATGCGAGTAGGCTGAACGCAAGCCTACTGCCCGAAGTCCCGTCGCCGGGACGGTGGATGCGGTAAAGCCGTTACACGCCCAGTGGCCGTCATCTGATGAACCACGCGTATCTAGATAGGCTCACCGCTCCCTCTAACAGCATAGTGTGGCGGCCTCAGCGTCGACCACGGACAGAAGCGTGAGCTCGGCGGCGTGACGATCACAAGGGGGACTTGACCTCATCGGGCCCATTACAGAAGGGCGTGTTATTCGATTCATAGCTGGAGCGAGGGCGATGATCCGCCATGGGCGCGAACAATGACTGCGCCCCTCATGAGCAGTCAAAGAAAGAACTCGACAGTTTGTTCCCTTAAGGAGTTGTTCCTTCAAACAAAAGAAATGCCCCGGCTTTGAGGTCGGGGCTAAAATTCGCGAAGGGTCAGCCATCGGGGGGGGGGGCAGGGCCAGACCCTCCATCATTTATGTTTTTACGTTACGAAGCGACAATCAACGCAGGCCGTTTGGGCGGCGTTCCCATCTGCTCACGATTTTTTATGTTCAGCGGTTCCGGCGTAACCCAGGTCCGAGAAAGACTCGATGTCACCGGTCTGCGCCGCCCTACCAAGCTGCCCTATCAAATGGCCGCGATTTGCCGCGCCTCGTCGCGTGTGAGCATGCCGGCGGCCGTCCGGCGTCCCCGAATCCTCGCAATACACGTAGGCGAGCGCCGGCCCGTTCTGATCGCGCACAATGAAGTATGCGTCGGTCTCTTCGGCGGTCCATGGCGGCGGGAAGCGGCGCCGCTCTTCTATCTTCAAGGCTGAACGTGCTCCCATAGAAACGTGATTTTGTCGCGTAGTTCTCGGGCATCGGTTGAGTACTGTCGGAGCTGCCTCGCAAGAGCTTCGGCGGGTTCAAAAATGGTCATGCCGTGCAGTGCCAACTCGGAGGCGTGCACCGCATCTATTTCATACTGACGAGCCGCGAGTGTAAGCGCGTTCACGATGGTGGTGCGCTCTGGCTCTTAACTTTATGGGCGTCTTGCTCATGTGTTTTCCTCGTTTTCGTGAAGGCAACAGCCCTATTAGCCGAGCGAGCGTGTATAGCTTGCGGGGCGGGGATGGTGAGCGGGCCGCGGCAATTTCCCGTGCGCGGGCATCACTTATTTAACGCGGATTGATTGAGTGAGTGAAACCGAGGATCAGGCGGTCCACCGTGTCGTCGACAATATTTGACGCGTCAGGGATCGGATTTGTCCGATTGTGCGGGTACCGCGTGTAATGGGTAAGATGAAGCTGATTTAGAAGTTCGATATTGCGCTCCATATAGGGCTCCTCTTGTAGCCCGTATATCAGTGCCGAGTGATACCATCCGAGTAAGTCGTGCTGTTTCGGCTCTTTAACTAGCGCCTTTCCATTCTCGACAGAATATTGAGCAAACGCCTTTAGCGACAATTCAATTGCGTGAGTCAGCAACGCGTACTTTGGCCAGAACTGCTCACCGTTAAAGTAGTCAGGTAATTGCACCGCGGCCTCTCTGAACATTCGTGCGCGGTGCAAATATTGCTGCGCGATGCTTCCAGTTTGGGTTATCGAAAAAATCGGTGGCTTCATCACTGGCGCTCCGGTTTCCGAGACCGTTTCTATTTCCTCCCGATGTCCTCCCTGTGTTGATTTTGGGGAAGATTTCATCGGCTAAAATTGCCATAAGCACTTGATTTTGTTGGCGACCCCGGCAGGCCAATCCATGATTTCGCCGCGTGCGATGATCGCAAGCTTGCGTTCGACGCGGCGTCGTTGCCGTTCACGTTCGGCCAACTCTTGTTGTTCTTTTTCTTTGCGCCGCCGTTCCCATTCTGCGGCTTCCCGCTCCCGGCGGCGTTCGCCGATGCTGCTCAAAAAAGGCCCGACAAAAAAGTAGAGAAAAAACGTAATAGCCAAACCGCCGAAATAGACCTCGGCACTCACAGGAACAACAAACATCTATTCATCCCCCATGTCGGCCATCATCAGCCCGATGCCGTGCAGGAATCCGAACTAGATCGCTCCATGATTTTGCCCCTCCCCGGTGGACGAGTAGAGCGGAGGTATTGGTCCAAATCGGGGCAAACACCCCAACATCCTGCTTTCTGTGTCGGGCGCATGCGCTGCGAATTTAGGCCAGCTGTCCGGAATAGTGCGCGGCCGCATCACAGGCGCGGCTCAACCGGAGTAATACCGCTATTTCATACGGCCGCTCGGCGTCGAACCGATTTTCCTAGCGAAACTATTTCGGCGGACGTATAGGCCTGAGCATGACCCTACTTACCATCGTCTTGGCACTCTGTGTAGCACTCGCAGGCTGCTTCGAAGACGACGCAGAAGCGGCTTTCCGCACCTGCCGCCGTGAGATTGAGCAGACCATTCTGCTGCGACAGATCGCTCTTTCAGCGGAAAGGAAACATTTGCTCGAAGTATGCCTCACGGGTGGGGGTATGAAGCCCGGAGTATTGTCGGGCCGTGTATATGGACGAGCATGAAGCTCTTCGCGATTGCATGGAAGACAAGGGATACTCGTTCTCAACAATGCATTCGCTCGCGGACCACTTTGATGCCATGTGCTACAGGCCGACGCCAGAGCCTCCGTCCCCAAACAGCTCAGATTGTCCCAAACCATTTGAAGACGGACACTTGCGAGAAGTGCTCGCCCGCACTACCGTAGTACGTAAATCTCAAAAAGCTTATCAGCGCAGTGAATTGGCCGAGGATGACCATGCGGTTCAGACTTCGTTCGTCACTGCGCGACGAGAACGCAGATGCGCGGAGACTAAACTCCATAGAGCGATCTTTATCGCGCGCGATTAATGAAGCCACATTCGAAAAAGAGGGCGTCCAAAGGCAAATCAACGCCGCCAGACAACAAGCCTCAGTATTGTTGGGTAACGAAGCATCGGAGTACCTTGAGCGCGAACCCGAGAGTGAGCTACTGCTATTCGAGGCAGAGCGCAGTTTAGTCGCGGGCGAAAGAGCGAATCCTTCAACTCAAGGCTCATTTAGATCATTTAACCAAGGTGCTTCAGCTTTTAGAGCAGAAATAACTTCCGCTCGTTTGGCTCGCATAGCTGTCTCCCACCGCATTCTTCCAGTGGTCGCCGACAACGAATGTAAACGGCGTCCTGGTTATGGAAAGGACGCCGGCGCTTCTCCTAATCCGGCCCCGTCCGTCTCTCCTGCCGCGCTCGCCGCTACGCCGGTAACGAGCTTGAAATGCCTGTCTCTCTTTCTCCCGAAATAGCGGCATTGATTCGCGAATACGCCGAAATCGAAGACGTATCGCTCGAGAACGCGTGCGGCTTTGGTACGTCGCGGCGACCCGTGCACGTGATCTTCTCGTCTTGCCGCGGCATTCTGCAAAGCTTTCAGACAACAGCTGGGCTCGGTTGGTCGATTTCGGACTGGAGCATTTAGAAGCACTCGATACAGGCATATGGGAAGGTCGAAGGGCTGCAGCAGAAGTCCAACAAAATAGTCAGACCCGCGAAGTCTTCGCAACAGAGGCTGTCGCCATTTACAAGCTCAGACGTACTCTGGTTTGGCAACGGCCCAGCCGCGACGAGGCAGACTGGGTTCCGCCTCCATCGCCTCGGGAATTCTTTGAAAGTCCTGAGGATGCGGAAGAGTGTGCAGACGTGCCGGTGCCCGCGGTCGCCGGCAGCACCACGCGTGGATTGATTCTCCACAAGCTGATCGAGGAATTTTTGACTGCTGAATTGCGGGGCGGGGCCCCGGAAATCGAGCAGCGTACGCTTGAGTTGCTGCGCCAGCTTGGAATCAAACCGGTCGACGATCCTAAGGCCGGAATAGCTCCGGCAGAAATCGCCGGGACTGTCGTGCGCACACTGAGCCTGCCCGAAATTGCAAGATTAGGCCGTGAACTCATAAAACTCGCAGCCACAGTCTTATTGACGCGAGCTGGATGAAGGCGAGGTAGTTCGCTGCGAGCTTGTCATAGCGCGTCGCGACTCGCCGACACTGTTTGATCTTATTGAAGAATCGCTCGACTAGATTTCGGGCGCGATAAAGGTGTGGGCTGAAGCAGATCGGCTCCCTTCGGTTGGATCTGGGCGGAACGTTGGCCCAAGCACCCCTTTCGGTGGCAAAGGCTCTGATCCAGTCTGCGTCATATCCACGATCAGCCAGCAGCATTGATCCCGATCTCAGGCGAGATAAAAGACTCAAGGCGAGCCGGTTGTCATGAGCTTCGCCCGCTGTAAGTCCCAGACGGACAGGCAGCCCGTTCGTGTCCACCACTGCATGAATTTTGCTGGTCAATCCGCCTCGTGAGCGACCCATCGATTGGCTTCTGTTTCTAGCAATGCAGGCGGCGTGCTGATGCACGCGCACGATGGACGTGTCGATCATTTGGACGGCCGCATCATGAGCGGCGGCAAGTGAGTCCATGATCCGGTCCCATACTCCGGCCCTTCGCCACCGGACGAAACGGTTGTAGCAGGTGGTGCGTGGGCCATAGCAAACCGGCAGATCGCGCCATGGTGCGCCTGAACGCAGGACCCAAAAGATGCCATTGAGCACGCGCCGATCATTTACACGCCGAACGCCGCGCGATTTGTTCGGCAGGAACGGCTTGATGGCGGCCCATTCAAAATCGCTGAGTTCGTAGCGCACGATCCAAGGCTCCAGTTTAGGAGCTTGAAATCACGTCTCGGGCAGCGCCATCAACCCACAATAGCCGGTCGATGTGTCACAAATGCTCTGAATTTACTTCCGCTTTCAGTGCACAGATGGGGTAATCGGCCGGCGGCTTGTGGATAGCTGAAGATTTTGGGTGCTGCGCTTCAGGCTGATGGTGAAACGAGGTCTCGCATTTGCGGCCTCAAGCATCAGAAGGAGAAGCGCAGCATGGACCATTTTGCTGGACTGGACGTTTCGGTCAAGGAGACCAGCGTCTGCATTGTGGATGACACGGGCAAGATCGTTCGGGAAGTGAAGGTTGCGAGCGAACCTGAGGCATTATTGGCGGTGCTGAAGAATCCCGTCTACCACTTCCGGCGGATTGGATTGGAAGCCGGGCCACTGTCACAATGGCTTTACAGCGCTCTCGCCGAAGCAGAGTTACCTGTGGTCTGTGTCGAGACGCGGCACATGCAGGCGTTGCTGAAGGCGCAGATCAACAAGACGGACCGCAATGATGCGCGCGGCATGGCGCAGATGATGCGGGTGGGACTTTACCGCCCGGTGCATGTGAAGACGTTACGCAGTCAGAAACTGCGGATGCTGCTGACCCATCGCAAGCTGCTGCAGTCGAAGGCGATCGCCATCGAGAACGACCTGCGCGGTACGTTGCGCAACTTCGGTCTCAAGGTGGGCATGGCGGGGACGGTGAAGTTCGAGACACGCATCAAAGAATTGGTCGGGAACTCGCCCGAGCTGGCTGCGCTGGTCGAACCGCTGCTTGTCGTCCGGCGGGTGCTTCGCGAGCAGCTCGTCATCTTGCATCGCCGCTTGCTGGCTATCGTGCGTGACGATGAGGTGTGCCAGCGCCTAATGACGACCCCCGGCGTCGGTCCTGTGGTGGCACTGACCTATCGGGCCACCGTCGACGTGCCCGCTCGGTTTCGAAAATCCAAGTCAGTCGGTGCCGTGTTTGGACTGACGTGCTCCAAGTATCAATCCGGCGAGATCGATCGGAGCGGTCGAATATCACGTTGCGGCGACGAGATGATGCGGGTCATGCTCTACGAAGCGGCTCAGAGCATGCTGTATTCGAAGAAATGGTCGTGGCTTAAGGCCTGGGCGATGCAGATTGCCAGGCGTCGCGGGATGAAAAAGGCGATCGTGGCGCTGGCGCGTCGGTTGGCCGTGATCATGCACCGCATCTGGGTGGACGGCACCGAGTTCCGTTGGACCCGGGGACAAACCGCGGCAGCAGCATGAAAACTCTACAGGATCAAATCCAATAGAAGGAAACTCGAGCTCCACCGAGCGGTGGATGATGTCCCTCGCGGGACGATGGATGAGGTGAGTTCGCATGTCCGCTTGGACCTGCCGTTTCGTCTGACGGCAAGGCCGCTGCAAAGATTGCTCCACCTCATCCTCGAATCCCATAATGGAAGGGCCTTGGCGCCGATTCCGAAGAGAAGCGCGAGCCCGTGAGCGACATCGACACTGCAGCGGCGGATAGTCTGAAAGTGCTTGACCCTGAACGGCCGATTAGAGAAGCGGACATGGCCGGACTTGCTGCTGGCACGACCCGGTCGCGAATGACCCATAGCGCCATTCCGGCGCCATCCATGCCGCATTGCAAAATCCTCACCCGCGACCATAAACTCGGGCCGCAATCATACTCCGTTTGGGACATTTAATGGCTGAAGCGCGTCCGAACGAGGCTGGTTGCAATCCTCGCGACCGACGTCGTAGGCTACAGTCGTTTGATGGGTGGCGATGAAGAGGGCACTCTGCGGCACTCAAATCCCTGCGCAATTCCCTCATCGATCCAAAGATCGCCGAGTATCGCGGCCGCATCGTCAAGACCACTGGCGATGGCGCCTTAGTAGAATTCGCAAGTACAGTCGATGCGGTTCGTTGCGCCATCGACATTCAGCGCGCGATGCCGGAACGAAATGCCGAAATGCCGTCGGAGCAAGAAGATCGAGTTTCGTATTGGCATCAATGTTGGCGACATTATCGTTGATGGCGACGATATCTTTGGCGATGGAGTCAACGTAGCGGCGCGCCTTGAAAGCATTTCGGAGCCTGGCGGCATCTGCGTTTCGGATGTCGTTCATCAACACGTGGATGGTCGGGTGGAGGCCTTGTTCGCCGATCTCGGTGATCAGAACCTCAAGAACATCGCCCGGCCGGTGCGGGCTTACCGCATCGCGCTCAAGCAAGCGCAAGCGGAAACAGCGGCTGCGCCTGCAACTGCGCCGGCGGCTTTCGCATCGCCGGACAAGGCGTCAATTGCGGTGCTGCCGTTTCAGAACATGAGTGGCGATGCCGAGCAGGACTATTTCTGCGACGGTTTGGTCGAGGACATCATCACCACGCTGTCGAAGCTGACGGGACTGCGAGTCATCGCCCGCAATTCCAGTTTTGTTTACAAAGGCCGCGCGGTCGATATCCGCGAGGCAGCGAAGCAACTTGGTGTGCGATACGTGCTGGAGGGCAGCGTTCGCAAGAGCGGCAACCGCATTCGGATCACGGCACAATTGATCGACGCGATGGATGGCGCGCACCTTTGGGCGGAACGCTATGACCGCGCCATCGACGATATTTTCGCCATCCAGGATGAAATCACCCTCGTGCTCGCCACCGAGATGCAGGTCAAGCTGATCGAGGGTGAACAGGCACGGCTGCGCTACACAACGACTACCAATGTTGGGGCCTGGACCCACTGGGTTCAGGGCATGTCTCATTTCCACCAAGCCGTCAGCAAAGAAAAAATGGGCGCCGCGCGGATTTGTTGGGAAAAGGCATTGGCGCTTGACCCAGCCTCGGCGGCGCTCAATGCCATGCTGGGCTTCATCCATTGTTTGGATGCTCGCTTCGGCTGGTGGGACGACCACGAAACGGCAATGGACAAGGCGCGGGCCTATACAGCCAAGGCGCTCGAAATCGATCCTGACAATGCCGAGGCCTATACCGCGTCAAGTCTCATTCTGTTGATGCAAAGACCTACGATGAAGCCGTGGCCGATGCCCGGAAGGCCATTCAACTGGCGCCCGGGTCAGCGCTGGCGGCCGACCTTGCCAGCTTCGTCTTCGTGCCGTCTGGATATCCGGAAGAGGGGGTGTTGCAGAGCGAGAAAGCGATTGCCTTGAGCCCGCATTATCCTCCGGCCTATCTCGGCACGCTCGGCAACGCCTATCGCTTGGCGGGACGAACCGAACAAGCGATTGCGACCTTCAAGGCCTACCACGCCCGCAATCCCGGATTTGGCCTGACCGACCTCGTCATCATCTATCAGCAAATCGGCCAAGCCGATGAGGCAAGGCGAACGGTCGAGCAGCTAATGGCGGCGCGTCCGAATTTCACGATCGGCGGGTGGTTTAAAACCCAGTTTATTCGCCGCGACACGGCACAGGTCGAGGCCGATAGGGAAGCTCTTCGCGCCGCCGGACTTCCGATGGGTTGAGGGCGTTTTGCTAGTGAGTGCATGTCGCCTCCTGGCCCGTCGCGACGCGTGGTCCCTAGACGATTGTCGGTCGGTTTTGGGGCTAAGATGGGATACTGGCTGGCGGCTTGTGGATAGCTGAAGATTTTGGGTGCTGCGCTTCAGGCTGATGGTGAAACGAGGTCTCGCATTTGCGGCCTCAAGCATCAGAAGGAGAAGCGCAGCATGGACCATTTTGGCTGGACTGGACGTTTCGGTCAAGGAGACCAGCGTCTGCATTGTGGATGACACGGGCAAGATCGTTCGGGAAGTGAAGGTTGCGAGCGAACCTGAGGCATTATTGGCGGTGCTGAAGAATCCCGTTAACCACTTCCGGCGGATTGGATTGGAAGCCGGGCCACTGTCACAATGGCTTTACAGCGCTCTCGCCGAAGCAGAGTTACCCGTGGTCTGTGTCGAGACGCGGCACATGCAGGCGTTGCTGAAAGGCGGCAGATCAACAAGACGGACCGCAATGATGCGCGCGGCATGGCGCAGATGATGCGGGTGGGACTTTACCGCCCGGTGCATGTGAAGACGTTACGCAGTCAGAAACTGCGGATGCTGCTGACCCATCGCAAGCTGCTGCAATCGAAGGCGATCGCCATCGAGAACGACCTGCGCGTGAACGTTGCGCAACTTCGGTCTCAAGGTGGGCATGGCGGGGACGGTGAAGTTCGAGACACGCATCACAGAATTGGTCGGGAACTCGCCCGAGCTGGCTGCGCTGGTCGAACCGCGCTGCTTTGTCGTCCGGCGGGTGCTTCGCGAGCAGCTCGTCATCTTGCATCGCCGCTTGCTGGCTATCGTGCGTGACGATGAAGGTGCGCCAGCGCCTAATGACGACCCCTCGCGTCGGTCCTGTGGTGGCACTGACCTATCGGGCCACCGTCGACGTGCCCGCTCGG
>CAWJRE010000032.1:0-82705 GCA_963845075.1 uncultured Alphaproteobacteria bacterium | reverse complement strand
ACAGCGAGGAATGACGCAACGGCGGAAATCGCCGCAAAGACTGTTGCCCGAGTAGCATGCACTCTTCGCATTGCGCTCGCTGGCGTTGGCTGTTCGCGACGCAGTTTCAAGGATCTCAAGCTCCATCTTTAACTTGAACACATCTTCTGGTGAGGTAGCGGATAGAAGTACCCTGGGGGGAGGCAGGCGACCTAACTTGTCAACTAGGGCAGCTACCATTGCTTCCTTTTCGTCCTCGCTAAGCCACACAGTCTCCCGGTTGTCCTCCAGCCCTTGGGTGACCGCAGGATACCCCAAGCCCAGGCAGATGTGGCGCAAAGCGGCTCTAATCACCGCAAAGCTCGCATTCCGTATCAACGCGGCCTTTGATGCGCTAAAACGTGTCCTGGGAAAGTTCTTATAAACCGGACTTCGGGGGGCCATGAACATCAAGCTTGCAGCACTTGCTGCGCTACTGCTTCCGCCGGGGTAGGCGATGGCGGAGGATTTGCGTGTTGATTGCGTTACAGACCAGTGCATCGTATGTCGAGACGACGAAACGACCTGCCGCGAGCCCGTTCGGGAGCGGCGGTGGTACCATTTTACGTTTGACCTAACAAAGAAAACTGGCTCGCTAGTGTTTTGCTCATCAGATGGTAGCTGCATGGAGCCGAGTCTGCTCACTGTTGTCCACGACTACTGCGCGTTCCTCCACGATTTCGGCGCGGGCCGCCTCAGCCCGGCGGACATCTCTGTGTGGGAGCGGATCCAGCAGCAGACATACACAATATCCAACTCGCGATACGTCATGACCCTTCAGGGCGTGACCCGTTATAGTCTTTCTATAACATGGTTCGGCCACTGCGCCGTCCAGTAACGCCGCTGATTGCTCCTACGTACGTCTCAAGCGAAGGCGAAGACATGATGAAACCTCTTTGGTCGCCGCATGCTACTCTAAGCGTCATGCGGTGAACACGCGAGCCAAGAGGAAGGCCATGGATACGCGTTGATGCGGCAGACTACGCTGGGGTAGCGGCAAGGTGCTGAAAGCTCGCCAGCGGTCGGGAGTGAAGACTGTCCCGACGCAGGTCTAATCTCCTCTCCCCCCACACCTTGACGGTCTTCAGGTTGATCAGATGCGCCTGTGCGCACGCAAGGCAACGACATCTGGAGGTAACTGGGTCATCGTCTTCGGGCTCATCCTCCGCCCAAGTCTGGACCTTCTGACCTGTATCCGGGCAGCGGTAGAGGAAGGGCGGCATGACCTTGCGGTTCTCTTTTTCCTGAATGTGCTAGAGTGAGCATTGGGATCGGGCTCCGATGTTATTTCGTGGAAGGCCCACCATGAGCCGCCAGGGCTTTGCTTTCGATTATAACTCACCGGCAGAACTGTATCTGTCGAGGCTCTAAGACGACGCACCGATTACCGGCGTTTCGCGACGGCGGCTGAGGCGATCCACTACGCTGTCGACGAACTGCGCACACGCCGATCCCTCAGCGCCTGGATGCAGGTCGGTGATGAGCGGTTCAACAAAAACGAAATCAACCGACTGTACGACGATGATGATTACCCGTTGCGCACGCCTTTAAGTCCCGAGCGCGGCAGTGCTGCCGAATAGGGTCTCCTTTTACCCGCAATCTCAGGATTTCGACCCCACTCCCCGTATTTCACAAACGAGTTAAAGACCGGCCATTGTCATTAAGCGCGTCGCGCCAAGCCCGGACTTGCCCTGCTTCGTTTTCGGAATCCCTCGCTACCCTTGCAGACGGCCAAGTCGTCCTCGGGCTTCCATCGCCAAAAAACGGCCGCAGCGAAAAGGAGAAGCGCGCCGTGCGTTCAAGAGGTGCTCTCACATGGCTTCCATTCTTCCGTTCGGAATGTGGCGCGGTTGCTGTAGGCTGAGCATATCTGTTGCCGCCTCTTTCGTCTGGCGGTGCCTTAGTGGTTCGACCCTGGCTCCGTTTCCACATTCCGCTCATCGAACCTGGACGTGGGAGATTTCCCGCATCCGGCTCTCGGACAAGACTTCACGCCTTCGCCCACGGCACGTCACGCCCGAGCGCGGTCAGGCGTACGAGCCCGAAGTGCCCGTAGAGATGCGGGAGTGGATAAGTCCCGCCCTTGCGTCGCCTAACGTTGTGCTTGATGCGCAACCACCGGCGCAACCGCACAGCGGTGTAGTTGTCGAGCGCCCGATACGCTTTGCTGACGATGCCTACATTGAAGTAGTTTGCCCATCCGCGCAGCGTGCGGTTCAACTTGTCCACCAGCTCTGCGGTCTCTTGCCACGTTCCTGTTGGACGGTCAGCGCGTGGATCGTGTCCACCGCGTGCTTGATGCTCTTTCTCGATGGCCGGTACCCCAGGCGCGCCTGGCCGGTTTTCGCCGAATACATTCGTCCGAACCTGTAGCCCAGAAAGTCGAAGCTCCTGCTCGTCCCTGCTCAACAGATGCGTGTCTTCTCCTCGTTGACCGCAAGCTTCAGCTTGCCCATGATCTCACGCAGTCGCTGCAAAGCGTCTTCGGCTTTGCCTTTCCGGCACAGGATCACGAGATCGTCGGCGTAGGTCACGATGCGAGTGCCGAGGCTTCGCTCCAGCCCGAGCATCTTCCATCCCAGCACGAACCGGCGCATGTACAGATTTGCCAGCAACGGCGAGATCGGTGCACCTTGCGGAATACCGCGCCGATTATCCCGGGCTTCGGTCGTGCGTTTCTTCCGTCCTCGGTCATCGGTTTCTTCTACGGGGCATTCCGGCCACATCTTGATCAGATGGAGCACGCGCCGATCAACAATCCGGCGCGCTACCGACTTTAATAGCTCGGCATGGGGGATGCTCCCGAAGTAGTCCGTGAGGTCAGCGTCAACGACTTCCGGATGGCCTCGGAACATTAGCGCTTCCACCTCGACCACCGCCTGTTGGGCGTTTCGCCCGGGACGGTACGCATACTGCTCTGATGGAAGATCGGCTTCGAAGATCGGTTCCAGCACCAGCGTTGCTGCTGTCATGCAGACCCGATCACGCAAGGTCGGGATGCCCAGCGGCCTGAGTTTGCCGTTGGCCTTCGGTATGTACACTCTTCTGATGGGATCCGGTCGGTAAGTCTCCTGCCTGAGCGCAAGCGCCAGTTCGCCGAGCCACCGCTCCACGCCATACGTCTCAATGTCCGCAAAGTCCTGCCAATCGGTCCCCGGTGCGCCCTTGTTGGAGCGGCACTCAGCAAACGCATGAGTTAGAATATCCTCACGGCTGATCTTGTCGTACAGCGCGTAGAAGCGATAGCCGGCTTCTGCGCGAAAGGCGAAAAGCGCGGCTTCGTGCTCTCGGTTGGCGGCCTCCCGCTCTGGCGTGCCAAGCTTCGTGCTGTCACGCTTCATTTGAGCAGCTATACGCGGTCGAGTGCTTCACGCCACTCTTGATGCCAAGGTTGCTCCTCAAAGCGCGTCGCCATGACATCAAGGAAAAGAGCTGAATTCGGGACTTTGTTCCAATGTCCGGCGTCACTCACACTCTCAAAGGTACGCCGTAAAATCGTCATAGCCAGGCAAACGCCCACGCTCGAACGCGCCCTAGCGGCATATGAGCGGCTGCCCGTCGCACAGGCCTTAGCGGCTTGCTGGCGCGTCTTTAGAGTGTTCGTTCTCCGGCACGCATTCCCAATGCTGCTGCGAGTACAGCGCCTGTCCGGCTGCTGCACAAGCCTGATAATCGTCGAAGCTGGCGATGCACTCAGTGCGCGCGCCGCCGATGAGGTCAGTGGTGGCGGCAAAAGTCACGATCAATGCAAATGTTTTCACGCCTCTCCTTGTCCCCATGTGCGCATCGGCGGCGTTGACCCAGTCGCTAAACGTTAGTACCTGCTCATTGACGGCGACGAGACGCGCCCGATCACTCTCACCGATCAATTGGTCTTTATCTGCTCGCGACATTACGGCAAATTTAGTCTTGCTGCCTCAGTGGGACATGGTATCTTGAATTGCTCAAACATTGGCGGCGTCCCTTCAGCACAGCTATTTCCTAGAAGCCCGCCCGACGGGATTTGTTTCCACACGTATTCGTCGCCGCTGCGGGTAAGTTTGTACTGCGCCGGCGTCGCCGACGTGAGGTCATTCTTGCTTTCCAAGACGTGTTGAGCGCAATTCGCAGCGGCCCGATAGCGGGTACCGTGCTCGTATTTCATTACGTTCCGCACGCAAGAATTAAGTGGCTCCGATGGTGACTGACGGTGGCAGTATTCGGCCGCATCTGGCGCAGTGACAATTCCGACCATGCTGGCATGTTCCGTATCAACGTCCGAGAGCTCCGTGATCGTGCCGTTGGCGCCCTTGGAAGAAGCTAACGGAAAATCCCTCGCCACTGCATTTTGTGTTAGACTGGTTCAACTAACAGAGCCATGATCCCCCAATCCTGCGCTGCACGTTTCATCGTTGTACCTTTCCCTTTTTATTGCCTGCACTCTAGCGGTGGCGCGCCCTTCTGGCCGAAAACTTGGTCTGAGATTCTTGGACGTGTTAGTGGTGCGCACCGCAACCCCCAATGGTTCGCCCGTTAGCAAGCTGGTATCCCTGTGCGTGGCCGCCCGCTCAAGCCGCCATAGCTGCGGTAGCTCAGTGCCACAAGCCCGCTGTCGTCGGAGATGAGTGCGCGAAAGCGTTCCTGCCTCCAGCGCAGCGATCTACTGTTGCCATGAAAATAGAGAAAAAAGGTGCTTTAGCGCGCGGCGGCACGTACCAAACGATCACACGCTCACTGCCCGCCGTATCGAGCACCACCTCACTCGATCGGGTTTATCTGCAAACGGATGCTGGAAATCGTTAAGCTGCGGTGCCGGCATTGATCAGGATCAAAGTACCCGGCTGATAGCCGGGTGACTTGAAAGAGCAATTATTTTGTCGAGGACGCTCGACGCTGCACCGCAGTCACTTGCACTTGATGTCCAGACGCCACCCCAGACCGGGTTCGATCTTTTTGCAGCCTAAAATGCTAGGATAAGCGGGGCCGGGCGTGACTGCCCATCCACCCCACCAACGCTTGGTGCTGCAACACGCTGACGTTACCTGGAGTGGAGGCAGTAAATGTTTCCATTGGCCGCAAACGAGCTGTCATTCGCGGACATATCGGATGTTTGGTCGCGAGAGATAAAGCCGAAGGCATATCCGTTTGAGCTGTTGGCACGTCTCGAGGGGGCATGGTGGCGCGGTGAAATTCGAGGATTGGCTGCAAGCACTCGGCTTCAGCTTCTTCAATCAATGTTTAGCTCCCTTCGCGAGCGACACGACCTTGGCATCGTCTTCGTTAGGGAAGAAGACGATCCTTTGCCCCGGGTGACAGAATTGCCCCGTGCATTCGCGGAAGTCGATATCCGACCTCGCATCCCTATTCCATCAGACGACGTAAGTAGCTGGAACGAGGAAATGTGCAAACAGGCGTTCGACGTGCTTGCTCAAACGTCATCGACGGCGAGCTACCCTGACCTTGCGCCATTTTTTGCTCTAATAAAACTGCCGTATGAGGAATTCGACAGCTGGCGTAAGGCACAGCGCTTTCCGAAGCCAAGTTTTTGGGCCGGCCCAGCTGCATCAGGTCGGCTGCAAAAGCGAAACCGTGGAAGACCGTTGGTATACAACTGGGAGCAGGTGCACACGCGCTTACTTGAGCATGTAAAGACGCATGGCCCCATCCGCTCCGACCAAGAACTGGTTCAAAGCATAACCGACCATGCATCTGACTTGAATCCTGACGGCAAGACGCCAGACGGAAGTACTGTCAGGGACGCCATTGAAAAGTACGGGCTGGATAAGCCGCCGATCACCCCTTCAGCAAAATAGCCTTTCGAGTAGCTGCCATTAGGTGTGTTTTTTAGCGTGCGTGCCACACATCAGCGAGAGGTCGCGAGCGCTCGCGAAGCTTCGGGAAAATAGCCTCTCGAATTTCCCCGAATAACACATTTTCCCCGCAAACGGCACGTGCTCCGTTGTGCGCGAAGGTTCGCGCAGATGCGAGGTGATCCGTGTCGGAAATTGAAAAACGGCGTCGATCAATACAGCGTGCCAATACTCCTCCGCCAACCATTCAAAGGGCGTTGAGCATACCGGAATTCAGCGAAAGTTACGGCCCCCGCAGATCCGCTGTCTACCAAGAGATTTGGGAAGGACGGTTGCGCGCCCGGAAAGTTGGAAGGCGAACAATCATCACGGTTGATGATGCTGAAGATTGGTTGCGACAACTGCCGACGGCTTCAACTTTGGAGTTGCCAGCATGACCATAGGGAAAAGCCCCGGCGCTGTGGCGGCGCTCGGGGCTTCAGGAATAGACCGGCTTGGGCGGCAGGTCACTTTCAAAATTAACCTCCCACAAAGCTTCCGGCAAGCGCCAATCGGATCAAGCCTCGGCTCACACCAACGCAAAGCCGCGCGCATTCTCGGTGTTCATGTTGATGGGGGCGGCCCATGAGAACCGCACCGCAAACACCAGAACAGCGCTGCGCTGACGTCGTCGCCGCGCAGGAATTTCATCAGATCAGAAAATTTGTCGCCGCATGCCGGCGACAATGGCCGGGCGCGATCCTTGTGCTGCGGCCGGACGACGACGGCACGCCAGCAGGTGCGCCGTCGAATTTGACCCCGCAACAAAATGGAGGTTCAAATGAACCAGGAATGGGGTGAAGACGACCTGACACCAACTGCAGCAGACCTCGACGCCGCCTACGGCAGTCGATTCACTTCGGCTTTGGATATCGGCAACAAGCGAATTCGCGACAACGTCACGAAGGTTTGGATGGAGGAACTACCGCAGCTGGACGGCAAGCCGCTGCGCAAGAAGTGCGTGATCGGTTGCCGGACCTTGCCAAAACCGATCGCATTAAATGCCACCAACAAAGACGTGTTGGTCCGCGGCATCGGGAAAGATCCGGCGGACTGGATCGGCTGCTCGATCGGTATCTTTACGGAGCCGACCAAGAACCCGCAGGGGCAGACGGTGCTCGGCTTGCGGTTAAAAGTGCTGTCCGCACGCGCGACATCAGCACCGAAGCCGGCACCCTCACCGGCACTTTCACCTGCTGCGGAAACCGCACCGCCGCTGGATGAGTTCGGCGACCCCGGTCCCAATCCAGAGGACGCGATCAACTTCGGCACAGCGGCCGAATGAAGACTTCGGACCGTGCCGTTCCTGCGGCACAGCTCGAATGAAACTACAGGCTGCATCGTCTTGCATACGGTGCAGCCGGTCACCCGAGACGGCGCCATGTCCGCTACTACAGACGACGAATGGGAAACGCTGCCGCCGTGCGACCCGTTCTGGGCGCGCATATATCGCGCCACCGCCTACCGCAAGTGTCTTCTAGCGGCCGGTTACCGGCCAATTCCCGTCAATGGCAAGGCGCCGCCCATTGAGGGGTGGGGGGACATCCAAGCCACGAACGCCCTCATTGACAAGTGGGCGACCAAATATCCTGACGCGACCAACACCGGCATTATTACCGCTGCCACGCCGGCGATTGACGTCGACGTCCTGGATCGCGCCGTCGCCGATGAGCTGCAGGACCTTGCCGCGCGGATGATTGGGATTAGCGCCGTACGTACCGGGAGGGCGCCCAAGCGCGCCTTGCTCTTCCGCACCGACGTGCCATTCAAGAAGATTTCGACGCCGATTTTTATCTCGCCCGACGGCTGCACGCACAAGGTCGAAATACTTGGGTGGGGCCAGCAAATCGTCGTCAACGGCATACACCCGGATACGCGCGCACCTTACACGTGGTCCGGCGGCGAACCGGGTCCTGATCTAAAATCCGACGCACTACCGCTACTGACCGCTGCGAGGGCGAATGAATTCATCGCCGCCGCCACGCAGTGCATGAGCACGCACGGCTGGACCGCCCAGAAGAAAAACAATGGTGTCGGCAACGGCCATGCCAATAGTGCATTCACCCAAAAACCCGTTACCGAGCGCGAACGGCTTTATGCGCAAGCTACGCTGGACGGCTGCGCGGACGAACTTGCAGCGGCGCCGAGCGGCGCACGCAATGACACGCTCTACAAGAAGGCCGTCAGAATTGGCACGATGACAGCCCGCCGCTGGATCGACCGCGCCGACGTAGAAGCCGCGCTAATCGCCGCCGCCGCAACTTGCGGTCTCAACGCCGATGACGGAGAAGAAGCGACCCGCAAGACGATAGAGTTGGGTCTCGATAGCGGTGAGAAACGTCCGCACCCGGGAATTGACACCAATCAGCAAGATGGCTTCACCGAACTACCGCCCATTAGCGGTTCGTGGAAGTACCACACCGGCGAAGCCCCAACACCACCGCGTTGGCTCATCAAGAGCATTCTGCCGGAAACCGGCGCCGCCCTCATATCGGGACAATGGGGGACATTCAAGACAACGGTTGCGCTAGACCTATCAGTCTGTGTGATGGGCAATCTGCCCTTTGCTGGCCGATACCGCGTCAAGCGGCCCGGCGCGGTGCTTTATCTTGCGCTCGAGGGCTCGGGCATGTTGTGCACCCGATTGTCAGCCATTGCTGCACACCGCGGTGTCCCTGGCTCGTTGCCGTTTGCATGGCGAAGCGACTGTCCACCGCTCACGGACAAAAACGCCGCCGACGCGCTATGCGGTATTGCCACCGAGGCGGCCGCCGACCTTCAGCGCAGGTTTAATCTACCGGCTGCCCTGATCTGGATCGATACGCTGATAACCGCGGCGGGCTTTGCTAGCGGCGAGGACAATGACGCGGCCGCGGCACAGAGAGTACTGACGGCCCTGCGAGTTGCGTCTTTGCGGACGGGAGCCCTGGTCATCGGCATAGACCATTTTGGCAAAGTCGTCGAAACCGGCACCCGCGGTTCATCGGCCAAGGAAGGGGCTGCCGATACGGTAATCGCCATGTTGGCGGACCGGCAACTGGGCGGCGGAGTCGAAACACCCGGCTGGCGGTACGCAAGCAGCGCGACGGCCTGTGCGGATTTGAAATACCTTTCACCGTAAGCATGATGGAGGTTGGAACAGACGACGACGGCGACCCCGTTACCGCACCCATCATCGACTGGCAGGCACCCCAACAGCCCGCCCAGCCGGACGCCCGCTGGACACCGTCGATGCAACTCCTCCGGCGTGTCCTGATCACAATCCTTATCGATTGCGGGCAAATTATTAGGCCATTCCCCGACGGCCCAGAAGTACGCGCCTGTAACCTCGAGCACGTCCGCCCCGAGTTTTACCGACAATACCCAGCCGACGGCACCGAACAGCAAAAAGCCGAGGCCAGACGTAAGGCCTTTCGCCGCTCGGTGAATAAATCGATCGCGCGCGGTGTTGTGGGCAGTCGTGAGGTAGATGACGTCCAGTTGATTTGGCTCGCCACGCAGGAGGGGTTGGATGGCTAAGAATACCGAAAAGATGGGAGGGGAAGGACAGGACACAAAGGTGTGTTTTGTCCTGTCCCGTCCCGCTACCGCGCTACGCCTTACGGGACATGGCGGGACATTGTCCCGGTTCTGTCCCGCTGTCCCGCATTGGGTATTCGGGAGCAGATTTTCCGCGCCACAGCCTTGGCTGGCTCCTGCTTTGCTTGCGCTTGGCGAACCAGCATGGACGGCTGCATGAGGGGCGCCGCTCTCGTAGCAAGGGCGCTCGCACCGAGCGCAGCATTGTCCATGCGCTGCAGGCTAACGGCATTGCGGCGGTACGCGTGCCGCTCTCTGGCGCGGTCGGCGGTCGCTTTGCCGGGGATATCGTCCTGCCGCTTATAGGCCGTGACCTTTGCGTCCAGGTGAAGGCCCGAGCCGACGGGTTTCGCGAACTGTATTGCTGGCTCAACGAGCGCGACGTGCTGATCGTCAAGGCCGACCGCCAGGAGCCGCTTGTTGTCGTGCGACTGTCCCTGGCTGCCGAAATTGCCAAGTTGGCCATGTGATCATGCCTCGGCGCACCGCTCAGATAACCCAAGCCGAAGTTGCCCGCATTATCCGCGCAGCGAAGCAGGCGGGCGCGTCCGAGGTGGTGGTGAAGATCGGCGAACAATCTGTAATCGTTAGGCTCGGGCAATCCACAGCCATGGAAAAGCCGCTTGAACCGGACGAGGAGATCGTCCTGTGATAACGACCATGCCCCGCCCCCGCCCGCCGTATCCTTAGTCGCGAAGTTAGCCGGCACGGCAGTGCTGTCTGGTACGTTCGGCGCAACGGCAAGCGCATAAGATCAGGGCCGAGTTCGGGACGCCGGAGTTCGATGCCGAATATCAGATGGCGCTCGCCGCCCACCAACCGGCCACAGAAGTCCGTACAACGGCCGGCACGTTGGGATGGCTCATAGAGTGCTTCCGGGGCGCGGCCGCATGGCAGGCCCGCTCTGAGTCAACGCGGGCCAAGTGGGACGGGATATATCGGCAGGTGCTCGAAGGCGGCCGGCAATGCTCCGCTCTCGGCCATAACGCCAAAGGCTATCCGCGCCGGCCTGGAGCGCCGAGCGCATGACGCCGGGGCAGGCGCAGCACTTTCTGAACGCGATGCGCGCGCTGTTTCGCTGGGCGGTCAAGATGCAACTTGTCAAGACCGATCCGACCGCGGGCATCGCAAGCGCCAGCCCGCAGACGCGACGCCGGTATCCGGCCGTGGACCGAGGAGGACGTCGCCGCCTACGAAAGCCGATGGCCGATCGGAACGCGCCAACGCGTATGGCTCGACGTGCTTGCTCTATACCGGCTCCGGCGCGGCGATGCCGTGCGGCTGGGGCGCCAACACGTCCGCGACGGCATCGCGACCATCAAGACGGAGAAGACCGGGACGATCGTTACCATCCCGATCCTGCCGTGCTGGCCGAGACACTGGCAGCCGGTCCGTGCGGCGACCTCTCGTTCATCGCTGGCGCGCGCGGCCAACCGATGGCCAAGCAAAGCTTCAGCAATGAGTTCGCAATCGCTTGCCGTGCTGCGGGCGTACCGGGCTCGGCACATGGCGTGCGCAAGATCGCCGCGACACGGGCGGCCAATGCCGGCGCGACAGTCGCCGAGCTGGAAGCGATCTTCGGATGGTCGGGCGGGAAGATGGCGTCGCATTACACTAGAGCCGCCGATCGGCAGCGGCTTGCAAAGCGGGCCATGCACAAGCTGGCAGAACAAAAGCAGAAGTCTATTGTCGCACCTTGAGTATGCGGATTGTCGCACCTAGGAAAAAGACAAATGAAAACAGCGCTGAAAATAGACTGTGAAGGTGTGGCCCTTTCCGTACTGATGGTGCACACTCCGCCCCAAATCCCGAGCCGGCGGCATCAGCCGGGCGGGGCCCCTCGTTCCCCTTGTTGCGATCGAGGGCCGTCAAAAGCGCGCTCCCACAAGCGCGCGCAAACAAAGGGAGAAAAACGGCCATGCGTCTGAAGCATCTCGCCCTCGGCTTGGCGGTCGCCACCGCCCTGCCTGTCGCGGCGGTCACGGCTCATGCAGAAGAGGGCATCTATATTCCGCTCTTCACCTATCGGACCGGCCCCTTCGCCGGATCGGGCATTCCGATCGCCAACGGCATGGCGGACTATCTGAACATGCTGAACGAGCGCGATGGCGGCATCGGCGGCGTCAAGCTCATCGTTGAAGAGTGCGAGACCGGCTACGACACCAAAAAAGGTGTCGAATGCTATGACGCCGTGAAGGGCAAGAACCCGGCCGTGGTCAACCCGTATTCGACCGGCATCACGCTGCAACTGATCCCCAAGGCCGCGGTCGACAAGATTCCGATTCTGTCGATGGCTTATGGGCTCTCCGCCTCGGCCGACGGCAATCTGTTCCCGTGGATTTTCAATCCTCCCGCCACCTATTGGGACGGCGCTTCGGCATTCATTCGCCACGTCGCCGACGTGGAAGGCGGCTTCGACAAGCTCAAGGGCAAGAAGATCGGCCTCGTCCATCTCGACGCGCCCTATGGCAAGGAGCCGATCCCGCTGTTGCAGGCGCTCGCGCAGGACTACGGCTTCGAGCTCAAGCTCTATCCGGTGCCGGCGCCGCAGATGCAGAACCAAAGCTCGCTCTGGCTCGATGTCAGGCGCGACAAGCCGGACTGGATTTATCTCCAGGGCTGGGGCGCCATGAATCCGACCGCTGTCAAGGAAGCCGCCAAGATCGGATTCCCAATGAGCCGCATGGTCGGCGTCTGGTGGTCGGGCAACGATGATGACGCCCGCCCGGCCGGTCCGGAAGCGAAGGGGTATAGCTCACTCGACCTCAACGCGGTCGGCACCGACTTCCCGGTCATTCAGGACATCCTCAAATACGTCGTCGACAAGGGCAAGAGCCAGATCACCTCGAAGGACAAGGTGGGCGAGAACTTCTACAATCGCGCCATCTGGAATTCGGTTCTGATCGCCGAAGCGATCCGTAACGCCCAGAAGATCACCGGCAAGAAGGTGGTCAACGGCGACGACGTTCGGCGCGGCTTCGAGGCGCTCGACATCACTCCCGCGCGCATGAAAGAGCTCGGCATGGAAGGCTTCGCCGCGCCGGTGAAGCTGAGCTGTGCCGACCACAACGGCCATGGCGGTATCTCGCTGGTCGAGTGGGACGGAACCAAGTGGAATACCAAAGTGCCCTCGATACAGCCGATCAAGGACAAAGTGCTGCCGCTGATCAACTCGACCGCCGAGGAATATGTGAAAGCCAATACCGGCTGGCCGAAGCGGACCGAGCCGTGCGACAAGTCATCGTAAAGCGAAAACACAAAGCGCATTTTCCCGGACGCGATGCAATGCGTCAGCGTTGCATCGCTGATCCGGGATCTTCGCAAACGCGGAGTTCATAACGATCCCGGGTCGGCAGCGCAGCATTTCATGCTGTGCTGCGCCCGGGAAAAGCTAAGGTGAGCGCACCATGCCCGCCGTTTCGCCGATGAAAACCGCGCCGGAGCCGGCGGCCGACGCCATCCTCACGCTCAACAATATCGAGGTCGTGTACGACCGCGTCATTCTGGTGCTCAAAGGCGTGTCGTTGTCGGTGCAAAAGGGCGGCATCGTCGCGCTGCTCGGCGCGAACGGCGCCGGCAAGACCACGACGCTCAAGGCGATCTCCAATCTGCTGCACTCCGAACGCGGCGAAGTGACCAAAGGCTCGATCGTGTTCGACAGCGCCGAGGTGCAGGCGCTCTCGCCCAACGAAGTGGTGCGGCGCGGCTGCATCCAGGTGATGCAGGGCCGTTATTGCTTCGGCCATCTCACGGTCGAGGAAAATCTGCTCACCGGCGCGTTCACGCGCCGCGACGGCGCGGCGGCGATCCGCGCCGATCTGGAAAAGGTCTATGCCTATTTCCCGCGCTTGCGCGAGCGGCGGCAGTCGCTCGCCGGCTACACGTCGGGCGGCGAGCAGCAGATGTGCGCCATCGGCCGCGCGCTGATGTCGAACCCGAAAATGATCCTGCTCGACGAGCCGTCGATGGGGCTCGCGCCGCAGATCGTGGAGGAGATCTTCACGATCATGAAGAGCCTGAACGAGAGCGAAGGCGTATCGTTCCTGTTGGCCGAGCAGAACGCCAATCTGGCGCTGAAATACTCCGGCCACGGCTATATCCTGGAGAACGGCCGCGTCGTCCTCGATGGCTCCGCGGCGACGCTCGCCGAGAACGAAGACGTGAAAGAATTCTATCTCGGCGTCGCCGAGGGCAAGCGCAAGTCGTTCCGCGAAGGCAAGCATTACAAACGCCGCAAGCGCTGGCTGGCGTGAGGCCGCGGCCTCGGGTCTCGCGCGGTCACGACTTCATGCAATCCGACATGAAGAACCAGCGGGCGTCGCCGGCAAGGCCTTTCTTCCGAGCCTCGGCATGGCACGCCTTGAGCTTCGGTCGGTTTGCACGCCACTTTGCCAGCATGTCCTTCAGGTGTTGCTTGGTCATCGTCAGTCTTGACGGTTTCGGCGCGTCGGCGCCGCCGGTCGGCGATTGCGCCTGAACCGCCGAAGCGGCGATCGCGAGCGATAAGGCAACGCCGATGGCCATGAAAATGGGGGACCGCGCCATGAGCCATTACTCTCCCTTGAGGTTGTTTAGTGGAAACCGGCCTCGATCTTGACGCCTTTCGGTACCGCAATGTTGGCGGGTACGAAAAAGTCCTGCGCCAGTTTCTGCGCCGGGTCGACGCGATAGGGCTCGAAGTCGGTGACGCCGTTTTCCGAAAGGAACGTATCGTCGATCAGAAAATTGCCGGTGAACTCGCGCGCCGGCTTTGCGAACACCGCGTAAGCCGCGTCCGCCATGATCTCCGGCTTGCGCGCCGCCCGCATCAAGGCTTCGCCGCCGAGGAGGTTATTGACCGCGGCTGTGGCGATCACGGTGCGCGGCCAGAGCGCGTTGACGGCAATGCCCTTGTTGCGCAGCTCGCCGGCGAGCCCGAGCACGACAAGGCTCATGCCGAATTTGGCGATGGTGTAGGCGGTGTGCGGCGCGAACCATTTCTCCTTCATATCGAGCGGCGGCGAGATCATCAGAATGTGCGGATTGGCCGCCTTTTGCAGATGCGGGATCGCCCATTTGGAAACCACGAATGTGCCGCGCGTATTGATCTGCTGCATCAGGTCGTAGCGCTTCATGTCGGTCGCGGCCGCGGGCGTCAGCGAGATGGCGCTGGCATTGTTCACCACGATGTCGAGGCCGCCGAAGCGCACCGCGGTCGCGTCGATCGCCTCTTTCACCATCGCTTCGTCGCGCACGTCGACGACGAGCGGCAGCGCCTTGCCGCCGGCCCGCTCGATCTCTTCGGCGGCGGTGTAGATGGTGCCGGGCAATTTCGGATGCGGCTCGGTGGTCTTGGCGGCGATCGCCACGTTGGCGCCGTCGCGCGCGGCCCGCAGCCCGATCGCGAGCCCGATGCCGCGCGAGGCGCCGGTGATGAACAGCGTCTTTCCTTGAAGCGACTTTTCTTGAAGCGACATGGCGGCCTCACTTTCTGCGCGCGAGGAAAGCGGCAAAGGCCGCGCGCGCTTCATCGGATTGCAGGAGCTCGCGGAAATGCCGACCTTCCGTTTCGATCTGCTTGAGCACCTCGTCGAGATGGCCGCGCATCAGCCCCCGCGCGACGGCAAGCGTTTTCGGCGGCAACGCCGCAATCTCTTGCGCGGCCTTGAGCGCCGTGGCGTCGGCTTCGGCGCTGTCCACCACGGTGTTGACGATGCCGGCATCCTTTGCCTCGGCCGCGGTCAAGGGCCGCCCCATGACCAACAGCGAAAAGGCGCGCGCATAGCCCATACGCATCGGCGCCAGCAGGGTCGAGCCTGCTTCCGGAATGAGCCCGAGCTTGAGGAAGGGCGTCGACAATGTCGCTCCGCTACTCGCCACCACATGATCGCAGTGAAACAGCATGGTCGTGCCGACGCCGACCGCGACGCCGTCGACCGCGGCGACCAGCGGCTTTTGCCGGAGCGCCAGCGCTTGCAAAAACTCGCTGACGCGCGGATCGAGCCCGCCCGACGAGGCGTTGAGAAAATCGGTGATGTCGTTGCCCGCACAAAACGCGCCCGGCACGCCGGCGATCACATTGCAGCGGATCGTGTTGCTTTGATCGGCCTCGCGCAGCGCGCGCGCCATTTCCCCGTACATGGCGAGCGTCAGGGCGTTCTTCTTCTCCGGCCGGTTCATCCGGACGATGCGGACGGCGCCCTCATCGGTCACGGTGACAGGGGCGGTCATGCTTGCTCTCCCTCGTTCGCGGGCGCTTGGAGCGCAATCGCTTTGGATTGAATTGATTGGCGCTCTGACTTCTTAGTGGAGCATGTTCGTTTCAAAAAAGCCGGTTTCCACCGCGGATCATGCTCTATTCCGCGCCTTTGCCGTTGTGCCGGATCAGCCGGCCGATCGCTCGAAACTCGTTGCCGGCGGCCGCCCGCGCCTGCGATTCGATGGCGCGATAAAGCCCGACCACCTTTTCGCCGACCGGTGTCACCACCGCGCCGCCGCCGCGCGCGCCGCCGGTTTCGGCGGTCACAGCCGGTTCGCGCAGCGTCTGATTGATCTCTTCGACCAAGAGCCATGCCCGCCGGTACGACATTCCGATCGAGCGGGCCGCGGCCGAGATCGATCCGGTGGACCGGATCGCCTCCAAAAGCGCGATCTTGCCCGGGCCGATGCGATTGCCGGAGGGCAAATCGATGCGGATGGAAAGGTGAGTGCCGGCCATGGTCGAACCCCTACAGCATGATCCGGAAAAAGCCCGCCCCGGACGTGATCCGCAGTGGAAACCGGTTTTCCGAAAAGATCATGCTCGAACATAACGTTGGAGGGGATAACGATTCGAGGAAACGTCATCCCGCTCGAGGACATCGCCGAGGAGGTCACGCGGATCGTCTGCTTTCGTCAAGAGGCTTGTGGCGCGGGCGTGGAAAATGCCCGCCGCCACGCAAAACGCATGCGGCGGCCGAAGCCGCCGCACGTGCCGGACGTATGTCCGCTATTGAAACAGCACCGCAGCGGATTTGAGTGCTATCCACACACCCCAGGCCAGCGGTATGCCGACGAAGGCCCAGAAAACCGCAGCTTTCCAGTCCAAGCCGCCTTTGCCGATGCCGAACGAGCCGGACGCCGTGCCAGCCGTGCTTTTGGCGCTGGCCGCCTGAAGCTTCGCGACCTCGTCTTCGCTCATGTACCACTTGGCATTCACCGGCTTGACCAGGAAGTTGCAGATCAAGCCGATGATCAGCATGGCGCACAGGATGTACATGGTGAAGTCGTAGAGGTGATCGCGCGGCACGCCGGCGGCAAGTTGCGCCTCGCGGATGTAATTCACCACCACCGGCCCGATGATGCCCGCGGTCGACCAGGCCGTGAGCAGCCGGCCGTGAATGGCGCCGACGAACTGCGTGCCGAACATGTCGGCGAGATAAGCCGGCACGGTGGCGAAGCCGCCGCCATACATCGACAGGATGATGCAGAAGGCGCTCACGAATAAAAGCTTGCTGCCGATCTGCGCAAAGAACGGCGCCGACGCATAGAGTGCGATGCCGAGCAGGAAGAACGTGTAATACGTGTTCTTGCGCCCGATATAGTCCGACAGCGACGCCCAGAAGAACCGGCCGCCGATATTGAACAGCGACAACAGCCCGGCAAAGCCGGCGGCGATCGCCGCGATGGCGACTTTCTGATCGCCGCTGAGCGCGGTAAAGCCGAGCTCGGGGTGTCCGATCAGCTTGCCGCCGAAGATTTCCTGCAGCATCGGCGAGGCCATGCCGATGACGCCGATGCCGGCGGAAACGTTGAGGCACAGCACCCACCAGATCAGCCAGAATTGCGGCGTCTTGTGCGCATCTTTCAGATGCACATGATGTTGGGTGATCATCGTCTTGGTTTCGCTCGGCGGCGTCCAGCCTTCCGGCCGCCAGCCGGCGGGCGGCAGCCGATAGCGGAACGCGCCGACCATCATGAAGAAGAAGTAGATGGCTCCCATGGTCAGGAACGTCTGCCATGCGCCGACCGAGGTCGATGTCTTGAAATAGTTCATCAGCATGTTGGCGAGCGGAGCGCCGATCATCGCGCCGCCGCCGAAGCCCATGATGGCCATGCCGGTCGCCATGCCGCGCCGGTCGGGAAACCATTTGACCAAGGTCGACACCGGCGAGATGTAGCCGAGACCAAGCCCGATGCCGCCGATCACGCCGGAGCCGAGCCACATCAGCCACAGTTGGTGGATGTAGATGCCGATGGCGCCGAGCACGAGGCCGCCCGCCCAGCAGCATGCGGCGACGACGCCGGCTTTGCGCGGGCCGACGCGTTCGAGCCAGCCGCCCCATAGGGCCGCCGATACGCCCAGCACGACGAAAAACAGTGTGTACATCCAGCCCATGCTGGCGATGCGCCAGTCGCAGGTGGTCGTGAAAAGCTCCTGCACCAGCGTAATATCGGGACACGTCTTTGCTGCCGTAACGCCAAGCGCGCGCGACAGCGGCAGCCAGAAGACGCTGAAGCCGTAGGCCATGCCGATGCACAAATGAATGCAGAGCGCTGCCGGCGGCACCAGCCAGCGATTGAACCCGGCCTTGGCGATGATGCGTTCCCGATCCAGGAGTCCCACTCCCGCATCGACAAGTTTGCCCGTACCTGCGACGGTGGTCATGTTCGTCTCCCCCTTTTCGGGGCGCGTTGCCGGCGCCCTCGTTATGCGTGGCCGTTCATACGAGCCTTCACATCCTATGTTTCATTCTGCTGTTTTTTTGATCGTAGTCGATTAGACTTTAACACCTGCGGCTTTTAGTTGCACTCGACTTTCAGACCTGCGGCTTAATGGCTTCTGTGGCCTGCAGTTTTTCCAGCGCCGCACGCACGTTCGGATCCAATCCGGCGCCGCCTTGCGCAAGGTGAGCAAAGATTGCCGCGCGCATGCGCGGATCCCAGAATTTTTTGATGTGTTCGGCGGTGCCGGTTACGGCCTGCTCGGTGCCTTGGCTCGCGAAGAATTTGCCGATCTGGTTGGCCATATAGACGAGCTTGTTATCAAGCGACATTGGTCACGGTTTCTGCGTTGCTTTCTTTGATGCGATGCGGGTGGGTAAACAACTCGAAGCCGTCGCCGCGGGCGATCGCGGCAAGCGTGATGCCGGCGGCTTCCGCGGTTCGGATGGCGAGCGCTGTCGGGGCCGACACGGCGACGATCAACGGAGCCCCGATCACGGCGGTCTTCTGCACCATCTCCACCGACACGCGGCTCGTGAGAAGCACCATGCCGCCGCGCACGGAAACCGCGGCGCGCGACAGAGCGCCGGCGAGCTTGTCGAGCGCATTGTGACGGCCGACATCCTCGCGCAGGGCAACGAGCCCCGCGTCCGGCCGCCAGAAGGCCGCGGCATGGACGGCGCGCGTCTGGCGATTGAGTTCCTGGCGCGGGTTCAACGTCTCGAGCGCCTGCATGATCTGCGCCGGCGTGAAGGTCGTCTGATCGTCGACGCGCGGCAACGCGCGCACCGCCTCCTCGAGGCTTTCAATCCCGCATAAGCCGCAGCCGGTCGGCCCTGCCACGTGTCGGCGCCGTTCGATCAGGGCTGCAGCGCGCGGGTCGGCGAGCCACATGCGCAATTCGATGCCGGCCTCAAACTCGACGACATCGAGTTGGCGGATGTCGGCAGGCTTAGCGACGATGCCTTCGGTAAGGCTGAAGCCGAGCGCAAAATCGTCGAGATCTTGCGGCGTCGCCATCATGACCGCATAGGTGCCGCCGTCGTAGCTGAAAGCGACGGCGGTCTCTTCCGGCACCAGGCGTTTGCCGTCAGTCGCGCCGGCGCGTCGCCAGACCGTGCTGTCGACCGAGGCCGCCGGCGTCCGCATGCGTTACTCCGCGGCCTCGACGGTGGCGGCGATACGCCGGCTCTTGCGCGCCAGGTCTTCGTACTTTTCCTGCCACTCGGTCGGGCCGTTCGAGGGCGCCACCTGCACCGCCGTTACCTTGTATTCCGGGCAATTGGTCGCCCAGTCGGAATAGTCCGTCGTGACAACGTTCGCCTGCGTGGTCGGATAATGGAACGTCGTGTAAACGACGCCGGGCGCCACCCGCTCCGTGATCAGCGCGCGCAGCGAGGTCTCGCCGGCGCGGCTCACGAGCTTCACCCAATCGCCATCGCGGATGCCGCGCTGCTCGGCATCGTGCGGATGGATTTCCAGCCGGTCCTCTTCGTGCCACATGCACGTTGGCGGTGCGGCGCGTTTGTGCGCCGACATTATACTGGCTGAGGATGCGGCCGGTGGTGAGCAGGAGCGGGAAGCGCGGTCCGGTCTTTTCGTCGGTCGGAATGTATTCGGTGATGACGAACTTGCCCTTGCCGCGCACGAAGCCGCCGATATGCATCACCGGCGTGCCCTCGGGCGCCTTCTCGTTGCACGGCCATTGCACCGAGCCGAGCTTGTCGAGTTTCTCGAACGAGACGCCGGCGAAGGTCGGCGTCAGCCGCGCGATCTCGTCCATGATCTCCGATGGATGATTGTAGCGCATCGGATAGCCCATGGCCTCGCTGATCAGGCAGGTGATCTCCCAATCCTCGTAGCCGTTCTTCGGCGCCATCACTTTGCGCACCAGCTGGATGCGCCGCTCGGCATTGATGAACGTGCCGTTCTTTTCCAGGAAGGTCGAGCCGGGCAAAAACACGTGCGCGTAGTTCGCCGTTTCGTTCAGGAACAGGTCCTGCACGACGACGCATTCCATGGCGGCAAGACCGGCCGAAACGTGATGCGTATCCGGGTCCGACTGCAGGATGTCCTCGCCCTGCACGTAAAGTCCCTTGAATGAGCCGTCGACCGCGGCATCGAGCATGTTCGGGATGCGCAGGCCCGGCTCCTTGTCGAGCGGTGTCTGCCACAGCGCTTCGAACATCGCGCGGGTCGCATCGTTGGCGATGTGCCGGTAGCCGGAAAGCTCGTGCGGGAACGAGCCCATGTCGCAGGAGCCCTGCACGTTGTTCTGGCCGCGCAGCGGATTAACGCCGACGCCCGGCCGGCCGATATTGCCGGTCGCCATGGCGAGATTGGCGATCGCCATCACCGTGGTCGAGCCCTGGCTGTGCTCGGTGACGCCGAGGCCGTAATAGATCGCGCCGTTGCCGCCGGTGGCATAGAGCCGCGCCGCGCCGCGGATCGCTTCCGCCGGCACGCCGGAAACCTTCGCCACTTCTTCCGGGCTGTTGCGCGGCTCGGCAACGAACGCGGCCCAATCGCTGAACTCGTCCCAGTCGCAGCGCTCGCGCACGAATTTTTCGTTGACCAGTCCCTCGGTGACGACGACATGCGCCAGCGCCGTGAGAACGGCGACATTGGTGCCCGGCCGAAGCGGCAGGTGATAGGCCGCCTCCACATGCGGCGTGCGCACGAGATCGATCCGGCGCGGATCGATCACGATCAGCTTCGCTCCGGCCCGCAGCCGCTTCTTCATGCGCGAAGCGAACACCGGATGCGCATCGGTCGGATTGGCGCCGATCAGGATGACGACGTCGGTATGCTCGACTGAATCGAAGTCCTGCGTTCCCGCCGACGTGCCGAAGGTCGTGCTCAGGCCGTAGCCGGTCGGCGAGTGGCAGACGCGCGCGCAGGTATCGACATTGTTGTTGCCGAAGGTGGCGCGCACCAGCTTCTGCACCAGGAAGGTTTCTTCGTCGGTGCAGCGCGATGACGTGATGCCGCCGACCGAGCCGCGCCCATAGGTCGCCTGGATGCGCTTGAACTCGGACGCGACGCGTCCGATCGCTTCTTCCCAGGAAACTTCGCGCCACGGATCGGTGATCTTGTCGCGGATCATCGGCTTGAGGATGCGCTCGCGGTGATTGGCGTAACCCCAGGCGAAGCGGCCTTTGACGCAGGAATGGCCGCGATTGGCCTTGCCGTCCTTGTACGGCACCATGCGCACGACTTCGTCGCCGCGCATTTCCGCCTTGAACGAGCAGCCGACGCCGCAATAGGCGCAGGTAGTGACCGCCGAACGTTCGGGCTTGCCGATCTCGATCACTGCTTTCTCGTGCAGCGTCGCCGGTCGGACACGCCTGCACGCAGGCGCCGCAAGAAACGCATTCGGAGCTGAAGAACTACTCTTCCATGCCCGGCGCAGATCACCGAGCCGAAGCCGCGGCCGGCGATGGTCAGCGCGAAGGTGCCTTGCACCTCCTCGCAGGCGCGCACGCAGCGCGAACAGACGATGCACTTGCCTGGATCGAAGGTGAAATACGGATTGGAGTCGTCGATGTCCGGGATTGCGGATGCTGGGCGCCGTCAAAGCCGTAACGCACTTCGCGCAGGCCGACGCGCCTGCCATGTCCTGCAGTTCGCAATCGCCGTTGGCCGAGCAGGTCAGGCAGTCGAGCGGATGATCGGAGATGTAAAGCTCCATCATCCCCTTGCGCAGGCGCTTGAGCCGGTCGGTCTGGGTGCGCACCACCATGCCGTTGGCGACCGGCGTCGTGCAGGAGGCCGGTGTGCCCGGCCGGCCCTCGATCTCGACCAGACACAACCGGCAAGAGCCGAAGGCGTCCAGCATGTCGGTGGCGCAGAGCTTCGGGATCTTGGTGCCGAGCCTCCATCGCGGCGCGCATGATCGAGGTGCCTTCCGGCACCGTGACCGACGCGCCGTCGACGGACAGCGTGACGGTTTTCTCCGCCTTGCGAGGGGCGTCCCATAGTCGATCTCGGATCAGCGAACGGATGACGTTTGGTCGAGCGACATCACGCGTCTCCTTATTCAGCGGCTTGCAGGCGCGGCCGCGCGCCGAAATCTTCGGGGAAATGGGTGAGCGCGCTCATCACCGGATACGGCGTGAAGCCGCCGAGCGCGCACAGCGAACCGAACTTCATCGTGTTGCAGAGATCTTCGAGCACTTCGATCATTGGCGGCGCGGTGCTCGTCGCTTGATGATGCGGTCGATAACCTCGACGCCACGCGCCGAGCCGATCGCGGCAGGGCGTGCACTTGCCGCACGACTCGATCGCGCAGAATTCCATGCGCGAAGCGCGCCTGTTTGGCCATGTCCACGGTGTCGTCGAACACCACGATGCCGCCGTGGCCGATCAGGCCGTCGCGCGCCGTGAAGGCCTCGTAGTCGAACGGCGTGTCGAATAGCGCGCGCGGGAAATACGCGCCGAGCGGTCCGCCGACCTGCACCGCGCGCACCGGCCGGCCGCTGCGCGTGCCGCCGCCGATATCGTCGACCAGTTCGCCGAGCGTGATGCCGAACGCGGTCTCGAACAGGCCGCCATATTTGATATTGCCGGCGAGCTGGATCGGCATCGTGCCGCGCGAACGCCCCATGCCGAAGTCGCGATAGAACGCGGCGCCCTTGTCCAGAATGATCGGCACCGACGCGAACGACAGCACGTTGTTGATCACGGTCGGGCGGCCGAACAGGCCTTTGTGCGCCGGCAGCGGCGGCTTGGCGCGCACCTGGCCGCGCTTGCCTTCCAGGCTGTCGAGCAAAGAGGTTTCCTCGCCGCACACATAGGCGCCGGCGCCGACCCGCACTTCCATGTCGAAGCTGAAAGCGGAGCCCGCGACGCTTTTGCCGAGCATGCCGCCGCGGCGCGCCGCGACGATCGCGGCTTCCATGGCGGCGACCGCATGCGGATATTCGGAGCGGATATAGACGTAGCCCTTGGTCGCCCCGGTCGCGATGCCGGCGATCGTCATGCCTTCGATCAAGACGAACGGGTCGCCTTCCATGATCATGCGGTCGGCGAAGGTGCCGCTGTCGCCCTCGTCGGCATTACAGACAATGTACTTCTGCGGCGCCGTGCGTCTGCGCCACCGTGCGCCACTTGATGCCGGTCGGGAAGCCGGCGCCGCCGCGGCCGCGCAGGCCCGATTGCACCACTTCCTCGACGACGGCGTCTGGGCCAACCGAAAGCGCTTTCGCCAATCCCTTGCCGCCGCCATGCGCGCGGTAATCTTCGAGCGAGCGCGGATCGACGACACCGCAGCGCGCGAATGTCAGCCGCGTCTGGCGTTTGAGCCAGGGAATGTCCTCGGTCGGTCCGAGCCGCAGCCTGTGCGCGCCGTCAGCGAGAAGGGCGGTCAACAGCCCCTCCGCATCGGCCGGCGCCACCGGTCCGTACGCGACCCGGCCGGCCGGGGTCTCGGCCTCGACCATCGGTTCGAGCCAGTAGAGCCCGCGCGAGCCGGTGCGGATAATGTCGATCGGCGACGTTCGCGCCGGGCGGCCGCCGCCTTGATACCGGCCGCCACCTCGTCGGCGCCGACCGCGAGCGCCGCGGCATCGAGCGGAATGTAAAGCCGCAAGGTCATTGCTGCGCCTCCGCAAGGAGCGCATCCAGCCGGGCTTGGTCGAGCCGGCCGATCAGCCGGCCGTCCAGCATGGCCGAGGGGGCTACCGCACAGAGGCCGAGGCAATAGACCGGCTCCAGCGTCACGCTGCCGTCGGGGGCGGTCGTACCCATCTCGACGCCGAGCCGCGCCGCGGCATGCGCGGCGAGCGGATCGCCGCCGGCCGCCTGGCAGGCTTCGGCGCGGCACAACTTGAGCACATGGCGGCCGGCCGGCGCGCGGCGGAAGTCATGATAGAAGGTGACGACCCCGTGCACCTCGGCGCGGGTGATATTCAAGGCCTCGGCAATCAGAGGTTCGGCCGCTTCATCGATGTAGCCGAACTCCTCCTGCAAGGCGTGCAGGATCGGCAGCAGCGGGCCTTCGCGATCCAGGCATTCCCGAATGCGCTCCAGCGCGACCTCTTTATTCCAAGGAACCTGACCAGCTTTCATAGACATCGGGGGTAATCTTCGTCATCCGCAACGCGCCGGGGACCAAGCCTTAAAGTATGTATTTTACAGTAATTACAAAAGGCTGTCGCACCAAATTGAATTTCGTCGCAGGCAAGTTTCGCAGTGCGGGATGCGCCCCGCAAACTCGGCTTTAACTCTGTTGATCATGGGCCTTCGCCCATTGAAGAACGCGCAACGGCAATCATTGGATCCGCCGCCTCGCAGCCTGCCGAAAGGCTGCAAGCGCAAGCCTGCCTTCAGCAATTGCCGCGCTTGACAGCTTCACCGCCGCACGGGAACAATTGGCTGCCGGGTTGCCCATATCAGGCGTGCCAATGTCAGGTGCGTGAGGTGCTGGTGGGCGACGGGACAAGCTCTATGGCGACGGCTATTCGCGACGTGACTGGCAGCGAACTCCGGCTGTTCGGCGATATCGTCGCGCGGCTCGAACGGCTTGGCCCCGAATCGGATGCACGTGCCGTCATCTTCATGGACGTGATGCGCCTGTTGCGCAGCGACTTCGGCGCCTCCTATGTGTGGAACCCGCGGAAGAACCGGTTCGACGAAGCGGTGAGCTTCAACATGGAGCGGACCAATCTACGCCGCTACGAGGAATGGTATCAGTTCCGCGATCCGATGACATTCGAGCTGCGCGCGCGCCGGCGCGCCACGCTGGTCGATGACGTGATCCCGCGCGAGGTGCTCATGCGCACCGAGTTCTACAACGACTTTTTGGCGCGCGACGGCCTGCACCACGGCGTCAACTTGTTCATCTTCGACGGCGACCGCGATCTCGGCGACTTTCGCATCTGGCGGGCACAGGGCCGTCCGGATTTTTGCGATCGCGATCTCGACCTGCTCGATGCGCTCGAGCCGCATTTGCGCCGCGCGCTGTTGCGGTGCGCTGGATGCGCGGGGCTGACGCCGCGGGAATCCGACGTCGCCGCGCTGGTTGCGCGCGGCTGCACCGACCGCGATATCGCCCGCATCCTCGGCATCGGCTTCGGCACGGTGCGCACGCACATCACCAACGCCATGGCCAAGACCGGCTGCTCCAATCGCGCCGAACTCGCCGCCGCCATCGCGCGACGCTCGTGAGCGCACGCAAACCCTCCCTCCTTGTGGGGGAGGGTAGGGTGGGGGGTCGGGAGGTTGGTCGAGCGCTTCGACGGGTGCACCCGTCCTCACATGCGAGCCACCTCCCGACCCCCACCCCTCCCCACAAGGGGGAGGGGAAGAGCGAGACATCGCAGCGGAGTTTCTTGGTTCACCGCTCCGGCTCTTCGAGCGGCCATTGCGCATTGCCGCTATGGGTCACAGCGCCGAGATGCGCCGAGCCGACCTGGGCCGCGTATTTCTCCAGCGCGCCGGCAAGCGGCACGTCGCGCCGGAGCGGCTTCCAGGCGGCGCGCCGGCGCTCAAGCTCGGCTGCATCGACCAAACAATCGAGCCGGCGGCCAACCGTATCGATGCGCACGCGGTCGCCGTCGCGCAGAAGCGCGATCGGCCCGCCGGCGGCGGCCTCAGGCGAGACATAGCCGACGCACATCCCGCGCGTGGCGCCGGAGAAGCGGCCGTCGGTGATCAGCGCGACCCGCTCGCCCATGCCCTGGCCGTAGATCACGGCGGTCGGTCCGAGCATCTCGCGCATGCCGGGCCCGCCCTTGGGGCCTTCGTTGCGGATGACCAGCACGTCGCCGGCGGAATAGGCGCGAGCGCGGATCACCGCCATGCAGGCTTCCTCGCTCTCGAACACGCGCGCGGGGCCCTCGTGCGCGAGCGAGCGCAGCCCGGCGATTTTGATCAGCGCGCCGTCCGGCGCCAGGTTGCCTTTGAGCACGACGACGCCGCCGGTCGGCGAGATCGGATCGGCCGGCGAGCGGATCACGGCGCCATCGGGCAGGGGAGCGTGCGCGCAAGCTTGCGCCAGCGTTTCGCCGCCCGCGGTGAGGGTCGCGCCGTCGAGATGGCCGCTTGCGATCAGCGCCTTGGCGATCATCGGCACGCCGCCGGCGGCATGGACATCCTGCGCATGATAGTCGCCGCCCGGCCGCAGATTGCCGATCAGCGGCGTGCGCTCGAACACCGCCGCGACATCGTCGAGCGTGAAGCGGATGCCGGCCTCATGCGCGATGGCCGGAATGTGCAAGGCCGCATTGGTCGAGCCACCGGTCGCCGCGACGATCGCGCAGGCGTTTTCCAGACTTGCGCGCGTGATGAGATCGCGCGGCAAGGGGCCGCCGTCTTGCAGAAGCTGCATCACCAGTTGCCCTGCGCTCCGCGCCACCGCGGCGCGCTCCTCGAAAACGGCCGGGATCATCGACGAGCCGAGCGGCGCAAGTCCGAGCATCTCCGAGACCATGCCCATGGTGTTGGCCGTAAACTGCCCGGGACAGGCCCCGAAGGTCGGCACCGCCGCGCGTTCCAGCGCATCGAGCTCCTCGACCGGCATGGCGCCGGTCATCACCGCGCCGGCGGCTTCGTACGTCGTCAGCACCGACACCGGCTTGCCATGCAGGCTGCCGGTGAGCGTCGCGCCGCCGAAGATGAAGACCGACGGCACGTTGCAGCGGACCATCGCCATCATGATGCCCGGCAGGTTCTTGTCGCAGCCGCCGAAGCCGATCAGGCCGTCATAGGCATGGCCGCGCATCACGAGCTCGATCGAATCCGCGATCACCTCGCGCGACACCAGCGAGCATTTCATGCCCTGATGATTCATGCTGATGCCGTCGGAGACCGAAATGGTCGTGAATGCGCGCGGCGTGCCGCCGGCGCTCAGCACGCCTTCCTGCGCATGCGCCGCCTGCGCGGCGAGCGTACCGTTGCATGGCGTGGTGTCGCCGGCGGTGGTGACGACGCCGATGAAGGGTCGCGCGATGGCCGCATCGTCGAGCCCCATGCCGCGCATGAAGGCGCGGTGCGGGGCGCGGTCGATGCCGTCGGTGGTGATCCGCGAACGAAGGGGGAGGGTGGCCACGCTTTGCCTCATGCCCGTTAAGGATTGGAGAGCGCGGGTAAACTAAACCTACTTTCATTGTTCTCCAACTCGGCGGCAGCGCAGAAAAGTCGCCGGGCGACGAGCCGCGTCCCTTCTCCCCGAGGGCCCTCACCCCCTCCCTCTCCCCGTTGGGGAGAGGGAGTCGCACGCCGCGCGCCATATCGGCTATCAGTGATTACGCACGCGCAGAGTTCGCGTTTCCCGCGTTGTTGCGGGCTTCCCGCTAGTGGTCCACATTTATGCCGATGCCGCCGCCCTGCGGGCGCCCATACAGTCCGCCGGCTGCGACGGTGGGCAAGCCACAACGGCGCGGCGATCAGCGGTTGAGGACGCGGCCATGGCAAAGCTTCACGATCTTGGCGTGGCCGAGGCGGCCAAGGCGATCCGCACCGGCGACATCAAGGCCGAGGCGTTGGCGGATGCGCTGCTGGCGCGCGCGGCGGCCCATAAGAGCCTGAACGCATTCATCACGCTCGAGCCCGATAAAGTACGCGCGGCGGCGCGGGAGGCCGACCAGCGCCGCGCGTCGGGCGCCTCGATCGGCCCGCTGCACGGCGTGCCGCTGGCGCTCAAGGACAATCTCGACACCATCGACTATCCGACCACCGGCGGTACACCCGGCCTTGCCGGCAACAGGCCCAAGCGCAACGCGGTGATCGTCCAGGCGTTGCTCGACGCCGGCGCCATCGCGCTCGGCAAATGCAATCTGCACGAGCTCGCTTATGGCATCACCAACAACAACGCCGCCTTCGGCCCGGCGCGCAATCCTTATGCGCCCGATCGCATTCCCGGGGCCTCGAGTGGCGGTACCGGCGTAGCGGTCGCCGCACGGCTTGCGCCGGGCGGCATCGGGTCGGACACCGGCGGGTCCGTGCGCATCCCGGCGGCGCTGTGTGGCCTTGCCGGTCTTCGCCCGACCACCGGGCGCTGGTCGCAGACCGGCATCGTGCCGATCTCGCACACCCGCGATACGGCGGGCCCGATGACCCGCAGCGTCGCCGACTGCGTGCTGATCGACGGCGTCGTCACCGGCGGGCCGTTGGAAGTTGCTCAGGCTTCACTGAAGGGTCAGCGCATTGGCGTACCGCGCCGGCATTTCTGGGAAAATCTCGATCCGGAACTCGGCCAGATCTGCGAGAACACGTTGAAGCGGTTTACCGATGCGGGCGTCACGCTGGTCGATGTCGATATGAGCGAGGAGGCCGCGCTCGACGGCGAAGCAGGCTTCCCCATCGCGCTCTACGAGACGGTCACCGACCTCAACCAGTATCTGAAAGAGCACGGTGCGGGCTTTGATTATGCGGGCCTTGTCGCCAAATGCGCGAGTCCGGACGTCAAGGGCATCCTGCAAAGTCTGACCGGCGCCGGCGCCATTCCGGAGGACGCCTATCGGAAGGCGCTGCAGCAGCGGGCGGTGCTGCAGGAGACCTATCGCCGTCATTTCCGCGAATACGGCGTCGCCGCCATCATCTTTCCGACCACGCCGGCGCCTGCGGTGAAGATCGGCGAGGACGAGACCTTCATGCTCAACGGCGTGGCGGTGCCGACATTCCCGACATTCATCCGCAATACCGGGCCCGGTAGCGTCGGCGGCATTCCCGGCATCAGCTTGCCGGTGGGAATGACCAAATCCGGCTTGCCCGTCGGCATGGAATTGTCCGGCCCGCCAGCAAGCGATCATCAGATGCTCGCCATCGCCGCCGCGATCGAGACTTTGTTGCCCAAGCTGCCTGCGCCACCGGAGCGCAGCTAACCCAAGAGCGCGATGGCTTTAAGTCGAATCATCATCGCGCTCTAGATCTTTGGTGGAGCATGATCTTTTCGGAAAACCGGTTTCGACTTTTCCGGATCATGCTCTGAAGTGACTGCGAACGAGGGAGACGTTCACATGAGCATTCGAAAGCAAGGACTCTCGCGGCGAACGCTTCTCGGCGGCGCTGCGGCCGGCGCGGCATTTACCGCACTGCCGGGGCTTATCCGCCCGGCAGCCGCCGCGGAGGAATTCAAGATCGGGCTGTTTGCCGCGTTGAGCGGCCCGGCGTCGCTGTTCGGCCCGACGCAAAAAGCCTCGGCCGAGCTTGCCGCCGAGGAGATCAACAAGGCCGGCGGCATTCTCGGGCGTCAGATCAAGCTCATTCCGACCGACGCCGGCGGCCCGCCAGCCGAGTCGACCAAATCCGCCATTCGCCTCATGCTCGAGGAGAAGGTCGATATGTTCGTCGGCTCCCATGACAGCGCCACCCGCGAGGCACTGGTCGCGACCATCAAGGGCAAGGTGCCTTACATCTACACGCCGACCTACGAAGGCGGCGAGTGCGCCTTCAACACCTACGTGCTGGCCGATACGCCCGAGCAGCAGATCCGCCCGTCCGTCGCCTACATGATGAAAGACCGCGGCGCCAAGTCGGTCTATCTGATCGGCGACGACTATGTCTGGCCGCGCAAGTGCAACGAGCACGCCAGGAAATACATCGCCGAGAATGGCGGCAACGTGGTTGCCGAGGAATATGTGCCGTTCGGCGCGCCCAACAAGTTCGAAGAGATCGTCACGCGCATCAAGTCGGCCAAGCCTGACATGGTGCTGATCACGCTGGTCGGCGCCGACAACGTCAACTTCAACCGCACCTTCGCGGGCTTCGGCCTCGACAAGGATATCGGCCGGCTCTCGCTGCTGTTGGAGGAGAATACGCTCCACGGCATCGGCGCCGACGCCAGCAGCAACCTCTTTTCCTGCTTGTCCTACTTCGAGAACGCGCCGGGCGAGGCGAACAAGAAGTTCAAGGCGGCCTATTTCGCCAAATTCGGCGACAAGGCGCCGCAACTCGGCTTGATCGGCGCCGACTGCTACGGCGGCATCTATTGCGCGCACGCCCTGGCCACCAAGGCCGGCGGCACCGATGCCAAGAAGTGCATGGCGGCGTCCGAGGGGCTGACCTTCCCGACCGCGCCCGGACAGGTCACGATGCGCGGACGTCATGTCGACAAGACGATGTATCTTGCCACCTGCAAGGGCGCCGACTTCGACATCATCAAGACCTTCGAAGACGTGAAAAGCGGCGACGAGTGCAAGGCTTAGTGCATGACCCGAACAGGCTAATGCTAGGTCAAGCCGATTTTCCCGGACGCGGTGCAGCGTCATTAGCGCGTTCACGCGCGTCTTCGACGCGCTATGGCGGTGCACCGCTGATCCGGGATCGTTATAGACTCGGCGTCTGTTACGATCCCGGGTCTGCAGCGCATCACCGTAGCGCGCGCAAGACGCGCGTAAACGCGCTTGTGGTGCTGCGCTGCGCCTGGGAAATGTCACCGGACTGAGGAGACGTCGTAATGGATCCGCTGATCGTCACGCAGGCGATCAACGTACTCTACGGCATCTCCACGCTTGCGGTGCTCGCGCTCGGGCTTGCCGTGATTTTCGGTTTGCTGGGCGTGCTCAATATCGCGCACGGCGAATTTGTCATGATCGGCGCTTATTGCGCTTACGTGACGCAAGCGGGCGGCTTGCCCTATCTCGCCGCCGTGCCGTTGACGCTTGCGGTCTGCGCCGTCCTCGGCGTGACGGTCGAGGGGATCATGATCCGTCCGCTCTACCGCCGGCCGTTCGATACGCTGGTCGCGACCTGGGGCTTGAGTTTGCTGCTGCGCAAGATCGCCGAAGCGATCTTCGGCCTCGGCTATCGCAGCGTGAACATACCGTTGCCCGGCACGGTCAAGTTCGTCGGCACCGAATATCCGATCTACCGGCTGCTGCTGATTGGGATTTCGATCGCGGTCGTTGCGGCGCTGGTCGTCTGGTATGGCCGCAGCCGCACCGGCAGCCGCATCCGCGCCATGGTGAGCAACCCGGAGCTCGCGCAGGCGCAAGGCATATCCGTGCGCTGGCTCGCTGCCGGCACCTTCGTCACCGGCACGTGCCTTGCAGGGCTTGGCGGCGTGATGATCGCCCCGCTCGTTCCGGTGCAGCCTTTCATGGGTCTCGACTACGTCCTGCGCGCTTTCTTTGTGCTGATCGTCGGCGGGCTCGGCAGCGTCGCCGGCTTGCTGTCGGGCGCGACCGTCATTGGCGGCGTCGACAGCGTGATCTCGGCTGCGACCAATGCGGCCAACGGCTATTTCGCGGTGCTTGTGCTGGCGATCCTGTTCCTTTGGCTGAGGCCGCGAGGGATCGTTGCGCGCAGCTAGTGTAAAATCCGAGGGTTTGTTCTCTCATTCCGCTCGTCCCCGCTCGGGGGTCCCCATCGCGCCAGCGCGATGGGGTGGCCCCGTAGGCGGGGACCCAGCTCTGTGCACCGGCCCGAGCGGACTATGATCCGGGCCGGCATCGTCGTCCTCATCGCCATCGCGCTGCCGTTTCTGCTCGGGCAGTTCTGGGCTTATCAGCTCGGCCTTTACGCGCTCTATGCGGCGGCAGCGGTCGGCGTCGGCTTGTGCTGGGGGCAGGCGGGATTTCTGCCGCTCGGTCAGGCGTTGTTCTTCGGGCTCGCGGCCTACCTCTCCGGCCTCGCTTTTATCGCCTTTCAGGATAGCCCGATCGTCTCCGTTCTGACGCTGCCGCTGGCCGCCATCGTCTCCGGTGTGCTCGCTTATCTGATCGGCATCGTCATCTTTCGGCGCTCGGGCGAGAGCGGCGCCTATTTCTCGATGATCACGCTCGCGCTCGCGTTGCTCGCCTTCCAGATCGCCACGTCCTGGAATTCAGTCACCGGCGGCTTCAACGGGCTCAAAGGCATCCCGGGACTGCCCGGCTTGGATGACATCTCCGACGTCTACTATGTGGCGGCGTCTGTTTTGCTCGCGCTGCTGGCCTTCGGTGCCTGGCTCTATAACGCCCCAATCGGCGTCCTTTGGCGCGCGCTCGCGCAGAACGAGCGGCGGCTGAAGCTCTTCGGCTTCGATACCGACCAGCTCAAGGCCGTCGCCTTCGGCGTCAGCGGACTGATGGCCGGCATCGGTGGTGCGATCTACGCACCGCAACAGGGCATCGTCACCCCGCAGGTGATCGGCTTCGGTCTCTCGGCCGATCTCGTGATCTGGGCTGCCGTCGGCGGCCGAGCGAGCTTGCTCGGGCCGGTGATCGGCACACTCGTGGTCGGCTCGCTCACTGCGCAATTGCGCGACACGCTGCCGTTCTGGGAAGTGCTGATGGCGCTCTTCTTCATCGCCATCGTGCTGGTGTTCCCGCGCGGCATTGCCGGATTGGCCGACCCGCTGCTCCGCTACTTTCCGGTGCGCAAGCGCGAGAAAGCGGCGCTCGCCGCGCCCGGCGACGCGGCCGCGCGGCCGCCGGCGAAGCTCGCGCTCGACGGCGTGAGCGTGCATGTCGGCGAAGTCACCATCCTCGACAAGCTCTCGGTCGATTTCGACCAAGCCGGGATTTTCTGCGTCATCGGCCCGAACGGCGCCGGCAAGACCTCGATGTTTAACGTCGTGAGCGGCGAGCTCTCGACCGCGTCCGGCGCGATCGATCTCGGCGGCTTGAAGATCGCCGGTTTGGCGCCCAATCGCGTGAGCGGCTTGGGCGTCGCGCGCAAACTGCAAATTCCCAGCGTCTTTCCGGAGCTCTCGATCGCCGACAATCTCGCCGTCGCGCTATGGAGCGGCCGCGCCGGCAAGCTTGCCCTGCTCGATCCGCGGCTTCGACGCTGGACGAGCCCGATGCTCAAGGAGCTGCAATCGCGCTATCCGTTTCTGGCCGCGAGCGCGCGCAAGGCCGCGGAGCTGTCGCATGGCGAGCAACAAATCCTCGAGCTTGCGATGGCGCTTTTGACCGAGCCGCGCGTCTTGCTGCTCGACGAGCCCTGCGCGGGCTTGTCGCCCGAAGAGACTTCGGCGGTGATGGAGATCATCCGCTGGGCAGCGCTTCGGCTCGGCGGCTCGATCATCATCATCGAGCACGACATGAGCCTGGTGAAGGAACTGGCGCAGATCGTCTACGTCCTGCACAACGGCGCGCTGCTCGCCAAGGGCAATGTCGCCGCCATTCAGGCCGACCCGGCCGTGCGCGCGGTCTATGTCGGGGGCGAGAAGTGAGCGCCCGGCGGCTCGCGTTCGAAAATCTCACCGGCGGTTACGGCTCGACCACCATTGTGCGCGATCTCAGCGGCGGCGCGGTCGCCGGCGAAGTCTTGTGCGTCCTCGGTCGCAACGGCGTCGGCAAGACGACGCTGATGAAGTTGTTGACCGGTTATCTGCCTTGCACGCACGGGCGCGTTCTCCTCGACGATACGCCGATCACGGCATACGACCCGGCGGCACGCCGGCGCGCCGGCGTGACGTATTGCCCGCAAGAGCGGCCGGTGTTCGACGATCTATCCGTGCGCGACAATCTCACGCTGATGCGCGACAGCCGCAAGCTCGCGCCCTTCCGCCGCTATTTCGACCGCTTTCCGATCCTGGAACGCCGCCTGAACCAGCATGCCGGCACGCTCTCGGGCGGCGAGAAAAAGATGCTCTCCTTCTCCCGCGGCCTTGCCGAGGATCAGCCGGTGATCCTGCTCGACGAGCCGAGCGAAGGCGTGCAGTGGGAAAACATCCTGCACATGGAAGCGCTGATCGCCGAGAAAAAGTCAGCCGGCGCCGCGATGATCGTGGTCGAGCAAAATCTCGCCTTCGCCGAGCGCATCGCCGACCGCTATCTGATCATGGACCAGGGCCGCGCCATGCTGGAAGGCTCGCGCTCCGAGATCGAGCGCAGCGACGTGCTCGCGCATTTGCATGTGTGAGCTTCGCTGCTGGTTTCCGTCATCCTGAGGCGGCCGCGCAGCGGCCCTCGAAGGATGCGGCCCGAGGCGTTGGGGCCGTCGCCCTTCGAGGCTCGCTTCGCTCGCACCTCAGGATGACGGATAGCAAATAGCGAAAGGGTCCAGGTCTCGCAGTCAAGCCTCGCCGCCCGCCCGCGCTGCACCGTTACGCAGCAACACCCGATCCTCGCGCGGCGACGCGCCGAATGCGTCCTTGTAGCGGCGGCTGAAATGGCCGAAATCGGCGAAGCCGCAGGCGAGCGCGATCTGCGCAATGCCGTCGGCGGCACGCAACGGATCGGCCAAGTCGCGGCGGCTTTTCTCCAGCCGCCGTTTCCAGATGAAGTCGCTCACGGTCGTACCGTCGGCGTGAAACAAATCCTGCAAGTAGCGCGGCGAAATGCCGACAAGCTCGGCGACCTTCTCGGTGTTGAGCGCGTGGTCATGCAGATGGCTTTCGATGATCGCCTTGGCGCGAAACACCAGCGCCGTGCGCACCGAGCTGGCGCCCTGGCCGATTTCGGAGAGACGCTCGCCGAGCGCCGCCGTCACCAGCGACAAGCATGTCTCCGACAGGCGGCTCGCGGTCGCCGGCGCAATGTCGGAAACGATCGATGCCGTGCGCTGCACGAACGGCAGCACCAGCGAGCCGACCGGGCTCGCGCCCTCGATCCGCCGCGCGGTCCAGAGCTCGGTGCGGCCGATCCGCCGCACCATCGCCTCGCGCGGCATGTGCAGCACAAGCTGCTCGAACGCGGCGTCGAAGTTCAGCGTGTAAGGCCGCGTGCTGTCGTAGCAGGCGAAGTCGCCGGGCTGGAGGCGTGCTTCGCGGCCGTCTTGCACCACGACGCCGATGCCGCGCACCTGCAGGCTGATCAGCATCACCTCTTCGCGCGCGCGGCGGATCCGGGTGCGCGTGCGCTTGACGATCTGGCTGTCGGAACGGACGGTCGAGAAATGCAGGCCTTCGCAGTCGGCGGTGGTGATTTCGCCGAAAAACGCGTCTTCCACGCCGGCTTGGCAATCCAGTTCGACGAACGTGTCGCAGACCGCGTCCTGCCAGAACTGAAAGCGTTTGCGCTCGGCAATATCGGCCGTCGTCAGCACGGTTTTCATTTCACCGCACCTGCCTCGAGCACAATCCCGAAAAGCCGAAACCGGTTTTCGGAAAAGATCATGCCCCGCTCTATTACCTAGCGAATACACCGGCGATAGGAACCTACCACCGGGATCGGTTCTTGCAAAATCCCGCCGAAGTCACTGCGCCGCCAGCCCATATTTATTGCGCGCGCAGCCAAGCGTGTGGCGGCCGGCTCCTCCTAAACTTCAATTCCATCAAACAATTTGTTTCCGGGGAGAGGAACCGCCATGGCTGTCGTGCATCCGAAATACAAAGTCGCCGCCGTGCAAGCGGCACCCGCCTTTCTGGACCTGGAGGGCTCGGTCGAGAAAGCCATCCGTTTCATCGACGAGGCCGGAGCCGCCGGCGCCCGCCTCATCGCCTTTCCGGAAACCTGGATACCCGGTTACCCCTGGTGGATCTGGCTCGGCGCGCCGGCCTGGGCCATCATGCGCGGCTTCGTCTCGCGCTATTTCGACAATTCGCTCAGCTATGACAGTCCGGAGGCGGATCGGCTGCGCGCCGCCGCCAAGCGGAACAAGATATTCGTCGCGCTCGGGCTCTCGGAGCGCGACGGCGGCAGCCTCTACATCGCGCAATGGATCATCGGCCCGGACGGCGAAACCGTCGCCAAGCGCCGCAAGCTCAAGCCGACCCATGCCGAGCGCACGGTGTTCGGCGAGGGCGACGGCTCGCACCTTGCGGTGCACGATCTTGAAGTCGGCCGGCTCGGCGCTCTGTGCTGTTGGGAACATCTGCAGCCGCTGTCCAAATACGCCATGTATGCGCAGAACGAGCAGGTGCACGTCGCGGCCTGGCCGAGCTTTTCGCTGTACGATCCGTTCGCGCATGCGCTCGGTGCCGAAGTGAACAATGCCGCGAGCAAGATCTATGCGGTGGAGGGCTCGTGCTTCGTGATCGCGCCGTGCGCGACGGTTTCGCAGGCGATGATCGACGAACTCTGCGATACGCCGGAGAAGCATCAGTTCCTGCATGCCGGCGGCGGCTTTGCCGTGATCTATGGCCCGGACGGCGCCCCGCTCGCGCAACCGCTGCCGCCCGACAAAGAAGGCTTGCTCTACGCCGACATCGATCTCGGCATGATTTCGGTTGCCAAGGCCGCGGCCGATCCGGCGGGGCATTATGCGCGCCCGGACGTCACCCGGCTTCTGTTCAACAATCGGCCTGGGCATCGGGTCGAGACCATGGCTTTGCCGATCGATGTGGAGACCAAGGCCGACGCACCGGCAAAGCCGGAAGCTAAAGCGCCGAACGTCGCGCCATTCGCGCCGGTGCAAGCAGCCGAGTGAGGGCGAGATGGAATCCGCGATCCCGCCTCACCTGCAAGTCGCGCGTACCCGCCACCGGCGGGTGCCTGACGACTATCAGCCGCCATACCCGGCCTTCGTCGCGCGCCATCGGCCCGCCGTCGAACGCGTGGTGATGGCCTATTTCGGCCTCCAGTATCGGGGCGAGGCGCCGCCCGCGCGCGACGCGGCGCTTGCGTCGCTCGAGACGATATTCGCCGCTAAGAACGGCCCCAAGCACTGGGACCGCGCCGCCTATCGCGACGAAGCCGGTTACGACAACGTGGTCAGCGTTGCCTATTGGGACGATCAACGAACGTTCGACGCCTGGTTCCCGGCTGCGCGCGACGGCTGGACCGGTGAACAACAAAATCACGCCGGCCTCGGCACATTCATCGAGGTCTTAAGCCCATCCGTCAGCGACTACGAGACGCTGTTCTCCTCGCTCGGCCGGCCCGAGGGCGTGGCGGTGCTCGCTGACAGTTTGAGCGGCGACATCATGGAGCACGCCTATTGGGGCGGCATGCGCGACCGCATCCCGCAGTCGCAGACCAGCGAAATGGCGCCCGGCGGCACGCCCGGTCTTGTTCGCGATGGCGAGCGCTTGCGCGTGAAACCGCACGACAACATTTGTCTCATCCGCTCGGGGCAGGATTGGAGCGACACCGACGCCGCCGAGCGCAAGATGTATCTCGACGATGTCGAGCCGGTGCTGCGCGAGGGCATGGATTTTCTGCGCGACGACGGCCGCTCGATCGGCTGCTTCGCCAATCGCTACATGACTGTGCTCGATCGTAACGGCAAGCCGACCGAAAAGAGCTACGGCATGAGCTGGTGGAAGAGTCTTGCCGCGCTGGAGCGCTGGTCGGAATCCCATCCGACCCATGTGCGTATCTTCGGCGCGGCGATGAAATATCTGTCGAGCCTCGGCCCTGCCGCGAAGCTCCGGCTCTATCACGAGGTGACGGTGGCGCGCGCGGCGGACCAGTTCTTCGAATACCGGCGCTGCCATGATCGCACCGGCATGCTGAACGCGGTCGTGGAACAAGCGAGCGTCGGCGCTTGATGCTGCGCGGCCCTTGCAGGATGGACCGGCGGATGTTGTGGCAATGCTGAAAGGCGCGTAGCATCTGCCGGCGAGCTGCCAGTTCGAACCGTGCCGAGGTTCTTTTGTCTTTACGCGGCAGCGCTCATGCCGTCGGCAGGCATCATCCTGACCTATATCTTTCTGGTCCAAACAATCGTGAATGAAACCGGGGTGCGGCTGCGCGCCCGCTGTATCTTTTTCAGGCGCGTCGCCGCAGGCGGGTTCGGGCCGAGGGAGAGTGAGCATGGCAAAATATCTGGTGGAAGCGCGTTACACCGCCGAAGGGGCCAAGGGTCTCGCCCGCGAGGGCGGTACGGGCGGCGTGCGGCTGCGGCAAAAGCGATCGAAGGTCTTGGGGGCAAGATTGAGACGTTCTACTACGCGTTCGGCGATGTCGATGCTTATGTCATTTTCGACGCACCGGACAACGTGTCTGCCGCGGCGTTGGCTCTCGCCGTCGGCTCAAAGCGGCGGGATAAACCTGAAAACGGTCGTGCTGATGACGCCGGAAGAAATGGACCAAGCCGGCAAAAAGGCGGTTGACTTCCGGCCGCCTGGTCGTTGACCGAACGGCGGCCGTTCCGCGACGTCGCACCCGCTATTTTTGCCGATGCCGCCGGGCGGAGAACGGCGTTATAGTGCCGGCAAATTGGATTGCGAGCGCGGCCGATCTGCGGCGCAGGCCTGAAAAAGTGCCGCATAAAGGCCCGAGTTGATCGCTCGTCTCAGGGAGGTTTTCTGTGCAGACACTTGCCGTTCGGCCGGGATCGCCGGCGCCTGCTGAGCCGGTACTCGGCGCCTCGCTCGCACGCGATGCCGACGTAGCCGCCAAATACTTCACCGAAATCGAAAGCCTGCTCCAGGCCGGCAAGCCCACTGAAACCGCGGCGCTCCGGGCACAGGCGCTCAGCGTGAAAGAAAAATTTTTCCGGCGTCATGCGGCCGCCCTCTACGACGAAGCGACCGACCACGGCGCGCGCTTCTTGCGCGTCGGCGAATTGCTGATGGCGATCGCGAGCCGCTATCCGGCGCTGCTGCCGAGCCGCGAGCAAATCGACGCCGAGCGCGCGCTCATGCAGCAAAGCGCCAAACTCGGCCGCGAGCTGGAGCAGGGCCTGTTCATCGCGCAAGTGCTCGCCGACGAGCGCTGCGGCATGCATCTGATCCACGCGATGCTCAAGCCCAAGCGCGAAGCGTTGGAGCGGATCGCCGAGTTTCGCCAGACCGGCGTGATCGACCTCGGCGAGGCGAAGGCCGAGCGTAAAGGCAAGGTCGGTTACGTCACGCTCCTCAACACCAAGTTCCTCAACGCCGAAGACGATCGGGCCACCGCCGCGTTGGAGACCGCTGTCGATCTCGTGCTGCTCGACGACACGATCGAAGTCGGCGTGCTGCGCGGTGGCACCGTTGCCCATCCGAAATACAAGGACCGCCGCATCTTCAATGCGGGGATCAATCTCACGCACCTCTATTACGGCCAAATCTCGTTCGTGCATTTCTTCATCGAGCGCGAGCTTGGTTTGCTGCACAAGATCTACCGCGGACACTGGCGCTCGGAATCCTACGACGAGCAATACGAGGACTATGTCGAGAAGCCGTGGATCGCGGCGGTCGAAGCCTTCGCCATCGGCGGCGGCTGTCAGCTGCTCTGCATCATGGACCGCGTGCTGGCGGAGGAGGGCGCGTATTTCAATCTGCCGGCCAGCAAGGAAGGCTTCATCCCGGGCGCCGCGAACCTGCGCTTCCCACGGCTCGTCGGCGGCAAGCTTGCGCGCGAAGGCATCTTCTTCGAACGCGTCTTCCATGCCGACACGCCGGAAGGCCGCAGGATCTGTGACGAAGTCGTTCCCGCCGCCGGGATGGATGCGGCGATCGAGGCCAACGCCGCGCAGCTCACGCGCGCCGGCATGATGAGTGCGGTCAGTAACCGCAAAGCGCTGCGCGTCGCCGAAGAGCCGTTGACGATCTTCCGCCGCTACATGGCGACCTATGCGCGCCAGCAAAGCCGCTGTCTCTACGATCAGAAGCTGATCGACAATCTCGAGCACAGCTGGAAACCGAACACCCGCCGGATGTGACGGATTTGCACAGGCCGCTCGTCCCCGCGGAAGCGGGGACCCAAGCTCTGGATTCCCGCTTTCGCGGGAATGAGCGGAAGAAAACGCGCACATTGAGGACCCAATGACCTCTTCACCATCCACCGCCACGACCGAAAATCAGCTCACCTCGGTCACCCGCGTCACGGTCGAGCCGAAAGACACCGTCGGCGCGCTCGATCCGTCGATGCCGCAGGTCGCTTCGACGCCCTATCTCGTCACCGTCGCCGAATTCACCTGCGCGCGTCTGGTGAAGGATCAGCTCGAGACCGGACAAATCACCGTCGGCACACGCGTCGTCATCGATCATCTCGGCGCGAGCAAAGTGGGTGCGGAATTGGTGATCAAAGCCGCGCTGCTGAACAGAGAAAAGAACCGCTTCCGATTTTCGGTCGAGATCGAGGACGGCCCGCGCCTTGTGGCCAAGGTCGAGCATGAGCGCGCGGCGGTGTCGCTTGAAAAAATCATGAAAGCTTTGGGCTGAACTCGAAGCCGGTTGGGGAGAGAACGCGCGATGCGAACGATCGCGGAAATGCTGCGCTGGCGCGCACGGCGGCATCCGTCGCTGGAGGCCGTTTGGTTCGACGGCCAATCCCACACGTTCGCCGAATTCAACGAATCGACATCGCAACTCGCCGCCGGCTTCGTAGAAAAACTGAAGCTCGCGCCGGGCGATCGCGTCGGCATTCTCGACAAGAACTGCGCGGCTTATTTCGAATTGCTGTTCGCGCTCGACAAAGCGGGCTTGGTCGCGGCGCCGCTGAACTGGCGGCTGACGCCACGCGAGGTCAAGCAGATCGTCGACGACGCCAAGCCGAAGCTGATCGTCACCGGCGCCGAGTTCAAGGCGACCGGCGAGGCTACCGGCGTGCCGACGATGACGTTCGCCGATCTGCCGCGCGGCGGCGACGATCCGCGCCGCGATCGCGACGGCGCCGTGTGCGCGCAATTCTGCACGTCGGGCACGACCGGCCTGCCCAAGGGCGCCATGCTGACCGGCTGGAATTTGCTCAATGTCGGCTTTTGCGGCGCGATCGAGGCGCCGGAGATGCGCGAAGGCGGCCGCTCGATGATCTGCCTGCCGCTGTTTCATATCGGCGGCACGATCTGGGCGACCTGGGCGATGCAGACCGGATCGACCGTCGTCATCGTGCGCGAGCCGCTGCCGGACGTGCTGCTCAAAACCATGGTGGAGCAGCGCATCGAAAGCACGCTGCTGGTGCCGACGCTGATGTTGTTGATGAGCGAGCTGCCGGCCGCCCGCACCGCCGATTTCTCCGCGCTGAAGCTTATCACCTACGGCACGGCGCCAATCTCGCCGGATCTGCTGCGGCGCTCGATCGAGACGTTCAAATGCCGCTTCACGCAATTGTACGGGCTCACGGAAACGACCGGGCCGTTCACGACGCTCCCGCACGAGGAGCATGTCGGCGAACGTCTGCTCTCTTGCGGGCGCCCGATGCTCGGCGGCCGCGTGCGCATCGTCGATTCCGAGGGCAATGATCTGCCGCCTTATCAGGTCGGCGAAATCCTCTACCAGGGTGAAAACCTCATGGTCGGCTATTGGGCGCGGCCGGATGCGACGGCGCACGCGATCCGCGACGGCTGGTTTCACACCGGCGATGCCGGCTACGTGGACGAGGAGGGTTTCATCTTCCTGAAAGACCGCATCAAGGATGTGATCATCTCCGGCGGCGAGAACGTCTATCCGGCCGAGGTGGAAGCCGCGCTGATGGCGCACCCGGAAGTTTTGGAATGCGCCGTGATCGGCGTGCCGGATGCGAAGTGGGGCGAAACGGTCAAAGCGGTGGTGGTCAGGCGGCAAGGCGCAAGCGTGAGCGAAGCCGCGCTGATCGAATGGAGCCGCGACAAGCTTGCCAGCTTCAAGCGGCCGAGCTCGGTCGATTTCATCGACACGCTGCCGCGCAACGCCGCCGGCAAACTCCTCAAGCGCGCGTTGCGCGAGCCGTATTGGGCCGGTCACAGCCGCCGGATAGCCTGACGTCGGGCGCCCGATTTCGCGAACCTATCCACTCAGTTTCTGGCGCTTGTCGGCTTGCCGACAGAAGGCGGACGGCGGCAGCCTTTGGCTGGGGCGGATCAAAATATTTCGTCTATTTTTGGAACCTTGAGAGGAATAATTTCACTTTTCGTCCGCCGTTGCTTGACTTGAGTGAAACATTATACTCCGTAGCGCCGGGGCGGCGATCATCATCCCGCCGCGCTTTCACAACGGGAGATCGCGCTCATGTCTTCAGCATCGAAACATCCGGAAACCATTGCCCTTCACGCCGGCTGGCGTGCCGATCCGGCCACCGGCGCCGTTGCTGTGCCGATTTATCAGACCACGTCCTACCAATTCCGCGATACCGAGCACGCCGCCAACCTGTTCGCGCTCAAGGAGCTCGGCAACATCTACACGCGCATCATGAATCCGACCAACGACGTGCTGGAGAAGCGCATTGCGGCGCTCGAAGGCGGCGTCGGCGCGCTCGCGCTCGCCTCGGGTCAGGCGGCTTCGGCCTTTGCGATCCAGAACGTCGCGCGCGCCGGCGACAACGTGGTCAGCTCGACCGACCTCTACGGCGGCACCTGGAACCTGTTCGCCAACACGCTCAAGGACCAGGGCATCGAAGTTCGCTTCGTCGACCCGGTCGATCCCAACAATTTCCGCAATGCGACCGACGACCGCACCCGCGCTTACTATGCGGAAACGCTGCCCAATCCGAAGCTCACCGTTTTCCCGATCGCCGAAGTCGCCGACATCGGCCGCAATTTCGGCATTCCGCTGATCATGGACAACACCGCGGCGCCGATCCTGACCAAGCCGTTCGAGCACGGCGCCGCGATCATCGTCCATTCCTCGACCAAATATATCGGCGGCCACGGCAATTCGATCGGCGGGCTGCTGGTCGACAGCGGTACCTTCGATTGGGCCGCGCACCCGGTGCGCCAGCCGGCGCTCAACACGCCGGACCCGAGCTACCACGGTGCCGTCTGGACTGAAGCCGTGAAGCCGCTCGGCCCGATCGCTTACATCATCAAGGCCCGCGTCACGCTGCTGCGCGACCTCGGCTCGGCGATTTCGCCGTTCAACGCCTTCCTGACGCTGCAAGGATTGGAGACCTTGGCGCTTCGCATCGCCAAGCATTCCGAGAACACCCAGCATGTTGTCGAGTATCTCAAAAAGCGGCCGGAGATCACCCGCGTGATCCATCCGTCGGTACAAACCGGCGTGCACCGCCAGCGCGCCGAGAAATATCTCAAGGGCGGCCTGGGCGGTCTCGTCGGCTTTGAACTTGCCGGCGGCAAGGAGGCCGGCCGCCGTTTCATCGATGCGCTCGAGATGTTCTATCACGTCGCCAATATCGGCGACTCGCGCAGCCTGGCGATCCATCCGGCGACCACCACGCATTCACAATTGTCGCCGCAGGAACAAGACGCTACCGGAGTCACCGACGGCTATGTGCGTCTCTCGGTCGGCATCGAGCATATCGACGACATCATCGCCGATATCGAGCGCGGCCTGAAGGCGGCGGGAAAAGTCGCCAAGGCGGCGTAAGCGTAACTCTCCCGATGCAACGTTTCCCGGACGCGGTGCAGCGCGTCAGCGCTGCGCCGCAGATCCGGGATCGTTTCAAGCTCTGAGCCTGTTACGATCCCGGGTCTGCAACGCAACACTTCGTGTTGCATTGCGCCCGGGAAATGCTCACAGGGTTGTGTCTCAAAACGCCCCGGCGGAGAAATTCAGCCGCTGGGTCACGTCGAAGCTCTGCTTCGCGATCGGATAGGCGTAGTCGACCCGCAGCGGTCCGAACGGCGAATCCCAGATCAGGCTGGCACCGACCGAGGCGCGGATCGCGCGCGAATTCGCGATCTGCTGCGCGGGCGACAATGACGCCAAGCTCGCAGCGCTCGACGCGTTGGTCGCCCACAAACTGCCGGCGTCGGAGAACAGCGCCATTTTTAGACCAGCGTCGGCGGTGATGAACGGCACCGGCGCTTGCAGCTCCGCCGTCGTCGTCCAATAGACATTGCCGCCGATATTGTCCTGGCTCACGCCCGGCGTGACGACGCGCGGACCGAAGCCGTTCGGCGCGAAGCCGCGCACAAGCTGCGGGCCGCCGAAGAAGCCACTGAGCAGGGGCAATTGCTGGCCGCCCCAGGGCGAGACGTAGCCGCCTTGGCCGCGCACCATGCCGGTGACGTCGCCGAAAATCTCATGATAGTAGCGCGCGTCTTCCGTGGTCCGGGCGAACTTGGCCGCGCCGCCGAGCCCGGCAAACTCGTTGTTTGTTTGCACGCGCACGCCGCCAGTCGGGCTCCTCGGATTGTCGAGCGTCGAATAGGTCATGCCGGTGCCGACCGAGGACACCCACATCGGGCCGGCGGCCGCCGCTTGCTGGATCGGCAGCGAGGCGGTGGCGCCCGACGGAAGCGTGAGGTTCTGATTGTAGATCGAGTAGCTCCAGCTCATGCCGAGCTGCTCGGTCAACGGCGCGGCGGTGACGATCTTGGCGCCGTAGAAGGTCGAGTTGTACGACTGATAGCTGCTGGCGAAGGTCTCCTTGCCGAACAGATCGCCGCCGAGCGAAACATGCGGACCGAGCGCGTTAGGGTCGGTCAGCGAAAGGTCGAAGCCTCTGGTGTATTGCCCGACCGTGGCGGAGGCCTTGGCGATATCGCCGGTGCCGAGGAAATTCGCATCGCCGACCGTGACCGTTGCCGATAGGCCGTCGGTCCCCGAATAGCCGCCCATCACCGAGAAGATGCCGGTCTTATCCTCCTCGAGCGCCACATCGATGACGACGCGGTCGGGCGCCGAGCCGGGCTTTTCTGAAATCTTCACCGTCTTGAAATAGCCGAGCTGTTTCAGCCGCCGCTCGCCGCGCTCGATCAGCGCGCGGTTATAGGCGTCGCCCTCGACCAAATCGAATTCGCGCCGGATCACCTCGTCGCGGGTCTTGATGTTGCCGTGGATGTCGATCCGTTCCACGTAGACGCGCTTGTCGTCTACGATCGTGTAAACGAGATTGATCAGGTGCTGGTCCGGCAGCCGTTCGCTGCGCGGCAGCGCAGCCGCGAAGGGCGAGCCGCTTTTGGCGAGCGCAAGCGCGAGGTCTTCGACCGTCTTGTCGACCGCTCCGGCATCGTAAATCTCGCCTGCTTGGGTACGCAGAGAGGAGCGCAGCGCCGCGGGATCGACGGATTTCACGTTCGAAACAATATCGACCTGTCCGAACCGGTATTGCGGGCCTTCGTCGATCGCGAACGTCACCACGACGCCCTTCGTGCCGGCATCGTAGCGCGCATCCGAGCGCACGCGCACGTCGGCATAGCCATGCGCGCGATAGAAACGGCGAAGGAGATCGCGGTCGGTGTCGATGCGCTCGGCATCGTAGGTGTCGTTGTTGAGCAAAAGGCTCAACACATTCGTCTCGCCGCTTTTGACCACGCCCTTGAGCTTGTTGGACGGATAGGCGCTGTTGCCGGCGAATGCTACCCGCCGCACCGCGAGCTTGTCGCCTTCCTTGATCTCGAACACGAGATTCGAGCGGCCGTCCCTTCCGGCGATGGTTTTCGGATCGACCTCGACGCCGAAATAGCCATGCAGGCGGTAGAGCTCGATGATGTGGATGACGTCGTCGTGCACCAGCGCGCGGCTGAGCGGCCCGCCGGCTTTCGATTGCACGGCTTTCTTCAGGTCTTCGTCTTTGATCTTTTTGTTGCCCTCGAAGGCGAGCCGCCCGATGGTCGGATTTTCCGCGACGGTGACGAGGATACGCGCGCCCTCGCGCGCAATCTTCACGTCTTCGAACAGGCCGGTGCCGTAAAGGCTCTTGACTGCCGCATCGAGCGCGGCGGCATCGAATGTGCCGTCAGCGGCCGCGTGAAAATGCGCGCGGATCATGTCGGCGTCGATGTGCCGATTGCCGGCAACGGTGATAGTCGACGCAGCCTCCGCAGCTTGGGCCAGCTGCCAAGCCGCCGAGGTGACACACCCACAAATCAAGAGGCAGAGAAGTGCGGCTGCCACCCGACGAAGCATGAACGCGGCTCCGCGACCCAACCGGGCGCGACTTACACATGATCGCCGGGGCGGAAGCGTGTCGGATTATGTCGGAATCTGGGGAATTGTTGCGTCCGGTCGCGACACAATGGTTACGAATAAAGGCTTGCCGGCGCGTTACGGCGGCTATGTTGGCTTCGTTTCGCCGTATTGCAGCACCTGGACCTTCTCTATGGTTACCAGCCCGCTCGACATCATCCCGTCGAGCACCGGCAGGAATGCATCGATCTTTTCCTTGGAATCGACGATCTCCACGATCACCGGCAGGTCCTGCGACAGCCGCAGAATCTTGGTGGTGTGAATGTGGCTCGAGTGCCCGAAGCCGATATGGCCGCGCAGCACGGTGGCGCCGCCAAGATGCAACTCGCGGGCCTTCAGCACGATGGCTTCGTGCAGCGGCTGATTGTGAAACTTGTCATCCTCGCCGAAGAAAATACGGAGCAGGACGGCATCCCGGGGAATCTGCATAGGTAAATCCATTTCTTATCTCATCGCGTTGATTGAGCCTGCGAGCACTACGCCGGCCCACACCGCGATCATGCAAAGAAGAACGGAGAGGCCAATGTTCGCGCCTGCCTGCAACCACTCCCCGTCGTTCATGAGGTTGAGGGTCTGCAAGCTAAAGGAGGAGAATGTCGTGTAGCCGCCGCACATGCCGACCATGACGAATTGCCGGGCAGTCGAGCCGACAAACACCCGGCCGTCCGGACCGGTCAGCGCGCCGAAGAAGCCGATGACGAAGGAGCCGGTGACATTGATGACCAGCGTGCCCCATGGAAACGTTTCGCCGACCGAGCGCGCCACCACGCCTGACAGCCAGTAGCGCGCCGTCGTGCCGAGCGCCCCGCCGATCGCAACCCACATATACGAAAGCATTGAGCTGTAGATCCTCATAAAAGGCGACGGAACCCGACCTCATGATCGCTCCCTCCCTCTCAACGAGCACTACGCAGATCGCCGCATTGCCAAGGCGGTGAGTTCGGTCTGCAGTTGTTATTTCACCACCAGCACCGGACATTGAGCAAGTTGAACGATCCTGTCGGCGCGGCTGCCGATCATTCGTTCGTACAGCGCGGAATGGCCGGTGGCGCCGATGACCAGCAGGTCAGCCTCAATGTCGGCAGCAAGCTTGACGATATCGCGGACCGGATGACCGGTTAGAATGTGGGTGAGAAGCCTCACCTCGCTTCGTTCCGCCAGGGCGTGCGCGCGCTGCAGAACGCCGTGGAAGCGCCGTGCCGCCATGCCGGTCTCCTGCCGAATGTCCTCGACGAATTCGGGCATGTAGTCGATTTCCATGACCGAAACCAGGTGTAACTCGGAGCGGTTTTGCTTGGCGAGCGCGAGCGCAAGCTCGAGCGCCTTGAAGGCGGGTGCCGATCCATCGTTGGCATGCAATATCTTGGCAAACATGTGATTCACCCCAATTAGTCGCCGGCTCCCGAGGGTTTCGGCAACTGGGCCATGACATCGCGCGGCTCGTGCGGCTCCGACCGCGGTATCAAGTGCCGCGGCAAGTAGAAAGCGTTTGCAATCACCGTTGGGATCACGGCGCTGCCGATGACAGTTGCCACCAGCGCCGAATATTGGCTTTGATCGATGATGCCGTGCGACAGGCCGAACAGCGATGAGATCGTGCCGAAGGTAAGGCCGGTCGACATGAGCAGCGTGGTGTACATGCCTTCCTTGCTCGGCGAGCCGAAGAATTTAGTAACCGGATAGACGCCGACGATCTTGGTCGCGATCTTGACGATGAGGAAGAACACAAAGGCGCCGGGCGCGGCGATGAGAGCCGGTATGGAAACGAACGACCCGGCGCGAATGAAATAAAACGGCGTCAAGAGGCCGAATGTCAGGGTGCGCAGCCGCCGGATCAGCGCATGATCCTTGCCGACCGTGCCCGCGAGCACCATGCCGATCAGGTAGGCCGGCAGCACCGCTTCGCTGTCGGCCCAGGTGGCAAGCGCGCCCATGCCGAGGAGACAGAGCAGCAAGAACTTCGTTTCGAGCTCCGAGGGCCGACCGCCATACAGCCGGAAAAACCGGGGCGTCAGCCAAGGCAAGACCACAAAGACAAGGATGCCAACGCCGATGAAGATCAGCGTCTTCACCGTAAACGGCGCAAAAATGAGCCCCAATGCCACGACGGTGCCAAGGTCGGTGATAAAGCAAGCGGCAAGGACCGTCTTGCCGTACTCCGTCGTGTTGAAGCCGAACTCGATCATCACCGCGTAAACCACGGCGACGGACGTGGTGGACATGGCGACGCCGGCAAGCCAGCTTGGCATGACCTCCCATCCGAGCAGGTAGTGGGCGGCGGCGGCGCAGCCGAGAAATGGAAACAGGAAGCTGATCAAACCGATCGCTACCGCTTCTTTCCACTTCAGCCGAAACACCGCAGGATCGAGTTCGGCGCCGGCCAGAAAAGTAAGGACAATGGCGCCGATGCCCGACAGAAACTTGATCCAGGATTCGTCGGTGCCAAGTAGGGACGAACCCACCGCAGCACCGATGATGAGCTGCGCGATCGTCCCCACGACGATTTCCGACAACGCCGAGGAGATCCGAAGCCAGATCGCCAAAAGGCTTGCAATCAACGCCAGTCCCAACCAGAGCGACGCCAGCGCCCAAACGGCTGTCATGCTGCCCTCCTGCAATCCACATACTTCGACGCAAGGCGCAAACGCCCCGGCGTTCGAGCGGTCACACAATGATCTTGGAGGCAGCGGGAGCCCAAAAACAAACTCCTACCGACGCCAAGCGCCCGGCAGGAGTCATCAGCCTCATCGGCGGTTACGGGGGAACTCCATCCCAGAAGTACCGTTTATTCTAGCTCGGAATCTCATCGTGACAAGGCGGGCCGGGTTCCGCCGCGTGCGCCCGGGGAGACTCAGCGGTCCTGCCGGAAATACGGCAGGCTTTTGATCTTGAGGAGAACGATCGGGCTCGCCATCAGTAAAGCGCCGAGCACGAGCGAACCAATCAGCGTGCGCATGCGCAGCGTGCCGTCGTGCGACGCGCGCCAATAGCAGGCGATGCCGATCGGATAGAACAACACCACCGCGGTCGCGAGTCCGGGCGAGAAGCGGCCGCCGGTTCGTGCAAACGGCAGCACATGGAAGAACGTGGCGTTGATCAGCATCAGCGCGGGGAAGGCGAGCGCAAGTCCCGGCCAGCGGGCGAGATTTGCCGCGACCACGCCAAAGACGATCACCAGCGCGTTGACCACATAGAAGTCGCTCCACTCGACCGGCAGCCCGATGACGGCGCGCGCCCAGTCCCGCCAATTGAGCTGATATTCCTCAAGGATGTGAACGCCATAGGCGGCGGTGGCGAGCCAGAGAAGATCGGTCAGCGACATTCGAGCCCCCCAAATTTTCCGCTGCCATCGGGTCGGAATACAAAACCGCAACTGCCCATTCCTAGTGCATAGAAATGTGTTTGGCGCCTGCCTATTTTTTAATCACTGAGGCTTAGCCCGTTCTGCCGCCAGCGCTCCTACAACCGAGCGATGTAAATTTCTCAGGCAAATCAAATAGTCAGCCCGCGCCTGGCGGCCGGGACGCGGTGGCATGGCCTTTGCGAAGTCTAAGGCGTCAATCCGACAACGGCCGCCGTCCTGGTGGCTAGCTAGCAGCGGCGCCCTCGGCGTTCGCGTGCGTACAGGGAGCAAGCAATGACCTTCGACAAGCTATCGCGCCGTCACCTCCTGAAGGGGACGGCAGCCTTGACCCTCGGTACGGCCTTGCCGCTGCGCGGGGCATTCGCCGCCGAAACGACCGTCGGCTTCATCTATGTCGGCTCGCGCGATGACTATGGCTACAACCAGGCGCATGCGGCCGGCGCCGCGGCGCTCAAGAAGATGCCCGGCATCAAGGTGGTCGAAGAGGAGAAAGTCCCCGAGACCGACGCCGTGGAAAAGACCATGGAGTCGATGATCAATCTCGACGGCGCGACGCTGCTCTTCCCGACCTCGTTCGGCTACTACAATCCGCACATGCTCAAGATGGCGGCGAAGTTTCCGAAGCTGCGCTTCGAGCATTGCGGCGGCTTGTGGTCCGAAAAAGATCCGAAGAATGCCGGCAGCTATTTCGGCTATATCGACGAAGCGCAGCATGTCTCCGGCATCGTCGCCGGCTATACGTCCAAGACCGGCAAGCTCGGGTTCGTTGCGGCGAAGCCCATTCCGCAGGTACTGCGCAACATCAACGCCTTCACGCTCGGCGCCAAGCTCGCCAACCCGAAAGTCACCACGCAGGTGATCTTCACCGGCGACTGGTCGATGCCGGTGAAGGAGGCGGAAGCCACCAACAGCCTGATCGATCAGGGCGTCGACGTTCTTACCTGCCATGTCGACGGACCGAAGACGGTGGTCGAAAACGCCGCCCGCCGCGGCGCGATGGTGTGCGGCTATCACGTCAACCAGTCGGTGCTGGCGCCGCAGGCCTATCTCACCGGCGCCGAGTGGAACTGGGAAGTGCTCTATCCGCGCTTCGTGAAGATGTTCACGTCCGGCGAGACGATCCCGAACTTCTATCGCGGCGGTCTCAAGGAAGAGCTGGTGAAAGTGTCGCCGTACGGGCCGATGGTCGGCGAAGAAGCAAAGAAGAAAGCCGATGAGGTCAAGGCGGCGCTGATGGCCGGAAACTACGTGATCTTCAAAGGCCCGATCGCCGACAACAAGGGCTCAACCGTGATCGCGGCCGGTGTCTCGCGCGGCCAAACCGATCCGGAGCTGGAAAAGATGAGCTATCTGGTCGAGGGCGTCATCGGAGCCACTTCGTGAAGGCCGATGTCGGCACGCCTGTTGTGAAATCGGGGCTGGGCGAATTCCTTCGCCTGCCCCCTTTTGGCCGTAAGCTCGGCGGCGCGGCGGAATATGTCGTTATCCCCGTGCTCGCCTTGCTGGCCTCGCTGGTGTTGTTCGGCATCTTCGTCGCGTCGTTCGGGAAGAACCCGATCGATCTGTATTTCTACATGTACCAGGGCGCGTTCGGCACCTGGTTCTCCTGGCAGAATACGCTGACGCGCGCCGCGCCGCTCATTCTCACCGCGCTCTGCACCGCGTTGCCGGCGCAGCTCGGCATGGTGATCATCGGCGGTGAGGGCGCGCTTCTGATCGGAGCGCTGTGCGCGACCAGCGCCGCGCTCGCGATGCCCGCCGCGCCGCCGCTTGTGGTCGATGTCGCCATGGCGATCGCCGGCATGATCGGCGGCGGCTTGTGGATTTTGCTGTCCGGCGCGTTGCGCCAGTTTCGCGGCGTCAACGAAACGATTTCGAGCCTGTTGCTGGTCTATATCGCGCTCGCCATTCTCAATTTTCTGGTCGAAGGCCCGATGCGCGATCCGACCAGCTTGAACAAGCCGTCCACGCCCGAGATCGGCGCCGCCAACATGATCGGCAGCATTCCGGGCACCGACGTGCATTGGGGGCTCGCCTTCGGCATCATCGCCGCGGTTGCCTCCTACATTTTGATCTATCACACGGTGTTCGGCTTTGCCGCGCGCGTTGCCGGCGGCAATATCCGCGCCGCCAAGGTCGTGGGCTTGAGCGTCGGCAAGCTCATCCTCATTGTTTGTTTTCTCGCCGGCGCCGCGGCCGGCCTCGCCGGCATGATGGAAGTCGCCGCCGTGCAGGGCCGCACCAACGCCAATCTCGCGGCCGGTTACGGCTTTGCCGGCATCCTGGTGGCGTTCCTCGCCCGGCAGAACCCGCTCGCGGTCATTCCGGTCGCCGTTCTGCTCGGCGGCATTGGCGCGAGCGGCGGCCTGCTGCAGCGGCGGCTCGGCCTGCCTGATGCCTCGGTGCTGGTGCTGGAGGGCATGATCTTCGTCATGGTGCTGGCGAGCGACACGCTCTACGGCCGCCTGAGCTTCCTGAAAGGCAAATCCTGACATGGATAAGTCCTGACATGGCCGCCACCGACATCGGCTTGTGGACGGTGCCGCTCGCGGTGCTGGGCGGCGCCGTGCGCGTCTCGACGCCGTTTTTGTTCGTCAGCCTCGGCGAATGCATCACCGAGCGCAGCGGCCGCATCAATCTCGGCCTCGAAGGCACGCTGGTGATGGGCGCGATGGCCGGCTACGGCGTGTCCTATCTCACCGGCTCGCCCTGGCTCGGCGTGCTCGCCGCCGGCATCGCCGGCGCCGGCATGGGCGCGCTGCATGCAGGGATCTGCGGCTTGCCGCGGGTCAACGACATCGCCGTCGGCATCGCGCTGATGCTGTTCGGCGTCGGGCTTGCTTTCTATCTCGGCAAGCCGCTGATCGAGCCGACCGCGCCGCGGCTTCCCTCGATCGATTTCGGCTGGTGGAGCGACATTCCGCAAGTGCGCGCGGCGCTCCGCATCAACGTGCTGTTTCTGCTCGGCGTCGCGCTCGCGCCGATCCTGGTCTGGGCGCTGCGCACCACGCGCTGGGGCCTGATCATCCGCACTGCGGGCGAAAGCGCCGACGCGGCGCTGGCGATGGGCTACTCGGTCAACATGATCCGGCTGCGCGCCACCATGTTCGGCGGCTTTCTGGCCGGCATCGGCGGCTCGTTCCTGTCGCTGTTCTATCCCGGGAGCTGGAACGAAGGCTTATCGAGCGGGCAGGGCATCACCGCGGTGGCTTTGGTGATCTTCGCGCGCTGGAATCCGATGCTCTGCCTGTGGGCCTCGCTGCTGTTCGGCGGCGCCGCCGCGCTCGGTCCGGCGTTGCAGTCGATCGGCTTCAGCTACGGCTATCATTTGTTCAATGCCGCGCCCTATATTCTGACGTTGTTGATCATGATCGCGACCTGTTCGCCCAAGCGCACGCTCATTGGCGCGCCGGCGGAACTGTCGATCACGCGATAAGTTGCTGACGAGGTGAAGTCATGCACGCGCCCCAAGAGAGCATCGCCGCCAAGCGTTATGTCGCGGCCGATCCCTATCCCTGGCCCTATAACGGCGATCTGCGTCCGCAGAACACGGCGCTGATCGTCATCGACATGCAGACCGACTTCTGCGGCGTCGGCGGCTATGTCGACAAGATGGGTTACGATCTGTCGCTCACCCGCGCGCCGATCGAGCCGATCAAGCGCACGCTTGCGGCCGCCCGCGCCAAGGGCTTCCACGTCATCCACACCCGCGAGGGCCACCGCCCCGATCTCGCCGATCTGCCGGCCAACAAGCGCTGGCGCTCGCGTCAGATCGGTGCCGGCATCGGCGATCCGGGCCCGTGCGGCCGTATCCTGGTGCGCGGCGAGCCGGGCTGGGAGATCATCGACGAGCTCAAGCCGCTCGAAGGCGAATCCATCATCGACAAGCCGGGCAAAGGCTCGTTCTGCGCCACCGATCTCGAGCTGATGCTGCGGCTTGCCGGCGTCGACAATATCGTGCTCACCGGCATCACCACCGATGTCTGCGTCCACACCACCATGCGCGAGGCCAACGATCGCGGCTTCGAATGCCTCTTGCTGCAGGATTGCTGCGGCGCCACCGACAAGGGCAATCACGACGCCGCCATCAAGATGATCAAGATGCAGGGCGGCGTGTTCGGCACGGTGTCGGACTCGGCGAAATTCATCGAGGCCATCGCGTGAGCGAGATGGCGACGCTCATTCCGCCCGGCGGCCTGCCGTCGCCGACCGCCTCGAAGAAGACGTTCGGCGTCGAGGCGCTCAACATCATCAAGCGCTTCGGCGAGTTCACCGCGCTCGATCAGGTGTCGCTGAAGGTGCGGCCGGGCACGTTCCATGCGCTTCTTGGCGAGAACGGCGCCGGCAAATCGACGCTCGTCAAATGCATCATGGGCTATTACCAGGCCGACGACGGCGAGCTGATGGTCGATGACCGGCAGCAGGTCATCAACAATCCGCGCGCCGCGCACGCGCTCGGGCTGGGCATGGTCTATCAGCATTTCACGCTTGTGCCGGCCATGACGGTCGCGGAAAATTTTGTGCTGGCGCGCGATCATGTGCCCTCGGTGGTCGATTGGGCGCGCGAGCGCAAGGCGCTCGACGAATTTCTGGCGCGCATGCCGTTTCGCGTGCCGCTCAACGCCAAGGTTTCGGCCATCTCCGCCGGCGAGCGGCAGAAATGCGAGATCCTCAAACAGCTTTATCTGCAGCGCCGCTTTCTCATCCTCGACGAGCCGACCTCGGTGCTGACCCCCGGCGAAGCCGACGAAGTGCTCGGCATGCTGCGCGGCATGGTCGCCGCCGGCAATCTCACCGTCCTGATGATCACCCACAAATTCCGCGAGGTGATGGCTTTCGCCGACGAGGTCACCATCCTTCGCCGCGGCAAGCTCGCGGGGCAGGGGCACGTCAAGGATCTGAGCCCCGATGCCATGGCGCGCATGATGATCGGCGCCGAGGAATTGACCGTGCAGCCGCCGCGCTCCGGCGAATACGGCGCGCCGCGCCTCAACATCGAAAAGCTCAATGCGCTCGACGACGGCGGCCAGCCGGCGGTACGCGACGTGTCGCTTTCGATCCGCGGCGGCGAGATCGTCGGCGTCGCAGGCGTTTCCGGCAACGGTCAGCGCCAGCTCATCGAGGTGCTCGCCGGCCAGCGCGATGCCGAAAGCGGCAAGATCTATCTGCAGGGTGAGGACTATCACGCCACCCGGGCGGAGATGCGGCACAATCATCTCTCCGTGCTGCCCGAGGAGCCGCTGAAGAACGCTTGCGTCGCGCGCATGAGCGTCGCCGACAATCTCGCCTTCCGCGAATTCGACCGCGCGCCGTTTGCGTCCGGCGGCTGGTGGCTCAACAGCGCGCAATTCCACCAGGATGCGCTGCGCAAGATCGAGCGCTACAAGATCAAGACGCGCTCCGATGACACGCCGATCGGCGAACTCTCCGGCGGCAACGTGCAGCGTACCGTGCTGGCGCGCGAGCTTGCCGGCGAAGTCGATATCCTGGTCGCCGCCAATCCCTGCTTCGGCCTCGATTTCGCGGCGGTGGCGCAAATCCACGCCGAGATCATGGCGGCGCGCAATCGCGGCGCCGCCGTGCTGCTGGTCAGCGAAGACCTCGACGAATTGCTCGAGCTCGCCGACCGGCTGGTCGTCATGTTCCACGGTGAGATCGTCTACGAGACGCGCGCCAGCGATGCCGATCTCACCGTCATCGGCCGCCACATGGCGGGGCATTAGGGGCGTGTACTTGTAAAATCGCGAATGGCCGCGGCGCCCCGATCAATGTCCGCTTTGGTGCAGCTCGAGTTTCAACTTCTATTGGATTTGACCTGTAGAGTTTTCTACGACCATTTCTTCGAATACAGCATGCTCTGAGCCGCTTCGTAGAGCATGACCCGCATCATCTCGTCGCCGCAACGTGATATTCGACCGCTCCGATCGATCTCGCCGGATTGATACTTGGAGCACGTCAGTCCAAACACGGCACCGACTGACTTGGATTTTCGAAACCGAGCGGGCACGTCGACGGTGGCCCGATAGGTCAGTGCCACCACAGGACCGACGCCGGGGGTCGTCATTAGGCGCTGGCACACCTCATCGTCACGCACGATAGCCAGCAAGCGGCGATGCAAGATGACGAGCTGCTCGCGAAGCACCCGCCGGACGACAAGCAGCGGTTCGACCAGCGCAGCCAGCTCGGGCGAGTTCCCGACCAATTCTTTGATGCGTGTCTCGAACTTCACCGTCCCCGCCATGCCCACCTTGAGACCGAAGTTGCGCAACGTACCGCGCAGGTCGTTCTCGATGGCGATCGCCTTCGATTGCAGCAGCTTGCGATGGGTCAGCAGCATCCGCAGTTTCTGACGCGTAATCTTCACATGCACCGGTTGCGGTAAAGTAGCCCGCATCATCTCGCCATGCCGCGCGCATCATTGCGGTCCGTGTCTTTTGTATCCGACTTCGGACAATCGGCTGCAAGTGCGTCCGTACAGACCAAGTATGACGCGGCTTCAATCCTCCGCCGAAGGGTCAGACCAGCACCATTCCGCACGGTCGGCTCGCCTTCACTATCACCGGCTTGTCCCCAAGCAGACGACTGGTACTCGACGAATCATCCAGTAGACGCCATGCCGTCTACCTTCTGATGCTTGAGGCCGCAAATGCGGCTCGTTTGTGAAGCGCAGCACCCTTTCAGCTATACAAGCCGCCGCTCCGATTAACCCGCATCTTTGGTGCACTTTGCCGACTCCAAGTCGGACATTCGCAAGGTCCGGGAAGTGCCATAAGCCGACATTCGCTTTCTCATTCGACTATCTCGTCAGCACGCAACAGAAGCGAGGTTGGCGTCGTCGGTTTGATTTATCAGGGATTGCGATGGGGTTACCCGCGCGCGCCGATCTTGTCTTGCGTTTTGGTCTCGAAATCGCTGGCATCATGGCGCTCGTGCAATTGTTCTTCAGGCGGCCCGCTGGTGCGGTTGACCATTCGGCCGCGCTTAACGGCCGGGCGTCCGCCGATTTCTTTCGTCCAGCGTGTCAGGTTTTTATATTCGTGCGTCTGCAGGAACGTGCGCGGGTCGTTATAGGAGGCGCCGTTCAACATGCCGTTGCCGTACCACGGCCAGATCGCCATATCGGCGATCGTATATTCGTCGCCGGCGATGAATTGATTGTCCGCAAGCTGCCGGTCGAGCACGTCGAGCTGACGTTTCACCTCCATTGAATAACGGTCGATGGCGTATTTGATCTTCACCGGAGCATAGGCATAGAAATGCCCAAAGCCGCCGCCGAGATAGGGCGTTGAACCCATCTGCCAAAACAGCCAGTTCAGCGCCTCAGTGCGCTTGCCGCGATCCTTTGGTAGGAAGGCGCCAAATTTATCCGCCAGGTAGAGCAGGATCGCGCCAGATTCGAACACACGTAGCGGCGTCTGCTCGCTATAGTCCATGAGCGCCGGGATTTTGGAATTCGGGTTCACCCCGACAAATCCACTACCAAACTGGTGGCCCTCACCGATCCGGATCAGCCAAGCGTCATATTCCGCTCCGCTGTGACCGGCGGTCAGCAATTCCTCCAGCATAATCGTAACCTTGACGCCGTTAGGCGTCGCCAATGAATAGAGCTGAAGCGGATGCTTTCCACGCGCCAACTCCTTCTCATGCGTCGCGCCCGCGATAGGGCGATTGATATTGCCATAGCGCCACTTGGGACTGTCCTCCTTCTCCCAGACCCAGACTTCCGGCGGTGTGTAGGCAGGCGTGTCAGTCATGTTGGGCTCGCGTTTGTCGCTCAATAGGCTCGCCGAATGGATAGAGCGGCGATCCTGGCCTGTCCAATTATGGTTGTGGGCGTTGCCATGTATGCGGCACCGCCCAACCAAGTATCCGAAGAAACGCCTGCCGCTTCATGCTCGCCCCCGCCGCGGGAAGGTGATCGTATCGGTCGATGTCGCTGTTGGGTCATTCGCGTTGGTTTTGCCGCTTCGCTGATATGTCCGTCATTGTCACGCCTTTGCAGCTATGATTTCAATCTCGACGAGGATTTCGGGCCAAACGAGTTGCGGGATGATGAGCAGCATCGAAGCGGGGCGCACCTCACCGAGAAAGCGCGAGCGGACCTTCGCATAGGCCGCGATGTCGTGGGCTCGTGTCAGATATTGCGTGACCTTCACGATATCGGCGACTGTCATATCGGCATTTTCTAGAAGGCTGATCACATGTTGCCACGCAAGCTCCGCCTGGCCAGTGATGTCTTTGGGAAGATCGCCGCCTACCGAAAGTCCGGGTGTTCCCGAGGTCATCAACCACCGCAAATTAGGCTTGGCCTCGATCGCATCGCTATAACTGCCGATCTGGTTCGCAATACCGACATCGTGAATAGTGTGAGTCATAATGCGTGTTCCCCGTTTGCCGCGGACCCTTGGACAGAATTTATTGTACCGAAGTATAAGGGCGCAGCCACACAGCTTTGCGCAACCCGACGCGCCCATTGAAGTCCCAGCGTCAGCAATGGGTCAGACTCGCTCATTCGACGACACCGGCTTCGTGTCCGGGTTTACGCTGAAAGTGGAAAATCGCCCGGCGGACTATGAGTACACACCCTGCCTTCGATCGACGTTTGCAGTACTCCGCAACACCGGCTCGCTTGCAAGCGCCGCCTCCGATAAAATCCGCCAAGCGGGGGGCGAAAGAATGCGGAGCGTACGATCGCGGACCGGGGCGTGGGCGGCGGTTCTGGCGCTGATCCTTGGAGTTGTGGCGCGCGTCGGCTCGGCGCAAGCCGTCGAGGCGGGCCGCTACGCGCCGGAGAATATCGAACAGACCTACAAACAAATGCGTTGGCTCTGCATGGTCGCCGCGCTGTGTCCGGTCAGCGACGACGTGCGGATCGTCATCAAGCGCGCCATCGAGGGCAAGCCGTCCGCCGAATATCTGCTCGGGCTCACCTTGCTGACCGGCGACGGCCTGCCGCGCGACGAGAGCGCCGGCATCGCCTGGACGGTACGGGCGGCCGAGCACGGCGATGCCGATGCGGCGCGCGACGTCGCCGATCGTCTGCGCAATGGCGCCGCGATCGAGGTCGATGAAACAAAGATCGCGGCCGCGCTCGGGAAGAAAGCCGATGCCGGCGATGCCGAAGCCATGCGCGCGCTCGGCCCGCTGTATATCCGCGGCCGCGGCGTCAAGCAGGATCCGGCGCTCGGCCTCGACATGATGAAGCGCGCCGTCGAAAAGGGCTCGACCGGCGCCGCCAACGACCTCTCCCGGCTTTATCTGCTCGGCGCGCCCGGCGTGCCGGCAAGCCGTCCCGAGTTGCTCAAATGGCTCGCGGTCTCGGCGGGCCGCGGCAATGCCGACGCGATGGTCACGCTCGGCTACATGTCGATGACCACGCCGGCCGGCGTGCCCTCGAGCGAGCGTAACGTCGCCCAAGCGTTCTGCTGGCTGATGCGCGCCGCGCTCTTGAATCAGCCGCAGGCGCAGGAAAAGCTCAGCATGATGTTCGCGCGCGGCGAGCATGACGATCACGGCAACGCGGTTCCGGTCGATCTCGTGCAGGCGGATGTGTGGTTCCGGCTGGCGGCACGCAGCCCGTTTCATGACAATTCACAGATCCGGGCCATGATCGAGCCGCAAATGACCACCGACCAGCTCAACGAGGCAAAGCGCCTGGTCGAGGCGTGGCGGCCGCGCAAGGCCGAGGAACTCAAAACGCTGGAAATCGCGCTGCCGGCTGCGCCCGGTGCTCCCGCACGCCCGTGCCCCGCCATGCCGTGACAGCGTGTCCTGGTCCGTTGTGCCCGTCCAGCCGGTTTCATAAATAGTCCGAAGACGCCCTCGTGCCTGCCATGAGGCGGGCAGGGGTCGTCGTTCCGAGGGTTGGCCGGAGGCGTGCCATGGGACGCTATAAGCCAAAGGTATCCGCGCAGCAGCACACGGATCCGAAGATCGAACGCCGGCTGGATCAGGAGCTGGAGCAAACATTTCCGGCGAGCGATGCGCTGCAAATCACGCGCGATCGTCCGCCGGCGCCGAAGGATCAGCGCCGGCGGACAAAGACAGAGCGCGAGGCTGTGCGCTGATCACCCTTCCTTCAGCGCGACGGCCGGCGCCCGCTCCAGCGCAGTGTTGTGACCGAGCGCCAGCACGATCGCCATGGCGATGACGGCGAGCCCCGCGATCAACAGGAGGCCGCCCGTGAAGCTTCCGGTCGCGTCCTTCATCCAGCCCATCGCATACGGCCCGGCAAAGCCCGCGAGATTGCCGATCGAGTTGATCACGGCAATGCCGGCGGCGGCCGCACTGCCGGATAGCACTGCGGTCGGCAAGGTCCAGAAGACCGGCAGAGTGCCGAACACGCCGCAGGCGCCCACTGTGAACGCAACAATCGTCAAAGTCGGGTTGCCGGTCAGCGTGGATGCAGCGATGCCGGCCGCCGCGATCAACAATCCGATGGCGGTGTGCCCCCTGCGCTCGCCCGTGCGGTCGGAGTTGTAGCCGTACCAGACCATGAACGCGGCGCCGATCGCATACGGAATTGCGGTAACCCAACCGGTTGCGAAATTCGACAAGCCGAACGCCTTGATGATTTGCGGCAGCCAGAAGGCGACGCCGTAGTTGCAGGCGACCAGGCCGAAATAGACCAGAGCCAGCGCCCAGACCCGTGGATTATAGAGCGACTGCAGCACCGAGATTTGGTGCACCGCTTCGCGCTGCCGCCGCTCGGCATCCAGACGCCCGGTCAGCCATGAGCGTTCGTCGGGCGCGAGCCAGGTCGCGTCGGTCGGACGGTCGGTGAGATAGAAATAGGTGACGAAGGCGAGCACGACCGCCGGCGCCGCCTCGATGATGAAGAGCCACTGCCAGCCCTCAAGGCCCCAAATCCCGTGCATGCCGAGGATCATGCCCGAAATCGGCGAGCCGATCGCCGAGGAGAGCGGTATGGCGGCCATGAAAGCGCCGATGATGCGGCCACGATAGACCGACGGGTACCACAGCGTCAGATAAAAGATGATGCCGGGAAAGAATCCGGCCTCGGCGGCGCCGAGCAGCAATCGCACCAGGTAGAAGGTGACATCGTTGCCGAGGCCGGTTGCGCGCGCGATATGCGGAATGAATGCCATCAGTCCGGAGAGGATGCCCCAGCTCAGCATGATGCGCGCGATCCATTTGCGCGCACCGAACCGGTCGAGCGCCAGATTGGACGGCACCTCGAACACGAAATAAGTGAGAAAGAAAACGCCGGAACCGAAACCGAACATGGTCGCGGTCAAGCCGAGCGATTTGTTCATGGTGAGCGCGGCGAAGCCGACATTCACGCGATCGAGATAAGCGATGAAATAACAGATCATCAGGAATGGGATCAGCCGCGCCGAGACCTTCCTGATCGTTCGGGCCTCCAGATCTTCCATGTGTTCCTCCGCGTCCGGGCCGGCCAGCCTGTTTCGACGCGGCTGGCTTTTGTCCCCTGCCCGTGACCGCCACCTTATAGCACAACCCGTCCGCCGGTGAGCGGTCAGCGATCGCGCCTGTGATCTTCGCGGCGCGTTGCAGTGCGAAATAAGTCGGGCGCGGTTCGGCTTGTTCGCTGCCGCGCATGGTTCTAGGTTAGCGCGCCATGCAGCCATGCCGAATGAGCGCCGTCGCGCTGCTCAAAGCTTATCGCAGCCGCGCGCTGTCGCCGGTCGAGGCGATGCAGGATGTGCTCACGCGCGTCGCGGTGTTCGAGCCGCATATCCATGCGACCTACCTGCTGGAGCCGGAGCGTGCGCTCAAAGACGCGCGCGCGTCCGAAGAGCGCTGGCGGCGCGGCGAACCGGCGGGGCCCCTCGACGGCGTGCCGACGACCATCAAGGATAATATCGCCACCAAGGGCGAGCCGGTTCCGCTCGGCACGGCTGCGAGCGAGTTGAAGCCCGCTCCGGTCGACGCGCCTCCGGTCGCGCGGCTGCGCGAAGCGGGCGCCGTTCTGTTCGCCAAGACCACCATGCCGGATTACGGCATGCTGTCGTCCGGCCTTTCCAGCTTTCATACGCTGACGCGCAATCCGTGGGATTTGACGCGCAATCCCGGCGGCTCATCGGCTGGCGCTGGCGCTGGCGCGGCGGCCGGCTACGGCCCGCTGCATCTCGGCACCGACATCGGCGGCTCGGTGCGCCTGCCTGCCGGCTGGTGCGGGTTGGTCGGTTTCAAGCCGAGCGGCGGACGCGTGCCGATCGATCCGCCCTATATCGGCCGCGTCGCCGGCCCGCTCACGCGCAGCGTCGCCGATGCGGCGCTGATGATGGCGACGCTCGCGCAGCCCGACGACCGCGACTATATGAGCCTGCCGCCGGAAAACCTCGACTGGCGCATCGAACCGGCGAAACTCGCCGGCCTGCGGATCGGGCTCTTGCTGGAGGCCGGCTGCGGCTATCCGACATCCGCGCCGACGCGCGCGGCGCTCGAAGGTGCGGCGCGCGATTTCGCCGCCGCCGGCGCCGTCGTCGAGCCGCTTGCGCCGTTCCTGACGCAGGACATGCTGGACGGGCTCGACCGCTTCTGGCGCATGCGCGCGCTGGTCGACTTTCGCGCCACGCCGCCGGAGCGGCGGCAGAAGATCCTTCCCTTCATCCGCGCCTGGGGCGAATCCGCCGCCGATTTCGGCGGCGAAACGATTTTCCACGGCTTCAGTCAGACACTCGTGATGCGCAAGGCGGCCGTGACGGCAACGCTGCCCTATGATTTCGTGATCGCGCCGACCGCGCCGATCACGGCCTTCGCCGCCGAGCTTGCGTCGCCGAGCGACGACCCGCTCGATCCCTTTCCGCACATCAGTTTCACGGTCGCCTTCAACATGTCGGAGCAGCCGGCCGTTTCGATCAATTGCGGCTATAGCGATGAGGGCTTGCCGATCGGCATGCAAATTATCGGTCGCCGGTTCGACGATCTCGGCGTGCTTCGTGTCGCGTCCGCCTTCGAGGCGATGCGCGCCGGCGCGGCGCGGCCTTGGCCCGAGCCGCCGCGCGCCGAACAACGATAACAAGATAACGATCTGCGCGAGGAACGCTCATGGACGACTATTCCCGCATTTTCGATCTCACCGGCCGGCGCGCCTTCGTGATCGGCGGTGCGAGCGGCATCGGCCGCGCCGGCTGCTTCGGGCTGGCGAGCTTTGGCGCGCAGGTCATTTGCGGGGATCTCGCCATCGCGCAGGCGAAAGCGACGGCGCAAGAGATTACCGCGGGCGGCTCGGCTGCCGAAGCGCTGCACATCGATCTCTGCGACGGCAAAAGCGTCGCGGCCGCGGCCGCGACGGTCGGCACGCCCGACGTGCTGGTGATCTCGCCCTCGATCAATGTGCGCAAGCCGGTGCTCGACTACACCGAGGACGAATTCGATCGTGTCGTCGGATTAAACCTGAAAGGCATTTTCCGCGCGCTTAAAGCCTTCGTGCCCGGCATGGTGAAGCGCGGCAAGGGCAGCGTCATTGTTTTCTCCAGCATCCGTGCACAGGTCGTCGAGCCGGGCCAGGGCGTCTACGCCGCCACCAAGGCCGGCACCGTGCAGATGATCCGGGCGCTGGCTGCCGAGATCGGCCCCTCCGGCGTCCGCGCCAATGCCATCGCGCCCGGCATCGTCGAGACGCCGCTCACGCAACAGATCAAGCAGAACGACGCCTGGTACCGCGCCTATGCCGACAAGTCGGTCATGCACCGCTGGGCGCAGCCGTCGGAGCTCGTCGGCGCGGTCGTCTATCTGGCCTCGGATGCCAGCTCCTATGTCACCGGCTCATATTTTCTGGTCGACGGCGGCTGGACCGCGGCGGACGGACGCTTCACCCCGCCGCTGCCGGCGTCGAGCGCAGTGCCGGTCGCCTAGCTTGCTTAGCCAGCAGGCCGGCGCGGCACCATGCCGTTGGCTACGATCTCCTGCACGACCTCGCCGTTTTGGTTGAATGTCTGCGTGCGCATTTTCAAAAGTCCGCGGTCTGGCCGCGACCGCGACGGCCGCACCTCCAGTACTTCGCTTTCGATGCGGAGCTCGTCGCCCGGCAGAACCGGGATTGGCCAGCGCAGGCTTTCGAAGCCAAGTCCGATGGTTCCGCCGGCGGCGCGGTCCTCGCTGCGGGCAATCAAGCTCATGGTCACCGCCGCCGTGTGCCAGCCGCTCGCGACCAGCCGCCCGAACATCGAATGCCGCGCGGCTTCTTCATCAAGGTGAAACGGCTGCGGGTCAAACTTCTGCGCGAAGGCGATAATGTCTTCCTTCTCAATGCGAACGCGGCCGGTCGGCTTGAACACCTGCCCGACGGCGAAATCCTCGAAATACCGTTCCGTCATCGCTTCGATTGCTCCGGCTTTAGGACGCCGGGGAGTATAGCGGGAGGCTTTGGCGCCACATGCGGGGAAATTTCCAGGGCTGCCTTTCCCTTTTTGCGGCGCTGCGGCTATCATTGGGGGTAGTTGCGAGGCGAGACATGACCAAGGGCTGGATCGCGGTTGTCCTGACTACGTTTGTATTCGCCGCCAGCGCCTCGCCGTCGCTGGCCTATGATTGGTTGCGCCGCCCGCACAGCTACGAATGGCGCGACGTGCATCGCGCCATCAACGAGCTCAACAAGCGGATCGCGTTCCTGGAAGCCAATCCCGACATCGACGAAGGCTATAAGGCGCCGATCATCCGGCAATTGCGCGCCGATATCTACAAGCTGCGCGCCACGCTCTATCCGGCGGATTGGGAGTGGGCAACGCCGTGCTGCTACGGCCGGCCGCCCATTCATATCCGCTGACCGGCGACCTATTCCTATCCAAGCCGCTTGAACCGAACGCCTATTCGGCAGGCTGCGGCCCGCTCTGTGGTCGCCGACCCATGCGCCGGCGCATGCGCAGCGACCAGCCGCTGAGCCGATCGAGATAGAGATACAGCACCGGCGTGGTGTAGAGCGTCAGCAGCTGGCTGATGATCAGCCCGCCCACGATGGCGATGCCGAGCGGCCGGCGGATTTCGCCGCCATTGCCGAAGCTCAGCGCCAGCGGGACGGCGCCGAGAATGGCGGCCGAGGTGGTCATCAGGATCGGGCGGAAGCGCAGCAGGCTCGCCTCGAAAATCGCCTCGTAGGAATTCAAATTGCGCGAGCGTTTCGCCTCGATGGCGAAATCGATCATCATGATCGCGTTCTTTTTGACGATGCCGATCAAGAGAATGACGGCGATCAAACCGATAATGTCGAATTCGACGTGAAAGAGCATGAGCGCCAGCAGCGCGCCGACGCCGGCCGACGGCAGCGTCGACAGAATGGTGATGGGGTGGATGTAGCTCTCGTACAGAACGCCGAGCAGGATATAGACGGCGGCGATCGCGGTCAGGATCAGGATCGGCTCCTTGGACAGCGATTGCTGGAACAGCTGCGCCGTTCCGGCCATCGTGCCGGTGATGGCAGAGGGCATGTTGATGCGGGCGATCGCTGCATTGATCTCCTCGGCCGCCTCGCCGAGCGATTTCCCCGGCTTCAGATTGAACGAAATGGTCGAGGCGACGAATAGTCCCTGGTGATTGACCGAAAGCGCCGTGTGACCGGGCCGATAGTGGCTGATGGCAGCCAGCGGAATCATCGTCTCCTTGTTGGTGCTCACGGCGGCGCCGGCCGAGGTCGAGCCGTGGCCGGTATTGGCCAGCGCATTGGTGAAGGAGTTGCGGGCCGAATTGTTGCTGATCGCTCGCGCGGTGGCGGCGCTCGATGCGGCCGACGCAAGACCGCTGCCGGTTCCGATCGCCGCGGCAGAGGGGATCGCCGTTGGCGCGATGACGGTCGTCCCCTTCGTCGTCGCCGCCGTGACGGTCCCCCCTGGCGCATTGGTCGTTGCCGTCCCCGGCGCCGTTCCGCCCGAGGTCGCGACATACACATCGCGCAATGAACTGGGATATTGCGTGTAGCGCGGATCGATCTCCATGACGACGTGGTACTGATTGATCGCGCTGTAGATAGTCGAGACCTGCCGCTGGCCGTAAGCGTCGTAGAGCGTGTTGTCGATCTGCAAAGGCGAGACGCCGAGCCGCGCCGTCGTATCGCGATCGATGGTGAGATAGGTCTCGAGCCCGCGCTGCTGCTGGTCGGAGCTCACATCGGTCAGAACCGGATTGTGTTCGAGCGCATCAACGAGTTTCGGCGTCCAGGTGTAGAGGTCCTGCACGTTCTCCGATTGCAGCGTGTATTGATATTGCGCGTTGCTCTGGCGCCCGCCGGCGCGCAGATCCTGCACCGCGGCGAGATAGAGCCGTCCGCCCGGCACCTGTGCGAGTTTCGGGCGCAGCCGCGCGAGCACCTCGTCCACCGTCACCCGCTGCGAGATCGGCTTGAGCGACACGAACACCGTGCCGGTGTTGATCTGCGAAAAACCGCCGCCGCTGCCGACGCCGGTGAAGCCCACGACGGTATCGACGGCCGGATCGGCACGCACGATGTCGATCATCTGCCTGAGCTTTACGCTCATCGACTGAAACGAGATGCTTTGGTCGGCCTGCAGCGAGCCGATGATGCGGCCGGTATCCTGCTGGGGAAAAAACCCTCTGGGCGCGGCATAGAACAGATAGACGTTCAGGCCGACCGTGGCGATGAAGATCGCGAGTATTAGCAAACTGTGGCGCAGCGCCCAGGTCAGCGTGTGGCCGTAACCGATCCGCAGGCGCTCGAACAGGCTCGGTCGGCCTTCCGGTCCGCGCGCTCGATCGGTCTTGAGGAACAATGCGCACAACATCGGCGTGGTGGTGAGCGAAATCACCAGCGACACCAGGATCGCGATCGACAGTGTGACGGTGAACTCGCGGAACAGCCGGCCGAGGATGCCGCCCATCAGCAGGATCGGCAGGAACACCATGATCAGCGACAGGCTGATCGAAAGCACGGTGAAGCCGACCTCGCGCGCGCCGCGAAACGCCGCCTGCAGGCGCGGCATGCCTTCTTCCATGTGGCGGGCGATGTTTTCCATCACCACGATCGCGTCGTCGACCACGAAGCCGGTGGCGATGGTCAGCGCCATCAGCGAGAGAATGTCGAGGCTGTAGCCGAGCAGATACATCACCCCGAAGGTGCCGAAGATCGAGATCGGCACCGCGACGCTGGGGATGATGGTGGCGCTGACCTTGCGCAGGAACAGAAACACCACGACGGTGACCAGCATCACCGCCAGCACCAGCGTCAGCTCGGTGTCGTGCAGTGAGGCGCGGATCGTCGTGCTGCGATCGATCGCGACCGTGACGTTCATGTCGGCCGGCATGGCCGCTTCCAGGTGCGGCAGCTCCGCCTTCACGGCGTCGACGGTCTCGATGATGTTGGCGTTCGGCTGACGGTAGAGAATGACCAGCACCGACGGCTGACCTTCGGACATGCCGAGATTGCGGTTGTCCTGAACGGAGTCGGAGACCTGGGCGACGTCGGAGAGGCGGACCGCCGCGCCGTTGCGATAAGCGATCACCAGCGGCGCGTAGTCGGCGGCAACGTTCGCCTGGTCATTGGTGTAGATCTGAAAACGCCGGTTGCCGTCGTCGATCGTGCCCTTCGGGCTGTTGGCGTTGGCCGAGGCAAGCGCGGCGCGCACGTCCTCGAGCCCGATGCCGTAATTGTACAGCGCCTGCGGATTGAGCTCGACGCGCACCGCCGGAAGGCTCGAGCCGCCGATATTGACGTTGCCGATGCCGCTCAATTGCGACAGCCGCTGCGCCAAGATGTTGCTCGCGGCGTCGTACATCTGGCCCTGCGTCATCGTCTTCGAGGTCAGCGCCAGGACCATGATCGGCGCGTCGGCCGGATTGACTTTGCGATAGGTCGGATTGCTCGGCAGGTTGGTCGGCAAGTCGGCGCGCGCGGCGTTGATCGCCGCCTCGACGTCGCGCGCGGCGCCGTCGATGTCGCGGCTGACGTCGAATTGCAAGGTGATGCGCGCCTGCCCGATGCCGCTTTGCGACGTCATCTCGGTGACGTCGGCGATCTGGCCGAGGTGCCGTTCGAGCGGTTCGGCGACGCTGGTGGATACCGTTTCGGGACTGGCGCCGGGAAGCGTCGCCGAGACCGAGATGGTCGGAAAATCCACCTGCGGCAGCGGCGATACCGGCAGCCGCGAGAATCCCATCAGCCCGGCAAGCGCGATCGCGATGGTCAATAGCGTCGTCGCTACCGGCCGCGCGATGAATGGCGCCGAAATGTTCATTCTGCCGGCTCGCCGCTTGCCAGCGGGTTCGCGGGCCGGCGTCCGGTCAGGCGCACCGCCAGCCGATCGAAATAGAGATAGATGACGGGCGTGGTGAAAAGCGTCAGCAATTGGCTGAACGCAAGCCCGCCGATGATGGCGATGCCGAGCGGCTGGCGCAGTTCCGAGCCGGTGCCGGTGCCGAGCATCAGCGGTAGGGCGCCGAGGATCGCCGCCATGGTGGTCATCAGGATCGGCCGGAACCGCAGCAGGCACGCCTGATAGATCGCTTCACGCGGCGGCAGCCCCTCGTTCCGCTCGGCGTCGAGCGCGAAGTCGATCATCATGATCGCGTTCTTCTTCACGATGCCGATGAGGAGAACGATGCCGATGATGGCGATGATGTCGAGGTCGTAGTGCAGCACCATCAGCGAGAGGAGCGCGCCGACGCCGGCCGACGGTAAGGTCGAGAGGATCGTGATCGGGTGGATGAAGCTCTCGTAGAGAACGCCTAGCACGATATACATCGCCACGATCGCGGCGATGATCAGGAATACTTCGTTGGCGAGCGATGACTGGAACGCGGCCGCGGTACCCTGAAACGCGGTGGTGAAGCTGATCGGCAGGCCGACTTCCTTCTCCGCCTGCTGGATCGCGTCCACCGCCGCGCCGAGCGACACGCCCGGGGCGGTGTTGAATGAAATGGTGGTGGCCGGCAATTGTCCGAAATGCGTGATCAGCAACGGCCCGGTATGCTGTTCGACATGCACGAAGGCCGACAGCGGCACCTGGCCGTTGGTGGTCGACGACGACGAGGGCAGATAGATCTTCGACAACGTATCGAGCGACTTCTGCATCGACGGATCCACCTCCATGATCACGCGATACTGGTTCGACTGCGTGTAGATCGTGGAAATGATGCGCTGGCCGAAGGCATCGTAGAGCGCGTTGTCGACGGTCGCGGGCGTGATACCGAAGCGCGCCGCGGTGGCGCGGTCGATGATGATATTGAGGGTCAAGCCTTGCTGCTGCAGGTCGCTTGCCACGTCGGTGAGTTGCGGCAGCGTTGAGAGCTTCTCCACCACGCGCGGCACCCAGGTGTCGAACTCGCGCGGATTGGCGTCTTCCAGCACGAAGTGATAGGGCGCGCGGCTGATGGTGGCGTCGATGGTCAGGTCCTGCACCGGCTGCATGTAGAGGGTGGCGCCGACCACGCCCAACACTTCCTTCTGGATGCGGCGCATGATCTGCGTCGCTGTGAGCTTGCGTTCATCGTGCGGCTTCAGATTGATCAGGAACCGCCCGGTATTCTGCGTCTGGTTGGTACCGTCGACGCCGATGAAGGAGCTCAAGCTCTCGACGTCCGGGTCCCGCAGGATGTCCTCGGCGAGCTCGTTCTGCAGCTTCGCCATGGCCTCGTAGGAAATGCTTTGCGAGGCTTCTGAGATCGCCTGGATCATGCCGGTGTCCTGCACCGGGAAGAATCCCTTCGGGATCGCGATGTAGAGAACGACCGTCACTCCGAGCGTCAGGATCGCCACGGCGAGCGTCAGCGGCTGGCGTTCGAGCACCCAGGTGAGCGCCCGGCCGTAAAGCTCGATCGTGCCGTTCAACACGCGCTCGGCCGCGAGATCGAAGCTCGAGCGCTCCGTGTCCGGATGATGACGGATGAGCTTGGCGCACATCATCGGCACCAGCGTCAGCGACACCACCGCCGAGATGACGATCGTCACCGCAAGCGTAATGGCGAACTCGTGGAACAGGCGGCCGACCACCTCGCCCATGAACAGGAGCGGGATCAAAACGGCGATCAGCGAAATGGTGAGCGATATGATGGTGAAGCCGATCTGCTGGGCGCCGCGCAAAGCCGCTTCGAGCGGGTTCATGCCGCCTTCGACATAGCGCGCGATGTTCTCGATCATCACGATCGCGTCGTCGACCACAAATCCGGTGGCGATGGTCAAGGCCATCAGCGACAGATTGTCGAGACTGAAGCCGAGCAGATACATCACGCCCAGCGTGCCGACCAGCGAGAGGGGCACCGACAGGCTCGGAATGATGGTGCCCGGAATGGTGCGCAGGAAGAAGAAAATCACCACCACCACCAGCACGATGGCGAGCGCCAGCTCGAATTCCACGTCGGCGACCGAAGCGCGGATGGTGACGGTGCGGTCAGAGAGCACGCCGACATCGACCGCCGCCGGCAGCGTCGAGACGATGCGCGGCAGCAGCGCCTCGATGCGGTTGACCACCTCGATGATGTTGGCGCCCGGCTGGCGCTGCACATTGAGGATGATCGCGGGCGTCGTGTTCGCCCAGGCGCCGAGCTTGATGTTCTCGGCGCCGTTGGTGACGTTGGCGACGTCCGACAGCCGCACCGGATTGCCGTTGCGGTAGGCGATGATGGTGTTGGCGTATTGTGAGGCGTTCTCGATCTGGTCGTTGGCGTTGATGGTCGTGGCTTGCGCCGGGCCGTCGAAGTTTCCCTTCGGCGTATTGACGTTGAAATTGCCGACCGTGGTGCGCACGTCGTCGATATTGAGCCCATAGGCGGCGAGCGCCTGCGGGTTGAACTGGATGCGGATCGCGGGGCGGTGGCCGCCGGCGATGCCGACCAGCCCGACGCCGCTGAGCTGCGAGATTTTTTGCGCCAGCCGCGTCTCGCTAATGTCTTCCAGCTCGGTCAGCGACATGCTTTTGGAGGTGACCGCGAGCGTCAGGATCGGCGCGTCGGCCGGATTGATCTTGGCGTAGACCGGCGGCACCGGCAGGTCGCTCGGCAGCAGATTGTTTGCCGCATTGATCGCCGCCTGCACTTCCTGCTCGGCGACGTCGAGGCTGAGATCGAGACTGAATTGCAGCGTGATGATCGAGGCGCCGGCCGAGCTCGCCGACGTCATCTGGTTGAGGCCGGGCATCTGGCCGAGCTGCCGCTCCAAGGGAGCGGTCACCGACGACGTCATCACTTCCGGGCTCGCGCCCGGATAGAACGTCTGTACCTGGATGGTCGGATAATCGACCTGCGGCAAGGTCGAGAGCGGCAGGAAGGTGTAGGCGACGATGCCGGACAGCAGGATCGCCGCCATGAGCAGCGTCGTGGCGACCGGACGCAGAATAAAGAGCTCGGAGACGTTCATCGTTTCACTTCACTGCCGCGCGCTCGCGCAAGCGGTCTCACGCAGCCTGCCAGCGCGCGAACCTCAAAACTGCGGTCTTTCTCGCCCCGGCATGGCGCTACCAGCGGCCGCTACGGGATCGGTTCTGCGAAGGACCGGGTGGTTGTGCGGTGCCGGGCGGCTGTGCCTCCGGCGCCGAATTTCCTGCCGCCGGCGTCACGCTGCGCGCGCCCGGAATAATCACGCGTGCGCCATCGCGCAGGCGGTCAGTGCCGTCGACCACCACGCGGTCGCCGACCGACAGACCGGATTCGACGGCCGCTATCGGCCCGTCGGTCGGGCCGGTCTTGATCGGCCGCACCGAAACGGTGTTGTCGGCATTGACGACGTAGACGTAGGTCCCAGGCGCGCCGCGCTGGATCGCAGCCGTCGGCACCGTGACGACATTGTGCAGGGTCTTCACCAGAAGCTGCGCGTTGACGAATTGGTTGGGAAACAGCGCGTTGTCGGCATTGTCGAACTGCGCGCGCACCTTCACCGTGCCGGTGGTGGTGTCGATCTGGCTGTCGAGCGCCATGACGCGGCCGGTAGCGAGCATTTTCACATTGGCGCGGTCATAGGCGAACACTTCGAGTGGCGTGCCGGTATTGAGCTGCGGCAGGATGTCGGGCAGGTCGTCTTCCGGGATCGGGAAGATCACCGTGATCGGCTGCATTTGCGTCACCACCGCGATGCCGGTGGTGACGGTCGTCTGGATGTAATTTCCCGGATCGACCAGGCGCAGCCCGATCCGGCCGGTGACCGGCGACACGATGCGGCAATAGATGACGTTGAGCTTCTGCTGATCGATCTGCGCCTGGTCGAGCTTCACCGTGCCCTGGTTCTGCTGCACGATGTAGACTTGATCCTCGTATTGCTGGCGCGCGATCGAATTCTGCTCGGCCAATTTCTGATAGCGCGCGAGATCGATTTGCGACTGCGCGAGCAGGCCCTGATCGTGGGCGAGCTGGCCCTCGTATTGGGCTTGCAGGAGCTGGTAGGGGCGCGGATCGATCTGCGCCAGGAAGTCGCCCTTCTTGACCAGCTGGCCTTCGGTGAATCCGACCTCGAGCAGCTGGCCGTTGATCTGGGTCTGCACCGTGACGGTGGCGATCGGCGTGACCGTGCCGAGCGCGTTGACGATGACGCGAATATCGCCCTGGCCGATCGTGGCGGCGCCCACCGATTGCGGCGGGGTCTGGGGCACGGTTCGCTGGGCGGTGCTGGCCGGCTGGGTGGCATATTGCGAGCGGTAGGCCCAATAGCCGCCGGCCGCGAGCCCGATGAGAACGATCAGCCCGACGATGAGCTTCGTGCGTCGCGGCTTACTCTTGACGACCGGCGCAGTGGGGAGCGTCCGCCGAAGGCCTGGCGTGGTGTGCTCCTCGGTGGTGCGCGTTCGCTCGTCCATCGTCGTTCCATTCCGCAGGGTATATAACGGCTGCTCAGGTATGGCGGCTAATGAATATTCGCTAATGATTGAATGGGCACGGCGCGGCGCTCGTCGCCGGCGCCGCCAATAAAGATAGTTAAATCAACGATTTGGCAGAAAGAGGGACGGGTCCGGTCGAATGCCGGCTCCGTTGGGCGGAAGCTGCGGGAACAGCGAGATGTCCCGCTCCAGCTCCCGCCTGGTCGGTAACAGATTCGTGTCCCAACCGCCGCCCAGCGCCTGAATCAGAGCGACACTCGCCAAAAACAGATTTTGGCGGGTGGTCAGCAAGTTTTCCTCGTCGGTCAGCAGCAATATTTCACCCTGGACGACGGTGGTGTAGGCCACTGTGCCGGCCCGGAACTGGTTGATGAAGACATCGACGGCGCGGCGCTGGTCCTTCACGGCCTTGTCCTGAAGAACAAGCTGCTGCTTGAGCAGGCGCACGGCGACAAGATTATCTTCGACCTGCTGGAAAGCGGTGAGTACGGTCTGCCGGTAATTGGCTACGCTCTGCCAATAGACCGCGCGCGCGGCGTCCACTTGCGCGCCGCGCAACCCGCCTTCGAACAAGACCTGCGTGCCGGCCGCGCCGAGCGACCACACGACGTTGGCGACGCTGAAGGGCGCGGGCTGATTGCCGGTCCATTGCAACACGGCAGAGAGGCTGATGTCGGGGAAATAGGCCGCGACCGCAACGCCGATCAGCGCGTTCTGCTCCTGCATGGTGCGTTCGGCCGCGGCGATATCAGGACGCCGCTCGAGCAGAACGGAAGGCACGGTGACCGGAATCCTCGGAATGCTGCCGCTGAGCAGGTGCGGCCCGATCGACAGCTCCGCGGGCGGGCGGCCGATCAGTATGGCGATGGCATGTTCGAATTGCGCGCGTTGAATGAGAGCATTGATCGCTTGCGCTTCGGTGGTGAAGACCTGCGCTTCGGCGGTCGCGACGTCGCCTTCGGTCACCGAAAAGCCGGCGTCGAACTGATCGCGCACGATCTTGAGTGTCTTCTTATATTCCTGCGTATAGCGGACAAGCAGGTCGTGCAGCGAATCCGCTGCACGCAAATTGAAATAAGCGGTGGCGAGCGCCGCTTGCGCCGAAAGCTTTGCGTTGTCGAGATCGGCGGCGGTCGCCTGCGCCGCGGATGCGTTGCTCTCGATCTGCCGGCGCACCTTGCCCCAGACGTCGAGATCCCAGGTGCTGGTGAAGCCCGGAACGAATGTCGTCGTATACCTGCCGAGGCGGCCGGCCGACGCGATCGCGCCGGCGCCGCCGGATCCCGGCCCGCTATAGGCACGCGTCGCCGTATAGCTCGCCGACAAGTTCGGGAACAGCGAGGCTTGCGCTTCGCGGATCAGCGCGCGCGCTTGCTCGTAAGAGGCGGCTGCCGCAGCCACGTTTTGGTTGGAGATCTCAACCTGTCTCAAAAGAAACGAGAGCTTGGGATCGCGATAGACCGTCCACCATTCGCCGCGGTCGAGATTGTCGATGGGAGTGGCGACCTTCCAGCCCTTGAGCTCCTTGAACGTCTGCGGAACCGGCGCCGGCTCGGGTATGTAATCGGGACCAACCGCGCAGCCGGCAAGCGCTGTCAGAAGCGTGAAAGCTCCCAGGCCCGCCAGCGTGCGCCTGAGCGCTCCGCGTCGTGCCCAACTTTTCCGACCACACTCACCCTGGGCCAACGCAACCACTGCCGCAACCCGTTGCTGTGTACGCTCAAAAATCGAACGACGCCGCACCAAGCTCCGCTGCGGCGTATACGCAACGTCGTCTCAGCTACTGCGTTTTTTTCGCAACGACCCCGCCCCCCGAGCGATCGCGTTAACCATAAGCATGCCCGAGGCTTTTACGGATTTCAACATCTCAGCTACTGCGTTTTTTTCGCAACGACCCCGCCCCCGAGCGATCGCGTTAACCATAAGCATGCCCGAGGCTTTTACGGATTTCAACAGCGCGCGGCGCATGCGGCCTCATTGCGAACGTTCTGTGTGCATATCTTCCCTAGGGGTCGTGCATGGGGGGCCTGCATGGCGGCGTGCATGGGCGGACGCGCAGCGGCCGTGCGGCGATCAAAAACGTGCCGCAATGTCATGGCCGCGCGATGCGAGCGCCCTAGGATGACAGGACATCGATGAGGGGATGACCAAAAATCGGTGAGTGCGGCCATCCCGAGCGCCTTCATGTTGGGGATGTACGTGTTCATCTCCCGTGGCTCCTCGGTGTTCGGCGTGCTTTGGAAGATCATCCTGACGCCGTCGACCTCGAATTCTTCAATGGGCTGGGCGCAATCAGGCCCGTCGCGCCGGCTCTCACAGCCTGGGCGAGAAAACGGAGCCACCAATACCCCCACCCGGCGCCTTAGCTGGTTCGCAAGCCGCCCCTGAGCTCTCAGCCGGTATGGCGATTGAGGAAGCTCAAAGTCTTCTCATTGAACTCGGCCGTGCTCTGGTAAATGGGGGCGTGCGCGCAAGTCTCGAATACGAGAAGTTCGTTTGACTTGATTCCTTTCGTCAGTGCGTCGGAGAAGCGCAGCGAGGTCACTTGGTCGTGGCGACCGAAAGTAATCTGGGTCGGGGCCGTGATGCGAGCAAGCTGGCCGACGGCATCATGGTCGATCACCGCGTTCGACTGGCGCATGAATGCGTCGAGCGGCTGTTTCGGACGGCTGCGCACGAAAGCGGCGACCTTATCCATGAACTCCGGATTACTCGAGTAAAAATCCGGGGTGAAGCACCACGGTAAAATTCCCTGGATGATCATTTCTGTGACGCTGTTCAATCCCTTGGCAGTGCTTTGCCAACCTCCCGCGACGGTCTTAAGGAACGCATCGGTTTTGGGCCAGCAACTGTGCAGCGACAACGATTTGACTCGCTGCGGATATTTACCGGCAAGCCATAATCCCGTCGCTGCGCCCAGCGACAAGCCGCTGACATGCGCGCGTTCCACGCCAATCGCCTGCATGAAGGCGGCGATGTCGTCGGCAAACAATTCCATGGAGTAAGTGCCCTCCGGCTTATCGGTCTCGCCAGCGCCGCGCGGATCGACTGAGATGCAGGTAAACTGCTTGGCGTAATCGGCGACCTGGAAGGCGTAGCAGGCATGATCGGCAGCAAGATAGGGGATGAGAACGAGCGGCTCGCCGGTCCCCTGTTGCTCGTAGTTCATCGTGATGCCGTTGGCTTGGACTTTCGACATGCGTACCTCTCCCTTCGTTTTGTCATCAGCCCTCGCCGCTGTGGGGCCGACTGTTCCGGCTACCAGCGTTGCACCCGTATATTTTAGAAATTCGCGTCGCTGCATGAAGGACCTCCCCTGAAAGTCTGGCTTTGCCCAGGTTATTGTCCCGTTTCTGACAGGCAAAGCATCATAGCGAGGTCGACCTCCGTTTGCACGGCAATCCGCTCACGACTTTAATCGCGTGTTGCAGGGCAACGGACGGCTCCTCCTCGGTTCAACTGAAGTGGCCCAGCCGGACGGTCTGAACAGGGCCAATAGTGCCGTTTTGGGGGTGTTGTTGGGATTGTCCTCAGCTCGAAAGACCGCGCCGACTTCGCCAGTTTCGCGATTTTCGCCGCAATGCGCCACGCTTCCTCACGCTCAGAAAAGCAAAGCCCCGGCGTTTGTACCTAAGATCTTAACTGTCGTGACACTCGCCGAATGCTGAGACGTTTGGCAGCAGCGGTCTGTCCGTTACCTGGGCTTTTTTGGCGAGACTACGTAGGTGCGGGCCTTCGCCGAAAGAAGGCGTGCGTCTTCGCGGGAAACAAAAAAAACCCGTGCCCGCGCGTTCACGCCGAGGTTTGTGGTATCCTAGCTAGCGGGATCCCATCGGGAACTTCGCAGTCGTAAATTGGCTCAAAGCCCGGGAGAGCGAGCGATGCAATCCGTTGCGAACGCTTTTACTGCGATCACTGCAGCTATCCTCATTTGCGTGAGCAGCCCAGCCGCGTGGGCGCTCGACAAGGCGCCGGTCCTCACAATGGATTTGGCAAAAAAGCTGGCTGCGGGGTGTGAGGCCAAAGCCAAGGAAATGAACTGGAAAATGAATATCTCCGTGGTCGACAGCGGTGCCAACCAGATTTTCTTTGAAAGAATGGATGGCGCGTATTTGGGCAGCGGCGATATAGCCCTTCACAAGGCTCAGACGTCGGCGCGGTTTCCGTTCCCGACGCGCGGTGTCGAGCAACTAGCCTACGGAAAGGACCTAAAGGGGGGCGCCGTGCCCGGGCTGGCGTTGGTTCCCGGAATTGTTGCATTCCCTGGTGGATTGCCGATCATGACAGCAGACAACGTGCAAATAGGCGCTATCGGTGTTAGCGGCGGTACCGGTGACCAAGACGAGATGTGCGCGCAGGCCGGCATTGACGCCGTCAAAGACGCGCTCAAATAGCGCCTGGTTGCGAAGCCTCGCGGCCGCGAGCGCAACTTGAGCGAATAGGCCGAAATGACCTCGCGGAGGTCCTTGGGGTCCAGGCGGCGCTCGGCGCGGTCTTCTGGATGTGCGCTTGCGGCACTCGAGGTGGTCGTTGCGTCAACGGATGGCGTCTTGCCGTTCGTATCGCGCGCAGGGCAGCGATGGCATCCAGCAGCTTCACACGGTGTCCAAACGACGCGACGCCAAGCTCCTTCAGGTTCTCGTGCGTCAGGCTTGGGAGAACCGTCTCGTCTATGTCATTCTCGCGGAATGCCGCCTCGTACTTCCCGAGGCCCAGGCTCCGCAGCCAGACCACGACGTCCATGACGGCGCCCCAAACTCAGGGTTGCCGCACATCATCGTGCAGCCCGAAGGGGGTGTCCAGGACGCTCGGAAGAAGAGGCCAGGGGCCCAAGCTGCTGATCGCCGCTCCCGGAGGCACCTGAGCGCCGGCGGGTGCGCGCTACTATGGGATCACGCGTGGATCGATCATTTCGATCAGCGCTGCCCGATCTGCCTCGGCCGTAGCCAACTCCTTCGCCGCTTCTTTTGCGGTGCTACCGTTTGAACCCCACACGACAATGCCCCGAGAAATGCTGCAACCGCTCCAGCCATTGCGCCGGGATCGAACCGGATTGCGCCGACGAGCAGGGCGCCGAGCACGAGCCCGCTGCACGCAATGGCTACGCGCGAAGCGAGGATGAACTTGCGGCAATTCTCTATTCTGGCGGCAAGCTTTTCGATGTGCTCCTCGAGCCGCACAATCTCATCGTGCGGGTCGCTGTCGCCGCCATGCAAACCCGACTTCACCGATGCCTGGATCGGGCTTCTCCCTCGACGAAAAAAGTTAGCCGGCTTTATAATTGATCTTACCGCTCGCTGCGATCAGCCTTCTACAGTGGTTGTAACCGGCTCGAGGCGCTATTGGCGAGGCTTGTGTCAAAGGACGTGGTGAGCATGGAGAAGAACACGTCACTGCACTATATTTGTAGAGAATGTAGTTTTCCTGGGCGGGCTTACATTCCGCGCGATCAAGATGTTCGCGGCGGCGTCCTCGTTTTACATGGCAGTGAGGGTGGTGGGTTTGGCACACATGACCGTACTGCAGTGCTTTTAGCCTGTCACGGTTTCACCGCCCTTGCCTACGATTGGTGCGGCTCTTACGAAAGACCTGTAGACGGCCTACCCAGCAAGGTTGTCGACATCGCCATAGAAGGTCCGGTAAATGCCCTGCGGTGGCTGCAGCGGCATGAAAGTGTCCGCAACAAACCGGTAGCGATTCATGGTATCTCCCGTGGTGCTGAGTTGGCCATGATCATAGCAACACTCTCACAGGATCCGATGGTTCCGCGACTCGCAGCAGTGAGCTCCTTGTCCGGGAGCGATCGAATAGTGCAAGGTTTCTCGTGGAAGTGGAGTAAAAAAAGCCGCAAGAAGGTGTCTCACAGGAAAGCTCGAGCGTGGCTTTGGAAGGGAGAATACCTTATTCCCGGCACTCCGATTCCCGTCGAGCGCTGCGACGCGCCTGTTTTGCTCATACACGGTCTTAAGGACACGCTCTGGAAAGCCAAGCGCAGCAAGAGTTTGGAACGCCGTCTCAAAGCTGCCGGCAAATACGTTGAGACGTTTTATATGGCCGACGAAGCTCACATCCTGAGCATGTTAGCCATGAATTGAGTGACAGCGAGACTGGTCGCCTTCCTCGACAAAGTACTACCCTGAGACAAACTTGGGTGGTGCGACGACATCAGGGAACCCGTCCGCGTCAAATCGGTAGAAGACGCCTGAAATCGTGATCTTTGGTTCAGATCATTCATACTATGTTTGTTCGGTGACAGCTGTAAGCATCACAGCTGGCGGCCTAAGCGTCCGTCTGCTCCAGCCACTCGCTGATATTGCGGAGGATCGCCCCCGCCGTCGCCCCGCTGTTCCGCGAGCGGTGAAGCCACGGTTTGCGGCTTCTAACAGTGACGGTGCCCGACACTGTCATCAAGCGCAGTCGCTCGTGGATTGCTATCCTGGAAGAGCGCGCCAAGCCGTGGTCCGTGATTTAGGGCTGCTATGCCTCGCTACTTTCGGATGCGACCCTAGCTTGGCTCATCGACAATGGACTTATCACCAGCCGCCGGGGGAAATCCGCTGGACGTCGTACCAGAAAAGATCTCGCTTGAAAAAGCGCCGACCGCGGTGCAAGCCGCGGTCGCGGAGGCCAACAAGCGCGGCTGGCCGTTAAATGTCGCGGTCGTCGATTCCGGTGGCAATCTTGTCACATTTGCTCGCATGGATGGCGCACAACTTGCCTCCATTGCCATCTCCGAGCACAAGGAACGGGTCGCAGCAAAATATCGTCGGCCAACCAAAGCGATCGAAGAAGGCGTTCAAAAAGAAGTCACTATTCTCATGACACTGGACGACGTGATCGCCTCACGAGGAGGCATTCCGCTAATCGAGGACGCGGCAGGCAAAGACGATTGGAATAAAGCGCACCAGATTGTCGCCAACGGCGAAGGCTCTGACTGCGCATGGGTTCACGCTCACCTTCACTGCGTTGAGGGCGATCTCGACAATGCCTGTTATTGGTATCGGCAGGCGCGCCGCCGGCCGGCAACCGGTGATCCTGCGACGGAATGGGCAACCATCGCCGCGACGCTGTTGGCCTCCAAGCGCGCCTGATCGACCTCGCGCGCCTCTGGCGTGACCAGGGCAAACCGCAGCAAGCGCGCGAATTGCTTGCTCCGGTTTACGGGTGGTTCACTGAGGGATACGAAACGCGCGACCTAAAGGAAGCGAAGGCACTGCTGGAGGAGCTGGGCCGACACGAATGATGTGCTTGCGATCACAGTCTTCTTAAGGATGGCTGGAGTAGGGGCTTGTCCGCTAACCTGTCGCTATCGGGTGACAAGCGGACGCACCGGATAGATCGAACGTCACTGGTGCACAACTCCCCGATGGAGCCGAAAATGGAAGGCGGATGCACGTGCCGGCAAAGTTCGGTATCGTCTGATCGGAACGCCATTGATTGTCCATGCCTGCCACTGCCGTTGGTGTCAGCGCGAGACCGGGACCGCGCATGCGCTCAATGCGCTTTATGAGGCCGATCGTGTCGTGCACACCGCTAGTGAGCCCGAAATCGTCATGACGCCCTCGGCGAGCGGCAAGGGTCAGAAGATCGCCCGCTGCCCGACTTGCCGGGTCGCGGTTTGGAGCAACTATGCGCAAGCCGGTCCCGCGGTCCGGTTCGTCCGCGTCGGCACCATGGATAACCCTGATCTCTGTCCACCAGACATCCACATTTTCACATCCTCCAAGCAGCCGTGGGTGACGCTGTCGCCTAGCGCCAAGGCGGTTCCTGAAGTGTGGCCGGTCGAGAGCCTAGAGCGCCTCCGAGCTATGCGGGAAAAGCGAAGCAACCGTAGTTCGGATCAAGTGCGGTGAAAAATCCGCCTTCACCGAAGGATGTATCTCGGCACGACAGGCGCGTCGACGAAAAGAAGGCGGCTGCGGTGTCGGCGAGAAAATTGACCCTGCCAACGGAGAACGCGAGCTGATACTGCTGTTCAGAGGCTTGGGGCGCGCTGCCGATGCATTCGGGAGACGGTCGTACGTCCCAGGAATACCGAGCCATTCTACGGATCGCTGGCAGGATATAAATCCCACTTGTTGCGCTCTCCGTTGCCGTAGGCCAAGTCGAGGTGCTGCGGGCGCTGCTCGCGCAGCATCTTCGAGGCTGCCGCGCGCTGATTTAAAATCTCAAGCCTGTCCCGAACACTTCCAAAGCGTAGAAATAAAGCTCGGCGTCGAGCGCGCGCTGGATGTTGGCGGCCTTGCGGAAGCCATGCTGCTCACCAGAGAACAGGAAATAGCCGACTGGTATCCCGCGGTGGCGCAGCGCCTCGACCATCGCCTCAGTTTGGTTAGGCGGCACTACCGGATCCTCATCGCCTTGGAAGAAGATCACGGGGCGCGAAAGGCGCTCGGCGTGAAAAAGCGGCGAACGTTCACGATAGAGTGCCTCGTCCTTCGGGTAAGGGCCGATCAGCCAATCAAGGTAGTGCGACTCAAACTTATGGGTATCGCGCGCAAGCGCGGCGATATCGCTCACGCCGTAATAACTGGCGCCGCCACGGAACACATCGTGGAACACGAGCGCAGCGAGCGTTGTGTAGCCGCCGGCGCTGCCGCCGCTGATCACCATACGATCGGCATCGACGCGCCCGCGCTCAGCCAGAAAGTTTGCACCGTTAATACAGTCGTCGACGTCGACGACGCCCCAGTTGCGTTGAAGTCGGTCCCGGTAGGCGCGACCAAAACCACTGCTGCCTCCGTAATTCACGTCGAGCACCGCAATGCCTCGGCTCGTCCAGTACTGGATGCCGAGGTTAAGCGTCGAGGAGGCGGCTGAGGTCGGACCACCGTGGCACTTGACAAGTAACGGCGGCTTTTCGACGTCGGGCGCGGCGTAATCGGCATTGTGTGGCGGATAAAACAAACCGAAAGCAGTGCGACCGGCGGAGGTCGGAAACTCGATCGGCTCGACTGGCGTAAGGTAATCGCCGATCCGGAGGTCCGCTCGATCGAGAATATCGGTCGCTTTCTTCAGAATCCGATAGCGGCCCGAACTGATATCAAACACGACGATGCTCGCCGGATGCGCCGGCGCGCCGGCGATAAAAGCGACCTGATCCCCATGGGCGCGCAACGACGCGAACTGCGTGAAGGGTGTATCGAGCGAACGTAGCGAGCCGGTCGTAAGGTCAATCACGGCGAGGTGGCCGAGCCCAGCTTCGGCATAGGCGCAGACAATGCGGTCGGGCCCGGCGAAGGCGTAGGTCGCCATGCCGAAATTCCATTGCGGCTGTCCGAATTCCGCCGTTCGCATAGCGATCGGCTGCACCGCACCGGTCGCTAACGTGAAGCGATAAAGATTCCACCAGCCCGAACGATCCGAGACGAAAACGAGGTCGGCGCCATCCGGCGACCATTCAGGCTGGAAGATCGATTCGGCCGAGCCACCGGCGATCCTCCGCGCAGTGCCGATGATTGCGCCGTTCTCATCCAGCGCGGCGACATACAAAATGGTGCCGTTCCATGGCATGTTGGGATGGTCCCACGCGAGCCAAGCGAGGGACCGGCCATCCGGCGACAGCCGCGGAGAGGCGACGAAGTCATGTCCGGCGGCGATGATGTGGCCTGCTGTGGTGCCAGACTGCGGCAGCTCGAGCGCGACGATCGCATTGACGGGCTGACCGGCCTCAGTGTGATCCTCGCGTACGCCGATCCAGCGATGACGGCCATAGTCAATGATGCCATCTGCGAATCGCCAATGGCGATCGCGCGTGATTGGCGCTGGCGTCAGCGGTGCCGGTTCACTCTCGCCAGGGCCAAGCCGGTACAGCCGGCCATCCACGAAATTCGAAAAATAGAGGACGCCAAGCGCGACTGTCCACGCGCCCCCACCATATTCGTGCACGCGGGTGCGCACGTTGAACGGCTTTGGCACGATGTCAGTCGTAGATGCGCCGGCCCCACCCGCGCGCACTACGACGTTGCGACCCTGTTCCTGTGGCCGTGCCTCCAGCCAGTATACGGCTTGCCCATCGAAGCGCACTTCCGACAAGCTGATGGATTGCGTAACGATGAGATCAGACGTGATCGGCGATTGCCAAGATCCGTAGGGAGCCGTCTTCGGGTTCGTCGACATCGCTGTTCGGTGTTACAGGCGGTTTTGTTCTCGACGAGACTGAACTCCAGCCTACGAGCTAAGCAGTCATGTCAGGGCAACTCGCGGCCAAACATTCATCACTTTCCGGCTTGAATTGGGTCGACCTCGCCGGAAAATTTCTTCCGACAAGCCGATCTCCTAGCCTACAACGATCATGTAGTCAGCCATTATTTGCTAGGCGTCGCTGCACTACTCTGATGTGCCTAACTGCCAAACCGGTGTTGTGGTTCTCTATTGGCGAGCGGCCATGACCCAACTACATGACCCAACTAAAATGGCTCCTACACTGCGCCACGGACCGAGGCACCTTGATCCACGGGTGTCGGGTACCCTACAAAATCGCGTGTGATGAAGAGCATAGAAAGACACGGCCACTGGCAGACAGTGTACCAGACTAAGGGCGAACATGACGTGAGCTGGTTTGAGGAGAGCCCCGCGATTTCGCTCGAACTCATTCGTGCAACGGGCGTAAATACTGAAGCGTCAATCATCGATATCGGCGCAGGCGCGTCGCGGTTAGTTGATGCGCTTTTGGACGAAGGCTATAGGTCCATCACGGTCCTTGATCTTTCGGAAAAGGCCCTCGAAACATCGAAGGCCAAGACTCGGCGCCCTGAGCGCTGCAAAAGTTGAGTGGCTTGCCACTGATGTGACAACCTGGGAGCCAAGCCAAGCATACGACGTGTGGCACGACCGCGCCACGTTTCACTTTTTGACTGATCCGAAGGACCGTGCAGCCTATGCCGAACGAGTTTTGCGAGCCGTGCGTTCTGGCGGCCACGTAATTATTGGGACGTTCGCGCTGGTCGGTCCCAAACGTTGCAGCGGC
>CAWJRE010000031.1:0-170585 GCA_963845075.1 uncultured Alphaproteobacteria bacterium | reverse complement strand
GAGGAGGATCAATTCTATACGCCGCATAAGTCCGAATTGGATCGAGCGGCGGTCGACGAACTTCGAATTTGCGTTGACGCTGTAGCTGAGCGACGGGCCAAAATCGAAAAATTGCAGGGCGATCTCGATTTCCGCACGCAGGGAAAAGATCCAAATTTTTTGAAGCGGGAGATCTTCGCATTCAATCTACAAATAACGAATATTGAGAGCAGGATGAGGGCTATCCAAAATCCAGATCGCCTTTGGCTCATCCCCACCGCCGAAGTGCCGCTCACCAACCTCGTCCGCGAATCCATTATCGACGAAGCGCAATTGCCGATGCGGCTCACCGCCTGCACGCCGTGCTTTCGCGCGGAAGCCGGCGCCGCCGGCAAGGACACGCGCGGCATGATCCGCCAGCATCAGTTCACCAAGGTCGAGCTCGTCTCCATCACCACGCCCGAGCAATCAAAGGACGAACACGAGCGCATGCTCTCGTGCGCGGAAGAGATCTTGCGCCGACTCGATCTGCACTACCGCGTCGTGACCTTGTGCACCGGCGATATGGGTTTCGCGTCGCAAAAGACCTATGACATCGAAGTGTGGCTGCCGGGCCAGAACATGTATCGCGAGATTTCGTCCTGCTCGGTCTGCGGCGATTTCCAGGCTCGCCGCATGAATGGGCGCTACCGGACCAAGGAAGGCCGCCAGGTGCGCCATGTCCACACCCTAAACGGCTCCGGCGTTGCCGTTGGCCGCGCGCTCATCGCGGTGATGGAGACCTATCAACAGGAGGACGGATCGATTGCGGTGCCCGATGCGCTTCTGTCATACATGGGCGGCATGACAAAGATAGCGAGTGGCGAGTAGGGAATAGCGATTAGGAAATAGGCTTAGTAAGCGGCCAAGGGCCTCCCATCCGCTCATTCCCGCGCAAGCGGGAATCCAGCCTGGGTCCCCGCCTTCGTGGGGACGAGCGCAGAATACCATTCGCAATTTCGCTATTCGCTCAAACACGGATTAGGAAATCAGCTTGCGGATTTTAGTCACCAACGACGACGGCATCCACGCGGAAGGGCTGGATGTGTGCGAGAAGATCGCGCGCGAACTGTCCGACGACGTCTGGGTGATTGCGCCGGAATACGATCAGTCCGGCGTCGCCCATTCGCTCTCGCTCAACGATCCGCTGCGGCTCCGTCAAGTGGCCGAGCGGCGCTTTGCGGTGCGCGGCACGCCGACCGATTGCGTGATCATGGGCGCGCGTCACGTGCTCAACGGCAAGCGGCCCGATCTCGTCCTCTCCGGCGTCAATCGCGGCCGCAATGTCGGCGAGGATGTGATCTATTCCGGCACCGTCGCCGGCGCGGTGGAGGGGACAGTGATCGGCGTTCCGTCGCTGGCGCTCTCGCAAGCGATTGCCGGCCGCACCGGCCGCCCGCCGTTTTGGGAAACGAGCCTGCGCTACGGGCCTGAGATCATCCGCCGCGTCATCGCCGAAGGCATTCCGCGTGACGTGCTGATCAACGTCAATTTTCCCGATTGCCGGCCGGAGGAAGTCAAGCGGATCGCGGTTTCCACCCAGGGGCGCCACGGGCAGGATCGCCTGCATATCGATGAGCGCAAGGACGGTCGCGGCAATCCGTATTACTGGATCGCCTACCGGCGGTATGGGCCTACGCCGCCCGAGAACGGCACCGACATCGCAGCGCTGGAAGAGCACTGCATTTCTGTGACGCCGCTGCGGCTCGACATGACCGACGAGCCTTATCTCACGAAACTCGCCGCAATGTTTGATTGATCCTCCTGGCGCACCATCCGATCGAGCGGATCCTTAATATGATCCGTCATCCTGAGGTGGCCGCCAGCAGCCCTCGAAGGACGACGGCCTCGGCCGTGCATCCTTCGAGGCTCGCTTCGCTCGCACCTCAGGATGACGGATGACGATTAGTAGCCGATCCAAATTTGAAGCGATATGCGCTTAGTTTCGCCGGCGCGGGACGGCGGCTTCCAGTGCTTGCGCCAGCGCGTCGGCCTGAAACGGCTTCTGCAGCGTCGGCGTGCGGCGATAAGGTTCCGGCACGCCGCGCTGGCCGTAGCCGGTGGCGAACACGAACGGCAGCCCGCGCTGCACCAATACTTCGACGACCGGCGAGATCGGTTCGCCATTGAGGTTCACGTCGAGGATGGCGACGTCGAATTCGGCCTGCTTGGCCAGCCTCATCGCCTCGTCGATCCGGCCGGCTTCGCCGGCGAGAGTGTGACCGAGGTCGTCCAGCATGTCTTGCAGCAACATGCGGATCATCAATTCGTCCTCGACCACCAGGACGCGCTTGCGCCCGGCCGAATTGCCTTGGCTCATCCAGGAATCCATGTCCCCGCCCATGCTCAAGTTTACTTCGGCGGTCCGGGTTGCCGCAACAATCGAACTTTGGCCGAGTGGACCGACAAACGCGTGCAACGCTGCTAACGCGCTGGGCGTGCGATCTGTTCCGCCTGCCGGTTACTCTTTGTTGCGGAGCCTCGATACAAGCTGCCGGCTAAAGTGCTAGAACACAACTGCCGGTGAGGGGAGCGGCGTTACCGTGACGGATATCAGAGCGGCCGACGTGGAACGCATGGAGTTTCAGCTTGCGCTTCGCCGACGCGGCATCAGCGATCAAGCGGTGCTTCGGGCCATGGACGAGGTGCCGCGCGAGCACTTCGTCGCCGCGGAGCTCGTCGATAGCGCTTATGCGGATCAGGCGTTGCCGATCGCCTGCGGACAGACCATCAGCCAGCCCTACGTTGTCGCTTATATGACCGAGCAGCTCGAGGTCGAGCCGCAGCACCATGTGCTCGAGGTCGGCACCGGCTCGGGCTACCAGGCGGCTGTGCTCTCGCGGCTGGCGCGCGACGTGGTCAGCGTCGAGCGTTACCGGACGCTCGCCGATACGGCGCGCGAGCGGCTCAAGACCTTGGGCTTCACCAATGTCACCATCATTGCCGGCGATGGATTTGCCGGCGTTCCGGCGCAAGCGCCGTTCGACCGCATCATCGTGACCGCGGCGGCCGACGAGGTGCCAGAAGCGCTGGTCGCGCAGCTTGCCGAAGGCGGCAAGATGGTGCTGCCGCTTGGCCCGCGCGATGGCACGCAGCACCTCGTCAAGCTCACAAAAACTGCACAGGGTTTGTCGCGCCAGAACCTTATTGCAGTGCGGTTTGTTCCGCTGCTGCCCGGGCAAGCACGAGAATTGTAACCATATTGCGATCCTTACGGGTTTCTTAAAGTCCTGGGCCAGGACTTAAACGCCTGTTTACCTCAACGCGGTTTATTCGCTCGCTAAGGGTAATGGTTGCGTGCGGGCGAGTAATCATGTGCGGGTCGCGTCGTTCGGCCGTCTGGCCGCAAGTGCTTGCCGTTGCGTTAATGGGCTTGGGCGCGGCCGGCTGCACCAATTCCGGCCGTTTTGCCGACTTTGACAGCGACCGCCCGCGCGGCGAGGTTACCGGATCTGTTCCACAGCCTGGCAACCGCGTTGAGAGCCGCGCATTGCCGCGTCTTGGCGATGGCGTTTCCGGCGGCGGCCGCGGCATGGGCTCCTACCAGCCCGGCAACGGCGACGTCACCGGCGCTCTGCCGCCATCGGCGCCCCCGCCGCCACCGCCACCGCGCTTTACCTGGGAGGGCGGCACGCCGATCACGGTGGCGCCCGGCGAGACGCTCGAAACGATTTCGCGCCGCTATGACGTACCGGTCGCGGCGCTGATGGAAGCGAACAACATCACGCGTCCCGGAGGCGTGCATCCAGGACAGCATCTGGTGATCCCGCGTCGCCGCGGGCCGGCGACCGCTCTCGCGGCGCCGCCGACACGTGTGGCCTCATCGGCCGCCGCGATGCCGTCTCCGGCGCCGGTTGGGCCGCCTCGCAATGCGCTCGCGGCCGGGGCGAGCGTTCATGTCGTGGCTCCGGGCGAAACGCTCCACAGCATTGCACGCCACTACGGCAAGCCGGTTCTTGTGCTCGCCAAAGCAAACAACATCGCGCCCGACACCATGGTGAGGGTCGGCGAGCGCATCACCATACCGGGCGGAGCATCGACTCCCGTCGCGGCAGCGTCTGCACCCGCAGCGCCTGCGCCGCGGAATGAGCCGCCGGTCGGATCGCTTGCGGCAGCGGAATCGCCGCACAGCGCCCGGCTTGCCGCAGCCGTCGCTCCGGACGCCGAAGAGGGCGGCGCAAAAGCCGGCGAAGCCGGCGGCAGCGTGCCGGGCTTCCGTTGGCCCGTGCGCGGACGGGTTATCGCCGGCTTTGGTCCCAAGCCGAACGGCTTGCAGAACGACGGCATCAATCTCGCGGTGCCCGAGGGCACGCCGGTCAAAGCTGCGGACGACGGCGTTGTTGCCTATGCGGGCAACGAGCTCAAAGGTTACGGCAACCTGGTCCTGGTTCGGCACAGCAACGGCTTTGTCACGGCCTATGCGCATGCCAGCGAAATCATGGTCAAGCGCGGCGATAGCGTGAAGCGCGGCCAGGTGATTGCGAAATCCGGCCAGACCGGCAGCGTGACTTCGCCACAGCTGCATTTTGAAATTCGCAAGGGCGCGACGCCGGTCGATCCCTCGCAATATCTCAACGGCGCTTGATGTGAACGTCGTCTGAGCCGGGCAGGGGCGGGCTTATCCGCTCAGCGCCACGCCGAGCCGCCCCGCCAAATCCTGCACATATTGCCACGCAACGCGGCCCGAACGCGCGCCGCGGGTCGTGGCCCATTCGAGCGCCTCGCGGCGCAATTCGTCGCCCCCAAGCGGAATGCGGTAGCGGGTTACGTAGCCCTCGACCATCGCGAGATATTCGTCCTGGCTGCAGCGATGGAAGCCGAGCCACAGGCCGAAGCGATCCGATAGGGAGACTTTTTCCTCCACGGCTTCGCCGGGATTGATCGCGGTCGAGCGTTCGTTCTCGACCATTTCGCGCGCCAAAAGATGCCGCCGGTTCGACGTGGCATAGAAGATCACGTTGTCGGGGCGCCCCTCGATACCGCCTTCGAGCATGGTCTTGAGCGACTTGTACGACGTGTCGTCGGCGTCGAAGGAGAGATCGTCGCAGAACACGATGAAGCGCTGGCGCGCCGGGCGCAGCATCGCCATCAGTTCCGGCAACAATTCGATGTCCTCGCGGTGAATTTCAATGAGCCGCAAGCCGGCCGCGGGATGCGCGGCGCCGACGGCGGCGTGCGCCGCCTTCACCAGCGAAGACTTGCCCATGCCGCGCGCGCCCCAGAGGAGCGCGTTGTTCGCCGGCAGGCCGCGTGCGAAACGCTCGGTGTTCTCGACCAGAAGATCGCGAACCCGATCGATACCCTTGAGAAGTGACATATCGACACGGTTGACGCGCGCGACCGGCGCAAGCCGCCGCCCGTCCGGGTGCCAGACGAAAGCTTCCGCGCTGACAAAATCCGGGGCTGCCGGCGGCGGCGGAGCGAGACGCTCCAGGGCGTCCGCAATCCGTTCGAGTACATCGTCGGTGGCGGGCTTGGCGCTCGATATCTTGTCTGGCGTGCTTGAGCGCTGTGCCATTGCTTTGCTGCGGACGTCTCGACGATCGTTGCCCATGCTTCCACCGGTCAAGTCTTGCGGAGCGTGCGCCATTCCGTGTGGATTCACGCTCTAAACGTCAGTGGAGCATGATCTTTTCGGAAAAGCGGCCTCCACCTTGCGGACCATGCTCTAGCGGGCCTCCGGAACCGCCGCAAGCGTGTCGAAAGGTGGGCTCGTAGCGTTGCAATTAGACCCGTGGCGGCTATAGTCCGCGCCGATTTCCCGCGCAAAATCGGCCCTGGACGGTGGCCGGTGGTCGCCTTAAGCGGACCCGGAGGAGCAATGCTGATCACGCCCGCATACGCCCAAAGCTCGCTGTTCGGCGGCGATAGCGGGGGCATGATCACGTCGCTTCTGCCGCTGATCTTGATCGTCGTGATCATGTATTTCCTGGTCTTGCGCCCGCAGCAGCAAAGAGCGAAGCAGCATCAGTCCATGGTCAAAGCGCTGCGGCGCGGCGATACCGTCGTGACCAACGGCGGCCTGGTCGGCAAGGTCACCAAGGTCGTCGACGAGGACCAGATCGAAGTCGAGATATCCGACGGCGTGCGCGTGCGCCAAATGCGCTCGATGGTCTCCGAGGTGCGCGCCAAGGGCGAGCCCGTGAAGGACGAGAGCGCGAGCTGACCGGCAAACCGCTTGCCGGCGCAGCGCGACCGTAACAAGGATAATCGCATCGATGTTGTTTTTCTCGCGGTGGAAGGTGGCGGTCATCCTGCTCACGGCAGGGATCATTTGCCTTTTCGCCGTGCCGAATTTCTTCTCGGAAAACACGCTGCGCAACTGGCCGTCCTGGGCCCAGCGCCACATCGTGCTCGGGCTTGATCTGCAGGGCGGATCGAGCCTCTTGCTCGAGGTCGATGTGAACGCGGTGCGCAAGGACAAGCTGCAAGCGATCAGCGACGACGTGCTGCGCATCCTGCGGCAGAACCGCATTCAATTCACCGGCCGCGCCATCAAGGGCAACAGCGTTGAGGTGCGTATCACCCGTGACAGCGATGTCGAAAACGCGGTGAGTAAGCTGCGCGAGCTTTCGCAGCCGGTCTCCAGCGTCATGGGATCCACCGGGCAGCGCAGTGTCGATATCTCCGAAAGCGGCGGCCTGATTACACTGACCCCGACCGAGCCCGCGCTGGTCGAGCGCGTTCGCCAGACGGTCGATCAGTCGATCCAGATCATCGAGCGTCGCGTCAACGAACTCGGCCTGGTCGAGCCCATTATTCAGCGCCAGGGCGCCAGCCGAATTCTTGTGCAGGTACCCGGTCTGCAGGATCCCTCGCGGCTGAAAGAGATTATCGGCAAGACGGCGAAGCTCGATTTTCGCATGGTCGACCTGTCGATGACTCCCGAGCAGGCGCTCGCGTCGCATCCGCCGGCCGATTCGGAAATTCTCGACGGGGAGGGCGGGTCGAAATATCTCATCGACAAACGCGTGCTCGTTTCCGGCGGCGATCTTGTCGATGCGCAGCCGGGCTTCGATCAGCGCAACGGCCAGCCGATCGTCAATTTCCGTTTCAATTCGAGCGGCGCGCGCAAGTTTGCCGAGGTGACCAAGGCGAATGTCGGCAAGCCGTTTGCGATTGTGCTCGACAATAAGGTGATCTCGGCGCCGGTCATCAACGAGCCAATTCCCGGCGGCGCCGGGCAGATCTCCGGCAATTTCACCGTGCAGTCGGCGAACGATCTCGCGATTCTGCTGCGCGCGGGCGCGCTGCCGGCGCCGCTCACGGTCGTCGAGGAACGCACGGTCGGACCCGGCCTCGGTCAGGATTCGATCAATGCCGGCGAACGCGCCGCTTATGCGGGCGCGGCGCTGGTCGTGATCTTCATGCTGGTGACGTACGGTCTGTTCGGCCTCTTCGCCAACATCGCCGTTGCCGTCAACGTCGCCATGATCTTCGGCCTCCTCTCGCTTCTGGGCGCCACGCTGACGCTTCCCGGCATCGCCGGCATCGTGCTCACCGTCGGCATCGCCGTGGACTCGAACGTGCTGATCTACGAGCGCATTCGCGAGGAAGTGCGCGCCGGCCGGACCGCCATCAGCGCGATCGATGCCGGGTTCACGCGCGCGCTCGCGACCATTCTCGACTCCAATATCACCACGTTCATCGCGGCGGCGGTCCTGTTCTATATCGGGACCGGGCCGGTGCGCGGCTTTGCCGTGACGCTCGGCATCGGCATCCTGACCAGCCTTTTCACCGCCTTTACGCTGACGCGACTGATCGTGGCCTATTGGGTGCGGCTATGGCGGCCGCGCACGGTACCGATTTAACTCATTAAGGTGTGACGACCGTGCGCCTCCTCCGCATCGTTCCCGACGATACCAAGTTCGACTTCATGCGCTTCCGGCGCATCAGCTTTCCCGTGTCGGCGCTGTTGTCGATCGCGGCGATCCTGCTCTACTTCCTTCACGGATTGAATTTCGGCATCGACTTCGTCGGCGGCACCCTCATGGAGGTGCAGACCAAAGCCGGCCCGGCCGACCTCGCCAAGATGCGCAGCACCATCGGCGGCCTGCATCTCGGCGACTTTCAGCTCCAGCAGTTTGGCGCTCCGAACGACGTGCTGATCCGCATCTCGCAGCAGCCGGGCGGCGACGCGGCGCAACAGGAAGCGGTGCAAAAGGTTCGCAACGCGCTCGGCGACGCGGTCGAGTACCGGCGGGTCGAAGTGGTTGGGCCGAGCGTTTCGACCGAGCTTCTGTCCTACGGCACGATCGGGCTTGTGCTCGCCATCGGCGCCATCCTGATTTACCTCTGGTTCCGCTTCGAATGGCAGTTCGCGCTTGGCGCCATGATCGCGAACGTGCACGATCTCGTGCTGACGGTCGGGTTCATGTCGTTGACAGGGATCGATTTCGACCTGACCAGCATCGCCGCGCTGCTCACAATCCTCGGCTATTCGCTCAACGATACGGTGGTGATCTACGACCGCATCCGCGAACTGCTGCGCCGCTACAAGCGGATGCCGATGCCCGACCTGCTCAATGCCTCGATCAATGCGACGCTGTCGCGGTCGATCGTCACCCATCTCACCGTGTCGCTGTCGCTGTTGGCGCTGCTGCTGTTCGGCGGTCAGGCGATCCGCAGCTTCACAGCAACGATGATGTTCGGCGTCGTGCTGGTCGGCACCTACACGTCGGTCTTCATTGCCTCGCCGATCCTGATTTATCTCGGCGTCGGCCGCGCGCGCCAGGGCGGACCGGAAGATACCGAAGCGGAGGCTCCGCCGACCGCGCCCGCCGCACCTGTTACGCCGCCGACGCCCTCGAAGCCTTCGCCGCCGCGGCAGCGCGCGCGGTCGCGCCGCTAGAGCATGATCCCGAGAAGTGAAAACCGATTTTCGGGCAAGATCATGCTCAAAATGGCTTCCGGACCCTGGTGGCAATGAGTCGATTGGGGGCAGATCAACCGCATCTGCCGCGTCAGACGGTCATCGACTCCCATGGCGAGGGCGGCTTTCGCTTTGCCGGCATGTCGCATCGAGGCTCGCTCCTGTGTCTGCCCGACGGGATCTGGGCCTGGCCGGTGGCCAACGCCGAAGATTTGACGGAGGACGCACTGGCGCTGGTTTTTGCGCGCTTCGGCACGCTGGATTTTTTCATCCTCGGTACCGGCAGCGTGCACAGGAACATGCCGCCTTCGCTTCATGCGCGCTTCCGCGACGCGCATATTTCGCTCGACACGATGACCACCGGACCGGCCGTGCGCACTTACAACGTCATGCTGATGGAGAGCCGCCGGGTCGGCGCGGGCCTGATCGCGACAGCATGAATCATCGAATCGATGACTAAAGTCGGCGCGCCGCACGCACTCAAGGCTGTTCGACGACGATGTAAATCAACGCCGTGCGTCTACTTTGGCGCGTGTCAAAGTGATGGGGCGTGTCGGCAAGACAAGAGCAACTGTCTCCAGTCTTGAGATCGACCGCCTCGGTTCCAAAGACGACTCGGACATTGCCGGCTGCCACGTGCATATGCTCGATCGTCCCCTCCGGATGGGCCGCAAACGGTCCGGCAATCTTTTTCGACGGCACCACATAACGGATGAATTCCAACTTGCTTCCTCTTAGTGGCGCTCTGTAGCTCGTACGGCGGGCGCCGCTGACCGGATCGACGAGTTCTGACTGCTCGGAGGCGCGCACGACCTGAATGCGTCCCGTCGCCGGGGCTGCGCCTTCTACAAGACGCGCGATCGGGACCCCAAGTGCCTGAGCGAGCGCTGAAAGCGTCGAGATTGTCGGCGACTTCGCCCCGCGTTCGATTTCGGAAATCATCGAAGATGAAATTCCGCTCCTTGATGCAAGCACCCGCAGCGTCATCCCCATCCGCTCGCGTCGGTCCTTGACCGCCGACGCGACCTGCGCCAGCGCCTTGTCCGCGATAGTGGACATATTGGCCTCGATAGTGTACAATGTCTACTATAGTGAACGCTACGGCGGGCCGATGTGGTTGTCAGCAACAATCTGTCGCGTTGAAGCCGCGCCTGCCTTTTGGGGGCGATAACAGGACACCTTCAGATGATGGTCGTTGTATTTCGCGCGCGCCGGGCACCGGCAGGTGTTGGCGAAGAGTATCAATATTGGTTCACGCGCATGACGGAACTGGCGCGCGATATGCCGGGCTATATTTCGCACAAAGCCTATGTTGCCGATGACGGCGAACGCCTCACGCTTTTCGAATGGGAATCAGCGGACACCCTGCAGGCGTGGGCCACGCATCCGGAACACGCAGCCGTCAAAAAGCTTGGCCGTCAGAAATTCTATACTGAATACCGGGCGCAAGTTTGCGAGCTCGTGCGCGAATCGAAATTCCGTACGTGACGCGACCCATTTCGGGACGCGCCAGGCAGACAATGCACTAATCCTGCTAAGCTGTCGGCCATGCGGGATGCGTTTGACCATTGCGCCGAGCTTGTCCGGACTGCCGACCGCGATCGCTTCATCGCTTCGCTGTTTGCTCCGGCCGAGCGGCGCGGCGCACTGCACGCGCTCTACGCCTTTAGCGCTGAGATTGCGCGCGTTCGCGAGGTTGCACACACGGCCTTGCCGGGCGAAATCCGCATGCAATGGTGGACTGATGTGGTCAATCGCGAGCGCGACGGCGAGGCGAGCGCCAATCCGGTTGCCGCGGCATTGCTCGCCACGATGGAGCAGTATCATCTCCGCCGCGAAGTATTGCTCGATCTGATCGAAGCGCGGCGGTTCGATCTCTACGAAGATCCGATGGGGACGCTGGACGATTTGGAAGCGTACCTGCGGCGTACGTCGTCGTCGGTCTTCTCGCTTGTGGCGCTGATCCTTGCCGGCGCGGAATTCGAGGCGGTGGCCGCGCCGGCCGGCATCGCCTCAGGTCTTGCTCCCAAATCTTCGGGTCTTACGCAAATCCTTCGCGCCTTCCCAGTCCATGTTGCGCGGCGCCAGCTCTATCTCCCCACGGAAATTTTGGAGCGGCATCAGGTGCGCTTGCACGATGTATTTGCTGGACGCTCTTCTCCGGGCCTTGTGGCCGCGTTCGCCGAGTTGCGCGATATCGCCCGCCGCCATCTGACGACGGCAGGGCAAGAACTAAAGGCGCTACCGCCTGGAGGCCGTGCCGGCTTTGCTGCCGCTTGCCGTAGTCCGCCCCTGGCTCGACCGCTCGGAGCGCACTGATCCATTTGCGCCGACCGAGCTTGCGCCCTGGCGGCGGCAATGGCTGATCTGGCGCGCGGCGCGCGATCCGGCGCGGATCGCCGGCTGAACTGCGGTTCTGCCGCGTGGCTGCTTGGAACTAAATCACTGCACGTGATCCGTCATCCTGAGGTGCGAGCGCAGCGATCCTGAAGGATGCACGGCCGGGCCGTCGGTCGCCCTTCCAGCGCCGCTTCGCTGCCGCGTCGGTTTCCGAAAACGACGGAGGACCACTAAAATCAAACAACCACGGCTTCAGAATGCGAAGCGATCGCGCAGATTGCGCCGTCCCGACACAATGTGGGCGACGAGCGCGCGCTCGCTATCGGTTTTGACCAGCGATCCGATCAGATCGAGCTGGTTCAGCGCGACGAGCTCGAGAATTTCATTGCGCACTTCGCCTTGCGCATTGCGGGGCAGGGCATCGACGATTTGCAGATGCTCGGGGCCGGTGCTGCCGAGAAAATCGCTGAGCTCGCGATCATCGGCGCTACCCTCGACAAAAGCATAAAGGCCGGTGCCCGAGCGGCGGTCGGGGAAGGCAACGATCGCAACATCGCGCACGCCCGGGTGACTGCGCAGCCGCGCCGCGATGGCCGGCGCTTCGCGCATGAAACGCATGCCGCGGCCTTCCCGGTCGGTCACGTTGAGCCCCCGCGTGATCGCGTAGTAGACCTTCTTGCCGGTCGCCATCCAAATCCGCGTTGGCAGGCTCTTGCGGGCCAGCACGCGGCGCTCGGCAGGCGTAAGCCCTTCCGGCGCGTAGCGGCGCTTGTGCTTGAGCAGATGGCGCAAATCCTCGTAGCGCGCGATGCGGAAGAGGGCGCTGCGGCGATGAGGAAAGCAGGACGCCAACTGGAAATCGGTGACATAGGCGCGGCCGTCGGCGTAGAGCCAATTCTGCTCCTTGGCGAGATCGTTATGCGTGACACCCGCCCGATGAAGCTTGCGCAAGGCCGCCTTGGCGGAACGAAAATAGCCGGCATCGCCCTGCGGCTTGGCGATATGCAACGGTACCCCCGCGATCCAGCGCCGCACCAGCATGCGGTTTTCGGCATAAAGGAGGCGTGGCCCCACATCGAGCGTGGCAGCCCGTGTCAGTGCGCGGCGCTCGCGCCGGAACAGAAGGTGCGCAAGCGCCTTGCTCCACCATGGCACCTCGTCGATGCGCCGAAGCACGGCTTCGACCTCACCGTCCTCGGTGCGGAAATACCCGCGCTCGATGGTGGAGAAGATATCGCGCTTGAGCACGACCTCGCCCCGCCAGCGTCCGTTCAATACGCTCACAGCCCCGGCCTCAACCATGCCTATCGTCTAGAGCATGATCCGGAAAAGTGGAAGCCGGTCTTCCGAAAAGATCATGCCCGAACAAAAAGTTAGAGCGGAATGTCGATCCAACGAAAACTCATCCCGTCTGAAACAATGGCGGTTCATTCCGCTGCATCATGCATCGTGCCGCCGATCCAGGCGTCGAGATCGGCAAGTGCGCGCGCGCTCAGCGCCTGCTTTTGGGCGCCGCGCGCGGTCTTTCGGCCAAGCGGCGGGAACAAGCCGAAATTGACGTTCATGGGCTGGAACGAGCGGGCGCCGGCATCGATCGTCTCGATATGGCCCCCGGTAATGTGGCCGAGAAGCGCGCCGTGCGCGGTCGTGGGCGGCGGCAAGGACGGCCGCTCGCCCAAGCGCTCTGCTGCGGCAAAGCGGCCGGCGAGCAATCCGATCGCCGCCGATTCCACATAGCCCTCGCAGCCGGTAATTTGTCCGGCAAAGCGCAGCCGCAGATCGGCTTTGAGTCGCAGCGTCTCGTCGAGAAGCTTCGGCGAATTGAGGAACGTGTTGCGGTGCAGCCCGCCGAGCCGCGCGAACTCGGCGCCGGCAAGGCCTGGGATCGTGCGGAAGATTCGCACTTGCTCGCTGTGCTTCAGCTTGGTCTGAAACCCGACCATGTTGAACAACGTGCCGAGCTTGTTGTCTTGGCGCAATTGCACGACCGCATAAGGCTTGACGTTCGGCTTATGCGCGTCGGTTAACCCGAAGGGCTTCATCGGCCCATGGCGCAGCGTCTCGCGTCCGCGCTCGGCCATGATCTCGATCGGCAGGCAGCCGTCGAAATAGGGCGTATTCGCTTCGAACTCGCGGAATGCGATCTTTTCGCCGCCGAGAATAGAATCGATGAAGGCGTCGTATTGCTCGCGGGTCAGCGGACAATTGATGTAATCGGCGCCGGAGCCGCCGGGGCCGGCTTTGTCGTAGCGCGACTGAAACCAAGCAATGTCGAAGTCGATGGAATCGCGATGAACGATCGGTGCGATCGCATCGAAGAAAGCGAGCGCGGCTTCACCGCTGAGGCTGCGGATTGTTTCGGCCAGCGGCTCGGACGTCAGCGGACCGGTCGCGACGATGACGCTGTCCCAGTCCGGCGCGGGCTCCGAGACCTCTTCACGGCGGATTTCGATCAGCGGCTCGCGTTCCAGCGCCGCGCCGATCGCCGCGGAAAATCCATCGCGGTCGACCGCGAGCGCCCCTCCGGCGGGCAGCTTGTGGTCATCCGCGGCGCCTATGACGAGCGAGGCGAGCCGCCGCATCTCGGCATGGAGGAGACCGATGGCGCTTCCCTGCGCATCGTCGGACCGGAACGAATTGGAACAAACGAGCTCGGCAAATCCGGCCGTCTTGTGGACCGCGGTCGAGCGAACCGGCCGCATTTCATGCAAGACCACGGGCACGCCCCGGCGCGCGATCTGCCAGGCCGCCTCGGAACCGGAGAGGCCGCCGCCGATCACATGGATTGGTCGCAGTGACTGGGTCATGGCCTATAGCTAGATGGGTCGAGCCTCCCGGGCAATGCGTGGGCATGCTGCCCGGAAATGGCTAAACGCCGGTCCCGGCCGTTGGCTCGCCCTTCCACCTCTGGTATAGCCTCGGGCCAGCATTTCGATTGAAGGCCAGAGCTTTGGCATGTCCGTTGACGCCGATACCGTTCGCCGGGTTGCGCACCTTGCGCGCATAGCGGTTGCCGACGACGAGGTCGAGCACCTTCGCGGTGAGCTCAATGCCATGCTCGCTTTTGTCGAGCAGCTTTCGGAAGTCGATGTTGCGGGCGTCGAGCCCATGACTTCGGTGATGCCGATGGCGATGAAAATGCGCAGGGACGAGATAACCGACGGCGGCATTGCCGATGCCGTCATGGCGAACGCGCCCGCGCGCGAAGATCATTTTTTCCTTGTTCCTAAAGTGGTGGAATGATGTGCCTTGCTTGTGAACAAGATGCGATGTGGTTTGCGTATCTGCAGCGCAAGGGCCTGATCACGCCGGACGGCTATCTGATCGAGCAGCCGCCGTCGCTTGTCGATCCCGTAGAGACCGCCCCGGCGCCGGCGTCCGAAGGAAAGCCCGAGCAGAACGCCAAAGAGCCCTCGGACAAGAGCGGCTTTGCCTGCGACGATCCAGCGGCTCAATGACCGATCCTACGTCGCTGACTTTGGCGCAGGCGCGTGACGCGCTGCGCAAGCGGGAGCTTTCCGCGATCGAACTCACCGAAGCACATCTCTCGGCCATCGAGCAAGCGCGTGCGCTCAATGCGTTTGTTCGTGAAACGCCCGAGCGCGCGCGCGAGATGGCGCAGGCTGCGGATGCTCGGTTGGCCAAGGGCGAGGGCGGTCCGCTCGAGGGCCTGCCGCTCGGCATCAAGGATCTCTTCTGTACGGAAGGTGTGCGCACGACGGCGTGCTCACAGATCTTGGATAATTTCGTTCCCACCTACGAATTGACCGTCACCGCCAACCTCTGGCGCGACGGCGCCGTGCTCCTCGGCAAGCTCAACAACGATGAGTTCGCCATGGGCTCGTCGAACGAAACATCTTGTTTCGGTCCGGTTGCCTCGCCATGGCGCCGGCGCGGGAGCGACGCCAAACTCGTACCCGGCGGCTCATCGGGCGGATCGGCGGCGGCGGTCGCAGCGAACCTGTGCGTCGGCGCCACCGGGACCGATACCGGTGGCTCGATCCGCCAGCCGGCAGCCTTCTGCGGCATCGTCGGACTAAAGCCGACCTACGGCCGCTGCTCGCGCTGGGGGATCGTGGCGTTTGCGTCTTCGCTCGATCAGGCGGGGCCGTTTCGCGCGCAGCGTGCGCGATTGCGCGATCCTGCTGCGCTCGATGGCAGGCCATGACCCCAAGGACACCACCTGCGCCGATATTGCGGTACCGGACTACGAGACATTCGTCGGCGCTTCGGTCAAAGGCATGCGCATCGGCATTCCGAAGGAATACCGGATGGAGGGCATGCCGGCTGAAATCGAGACGCTGTGGCAGCGCGGCGCGCAATGGCTCAGAGACGCCGGTGCGCAAACCGTCGACATATCCTTGCCGCACACCAAATACGCGTTGCCGGCATACTACGTCGTCGCGCCGGCCGAGGCCTCTTCCAATCTCGCGCGCTATGATGGTGTGCGCTACGGCTTGCGCGTTCCCGGCCGCGACATCGTCGATATGTACGAGCAGACCCGCGCTGATGGCTTCGGCAAGGAAGTACGCCGGCGCATCATGATCGGCACCTATGTGCTGTCCGCCGGCTATTACGACGCATATTACCTGCGGGCGCAGAAGGTGCGCACGCTGATCAAGCGCGATTTCGAGACGTGCTTTGCGGAGGGCATCGACGCGATCCTGACCCCGACCACGCCGTCGGCGGCGTTCGCCATCGGCGAGAAAGGCGGCGCCGATCCGGTCGAGATGTATCTCAACGACATCTTCACGGTGACGGTGAATATGGCCGGGCTGCCGGGCATTTCGGTGCCGAGCGGACTGGATGCTCAAGGCCTGCCGCTCGGGCTGCAACTGGTCGGCCGGCCATTCGAAGAAGAGACGTTGTTCGCGCTCGGCGCCGTCATCGAGCAGGCGGCCGGTTTCTTCAAACCCGAACGCTGGTGGTGAGCTGACGCAAGTCGGGTTCGGAGCCTTATCGTCCGCGTGCAGCCCGAAGCTCCTGCGGCTCGTCGGCCTTCGCCAAGACGCTCCCGGCGGCCTCATAGCGCCGGCGCGGCAGCGCCGTCGGATATTCGCGCTGAAGGAAGTCGACTAGTTTCTCGCGCACGTCGCAGCGCAGATCCCAGAGCGCCGAGGCGTTGTCAGCGCTGACCAACGCGCGCAACTCGATGGTCGTTTCCTTGCAGTCGCTGACCTGGAGGCTCACGACCTTGCCGTTCCACAACTTGGATTGCCCAACGATCTCCGCAAGCTTGTTCCGGATCGCTTCGACCGGCGCGGTATGATCGACGTAGAGAAAGACACTGCCGATCAGCTCGCCGCCGGTCCTGGTCCAGTTCTGGAACGGCTTTTCGATGAAATAGCTGAGCGGCACGACCATGCGCCGCAGATCCCACAGCTTGACCACCACATAGCTGAATGTGATCTCTTCGATAGTGCCGGACTCGTTTTCAACGATGACGGCGTCATCGATGCGGATCGGTTGCGCGACCGCAAGCTGCACGCCGGCAAAGAAGTTGCTCAGCACCGGCCGTGCCGCAAGCCCGGCGATGATGCCGGCGACGCCCGCCGAGGCAAACAGCGTGACGCCGTATTGCCGCACGGCGTCGAACGTCATCAGCGCAAATCCGATGGTGACGAGCACGATCACCACCTCGAGGACCCGCTCGAATACGCGGACCTGGGTCACGTGTTTGCGCGCCAGCAGATTGTCCGCGAGGTCGAGCCGAAAACGGCTGAGATAGAGATCGGCGCCAATATGTAGTGCGGTCAGCGCGACCCAGCCGAGCAGGCAAATGGTCACCAGGCCGAGCAGTCGGGCGAGAATGTCTGCCGTCTCGCCGGCGAGCGGCGTCGTCGGCAACGCAATGGCGAGCGCGATAAGCAGCAGGCCGAGCCGCGTCGGCCCTTTGGTCGCGGCGAGGACGGTGCGCAGGAAAGTTTGGCGCTCGCCCATGAATTGGCGCGCCAACCAGAGCAGGGCCGCATGCAACAGCAACGCGACGATGGCGGCGCCAACCAAGATCGCGGCTGCCAGCGCCCAATCCGTCGCCGAGGATAGCGCCATGCCGAATCGATTTTGCACGCGTTCGACTGCGTTTTGCAGCATGCCGCACGATAGCATGAAAGCTCGGCCTGGCCGCGGACAAACAGGTACCGCCGGGGCTTTCCTGGACATCGCCGCCGCGAAATGGCATCAACGCGGCGCTAAGAAGCGGCAATGTGAGCGGCGAACGCGGCGATGAAGACTTTCCTGCTGCGCTTTTTCACCTGGTGGAACGGCGAGACCTTCGGAACCCAAGTGTGGACGAAACTCTACGGCGAGTTCGTCGGCACAGATGAACTCGGCAATCGTTATTACCGCACGCGCGGCGGCAAGATCGATCCGACCCTCGGATTCGAGCGCCGGTGGGTGATCTATAACGGGCTCGCGGAGGCCTCCAAGGTACCGCCGATGTGGCACGGCTGGCTGCACCAAACCGTGGACGTGCCGCCGCCGCTGGACAAGACCAAGCCGTACCCTTGGGAAAAGCCGCATCGGCCCAATCTCACCGGCACGCCATACGCACATCGGCCGAGCGGCTCGACCTTGGCGCAAGGGCGTCGGCCGAAGGCTACCGGTGACTACAAGGCCTGGACGCCTAGCTGACCGCAACGACTGCGATCGCCCTCAGTTCCACAACACATATTCGCCCTTTCCGCGCCGCATTCCGCGTGTTAACGGGGCGATCTGCGGTGATGCGCCAACCCCATCGCGCTCAGGCTTTATGCTTCGGATCGCCCTATCGGCCGTGCTCGGCGGGACGCTCATCGCAGGCTTCGCCCACGCGCAGCCGAGTTCGTATTTCGGTTTTGGCGAGGCGCCGCCAAGGCCGCCGGCCGGCGTGCCCAACGGAACGGTTCCGCCTCAGCCGCCGCCACCCCAACAATATCCAGGCCAGTCGCCGCTCCCCCCCGGAACAGGACCGGCGCCCTCCGGGATCCAGGCGCAGCCGTTGCCGCCGCCACCGGGCGGAGCGCCGCTGCCGCCGGGCGCACAGCGCGCGCGTATATCGCCCCCGACGCCCGGCGCTCCGGGTGCAGGCCCCGCGCCGCCGGACGCGCAGCCGCCGGCGCCTGTCGCGCAGCCCGACGACACGGTCATCACCGAGATGCCGACGCAAAAGATCGAAAATACGCGCGCGGTGTTCGCCGGTCTCGACAAGATCACCGGCCGGATCATTTCGTTTGACGCTGCGATCGGCGAGACCGTGCAATTCGGCGCGCTGAGGGTAACCGCGCGGGTCTGCTACACGCGCCCGCCGACTGAAGCCACCAACACGGACGCCTTCGTCGACGTCGACGAAGTGACCCTGCAAGGCGAGATCAAGCGCATCTTTAACGGCTGGATGTTTGCCTCAAGCCCCGGTCTGCACGGCGTCGAACATCCGATCTACGATATCTGGCTGACGGACTGCTCCGCGCCGACGCGTGTGGCCGAGCCGGTCGTGCAACCGACACCGGCGGCCGCGGCGCCGGCCCCGGTGCGTCAGCCGGCACCCAAGCCGAAACCGCCACGCGCGCCACCTCCGCCGCCGATTGCGCCGGCGCCTCCGGGCCAGCCTCAGCTTCCACCGCCTCAGCCGCGTTAAGCCGACGCGGGAGATTTATTTCTCTTTGAAGGCTGCAGCGATCGCGTCGATTGCCGCCGGCGCGTGCAGCATGTCCATATGGGTGAGTCCGGGCACGATGCGAATATCGACGGCCGGTTCGATCCCGCGGACGACATCTGCGTACTTGTCCGGCTGCATCAATTCGTCTGCGCCGCCCGCGATAATTGTCGTCGGTATTTTGAGTTGGCGGAATGCTGCAGAGAGGTCGGTAGGGGCACCGAAATTGGTGAGCAGCCGATAGGAGTAGCGCGAGGTCACATATTTCTCGCTGCCTGGGCTCACTGCGAAGGCAATCACCGGCAGGGCTTCACAGCAGCGAAGATCGAAGCGGCGTAACAGGTTCAAGGCGATGAAACGCGGAACATCGGCATTTGCCCAGGTTGCCGAATTGCCGGGGCTGCGGGTCGAGGGCGCGTCGTAGCCGAGATAGGGAGACACGAGCACGAGCCGCGTGAATGCAGCGGACAGATTTCCGACCGCGGCGCGCAGCGCGAAGCCGCCGCCGGAGGAAAATCCAAGCAGCGCGAAATGTCCCGTCAGGTACTGTCGCCGCAACTCCGTAACCAGATCGTCCAGGTCGTCATCAAGCTGTCCGTAATAGCCGATGTCGCCGCGGGTGCCGGAAGCGCCATGGCCCCTGATGTCGGGAACGACGACCAGGATGTTTTCGGCCGCGAGCTTCTTGGCGATGCCATTCATGCCGGTCGAGTGACCGCCGGAGCCGTGAATCAGGATGGCGATGTTTTTCTTATCGCCGTTGGCGGCGGGATAAACCCGATAGGCGAGTAGGCTGCCGTCGCGCGCCTGGAAATGCGATAGGTCCGGCAGTCCCGATCGATCGATCGCAAGTGCGCCTGCGCGGATCGATTCCAGCGGCGGCGGTGGAGAAACCGGGAAGGCGAGCAGCGCGCCAAGCGCGACCGCACCCAAGCCCATCACCGCCAATAAAGCCGCGGCGACCATTGCAATTCTTCGAAGCCAAATCATTGGGGTACGCCGCAATGGATGTGGATGTGCAGAAACGGGATGATCAGTCCACCTTGAGGAGATTCAACACGGTATCGCCCGAGACCGGCTTGTGCAGCGAAAGCGCGCCGAAGTCAGCATCGCCGACCAGCGCCGCATCAAGAAGCTTGTGATACGCCGAGCGGGAAACCTCGACCGCGCCGAACGTACGCAGGTGATCGGTGACGAATTGCGTATCGAGCAAGCGGTAATGCCCTGCCTTGAGCCGCGCGACCAAGTGAACGAGCGCGACCTTGGAAGCGTCGCGCGCGCGATGAAACATGCTTTCGCCGAAAAACGCGCGTCCAAGGCTCACGCCGTACAGACCGCCGACCAATTGGTCGTCCTCATACACCTCGACGGTGTGGCAGTCGCCGCGCTGATAAAGCTTCCGGTAGAGGGTCCGAATTCGTTCGTTGATCCAGGTGCGGGTGCGTCCCGGCATGGGGTCCGCGCAGCCGTCGAGCACCGCATCAAAATCGCGGTCGACCCGCACGGTGAACCGGCCGGAGCGCACCGTGCGCGCTAGCCGGCTCGGTATGTGGAAGCGATCGAGCGGAATGATGCCGCGCCGCTCCGGCTCGATCCAGTAAAGCGCCGGATCGTCAGCGCTTTCGGCCATGGGGAAGATGCCGCAGGCATAGGCCTTGAGCAGCACTTCGGGGGTAATGTCGACGAGTGCAGATTCGCGGCTGGCCATTCGCGTCCGGCTTCTGCTTGGCGCTCTTTCGGCGCCGCCCTTAACTGCACGTAAACTACAATTTCTTTAAGTTTTTCGCCACCTTGAACATATTTTTGCGCGGCGCATTTCGTTTTCATGCCAGCATGGAGCGATGCCGTCATGGGCGCCCAAGCCTACCAAGCTCAATTCAATCAAGCTCAGCCGATTCGCCTGCTGCTTGTCGAGGATGAATTCCTGATCAGCGAAATGGTTGCCGAAGACTTGTCGGAGCAGGGATTTGTCGTGCGCGCGGTGGCCAACGGACCGGACGCTCTTTCGCACCTCGCTTCCGCGGCCGTGGATATTCTTTTCACCGACGTCAATTTGCCCGGCGGCATGGACGGCATGACGCTCGCTCGTCGCGCCCGGGAAATGCAGCCGGATTTGCCGGTAGTCTATGCGTCGGGTCATGCGAACGCGTTTGATTTGGAACGGTGCGTGCCGGGTTCGATTTTCATTGCCAAGCCTTACGTTCCCTCGCTCGTCGGACGCATTCTCGCGACCGCCGTGAAGGGAGGCTCGACGAGGGGCGGCTCGAAGCCGACCATTGCGAGGCCCATGAGCGAGTGCGTGTCCGCCTGACTTCACTATTGCTCAAGCGCACCGCGCGCCAGGAATTCTTCCAGCCAGTGGATGTTGTAGTCCCCGTCGATGATTTCGGCTTCGCGCACCAGTGCCCGAAACAGCGGCAAGGTCGTCTCGATGCCATCGACCACGAATTCGTCGAGCGCCCGCTTCAGCCGCATCAGGCATTCGCCGCGGGTCTTGCCGTGGACGATGAGCTTGCCGACAAGCGAGTCGTAAAACGGCGGGATAGTATAGCCGTGGTACACGGCCGAATCGATGCGCACGCCGAGCCCGCCGGGCGGATGATAATGGACGATCTTGCCCGGTGACGGCCGGAACGACACCGGATTCTCGGCATTGATCCGGCACTCGATGGCGTGACCGTGGAATTTCACGTCGCTCTGGTTCAGCGCGAGGTCGATGCCGGCGGCGACACGGATCTGCTCAGCCACCAGGTCGATATCGGTGATCATCTCCGTGACCGGATGTTCGACCTGAATGCGCGTGTTCATTTCGATGAAATTGAACTGGCCATCCTCGTAGAGGAATTCGACCGTGCCGGCGCCCAGATATTTGATGTCGCGCATCGCCTTGGCGACGGTCTCGCAGATCTGGTCGCGGGCGGCGACGTTCAGCGCAGGCGAGGGGCCTTCCTCCCAAACCTTCTGATGGCGCCGCTGCAATGAGCAATCGCGTTCACCCAAGTGGATCGCGCGGCCTTTGCCGTCGCCGAGAACCTGGATCTCGATATGGCGCGGCTGCTCGAGATATTTTTCCAGATAGAGCGTGTCGTCGCCGAAGGCGGCTTTGGATTCCGCGCGCGCCGTCGCAAGCGCCGACGCAAGCTCGCTTTCGGCGCGCACGACTTTCATGCCGCGGCCGCCGCCGCCGGCCGCCGCCTTGAGCATGACGGGATAGCCTATATCGCTGGCTAATCTTGCGGCCTCTTCATCGGAACCAACCCCGCCGTCGGAGCCGGGCACGGTCGGGATGCCGAGATCCACGGCCGCGCGCTTGGCCGCGATCTTGTCCCCCATCAGCCGGATATGCTCCGGCCGCGGACCGATAAAGTGCACATTGTGCTCCTCCAGGATTTCCGCGAAGCGGGCATTCTCGGCAAGAAATCCGTAACCCGGGTGCACAGCGTCGGCGCCGGTGATCTCGCACGCGGCGAGCAGCGCCGGAATGTTGAGATAGCTGTCCTTGGCCGCGGGCGGGCCGATGCAGACGCTCTCGTCGGCAAGCCGCACATGCATGGCATCCGCGTCCGCGGTCGAATGCACGGCGACCGTCGGGATGCCGAGCTCCTTGCAGGCGCGCAAAATGCGGAGCGCGATCTCTCCCCGATTGGCGATGAGAATCTTGTCGAACATCGGACCTTTAACGGTGCCTCATTCGATGATCATCAACGGCTCGCCATACTCCACCGGCTGACCGTCCTCGACCAGGATCTGGATCACGGTGCCGGAGCGGGGCGCCGGAATTTGATTCATCGTCTTCATCGCTTCGATGATGATGAGTGTATCGCCGGTCTTCACCTGGCTGCCGATATCGACGAACGGCTTCGAGCCGGGCGCCGGACCCCGATAGGCGGTGCCGACCATCGGGGAAGAAACAAGCCCCGGATGTTTACTCGGCTCGATCGGGATATCGGCCGGCGTCGCGACGACCGTCGGGTTGGGCGCGGCGATCCCGTCCTGCCGGCTGCGCGGCGCGGCGAAGCCTGGGTTACGGGCGACGCGGATCGACGCGCCGTCCGCTTCGATCTCGATCTCGGTAAGACCGGTTTCGTCGAGCAACTTCGCCAGCTCGCGAATTGTGCCGGGATCGATTGCCGGCGTCTTCGATGTCGGGGGTTTTTCGGGTTTGCGGGCCACGATCAATCCTTGGCATCGATCATTTGGCATCGATCAAGGCGGCAAGGCCGTCGATCGCCAGCGCGTAACCGTTGATTCCGAAACCGCACAATACGCCGCGCGCGACTTGCGAGACGTAAGTGCGCCGGCGAAACGACTCGCGAGCATGAATGTTGCTGATATGGACTTCGATGATCGGCGCTTCCAGCGCAGCGAGGGCATCGAGGATGGCCACGGAGGTGTGCCCATACCCGGCGGGATTGATGATCACGCCGGCCGCCTTCTCGGCACGCGCCTGCTGAATCCAATCGATGATCTCGCCCTCATGGTTCGATTGACGAAATTCGAGGCTCAAGCCGTGTTTTGCCGCGGCCTCCCGGCAGAGCTTTTCGACGTCGGCGAGGGTGGCGTGGCCGTAGATGTGCGGCTCGCGCAAGCCAAGCAGATTGAGATTGGGTCCGTTGAGGACATAGACCGTCTTCGGCATGCGCGCGCAACACCCGGCTATCATCGCGGCGGGTTGCCGCGCTGGGCCGTTTATAGGGAAGGCTCCCGCAAAGGGGAAGCCTGCGGACTTCCGCCAGCCGCCGTTGCAGCTGTCGCGGTGGGAAAATCCCGGTTAATGCGGCAAGGACGCCGGGCTATTTCCGCTCGGCGCTGATCTTCTCGCGCAGCGCATCGAGGCCGACCGCTCCGATCACGACTTCCTCGCCGACCACATAGCTCGGCGTGCCGCTGACGCCGAGCGCCTCGGCGAGCTTCATGTTCTCCTCGATGGTCTTTTTGACCTCGTCGCTGCCCATGTCGCGTTCCAGACGGGGCATGTCGAAGCCGACTTCCTTGGCGACGGCCAAAGCGCGCATCTTGTCGGCACCGCCGCGGCTGCCCAGGAGCTTTTGGTGAAATTCGATGTACTTCTTCCCATTGGCATCCTGCATGCGCGCGGCAACGGCGACGCGGGCGGCTTCGACCGAGCCTTCGCCAAGCACCGGGAATTCCTTGAGCACGAATTTGAGGTTGTTGTCGGTCTTTATCAGATCGAGCATGTCGGTCATGGCGCGCTTGCAGAATCCGCAATTGTAGTCGAAGAACTCGACCATCGTGACATTGCCTTGCGGATTGCCGAGCACGACCTGGTGGGGTGAGCTGAAAAGGGTGGCCTTGTTCTCGACGACCGCCGCGCGATGCTTCTCGGCGTCGGCGCTCTGCTGGCGCTTCTCGAGTTCCGCCATGACGTCCTGCATCACCTCCGGGTGGGTGAGCAGATAGTCCTTGATGATCTTGCCGATTTCCTCGCGCTGGTCGGCCGAGAACGATTGGGCGACCGCGGGAGCGGCGCCCACAAGCGCGAGCGACACGGCGGCCGCGAATGCAATACGTGATTTAATGGTCATGTCGATTGTTCCTTTTTGCGTTCACTGACCGCCCCGAAGTGGGCTTCTGCCTTTGTTGAATGCGACGATATCGTCGGCACGGACCCAGCCGGGCGAACCGACGGGAAACCTCATTTTAGCGCGGGCTGCAAGTTCGCGGGCCGTCTTGTTGTCGCCGCGCGCGAAGGCGGCCTGAGCCGACGCCAAGTCGGCATCGGCGAGATTGCCGTTATGGCCGTAGGCCATCGCGAGCTGCTCGTAGGCGTCGCCGGACTCCGGCTCCTTGGCGATGGCCGCGCGCAACAGCGGAACGGCCTCCGCGGCGTTCTTATTGTTGTTGGTGGCGATCAGGGCCTGCGCCAGCAGGATCTGAATGAGTGCCGGATTGGGCGCGGTTTCGACGGCGTGCCGCAGCGGCGCGACCGCTTCAGCCGCATGGCCGCTTTCAAGCAATGCCTGGCCTTTCAGTTCGTAGAAATAAGGATTGTTGGGCATTGCTTCGATCAGGGCGTCGATTTGCACGAGGGCGGCACGTATGTCGCCGAAACGATACGCCGCAATGGCGCGCGCGTAGCGCGCCGGCAGGCTGGTATCCGAGGAGGGATAACGCCGCATAATGGTATCGGCACGCTCCAAGAAGCCGCCAAGCTTCGCCCGCGCCATGTCGTGGCGGAATTGCAGCTCCGGGGGATCCTTCTTGTCCCAGTACGGCGTTTTCACCAGCTCCGCCAACGCGGCCATGCGCTCCGAGGGCATCGGATGGTTCTGCAGGTACGGATCGATATAGGCCCGCGAGAACATCATCTCGTCAGCGAATTTCTTGAAGGTATCGTACATTCCCTTGGCGGATTGCCCGCTCGCCGACAGGAAACGCACGCCGGCGCGATCGGCCTGTTCCTCTTGCGCGCGCTGGTAAGCGACGAGGGTATGGACCAGATACGACTGCGGTGCACTGATCGCGGCGGCGCCGATGTTGCCGGTATCCACGCTGCCTGATTTGGCGCCCGCGACCATGGCGCCGACGCCAAGCAGCATGGCGACAATCGCCGCGGTCTGCGCGTTGGCGAGTTCCTGGCGCATCTTGGACAGGTGGCCGCCGACGATATGGCCGGTCTCGTGCGCGAGCACGCCGATGATCTGGTTGGGCGTGGTCGCCTGCGTAATCGCGCCCGAATTCACAAAAATGCGATGTGCGTCCATCACGAACGCGTTGAACGATTTATCGTTGATGATGACGACCTGAATGTTTTGCTGGCTCAAGCCCGCAACGCGGAGAATCGGCGTCGTATAATCGCGCAAGAGCTGCTCGATCTCGGCATCGCGGATCATCGGGATGCCGGCCGAAGACCCGGTCTGTGCGCGTACCGGGATGCTGCCCAAGGCGCTGCACAGGCCGACCGCCGCGGCTGTGGCAATCGCGACCGCGCGTGACGCTGGTTTCATCGGGCGCATCTTGCTAGGAGTTCTGGCGACAATCATCTGGGACAGATATCAGTCCCGCCGGCATGGAACTAAGCCCTTGACCAAGACCTTGGCCAAGCTATGGCTGGAACCATTGACGGTCAACTTAAGAGCCGATCAACTTACGGCCAGCGCGTTTGCGAAAGCGAAGCAGGGCCCCAGAAAGCCCGAGAATGCGGCAGCACCGGGGCGCGGACGATGCTGGCCAAAGTCACCGTCCACGCCATCCGTCAAGGTATGTGATGCTCGGGCGCGCTGGACATTTGTTGCGACCTTCCGAACGCAGCGGCGTGCCGCCATTCATGGTGATGGATGTGGTCGCGGCCGCGGCGCGTCTCGAGGCGCAGGGGCGGCGGATCATCCATATGGAAGTCGGCCAACCGGCCGCGGGCGCACCGGCGACGGCCATCGCCGCCGCGCGTGATGCGCTGAGCACCGCGCGGCTCGGCTATACGGAAACGCTCGGTACGGAATCGCTGCGACGGCGAATCGCGCTGGCCTACGGCGAATGGCACGGGATCGATCTCGATCCGGCGCGGATCGTGGTCACGACCGGTTCGTCTGCCGGCTTCATTCTGGCCTTTCTGGCCGCCTTCAATGCCGGCGATCGTGTCGCCGTCGCGGTCCCGGGGTATCCGCCTTACCGACACATCCTGTCGGCGCTGGGTTGCGAGCCGGTGGCGATAGAAACGAGCGCGGCCACGCGCTGGGCGCTGACCGCGGAAGCGTTACTCGCCGAGCATCGGACCAAGCCGCTCAAGGGCGTCGTTGTGGCATCGCCTGCCAATCCGAGCGGCACCATGATGACGGCGGCGGCACTGAGCGAGCTCATCCGTTGCGCCGAAGATGCCGGCATCGCCGTGATCTCGGACGAGATCTATCACGGCCTCGACTATGCCTTTGTCGCCGAAACCGCCGCGCGCCTCGCGTCGGATGTCATCATCATCAACTCGTTCTCCAAATATTTCTGCATGACCGGATGGCGGATCGGCTGGATGGTGGTGCCGCCGTCGCTGTTGCGCGCTGTGGAGCGGCTGCAGCAGAATTTGGCGATCTCGGTGCCGACGCTTTCGCAGATCGCAGCCGAAGCGGCATTCGAGGGACGCCCGGAGCTGGAAACGGTGCGGCGGAGCTATGAAGAAAACCGGCGCATCCTGCTCGAGGGCCTGCCGCGGGCGGGTTTCGATTCATTTCTCCCGGCTGATGGCGCTTTCTACCTTTATGCCGATATCTCCCGCTTCTCGACCGACAGCCCGGCTTTCGCGACGCGCATGCTCGAAGAGGCGGGCGTGGCCGCGACCCCCGGGGTCGATTTCGATCCGCACCGCGGGCGCAATTTCCTGCGGCTGAGTTACGCCGGCAGCGCCGACGATATGCGCGAAGCGGTCGAGCGGATCGGCAACTGGCTGAGACAAATCTGAAACCGAGCGAGGCAGGCGATGAGCGACGCGCTGTTCGATATCTTGCGCAAGGTGACCAGCGCGACGATCACGACGATGCTGCTGAAGAAGGGCATCCGCCGCTGCTGGATGAATGGCCCAAAGCCGCTCGTGCCCGGAGGCGATCGCGTCGTTGGCCGAGCCTTCACGCTGCGCTTCATCCCGGCGCGGGAAGATGTCGCCACTCCGGAGAGCTGGGGCAATCCGATTTCGACGCGCGCCGCGGTTGAGGACATGCCGGAAGGCGCAATCGTGGTCGCCGATGCCATGGGCGTGCCAAGCGCCGGCATCTTCGGCGACATCCTTTGTGCGCGCATGAAGAAGCGCGACGTTGCCGCGCTGGTTACCGACGGCGTCGTCCGCGACCGTGCTGGTGTGTTGATGAGCGGCTTGCCGGTATGGAGTTCGGGCGTCGCCGCTCCGGCTTCGGTCAACGGCCTGACTTTCGTCGGCTGGCAGCAGCCGATCGGATGCGGCGGCTGCGCCATCTTTCCCGGCGATGTCATCGTTGCCGATGATGACGGCGTCGTCGTCATCCCGCAGAACTTGCTGGAATTCGTGGCGCATGAGGGCGCCGAGCATGAGCTATACGAGAGCTGGGTGTTCAGCGAGGTGGAAAATGGCGTAAAGCTGCCGGGGCTTTATCCTCCGAACGACGACGCCAAGGCGCGCTACGCCGCATGGCGGAAGTCGCGATCGTAGCGGCAAGGTCGCGCCAGGTACCTGCTCAATGTTTTTCATTCTCTCCAAGATTCTTGGTTTCTTTGCCGCGCCTTCCAATCTCTTCATCTCGATTGGCGTGCTCGGCCTGCTTCTTTTACTCACACGCTTTACGCGGTTGGCCAGTTGGCTCGTCGTCACGAGCCTCGTCCTCCTTGCGATCGCCGGCTTGTCACCGCTCGGCAATGCGCTGATCCTGCCGCTGGAAGATCGTTTCCCGCCGTGGGACCCGTCGCGCGGCGCACCGAACGGCATCGTCGTATTGGGCGGCGCGATTTCTCCGGGCGTATCGGATGCGCGCGACTCGATCGCTCTCGATGAGGCGGCTGAGCGCATCACCGCGACCGCCGAGCTTGCGCGCCGCTATCCGGACGCGCGCATCATCTTTTCCGGCGGCAGCGGTTCGTTGCTGGAGCGCGACGGCCCCGAAGCTCCGTTCGCCGTGCGCGAGTTGCTGGCGCTGGGCGTAGCGCACGATCGCATCACTGCGGAAGAGCAGTCGCGCAATACGATCGAAAATGCGGCGTACTCACGTCTATTAGCCAACCCGAAACCCGGCGAGCGGTGGTTGCTGGTGACATCGGCCTATCACATGCCGCGCGCGATGGCGGCATTTCGAGCGGTCGATTTTCCGGTCGAAGCCTATCCGGTGGATTGGCGGACCCGCGGATGGGTAGATTTGCAGCGCGGCTTTCCGACGCTCAGCGAAGGCTTGCGGCGTACGGATGCGGCGACCCGCGAATGGGTCGGTCTCATCGTCTATCGTCTGACCGGCGTGAGCGCGCAATTGCTTCCCGGCCCGTGACGGCGGGACAGTTTTCTTGCCCAAATCCGGTCCGTGTGCTGATCTTCACGCCCCAAGCGGCAGCGGCCAATGCTTCAACTCGTGATCGGCAATAAGAACTATTCCTCATGGTCGTTCCGGCCATGGCTCGCCATGAAGGTCGCGGGCATCCCGTTTCAGGAGACCTTGATTTCGCTCGAGGCCGCCGACTTCAAGGCGCGCGTGCAGGCAATCTCGGGTACCGGCAAGGTGCCGGTGCTGGTCGACGGCGACGTGCGCGTTTGGGAATCGTTGGCGATTCTCGAATATCTGGACGAAAAATTTCCGGCGGCCGGTCTCTGGCCGCGCGAGGCCGCGGCGCGCGGACACGCGCGTGCGATCTCGTCCGAAATGCACGCCGGCTTTCAGCCGCTGCGGCGTCAACTGCCGATGAATATGTGGCGGCCCGTGCTGCCGCGGCAGCTTGAGCCGGATGCCAAAGCTGACGTGGCGCGAATCGACGCGATTTGGACAGACTGCCGCGCGCGCTTCGGGGTAGGGGGCCCGTTTCTGTACGGTGCATTCGGAGCCGCCGACGCCATGTACGCGCCGGTGGTCTCGCGCTTTCACACCTATGCGGTCGGCGTCAGTGCCGTCGCGCGCGACTATATGCGTGCGGTCATGGCGCAACCGGCCTGGAACGAATGGCGCGACGCCGCGCTGCGCGAGCCCTGGATTCTGCCGCACGACGAAGTCGATTGGCCGGAGGTCAAGCGCGAGTCGTAGCCGAGCTGGCCGCGAGCTTGGCCTCCAGCTCGGGCAAGAACGGCCGCTGGTATTCGATGAGCTTTGACATTGCGACCGGCAGGGCGAAGTACGCAATGCGATCGATCTCCGGAAAGCTCTGACGCCGCTGCGACCGTGGCGGCCACTCCATCTCGAACGTGTTGCTGGCGAACGATCCGAGATCGAGATCCGCTTCGAAGGCCCAGGCGTGCACGAGCTTGCCGTTCTTCAGCTTCGCCGGCGACAGCGCGATGAACGGGCCGTCGGCGCGCAAATTCGTTTCTTCGTTAAATTCTCGCTGAGCGGTGGCGAGAAGATCGGCCCCGGCCTCGACCAGCCCTTTGGGAATGGTCCAGGCGCCGTCGTCCTTCTTCGCCCAGAACGGGCCTCCCGGATGTGCCAGCAGAACTTCGAGTTCCTGCCGGCGGCGGAACGCGAGAAGACCGGCGCTGATTTCTGACCTGCGGCGCATCCGCACAATTTAACTCTAAAACTGCGGCTCTCTACCGCAGGTATTGCCAAAAGGGCCGCCCTCTGCATGATTTTGTCACGATTGCGCCCACAATGCCGGCTTCCTCGCCCGTGCTCTTAGAGCGCGCCGTGGGAGGGGGCACAGCGAACCAATTCTGCACGGGAGCCTAACGCCAATGCGATATCGATTTATCGCCACCACTCTTGCCGTTTCCTTTGCCGCCTTCGCGGCCCTTATTGCACCCATCGCCAAACCGGTCGCCAAGGCTGAAGACGCTGCCAAGGACGTTAAGGGCCTTTTTTTGATGAGCGACTATCCGGCCGTGACGCTGCGGCCGGGGGAAACCTCGTCGATCAGTTTGAAGCTGCAAAATTACGACCTGCCGCCTGAACGGTTGGCTTTGTCGGTTTCCGGCGTGCCCGCGGGTTGGACGGCGACCTTGATGGGCGGCGGGCAGCCGGTTGGCGCCGCCATGCCGGCGACGAATGCGAGCGTGCCGCTCGAATTGCGGCTCGATGTTCCGAAGAATGCGACGGTCGGCACCGAGACGCTCACGGTCACCGCCGCCGGCGGATCGAGCACCGTTACGCTGCCGATCGCCGTCACGCTCGCCAAGGACTTGCCGGCCAAGCTGACGCTCACGCCGCAACTTCCCCAGCTGCGCGGCAACTCGAAATCGAGTTTCGAGTTTCAGCTCGCGATCAAGAACGACAGCGGCAAGAAATTGACCGTGAGCCTCTCGGCGCAGACGCCGCAGAATTTCGATGCGTCGTTCAGCGAGCAATATGGCAGCCAGGAGCTCAACGCTGTTCCGATCGAGGCAGGGCAGACCAAGAACGTCAAGCTCAAGGTCACGCCGCCAAATACTGCGGCGGCCGGAAGCTACAAGGTCGTGGCGCGTGTCGGCGCCGAGGACGCGGTGGCAACGACCGAGCTCACCATCGACATTACCGGCCAGCCCAGGCTCGACATCAGCGGCCGTGACGGCTTGCTGTCGACCCGCGCCACGGCTGGTAAGGAAACCAGCGTGCCGATCATCATCACCAATACCGGCACCGCGCCGGCCGACTCGATCGAGCTCAACGGATCGGCGCCCAGCGGCTGGAAGGTTACTTTCGATCCGAAGACCATCGATCGCATCGCGCCCAATGCCAACAAGGAAGTGCAGGCGCTGATCACGCCGACCGAGAAGGCGATTGCCGGCGACTATGTGACGACCATCCGCGCTTCGACCCGCGGCGAGTTCGCAACCACGACCTTCCGCGTGACGGTGACGACCTCGACGCTGTGGGGCATCGCCGGCGTCGGCATCATCGGTGTAGCGCTTCTGGTCATGGTCGGTGCGGTTGCGAGGTTCGGCCGGCGATGAGCGCGGACGATGTCATTGAGGCCAAGGGTCTGACTAAGACTTACGGCCACGCGATCGCTGTCGATCACATCTCCTTCACCGTCGGTCGCGGCGAGATCTTCGGGCTGCTCGGGCCGAACGGCGCGGGCAAGACGACGACGATCTTGATGCTGCTCGGTCTTACCGAGATTTCCAGCGGCGACGTGAGTGTGCTCGGCTTCAACCCGGCGCGCGAGCCGCTTTCGGTCAAGCGCCGTGTCGGCTATCTGCCCGACACTGTCGGCTTCTACGATCAGATGACGGCCGTCGACAATCTCAGCTACACGGCGCGTCTGATCGGTTTCAGGAAAGCCGAACGGGAAAAAAGAATTGCCGACGCGCTCGCGCGCGTTGGCCTGACCGAGGCCGCCGAAAATCGCGTCGGCACGTTCTCGCGCGGCATGCGGCAGCGACTGGGCCTCGCCGAGATTCTGATGAAAGGCGCGCAAGTCGCCATTCTCGACGAGCCGACATCGGGTCTCGATCCGCACGCCACCGCTGAACTGCTCGCGATCATTCGCGGCTTCAAAGGGGAGGGGGTCACCGTACTCTTGTCCTCCCACTTGCTCGAACGGGTGCAAAGCGTGTGTGACCGTGTGGCGCTGTTCAGCGGCGGTCATATTGCGCTCATGGGAACGGTGGCGGAGCTCGGCCGAGAAGTGCTGGGTGGCGGCTATGTGGTCGATATCGAAGCCGATGGCGCGGGACTTGCCGAGCGCTTGACATCTGATTCCTGGCGTTTCGGGCGTGGAACGGACCGGCATCGGCAAGTTGCGGCTCCATGCCGACCGCGACGTTCGGCCCGAGGCAGCGGCGGAAGTGGTCGCGATGCAGGGGCGCCTGAAATATCTCGGTGTGCAAGAGCCGAGCCTCGACGCCATTTACACCCGTTACTTCGAGGTCAAGGCCCAGGAAGAAGCAAGCGCCAAAGCAGGAGCGCGTCATGCAGCGTGAAGGCTCGGCCTTTCAAGGTCTTGGCGTCGTAACCTTCAAGGAGCTGTCCGACCACCTGACCGGCGTCCGGATGATCGTGCTGGAATGGCTGGTCGTCCTGATGGCGCTCGGCGTAGTCTACACCGGCATCCAGCAGATCCGCGAAGTTTCGGCCGAGGACCCGTTCCTGTTCCTGCGCCTTTTTACCCGCGCGGGCGAAGGCCTGCCCTCGTTCGTTTCGGTGCTCTCGTTCCTGGTCCCGCTGGTTGCCATCGGCATCGGCTTTGACCTGATCAACAGCGAGCGCAATCAACGCACGCTGTCGCGCATCCTGGCGCAGCCGATCTATCGCGACGCGCTGCTGTTCGGAAAATTTTTGGCGGGACTTTTGACCATCACCATCATGCTGGTGGCGTTGTGGCTGATGGTGATCGGGCTTGGGATACTCACGCTCGGACTGCCGCCGGGTCCGGAAGAGGTGACGCGGGCGGTGGCGATGTTGTTCGTGACGATCGTCTATGCCGGCGTGTGGCTTGCGCTTGCGCTCTTGTTTTCCATCATCTTCCGCTCGGCGGCGACCGCGGCTCTTGTCGCATTAGGATTGTGGCTCTTCCTCACGATCCTGTGGCCGCTGATCTCGCCGTATCTGGCCGCCCTGTTCGTGTCGGATACGGTCGCGACTCCCGCGGAATTGCTGAGCCATTTGGGCGTGCTGCAGGCCTTCGCCCGGGTATCGCCCGGCGCCTTGTTCGGCGAGATCGTCGGCGTCCTGCTCGATCCGACGGTGCGTTCGACCCAGCAGCCGCTCCTTGCCTCACTGGGCTTGGCCCTGGTTCAACCCGGCTCGGTACCGGGCGCGCCGCTGCCGTTGCTGCAAAGCATCGAGGTGGTGTGGCCGCAGACCGTCGGCATGATCGCCGGCGCGATCCTCTTGTTTGTCATCGGATATGTAATCTTCCAGCGGCAGGAAGTCCGCGCCTAGCGCTGGCCGTCCGGCAACCGCTGAAAACAGTCGAGGGCGGCCGGCAGGCCGCCCTCGATGCTTTTGCGGTGGCGCCGTTTGTTGATACGTTTGATCCTGCCTCCGCGCAAACGGACGCCACATCGATGAGGGGCTTGTGACTGCAATCAAATCCGCAATCGACACGACATCACCGGAATTTCGCGCCAACCAGGCAGCTATGAGCGCGCTGGTGACGGAATTGCAAACGCGCCGCGCGGCAGCGGCGGAAGGCGGCCCGCTGCGTTCGCGCGAGCGTCACTTGGCGCGCGGCAAGCTTCTGCCCCGCGACCGGGTCATGACGCTGATCGATGCGGGCACGCCGTTTCTTGAATTGTCGCCGCTCGCCGCCGACGACATGTACGAGGATGCCATCCGAGCCGCCGGTCTTATCACCGGCATCGGCCGGGTCGAAGGACGCGAATGCGTCATCGTCTGCAACGACTCGACGATCAAAGGCGGCACCTATTACCCGATGACGGTCAAGAAACATTTGCGCGCCCAAGAAGTAGCGAGAGAAAACCGTCTGCCGTGTATCTATCTTGTCGATTCCGGCGGCGCCAATCTGCCGCAATGGACCGATGTGTTTCCGGATCGCGAGCACTTCGGCCGCATCTTCTACAATCAGGCGACACTGTCGGCGGCGGGAATTCCGCAGATCGCAGTGGTCATGGGCTCATGCACCGCCGGTGGTGCCTATGTGCCGGCGATGTCCGACGAGACCATCATCGTTCGCAATCAGGGAACGATCTTCCTCGGCGGCCCTCCGCTGGTGAAAGCCGCGACCGGCGAAGTTGTCTCGGCCGAGGACCTCGGCGGCGCCGATGTGCACGCGAGAAAATCAGGCGTAGCGGATTATTATGCTGAAAACGACCGCCATGCGCTGGCGCTCTGCCGCCGCATCATTGCCAGCTTGAATACCAAGAAGTCGATCGATATTCCGATCACCAAGCCGGCGGAGCCGAAATACGACCTCAACGAGCTCGACGGCATCGTGCCGGTCGACCTCAAGAAGCAATTCGACGTGCGTGAGGTGATCGCGCGGCTGGTCGATGGTTCCGAATTCGACGAGTTCAAGGCGCTGTACGGGACGACTCTGATCACTGGCTTCGCGCACATCCACGGTATTCCCGTGGGAATCCTGGGCAACAACGGCATCCTGTTTTCGGAGAGTGCGCTCAAGGCGGCGCATTTCATCGAGCTTTGTTGTCAGCGCCGCATCCCGCTTTTGTTCCTGCAGAACATTGTCGGCTTCATGGTCGGGCGAGACTATGAAGCCGGCGGCATCGCCAAGGACGGCGCCAAGATGGTGACGGCGGTTGCTTGCGCGCAGGTGCCGAAAATCACGCTGGTGATCGGCGGCTCCTACGGCGCCGGCAATTACGGCATGTGCGGCCGCGCCTATGGCCCGCGCTTCTTGTTCACCTGGCCGAACGCGCGCGTGTCGCTGATGGGCTCCGAGCAGGCCGCCAGCGTGCTCGCGACCGTGCGCCGCGACAATATCGAGGCGGCCGGCAAGACCTGGTCGGTGGAGGAGGAGGCGAAATTCAAACAGCCGATCCGCGATCAGTTCGAGACCGAGAGCAATCCCTATTATGCCACGGCCCGGCTCTGGGACGACGGCATCATTGCGCCGGCCGAGACGCGCCGCGTGCTGGCGCTGTGCTTTTCGGCGACGCTCAACGCGCCGATCCCGGAAACGAAGTTCGGCGTGTTTCGGATGTAACGCACTATCTCCGAACGCCAGCGTTTTGGAATCTTGCTGTCGCGAAATGAAGGCACAGCCGCACGCTTTCCTGGCGCTTAATGAGTCCGCTCTCCACCAGGATACCATGATCGTCATTACAGAATTCGGGAGACGTCGGTCGACCTTCGCTAACGTTCTGCGACATATAAACAGCCGTCCGCTTTTTAAACGATCGTTTTTTTGCACTCAGCCCAAAACCCTTTCCTTTCTTTGAATGCCATTGTCGCTTGTAGTCATACGCTGAGGAATTGCCGGGCATATTGTGATTTGAGGTAATCCTCTTCTGCGATATTTCGCAGACGCTTTATCGCTGAACTAACATTCTCTCTATTTAGCTTAGGGGTGGGTGCCACTGATGGGCCACATATAAGCTCGCAGACCGTGCGTTCGCTTTCGAAAAAGTTTGACTAGCTCGCCGTCGAATTCCTTAGCCGCCCTCGACATTTAGCCCCCTTCCAACCCTAGCGTGCAATCTAACCACATTGCATCATCGTTCGGCAAGTCTGCAAGATTGGAGCAAATAATAGATGCCAAATGAGATTGGCGACCCAATCGAGGTAATTGGCGCGCCGGTCCAAAGTCTTTTGTTGTTTAGGTCCCTACGCCGCCCGCGGCCTGATTGCCTTGAGCTTATCGCCGATCGCCCGCTTGCGCTCCATCAATTCGTAGTCGGTTTGCAAGCCGATGAAGAAGCCCTCGGACATCCCGAAGTAGCGCGCAAGCCGCAGATCAGTGTCGGCAGTGATGGCCCGCTTGCCGAGCACGATTTCATTGATCCTTCGAGGCGGTACCCCAATCGCTCGCGCGAGTGCCGTTTGCGAAAGCGCCATGGGCTTGAGAAACTCTTTCATCAGGATTTCGCCCGGATGGGGGTTGTGGAGCAAGTCAGTGGTAGTCGACGATTTCGACTTCGTGCGCATTGTTGTCCTTCCAGACGAAACAAATCCGCCATTGATCGTTGATACGGATCGAGTGCTGCCCAACTCGATTGCCCTTCAGCGCTTCCAGCCGATTGCCGGGAGGCACGCGTAAATCGTCGAGCTGTTTCGCATTGTTCAGGAGACGCAGCTTCCTTAACGCGGACGCCTGAATATCGCTGGGCAGACGACGGCTGCGGCGGCCCGACCAGATCGTCGCGGTCTCGTCATTACGAAAGCTGACGATCATGTCTCATTGTAACGCAGAACGTTATGCGTTACAAGATCGCATCATGGCAACCTAAGAAGCATGCGAGGAGGCGTGTCCTATGCCCAAGACCATCGAGCACGTCCACTGGCCCGACGCGCCGGACCTATGGATGCCGTACGCGCCGGCAATCAAGGTGAGGGGAGGCACGACCGTGTATCTCGCCGGCGTCACCGCGGCGCCGGTCTATCATCACCATCCGCACCGGCCGGAAGAGTTCGACGCCATGCCGCGCGATATGGAAGGGCAGGCGCGCGCGGCGCTGGAGAATCTCAAGCGCGGGCTTGAGGCTGTCGGCGCGGATTTCGGCGACGTTGTCACGGCGGATCGCTTCGTCACCGATCTCACCGATCAGGATGCGCTCAACCGGGTTTGGGCTGAGTATTTTCGCGACGCCAAGCCCGCAACGACGACCGTGCAAGTGGTTCGGCTCGCGACCGATCCGCGCTGCCTCATTGAGATCAACGCGATTGCGGTGGTCGACTGAGCCGGATGTCCGGCGCACAACGGGGACGTCACGCCACCGTGATCGCAACTTTTACATCCAGTTTACGCCCGCGGCTTAGCGTCAATCCAAAGAGACGGAAAGCGCGATGCAGATCGTCAACGGCTATATCTGCATGAATTGCTGCGACGTCGACAAGGCGCGGCTGGGGCAGGATCCGCATCAGCAAGCAAACCAGATCCAAAAACAGCTCAAGGACCTGTTCGATAGCCCGGCTTCGGCGAAAGCCGGACCGGCGGTGACGTTCGGCGGGTCGCTGCAGGCGACCGGGTCTGCCGGCAGCGCGGCCTCCGCCGATGCGTCGGGAGCGCTGCAGGCGGCCAGTGGGCCGGTCGCGTCGTCGCGCGTAGACGTGCTGGCCTAGTCCTCCGCATAACGTCAACGGTTGAAAAGCCAAAACAAGCCGCTCAGCACGATGCTGATCAGAAGGCAGGTCACCAGCGGGAAATAAAACGTGGTGCCGTCACGCTGGATCAAAATGTCACCGGGAAGGCGGCCAAGCCCGATACGACCGAGCCACGGCCAAGCCAGCCCGGCAAACAAGACAACCAATCCAAGTCCAATCAAAAAGCGCTGCATATCCATCGCATCTACGTGAGGAGATGGGACGCCAAGCGGAGGCGATCAAGAAGTCTTCAACGTTTAGACGCTTGACGCCTGCACCTCTTGGCCGTTCATATCCGCTTCCCGATGTCCGACAGCCAGAGCTGAGGTCCCCATGACCGATACGCCATACCGAACGGCCCTCATTGTTGGCGTTGGCGGCGGACTTTCCGCGTCGGTGGCCCGCACCTTTGCCAAGGCCGGTATGAAGATAGCGCTTGCGGCGCGCCGCGTGGCCGATCTTGCGGCGCTCGCGAAGGACGTCGGCGGTGAGGCCTTTGCTTGCGATGCGACCAAGCGCGGCGATGTCGTGCGGCTGTTCGGCGAGGTTGAGCGCGCCTATGGCGCGCCGGACGTGGTGGTTTACAACGCCAGTTACCGTACCCGCGGTGCCTTCATCGACCTCGACCCGGCGGAAGTCGAGAAGACACTGGCGGTTTCTGTCTTCGGTGGTTTCCTTGTCGCGCAGGAGGCCGCCAAACGCATGTTGCCGCACAAGCATGGCGCTATCCTGTTTACCGGCGCTTCAGCGAGCGTGAAGGGTTATGCACAATCGGCACCGTTTGCGATGGGCAAGTTCGCGCTGCGGGGACTAGCCCAGAGCATGGCGCGCGAACTGTCGCCGCAGGGCATCCACGTTGCCCATATCGTGATCGATGGCGGGATTCGCAGTCCAAGTCGCGCCGATCCGCCGGACAAGCCTGACAGCATGCTCGATCCCGACGCCATTGCGCAAACTTACCTGGATCTCTTGCAGCAACGACGTAGCGCCTGGGCCTGGGAGATCGAATTGCGGCCTTGGGTCGAAAGGTTTTGAAACAGACCTCCGCGCGTCGCTATAATCCCCCGATGTCGAAAATCCTCGGAAAAGCCGTTCTGGCAGCGCTGGCATTGGCGCTTGTCGCCACGAGCCTCCACGCACAAGGGCGCAATAGGCGCGAGCAACGGCGGCCGGCGGAGCCGGCAGCTCCCACCGTGCCGGTCGACAAGCGCGACAGCCTGGTCGGCGCGCCCGGCCCGTATAGCGGCCGTCCCTATTGGCTCGCTCTCGCCGAGTGCGGCGGCGTCTATTTCAAGCTCAACGTTCTCTACACCGACGTCGCGGTGCGAGCGCGCGTCGTCAAGCCGGATCCGCGGGTCAACGCCGAATATTCAAAGAAGCTGACCCAGGCCATCAAGACCGCGACGATCTTTTTCAACGGCGCGGAACGCTTCTTGATGACGGACCGGGGTCTCGAACGCGCTGATGCGGTGCTCACTTACGACAGTTCGTCGCGCGCGGCGGCTGACCGGGTCAAGACAATCGACGCGGGGCAGGCTGCGGTGCAGTCTTGTCCGGCGCTTTATCAGGCCTGCCACGATGCGTTTTCCAAACAGTGCAGCGAATCACTCTCGCCGGCGGGCTGAGCCGGCGGTGGCCGGGTATCGCTGCTCGAGGTGCGGTGATGTTGAAGTTTGCGATTGCGGTTGCCGGTTGCTTGCTCGTGGCTTCGGTCTCCGCGGAAGAGGGAAGTGACGCCAATATCGGGGACATCATGGCGTTTCAGCAGGGGCGCCATTTCAAGCTTTGGTTCGCGGGTCGGGCGGGCAATTGGCCGCTCGCCGACTATGAGATCGGCAAGCTCAAAGACGGGTTCGACGACGTCGACAAGCTGATCGGCGGCGACACGGTCGGCAAGGCGGTCGGGGCGCCGATTGCTGCGATCGAAAAAGCGATCGAGAGCAAGGACAAGGATTTATTCACGCGCGCGTTCGATCAACTGACGGCAGGCTGCAACAGCTGCCATCACACCCTCGATCACGCCTTCATCGTCATCCAACGCCCAGCTGTAGTGCCTTACGGCAATCAGTCTTTTGCACCGCAGAAATAGACCCGGCCGCGTCAAGGCGCCGCAGTTTTTGTTGACCACAGAGGTGGCGCATTTGGCGTGAATATTTAGCTCTTCAAGATGTCCATGCAGGAGATCTGCCGATGACCTATCGCGTGTATTCCGGGCCACGCGGCTCGCAATCGATCTCTCCGTTGGAGAAGGATCGCCACCTATACAAAGAGTTCAACGCTCTCGACGAGGCCATGAACTGGGCACGGCACATCAATAACAGCGGCCGCGTATCCTTGCTGATCGAAGGCGACGACGGCACGCGGCTGACCAAACAGCAAATTGTCGCAGCGCTGAAGGCACCGGGCGGGTTGGAAGACAGCGCAGCTTAACCTGCGCTCGAAATCCGCGCGGTTTACGGGCGACAGGCGATTTCAGTTCTAACCCGCTGGGATCACGCAGCCGACAGGGCCGTAAGATCGCCGATCCGGCGCAGCGGTGGAAAGTCCGGATACTCGTCCGGCATGCCGGCGCGATTGACCCAATAGGCTTGGAAGCCGAATGACGCGGCACCCATGACGTCCCAGCGGTTCGAGGACACGAAACCCACATCGGATCGCTGCATGGCCAAGGCGTCGGTCGCAAGCCCGTAGACTTCAGGTAACGGCTTGTATCGGCGCAGGGCGTCGACCGACAGAACCGCATCGAGGTACTCCGCGATACCTGCGGCCTCCACTGCCGCCGCCAGCATGCGCGGCGTTCCGTTGGATAGGATGCCGAGCCGCAAGCCCTGCGCTTTAAGCGCCGCGAGCGTCGTCCGGGCGTCGGGAAACGCATCGAGCGTGAGATATGCGTCCAACAGCTTCGGACGCAGGCCGCGATCGACCGACGGCACGCGCGCGAAGGCAAAATCGAGCGCGCGCTCGGTCAGTTGCCAAAAATCCGCATAGTGCCCCGCAAGCGTCAACGTCCAGGTATATTCGAGCTGCTTCGTCCGCCAGATTTCGGAGAACCGGTCCGCATCGATACCGGCGGCAGCGCGGTAGCGCGCGATCGCCGCGTGGACATCAAATAAAGTGCCATAGGCGTCGAATACGTAAGCGCTAACCATAGTCATCTCCTTGCCGCGGCGATGGTGACAAAGGGCGGCCGGTAGGACAATAAGGCCGGCGAAAGGATGATTCGATGAGCCGCTCCGTAACCTGGTCGCAGACGCTGACATTCTTCGAGGACGATTGGCACGACGGCAACGTTCCGATCATGGGCGTGCGCACGCATGCTGCCTGGTTATGCACATCGGTATTTGATGGCGCGCGCGCCTTCGAAGGCGTCACGCCCGATCTCGATTTGCATTGCGCGCGCGTCAACGAGTTCGCCAAGGTCATGTCGCTCAAGCCGTTGGTGTCGACCGAAACCTGGATGGCGTTGGCGCGCGAGGGGCTCAAGCGGTTCGATCGCGATGCCGAGCTCTATATCCGGCCGATGTACTGGCCGGAGGATGCGGCCAGCGGCGCGGTGCGGCCGGATCCGGAAACGACGCGCTGGTGTCTGACGCTTTATATCGCACCGTTGCCAAAGCCGACCGGCACCGCGATGACGCTATCACCGTTCCGGCGTCCGACACGAGAATCGGCACCGGTGGATGCCAAGGCCGGCTGTCTCTATCCCAACAATGCGCGCGCCATGATCGAAGCGCGGTCGCGCGGCTTCGACAATTGTCTGATGTGCGACATGCTGGGCAACATTGCCGAGCTCGCCACCGCAAATGTTTTCATGGTCAAGGACGGGGTGGCCTATACGCCCGCGTCCAACGGCACTTTTCTCGCCGGCATCACGCGCGCGCGCGTCATCGCGCTCCTGCGCGCGGCAGGCACCACGGTGATCGAAGCCACGTTGCGCTATTCTGATTTTCAGACGGCCGACGAGATTTTCTCGACCGGCAACTACACCAAGGTTTCACCCGTCACGCGCCTTGATGATCGGAACTTTCAGCCAGGACCGGTCTATCATCAGGCGCGCAAGCTTTATTGGGACTATGCGCATTCCGGCGCGTGAGCGGAGCAGCGCCGAGCCGAACCCGCGTTAACAAAAAAAGTGGGACCCGGAGGTCCCACTTTTCAAACTCACTGCGGTGACGATGCCTTTATTTCATGGCCGCTTCGTACATCTCGGCGACGTGATCCCAATTGACCAGATGGTCGAGAAAGGCCTTGAGATAATCCGGGCGGCGGTTGCGATAGTCGATGTAATAGGAATGCTCCCAAACATCGCAGCCGAGGATCGGCTTGGCGCCGTGCACTAGCGGGTTCTCGCCGTTCGGCGTCTTCATTACGGTGATCTTGCCGTCCTTCACCGCCAGCCAGCACCAGCCTGAGCCGAACTGGGTTACGCCGGCCTGGACGAGGTCCTCTTTCACTTTTGCGATTGGGCCGATGTCGGTCGTGATCTGCTTTTCCAGCTTGCCGGGAAGCTTGTCGCCGCCGCCGCCCTTTTTCATCCACTGCCAGAAATGGATGTGGTTGTAGTGCTGGCCGGCATTGTTGAAGAGGCCCTGGTTCTTGCCGAAGGTGCCCTTGAGCACTTCCTCGACCGGCTTGTTCTCCCACTCGGTGCCCTTGGCCAGATTGTTTCCGGCGGTCACGTAAGCTTGATGATGCTTGTCATGATGGAATTCGAGCGTCTCGCGCGACATGTGCGGGGCGAGAGCGTCATAAGCATAAGGCAGATCAGGTAAGGTGAATGCCATTTGTTCTACTCCTCAAAATGAAAGGCGAGCGGGGGCGGGTAGGGGGTCGTCCGTAAAACGGCCGACCAAAAGCAAGGTTTCCTCTAAATAAGATTAACGGACCGGTGTCGGCAATGTCCGCCCGCAACAAAACCAGCCTTTGTTGCTGCCGTCATCGCCGGATTATCTAGTCAACGCAAGGGATTATAAGTTTGCGCCGGCGTTGAATCTCCACCTTATGAGTGCCGAAAGGCCATACGACGCAGGGTTGCAGGAGGCAATTCCGTCGCGTTTAGCGCTATTTAAATTCCTTGCGAAGTCCACAGATGGTGTCCAAAATACTTTTTTGTCACACCGCATCTTACTGAGCGGGGGGACAGGCGGCATGCCGATTGTTTTGTTGCTTTTGGGAGTTGTCACGACGGCCGCTGGCTTGGTCCTGGTTGGTTCAGGCCTGAGCCCACGTGACGGAACCTTCCAGACTGAAGTTCTCACGCCGGGCACCATCGCTGCTGTCGGCGGCCTCTTGCTCATTGCCTTTGGACTCGCAGTTCGCGAAATGCGGCGGATCGAGCGATCGTTCGCGGTACGATCCGCGTCGCGTACTCCCCGCGTTGACGACGCGGCAGCAGTTGCAGCGTTTAGCGCAGCTACGTCGGCACCATCGCTCCCAGAGACCAAACTGGAGCCGCCGCCGCTACCGGCCGCAGCTCCGGCGCCTGAGTCTCAGGCCGACGAAGCTGTCATCGAACGCCTGCGCGCTAAAATTCCGACGATCCCCCGCATTGAAAATGGCCGACTTGCGGAATTGGCGGATCTTTCCCACGCGCTCCGCGAAACGGCCGGTTTGGATGAAAACGTTGCGGAAGTGAAAGGCGTAGCCGCCGTGGCCCGTGCGGCCAATGGCGCGGCCTCTCCCGTGCGATCGATGCCACGGATGGATCTCAAGCCGCGCCTTGCCACTGCGGCTCCAGACAAGGCCAAGGTTTCGGTGTTCAACACGTTCTGGCCCGCCGCGTCGCGCGGCGACAAGGGAGGGGCGCAGGGGCAGGCCGCCGCGTCCGCGCCCCAGCAGGAGGCCCGGTCGGCCCCTGAACACGCTCAGCCTGCCGTCGCGCCCGCAGCGGCGCACGCGGCAGCGCCGGTGTCCGTCCTCAAATCAGGTGTCGTCGAGGGGATGGCCTACACGCTCTATTCCGACGGATCGATTGAGGCGCAACTCCCGCAGGGCACATTGCGCTTCGGCTCAATTAGCGCGCTTCGCAACCACATCGAGAACACGCCCTAACGACCTCGCATCTTCAGCCGATTTGTCACCTAAACTTGTTCTTGGCGAGCCGTCGGCGTGCGCCGGCTAACGTGCAAGCCGTTGGCCAGCTCCAACATGCCGCGTCTATTACAAGTTATTCTTGGCTTTTCAGGTTGAAGACTATTTATTGCTTTATTTCCAGAGCGGTTGTTCTATCTTATAATCATTCGCAATAGGAGCAGGAACTGCCCATACTTGCGATGCACGTTGGCGCCGGGGGGCGCAGCTATTCTTGAGACACTAGGCCCAACATGGCTGATCATTCCGATGAGGCCAGTTATATCCAACTGACCGCCAATATTGTTTCCGCTTATGTGAGCAACAACACGGTATCCAGCGCCGAAATTCCGGCTCTGATCAGCCAAATATATTCGGCATTGATGCGCGTCTCGAACGGCGCGCAGGTCGCTGCTCCGGCGGAGCCGCTCAAACCTGCTGTTCCAATAAAGCGCTCGATCACGCCGGAATACCTCGTTTGTTTGGAAGACGGGAAGAAGTTCAAATCGCTCAAGCGGCACTTGCGCACGCAGTACGGCATGACGCCGGATCAATATCGCGCGAAGTGGAACCTGCCGGCCGACTACCCGATGGTGGCGCCCAACTATGCGGCCGCGCGCTCGCAACTCGCCAAGCAAATGGGATTGGGCCAGCAACGCCGGCGCCGCCGCGATCGCGGGTAGAGCGGGATGAGTTGTGGTTCGATCGGCATCCCGCTCTAGCTTTTTGTTTGAGCATGATCTTTTCGGAAAACCGGATTCCACCCGTCGGGTCAAAGCCCGAGAGCAAGCTTTTCCGGATCATGCTCTAGCGGCGGCCTCAGCGTTGCAGGACTCCGATCAGCCGGTTGGCGAAACTAAGCCGCTCGGTCAGCACTTTGATGACATAAGCGAGCAGGGCTTGGCTCAATGTCGGCTGCTCTTGTTTGATGCGCTCAAACGCTTCGGCATCGAGGACGTAAAGAACGCTTGCCGCTTCGGCCTGAATGGTGGCGCTGCGCGGGCTGCGGGTTATCAGACCCATCTCGCCGACCGTGGTATGTCCACCCAAGCTGCGAACGCGGGTGGTTCGGCCTTCCGGCAAATCGACGATAATGCCGACGCGGCCCTCGAGGATGAAATGCATGGACGTCGCGGGATCGCCCTGGCGGGCGATGATGTCGCCGGCTTTCACCTCCAGACGCCTGCAATAGTCGGACAAGCTGTCGGCGAGATGAGCGTCGCCGAGCGCTTCGGAGAGCCAGGCGCGCAGGGATCGCGAGTCGGTGATCTGCGCGCGGTGCGCTTCGATGATCGCCTGTTCGCACGACTCGAGCGCACGGTCGAGATCGGACGCCACCACGATATCGGCGGAAATGAACCGCGCGCTGCGAAACGCCCGCTCCAATTCCGGAGAAAGCTTGACCAGAACGATGCGCGCGCCGGCTTCGGTCGCCGCTTGCCTGATCTGCGCAAAACTCTGGGTCGCCGCCGAATTGATGCCGGTGACGTGCTGGAAGTCGAAGATCAGGAAGCGGCATTCCCGCTGCCTGGCGAGCAACGCCTTGACGTGCTGATAGAGCCGGTTGGCTGAACCGAAGAACAAATAGCTCTGCAGCGCCATGCCTTGAATTTCGCGCCCATGCGCCGCCAGGAGCGTCAGCTCGTGTGGTCCGCGATCAAGCGAGGAGCGGTATTCCGAGCCGTCGAAACTGAATTTGATGGCGTTCACGCGGCTGATGCTTAGCGCGAAGGTCGCGCAGCCGATCACGATGCCGGTCAGGACGCCGGCGATGAAGCCCCAGTTGATGATCAGCAGCGCGATGGCGATGAGCGACAGATAATCGATAAGCTGCAACTGTCGCGCTGATTGGATCAGCCACTGATAGATGAGGCCGCCGCCAAGGAAGAACAAAAGCCCGCCGAGGATGTATTTCGGTACGTAACCGACGAAGGCGGGCCCCGCAATCAGCAAGGCTGCCGAGACCGCCGCGACCGTCAGTCCGGACAGCCGGCCGCTGCCGCCAGCGGTGCGCACCAGGAGTGAGCGGCTAATCGACGTGCAACTCACATAACCACCCAGCGCGGCGGTGACGATATTCGCAAAGCCGAGCACTTTGAGGTCGCGGTCGATATTGGCGTCGGTGCGGGTCGACAGCTCGATGCCCGTGGTGTTGAGAAGAAAGTTGATGATGGTGACGAACATGACCGCAAGCACGTCGCCGGCGAGTGCGGGCGCTTGCATCCACGAGAAACTTTGCAACGTTCCCGGCTGCCACGGCGAAATGAGAGTGGCCGTCGACTGCGGCCTGAACATCCAGCCATGCGCTTGCGCCTCGCCGAGCGACCAGCCCGTCAACAGCAATGCAATGTAAGTCGCCGCCAACGCCGCGAGCAGAATGCCAGGCATGATGAACGGACTCTTCGACCGGCGGAGCGCAACCTGCAATATGACCGCGACCACCAGCGCGGCGGCGATTTTGCCGAGCATCGGGACGTTCGCGAATTCTCCGAGATTGGCGAGCAGCAGCTTTTGCTCGGTCACGACCTGCACTGCGCCGGCGATCATCAGCCATCCGGTCGCACCGAGGAAGCCGCCGATGACCGGGAAAGGCACGAAGCGGATCGCACGCCCGGCATGCGTGAATCCAAGGATGCATAGAAGAAGCCCGGTCAGCGCCGTCGTCGCGGAGATCGCGATGAGGGTCGGGACCAGGGGGTCGACGTTGCCAAGACGCTGGGCCACTGTCGCAACGAGGACCGCCAGCACGACCGAGATGGAACTGTCCGGGCCGGCGACCGCAAACGGCAGCGAGCTGCGCCAGGCGACGATTGAGCCGCCAATGGCAGCCGAGAGAAATGTAACGGCGACGCCGTAGGCCAGCGCCGGTCCCAAAGGACCGTTGAAAATCAGAGCCGCGTACGAGAGGCAATAGGCGATCGAGAGGATGCTGCAAACGAGCCCGGCAAAAACGTCGGTCAGCGCGGCCTGCGCCCTCGGGCGGCCGAGCGCGCCGGATGTGCCGATCTCGCCAACGGCCATGTCGAGCCTTCCCAACCCGTGGTGCCAGACGCAGATTTACATCCGTTCCGGCCCAGTGTCCCGATTCCGACGTTCGCGAGAGCTTATGCGAATTTCGGAATCAAAGGGACGCCGGTAACCTATGATTCTCGTGCGATTTTTGGATTTTGAAGTTCCGATTCGACCTTCCCGGCCGATCTTAGAGCATGATCCGGAAAAGCTTGCCCTCGGGCTTTGACCCGATGGGTGGATACCGGTTTTCCGAAAAGATCATGCTCCATCAAAGATCTAGAGCGCGACAATGGTTCAACCGGAAGCCATCGCGCTCTAGCAACTTCAAATCGACCGTAGACCGCCGGCAGGCGGTCAGGGTTTACCTCGCGACGAGGACCTAAACGGTGGCTGCGGTAAGCGCTCCACGCGCATCGGCGCGAATGCGCTCGACCATTGACCGGAAGCCATTCGAGCGCTGTGGGGTGAGATGTTCCTTTAAGCCCATACGCTCGAACAGCGCCAGCGCATCAGTCTCGAGAATATGGCGCGCCGGCTTGCCGGAAAAGATCGCAAACAGGATCGCGATCAGCCCGCGCACGATATGGGCGTCGCTGTCGCCGGCGAAAGTCAGCACCGGCCCGCCGGCGCCGTCTCGCCGCACATGCGTGTCGAGCCAAACCTGGCTGGCGCAGCCCTGCACCTTGTTGACGTCGCTGTGCGCAGCCTCGGGAAGGGGCGGCAATTCCCGTCCGAGTTCGATCAGATAGCGGTAGCGGTCGTCCCAATCGTCAAGGACGGCGAAATTGTCGATGATTTCTTCGATATCAGGCATCGCCGAATGGGTTCCTCGTCAGGCTCTATATAGAGCGTGGAACCCATGACGTCGATGTTGTGTCGCAGCACCCGATCAAGAGCATGATCCCGAAAAGTGGATACCGGCTTTCGGTCAAGATCGCGCTCAAAACGAGCAATCTAGGCGGCGTGCTTGCCGTCCTTGCGCGCCGGCGGACCGCGCCAGGCGGGCGCCATATCGGCAGGCGTCAAAGTACTCTGCGAAGGGTGTTCGGCCGCGGATTTTTCGGCGGCCGATTTGCCGACGGTATTCTTTGAGACGCTGGTGCCGACCGATCCGGTCTCGCGCGGCGCCATCGCTTCGCTCAGCGCCTCGTAGAGGATCTTCGCTCCGGCCTGCGCGCGGTAGCCGATCGCCGACGCCACCTGCGAGCCGACCGAACAGGCGTCGGGTTGACGTCCGCAGAAGCCGCGCAAATCTCCCACCGTCGCCGAGGCGGCGGAGATTGCCTCGCTGGCACTGACTTCATTGCCGGGCGAATTATGCTGCGTGGAGCCGAACGGCAGCAAAACCAGCACCAGCCCGAGCCAGAACGTCATTCGGACCAGAAAAAACATGTGACCCGCATCCCCGACGGCGGTCTTTGCCGCACACGTCGTGACCCTAGCAGGCACGCTTGAAAGTCGCGTTGGCTGTGCTGGAACGTTTTTCCGCATAGTCGACGAGAATACGCTGCAAATTTTCGCCCAATTTGAAAAAATTCAATTTACCTAAAATTTGAGCGAACGCCGCAAAGCGTGGCCGCCTCGCGGCAAATATGCGTGCAACGCCTTGTGTCCTCGTAGCACGTTGCCGAACGTCAGCGGCATCGCGGTGCGGCCATGGCGGATACCTGGCAACGGGCCGTTCACCATGATCGGGGAATCCCCCAAGTGCGCACGGCATCAAAGGCTCTTGCCGAGGCTCGCGCGCGCAGCGCCGGCATCACCTTAGTGTTCGCTTAAGTGGCCTCTGACACGATCCGGCTCCAGAAAAATGGGGAGCGCGTCTGCAAGTTCGGGCGTGCGTTAGGGTCGTGGGCCTGTTGGTGCCGGTACGAGACTATATTGCGATGCTGGTGCATCCGTCCGCACAACAGGATGCGCTGACCGCAGCGCGCCATCGCGCCTTCATTGCTCCGCGTCTTCTGGGCAGCGTTGTCGCTCTCGCCGCGGTTCCCGCTTATCTCATCGCGCGGGGCGCGCCGAGCGCGGTCGAGCTGGTCATTTTCGCCTGGCTGGTTGTTCCCATCCTCGTGGCCTATTTTCTCTCCCGCACCGGACGCTACGAAAGCGCGCACGTTCTGTCTTCGCTCGCTTTGACCGGGCTCGTTACCTCGGTAGCGGCGCTCACCGGCGGCATCACTTCATTCGCGGCGATCTGGCTCGTGGTCGTGCCGCTCGAAGCGTCGCTGTCGGCCTCGCGCCGCGTCGTCGCGATCGCCTCGACGTTCGCGCTCGCAGCCGCCGGCTTGCTGGTGCTGGCCAGCAAGTTCGACTGGTTGCCCGCGTCGGACCCAAGCGGCCATATCGCGCTTGCGACGCTCGGCATCGTTTCGGCGGCGCTTTACGCCGCCGGCCTCGCATTGGGCGCCGAGGCGCTGGCGCGCACGAGTGTCTGGCTGCTCTGTGCCGAGGAAGACCGCTATCGCCTTCTGGCGCGCAACATGACCGACGTCATCGTGCGCTACGACCGCGACGGCGCACTCCTGTTCATGTCGCCCGCGGCGCAATCTTTGTTCGGCTGCGGCATTGCCGATTTGCGCGGCCACGGACTGTTCGGCCGGGTCCACGTCGCCGATCGGCCGGCTTATCTGAGCGCGCTTGGGGACACGGCGGCACTCGGCGAAAGCCGGTCTGTGGAGTTCCGCGTGCGCCGCGACGTGACTGACACCGTTGGCGCTGCGCCGCAATTTGTCTGGATCGAGATGCGCTGCCGTCCGCTCGAGCAACCAACTCCGGAAGCAAGCCCGCAGGGTCGTCGCGAGGTCGTTGCCGTGCTGCGCGATGTGACGGAACGCAAGCTTCAGGAACAGGCGCTCGAGCAGGCGCGCAGCGACGCCGAGCGCGCCAATGCCGCCAAGAGCCGATTCCTCGCGACCATGAGTCATGAATTGCGGACGCCGCTCAACGCGATCATCGGCTTTTCCGATATGTTGCGAAACGAATCCACGCTCATGCTCGATGCCGATCGCCGCATCGAATATGCCGGGCTGATCAACGATTCCGGGCACCATCTGCTTGCCGTCATCAACGGCATCCTCGACATGTCGAAGATCGAAACCGACAATTTCGAGATCACGCCGGAACCGTTCGCGCCGGTGCAGGTCATAGCCACATGCTGCGACCTGCTGGCGCTGCGCGCCAGTGAGGCGGGCGTCACGCTCGACAAAATGCCGACCGGCGAGTTGCCGGACATGATCGCCGACAAGCGCGCGCTCAGTCAAATTCTGATCAATCTCGTGTCCAACGCGATCCGGTTCACCGATCGCGGCGGCAAGATCGCCGTCGGTGCCAGTGTGGATGCCGGGCACGTCACGTTCGTGGTGGAAGACAACGGCGTTGGAATCGACGAGGAGGATCTCGCCCGCGTCGGCGAGCCGTATTTCCAGGCGCGCGCAAGCTATGACCGCCGACATGGCGGCACCGGTCTAGGATTGTCGATCGTCAAAGGGCTGGTGCGACTGCATGGCGGCGATCTCGACATCCGCAGCCGCGTGGGCGAGGGCACGCGCGTGAGCGTTCGGCTGCCGATCGATTGCGAACGTGTGCGATTGCCCAAAGCCCGGCCGCTGACTGTGCCGATTGCGCTCTCGCATTTCGCCGGCCAATCGCCACAAAAAAGTGCCGCTCGCTCGGCACATCCTGTCGTCGTGTCGGGACCCGAGAGCGTGACGGTGAAGAAAAGTGCGTGAGCGGCGGACCAGGAGCGGACGGCGCGCCGGTGCCGGCAAGGGCGCTGGCACGGGTGCTGTGGCCGCAGTCGGGTTGCGCCTGTGGAGCAGCGCATCGCATCGGCCCGTCGACGCGACCGCGATTTTGTGCGCCGGCGCCGCAAGCTTAATCATCGTCGTCAACGCCATTTTCCTGCAGTCGGGTGTTCACCCGGCACCGTTCTTTGCCAATCCGTCGGCACCGGCGCCCGCCAACCGCCTCACCGCGCTGTCCCCCATTCCGCTGGCGCCGAATCCGCAGTCGCCGACTCCGCCCAGGGTGATCGATATGGCGCCGGTGCGCGCGGCGCCAGCCGCAAGGACGCAAGCGGCTACTTCCGCGCGCCGCAACGATCCGATCGGCGATCTGATCGGGACGTCGACCGCGCCGTCCTCGACCGCCTCTGTCGGTTCGTCCGCGCGCATCATCGCGGTGCAGCGGGTCTTGTCGGAATTCGGCTACGGTCAACTGCGCTCGTCCGGAACGCTCGACGAACCGACCAGTGCGGCAATCCAGAAATTCGAAGCCGACCGCAAGCTGCCGGTGACCGGACGCCTTTCCGATCGGCTCTTGAGCGAGCTTGCGACAATGACCGGGCGCCCGATCCAGTAGCGCCCTCTGCGGCAGACGCGGGCCGACACTTCGGCAGACGCGGATTGTCTCGGCAATCGGCCGGTCGGCAATTCACTCATTTCTGTTCAAGCCACTCATTTCTGTTTATGGCTCGCGCGAGCGGTGATGCGCGCGGGATGAGGACGATGCGTCTTAAGACCGGTCTGTGGGTTGCGGCCTATTTGCGGCGCTGCCAGGTCGAAGGCGTTTTCGGCGTGGTCCGCCGACGCGGCGCCGAGGAGGCCGGCGCCGTATTCGTTCGCGTGAACCGGCTCGACGGCACGTCGGACTTGTTCGGTCCGGCGCCGCAAAGCGCATTCGAGGCGGCGGAGGTCGCCGCCCGGGCCTTTTCGCCCTGCCTCGCCCGGCAGTCGGTGCCGGATGCCGAAATCGAGGGTTACCTGGCGCGGCAACTGAAATTCGATCCGGATATCTGGATCGTCGAAATAGAGGATCGCGCCGGGCGCAATTTTCTTGACGTCGTTGCCGGCTGAGGGCGGAGCGTTAGAGCATGAAAGTGGAAACCCGGTTTTCCAAAGAGATCATGCTCAACCAAAGTGATAGAGCGCCAATCAATTCAATCTGAAGCGATTGCGCTCTAGGATAAAGCATCGGCAAGCGCGCGATCGATGAAGGATTGATCATCGGGATTCATCGGGCTCATGTGCCCCCAGATGGAAGGAATCGGGCGGACTTCGGCGTGCGGAATATGTTTGGCTTCGAATTCGTTATCCACCGGCGGAAAGTAAGTGTCCGTCGCCGCAGGTACTAGGATCGTGCGGGCTTTGATCGATGACAACGCCTTTTCAAAGTCGCCCGCGAAACGCGGGTGCGCTGAGATATCATTGTGCTCCCAGGTCCAAACCTGAGCCAAGAGATTGTTGGCATCGCACTTGATAAAGAAAGCCTCCCAGAAGGTCTCAATGAACTCTTCGACGGAGGACGCGCCGAAGGCTGCTTTGAACACCTCCTGACGATAAAACGGCTCGGAAAATCCCCAACCGGCATAAACCCGCGCAAATTGCCTTAGGCCGCGTATCGGCGGCGTGTCGCCATAGAAGCCATTGTTCCAGTCGGGATCGGATACGATGGCGCTGCGAATACCCGCCAGAAATACCTTGTTGAACGTACCGGTTCGCGCCGATCCTCCGATCGGTACGATCGCGCGTACCGAATCCGGAAAAAGTGCCGCCCAATGATATGCCGCCATCGCGCCCATCGACCAGCCGGCGACGAGGCGCAAACTGGTGATGCCGAACGCCTCCACGAGTAACCGCCGCTGGGCATTGACGTTATCGTAGGTCGTCACCCGCGGAAAACGCCCTTTCTCGAACGGTGGGGCGTAATTGCTCGGCGACGATGAGAAGCCGCCGCCGAAATGATTGGGTATGACGATGAAATATTTCTCGGGATTGAGCGTCCGCGCTGTCCCTATCAGCAGTCCCACGACATCCTCAGGACTGCCCGAGCCCCACGTCGGAACCAGGACGGCGTTGTCTTTGGCGTCGTTCAACCGTCCAACGGTCGCGTAGACGATTTTCGCGTCCGGCAAAACCGTGCCTTTCTGCAAGGCGAAAGGGCCAAGGTCGAAGGTCTTGTATTGAACCATGTGCATCCTATCAGAGCCTTTTTCACGCGGCAGACCCGCGCGGCCGTCGGTCCGATTCCAAGAGACGGATTGCAGGTGAGTTGTCCTTGAGTTCGTCCGCTCCAGTGATCATCGACGCCCCGATCGACGTTTGCCGCAGCAAGCGCAGGGAAAGGAGAGGGTGTACGAAAGTCAGGCTTCTGTAAGATGCGTTGGCGGCCACGACGCCGAGGAAATAAGAATACTGAAGGCAGCGATTTGAAAAATTCACCGTATCATCGCAAGAAAATCAACATGTATTATCTGCGTCGGCCGTGACACCGAACGACGTGTCTTGATAGGGTGTCGGGAGGCGCATCATCATCCAGTGGCCGCTGAAACGACGCCGTGATCGAATATCAGCAAGAGGCTTGCACGATGAAGGCTAAGATATTCCTGTGTGCGATTGTGGGTGTCTGGACGGCTACTACTGCCGTGTGCTTGTCGTCCACAGCAGAAGCCGCAGACGATATTGTCATCGGTTTTGCTGTTGCGCAATCCGGTCCGGTTGCCGGGTACGACGACAACGGGACGAAGACGGCGCAAATTTTTATCGACGATGTCAATGCCAAGGGTGGCATTCTCGGCAAAAAGCTGCGAGCGGTGTTCGCCGACACAAAATCAGATCGGGCCGAGGGAGCCAAAGCGGGACAGGAAGTCGTCAGTCAGGGGGCCGATTTGGTTGTCGGAACCTGCGACTATGATTTCGGAGCACCCGCCCTCCTGCAGGCTCAGAAGGCAGGTAAGATCTCTGTGTTCTTGTGCGCTGAGGATGCCAAGGCGGGAGTTGCCGGCGTCGGTCCCTATTCATTCACGGCAGGGGTCGCAGCGCAATTGGAAGGGGCCTCACTCGCCGAATGGGGATACGACAAGCAGGGCTACCGAGACGTCTACGTCCTTCTCGACGACAGCGTAGAATACACGAAGTCGGTTTGCGCCGGCTTCGACTGGCTGTTCCCGAAGCGGGGCGGCAAGATCGTTGATCGAGACACTTTCAAGAATAGCGACGCCTCGCTCGCTTCGCAGGTAACGCGTCTGCGAACTGCCATGGCCGCGGGAAAAGTGGATGCGATCGTATTCTGCAGCTATCTGCCGGGCGGCTCCAGCGCCATCCGCCAGATTCTGCGCAGCCGGTATCGATCTGCCTATCCTCGCCAGCAGCACGTTCGACGGAACATATTGGCTCGGCGCAGTTCCGGATCTGACCAACTTCTACGTGCCGGTGCAGGCATCCGTTTACGGCGATGATCCCAGGCCCGAGGTGGTCGCGCTCATCGAGCGCTACAAGCAGAAGTTCAAGGATGGGCCGGTGACCGAGTTCGCTTTCCCGATCTACAGCTTCCTGCAACTGTGGGTTCAGGCGGTGGAGAAGGCCGGCACAGTCGATGCGGCAAAGGTGGTCGCGGTACTAAACTCGTTCCACGACGAACCGTCTATCCTTGGACCTCGGTCTTTTTCTCCACAGTTGCATATTCAGGATCGGTCCCCCTTCCTGATCGTGTCGATCAGCAATCACACCGGTAAAGTCATCGACTCGTGGCGGGTCAGCGAACCGATTCCGAACGAGGTACTCTACCGACTGAAAAAGTGAAATGATGGGCGAGCGACCAATCGTGCGGCCTACCTCACGAAGGCCATCCGCACTCCGGATTTTCAGAGCGAGCGAATCCTGGCAAGGATGCGTTTCAATTCGCCCTCCCGTTCTGGGATCAGGATAGGAGCTACCTCCCGCACATTATGAGACGCTGCGCAACTCGTTTCCCTGCGGAGCGGCGGAATTGCGTTGCGTCGTCGCGCCGGCGCGTGCGCGCGGCCGGCTTTCGTCGTGGGACTGCGGACGATGTCCGAAATGCGTGCGCTCGGCTGCGGGCAATGCCTGCCAAATGGCGAGCATGGCCTCGGCCGCCTGTGCCTGCAGCGCGTCGTAGAGAGCGGCAAGCGTATGAACGCGCTCGACCGAATGGCCCACCGCCGGATTGACGAACATGAGAATGCGATAGAGCACGTCGCGGCGCAGCGCGAGGGTCTTGGCCGCCACCAGCACCGGTTCGCCGAGTTGGTCGTTGGCGATGCGGCGGGCTTGTTCGTGTGAAATTCGCAGCGCCTGCGCAAGACGGGCGGCAAAATGCTCGCGCTTGCCGGTCAGCACCGCTCCCTCGAGCTCTTGGCCGATCGCGACGCCAGTGACGATCCGGCTCCGCAATGTCGGATTGGGGTCGACGACATGCATGTTGAGCAAAATGAGCCGGCGCTCGGTCGTGGTCGCTGTGAAGAAAAGCTCGTTCAGCTCGGTCGCAGCCCCCGCGTCGATGCTTTCGACTGGCAGCCGCGCTTGCTGTTTCTCGCCCAGAGGATCGATTTTGGCGGGCGCGGCCGGGCCGTTGCCCCGCGACACGGCGCCCGGCGCCTGCAGCAGCGGATGGCTGCGCAATTCGCCGGCGACCATCGGCAGATCGCGCGCGAGCCATTGCAGGACCCGCAGCGGCGGCCTCTGATAATGCGCAAACCGTTTCGCGACCGCGACCCGCGTGGGGACGTCCACGGCTTCGAGCATCGGCAAAGCGAGCTCGGTGTAATGACGCTCCTCGTCCGCCGAGTGGCTGAGCCGATGCACATAGAGATCGGTGAGGACGCGCAGGAGCGTCGGACGCATGTCGATCCCGCTGCGCTTGCTCAGGTCGGTAAGACCGTCGAGACCGAAGAAATTCTGAGACTCCATGACCGCTTACTCGAACAGATTGGAGGACCGCGCGAACTGCACGCCGTGCATATCTTGGGACCGACCCTCGGATTGTCATCAAGTTAAGCGGGCGCCGTTAGCGGACCGTTAACCCTGCATCGGGCTTAGTTGCGACAACGCCGATCTGGGTGCATCGGCGGAGGGGTCCGCGGCTAGGGCGCGGACAATGGCTGGGCCGCCGACAATGGGTACCATTCTCAAGTTTCCCGACGACGGACGCGCTGTGCGCTTCGGCCGCGCTGGCGGTGCCGAAGAGTCCGCGACAGTGATCATCCTGCCGGTTATCCGCATCGAACGGTACGAGACGCGGATCGAGGACGCCGAGCCTTACATCCCGCCGCCGGCGCAAAATGGCGGGCGTCGACGGGTGCGGCGCCGCTGACGGCGTGCGAGGCGATCGTGGCTAGAGCATGATCCGGAAAAGTGGAAACCGGTTTTCCGAAAAGATCACGCTCAAACAAAAAGCCAGAGCGGGATGCCGACCCAGCCATAACTCATACTGCCTTAGCCTCCGCAGGTGTTTCGAAGTCGCGCCGGTCATCGCGGCGCTGGCTTTGCTCGCGCTACCGGGGTGCTCAAGCCTCGGCGATTTGGGGTACGTCCAGCAGCCTGCCGTTGCCGATAACATTCACGCTTGGGTCGGTCAGGAGGCGGCAGCGCGCGCCGGCGCGCCGATATCACTCGCCAATCTCACCGAGGACGAGCGCACGCTGCGCGACCTCGCTTTTCCGCTGATCGAGCCGGCTTACGATCGCGACCGCTGGGATGCGGTCGTTTATGAATACGGCCAGAAGCGCGAGTTTCAGCGCAGCTTGGGGATCGTCGATCCGTCGGCCTACTACCGTGAACTCCTCGCCGCCGATTATCGTTCGACCGCCGGACGCTACAATCGGCTCAACGACGACATCCGCAACGACGTTGTGCGGATCGGGCCTTTTTTCTACATCGCCCACCGCGTCATCGAAGCCGACCGCAAACGCCAGGCGACGATGGCGCTGATCCCCGACGTTTCACCGCCCGAGCGCTTCAACGCCTTGGCGCGAGTCTCGGAAAACAATCTCACCATCGCGTGGGTGGAGCAGTCGCTGGCGCAGCGATGCGCGAGCTACCGTTTTGCGCTCAATCGCCTCGCGGTCTCCGAGCCTGAAGATCTGGCGACCAATGTCGACATCTCGCTGACGCTGTTGCAGCAGCAAGTCGCCACCAACCAATTGGTCCCGCCCACAGCATTCGGCATGCCGCCGGTGGCTATGGCCGGCCAGCCGCCGCCCCCCATGCCGGCCGCAATGGCGGGCAAGCCGCCTCCCATCGTGAAATAGGACGCCCGCTTTCTTACTGCGCCGGCAGCGGTTCGATGCGGCATTGCGCGTTGGCGAGCGCGCGCCGCGCCATGGCCATCAGGCTCGGTTCGGGCGCGAGCGCACGCAGCACGATCAGCCCGCTTTGGGTGGGCGACTCGATGATCAGCCGGTCGGCGGCGGTGACGTCTTCTTCCTCCGGCACTTGCGCGCGCTGCTCCGGCGTCATCAGGTCGAGGTCGATCGCATGCCGGCCGGCGGCGCGGTCGTTGATCGCGTAATAAGCCACGCTGTTGCGCGTGTAGAACGTCACCGAGGTGTAAGCCTGGCTCAGCGGCGCATGCAGTTTGAGCGTGCCGGCGGAGAGGTCGTACCGGCAGACTGCGACCGCAAAAGCCGGGTCCATGAACGGCATGGTTGCGTCCTGCCCGGACGCGGCCGGAAGCGGCACCACGGCGTTGACCGGCGTGCGTTGTGAGAGCCGCGAATAGGCGTCCTGGGTCGCGGCCGTGGGCATCGCCAGCACCGTCGAAAGATGCACGATGCCGCCAAGGAGCAGCGCGCCGAGGACCCATAAAGCGATGCGCATCATGAGCAGCCCGTACGGACGATGATCGGCATCGGCCCTTCCTTGGTCGTGAGCGACGCAACGCCGATCGGCGTGTCGTAGAGCCGCCACACCAGCACGAACTGTTCGACCCCGCCGCTCGGCAGCCAATTTCCAGGGCGCGCGCGCGGCGCTACCGTAATGGTGACGTTGCCGCTGGTATCGCGCACGACTTCGGCGCTGGTGAAGCCGTGCCGATCGATGGTGTTGGCGACCAGTCGGCCCCGCGCGTCGTAGAGTGTCACTGTCCAATAGCGGGCCGCCGGCGTCGCGCCGCTCACCAGGAATGTGCAGCGGCCGTCCAGCGCATTTCCGGCGTCGTCAGTGCGGGCGAAGAAGGCGACGCCGTCGCCGACGCCGATCGGGAGCGCGCCGGTGCGGGCGATCGTCGCGCGCGCATAGGGGTCGATGTCCACTGACCCGGTCTTTGGCCAGGCTGTCCAGGCGCCGACGGTCATGGCGCCGAAGGCGACGCCGCGCGTGAGCGTGAGCCAGGTCGCGCCAAGCCCGATCGCGGCCGCGAGGATCAATGTGAGGCAGGAGCTAACAAACAGACGCACGTTCGATCCGGTCGATGGCGGCAACCTTGTCTAGTTGCCTTTGGTCGGTGCTGACGGCGGCTCGCTCGCCGCCGTCTGGGTGGTGGCGCCGCCGAGCGCGCCAAGCGGTCCAGGCGGCACGCCGGGCGGCGGCAGGGCGCGGGTTGCCTCGTCGAGCAAGCGCTCGACGCGCACCAATGCTTCGGTGCCCTTGCGTGTGAGTAGAATCTGTTGCGGCGCGGACGCGCCCTGCGCACCCGCGTTGGCGACAGTGGGAGCGTGCTGCGGCGGCGGCAGGCCCGGCAAGGTCCGCAATTCGACGCCCTGATGCGCATAGGCCATGACGTTGTGCCAGATCAGCGCCGGGATGGTGCCGCCGGTCATGCGCTTGGTCGGTTGATAATCGTCGTTGCCCATCCAGACCGCGCCGCTGAAGTTGCCGGTGTAACCGACGAACCAGGCATCGCGATAGCCGTTGGTGGTGCCGGTCTTGCCTGCGACCTGAATGCCGTCGAGCTGTGCGCGCCGGCCTGTGCCGTTTTGCACGACGGAGTTCATCATGCCGATCATGTCGAGCGCCACTTTCGGCGAGATCACCTGTTCGGGGCGCTTGCCGTCGCGATCGAAGCGCCACACCAGATCGCCGGTGCCGGTGCGCACTTCGAGCGCGGCGTGCGGCGCGACCACTTTGCCGAGATTCGGGAACGTCGCGTAGGCGACGGCGTGCTCGAGCACATTGACCTCGTCGGCGCCGATCGGCAGCGACGGCGTGTCGGGCAGAGGCGTATAGATGCCGAAATTGCGCGCGGTCTGGATGATCTTGGCGCGGCCGAGCTTGGGATTGCCGTCGCCGAGCGCGATCGAAAGCTTGACCGGAATGATGTTGACCGAATTGGTGATCGCCTGCGTCAGCGTCATCGAGCCGGAATAGCCGCCGGAATAATTGTGCGGGCACCAATTGCCGATGCATACCGGCGAGTTGACGACGATCGATTGCGGCGTGAACTGTCCGCTGGCCAATGCGGTCGCGTAAACGTAGGGCTTGAACGACGAGCCGGGTTGCCGCAGCGCGTCGACCGCGCGGTTGAACTGGCTGGCGCCGTAGTCACGCCCGCCGACCATCGCCCGCACGGCGCCGTCGATATCGGCGATTACCAGCGCCGTCTGGCTCGCGCCGTAATCATGTCCGTATTGCCGCAGCGCCGATTCAACCTCGTGCTCGGCATAGCGTTGGAGATTGGGGTCGATCGCGGTCCGCACGATAAAGAAACTTTCGGTGACCGACTTCGGGAAAGTGTCGACGAGCTTGCGCATCTCGTCGAACGCCCAATCGAGATAGTAGTTCGGCGCGTCTTCCTGCTTGCGGTCGATTGGCGTCGCCGGATTGCGCCGGGCGCCATAGACCTGACCCTCGGTCATGAAGCCGGCTTCGACCAGATTATCGAGCACCACATTGGCGCGCGCGCGCGCCGCCGGCAGATTCACCAGCGGCGAGAATTTGCTCGGCGCCTTGAACAGGCCGGCCAGCATCGCGGCTTCCGGCAGCGTCACGTCGCGCACCGACTTGCCGAAATAATATTGCGCCGCGCTGTTAACCCCGAAGGTGCCGCCGCCCATGTAGGCGCGGTCGAGATAAAGCTTGAGGATCTCGTTCTTGGCGAGGTGCGTTTCCAGCCAGAGCGCGAGGAACGCTTCGTTGATCTTGCGCTCGATGGTGCGTTCGTTCGATAGAAACAAATTTTTGGCGAGCTGCTGAGTGATGGTGGAGCCGCCTTGCACGACGCCGCCGGCGCGCGCGTTGGTCAGAAGTGCGCGGAACGTGCCGAAAAAGTCGATGCCGAAATGGTCAAAGAAACGCCGGTCTTCGGTCGCGAGCGTCGCCTTGATCAGATGGTCGGGCATATCCTCGAGCGTGACGGAATCGTTGTGCTTGATGCCGCGATTGCCGATCTCGTTGCCGTAGCGGTCGAGGAATGTGACGGCGAGCTCGGATTTTTTCAGCCAGTTCTCGTCCGAGGTTTCGCGAAAGGAGGGAATGGCCAGCATCAGCATCAGCATCAGGCCGCCGGTGCCGAGCGTTGCGGCTTCCGACAGCGGTTCCACAATCAGCCAGCGCCGCCAGCCGGCGATATGGAACCGGTCCATGAAGGTGGTGAACCGCTCATAGACGTCGCGGGCCCATTTGCCGCTTTGGAAGACGGAGAAATCGAGCCGCGCGTCGAAATCGAGCAGCAGGTTCTTGAGCCTGACCCTCCAGGTGGGGCGCCGGTCGGGAAACAGGTCGGTCACGCTTTAGCCCTTCCCGGCACCGAATCGTGCCCCGTCCTTGGTTCGTCGCGCACAAAGAGGTTTAGCTGAGCCGCGGCGTGCGGCCAATGCGGCTTGATCGCCAGTGTGAATGGAATTTGGGGGCAAATTAGGCGTAAAGATTCGCAGGCCGACACCCGCTCGGCCGGGAGACCGAATGGCAAGCGATAAAGGCACCGAGGACGTCCCGTTCTGGCGGCGCAAGTCTTTGGAAGAAATGACGGATTCGGAATGGGAAAGCCTCTGCGACGGCTGTGCCCGCTGCTGTCTGAATAAGCTCGAGGAAGAGGGCAGCGACCGCACCTTTTACACCAATGTGGGTTGCCGCTTGCTTGACGGCAAAACCTGCCGCTGCCGCGATTACGCCAACCGGCTCGATCAGGTCGACGATTGTGTGCGGCTCACGCCCGAGAACCTCAAGACCATCAGCTGGCTACCGCCGTCGTGCGCCTATGTGCTGCTCTCCGAGGGTAAGGACCTTTACTGGTGGCATCCGCTTGTCTCCGGCGATCCGGAAACGGTGCATGCGGCCGGCGTCTCGGTCCGTTCGCATGCACTGGCGAGCGAAAAGGACGTGCCCGATGAAGATCTCGAAGAGCATATCGTGAGCTGGCCGCTGAAGCTGCCGAAGCGGGCCCGGCGCAAATAGCGTCCGAGGGCGCACCCGCTTACCGCGCAAGCGGGAATCCAGGGGCGGCTGCAACGGGCGGCCCCCAACGCAGTTTACCCCCGACTTGATCGGGAGCGGGGACGAGCCGGAACAAGAGTCTAGGTCTTCAAGATATCGTTGAGCCAGGGCCGCAATTCAGCCGGCAGATCCTGGCGTGCCGCCACCATCTGCGCGAGGCTCTTGTCGCCGTCGATGCCCATGATCACGCGGGCGAAGCCGTTTTCCGATACGCGCGCGTTCGGGTTCTCCAGGATCGTGCGCTGGATGGCCGCGTTGCCGCGTTTGAGCAAGCTGTCGGTGACCGCCTCGCCGAGCTGCTCTCGGGCCGCGATTTTCGCCAGGATGCTGTGCTCGATGCGCTCCCGGTCCGCGACCTCGACGAGGACTTTGTCCGGCAGCGCTTTCGATCGCTCAAGCACCGGTCCGCAAACTTCCAGCTCGGGATGACTGGCGAGGCTTGCCAGCACCTTCGCCGGCGGAAGGGGGACGCCCGCCAGGCGGTTGCTCAACTCCGCCAGCGTCGGGCGGTCGACACCGGGAAGGAGAAGGCTCATCACCGCATCGAACAGCGCGACTTGGTCTTTGGAGTAAAGGTCCGCGCCGCCGAGATACAGATCCGCGATCTGACGCAAAACGGCGGTGCGCCAGTCCTGCGAGACCTCGGATAGCGTCGTGTCGAGCTCGGCCAGTAACGTTTGAGCGGTCAGCGTCATAACCGGAACACGATAGCCTCGACTGATGAACATCGCGCTAAAGCGAGCGGCGCGACCGATCGCGCTTGTTTGCTAATCTAGTTTATTGTCTGGTTGCAGAAGTCCGTCGCCGTCAGGCGGGCCACGCCTTGGAGTTTGGGCGTACGCCTGCGTCTTGCGGATCAAGACGCAGGCGCACCCACCGACACCCCAACACGGTACGTCCCCAAACTCTGCGCACGCTTATGCCCGCCGCCGCTCCGGCGTGCGGTAGGCCATGCGCGCGTGCCCGGCGCAGTAAGAGAAGCCCGCTATGGCCTGATTCCCGCAAAAAATGAAATCCGCCGCGCTTCCGGAAGTCGGACGCTCGTTCACCGGCCAGCGGCACTTGCCTTGTTCGAGGTCGAGGAGCGAGCAGTATTGTGCGCTATCGACGGAGCCCTCTTCGCTGACGGTGCCGTCGGCGGCGAGCGGCGCCTCGGCGGAGATCAGGCGCAGCATCTGCCGTTGTGAGGAAAGCCGCGGGCGCCGGGTGCGGGGAGGGCACGGCCGCCCCAGCGCTGCCGCGGGACGCCCCGGTCCTAGACCGAGGCGATGAATTTTGCCGATGACCGCATTACGGGTGACGCCGATCTCGGCGGCGATCTGGCTGCAGGTCATGCCGGCGCCGATAAAGGCGCGCAGTTGCGCGACACGTTCCGGATTCCAGGTTTCGTTGGTCGATGGGGTGGTCATGAGAAAACGGCCTCGCGTGCAATGCCGCGGCCTGTTCTGGGCCGCCGACAGGGCGAAGGCCGCGCGCAACCGGGCGCTTGGCCGGGCCGTACGGGGCGCTGATCGGTGCTCGACGGCGCGCATGCGGCCGCGATCACCGAGCCGCAGCCCCGCTGCTTAAGCGGTTCTCAGCCCGACGTTTTCTCACCCGGACCCCACGTCGGGGCCGCCTTTAAGCTTGTTGTGCGAAAACCGTCGCCGAGACGTAACGTGACATGATTCGATTCGCCTGCCAAGGGTTTTAACCGTATAATAACCAAGTTATAACCCGAGACATTGGTACAGGCGTTAGTCCGACATGGCGCGACCCGAAAACCGCTCGGAGGCGCGGGCCTTGAGCCTGACGCTGCCGACCGAGACGTTCAATTACCTCGTTCTGTTGGCGACGCTTGGAAAACTCGGCCGCACCGAGAACGAGGTCGCCACCCACATCCTGGTGCGCGAGGTCTACGCGATGATCGAGCGCCGCTTCCACGAGATGCGCGTGCCCGCAGCGGAGGGCGAGGGCGGGTAGGTTGTTTTTCTAGTTTCGTAGGATGGGTTCAGCGGAGCGAAAACCCATCATTTCGATCCATCGCGTCATCTGATGGGTTTCGCTGGCGCTCAACCCATCCTACGAACAACAATTACGCCGGCGCAGCGCGACGTTTGTTTACTTGATCCCGAATGTTTACTTGATCCCGAGCAGCTCCACGTCGAACATCAGCGTGGCATTCGGCGGAATCGCATTGCCGGCGCCTTGCGCGCCGTAGCCGAGCGCGGCCGGGATGATCAGCGTGCGCTTGCCGCCGACTTTCATTGAGGCGACGCCTTCGTCCCAGCCGGCGATCACCTGGCGCAGGCCGATCTTGAATTCGAACGGCTCGCCGCGATCGACCGACGAGTTGAATTTCTTGCCCTTGGCGCCGTTCTCATAGAGCCAGCCGGTGTAATGCATGACGCAGGTCTGCCCGGTCTTGGGCGAGGGGCCGGTGCCGACTTTGCTGTCGATGATCTGCAGTCCGGATGGCGTGGTCATGGGTTTCCCGGTTTGGGCGAGGGTGGGCGTCGCGATAGCGGCGCCGCCGGAGATGACCGCAAGCGTAACCACGGCGGAACGGCGCGAGCACATTGGCATTGCGTTGCCTCCCTGAGAGATCGGATTTTGGGAAAAGATCGTGCGCAAAAAAAGGCTGGAGCGGGATGATGATTCGAAGAAAAGCCATCCCGCTCTAGCGGGAAAGCGGTGGGCGCGCTACCTCGTTTGTCGTCCGCTGGCCGAGCAAGATCACGGGAGTATGCCGATGACGACGCGTCCGCCATTGCCGCCGTTTTCGCGTGAGACCGCCGCTCAGAAGGCGCGCGCCGCCGAGGATGCCTGGAACACCCGCGACCCGGTGCGCGTCGCCGGCGCCTACACGCCCGACAGCCGCTGGCGCAACCGTGCCGAGTTCTTTCAAGGCCGCGAAGCGATCGAGGCGTTTCTCCGGCGCAAATGGGCGCGCGAGCTCGACTATCGGCTGATCAAGGAAGTGTGGGCCTTTACCGAGAATCGCATCGCCGTGCGTTTCGCCTACGAATGGCATGACGACAGCGGCAACTGGTATCGCAGCCACGGCAACGAGCAATGGGAGTTCGATGAATTAGGCTTCATGCGCCGCCGCGAGGCCAGCATCAACGACGTTCCGATCGCGGAGAAGGACAGGCTGTTTCACTGGCCGCTCGGCCCGCGCCCGGCCGATCACAAGGGCTTAAGTGAGCTCGGCTTGTGACGACCGCGGGTTTCGTGGTTCGAAATCTCGCTTGGCTCGCAAGGACGATCAGGACTTTGTGAGATGCGCGCGGCCGCAATCGGCGCTACCTCAGCTCTCGCCGGGCACATTTGGAAATAGCTATGGATCAGGCCGTCACCACTCCCTCCGCACATTCCGCATCCTCGTCCACCGCAACGCTCGACCGGCTCGCGCCTTACGCGCTGAGCATCTTGCGCATCATGGCGGCGCTATTGTTTCTCCAGCACGGCCTGTCGAAATATTTCGGCTTTCCGCAGGCGATGGACCCGTTCCCGATCTTCTCGATGGTCTGGTTCGCCGCGCTGATCGAATTGGTCGGCGGGATTCTCGTCGCGCTTGGCCTGTTCACCCGGATCGCTGCGTTCATCATGTCCGGCCAAATGGCGGTCGGCTATTTTTTGTTCCACGCGCCGCAGTCGTTCTTTCCCATTTTGAATCGCGGCGACGCGGCGATCCTCTACTGCTTCGTCTTTCTTTATTTGGTCTTCGCCGGCGCGGGGCCGCTCAGCCTCGATGCGCTGTTGTGGAAGAGGCGGGGCTGAGCTCCCGGGCTTCGTCATTGCGAAGCGAAAGCGACGAAGCAATCGGCGGCACAATCGCGAAGTCGTTCATGGTTACGCTTGCGGCAACTCGTAGGATGGGTTGAGCGAAGCGAAACCCATCGTTGACCGTGAGGCTGTAGGATGGGTTTCGCTAACGCTCAACCCATCGTACGTGCTTGCCGCAACCGAGCCAACATTGCCGATCTGCGGGCGTCCATAGTATTGCTCGCATGGCAATTATGAGCCGCGATCGACGCGGCCCACGGGGGCGTTCGCATGGGGCTTGTTCACGATCCCGAGGTTTGGCAACAGCGGCTCGCCGCGCTTCCGCTCGCAACCTATGACGCCGGCGAGACGGTGTTCGCCGAGGGCACGAAAACCGGACGGCTTTTGATACTCAAAAGCGGCGCGGTCGCGATCGTCAAAGGCGGCACGGAGATCGCCACGGTCGCCGAACCCGGCGCGGTGTTCGGCGAGCTCTCCGCGCTGCTCGACCAGCCGCACAGTGCCGATGTGCGCGCGCTGGAAGCCTCGGAGTTTCACGTCGCCGACGCGGCCGCGCTCTTAGGCCAGGATCCGGCCGCGCTTCTCTACGTCACCATGATGCTGGCGCGGCGTCTCGACGGCGCCAACCAGATGTTTCTTGAGCTGAAGAACCAGCTCGCCTCCGGCGAGCCGCCGGGCCTGATCGACGCCACGCTCGACAAGATCGAAGGATTGCTCAGCGCCATCGGCACCGGCTACATCCGCGCCGGCGCCGGGGCTTCGGGCTATCCGTTTACGTAGCCGCCGTAGGATGGGTTGAGCGAAGCGAAACCCATCATTCGTCCGAGAGGCTGCTTGATGGGTTTCGCAAGTGCTCAACCCATCCTACAGGCTCATGTATCGTAGGGTGGGCCGAGCAAAGCGAAGCCCACGCGGATTGCGATTGAATCGTGGGAGGCGTCCGCGCTTAGCCAAGGTATGCTCGTTTAGGCAAGGTTTGAGCCATCTGCCTTTTGATATCGGTAAACATGTCGCAGCGTTTCGGCCTTAGCCCATATCGTAGGGTGGGCCGAGCAAAGCGAAGCCCACGCGGATTGCGATCTCGATTTGGAACGCGTGGGCACGGCGCGTTCCGCGCCTTAGCCCACCCTACGCTTGCTCATGCGCGCTTCAATATCGCGCAAGACAGCGTCGCAGGCCTTTCTTTCGTTTGATCGATCCGTCGCGCTCAGTCAGCTACACCCCGTCGTAGACCCGCACGTGTCGCACTTCATGCACGTGCCGTTGCGCACGAGCGTGAAATTCCCGCACTCGCCGCAGGCTTCGCCTTCGTAGCCTTTGGCGCGGGCTTCGGCGCGTTTCTCGGCCGCGGCCGCCTTGGCGTGTGCGCGTGCGTCGGTCCAGGCGAGATGCTCGAGCGCCTGCGCCGGCGAGAGTTTCTGCTCGGGCTCGGACTTGAGCGCCGCGCTGCCGGCGGTTTCGGCGCGGGCATTGGCGGAGTTGAACGCGGTGACGTTGGAGGCGCCCCCGCCCGGCGCGCTGCGCGCGCCGCCCTCCCCACTAGGGGGGAGGGTAGAGACTCGGCGCCGCCCTGCATCACCTTGAGCCGGTCGGTGCGCGAGCGCGTCAGCCCCTTGGAGACATAGCGCGTCTCGGTCGGGCCTGCCTTCCTCGACGCCCTTGCCGAGCGCATCAAAGCCTTCGCCTGACGGATCGACATGGGCGAGGTCGAAGCGCTCCAGATAGCTCACCGCCAGCTCGCGGAACACGTAATCGAGGATCGAGGTGGCGTATTTGATCGAGTCGTTGCCCTGCACCGGGCCGGACGGCTCGAAGCGGGTGAAGGTGAAGGCATCGACATATTCGTCGAGCGGCACGCCGTATTGCAGGCCGAGCGACACGGCGATGGCGAAGTTGTTGAGGAGCGAGCGGAGCGCCGCGCCCTCCTTGTGCATGTCGATGAAGATCTCGCCGATCCGGCCGTCGTCGTATTCGCCGGTGCGCAGATAGACCTTGTGGCCGCCGACCACGGCCTTTTGCGTGTAGCCCTTGCGGCGGTCGGGCATCCGCTCGCGCTCGCGCATGATGACGATGCGCTCGACGACCTTCTCGACCACCTTTTCCGCCAAGCCCGCGGCGCGGGCGGCGGCCGGCTTGTCGAGGAACGCCTCGATGACGTCGTCGTCCTCTTCCTCGTCGGCGATGAGCTGGCTCTGCAGCGGCTGCGAGAGCTTCGAGCCGTCGCGATAGAGCGCGTTGGCCTTCAATCCGAGCTTCCAGGAGAGCAGATAAGCTTCCTTGCAATGCTCGACCGTCGCCTCGTTCGGCATGTTGATGGTCTTGGAGATGGCGCCGGAGATGAAAGGCTGCGCCGCCGCCAGCATGCGGATGTGGCTGTCGACCGAGAGATAGCGCTTGCCGGTGCGGCCGCACGGATTGGCGCAGTCGAACACGGCATAGTGCTCGGACTTCAGGTGCGGCGCGCCTTCCACCGTCATGGCGCCGCAGACATGGATGTTAGCCGCCTCGATCTCGCGCTTGGTGAAGCCGAGCCAGGTGAGCAGATCGAAGTTGGGGGCAGCCAGATCTTCGGCATCCACTCCGAGTTCGTCACGAAGAAATTCGGCGCCGAGCGTCCATTTGTTGAACACGAACTTGATGTCGAAGGCGGTCGGCAGCGCCTTTTCCGCCTTCTCGATCGCTTCCGGCGTGAAGCCCTTGGCCTTGAGCGTTCCGTGGTTGATCGCGGGCGCCTGGCCGAGCGAGCCGTGGCCGACCGCATAGGCGATGATCTCGGCGATATCGCTCTCGCTATAGCCGAGCACGCGCAAGGCCTCCGGCACCGCGCGGTTGATGATCTTGAAATAGCCGCCGCCGGCGAGCTTCTTGAACTTCACCAGCGCGAAGTCGGGCTCGATGCCGGTGGTGTCGCAATCCATCACCAGGCCGATCGTGCCGGTCGGCGCGACAACTGTGGCCTGCGCGTTGCGATAGCCATGCGCTTCGCCGAGCGTGAGCGCGCGGTCCCAGGCCGCCTTGGCATGGGCCGAGAGTTTCGCGTCGGCAAGCGCCGCATGATCGAGCGGCACCGGCGGGGTCGTCATCTGCTCATAGCCGGAGCGATGGCCATGCGCGGCGCGACGATGATTGCGGATCACCCGCAGCATCACTTCGCGGTTCTCGTCGTAGCGCGGGAAGGCGCCGAGCTCGGCCGCCATTTCCGCCGAGGTGGCGTAGCAGACGCCGGTCATGATGGCGGACAGCGCGGCGCAGATCGCGCGGCCGGCTTCCGAATCGTAAGGAATGCCGGACGACATCAGAAGCCCGCCGACATTGGCGTAGCCGAGCCCCAGCGTGCGGAAGTCGTAGGAGCGCTGCGCGATCTCGCGCGACGGGAATTGCGCCATCAGCACCGAGATTTCGAGCACGATGGTCCACAGCCGCGTCGCGTGCTCGTAGCCCTCGATGTCATAGAGCCCCCTCGCTGACTCGCCCCCGCCCACCGGGGTGGGGGCGTGGAAGGTGAGAAGGTTCAACGAGGCGAGATTGCAGGCCGTATCGTCGAGGAACATGTATTCCGAGCACGGATTGGAGGCGAGGATCGGCCCCGACGCCGCGCAGGTGTGCCAGTCGTTGATCGTGGTGTGGAATTGCAGGCCGGGATCGGCGCTCGCCCAGGCGGCATAGCCGATCTTCTCCCACAGATCGCGCGCCTTCACGGTCCTGGCGACTTGGCCCGGCTTGGTGCGCCAGAACAAATCCCACTCGCGGTCGGCTTCGACGGCTTTGAGGAATTCGTCGGTGACCCGCACCGTGTTGTTGGAATTCTGACCCGAAACCGTGAGATAGGCCTCCGAGTCCCAATCGGTGTCGTAGGTCGGGAACTCGATATCCTTGTGGCCTTGCTTGGCGAACTGGATCACGCGCCGGATGTAATTGTCCGGCACGCTGTTCTTGCGCGCCGCCTTGATCTCACGGCGCAGCACCGGGTTCTTGTCCGGATCGAAGCAATCGTCGCCCGAGCCGGCGCAATTCACGCAGGCCTTCAGGATGGCGCGCAGATGCCGCTGGTTGATCTTCGAGCCGGTGACGAGGTTCGCGACCTTCTGCTCTTCGGCCACCTTCCAGTTGATGAATTGCTCGACGTCCGGATGGTCGGCATCGAGGATGACCATCTTGGCCGCGCGGCGCGTGGTGCCGCCGGATTTGATCGCGCCCGCGGCGCGGTCGCCGATCTTGAGGAAGCTCATCAGGCCCGACGACTTGCCGCCGCCGGAGAGCTTCTCGCCTTCGCCGCGGAGCTTGGAGAAATTCGTGCCGGTGCCCGAGCCGTATTTGAACAGCCGTGCCTCGCGCACCCACAGATCCATGATCCCGCCCTCGTTGACGAGGTCGTCGGAGATCGACTGGATGAAGCAGGCATGCGGCTGCGGATGCTCGTAGGCGGTCGCCGACTGCGTCAGCTTGCCGGTTTTGAAATCGACGTAGAAATGGCCCTGGCTCGGCCCGTCGATGCCATAGGCCCAATGCAGGCCGGTGTTGAACCATTGCGGCGAATTCGGCGCCACCATCTGCATCGCCAGCATGTAGCGGTGCTCGTCGAAGAAGGCGTGCGCGTCGGCTTCCGAGGTGAAGTAGCCGCCCTTCCAGCCCCAATAGGTCCAGGTGCCGGCAAGCCGGTCGAACACCTGCTTGCAGGAGGTTTCGCCGGTGAAGCGCTCTTTCTCCGGCAGCTCGGCGAGCGTCTGTTCGTCGGCGACGCTGCGCCACAGCCAGGAGGGAACGGTCTCCTCCTCGACCTTTTTCAGGCGCGCGGGCACGCCCGCCTTACGGAAATATTTCTGCGCCAAAACGTCGGAGGCGACCTGCGACCATTGCTCGGGGACTTCCACATTGTCGGCGTGGAAAACAACCGAGCCGTCCGGATTGCGGATTTCGCTCACGGTGAGGCGAAAAGCGATGTCCGCGTATGGTGATTGTCCCTCTTTGGTGTAGCGCCGCTCGATCCGCATTCTCTGCCCCTTTTTTCAGCTCACTTTTGACACCGGCATCCTGCGGGAGCTTCCGCTTGATATAAGACGCCGACAGCTTACCCGCGAACGCGGCAACTTCGCCGCGTCCTCCTCACCCCGTCACTCTGCGCCGACCCCTGTCGTGGTCCCGGTTGGACCGGGACCCCGTCGCGCCTCGTCCAACTCTCTGAAAGAGACGACAAGACTCCTGCCTCGCGCTGATGGGCAGCGCGCTGCCGTCCCGCAAATCTCTTTTCGGAGAGCCCGGCGGACTTCGTTACGCGCGCGCCGAACTTTGAAAGGCTAGGCCAAGCCGGTCGCGCGCGTCAAGACTTAGTACGAGAATCTGAAATCAACTACTAAATGTGGGGATAATGGGGAAGAATCGCCAAGGCGACGGGCAAGTATCGGATATCCCTTTGAGATTCGGAAGGGTCCCGCGCTGAGCTAACCACCGCTTTTGCACCTGGGGGCCGGACCGCTGCACCTATCCGGCGCCGCTGACTGTTCCATGCAGTCGCCGGCAGACTGGCCGCGACCGCTGGGCCAGGGTGCCAAGTCACCGATCCGTCACGCAATGACGGGGCTTTCCAGCCGATTCTGAGTGAAACGCGCCGGAAAACCGGCCCCTTTCTTCCTTGCAGGATTTGGTCTCGGCCATAGGTTATTGAAGTTACGGGGATAATTCGGACAGATCGAACACTACGCTAAGGATTCGGCCAAAGCGCCCTCCGATTCCCTGGAACCAAATCCAGGCCATAAACGGAATGATGCCGCCAAACCGCCCCAAATTCCGCCGGCAACCTCGTTAACCTAAACCAAAAACCGCTCATGGCGGGGCACGCGCTTTCTTGACGCAGGGAGAGGGAAGCGCGGATAAACGAGGTTAATGGTGGCGGGGCGGTTGTTGCAGCGTTTAAGTAACGCAGGGCGCGTCATTGCGTGCTCCGCCCTGCTGGTTTCCTGCGCCCAAATTCACAACGATCCCATTAACCAACCGCTCCTTACCGCCACTGCGCCGTCGGTGGAACTCGGCGCTGGCGTCGAGACCTATTACGACGACACCGTGGTCGCGCTTTCTTTCTCGGGCGGCGGCACCCGCGCGGCGGCCTTCTCGTATGGCGTCCTCACCGGGTTCGACGAGACGCCAACGCCCGGCCGCTCGACCTCGCTGCTCAACCGCATCGATTTCGTCACCGGCGTGTCCGGCGGCTCGGTGCTCGCCGCCTATTACGGCTTGAAGAAGCGCGCCGCGCTTGCCGACTTCAAGCAGCGCTTCCTGCTGCGCAATGCGGAAGAAAGTCTGCAGACGAATCTCAACCTGTTGAGCCTTGCGAAGGGGTTGCAGGGAGGCATCAACGATCCGACGCTGTTTCCGCGATGGCTCGACGACAATCTCTATGAGGGCGCGACCTTCAAGACGCTTCTGTATCAGCGGCGGCCTTATATCTGGATCAATGCTTCGGATATCTACGACCGCACGCCGTTCGTCTTCGGCCCCGTGCTGTTTGGCGCCTTGTGCAGCGATCTCGCCAATTATCCGGTCTCGGTCGCGGTCGCGGCGTCGGCGGCGGTGCCGGTGGTGTTCGCGCCGGTCGTCATTCAGAGCTACCCGGGCGGCTGCCCGGTGCCGCTTCCCCATTGGGTGCATCGCGTGCGCAGCAACCCGAACGCGCCGCCGCTGCTGCGGAACTTTGCCAATGCGATGTATCGGTATCACTCCGGCGAGGTCCGCTATGTGAAGCTACTCGACGGCGGCATCGTGGACAATTACGGGCTTGCCGGCTTCACCATCGCGCGGCTTGCCTCCGACACTCCCTACGGGCCGCTGCAGCCCGAAGAGGGCGTGAAACTGCGGCGTATGCTGTTTCTGGTCGTCGATGCGGGTCGCGCGCCGTCGGGCGCCTGGTCGCAGACCGTGGAAGGCCCCTCCGGCGCCAACCTGATTACGGCGGCCTCCGACACTGCGACCGAATCCGGTGCTGTTGGTAGTTACTCGTCGTTCCAAGATACGATGAACAATTGGCAGGCGGCGCTGATCGATTGGCGCTGCAGGCTCTCCGCGGCCGAACGCCACCGCTACGGCGCTCCGCCCGGATGGAATTGCCGCGACGTGAAGATTTCCGTCGGCCGGATCGCTTTCGATCAGCTCGATCCGCAGCGTGCCGCGGCGCTCAACGCGGTCGAGACCTCGTTCAAGCTGCCGCCCGATCAGGTCGACATGGTCATTGCGGCGGGCCACGACGCGCTGAAAAGCAACTCGGTGTTCCGCTCCTTCGTCGCTTCGCTTGGCGGCGCTCCGCGACCGCCCAGCGTGCCGTTGCCGGCACCCGGCCCGACTTCGCGAGCTACAAGTCCGCCAGGAGCCGCTACGGCCGCCTCGGCGCAATAGCGCCGCAGCTACGACGTCCAATCGCTATCCGAGCAGGTGCGTCTCGATCTCCGAAACCGGATGGTTGGTGAGGTCCTTGCCGACTTCGGCCACGATCCGCTTTTTCACATCGGCATGGAAAGCCCGGCGCAAGTCGGCGAGCGTGCGCGGCGGTGCGGCAATGACGAGGGCAGGGACCGCGCGGCTTCGCACCACGCTCTCCAGTGCAGCGGCGACCCGTTCCACAAAGCGGTGCTCTTCGAGGTGATGCCAGTCGGTCTGATCCACGCTGCTGCGCCGATGCGCGCCGGCGTGGGCAAAGGCCGAGCCCGGCTTGTCGGTGCCTTGCTCATGAGTTGGCGGATTCTCATCGGCGAAAACCTGCTCGGTTTTCAGGTTGGGAAATTTCTCGTCACCATCGTTGCGAAGGAACAACGCCTTGCGTCCATCGCCGACGAAGATCATGGCGTCGTGGGGGATTGCGAGCTTATTCACATCTCACTCCTCAAGCCGCGCCCGCGCCGCCTTCGCGGCTGTCGGGGCGTGCACTATCAACGCCTGACACGGTTTTTCGGCTTTGACGCCGATCAATTCCCGCAAATCGGAAGGGACGGCGGCCTATTCCGCGGCCGCCCGCGCGTGCCCAAGCCGGCGGTTGAGCGTGTCGAGAAGCGCTTCGGCGGCTTCCGCGATCACCGTCCCGGGCGGGAAGATCGCCTCCGCGCCGGCGGCTTTCAGCGCCTCATAGTCCTGCGGCGGTACGACGCCGCCGACCACGACCATAATGTCCGGGCGGCCGTTCTTTTCCAGCTCGGCCTTGAGCTCGGGCACCAGCGTCAGATGCGCGCCGGCGAGCGACGAGATGCCGAGAATGTGCACGTCGTTCTCGACCGCTTGGCGCGCGGCTTCCGCGGGCGTCGCAAACAGCGGCCCGATATCGACGTCGAAGCCGATATCGGCAAAGGCCGAGGCGATCACCTTCTGGCCGCGGTCGTGGCCGTCCTGGCCGATCTTGGCGACCAGGATGCGCGGCCGGCGACCTTCATTCTCCTCGAATTCGGCGACCCGCTTCTGCACCCGTTCGACAGCGTCCGACATGCCGACCTCCCGCCGGTAAACGCCGGAGATCGACTTGATCTCGGCTTGATGGCGGCCAAAGACTTGCTCCAACGCCGACGAGATTTCGCCGACCGTCGCCTTGGCGCGCGCGGCATCGATGGCAAGCGCGAGCAGATTGCCGTTGCCGCCGGAGGCGTTGCGCGTGAGCGCGGCCAGCGCCTCGGCGACGGCCTGCGGATCGCGCTCGCGCTTGAGGCGGCCGAGCTTGTCGATCTGCAACTGACGCACCGCGCCGTTGTCCACCTTGAGGATTTCGATCGGCGCTTCGTCTTGCGGCCGGAACTTGTTCACGCCGATGACCGCCTGCGTGCCGGAATCGATGCGCGCCTGCGTGCGGGCGGCGGACTCTTCGATGCGAAGCTTGGGCAGCGACGCTTCGATCGCGCGCGTCATGCCGCCCATTTCCTCGACCTCGCGGATATGCGCCCACGCTTTCGACGCGAGATCGTGCGTCAGCCGCTCGACATAATAAGAGCCGCCCCACGGATCGATCATGCGGGTGGTGCCGCTCTCGCGCTGAAGCACGATCTGCGTGTTGCGCGCGATGCGGGCGGAGAAGTCCGTCGGCAGCGCCAGCGCCTCATCGAGCGCGTTGGTATGCAGCGATTGGGTGCCGCCTTGCGTCGCCGCCATCGCCTCGACGCAGGTGCGCGCCACATTGTTGAACACATCTTGCGCGGAGAGCGACCAGCCCGACGTCTGACAATGGGTGCGCAGCGACAGCGAGCGGGCGTCGCGCGGATTGAACTCCTTCATCAGCTTCGCCCAGAGCGCGCGCGCGGCGCGCAGCTTCGCCACCTCCATGAAGAAGTTCATGCCGATGCCGAAGAAGAAGGAAAGCCGCGGCGCGAAGCGGTCGACGTCGAGCGAAGCGGTGAGCCCCGCGCGCACATATTCGACGCCGTCGGCGAGCGTGTAGGCGAGCTCGAGATCGGCCGATGCGCCGGCTTCCTGCATGTGATAGCCGGAGATCGAGATCGAATTGAATTTCGGCATGTGCGCCGAGGTATAGGCAAAGATGTCGGAGATGATGCGCAGCGACGGCTTCGGCGGATAGATGTAGGTGTTGCGCACCATGAATTCTTTGAGGATGTCGTTCTGAATGGTGCCGGCGAGCTTCTCCGGCGGCACGCCTTGCTCCTCGGCGGCAACCACATAAAGCGCGAGCACCGGCAGCACGGCGCCGTTCATGGTCATCGACACCGACATCTGATCGAGCGGGATGCCGGCGAACAGCGTCCGCATGTCGTAGATCGAGTCGATCGCGACGCCGGCCATGCCGACATCGCCGGAAACGCGCGGATGGTCGGAATCATAGCCACGGTGGGTGGCAAGATCGAACGCGATCGAGAGGCCCTTTTGCCCGGCGGCGAGATTGCGCCGGTAGAAGGCGTTGGAATCCTCGGCGGTGGAGAAGCCGGCATATTGCCGGATCGTCCAGGGCTGGGTGACATACATCGTCGGGTAGGGGCCCCGCAGATAGGGCGCGATGCCGGGATAAGTGTCGAGCGCGTCGAGGCCCCTCAGTGTCTCGGCGGTGTAGACGCTCTCGACCGGAATGCCTTCGGGCGTGAGCCAAGCCGGAGCCTGCGCCGGCGCCGTTGACGCGCCGCCGTCGGCGAATTCGATCTGCGAAAAATCCGGGATACGGCTCATATCGTTACCCAATCTCGACACCCAGGATATCGTAGACGTTCCTCAGCGTCGCCAGTGCATCGCAACCCTCGTAAATGAAGGATTGCACGCCGGCGGCTTTCAGGGCCGCTTCCTGCTCGCGCGGGCGCCCCGCCAGATAGATATGCCGCGCGCCAGCCGCCTTGAGCGCTTGTGCGGTTGCCGCCGCCTCTCTCTCATAGACCTTGTCGGACGAGCACAGGCAGGCAAGCGTTGCGCCCGACGCCTTGAGGGCTGCGGCGAGGGCAGCGGCCTCGATCGTTGCGCCGCCGACCACCTCGATGCCGGCAGCCTCGAAGAAATTCTTCGCGAAGGTGGTGCGCGGCGTGAACTCGGCCTGTGTGCCGAGCGCGGCAAGAAAAATCTTCGGACGCGCGCCGGTCGCCGCCAGCATCCGGTCGGAGGCGTCGCGCAAAGCTTCGAACGGCTCCGCGAGCCGGATCGGATCGAGCCCGCCGGAGGACGGCGGCCGCGCCGGCATCGGCGCGTCGACCTTTGCTTCGGCTTCGTGAAGATTGGGGAAGATGCTCACTCCCGTGAGCGCGTCCTTCCGGCGGGCAAGCGCCGCTGCGCGCTTGGCACGAACGTCGGAGACTTTTTGCTGAACGAGGCCGTTCGTGAGCGCTGTGGCGATACCGCCGGCTCCCTCGATCTCTCGGAACAAAGCCCAAGCCGTCCGGCAAAGCTGGTCGGTCAAATCCTCAACGCTGCCTGAGCCCGCCGACGGGTCGGCGACTTTGGCGAGATGCGACTCTTCCAGAAGAACAAGCTGCGTGTTGCGCGCGATGCGGCGCGCAAAGCGGTCCGGCAATCCAAGCGCGGCCGTGAACGGCAGAACCGTGATCGCGTCGGCGCCGCCCAAGGCGGCCGCAAAGGCCGCGATCGTGGCGCGGAGGATATTTACCTGCGGATCGCGCCGCGCCAGCATGCGCCATGCGGTCTCGGCCGAGACGAAAGCCGGCGCCGGCGCAAGCCCGCACGCCGTCTCGACCCGCGCCCACAATTTCCGCAAGCTGCGGAACTTCGCGATGGTGAGAAACTGATCGGCATCGGCCGCGAGGCGAAAGAAGATCATGCGGCGTGCCGCATCGAGCGAGACGCCTTCCGCTTCGAGCGCGCGCAGATAGGCAAGGGCGGTGGCGAGAACGAACGCCAGTTCCTGCGCCTCCGAACCGCCGGCATTGTGAATGATGCGTCCGTCGGCGACTGCGAGCTTGCCGCGAAAATCGTCGCGGGCGAGCGCAGCCAATCGCCGGGCGAAATGCGGCGCCTCGTCAGTCCACGGGCGCGACGCGTTTGCGCCGATCGCGATGGCGCCGATCGGATCGTGGCCGATGCGAATGCCTGCGCCGCGATGCGAAGACGCAAAGCCTTTCGCCAGCATGGCGTCGAGTACGGCGCCTGCTTGTGGCGAGACATCGAGCTCGAGGGCGGCGCCGGCATCGAAGTCAAAGCCTTCGAGCGCGCGCGCGATCGCCTGTTCGCTGGCAGGCAAGCCAAAGCCATAGGCGCCGGTCGCGTCGGCAAAAACCACCGACAAGCCGCCGGCGCCGGCATTGAGCTCACGCAACGCGATCTCGTTCGCAAGCGCCGGGTCCGGGTGATCGATCCGCGCCAATATCTCCCAGGCCGCTCCGCCCGGCCGTGCGGCTACGGGTGATGCATCGGGGCGACGCTGCGCCAGCGGGGCGATGGAAAGGCCGTCATAGGTGGTGCTGATCAGCCGCTCGAAGGGCGCGCCCTTGAGAACCTGATCGACAAGGCTGCGCCATTGCGGCTCAGTGGCGGCCGGGAAATCGGCGGCGAGCAGAAGGTTTTCGGTGTCACTCATGATCGCAAAATGCCATGCCGAGCGCGCTGGGCCAATATCTCTGACATGATTGATGAATCCCTCGGGACAACTAACGCGGTGGCAGCTTCTCGATGCCGCTTATGTCGAGACGCGCGAGCGCGTCTTTGACCTTTATCCCCGCGATCAAGCGATCGGGCGCGATCTCCGCAAGCGGCACGAGCACGAAGGCCCGCTCCAGCATGCGCGGGTGCGGCAAGGTGAGGTCCTGATCGGTCAGCACCAGATCGTCGTAGGTGAGGATATCGATATCGATGTTCCGCGGTCCCCAGTGCTGCTTGCGTGCGCGGTCGAGGCCAAGCTGGCGCTCACAGTCCATCGTCCGCTTCAGCAGGTCGCCCGGGCTGAACGAGGTGGCAACCGCGATGGTGGCATTGATGAACGGCGGCTGCTCAGTCATGCCCCATGGCGGCGTCCGATAGTCCGACGAACGGGCGACGAGCCGCACGGCCTCGTCGCGGCACAAGCATGCGATAGCTTTATCAAAAGTCGCGCGCACGTCGCCGATATTGCCGCCCAGCGCGATGAAGGCTTCGGCCATGAAGATACCGGCCATGGCTGCCATGGGGCCAAAGGCTACGCGCGCCGCGCGCGCGTGATAATCACGCCGACATCGTCGAATGTCGCCGCAATCGGCGCATGCGGCTTGCGCACGGTGATGCGGATGCTGCGGATCGACGGATAGCGATCGAGCACGGCGTCGGCGACCGCGCCCGCGGCCGCCTCCACCAGCCGGTAACGGCGCGCGCAAAACGCCTCGCTCACGGTCTTCACCAACCGCTCGTACGAAACCGTGTTCTTGAGCTTGTCGGTGCGTGAAGCCTCGGCAAGATCGATGTCGAGCATGAGATCCAGCACAAAAGGCTGCCCGACCTTGCCCTCGTGCGGCATCACGCCGTGATAGGCGTGGAGCACAAGTCCGTTGACAAAAATCGCGTCGCTCATCGCGCCTGCCTGATGGCGGCTGCCACCGCCAATGCCTGGATCGTCGGTGCTACGTCATGGACGCGCACGATGGCGGCGCCGTTTTCGATCGCCAAGAGATGCGCGGCGATCGAACCGCCGAGCCGTTCCATCGGCTCCGACGGCGTGATCGTATGAATAAAGCGTTTGCGCGAAGCGCCGATCAGGAGCGGCAAGCCGAACTTTCGAAACGCCGCGAGCCGCGCGATGCAGGTGATGCTCTGCTGCGGCGTCTTGCCGAAGCCGATGCCCGGATCAAGCACGATCCGCTCGCGTGCGATGCCGGCGCGCGCGGCGATATCCAGCGAGTGCTCGAAGAACGACATGACATCGGCAACGATATCGATGGCCGGATCGGCCGCGTCGCGGTTGTGCATGATGATAACGGGTACGCCGCGTTCGGCCACGACGCGCGCCATGTCCGGGTCGCGCTGCAGGCCCCACACATCGTTGACGATCGCCGCACCAAGGTCGACCGCCCAGGCGGCGATAGGCGCTTTCATCGTATCCACGGATACCGGGCAGCCAAGCGCCATGACTTCGGTCAAGACCGGTTCCAGCCGCGCGCGCTCTTCGTCGACCGAAACTCGCACGGCGTCGCCATAAGGACGGGTCGATTCCGCGCCGATGTCGAGGATATCCGCGCCTTCGGCGGCCAAGCGGCGCGCTTGTGCGATGGCGGCTTGCGGGTCGAGGAAACGGCCGCCGTCGGAAAACGAGTCCGGCGTGACATTGACCACGCCCATCACCAGGGTGCGTTGCTTGGCGAGCAAGCGCGCCAACACATCGCTCTGGGCGTTGCCGCCTCTTGAAACGGCTTGATCGCTCAACATGGTCGCCACTGCTCAGCCAAATCCAACGGCAGCGTTTGCCCGTGGCTTTGCGGGGCGGGGCGGCGCGAGTCAAGCGCCGTGCCTGCCAGGTCTCGGCGCGACGTGCCGAAGTCCTGTCGGTCTTAATAGCGAATGACCGGCGGCAGCTTCTGCGCGTTTTCGATCCAGCGCTGTACGACCTTTACCGAGGGCAATAACCGCACGAGTTTGCGCCGGTTATTGGCTTGGGTCATCCGAACGACGAGCTTCTGCGGATTGCGGAACTTGAGTTCGTTGACGGTCTTGACGCCGGCCGCGCACAACAGCTCGGCATATTCCCAGCCCACGCCCTTGACGCGCATGCGATCGGCCGCCGTCACCCAATCGAGCACGCATTTGTCGTCGGTCCCGACCCTTTCCGCGATCTTGAGCCGTTGCTTCGGTGTTTTGGCGCAGCGCAGCAAACCAATGGTGGTGCGTATCCCCTCCGACCTGAGGATCAGTGCGATATCGTTGCCGATGCACCGAATATCAGTGATGGGATAAGCCATCGCTGCCCCTCCTGGAACGCGCGTCGGCCGCGCGCTCCAGCGCCGTCAAACGAACTGCGAGAGACCGGGGATCGCAGCGACAATCTCGCCGACCGCGTCCTCGCCCACTTTCTCACGCGCAAACGCGATGAACTGACGAGTGACGTCTTGAACCTGCCCCATACTCAGCCCGGCGGCCATCATGCTCATGCCCGCGCCCATGACGCCGCCCATTCCGCTGCCCCCAGCGCCGGCGGCTTTCTGCTGCAAAGCTTCCGCTCCCGGGAGCTTCGCTATCAGCAGTTGTACCTTATCTGCCGGTCCTTCCTTGGCCAGGAAGTCGAGAATGATGCCAATGGCGGTTTCAGCCGCCCCACGATCAACACCGACGTCACTGACGAGACGCCCGATCAACTCGTCCATGATCTTCCCCGCCAGCCCCGTATTTCCAACATGTTCCAGCCATATTGTACGCTTGCGAACCGCGTGACAAGGCAGCCGCGATAGAAGGATGGGCGCTCTAGCAAAAATGTCACACGTTGCAATTTCGCCCAAGCGCGACGAGAGTTGCGGCGCGGTGCCAAACGAGCGAATGAACCGATGAATCCGGATCGCGACGGCAAAATCTTTGTCGGTAAGGGCGCGGACGACGCTTGGCTTGCGCTTGCGCTCGCCAATCGGCATGGGCTTGTCACCGGTGCGACCGGCACCGGCAAGACCGTGTCGTTGCAAGTTCTCGCGGAAGGCTTTTCGCGCGCCGGCGTTCCGGTCTTCGCCGCCGACATCAAAGGCGATCTTTCGGGTGTCGCCGCCCGCGGCGAGGCCAAGCCGAATTTCGTCAAGCGCGCTAAAGACTTAGGCTTCGACTATCAACCCGAAGATTTCCCGGTCGTGTTCTGGGATTTGCTCGGCGAGCAGGGTCATCCGATCCGCGCGACCGTGTTCGAGATGGGGCCGCTCTTGGTCGCGCGCATGCTCGAACTCAACGACGTACAGGAAGGCATCATCAATATCGCCTTCCGCTTCGCCGACGACGATCCGGAATTAGGCGCCGCGGACACCAACGGACTCGTCGACATCAAGGATTTGCGCGAACTTCTTGCCTACCTTTCGAAAAATGCGAAAGAAGTCAGCGCGCGTTACGGCAATGTTGCGGTGACCGCGGTCGGTGCGGTGCAACGTCAACTTCTCGTACTTGAGAACCAAGGCGGCACGAAATTCTTCGGCGAGCCCGCGCTCAACATCGCAGACTTGATGCGCGTCGACCCGCAGACCCAGCGCGGCGTGATCAATGTGCTCGCCGCCGACAAGCTCATGGCCAATCCGCGGCTGTACGCGACCTTCCTGCTGTGGCTCCTTTCGGAGCTGTTCGAGAAACTACCGGAGGTTGGTGATCCTCCGAAGCCCAAGCTCGTCTTCTTCTTCGACGAGGCTCACCTTCTTTTCAATGAGGCACCCAAGGCACTGCTCGACAAGGTCGAGCAGGTCGTGCGCCTGGTCCGCTCCAAGGGCGTCGGGGTCTATTTGGTGACCCAGAACCCGCTCGACGTTCCGGAAAAAGTCCTGGCTCAGCTCGGCGGCCGTGTTCAGCACGCCTTGCGCGCCTTCACGCCGCGCGATCAGAAGGCTGTCGCGGCCGCGGCCGATACTTTCCGGCCCAATCCCAAGCTGAACACCGCCCAGGTCATTACCCAACTCGGCAAGGGCGAGGCGCTGGTGTCGTTCCTCGAGGGTGACGGCACTCCCTCGATGGTCGATCGCATCCTGGTGCGTCCGCCGTCGGCCCGGATTGGGCCGGTGAGCCCGGAAGAACGCGCCGCGGTGATCAACAGGAGTCCGTTGAAGGGCAAGTACGACCAAACCATCGATCCGGAATCGGCCTACGAAATCCTGCAACGGCGTTTGCAGACTGGCGCCGTGCCCGCTGGAACTGGACCGGCCGGTTCCGGCCAAGGCGTACAGCCGGAGAGCGGCGGCATTCTCGCGACAATCGGAAGCGCGATCGGAGGTTTCCTCGGCGGCCTTTATGGGACCAATCGGCCGCGTGGAGCACGATTGACGACGACGCAGTCGATTGCCCGGCAGGTGACGCGGACGGTGACCAACAAGGTCGCGGGCCAGATTGCCGCTGACCTGGGCAAGTCGGTCGGCGGCGCGGCCGGCCAAAGTGTTGGACGAGCGGTCGTGCGCGGCGCGCTCGGTGGCATTCTCAGACGGTGACATATGACAGCATCCGAAGCACTTCCGGCGGTTCTCAACCGCATCGACGACGATCTCGACAAAAGCCTCGACCGGCTATTTGCGCTACTGCGCATTCAATCGATTTCCACTGATCCGGCCTATGCGCCGCAGTGCCGGACGGCGGCCGAGCACGTTGCCGCCGACCTGCGCACCCTCGGCTTCGAAACGACGGTGCGGCCGACCGAGGGACATCCGGTCGTGATCGGCAAGAGCGGCACCGGGCAGGGTAACGGCCACGCGCCGCGCGTCCTGTTCTACGGCCACTACGACGTGCAGCCGGTCGATCCGCTCGACTTGTGGAAGACGCCGCCGTTCGAGCCGCGCATCGAAACGCTCGATGGCGGCCGCAAGATCATCGTCGCGCGCGGCGCCTGCGACGACAAAGGGCAGGCGATGACCTTCGTGGAAGCCTGCCGCGCCTTCAAGGCGGTGACCGGCAAGCTGCCGCTCGACATTACGATGATGATCGAGGGCGAGGAGGAGTGCGGCTCGAAAAGCCTGTTCGGCTTCGTGCGTGACAATGCGGCGGAGCTCAAGCGCGATCTGGCGCTCGTCTGCGACACCGGCATGTGGGATGCGCAGACGCCGTCGATCACCACCTCGCTGCGCGGCCTTGTGTACGAAGAAGTGCGGCTGACCTGCGCCGACCGCGATCTGCATTCGGGCTTATTCGGCGGTGCGGCGCGCAATCCGATCCACGTGCTGGCGGATATCTTGTCCGCCATGCATCGGCCGGACGGCTCGGTCGCTATTCCGGGCTTTTATGATGGCGTCCGCGAGTTGCCGGCGGACATCAAAGCCGATCTTCAAGGGCTTGGATTGACGCCGGAAAAATTTCTCGGCCCGATCGGTTTGAAAATTCCGGCCGGCGAAAAAGACCGTTTGCTCATCGAGCAAATCTCGACGCGGCCGACCGCCGAGGTCAACGGCATTTTGGGCGGCTATACCGGCGAGGGCGCCAAGACCGTCATCCCAGGCAAGGCGATGGCCAAAGTCTCGTTTCGCCTCGTCGGTGCGCAGGACCCCGAAAAGATCAATGCCGCTTTCCGCGAATTCGTCCGGTCGCGCGTGCCGGCCGATTGTTCGGTGGAGTTCGGCAACCACACCAGCGCGCCGGCGTTCGACGTGGCGTTCGACAATCCGGCGTTGAGCAAGGCGCGCACGGCGCTGGCCGAGGAATGGGGCAAGAAGGCCGTGACCGTCGGGGCCGGCGGCTCGATCCCGATCGTCGGCGACTTCAAGAGCGTGCTCGGCATGGACACGCTCATGGTCGGCTTCGCGCTCGACGACGACCGCGTGCATTCGCCCAACGAGAAATACGATCTGAAATGCTTCCACAAAGGCATTCGCAGCTGGGCGCGCATTCTCGCGGCGCTGGCTGGATAGTGTTCGGCAACGCTCGTCATTGCGAAGAACCAACGAGTCGGGACCGAAGTGGCCGGCCCGGTGGTAAGCCTCGGACGAAGCAATGACGCGAGAGGAGGGACGTCATGAGGTTTGCGCGCTTTGCTATGGCCGCCTGCGCTCTCGCGCTTGGCTCACTTCCCGCGTCCGCGGCGGGTGTCGATAAGCTCTACGTCCTTTATTGCGGCGAGGCGTCGGCAACCGATCAGTCGCGGTGGTCGCCCGGCGTCAATGTCGGCGTGCCCATCGAGCTTTCCGACAATTGCTATCTCATCCATCACGCGCAGGGCTGGTTCCTGTGGGATACCGGCCTTGCAGACGCGGTCGCCGCAACGCCCGAGGGTGTGACGGGCGCGAACGGAGCCTTGCGGCTCAAGCGGACCAAGACGCTGGCGGCGCAACTCGATGCGCTCGGCGTAAAGCCCGCTGACATCAAAGGAATGGCGATCTCGCATACCCATCCCGACCACATCGGCAATGTCGAGTTGTTTCCGCAGGTGATGCTCTATGTGCAGAAAGCCGAATACGAGTGGCCGGGCGAGGGTGGCGCACCGCGCTTTAAGCCCGAGCATCCGGTGACGAAGGTCGAGGGCGATCACGATGTGTTCGGCGATGGCTCGGTGATGATCATCTCGACGCCCGGGCATACGCCCGGTCATCAGGCGCTGTTGGTGCGACTGCCGAAAACCGGCGCCGTCGTGCTCTCGGGCGACGCCGTTCACTTCAAGGACAATTGGGACAATCGGCGCGTGCCGGCGATGAACGTCAGCAAGGAGCAGACGCTCGCTTCGATGCAACGCATCGCCGACGTCGTGGAGAAGGAGCACGGGCAGCTCTGGATCAATCACGACAAGCCGCAAAGCGATGCGCAGAAGAAGGCGCCGGACTATTACGAATAAGGCTTCGAATCAGGCCCGCGGCTGAAACTTAATCGGAGGCGGCGCCGATCAATCGAGGCGTGACGTATCGCTCGAGCCGGCCGGCACTGTCGTGCAGCTCCGACCAGTCGTCGAAGGCGAAATCGATCACGACCAGCCCGGAGGTAGGCAGTTTTTCGTTGAGGCCTTCACGGGCTTCGACGTCGCCCGAGCCGATCAGTTCGGTGGCGAGATCGTGCAGTCCCGGATTGTGACCGACCAGCAGCAGCGAGCGAGCGTCGTCGGTTTCGCGGATGAGATCGGCGAGCGTCTCGGCGCCGGCATTGTAGATGCGGTCCTCCTTCACCACTTTCGGCGCTTTACTGAAAGCGGCTCCGACCAGGGCCCAAGTCTCCACACTGCGTTGTGCAGGGGACACCAGCACGAGATCCGGAATGAGCCGGTGCCGCGCCATATAGGCGCCAATGAGCGGCGCATCGGTGCGGCCGCGCGGCATCAGCTTGCGATCGCGGTCGCGCTCGCCCGGTTCAGGACGCTCGGTCTTGGAATGGCGCAACAGCAGCAAACGACGCATGGGTGAACTTCTCTAGAGCATGATCCCGAAAAGCCTGCCCCGGACTTGATCCGGGGTGGAAACCGGTTTTCGGAAAAGATCATGCTCCAATGTAATATCTGGACCATGATCCGATTCAACTTGATCGGATCATGGCGTAGTCGGCAGTCTAAAGCATGATCCCGAAAAGTGGAGATCGGTTTTCGGAAAAGATCATGCGCGAACAAGCAATCTGGACCGTGATCCGATTCAATTGAAACGGATCACGGTCTAGTGCCGCGATGTTGAAGTTCCTATAGTGGAGCGGCCGACGGAAACTTCACGCCAAGCCTATACACGCAAAGTCGTATAAAATTGTGCCGCTCTGCGCTTCGAGCGCGCCGAACTAGCCGAGCGATGGACGCAGCCAATCCCGCATCTGCCTATGGCGACACTTGGTACGCGGCGACCATAGTCGATGCGCCGCCGCGGCCGCCGCTTGGCGCCGAAGTCGACGCCGAGGTCTGCGTCATTGGCGGCGGGCTTGCAGGTCTGACGGTCGCGCGCGAGCTCGCCCGCACGGGTTGGTCGGTCGTGCTCGTGGAGGCCGGGCGCATCGCCGCCCACGCCTCCGGGCGCAATACGGGTTTCGTCTTGCCCGGCTTTGCCGCCAGCCCGGACAGCATCATTGCCCGCGTCGGCTTCGACCACGCCAAGGATCTCTGGACGCTGGCGCAGAGCGGGCTCGATTATGTCCGCAACGTCATTCGGCATGAACAAATGCCGGGTGTCGATCCGCAAGACGGCTGGCTCCACGTCTCCAAGACCGACAATGGCGACGAGCTCACGCGCCTTGCCGCACTGGTGGGCGAATTCGGCGGCGAGATCGAGGGCTGGCCGACCGACCGCGTCCGGGCGGTGCTCCGCAGCGATCGCTATTTTCATGCGATCCACTATCCGCGGGCGATCAGCATTCATCCCTTGAACTATGCGCTGGGCCTGGCGACCGCCGCTGAAAGGGCCGGCGTGCGCATCTATGAGAACACGCCCGCCTTGTCGCTCGATCCCGCCGGTGTGCGCAAGCGCATCGTTACGCCGCACGGTCAACTCCGCGCGAACTACATCGTGCTGTGCGGGAATCTGCAAATTGCCGGGCTGATGCCGCAAATCGTAGAGACACTCATCCCGGTCACGACTTATGTCATCACGACGGCGAAGCTGGGACCGGGTCTTGGCGAAGCGGTCGGCTACCGTGGCGCGATCAGTGATTCCGACCTTGCAGACAGCCACTATCGCATCGTCGATGACGACCGGCTGATGTGGAGCGGTCGCGCCACCACTTGGCCTGGAGATCCTCGGCATTATGTGCGTGCGCTCAGGGCGGAAATCGCCAAGACCTATCCGCAACTCGGCAAAGTCGCGGTCGAGCATGCCTGGTCCGGCACGTTGGGACATCCGCTGCATCGCATGCCGCAAATCGGCGAGCTTGGTCCGGGCCTGTGGCTTGCCAGCGGCTTCAGCGGGCACGGGCTCAACACCACCGCAATGGCCGGCAACCTGATCGCCCGCGCCATTGCCAACGACGACCCTACCTGGAAGCTATTTGCGCCTTTCGAACTGGTCTGGGCCGGCGGCAAATACGGCCGCGCGCTGGCACAAGTCTACTATTGGACGCGACGCTTCGGCGATGCGCTTGCCGAACGCCGCGCTCAACTCGGCGAATTCGGCCGCCGGCGCGCCGCGCGTCAAGCCGGCGCCGCGGAGGTTGATCGGAGCGCTGTGGAGGCGACACTACCGCCGGAAACTGCGGCCTATGAGACCTCGCCAAGTGCCGAAGGCGATCTACCCGGCCGGGACACTGCGCCACCGCCAGCGGAGATCGAAACCGTGCGCGTGGATGTGGACGCGGCAGCCGTCGAATCCGAGGCCATGCCGGACGAAGACACGCCACCGCCAAGGACTCTCATCGCCGGCAACCGGAAAAATCCCGAAGATGCAGGCGCGTGAACGGGCAGGGCCCTTGTTCTAACGGCTTTCGCGCCTCGTCATAAATGCCAGCCGCTCGAACAGGTGGACGTCCTGTTCGTTTTTGATCAGCGCGCCGTGCAACGGCGGAATGAGCTTCTTCGGATCGCGCTCGCGCAGCGTCTCGGCCGACACATCCTCGACCATCAAGAGCTTCAGCCAGTCGAGCAATTCCGACGTGGACGGCTTCTTCTTCATCCCGGGAACGTCGCGGATCTCATAAAACAGCCGCAGCGCTTCTGCCACCAAGCGGTGCTTGATGCCGGGAAAATGCACTTCGACGATGGCGCGCATCGTGTCGGCATCGGGAAACCGGATGTAATGGAAGAAGCAGCGGCGCAGAAAGGCGTCCGGCAATTCTTTTTCGTTGTTGGAGGTGATCACGACGATCGGCCGCCGCCGCGCCCGCACTGTTTCGCTCGTTTCGTAGACGAAGAATTCCATGCGATCGAGCTCCTGCAACAGGTCGTTGGGGAACTCGATATCGGCCTTGTCGATTTCGTCGATCAGCAGCACCGGCCGTTCGTCGGCGACGAATGCTTCCCACAGCTTGCCGCGTTTGATGTAGTTGCGGATATCCTTGACACGCTCGTCGCCGAGCTGGCTGTCGCGCAGCCTGGTCACCGCATCGTATTCGTAAAGTCCCTGCTGCGCCTTGGTGGTGGACTTGATGTGCCACTCGATCAGCGGCGCATCGATCGCCTTGGCGATCTCGATTGCGAGCACGGTCTTGCCGGTGCCCGGCTCGCCTTTGACCAATAACGGCCGCTCCAATGCAATGGCGGCATTGACCGCGACCTTCAGATCGTCGGTCGCAACGTAAGCGCTGGTACCTTCGAAACGCATGAATTCCTGCTCGGATGTGATCGTCAACGTGGCGGCGAGATTAAACACGCCGTCTGGGCGCTCACAAGCGCTCGCGCGCGGCAAGCGGCCGTTTCGAACCGTGCGCAGGCGCTTCGCCGACCCGGCAATTTCTGCCGGCTCCCGGCATAAAGGTCCCCCGGTGCGAGCGTTAACCCGCCCGGGCGTTCCGAAGACGCACGCCGGGGCCCTTGCCGTTTCCGTCAATAAACTCGAGGTCGGCGCTTCAAACTAGGCGGACATTTGGGTTCGTTTGGCCAATTGCAACTTTAGATTAGTATGTCTAGCCATTATTCAGCCACGAATCCGGATGTTCGGTCAGGTTAGAAGCTAGCGCGACTTTTTCTCCAGTTCGCTCACCCTCTTAAGGATGTCCTCCATCTGCTTTTTCGAGTCACGGAGTTTACGAGCGCCACATCGTTGCATTCGACGAAATCTCCAAGGTATCGGATCAATTGTCTCTGCAGTCTCATCCGAGGCTCCAACCGAGCCCACTTCGTAAGCGTCGAATGCGCGTCGGTAGCGACACCAGGGGACTGTTATAAGATTCGGCTGTTACGGCGACTTGGTTTCCAAGGGCATTATTGATCCGACCATCCGGCACGGCAAACGCGCCGAGATTCGACCACGCAGATCTTCAGCGCTGCACGCTGTCGCGCGAGATCTTCAGCGCTGCAGAACTCAGTCGCACTCTGTCTCGCTCACCCTGCCGCTCGGCTGTGCCACGCGGTCCTAGCCCTTTTTCTGCTTGCGCTTTCGCAACCGCACGCCGGGGCCACCGCCGTTCTCGTCGATGAGCTCCACTTCGGATTGGTCGACAATAGTCCCAACATTGAACGGATTGGGGAATTTGGGTTCGGTTTGCCAAATGTAATGTTGATAGGATTATATTCGCAATATCAGCAACGGCCGCGCGAAATGCATGACCGCGTCAAACCAATAAGCCAGGGGAACAGCATCGCTAATGTCAACCTCGACAGACGCGTTCCAATGCATCATGTCGCGATGACCGAATAGGCGGCCGTCGAACACCATGACCTCATGCCCCGACGCGGCGAAATCTTTGCGCAACGGCTCCCGCTCCACCGCCACCGATTAAGATGAGCGCCACGACAACATGCCTTAGCTGAATAGGACCCTCAGCAGGCACAGCAAGTGTATGTCTTAAGCAGCGGCCTGACGGCGAGCAAGATCGAGCGCGCAAATCGCAAACCGGCGACGCGATAATGCCCGCCGCTCGTAACGGTCAATCGCTCGTAACTGTTTAGCCTCTTGCAATAGAATTGTAGCCAACTTGCGTTGACCTTGCTGTATTTGGTTCGGGTACCTCACCGGTGCTTCCATATCGCGATTGCTCACCAGATCGGCCAGGAATTGATGGCTTTGCGCTCTCTTAGGACCTGTACTCGTCCGCGCATTGGCGCGATTAGCTTGTATTTTTCGCAGACTTGTCATGCAACCTTTTTATTTGTTGTCGCGCCCTCAATTTCATTGTTTACTGTGCCATCTATCAGTTTTTGTTCGGCACCGAGTCTGGGTGCCTCGCGAAAGCTGTTGAGCTGTTTCCGCATGAAGCGGTGACGATCCAATTCACGAATGACTTCATCAAAGCGTCGCTGTGCGATCACAATCAACTCGTTGCGGGCCCCGTGGCTCAGGCAGCGGTTTTCCTTTTGATCGCGGCCGCGACTTGGTTCACGAAGTTTGCGGCGCGCATAAACATCCGCCAAGTCTTGTCAATGCATACAACAGCCGTGCCAATCGGGCCCCAGCGACTTGTTCGTATGGGCGCGGATGCGTTGGCTCAAGCCTTTCATCCTTCCCCTCAACATAACTGCCAGTAAGGAGTATCCCATGGCTAAAGACAATTTCCGGCGTCCAACTGACCTTCCGCTGCCGCCGCTTTTGATCAGCGAATCGGATGAGGAATTTAACGCCCTCCGTGAAGCGCTTTATAAAGAGCTCAGGCCCAACGGTATCATCGAGCGCATGTACGTGGAGGAGTTTGTCGATCTCGCCTGGCAGATAGCGCGGCTGAAGCGCTGCAAGACCGGCGTCATCAATCTGGCCTTTCACCAGGCATCAAAGAACATCCTTTGGGAGCTGTTGGAAGCTGGGCCGGACGTCGCACGCGACTGGATTTTTTATCCCAAGATGGGGAAACAAGTGGAGGCAGGGCTGGCTTCGTATAAACTCGATAGCTCCATTATTATCGCCGAAGCGATCAAAGCAAAGGCCTTTGAGCTCGCACGATCGACGCTCAAATCGCGGACCTGCAGAAATTCGACCGTTACGAGAGGCGCGCTATAGGGCGCCGCGATCGAGCGATGCTTCAGATCATTGCGAGGAGTTTGCTGGCGAAAGCATCAAAGCAATTCGGCCAAACAAAACTAGTCCGGTTGCAGGCTGAGCTAAGTCAAAGCCGCGGTACGCGCTTGCCTCAAAATATGCTGATGGCATTTGGTGGTATGCCGGAGAGGGCATCGAGCAGTAGTAAATGTCACCAAGGTAGAATTTGTCGATTTGCTGGGCTTCTGCGCCCTTGAATGGCTCGCCCCCCGACCGGTCCGGCTTTGCTTGGCCAACTTGTCCCAAAAGGTGGCCGCTATAGTTAATGCCGGTAAGCCTTGCCGCTTGGGCGGCAGGAATCGCCGCCGGGCATAAACGTTGCGGCCGGGGTGCTCGTTTCCGTGCGAGCGCCCGGCCGCGGTAACGGCAAATCGAGCAAGGCGGGCTCACTCTGTCCGAGCAAGGCACCCCGCCATTAGCTTGCGCCCCGTGGACGGATTGACGCCCTCATCGCCCTACAAGGGACAAGAATCCGCTCTAGCGGCGGCGCCCCGCGGTCAAGGACGGGCGCTGGGCGCTTGATGCGTCTGAAGGCCGTCGCCGGCGGCCTCAAGGAGGGCTCCGGGGAAGAGAAGGTCGACCAGATGTTGGGCGAGATCGAGCTGCGGGTGGCCGTGGAACTCGCAAAACCGGTATAAATTCGGTCTGAAATAAGGCGGCCGACCAGGCCTGACCCCGTCGTCTGGGGGTTTCCGGCCTACCCCCGCCAGAGGAGCCGGCCCGTGCATCATCGTATTGTCACCGTCACAGAGCCGCGCTATATGGGCGCGCCTTCCGGGAGGACGTAGCGCCAAAGTAGCGCGCAGAGTATGGGGACAGAGAAGTCCATGCAGTCGGTGAAGAGCAAGAACGGTCGCTCCGACGACACATCAAACAAGAACGATAAGAACATCCGGGTCTTCGACAAACTCTACCGCCCAACGGACCGCGAGCCGTTCATGAATGAGCGGCAGCGGGAATATTTCCGGCTGAAGCTGCTGGATTGGCGGGAGGACATTCTGAAAGAAGCCAGGGAGACGCTCCAGCATCTCCAGGACGACAATCAGAATCATCCCGACCTCGCCGATCGAGCTTCATCCGAAACCGACCGGGCGATCGAGTTGCGGGCCCGCGATCGGCAGCGCAAGCTGATCGCCAAGATCGATGCCGCGCTGCAGCGCATCGAAGACGGCACCTACGGCTATTGCGAGGAAACCGGCGAGCCGATTTCCCTCAAGCGGCTGGAAGCGCGGCCGATCGCCACGCTGTCGATCGAAGCTCAGGAACGCCACGAGCGGCGCGAACGCGTCTATCGGGAAGAGTAGCGAAGACGTTCTACTCTTCCCGCGGCGCTTGCGAGAGATGCCGGGCAACGGAAAGTCCGCGCAGTGAGCGACGGGCCGTGTGGCGGTGCTCACGTCGCGCGGTGCGTCAGTTGCTGAAGACCGTTCCGGACGATGGCTACTTGTGCTGAGCGGACGGGAACGGAGCGGCGGGCGCCGATCCGCGAGGCGGAGCAGCGATGCCATTTATTGATCGCTCGGATGCCGGTCGGAAGCTCGCGGGCGCGCTCGCGGGCTACAAGGATGAGCTCCCGGTTGTCCTCGCGCTGCCGCGCGGCGGCGTACCGGTTGCCGCCGAAGTCGCAGCCGCACTCGACGCTCCGCTCGATTTGATCTTGGTCCGCAAGCTCGGCGTTCCCGCGGAGCCGGAATTGGCAATGGGCGCCGTGGTCGACGGTGCCGCTCCCATTGTCGTGCGCAACGACGACGTGATCCGGATAGCGGACGTCGGCGAGGCCGAATTCAACGCCGCCCGGGATGCCGAACTGGCCGAGATCGAGCGGCGCCGGCGGCGATATCTCGGCGACCGCGAACGGGCGGATGTCGCGGGTCGGACCGCAATCGTCATCGACGACGGCATTGCGACCGGTGCGACGATCCGCGCGGCTTTGCGCGCAACCCGCATGCGCAAACCAAAAAAGCTTGTCGTTGCAGTGCCGGTGGCGCCGACGGAAAGCCTCGAGGAACTGCGCGGCGAGGCCGACGACATCGTTTGCGTCGAACGGCACAAATGCTTCGGCGCCATCGGCGCCTATTACGCGGATTTCCAGCAGGTGTCGGACCAGGAAGTGATCGAAACGCTCAAACGCTTTGCCCCGGCAAAAAGTCCGACCGCTGTGCGGCAACGATCCTAGGCGACGATGGGCCTCATCGCTGCAGCGTAGCGATATACGCGGCGATGTCTTCGGATTCGGTTCTGCTCAGAGTCATGTTCATGCGCGGATGCGGACTGAGGATCAAATAGGCCAGCATGTCGGCGTCAAAGCCGCTCCGGCGCGCGATGGTTTCGAAAGGCGGCGAGTTGGCCAATTCCTCGCGCTGATCCGGCTCGACAATATGACACAGGGAACAACGCGCCTGTGCCAGGCGCTTGCCGCTTGCGGCGTCCGCTGCCCGCGCGCTTTGTGCGGTGTCATGGATAGCGAATATTAGCACGACGAAGAGGCAGCCCAAACCAAGCTGCCATGCTATGCTGGTGGCAATGCGTTGCGCGCGCGTCATCGCCGCAAGGTCTCGATATAAGCTGCGACATCCTCCGCGGCGGCGCGGCTGAGCGGCAGCTCCGGCATCTTGGGGTGCGGATCAAGCAGGAAATAAGCCAGCCGCTTGGCGTCGAAATTTGGCGACCGCGCAATCGTTACGAAAGGCGGCGCATCGGCGTTCGCACGCGCCTGATCGGGTGACACCACATGGCAGGAAGCGCACCACCTTTTGGCAAGATCGCGGCCATGTTCGGCGTCGGCCGCGTAACAAGCCACCGTTCCAAGAAAGAGGGCGGTTGTGGCAAACGCTAACGCTTTGCAAAATTGCATGATGATCTTCCCTCGAGAAATGATGATCCAGGACCGTTTAGGCGCTCACTTGCGAACCCAATACACCATCCGTCCATGGAAAAGGAGCATCACCGTGAGCCGTTTGATGAAGATGGCGATTGTTTCCGGCACGACTCTCGTTACCACGATAGCCGCGCTTAGCGGTAGTGCCGGCGCGCAGGCGGACTCTGCCAGCATTCGCGCGGGCCGGCAGCTCGCCGATACGCAGTGCGCTCAATGTCACGGCGTCGATAGAAAGGCACAATCCACCAATCCGGCGGCGCCTGCCTTCGAAGATGTCGCAAACGTCCCCGGGATGACCGCGACCGCGTTGACGGTCGCGCTGCGGACTTCGCATCAGTCGATGCCAAACATCATCGTTCAGGGCCGCGATGCGGAAAATATCATCGCATATATCCTGAGTCTGAAGCGAACGCCATGATCCGCACGGGCGTTCGAAGTGCGATTGAGCGACTTGCGATGGGTCAGCTGGTAGCCGAGCGGCGCCACCACCGGGTTCTGGAGATCCCGCGCCGGTCCGGAAATTCCCGCCGCATGCGCCTTGACGCTTTCCTCCCAGGGCCGCTCCCGGTCGAGGCTCGAGAGCTTTGTCAGCACCCGGCTGAACCAGTTGTCGAAAATGCTGAGAAGGCCGCCTTGTTCATGATCGACCTTGGCCCGCACGGCGTTGCGCCGCTGAGGGTCAGACGTTGACCAGCCCGCTTTACATTCTGCGCTCTTCGCGCGTGAGCAGGCGGGCGATCTCATCCTTGAGCTTGAGGCGATCTTTTTTGAGTCTTTCAAGCACCGCATCCTCGGTCGGCTGTTCTTCCGACTCGATGCGATAAATCTGGCGATTGACGTCGTCGTAGCGGATGGCCAGTCGTTTGAAGAGATAATTGTCCCGCGCGAGCCGTTCGATGAGCGCGGCCTCGCCGGGAAACTCTTCCGGCAATTCGTGCGGAATGTGCATTGCGGTTACCTCGATCCTGGGTCGCCTGACCTAATCGCCGAATACCGAGAACAAACCCGACAAAAGCCTCATGCTGGGCTAGTAGGCTGGCCTTGATGCAAGTCAGTGGGCTTCGAAGGTCCTCGCACTATAGGCTATTTGAGCCTTTCAGCAGAGCGACGCAAGGAGCGATCCATGAAAGTGAAGCTTGAGATCAGCAACGCCGGTCGGCGTTTGCATGAAGGGACATATGGAATCGACGACAATCAGAGCTTTGGTGCCGCTTGCGCGGACGTGTGGGTGAAGATCCGCGAGTTCCTGCCGCAGTATCGGCGCCCTGATGGTTACGATGCACGAAAGCGTGCTCGACGAGCTCAACGGCGCCGAGATCAAACTAAAAAAGCTTTAAATTTGTTGTCAGCATCCGTCGCGCTTTCAACGCTCGAGAACCAACCGTTGCGCTTGGATCCGCATGCGCCGCCGACGTGCGACCCATCGCCCAACGAAAAGGTCGCGTTTTTGTCGCGCGGCGGCGCTTACCGGCCGCCGGTCGCTGAAGCGTTGCGGCGCGAACACATATGTCGTTCGTGTTTCTGGCGGGCGACCTATCGAGACCAGGCTCGCCGGCACGCTGCGCACGCTTGCAAGGAATACCGGCATCGCACGGCCCTGGGCGGAAACGCCAACCCACGTCATCACCATGGCGTTCGATCCCGACCTCGATGTCGCGGCCGCATCTGACTTGCGCGAGATGATCGTACTGGTCGAACGCGCGACCGGCCTTTCCGCCGCCGACGCTTATTCGCTCTGCAGCATCGCCGCCGACATGCACGTCACGCAGCTTGTCAATTTGCACAAAGGCATCCACGTGATGCTGGCCAAATCGGCGTTGCAGAAGCCGGCGTTGCAGCAAACCTAGTTGCTCGCCGGACCGGCGGCCGAATCCGGTTGCATCGAGTAGCCCGGTTGCGTGTAAGCGGGCGCAGAAAATTTGCTCTGCCATCGAACGGGAAGGGGAACTCGCGCGTTGCTCTATAACCGCATAACCGCGGCGTGATCGGCCTTCCGAGACGGTCACGCTCAACCAACAAAGCTCGGGCGATCAATCGATTCAATCCGAAACGATTGCGCGCCATAAGGAACCCCACCCAGGAACCCAACCATGGCACAGAGCTCTTCTCGATCGACCGACTTCGACCGCGCACTCGGCGACGCCAAGAAGCAGGCCGAAAACGTGGCCAGCGCGTTTTCGGAAGCCGCCCAGGATGTTTACGGCCAGGCACGCGACAGCGCGGCCGACATAGCGGGCACCGCAAATGAGGCGGCGCGCACCACCATGGGCTCATTCGAAAAGGCGATCCGCACCACCATCGAGACCCAACCCTATACGGCTGCCGCGATCGCGCTTGGCATCGGGTGGCTGTTGGGCCGCATGCACCGGCCTTTCTAAGAACGTGATCCGGTAAAAGGCTGGATGCGGCTTTTCTTTTTGCCGCTGTCGCTCGCGAGAGCCGCTTGCTAAGCTTCCTCCCGATCCGAACTCAGGGAGGGATCGATGTTGTCACGAAGAAAATTTGCCGCCTGTGTGCTGTGCGCCGCGGCGGGCTTTGCGGCGACGGCTGTCGGCGAAGCGAATGCGCAGATGCCGGCCGGGATCAAGCGGACCATCCTGTCCAAGACCGAGATGCCGGACGGAAAATACGTGGCTCTCCTGGCCGAAGTAGAAATCGACGCCGGCGTAGCCGTTCCGCGCCACACGCATCCCGGCGTCGAATCCGCCTATTGCCTCGACGGCAGCGCTCAGCTCTCGATCAAGGGGCAGCCCGACCGCATGGTCAAAGCGGGCGACAGCTTTCAGGTGCCGACCGAGACGCCGCACAAAGCAAAAGTCGGCGACAAACCGCTCAAGCTCGTGATCACTTACACAGTCGAAAAAGACAAGCCGCTCGCCACGGTGGTGCCGGAATGACATTTTAGCGGACGCCATCTAAATTAACCGATCACAACGAAACGCGGCCGCGAAATTGGCTCTTGCCACGCGCGGCGGTCAAAAGAGCATTGCTGCAGGGAAGGAACACATGGATACCAGGCTCAAGGACAAAGTGGCCATTGTTACCGGCGGTGCGCGCGGCATCGGCGCGGCGTTTTGCGAGGGCCTGGCGGAAGCCGGCGCGAAAGTCGTGGTGTCGGATGTGCTCGATGGCAGTCCGGTCGCCGAGCGGATCGGCGAGCGGCAGCGGTCGGCCATTTATGTGCGCGCAGACGTGACCTCGAAGGCTTCGGTCGAAAGCCTGGTCGCCGACACGGTGCGCGAATTCGGCACGGTCGATATCCTGGTCAACAATGCCGGTTTGTTCGCCGATCTGGCCGTGAAGCCGTTCCTGAACATCGACGAAGATGAGTGGGACCGCGTGATGAAAGTGAACGTGCGCGGCACTTTCCAATGCGCCAAGGCGGTTGCACCGGTGATGATGGAGAAAAAGAAGGGCCGCATCGTCAACATCGCGTCGGGCACCGCGTTCAAGGGTACCCCGAATTTCCTGCACTACGTGGCCTCCAAAGGCGCTGTAGTATCGATGACGCGTTCGCTCGCGCGCGAGCTCGGCCCGTACAACATCTGCGTCAATGCGATCGCGCCCGGGCTCACGATGAGCGAGGCGGTGGTGACCAATCCGGATTGGACCGGCAAGGCAAGCGCCGCCGGCATCGCCGCGCGCGCCATCCAGCGCGAACAAGTGCCGGCCGATCTGATTTCGACGCTGATCTATTTCTGCTCGGACGAGAGCAACTTCGTCACCGGGCAAACCATCAGCGTCGATGGCGGCGCGCTGATGCGCTAGAGCGCATCTAGGAAAAGTGGAATCCGGTTTTCCGCAAAGATTTGTTCAAACAAAATGCTGCCGTCAGTCAGCGCGGCAGGCCCTCGACCGCAAACGAACGGAAGATCGCGTAGCGTTCGCCGATCTTGCGGATTTCGTTGTAGTCGGGACCGTGGGCCCATGCCGCTATTTGCTCGGGGCTGTCCCAGACCTGAATAACGACGCGTGAAGGAGCGGGGCCCTCGAGCTGCGTGACGTTGAGGCTCGCCGCGAGGATCTTGCCGCCGGCCTTCTTGATGCTTTCTTGCGCCCGCGGCGCATATTCATTGACGTAGCCGGGAATGTTTCTGACGGCGATCTCAGTCACGACATAGACCGGCGGCTTGCTCTGCGCATGAAGCTCGTGCGTTGCGGCGGCGCCCAGAACGACGCCAACAAGCAACGCTGCCATGACGGCGAAGACTATTCGCATGACTATGCCCCTCGAAATGAACGTCGCGAACCAGTATGTCGACCACACAGAACAACAATCAGCGGCGCCCGGCTGGTCTCGTGTATCCGATGCGCATGATGCCTTCGCGCCGAGTGCTTCGGGAATAGCTATTTCGCAAAAAGCTGCATGGCTTCGTCGGCGAGCACGCCGCCGGTGATGGTGATCGGGGAAAACGGCGCCTTGGCGGCGACTTCGGCGCTCGGAATCATGATCTGATCGATCTTGGTTGCGAGTTGCTCCACGGAGGCGGCGAAGACCAGCCGGCCCATGTGGCACCAGATGATCGCGCCCATGCACATCGCGCAAGGCTCGCCGGAGGTATAGAGCGTGCTGCCCGCAAGCGCCGCGCGGCCACGATCGGCGAGGCAGCGGCGTATCGCAACCATTTCGCCATGTGCCGTCGGATCGCCATCCGTCTTGCCCAGATTGCGGCCGCGCGCGATGACCGCGCCGTCGCGCACAATCACCGCGCCGAACGGATAGTCGCCTTGTCGCGCCTCGTCGAGCGCAAGACGCATGAAGCGCTCATCGTCGGCCGAAGTGCCGGTGGCCGCTGATGCGCGGCTTGCGGATAAGATCGCGGCCGAGGCGAGGCCGACGATCATGCTGCGGCGACTTGGAAGCAGCGGCGAAACGCGCGATGCGGAACAATCGTCACAACAATGCATGTGAGAGTTCTCCCTTAGAGCATGATCCGGAAAAAGCCTGCCCCGGTCTTGATCCGGGGTGGCAACCGGCTTTCCGAAAAGATCATGCTGCAAAAAAAGCCCCGTGGCGGCGATCATTTGTCGCGGTCGGGCAGCACGAGAAAGATCAGCACGCCGAGAATGACCATCGTGAAGCGGAAGGCGGCCTCCTGGCCGTTCCAGCTCCGCGATTGCCACATGGCGAGATATTCCCCGGCAACGACCAAAAAGCCGAAGAACCAAACGCCGAAACCGACCGTCAAACCGGCGACTGCCCAAACTTTCGCGCGATTGAAGGCGTCCGCGGTGTCGCCAAGCCGAGCGACGAGCGCAATCGCGCCGGCGGTCAGCAGCAGACAGGTAAGGCCCTCGGCCGCGATGATCGTGGCGTAGGCCGCTCGCCAAAGACTCGGATTGGTGATGGCGCGGTCGCGCAGCGTGTTGTCGGGAAACGTCGTGTCCATGCTCAGCACATGCTGCACGAATTGGTAGTTCGATCCGTAGTCGACGAGATTGTCATAGGTGACGAGAAAGGCGAAAGCCGCGAGTGCGGCGATCATCACCACCTTGGCGAGACGGATGATCAGCATGGGCCGCCTTCGAACAGGAGTGCGTCGAACCGCTGCTAGCCGCCGGCTGGCGCCGTTGCGCCGGCCGGAGTGATCGCAGGCTTAGCCGGGACATTCTCGTCAAGCGCATCGAGCGCATCCTGCAAAACCTTGCGGACATGGCCGGCATTGGTCGCATCGATCATGTTGGCATTGAGGTAGAAATCGAGCCCTGTAATGTGCTCGCTGAAAACGCGGATGGTCTCGCCCGCGTCTCCAAGAATGCCCTTCACCGCGAAGGGCACGACCTCGCGGCTGATGCCTTTCATGGTAATCGGCGCCAGTTCCTGCGCCACCACGACGTCGCGCACCAGCGCGTAGGTTTCGTAGCTGATCACGATGTGGCCCGGTTCGGCGATCGATTGCAGGCGCGCCGCCAAATTGGCTTCCGCCCCGATGATCGTGTAGTCCATTCGGTCGTCACTGCCGAAATTGCCCACATTGCAAAAGCCGCTGTTGATGCCCATGCGGACGCGGAACGGATGCTCGATGCCGGCATTGCGCCATTTGGCGTTGAGCCCTGCGATCCGGTCCTGCATCTCGATCGCCATGCGCAGGCAGGCCTTGGCGTCTTCGGCGTCGCCCTTGGTTTCCGGATCGCCGAAGAAGATCAGCATGGCGTCGCCGACGAACTTATCGATCGTGCCGCCGTGGACCAAGGCGATCTTGGACATTTCGGTGAAATATTCGTTGAGCAGTTCGGTGATTTGCTCGGGCTGCAGCCGCTCGGTGGTGGCGGTGAAATCCTTGATGTCGGAAAAGAAGATCGTCAGCCGTTTGCGCTCGGTGTGAATGGTGACGTCCTTCTGGCCGCTGAAAATGCTTTTGTAGATCTGCGGCGACAGATAGCGCGAGATTTTCATCGACATCGAAGCGAGGAATTCGTTGGCGGTTTCAAGCTCGGCATTCATGGCCTGAATCACCGCCGCCTGACGCCGCTGCAACGCGATGAAGATAAAGCCGACGGCCGCCACCAGCACGAAATAGGCGAGCAGGTATTTGAAGGCGAAAAGATCGTTGCCGATCGGCTGGGTGATGGTCACTTCCTGCAGGCCGCGCACGTCGCCGACCTTCCAGTCGCGCTTCGGGCTTTCCGGATGGGAGTTATGGCAGGCAACGCAAGGCGCACCCATCACCACCGGCGCGACCAGGCGCACCTTGTCCCCAAAAAGCGACGTGGTATCGGCGGAGATCATTTGATTCGGATTTTCGCGCAGCCGGCGAAGCGCATCGGCCTCGAACTCATCGAGCGGATGCGGCGCGCGGTTGGCGAACGGATAGTCCGAAACGAAGCGATAGGTGATGTTGTGTTGTTGTTCGCTGATCACCTTGCCGAGTTCGAGCGACAGCGTCGCCGGAATGGGAATAGCCCCAGGGATCGTCTCGTAATTGTGCGCCACCTTCGTAGGCACGCCGGGCGCGGCGAGAATGCGGCCGACGACGTTGCTGGCGTAATAGCTGCGCACGCTGCTGATGATCGAATTCAGATCGCTCGCCTGGCGTTTCAAATTGGTCTCGGCAAGATTGGTCAGGTCGAGCCAGACGGCGACCGGCAAACCGGCCAGCAACAACACGACCAACAGGAGAAGAACCATTCCGGTCTTGCCGCCAAAGATCGTCTTCATGGGGTAATTCCGTGCGCCCGATCGCGCTCACTTTGCCACAAGGCACGTTAAAAGTGTGCTTTTCTGGCTGAAGTTGCTAGATCCAGTCCTTCCATTTGAACCAAATGAGCGGCAAAAGGGCGGTGATGACCACGACCGCCAGCGCGTAGGGATAGCCCCAGGTCCAATCGTATTCCGGCATGTGCTTGAAATTCATGCCGTAGATGCCGACGACCAACACCGGCGGTATGCCGACGACCGAGGCGATGGTGAGAACCTTCATCACTTCGTTCTGATCGATGTTGATAATACCGCTCGCGGCATCCTGCAGAAGCTGCACGCGGCTCACGAGCCCCTCGGTGAATTGCGCCAGCGAGGCGATGTCGGACGAGACGATGTGCAGGCGGTTGGCGACATCGAGCGGGATCCACTCGCGGCAATGTTCGGCGGCGTATTTGGCGATGCGGTCGAGGCAGACGAGCGTGTATTGCACGCGCGCCATGCGTTCGCTGGTGCGGCCGGTGCGGATCATCAGGCGGCGGAGCTTCGTGGTCTCGTGCGCGAGCCCGGCTTGTTTCACCGCGTCGGGGCGAAAGATCAGATGGGACGCGTCATCGAGATCGCGCGCGCTGTTTTCGAGCACGTCCGCCATGCGGTCGACGAGCGCCTCCAGAAGCCGGGCGAACGTTGGCGCCGGCTCGATTTGCTCGCTCTTTTCCAGCTCCTGGACGACCTTGTGGAACGCAACGAGTTTCGACGAGCGCACGGTCAGAAGAACTCTCTCCGACAGAACGAAGCCGGTCGGCACCAGGACCCAAGGCTCGTCATCGGCCGCGTAAAGAAGCGGCGCGGTCATATAGAGCGTGCCGTGCTCGTTGCGCAGCCGGCTTGTGGTCTCGATCTCCACAAGCTCCTCCGCCGTCGGCACGCGCAGCCCGAACGCTTGCTCGAAGGCGGCGCGTTCGGCGTCGGTCGGGTCGAGCAAATCGACCCAAGCCGCGCTTTTCAGTGACGTGTCTTGCAGGCGACGGGCAGGATAGGCGCTGAGCATGACGGGCGATCCGATCGTTGCGCAGGGTATGCATGTACATGCTCCCGCGGGCGCGCGGTACCCCGTTTCGGATCGCTGCGGAACGGCAGGGGACTAGAGCATGATCCGGAAAAAGCCTCCCCCGGACTTGATCCGGGGTGGGCACCGGTTTTCCGAAAAGATCATGCTCCACCAAAGGTCTAGAGCGCGATGACGATTCAACTTAAAGCCATCGCCCTCTAGGTTCGGCCGCGGGCTGCCATGCCGATCAGGATGCCGACGCCGAGCGCCACCGCAATCGCCAACAACGGACGCTGTTCGGTTTCCTCGGTAACGCGGGTGAGCGCCGCGCTCCCGTATCGCGCGGCATCTTTGCCGAAGGCCGTCGACTGGTCGCCGAATGAGCTTGCGCCCTGGCGAAAGCGGTCGGCCCAGCCGAACAAGGCTGACGCGATCGCCTCGGTGAGGCCATCAGCGGTCTCACGAGCATTCGAAGACGTCCGCGCGCCGATTTTCTCGAGGCTCTTCTCGAGAACGCGCAGCCGGCGCTCGATTTCGCCGACTTCGGAAGAGATCGCTCGGGTGTAGCGCGATGAAGCGGCCATGGCTGAAGATCCTTGGAGTTGACGAAGACGCGTATGTCGAAAACGTCGCGCCGCCCGCTGGGTTCCGACAGGAGGAGTGCGTGGCGAGCAGCGACGTAAAAAGACGGAGCAACGAAGAAGCGGGCCAATAGAATTGCGCGTTACGCATTGACTGATATAACATACTGTAAAAGCTGATGATTTCTGAATAGTCTCGCGGGGATGGGTAACACGAGCGCTGGTCCTTCAGGACAAAAACGATTTTTCCTTCATCGTCAGCGACCACGACGGCTTTACGGCGGCCTATACGAGCTGGAGCCCAGACGTTCGAACTCCGGCAAACTTAAACGAAAGATAAAGCGCCGCGGATCGCGGCCAACATCGCCAGATTGCCGCAAATGATCAGAAGTAGCGCGTTTACAGAACCGAGGTTCTCGCTCGGAGCGTCAAATGTTCCCCCTCAACTCGACCGGCCCGGTTGAGTTCAATCGTCGGGCCTTTGTCGTCCACGAAGAAAAAACCCCGGCCGAAGTGAGCCCGGCCAAAGGTTTGTTGCCGCATGCGTTAAGCGGGAGCAGATCGCTGCCAGCATCGCGAAGCTGCCGGAATTGCTAGCGGCATAGACGCGGCTTCCGAACCGGTCAATGAGATAAGTTGGCCTCGTAGCCGCTTGATTTGGTGACGCTTTCGCTCGACGAGCGCGCTTGATAGTGATTGAGAACGAACAACCGCACGGCCGACGATAAGTTGCCATGCTTGCGTTCGGCATCGATGCTGCCGACCAAGTCGGACAGTGTCTGACGACGCCGCATGGCGATGTCCTTCAACCCATTCCAAAAAGCCTCTTCCAAGCTGATGCTTGTCTTGTGCCCCGCAAGGACGATTGAGCGCTTGACCACTGGCGATTTCATAAGCCTTGCCCTTTTTCGATGCTCCGTTGTCGGCACAAAAGACAAAGCCGAATCGGTATCATTATAGTGGAGCGAGGGTGGCAACACGACAGCGGACAAGCGGGCTGCGGGAGTGGCTAGAGACGGCGGGTCGCCGCGAACAATACGGACCCTCTTGGGCCTGCTCTTATAGAAATTATGGTGCTGTATCCTCTGTCACAGTCAAATTTCATGTCTCTGCATGAGTTACGGCACACGTGAGCGGTTGCAACATGTTTAGTCGTCATCTCATTCCAATGTTGGTCGTTGCGCTAGGCTGTGCGGTCGTGGGTTGGGGTTGCGCATATTTGTTAGGAAACGACCAGTCGATCACGCCAGCAACAAGACATTCTTAAGAGGGCGCATTCGGGATTAGCCGCCCTAGGCGGCTCGTGCGGTAGGCGCTGGATCAAAGGGAAGCATCGAATGCCGGTGGCATCACGAAACACACCTGGGTCGTCCTGGTGTCGGCTAGCGCGTGGAAGACGCTACCGACGACGATTACAAACACCGATGCCTGCGGTTCGCCGCAGGCATCAATAGCCAGTGTCTCTTTGTTCATCGTTTGGAACGTTTGCCGCGTTAGTGGTGCATGAAAATCGCCAGCAAGATGATAATCGGCAACGGAATTCCGATCAGCCAAAGCAACAATCCGCGTCCAAATCCCATGGCTTCCTCCTCAACTGTTGTCAGACGCATAACGCTGAGCAGTTCGCAATCGTTCCATTAGGAACGGCGTGGACGATCTGCGAATATCGCGCGAAAAGCGCAGCTTGCCGCCTTGCCCGCTCAATGTTCCATAACTTGATTAGCGAGCCAACGTCCAGCCATCAACGAGAACAAAGAAAATCAGCTTGAACGGCAGCGACGCCACGACCGGCGGCAGCATCATCATGCCGATCGACATCAGCACCGCAGCGACCACGAGATTGATGATTAGAACCTACTTCAAAGGCGTGAGGATGCGCATCGAAAGATCTTCTGGCTTTTGCGGCGCTTTCTCGCCGACACATCCATGAACAGCCGCAGATCCTTTTCGCGACATTTTTCTCCATGAACCCGCGCAGGGGTCCGGAGGCGCGCTCGGATGCTTCGTTCAATGATCTCGTTGGCGACCAGTGGCTTGAACCCGACGTCGTAAAACGCGCGTGAGAACCGGCCCCATCACGAAGGGCGTGAGAAAAAGTGCAGGCGAGATGCCTACGGAATTGGGCGGCAAGGTCGCCGTTCCGAGCGCCGTGCGCAACAGTGACCGCACAACGACGATGCGTGTAACACGTCATCACCAGGCTCGACGGTGCAAGCGAGAGCGACGTCGACAACGCGATCAACTGAAGATGTGCTTGTTGAGGCCGCCGGCGGCGGCGCCTTGACCGAGATTGATGCTGATATCCTGCGCGGCGAGCGGCGTCGCCGAAACTAAGAGAGCCGCTAGTGAGGCCGCCACCGCTGTTACCCGGACGCGGCAGCCCCAAAATGATGTCATCAGGTTTTGTTTGCCGGGCGGCCCAGTAGACTGGCCATCTCCTGTTCGAGGGTGTCGTAAAGTGCTTTACCTTCTTTCGGCTTAGCTTCGGTGCGCGCGGGCTTCGCCTCGGCCGGGCGTGCGGCGCGTGGCGGCGGAGGAGGGGCGGCGGTCTGTTCTTCGGCTTGCTCCGCGTCTTCGGCTGCCGCGGCAGATGCCGAAGGCTTGCGCGCAGCTCGGCCGTTTTCGGCTTGCGCAATGCCGCTTCCAGACGCTGCGCCATTTCCGCGAGGCTTTGATCGGCCGCGCCGGGATCGGCTGCCGGCTGTCCCGCCGGCAGGCGTGGCGGTTCAGCGCGATGTTCGCTGCGCGGTTCGGAGGGCTGCAATCGAGTGGGCGGCGCGGGACGGCTGCGCGGCGGCAGCGGCGTAACCGGCGCAGTCGGGCAGACCACAGCGGAAAGATCGTCGGCGAGCGCGGTCAACGCCTCGCGTTGCGGGCGAGGAATTGGTTCTGCATGCGGCGGCGCGGCGCTGATCGGCTCCTCGGGCATTGGCTCGATGCGCGGTCCTCGGCGCGCCGGCGCAGGAGGTTGCACCGGCATGATGGGAGCTTCCGGCTGCAGCGGCCAAGAGCCATTCGACGTCGCTCCGGCAAGGGAATAGCGCGCGCCAGGTTTTCTCCCGGCGCAGGAATGCGCGGCGCCGCCGGCTCGCGTACCGCAGCAGGCGCGGCGCGCACGATATTGGCTTCCACGACCACGTCGGTCGGTCCGCCGATCATCATCAGATGTTCGACATTGTCGCGCCGCACTAGCAACAGGCGCCGGCGCGCGTCGACCGTTGCGTATTCGATGACCGCGAGTTGCGGCTGCCGTCCTCGCACCGCGCCGCTGAGGCGCGCGCTGCCGAATCGACGGACCGCCCAAGCCGCCGCGCCGATCAATCCAAGCACGATGAGGAATGCCAGGAAGAAACGCACGGCGAGTGGCATTTCCGCGCCGAACAAATCAAACATTCGCCCAACTCCCCCGAGTGGCTGCGGCGGTTGCGCTGATTCCTAATAGTTAACAGCGCCGGTAACATTTGCCGCCGCAAATACTAACACAACGTTAATTTTGACGGGCGATTTTGAGCCCGGTCCCCGAGCAATCAGCATTTCTATGGTAAACGGCGGATTAATGGCAAACGTAGCGGGAACTTCCTTTTAACCGGCCATTAACCATGCCCTCGGCAAAGTCTGCCTAGTCAAAAAGGGGCAGACGATGGCGATTCCCGATCTTCCGATTCTCTCCATGCTGCGTACCCGCATGCAATGGCACCAGGAACGCCAGCGCGTGCTCGCCGAGAACGTTGCCAACGCCGAAACACCCCGTTACCGCGCACGCGATCTGGCGCCGCCGAATTTCGCGAGCACGCTGCAACGGGTGTCGATCAGCATGGCGCGCACCGATCCGGGCCATATCGAAGCGGTCGGCGGCGGCTCGCATTTCGACGACGATAGAAATCTCCGCTACGAGACGCGCCCGCGCGGCACCGCCGTGAGCCATGAAGAGGAAATGCTCAAGCTCGCCGGCAATCAGGCGGGCTACGATGCGGTGACGTCGATCTACACCCATAGCCTCTCGCTGATCAAAACGGCGCTCGGCAAGGCCTAAGCGGACTTTCGTCATCGGGCGGAGACCACGTGTCGTGATGGACTTTCTGAAATCGATCGCGATCGCCGCCAGCGGAATGCGCGCGCAGGCCGGGCGCATGCGCATCATCTCGGAAAACATCGCCAACGCCGAATTGACCGCGAGCTCGCCTGGCGGCGATCCTTACCGCCGGCGCATCGTGACGTTTCGCGACGAAATCGATCGCGAGATGGACGCGCATGTGTGTCAAGCTCGGCCAGACCGCGACCGATACGTCCGCCTTCCGCGTGCGGCACGAGCCGGACAATCCCATGGCCGACGCCAAGGGCGACGTGAAATATCCCAACGTCAATGCGCTGGTGGAGATAACCGACTTTCGCGACGCACAGCGCTCCTATGAAGCCAACATCAACGTGATCTCGTCCACCCGGCGCATGCTTCAGCGCACCATCGATATCCTCAAAAGTTGAAGGTGAACCATGGCAACTCCGGCGATAGCCGCCAATGCTTATGCCGCGCTCGCGCAATTGCGCGACCAATCGGCGGCCCTTTCCCGCGACCCGGCCGCACCAGAGGGCGGGCTCAATTTCGGCTCCGTGCTCAAGGACGTCGTGACGAATGTCACGGCCATCGGCCGTAAATCCGACGCCCAGGCGCAAGCGGTCGCCATGGGCAAGGCCAACATGATCGATGTCGTGACTGCCGTCGCCGAAAGCGAAACGGCGATCCAGACGATGGTCGCCGTCCGCGACAAGGTGATCGCGGCCTACGAAGAAATCCTGAGGATGCCGATCTAAAAAGCTTTTCCCGCAAGGGGGAGGCGGAGGGGGAGTGTAAATGACCGGACCGGAAGTGATGGACGTGGCGCGTGACGCGATCGTGACGCTCATTCTCGTGACGGCGCCGCTGATGCTTGTCGGGCTGATCGTCGGCGTCGCCGTCTCTCTTGTGCAGGCCTTGACGCAAATTCAGGAAGCGACCCTCGTCTTTGTGCCGAAAATCCTGGCGATCTTCGTCACGCTCCTTGTTGCGCTGCCGTTCATGGCCGACACCATGTATGCGAATTTTGTGCGCATCGCCGCGCGCATCGGCGGCAACTAGCCGTGCGAGGGGCAGGGAGCGCGCCGTCGCATCCATGCGGATTGACCTTTCATTCCTGCCGGCGCTTGGCGCCGCTTTCCTGCTGGTGTTCGCGCGCATCGGCACCATGCTGATGCTGCTGCCGGGCTTGGGCGAGCAGAATATTTCGGCGCGCATGCGGCTCACTTTCGCGCTCATCCTTGCGGCCACGCTGCTGCCGCTGCATCGCGACGCCTACCACATCGATGCAACCGCGCTCGGGCCCGGTTCTGGTGATGCTGGTCGAGGAAATATTGTTCGGCGCGATGCTCGGCGTCACCGCGCGCCTGACGATTTCCGCGCTCGAGGTCGCGGGCTCGGTCATCGCCCAGCAGCTCGGCCTTGGCTTTGTCACCGCTGTCGATCCGACCCAGGGCGAGCAGGGCATGATCGTCGGCAACTTCCTGACGTTGCTCGGGATCACGCTGTTTTTCGCAACCGACATGCATCACCTCGTGATCGCGGCGCTCAACGACAGTTACACCCTGTTCGAGCCCGGCGAGTTGCCGACCACGGGCGACGCCGCGGCGCTCATTACCAAGACGGTCGCCGGCGCTTTTCGCATCGGCATTCAGCTTTCCGCGCCGTTCATCGTCTTTGGGCTTCTGTTCAACATCGGGCTTGGCATATTGGCGCGGCTGATGCCGCAGATGCAGGTGTTCTTTGTCGGGCTGCCGCTGTCGATCCTGATCGGGCTCTTGTTCCTGCTTCTTCTGCTCGGGGCGATGATGAGCTTCTTTCTCGACTATGCGGGCGGCGTGCTGCACGCGCTGACGCCGCACGGCTAGAGCATGATCCGGAAAAGTGGAAACCGGTTTTCCGAAAAGATCATGCTCCACTAATAGAGACCAACCCTCATGGCCGAAGAGAACAGCGAAGCGAACGATCGGACAGAAGATCCGACACCACGACGCCTGGAAGAAGCGCGTTCGCCGCGGCGACGTCGTCAAAAGCATGGAGGTGAACACCTGGTTCACCATCGCCGGCGGCACGCTGGCGATCATGGTGTTCGCCGCGCCGATGGCGTCGAGCCTGCAAGACCACGTTCCGCGGGCTCATTGCCACATCCTATCAAATCCCGACCGACGGCGCGGCGCTGACAGCGCTGATGAAGACGCTCGCCTTCGATGTCGCCGCCGCTTTCGGCCTGCCGCTTCTGGTCCTGTGCGTCGCCGCTTTCGCCGGCAACATCGTGCAGCACCGCATCGTGTTCACGACCGAATTCGGTCAAGCCGCAACTGTCGCGAATTTCGCCGATGGCCGGCTTCGCTCGCCTGTTCTCCAAACAGGCGCTGGCGAACTTTGCCAAGGGGCTGGCCAAGCTTTGCGTGGTCGGCGGCGTCATGGCGGTGCTGTTGTGGCCGCAACGCCAAAGGATGGGCAGCCATTGTTACAGCCGATCCGGCGATGCTGCTGTCGTTCATCCGCTCGATTGCGCTGAAGCTGCTCGGCACGGTTGTCGCCGTCCTCGCGGTGATCGCCACCGCCGACTACCTCTTCCAGTATCGGCAATGGTACGAGCGGCAAAAAATGTCGCTGCAGGAAATCAAGGAAGAGTTCCGCCAGACCGAGGGCGATCCGACGATCAAGGGCAAGCTTCGGCAATTGCGCGCCACGCGGATGCGCAAGCGCATCATCGCGGCGGTGCCGAAGGCCTCCGTGGTCATTACCAACCCGACCCACTACGCCATCGCGCTCAAATACGAGCGCGGCATGAATGCGCCGGTCTGCGTCTCCAAGGGCGTGGACCTGATTGCCCGCAAGATCCGCGAGGTCGCCGAAGAACACCGCATTCCCGTGGTCGAGAATCCGCCGCTCGCCCGCGCCCTGCATGCAACTGTGGAGATCGACCAGGAAATTCCGCAGGAACACTATCGCGCGGTCGCCGAAATCATCGGCTATATCATGCGGCTGCGCCGTATGGCGGCCGAGCGCCGGCCGCTGTAATCGGGCCCGCGAATCGCGCAAATTTGCTTGCGCGAGGACGGCCTAAGGGGCACGAACAATAACGTTGCTCCGCTCATTCCCGCGAAGGCGGGAATCCAGTAGGACCGTGAGGCGTGCGACGGCCGATGGGTGCCGCCTTCGCGGGGACGAGCGGTCAGGGATAGCCAGGTATGACGACCACACACGGCATTGCCCAAGCCTCACAAGACTCAGCCGCCGGCGTCCGCAAATCGGTCGATCGCAGCGCCGGCGCGGCGCGCACCGGCAGTGTCATCCTGGTGCTCCTGGTCGCTGCACTCCTGGTCGGCGCCGCAGCCGCCTTCGTCGTGTTGGGTCGAGGCAGCGCCGAGCCCTACATTCTCGTCTTCCTCGCGGTGCTGGCCACGGTCGGCGTATTTTCGCTGTTCGCGCTAGCCTCCGGCATCCTGCGCCTGCCGGCGGCGGGTCCGGCCAACCCATTGATCAAGACGGTCGTCGACGAGGCCTTCGACGGCATCCTCGTCACCGACGGCGACGGCCGCGTCATCTACGCCAACGCCGCCTATCTGGACCTGATCGATGCGGATGCCAACGAGATGCGGCCCGTGGAGCGGGTCTTCATCGGCGACGCCGACGCGTCGGAAGCCATCTACCGGCTGCTCAAGGCGGCGCGCGAAGGCAAGCGCCTGCAGGAAGAGGTCCGGGTCGCCGGGCTGAAGGGCCGGCCGGCGCGCTGGCTGCGGCTGCGGGTGCGGCCGCTCGGCGAGCGCGGCCGCGACCGCCGCCTGACGGTCTGGTCGCTGTCCGACGTGACGCGCGAGCGCGAGCGCCAGGAGAATGTCTTTCAGGAATTGCAGCACGCGGTCGACTATCTCGATCACGCACCGGCCGGCTTTTTCTCGGTCGATGGCAAAGGCGACGTGGTCTATCTCAATGCCACGCTCGCCACCTGGCTCGACCAGGATCTGGCGCAAGTCGGCTCCGGCGGCTCTGAAGCTCGTCCGACCTGGTGGCCGGCGATGGCGCCGCGCTATTGACCACGCTGCGGGCGGCGCCGGGCGAACTGAAAACCGAAGTTCTCGATCTCGACCTCAAGACGCGCAGCGGGCGCAAGCTGCCGGTGCGGCTGTTCCACAAGCTTGCCTTCGGCGCCGACGGCACGCCCGGCGCGTCGCGCACGCTCGTGCTCAATCGCGCGCAGGACGACGGCACCGATCCGCAGCGCGCGGCCGAAATCCGCTTCATGCGCTTCTTCCACAACACGCCGATGGCGATCGCGACCGTCGATCGCGAGGGGCGGATCGTGCGCACCAATCCGCTGTTCGCGCGGCTGTTCCACAATGCGCTCAACCTCGACAGCGGCAGCCGCCCGATCGGCGCCGTGCTTGCCGAGCGCGATCGCGCTGCGCTCGACGCCGCGATCGCGGCGGCGGCCCGCGGCAAGAGCGACATTGCGCCGGTCGAAGCAGCCCTTGCCGGCGACGGCGAGCGCTTCGGCAGCTTCTATGTCACCGCGGTCGAGGAAGAAGAGCGCGACCAGGAAGCCGCCATCGTCTATACGCTCGAGACCACGGCCCAGCGCGAGCTCGAGAACAAGGTCACGCAACAGCAGAAGATGGAGCTCGTCGGCCAGCTCGCCGGCGGCATCGCTCACGACTTTAACAATGTGCTCTCCGCCATCATCATGGCGACCGATTTTCTGCTCAATGCGCACAAGCCGACCGATCCGTCTTTCGGCGACATCATGCAGATCAAGCAGAATGCCAATCGGGCGGCGAGCCTGGTGCGGCATCTGCTCGCCTTCTCGCGCAAGCAGACGCTGCGCCCGCAGGTGCTCGATCTCGGCGAGGTCTTGAGCGATCTCAACATGCTGCTGCGCCGGCTGATCGGCGAGAAGGTCACGCTCGAGGTCAAGCACGGCCGCGATCTGTGGCCGGTGAAGGCGGACATTTCGCAGTTGGAGCAGGTGATCGTGAATCTGGCGGTCAATGCGCGCGACGCCATGCCGGACGGCGGCCGTCTGCAAGTGCGCACCGCCAATGTCACGGCCAAGGAATGCGAGCGCTACCATGCCAAGGGCATGCCGGCCGCCGACTATGTGCTGGTCGAAGTGCGCGATACCGGCACCGGCATTCCGGAATCGATCCTGGGCAAGATCTTCGATCCGTTCTTCTCGACCAAGGAAGTAGGGAAGGGGACGGGGCTCGGGCTGTCCACGGTCTACGGCATCATCAAACAAACCGGTGGCTTCGTGTATGTCGATTCCGTCCTGCACGAGGGCACCACTTTCCGGATCTTTCTGCCGCGGCATATTCCGGGCGCGGAAGAGCTCGCCGAGCAGGCGGCCGAGGCCGAAGCGCCGGCGATCACCCAGACGCTTGTCGCGGCCGATCAGGTCAGGCGCGCCGCCGGCGCCGCCGTCCCCGCGAAGGCCGCCAGCGTTGATCTCACCGGCCAGGGCACGATCCTTCTGGTCGAGGATGAGGAAGGCTTGCGCGCGCTCAACGCGCGCGGGCTGACGTCGCGCGGCTACACGGTGCTGGAAGCCGGCAACGGCGTGGAGGCGATCGAGGTGCTGGAGAAATCCGGCAAGCCGGTCGATCTTGTGGTTTCCGACGTGGTCATGCCGGAGATGGACGGCCCGACCCTGGCGCGTGAATTACGCACCCGCAATCCGGACCTGAAGATCATCTTCGTCTCCGGCTATGCGGAAGATGCGTTCCAGAAGAACTTGCCCGAGCACGGCCAATACGCCTTCCTGCCGAAGCCCTTCACGCTCAAGCAACTCGTCGCCGCCGTGAAAGAAACGCTGGCGGCATAAATTTTTCCCCTCTCCCGCTTGCGGGAGAGGACGCCGAGCGCAGCGACGGCGGGTGAGGGGAAGTGCGCGATCTGCGGTGTTCCGCTCGATTGCCCGACGATTTTTGGGTTCCTAGCCTAGCGGGCGCTCCGGGTGGCACCAAGGCAGAAATTTGCGAAAAACTACGAAACGTCGCAGCTGAGGCGCGACGCAAACGCGTTTGAGCATTGGTGCTCTCCGGTCGTTACGGCCAATTCAGCAATCTGTCCTGAGAAATGGCTGGCCTCCCTGCAGCCGAATCCACGCAATAATGACGTGTCGGTCATGTCTCCGCACACCTGTCGGTCATGTCTCCGGGCTGAACATCAAGCCCGGTGGTGACGAAGACAGGGATGACGAGGGGAGCGGAAGGTGCCGCGGGAAATGACCGCGGCTTTGGCGATTGCTACTGCGTCGGGCCGTCGTGGCAGGATTGCGGGGCGGTCGGCAAATCGCGGTGCCAGGTCGGCACGTCGCACTTCGAGCAGGCCGCAAGCGAGAGACCGAGCGCGAGCGATGAGACGATGGCCAGGAAAGGTCGAACCAGAAGCCGCACGCGGCGATCGCCGCTACCAGGAAACTTTGTCCGCATACTCAACACCCCTCACGCCCCATTACTATAGCGCAATGGCACACGACTGCGACCTTCTTGCGGCGCCCGCCCGGAGCGGAGCGCTCGCCGCCGGCTTTCCATTATCTTATGCTTCGATTGAAATTGAAGTACCGAAAGACAAGAGGAAACGGACATGGAGATCAGAGCATCCGGCTCGACGGCCTCACGCCGAGCGCCGGCCGAGTATTTCACCGGAACGGTCTGGCAGGATCCGGTGGTCGAGGCGCCGTCGCCGGGAAACGTGCGCGCCAGCCTGGTGCATTTCGAGCCGGGCGCGCGCACCGCCTGGCACACCCATCCGGCCGGTCAGACGCTCTATATCCTCTCCGGGGTTGGTCGCGTGCAGAGCGCCGGCGGTCCGGTGCGGGAAGTGCGCGCCGGCGACGTGATCTGGTTCTCGCCCGGCGAGAAGCACTGGCACGGCGCCGGCCCGACCACCACCATGTCGCATATGGCGATCACCGAAATGAGCGACGGCAAATATGTCGCGTGGATGGAAAAAGTCGCCGATGAGCAGTATAAGTCAACGCCCGGTTGATCCGGCCGGCGCCTCGTCACAGAGCCATTCCGGAATGGCTATTCCGGAACGCTATTGCGGAAAACTGTGACATCGGACACGCCGCGGCCGGCAATGAGCACATAGTGTTCACTGCCGCTGGGAATGCGCTTCACCGATTGAGCCGCGTGGACGCGGCCGAAGAAGACAGAGGGCGAAAATGATTCGAAACACTGCCGGCACCATCCTCCTTGCGGCCACCGTCACCGCGGCGGCGCTCACTCAGGCGACGTATGTTCGCGCGGCCGGCAAATATGACGGCACCTGGAGCGTCGTGGTCTATACCAGAAGCGGCCCATGCGACGCCGCCTATCGGTTCAGCGGACAGATCGTCAACGGCATGATCGTCTATAATGGCGGCGGGATCGATCTCGCCGGGCGGGTGCGGTCGAACGGGGCAGCCTCGCTGCGGGTTTCGAGCGGCTCGGCTTTTGCGGTCGCGTCCGGACATTTGAACGCCGCCCGTGGCGCCGGCACCTGGTACGGGCAAGCGTCCGGTGGACGTTGCGCCGGCAATTGGGTTGCGCAGCGGGGCTGAGCGGCGGCGCGATCGTCCGCGCCTGCAAAGAATAAGCACCGCGCTTACAGCGGCTTTAGTTTCATCGGGACCTTGATCCGGTTGCACGACCGGACCAAGGTTTCGCTTTTTCACGATGCCGGATTGCCATCGCGGCCGGCTTGAGACTTTTTGAAATCGTTCGGAGCCAAGCGCATGCGCTACGAGCTTTACTACCATCCGACCGTCCAAGGACGCGGCGAGTTTGTTCGGCTGGCGCTGGAAGAAGCCGGCGCAGATTACGTCGATGTCGCGCGCCGCAAAGGCAAAGCCGGCGTGCCGGCGATGATGAAAATCATCGACGACAAGCGCAGCGCGCGGCCGCCGTTTGCGCCGCCGTTCCTCAAAGCCGGCAAGCTCATCATCGCGCAGACTGCGAATATCTTGTTCTATCTCGGCCCGCGCCTGAATTTGTCGCCGCGCGACGAAGAAGGACGGCTTTGGGCGCACCAGCTCCAGCTCACCATCACCGATCTGGTCGTCGAGATTCACGACACGCACCATCCGATCACGAGCTGGCTGTATTATGAGGAGCAGAAGCCGGCGGCGAAGCGGCGCACCCACGACTTCTGGCGCTATCGCGTGCCGAAATTCTTAGGCTATTTCGAGCGCGTGCTGCAGAAGAATGGCGGCCAATATCTGATCGGGCGCAGGCTGACTTACGTCGATCTCTCGATCTTTCAGATCATCGAGGGCCTGCGCTACGGATTTCCCAAGCGGATGAAGCGCTTCGAGAAGAAAATTCCGGGATTGGTTGCGCTGCACGACCGGGTCGCGCAACGGCCCCGGATCAAAGCCTATCTTGCCTCCGAGCGGCGCATTCCGTTCAGCCAGTGGGGCATCTACCGCTATTTCAAGGAACTGGATGCGTAGTGATCATTCATCCGCTCGTCCCCGCGAAGGCGGCGACCCAGCACTGGATCTCCCACTTGCGCGGAAACGAGCGGAAAGTCTGTTCGCTGCCGCTATCCCAGCGCGTTCAGCCCGGCGAGCGCGATCTGCTCGTCCTCATGCGACTGCACGCCGGAGACGCCGATGGCTCCGACACATTCATTCTGGTGCATGATCGGCAGCGCCCCCTGGATCAAGACTCCGGCGGGAAAGCTGGCGAAGGCCGGCCGGTCCTTCACCCGATCCTCGAAGAATTTGCTCGGACGCTTGGTCAGCGCAGAGGTTCTGGCCTTGCCGATCGCCACTTCCGCGGAGATCGGGCCGGTGCCGTCCATGCGCTGGAAGCCGAGCAGATGAGCGCCCTCGTCGACGATGGCGACGGCCACATTCCACCTGTTTTTCAGGGCCTCGGCCTCGCAGGCCTCCAGAATTTTCTTCACGTCGGTCAAGGACAGACACGGCTTGGTTCGCATGATCACTCCTAGGGAAATTTGCTTTACGGTTTTGATGGCTAATGGCTTGACGGTGGGTGTGCCGCGCCCCTAGCTTGCGCTGGATGCTTCGGGGCGATGAGCGAGGGGAATGAGGGGTATCATGACACTTCGTTTGACGCAGCTTCGTTTCGCGGCGGTTGCCTTATTCGCGGCGGCAGTGGCGTTTACCGCCTCCTCCGTGGCCGTTCCTTCGGCACGCGCGTTCACGATGGAAAATCTGAGCACCAATGGCGGGAACACCACGAGGTTTGCCGATCCCAATGATCGGGTCAAGAACTTCGACAGCCAGGGTTCGCGGCCGTTCGGCCAAAACGGGCCAACGATGCAGTTCGGTGCCGGCCAACCCTATAGCCGGCCGTTCGCCCACGGTTATGCGCCGCCGCCGCCGTTGGTCGGCGGCAATAACTAGGCGATTCCGGCAACACGTCAGCGCAGCGAAAAGCGGATCGGCACGGTCAGATCGATCTGCGTTTGCGACATGCTCTCCGGGAAGGGCGGCAGCGGCTCGGCACGCATGATCATGGCCATGACCTCATTGTCGAGATCGGCGTGGCCGGAACTGCGCGCAATGCTGTGGGCGAGCACGCGGCCGGAGCGGTCGAGACTAAAGCTCAACAGCACAACGCCCTCTTCTTTGCGCGATTGCGCTGACGCCGGGTAGCGCTTGAAGCGCTGCAATTGCCGCATCAGATTCGTCTGCCAGGATGGTTCAACCTTCGGCGCGCCGCCCTTGACCCGCTGCGCTGTAACTGGCGCTGGCGGCGGCGAATCCTGAACCTTCTCCGGCGGCTTTTCGACCGGCAGCGGAATTTCTGCCGGCGCTTCATCCGGCGGCCGCTCGAGCTTCACTTCCTCCTTCGGCTGCTCTTGCGGCTTCGGCAAATCGGGCAACGGGTTCGAACTCGACCATGGTCTCCGGAGCCGGCGCCAGATCCTGCTCGACGGCGTCCGGGGTCGAGTCGATCGGCGCCAGCTCGACCGTCACCACGTCCATGTTGCTGCCGACGATGTCGGGCTCGTGCACGGCCAGGAGATACATCAGCGCGCCGGCATGAACGCCGAGCACGATAGCGCCGGCGATGGCCCAGCGCGCAAGCTCGCGCGGGCTTCTATCGTCATGCCAACTCAACGCGGACATGCTCATTTCGCTTGCCGTATCTCCAGGCCGACCAGCGCAACCTTCAGATAGCGCGCCGCGCGCAGCTCGTTCATCACCGCCATCACGTCGCCATAGGGCACGCTGCGATCAGCGCGCAGGAAAATACGATCGTCCCTATTGCCGCCGGTTGCGCCGTCGAGCGCGCTGGCGAGCTGGTCGCGCGCGATCGGGCTATCGCCGATGGCGAGCGTCAGGTCCGGTTTGAGCGTGAGATAGATGGGTTTGTCCGGTTTCTGTTGCGGCTCGGCATTGGAGGAGGGCAGGTCGACGGCGATGTCCACGGTCGCGAGCGGCGCCGCGACCATGAAGATGATCAGCAGCACCAGCATGACGTCGATGAACGGCGTAACGTTGATGCCGTGCACTTCTTCGAGCTCGTCGGTGCCGTGGTCGAGACGCATTGCCATGGCTTACTCCGCGGCTTGCGGGACGACGTCAGGCTTCGAAGCCAGTCCGGACTTGGCAAGGATGGCGCGATCGAGATCGCGGCTCACAAGCTTCATGACCTGCGCGGACGCATCCCCAATCAGCGCGCGGTAGTGCGTCGTCGAGCGCGCCAGCACGTTATAGATCATGACCGCGGGGATGGCGGCGACGAGGCCGAGCGCAGTTGCAAGCAGCGCCTCGGCGATGCCCGGCGCCACGACCGCGAGATTCGTGGTGTGCGCCTTCGAGATGCCGATGAAGCTGTCCATGATGCCCCAGACCGTCCCGAACAGGCCGACGAAGGGCGCGGTGGCGCCGATCGTGGCGAGAATCCCGGTTCCGCGCGAAATCTTTCGCCCCGCCGCCATTTCGATGCGTTCCGATTGCCAGGCGATGCGTTCCTTCAAGCCGTCGGCGCGCAAATTGGCGGAGAGCCGGATCTCGCTTGCGGCGGCTTGCATGAGTTGCGCCACCGGACCTTTGCCGCTCCGTAGCTTTTCATGCGCCTGGGCGAGCGTTGCCGACTCGGCGAGCGCGCGCAGTCCCCGCCGCACGACGGCGCGCGCGCCAAAAAGCTCGATGCTCTTTGCGACCCAGACCGTCCAGGTGACGAGCGAGGCCACCGCAAGGCCGATCATGACCGCCTTCACGATGGTATCGGCATGCAGGAACATGCCCCAAGGGGAGAGGTCCTGCGGCAAGGCCGCGATGGCCACGGAACTTTCGCCAGCCTGCGCGAAGGCCAAGGTCGGCAATGCGACGCACGCGCAAAGTGCTGCCAGCGCGCGCGCAAGGGTACCGACAGATTGTCCCGAGCGATTGTCCGCTACGCCCACCTTACTCACGCTGGCACTCGCTGGCGTTTTCTCCCGACAGCTTTCTAGCATGCCGGCATGCATGGCGGCAAAGATGTTGTGATCTTGCGCTCCAGTTTGCGCCGCCTGAGCGAGGCGCGATGCTTTTGTTCGTCGCATATTATTTTCCTTTCGCGCTTAGAAATTTCATCTGCTGCTACCAGCCGCCGAATTTGTAGTTAACCGCTCCGGTCACCATCGAAATGTTGCGATTGCCGAACGTGATGACGTCGCCGCCGAAAGTGGGCGTCCCCGGCGTTACCGTAAAGCTCTGGCTCGGCAGCCCGATGTAGGCGTACTCGGCGCGCACCGACCAGTTGCCGGAAAAAGCCCACTCGACACCGAACCCGGCTGTGTAGCCCGAGCTCGTGGTGTTGCTGATGCTGGTAAAGCTCGCCGGTGTGCCCGCGACCGAAATCGCTGGACTGTTCGTTGCGACCCAGGCACCACCGCCCTTGGCGTAGAGTAGCACGCGGTCCCACGCATAGCCGAGCCGGCCGCTCACTGTGGTCAGCCAACGAGCATTCGACGTCCCGATATTGGCTGCAACGGTACCGGTGGGATCAGTTGCGGTGATGATCGCGTTTTGGCTGTTTGAAGCCCAGTCGAACATGGCCTCGGCGCCGATGACGATCCCGTTCGAGAACTGGTAGTTGGCGCCGACCTGGCCACCGCCGAGAAACTGAACATTCGTCGGCGCCGTAAAGGTGCTGCCGAGCGTGTCGGAAAAGTTTGTGCTGCTGAGCCCGCTCCAACCAGCGCCGACGTTGCCGCCGATGTAAAAGCCAGTCCAATTATAGACCGGCGGAAGATAGGCCGGCTGTGGAATTGGTGCGGGTGCCGGAAGATCGGCTGCAAATGCGGACGCGGCTCCGAAGCAGAGAGTGAATGTCAACGCTCCGGATTGGGCGGCACGATAGACCGCTGCGCTCAGCTTACGCTTTTTGGCAGGGTCGTTGCCTCGATCTTTTCCCAGCCTCATGTTTGTGTCCCTTTCTCGCAAGAATTCCGCATGGCGTTAGTCGTGGTGCAAAAACTCCCACCACTTATCGCAGTGGTAGTAATTCCGATGCTCTTTCAGATTGGCGTGACATCTGCTCAGTTCTCTTTCGCTCGGACCAGATAGATTGAACTTTTTGTATTCGTGATAGTTTGTTGCGCCGCTGGTTCGTGGAAAACTCACGACGGCAATAGCGGCCAACAACAACGCGAGAGCTGGCTTCGACATGTGTCGCTCCTATCCCTTCACCGTGCATTGGAATACTCACACCATCTGATCGTCGGCATTGCCGTTTGGTTCCTAAAACTTCTTCGACACGCCAAGGAAATAGCCGCGCCGCGGCCCGTATTGCGGCGCGAAGACGCCGATGCCTGAGCCGTTGCGGATGAAGTAGACCGTGTCGAACAGATTGATGACGTCGAAGCGTACCGTCATCGGCTTCGGATCGAGCGGCCATAGGAATTCGCGCGCCACGCCGACGTTGAACTGGGTGTAGGGCGGCACCGTGCGAGATATTGGCGTCGCCGTCGCGCAAGCCGCTGCCATAGATCATGTCGCCCGAAAACCTGATGCCGCAAGCATCGGCGTCCGATATCGACATCCATTCATCCGGACGGGCCGGTCGGCCGCAAAACTGGTAGGTGCCGCCGGCGGAAGCGGTTACCCATTGATTGTGATCGGTAAAGACCCAATGCGTTTGCAGATACTGAAACTGAGTGAGGCCGCCGAGATCGGGCAGTGGCGTTGCGTTGTCGAACAGGAATTGGTTCGAGATCGGATTGGTCGCGATCTGCCGCGCCACCGCGATATTGCCGTAGGCCTGGAACGGGCCGTTCTTGTATTTGGTGGAAAGCTCGACGCCGACATTCTCGCCCTGGGCGTAGTTGAACGCGGTGAGCACGAAGGCCTGTCCGAACTGGCCGTCGTCGATGAGATTCTTCGCTTTCTTGTAATAAGCATCGATGCTGGCTTCCAATCCGGGAAGCACTTGCTGCACGACGCCGACGTCGTAGACGTCCGCACGCTCGGCGCGCACCGGACTGTCCAAGTTCACGCTCGGCTGCTCCGTCGTGTTCTGGAACAAGGCCAGATTGGTCGGCGCGGCCAGCACCTGCTCGGGCGGCGTGAAAGTGCGGGCATACCCGATATGGAAGGTGGTGCTCTCGAACGGCTTCCAGGTGAGGCTGACGCGTGGGCTGAACTGATATTCGGTGATATACGCCCAGTACTGATCGAAGCGGATGCCGGCGTTCAGCGTAAGGCTATTGGTCAGCCGCCATTCGTCCTGCAGATAAAGGCCTGCCGTGTAGCCGATCAGACTGCTCGGATCGACGACCGTGAACGGCGCATCGATCGGATTGCCGGCGGCATCGAGCGGCTCGAGCGTATCGGTGTTGGTCACTTGCGTCTTGTCGGTGCGCAACAGCAGGCCGGCGCGCAGCGTATGCGCCTCGTTGAGCCGATAGGCGATGTCGCCGGTTACGCCGTTGGCAAAATCGGAGCGAAAGACTTGGGACGCCACCCCGTTGAAGATGATGTCGCCGATCGGGTCGGGAGTGAAATGCACTGAACTGTAGCGGTTGAAATAGGACAATTGCACGTCCGCGCCGTTGATCGAGCGCTGCCACGCCGCAACCGTGAAGTAGGTTTGCTCGACCTGGTTCTCGTTCAGCAACGCCGAATTGAAATTGGAGATGCCGAATGCCGTGAAATTTGGTGTCAGCCCCGGTGTATTGGGAATCTGAAACGCGCCATAGGAGGCGCCGGCCATCAGCGTGAAGCGCGAGTAGGGATCGAGAATGGTCGAGACATAGGCAAAGCCGCGCTCCTGCGTCGTGTGGTCGTGGATCGCCGCCCAGTTCGGCGTCGGATTTTCAAGTCCGATATTGCTCTCGAAGAACCGCCCGGTGAGGAAATACTGGGTTTGACCGACTTGGCCGCCATATTCGAAGCTCGGCGTGAAGGTTTGCCGCGTGCCGCCATAGACGCCCACAGTCCCGCCGTTGAAGGCATCGTTGCGGGTCTGGATGTCGAGCACGCCCGAGGTGCGCAGACCAAATTGAGCCGGCAGCGCGCCGGTGATGAGCGTCATGTTGCCGATCAGCGCGGTATCGAGAAACGTGCCGAAGCCGGTAACGCCGTCCGGCAGCATGATGCCGTTGATGCGGACCTGCACATTGGCGTGCTCGTTGCGAACGTGAAGACTGCCGCTGGCGGCGGAATCCTGCGTCACGCCGGGAGTTTGCAGGAGTATCTTTTCGACGGTTTGATTGTCGCCGCCCGGGAAGCGCCTGGATCGTGTCGTGACTGATGGTTGTCGAAATGGTCCCGATCGGCGCATAGATCGTGTTCAGTCCCTGGTTGAGGGTATTCGTGGTCGCGGTGACCGGATTGACCGGCGGCGCAGCGGGCACAGGCGGCGCTGGCGCCGGTGCCGGCGCTGGGCGTGGAGCGGCACGTACCTGCACGGGTTTGGGTTTCGGCTTTTCCTTCTCCTTCGGTGCCGTGACGACGAGCTTCCGGAAGCTGGGTTTGCGCGGCAGCCGCGCCGGCGAAGCCGAGCGCCGCGGCGATGGCTGAACCGCAAAGCGCGCGGCGGCGTAAAGCGTGAAAAATAAGTACGGACATCAAAAGTTCATTCCTGATTGCTGCAACGAATGGCCAAACGGCCGGCTCAATTGCTGGTCGCGCTGTCGCGGCAGATCGAAAAATGATCGGAATGCCGCGTTTATCTGTGCGCCGTCGCCGGCGCGTACGCGCGGCGAGGCGTCAGATCAGCAACGACCGTGAATCAGGCGAGGGGAGGAGCGCGCGATTGAAATGCCGCACGCTGCGGCGAAACAAAAACGAACGCGAAATGTCCGAAATGCTCGATCGTTCGCGACGCGAACGGCACCGGCAGGAGCGGCGCATCCGGCAAAAACGATGACGAGGCGAGATGGATGTTTGCGCAGATCGCGCAATAATCGTCCGCCTCGTTCGCCGGATGCTGAGCTGGATTTTGCCGGGACGACGGCGCTTTGGACGCCGCCACGCTAGCGACGGCGGAGCCGCTTGCAAGCCTTTCGAGATGGAGGTGTCCGAACGAAAGGGCAAGCTGCAGCGTCATCGCCGCAAGCGCGAGCCAAGTGCTCCACTGCCTATTGGTACGAACCCAACGCATCAGGCGCACCGTCCAACACGAACGCAGTGATAGTTTACTGCCAGGCCGCCTTGTTTTCAGCTGCTTTTCGCCCGAGCTGTAACGTTATAACGTTTCATCGCGGCTGACCAGAAGAAAATTGTCCGGCGAAATTCCGCGCGGATACTTAGAGCGCTTCTTTCGGTTCTTGCCGCGAGCACGCCGGCACTGTGTGAGGCGTGCAGGGTGTCCTCGTGGTCGTGCGCGGCCGCCGCGATCCGGGTCAGAGCACGCCCGGCACTCTGGCGCCTGCGCTTTCCTTGTTCATGGACGTGCGTGTAGCGGCGATCAGGTCGATATGCGCCTTGGCTGTGGGATTGCTGGCCAGAAAGCGCTGGAAGTCCGCGGCGCTCAGCACCAGCAGCTGACAATAGCCCAGCGCCACAACATCCGCGGCGCGCGGCAGGCCGCTCAACAGCGCCATTTCGCCGAAGAAGTCGCCGCGTCCGAGGCGGACTGGCTCGTCAGGGAGAACGACCTCGACAGCCCCGGATGAAATGAAGAAAACGTGCGAGCCGCGTTCTCCGCGCCGGATGATCTTTTCCTCCGGCAACGCCAGTCGGGACTTGAACAGGCGCGCCAGCGCTTTGATTTCGGCCGGGCTGAGCCCACGAAACATATCGAAGCGCGTGATGAGGTCTTCGGTTCTCAAGCCGAGATCGAGCCGGACGCGTTCGCTCGCGCTCTGTCGTTCGGCAGCGTGTTCGCGTTCGAGCGCGCTGTGGAGCTCGCCGCCGATGATGCCGTCCTCAGCCAACTGCCGGATCAGCGATACCTCGAGCGTCAGGCCGGTTTGGGTAAGGAAATGCCGCTCGAGCCCTTGCGCATATTCGGGATATTGCAGCCGCAAGGCGTCGATGGCGCGCGCGGTCGCCTCAAGCCGCGCCGTAAGGATTTGCTCCAGGTCGCGCGCGATCGGCTCGCTCACTAGCGACGGCAGCCACTGTCTGTTGTATCGCACAAGCTCCTTGAGGGCGAATTCCCGCACCAGGAGTGTTTCGAACCGAACCGATATCGCTTGCTGAAGCAGACGTTCGATCCCTAACTGCCGATGAAGAAAATGCGCGAACCGGAAGCCGGATGTGTAGGCGAGAAGGCTCGCGGCGCCGCGCGCATAGCCGGCCGCGCCGTCGGTTTTCGCGGCGTCGATGAGAAGGTCCGTCTGTCGCAGAAGGCGTTCAATGGCCGTGCTAGAGACGCTTTGTTGAGCGTGATGGCTGAGGATGATTCTGTGTTCCCGGTTGGTGAGCGCGACCAGGCCAACGGTGATCCGGTCCTGATCCGAGATCATGGTCTCATCTTCGAGACCGTCCGCTTCGCGCCGCGTGGTCAGATCGGCGATGACAGCTTCGGTAGTGGCTGGCGCAAGCTCGAAATCTCGTGACGTTTGTGCAACGGCGCCCCGCACTTCGGCGAGAGCGAGCGCGAGCACTTTGCTTCGCAACGCCGTGTTGAGCGGGGAGAGCCGGTCGAGCTTAAGCACGCGCATCACCGGCCGCAGAGTGAGCCCGTTGACCAGCAGCGTGAACAGGACAAAGCCGGTTGCGAGAACCGCCACGAGGCTTTGCGTCGAGGCCTCGATGCGCCCGCTTTCCGTGACCGCGAGCGCCAATGCAAGCGTGACGGCGCCGCGCAAGCCACCCCACGTGATTGCCACCTTGTAGGCGGCATCGATGTGCCGGCTCAGCTTGAGAGTGCTCAAGATCGGGAGGAATCCGAACAGAACGATGGCTCGCGCGGCAAATGCGCTCACGATGACCAGCGCCAAGAGCCAGAGGTCGTGAATGTTCAGCGTCGACAGCAGCCTGGGCACAAGCAAAGAGGCCATGATGAAGATCAACGAATTGGCCCAGAAGCCGATCTGCTCCCAGACCTGCTCCAGATAGTGCCAATTGTCCGGCTTCAGCCGCGCACGGCCGACAGCGCCGGCGGTCAATCCGGCGCTGACGACGGCGACGACGCCGGAGACGTCGAACACCTCTTCGCCTGTGAGATAGACCAGGTAGGGCAAAGCGAGCGCAAGCGTGACCTCCGCGAGCTTGGCGCCGCCAAGGAGCGGCACCAGCGCGCCAAACAAACGGCCGCCGACGAAGCCAAGCAGCAGGCCGCCGCCAAAGCTTTCTGCAAAGTGGAGCGCACTTGCCGAAAGACCGGGATGCACGCCCTCGCTGATGATACGCAGGAGGGTGCTGAAGAGCACGATGGCTGCAGCGTCGTTGAGCAGGCTTTCTCCCTCGACCAGCCGCACCAGCCGCAGGGGCACGCCAAGATCGCGAAAAATGCCGACCACTGCCGCCGGGTCGGTGGTCGCAACGATGGAGCCGAGCAAAAGCGCTACCGTCAGCGGGACGCCTCCGACAAATGAGAGCGTGAATCCGATGCCCGCCGCGGAGACGAAAACCGCCAGAACCGCAAGCGTCAGAATGGGAGCAACGTCGTCGACGAGCTCACGAACGTCGATCGTCAGCGCGGCATGGAACAGCAATAGCGGCAGGAAGACGACCAGGAACACCGAGGCATTGATCGGAAACTTCACAAGCGGTTCGGCGATGTCGTTAAAGACATCGGTCAGCGGCGTGTAGAGAAGGAATGAGGCGAGGCTGGCAACCGCCGTTCCAACAATCGCCAGTAGGACGGTGTAGGGTAGATGCAGGCGATCGGCCGCCGGCTGGGCAAAGCTGATGAGCACCAGAAGTCCGGCGACGAGCGCTGTAAGCACCGAGATACTGAGCACGATCGAGAGTTCCGTCGCCTTTCAGGGTCAGCCAGAAAATACGTTTGACCCGCTGACTTCGCCGGGTGGCTTTTCCGATTGAACGCTCCGAATTTTAACGGCTTTCTTTGCACATGTGATTGTGTAACACCACCGTCCTGGCGCATAAGCGGCGCATGTCGCACGTTCACGATCAGCACGACCACCACAATCACGCACACGGTGTGACGAATTTCGGTGCCGCCTTCGCGATAGCGACCGCGCTCAATCTCGCGCTCGTCGTGGCGCAGATCATTTGCGGGCTCGCGGCCAACTCGGTCGCGCTGCTCGCGGATGCCGGGCATAATTTCGGTGATGCGCTAGGCCTCGTCTTGGCCTGGGGCGCGTATCTCCTGGGCCGGGCCGCGCCGACCGAGCGATTCACTTACGGATTTCGATCGGCCTCGATCCTTTCGGCCCTCATCAATGCCATCCTGCTGTTGGTCGCAACCGGCGCGATTGCATGGGAAGCGATCCTGCGTTTCGGCAATCCGGAGCATACGAACGGACTGACGGTCATGATCGTTGCCGGCATCGCCATTGTCATCAACGGCTTGTCGGCTTGGCTGCTGATGGCCGGGCGGCAGCACGATCTGAATATCCGGAGCGCCTTTGCGCATTTGGCGGCGGACGCCGCCGTCTCGGCCGGCGTCGTGATTGCCGGCGCCGTGCTGCTCTTGACCGGCTGGACCTGGGTCGATCCGGTCGCAAGCTTGCTCATCTCCGTGGCGATCGTTTGGGGCACCTGGGGCTTGCTGCGGGAATCGCTGAATATGTCCATGAACGCCGTGCCACAAGGCATCAGCACCGCGGACGTGCGCGGCTATTTGGAGAATTTACCGGGCGTTGCCGGCGTCCATGATCTGCACATCTGGGCCATGAGCACGACCGAAACCGCGCTGACGGTTCATCTCGTGTGCGACGGCGGTCGGGTAGGCGACAGCTTCTTGATGGACGCCTGCCACGAGCTCGAGCATCGCTTCGGCATCCGTCATTCTACTATTCAGATCGAGGCCGGCGAGCTCGAATGCCGCCTCGCGCCGACGAATGTTGTGTGAGACTACCCGCCGCCGCGCATGCGGGCCAAAAGCTCCGCCGTCGGATAGGAATCCGCCGGCAGTCCGTATTTCATCTGCATCGCTTTGACCGCCTGCCGCGTTTTCAAGCCCGCGAAGCCATCGACCTTGCCGACATCGTAGCCGGCGCGCACCAGCATCCCCTGCAAGGCTTTCATGTCTTCAAAGGCGAGTGCCGGCGGCGGACTGCCGTGCCGCAGCGCCGGCGCGCCTGCGATGCGGGTGGCGAGATACGCCGCCGTGGTCGAATAAACCAGCGAATTATTCCACTGCAGATAGACCTGGAAATTCGGATAGGCGAGGAAGGCCGGACCCAAACGTCCCATCGGCAGCAATAGCGACGCCGGCAGATTGTCGGCCGGAAGCGGCTTGCCATCTGCAAGCGTTACGCCCCAGCCTGCCCATTTGGAACGCGGCAATTGGATCGACAGATCGGCCTGATCCCAGGGCAGGTTTGCCGGTACGTGCACCTCGGTGACCCAGGGCTCGCCCTTTTTCCAGCCGAGGCCTTTGAGGTAGTTCGCGGTCGAGGCGAGTACGTCAGGCGTGCTGTGGATCAGATCGCGCTTGCCGTCGCCGTCATAGTCGACGCCATATTGATTGTATTCCGACGGCATCATCTGGGTCTGGCCGAGTTCTCCCGCCCAGGAGCCGATCATGTCCTCGGGTCTTAGATCGCCGCGCTCGATGAGACGCAGCGCATCGAAGAGCTGCCCGCGAAAGCGATCGCTGCGCCGGCAATCGTACGCGAGCGTGGCTATCGAACTGAGCGAAGAATACTTGCCCATATTGGCACCGAAGTCGCTTTCCAAGCCCCAGAACGCGACGATGACCGGCGCGGGCACGCCGAATTCCTGCTCGATGCGCGCGAAGGTCGCCGCATTCGTTTTGATCAGCGCCTGGCCGCGCTGAATACGGTAGGCCGCGGCCATGCGGCCGGAGAAATCCAGAAAGGTCTGGGTGAAGACCCGCTGGCCGCGGTCGATGTAGACGATCTTCTGGTCGTAGGTGAGGTGGGGGGCGGCCGTCGATATGGCGCGCTGGGAAATCTTTTGCGTCAGCGCCTCGCGCTCGAAGGCGGCGAGCCAGGCGTCATAGGTGCCGGAGGTGTGGCACGGTGCAGCGGAGGCTGCCGCAGCAGACGGCGTCGCGGTTGCGGGCTTGGCCGCCGGTGCGGTTTTCGCAGCCGGTTTGGCGGCCGGCTTCGCGGCTGGATTGGCCGCAGGCGCCGCGGCATCGGATGGGGGCGCCGCATGCACCGCAGTCGCCGCGTACAGAAACGAAAAAAGCAATGCTCCTGCCGTGACGCTCCGCATCTGACGGTCCTCCCATCCCTGTCACGACCGGGCTTGGCCCGGCCATTCACGCTGCTTCTACGGATAACAAGACGCGTAGGCTCGCGACAAGCGCGGGTGTGACGCATACGCATACCACGTGCCCTGACCTCGGAAAGGGCAGAATGGACTACAGTTGATACCAGAATGACGATGCCATCACCTGATCGGGACGGCTCCGGACTTGAGATACCAGTCGACGATCTCCTCGCCGGTCCAGTAGACGACGCCATCGAAGCGGCGCGCGTGCTGATAGATCGCCTCCAGGTATTTGATCCGGTGCGGCTGGCCGCTGATATAGGGATGGATCGCCAGCGCAATGATCTTGGCGCGGTGCTCGCCTTCGGCATAGAGCCGATCGAACTGGTCGATTGCGCGCCGCATCAGATATTCGCTCTCGTGATGCTGGACGATCATCATCGGAATGTCATTGAGCTCGAGCGTGTAGGGCAGGGTGAGCAAAGGCCCATTGGCGGTGCGGATGACTGTCGGCTCGTCGTCATAGACCCAGTCGCCGATATATTTGACGCCGGCTCCGGCGAGGATTTCCGGGGTGTCGAGCGTTTCCGTCAGCCCGGGGCCGAGCCAGCCGAGCGGACGCTTGCCGGAGAAGCGCTCGAGGATCGCAAGCGAGCGCTCGACCATCGCCTTTTGGTCCGGCTCGGCATGGATCGGACCCTGCTCGTAGGAATGGCCCATGAATTCCCAGCCGTCGGCACGCGCTTGTTCGGCGACACGCGGATAATCCTCGCAGACGCGGGCGTTGATCGCGAGCGTCGGGCGAATGCGCAGGCGCTTGAACAATTCGAAGAAGCGCCACACGCCGACGCGCATGCCGTATTCGTGCCAGCTCCAATTCGGCACGTCGGGAATGTGCGTCTGGCCGGTCGGCGGCGCCAGCACCTGGCGCGCCATCGGCTTGCGGATGTCCCAGACTTCCAGATTGACGATGGTCCAGAATACAAGCCGCGCATTGCCGGGAAGCTTGAGCGGGGGGCGGTCGACAATGGCGGAATAGTCGCACCGCTCCCGCGGCAACATTGCGTTCGGCATGCAGGCTCCCTCGTTCCCGGCAGCGATTCCCGTAGTTCGTTTTGCCGCAAGGTCAATCCCCGGAGGGGAAAAATTCTTACGTGATCACATCCACGTTAGTCGGTTTCGGCTACTTGCAAGCCGGCGACGATGGAACCATCCTTTGAGATGCTGATTACCTTCCTAAGCTTTGAGTCCAGCTATTCCTATCCATTTGGTTTTCCGAGCCTAGCTTATGTCACGTCCTGCCGTTCGCCTGCATGACCCAGCCAAAGGGGAGGGTGCGATTGCCGAGCCGATCGGCGACACGCGCCTTTTCTGGCGCGACGCCTTCATCACGGTTCGCAATGAGACCGAGCGGCGCGCCGCGCCGCTTTCTCCTGAGGACCAGATCGTGCAGTCGATGCCCGACGCCAGTCCGGCGAAATGGCACCGCGCGCATGTCACCTGGTTCTTCGAGCAGTTTCTGCTGCGTCCGTTCGAGCCGTCTTATCGTCCCTTCGACGAGCGCTTCGCTTATCTATTCAATTCCTACTATGTGGCGGCAGGCCCGCGTCACGCCCGCCCGCAGCGCGGTTTGATCACGCGCCCCGGTGTCGCCGAGACCACGGCCTACCGCGCACATGTCGATGCGGCGGTGATCAAGCTGATCGAAACGACGCAGGAGCCCGAACGGGTTTTTCCGATCGTCGAGATCGGATTGCATCACGAGCAGCAGCATCAGGAATTGATGCTCACGGACCTTTTGCACGCGTTTGCGCAAAATCCGACGCATCCCGTCTATGATCGGCACTGGCAGTGGCCGCACGGCAAGCGCGCCAATTCGCCGGCAGACGGTCTGGTCGCCGGCATTCACACCATCGGTCATGACGGTGCAAGCTTTTCGTTCGATAATGAGCGGCCGGCGCATCAAGTGCTGCTTCAGCCGGTGCGCGTGGCGCGAACGCTGGTGACCAACGGCGAGTGGCTCGAATTCATGGCCGACGGCGGCTACGCGACGCCGAGCCTTTGGCTTTCTGACGGCTGGGCAACGGTCGAGGCACAAGCCTGGAACGCGCCCGGTTATTGGCAGCACGTCGACGGCGCGTGGTTTTCGATGACGCTCGGCGGCTTGCGCGCGATCGACCCGTCGCTGCCGGTCTGCCATGTCAGCTACTACGAAGCCGACGCGTTTGCGCGCTGGGCCGGCAAGCATCTGCCTAGCGAAGCCGAATGGGAAGTGGCTGCCAGAGCCGAGGCGCTCGACGATGCGTTCGGCGCGGTGTGGCAATGGACCCGCAGCGCCTATTCGCCCTATCCGGGTTATCAGCCCGAGCCCGGCGCACTCGGCGAGTACAACGGCAAGTTCATGATCAATCAAATGGTGCTGCGTGGCTCGTCGCTCGCGACACCCGCCGGTCATTCACGCAAAAGCTATCGCAACTTCTTTTATCCGTCGGCGCGCTGGCAATTCAGCGGCTTGCGTTTGGCGGAATTCGAACACCGAGCCCTGTCATGAGCCCCCGATCCGCCCTTCGCGCGCCGCGCCCAACCGAAACGACGAATGAGTTCGCCGCCGACGTCGTTACCGGCCTCACCGCCAAGCCGAAATATCTGCGGCCGAAATACTTCTACGATCTGACCGGCTCCGGCCTGTTCGATCGCATCACGACCTTGCCGGAATATTATCCGACACGCAGCGAGCTCGGCCTCTTGACCAAGCATGCGCCGGAAATCGCCTCGCTGTTTCCGCAAGCCTCCGCGCTGGTCGAATTCGGCAGCGGTTCGAGCCGCAAAGCGCGCATCCTGCTGCGGGCCGCGGCAAGCGTCGAAGCCTATGTTCCGGTCGATATCTCCGGCGATTTTCTCCGCGAGGACGCAGCGCGGCTGCGCCGCGATTTTCCGCATCTGTCCATCATTCCGGTGGTGGCGGACTTCACCGCCATGGCCGAATTGCCCGGCGAGATCGCTGCCATGCCGCGCGCGGGCTTCTTTCCGGGCTCGACCATCGGCAACTTCGAGCCGCATGAGGCTTGCGCGTTCATGCGCCGCGCCGGCGGCATACTGGGCGCCGGGTCGGTGCTGATCGTCGGCATCGATCTGGAAAAGGCGCCGGACATTCTTTATCGCGCCTATAACGACGCCGAGGGCGTCACCGCGAAGTTCAACCTCAATCTGCTGGTGCGCATCAATCGCGAATTGGGCGGCAACTTCGATCTTGCGGCGTTCGAGCATCATGCCTTCTACAATGCCGAACGGCACCGGATCGAAATGCACCTCGCCAGCACCAAGCGGCAAAGGGTCCGGATCGGCGATACGACGATCGAATTCCGCGCCGGCGAGACGATTCATACAGAGAATAGTTACAAATACTCGATCGAGTCATTTCAAGCGCTGGCGCGCGGCAGCGGCTGGTCGCCGCTGAAAGTATGGACCGACGGTTTGTTCAGCGTTCACGCGCTGCGCATGACGCAAGATTGAGATTTATTCTCTGCAACGTCGCGCCGGAGGATGCGGCGGCCGCGACCGAAGATCCGTACGGCGGCGCTGTCCGACGCTCCTTGAGCCTGCGGTTTCGAACCATGTCGCACCGGCGGCATTGTTGTTTGCGTCTTTATGCGCGTGGAGGAAGACATGCCGGATAAGCGCACAATCGAGAAAGCTCGCCGCGACAAGCGAGAGGGCAAATCGGCCTCGACACAAGCAGGCGAGTTTGTGCGTGGGGAGATCGACAAAATCCGCCGCGGCGTACATGGCGCGCGTTCCACCAAACAAGCCATCGCCATCGGTTTGTCGGAAGCGCGGCGCGCCGGCGTCGATCTGCCGCCGCCGAAACGCGGCCAGACCACCGAGCGCACCCGCAGGAGCGCGGAATATGCCTATGAGGCAGGCCAGGGCGTGCGCAAAACCAAGCGGCGGCCAAAGGTGTCGCGTGCGGTGAGTAAAGCGCTCAAGCGTGAACCGCGCAGCACGGCTTCGCGCAAAGCGTTGTCGCGACAAGCGCATAGTGCCGCCACCCGCCGCACGGCCGCGGAACGTTCGGCGTCAGCACGCAAGGCCGCACGCACCAAGGGTGCGGCGGGCCGTTCCGCCGCGGCGAAAAGGGGAGCGCGCACGCGGGCACGGCGGCGCTAGAGCGGGATGAATTGTGGTTCGATCGGCATCCCGCTCCAGCTTTTTGTTTGAGTATGATCTTTTCGGAAAACCGGATTCCACCCATCGGGTCAAAGCCCGAGGGCAAGCTTTTCCGGATCATGCTCTAATGTCACGCCGACGAAGATCGCTGAACGGGCCTATCCGACCAACTACTCCTTCCCGCTTGAAGCTCCGGAAAGAGATTGCCAGCGGTCTCTCCCTCCCCTTAAAAAGGGGATGGTGGGGGTGTTCCTTTCACTCGGTTGTTTCCACTTTCTCCGCGTTCGGGTTCATGCCGATCCACGAAGCCGATCCCTGGCGTCTGCAATATTTTGCGCACGTCAAGACCGACGTCGATATCACTACCGAGGACAGCGACGCCTGGCAGTGGTATCCGGCGCATCGCTGGGTCTACGACAAGCTTGCGGTAGCGCAGAGCCAGGGGATCGAGGCCGGGCCCCACGGCACGAAGCCGCCGCGGTTTCCGATCTTCTCCAAACCGATCGTCAATCTCAAAGGCATGGGTATCGGCAGCCGTGTGCTCCGGTCGCAGGCCGACTACGAGGCGCATGCGGCGCCCGGCCATTTCTGGATGCGGCTGCTCGAAGGCCGCCACGTGTCGTCCGACCTGGCGGTGGTCGACGGCGAGCCGCGCTGGTGGCGGCATGTCACCGGCAAGCCGGCGGGCGGGGGCACATTTGATTACTGGACGATCCACGCCGGCGCGGAGCCGGAGATCGAAGCGCGCTGCGGCGCGTGGGTGCGTAAATATCTCGCCGGCTATACCGGCATGCTCAATCTCGAAACGATCGGCGGCACCATCATCGAGGTGCATCTGCGCTTTGCCGATCAGTGGCCCGATCTCTATGGATCCGGCTGGGTCGATGCGGTGGTGCGGCTTTACGAGACAGGCATCTGGGATTTCGCCGATAGCGATCGCCGCGGCGGCTACAGCGTGGTGCTGTTTGGGCCCAACGGTGTGCGATACTGCCATCCGCCTTCGATCTTCATCGAAGCCATCAAGCGCGAGCCGGGCATTTCCAGTGTACAGGTCACCTTCCGCGAGGATAGGGCGCCGGAGCTGCATGCCATGCCGCCAGGCGGTTTTCGCCTCGCTATAGTCAATGGCTTCGATCTCGCGGCCGCACTTTCGGCGCGGGCGCGTCTGGAAGATCATTTCCTGGAACGGCAACCCGCTCCGCTGGCATTGCGGGGATGATGCGACGATCAACTCCGGGCCGGTGGATCGGGCTCGGCACGGCCGTTATAGTCGCCGCCCGGCGAACGGCCGGAAACGATCAAGGAAGGCTTGGACCATGAAAATCGTTGCGTTCGAGGGGCAGGGCGGAGCGCGGCTTGGCGTTGTCGAGGGCGATCAGGCAATCGACCTGCAAGCGGTCGACGGTAACGCTCCGACCGATCTCGGCGAATGGCTGGCGAAGAACAACGGCGACGTGAAGCCGCTGGCCGAGCTTGCCAAGCGCGCTCCGGCGACCGCGCGCAAGCCGCTGTCGGGCCTCACCTACCGGCTGCCGGTCGGCCGGCCGGGAAAGATCATTTGCCTCGGCCTGAATTATCTCGAGCACGTCAAGGAAGGTCCGCAGCGCGACAATCTGCCGAAATTCCCGACCATCTTCATGCGCGGCTCGACATCGCTCGTTCCGCACGGCCAGCCGATCATCCGTCCGCAAGTCACCGAGACGCTCGATTACGAGGCCGAGATGATTTTGGTGGTCGGCAAACGCGTCAAGCATCTGACGGCTGCCAGCGCGCTGTCCTGCGTGGCCGGCTATGCCTGCGGCAATGAAGGCTCGGTGCGCGAATTCCAGCGCAAGACCACGCAATGGGACATGGGCAAGAATTTCGACCGTACCGGTGGTTTCGGCCCATATTTCGTTACCGCCGACGAGGTGCCGCCCGGCGGTAAAGGGCTCAAGATCGAGACCCGTCTGAACGGGCAGGTGATGCAATCCGATAATACCGACAACATGATGTTCCCGGTTGTTGAGACGCTGGTTTATGTCACGCAGGGCATGACGCTTGAGCCCGGCGACATTATTTTCACCGGCACACCATCCGGCGTCGGCTTCGCGCGCAAGCCGCCGGTCTGGATGAAGAACGGCGACATTTGCGAAGTCGAGATCGAACGGCTCGGGATCTCTGCGCAATCCGATCGCCGATGAAAAAGTCGGCTGAGGTCGTACACGGCCGGACTGAGGGGCGCCAAGGGCTGCACGCCCGCGTGCACTGGCTCGTCGCCCTTTGTCTTGTGTTCGCTGCTCCGTCGCCGGCTTTGGCCGAAGAGCCGGTGCGGATCGGTTTGGGTTTCGGCCTTGCCTTTCTGCCCGCCTATATCTGCGAGGATCTCAAGCTCATCGAGAAGCACGGCAAAGAAAGCCATCTCGATCTGCGTGCGAGCTATCAGCGGTTTCTCGGCGCCGGTCCGTTGCAAGACGCGCTTGCCAGCGGGGCGATTGACCTAGCGCCGTTTGGCGCTGCGCCTTTGCTTGCGGCCTGGGAAAAGGCCAAGGACACGCCTCGGCAGATCTTCGCCGTTTCCGGGCTGACGACCTTGCCGCCGGTGCTGTTGACCAATCGTTCCGACATACGCTCGCTTGCGGATTTCCGCCCAGCCGACCGGATTGCAATTCCCTCTCGTTCGGCTCCCCAGCTCTATTTGCTGCAGATGCAGTCGGAAAAGGTGTTTGGCCAATATGACAAACTGCGCGGCCAGATCGTGGTGCTTTCGCACGCCGAGGCGGTTAACGATCTCGTCGGCGCCAAGGATGCGGTGACGGGCTATTTCTCGTCGGCGCCTTATACCGAAATCGCGCTCGCCGACGGCCGCGTTCATAAAATCCTGAGCGGCTCCGACGTGATCGACGGCAAAGCCTCGTTTCTGATTTTGGGTGCGAGCAAAGGCTATATCGCCGCTCATCCGAAAGTGCCTGAAGCGATCACCAAGGCGATCGACGAAGCAGCCCGCATCATCCACGACGATCCGCGCCGCGCCGCCGAAATCTATCTGGTGCACGAGCCGTCAAGGACGCTCGATGCGGCAGCGCTCGCCGGCGTGCTGTCTGGCCTCAGGGACGAATTCGGCGGTGCGGTGCGCGGCATCGGAGCTTTCGCCGATTTCATGGGCCGGCACGGCGAGCTCAAATCGCCGCCCGCAAGCTGGAAGGAGATCGTCGCGCCGGCGCTGTTGAGTTCGCCGGGCAGCTAATGGTTCGAACCGGTTTTGCCGATCGTGCGTTGACCTGCGATATCGCCTGAGGCCTGACTTTGTCGTGAATTTGTTGATGTGACGAGGGTAGCCATGGCCGACGAAACTCTGAACGTCGTTTGTATCTGCGGCAGCCTGCGCAAAGGCTCCTACAATCGCATGGTCATGAATGCCTTGCCTGGTCTGGCGCCAGCCAACTTGAAGCTCACCGAGGCGCCGCCGTTCGCCGATTTCCCGCTCTACAACGCCGACGTCCAGGATAAAGGCATCCCGCCCGCCGTGCTGACATTGGCGGAGGCGGTGCGCGCCGCCGATGGCGTGATCTTCAACTCGCCGGAATACAATTTCTCGATGCCGGGCGGTTTGAAGAACGCGATCGACTGGCTGTCGCGCGTGCCCAATCAACCTTTTGCCGGCAAACCGGTTGCGCTCCAGTCGGCGGCCAATGGCACCCTCGGCGGCGGGCGCATGCAATACGATTTGCGCCGCTCGATGATCTTTCTCGATGCGATGACCTTGAACAAGCCGGAGATCTTTATCGGCAATTGCTCGCAAAAGATCGACGCCACGACCGGCCAGATCACCGATCAACAGACGGTCGGCTTCATCAAGCAGCAGCTCGAAGCCTTTGCCAAGTTCATCGAGCGCTTCGGCGGCAAGTAGCTGAACAACGCGCTGAATAACACGAAGGGGAGGGAAGCAGTGGGCAGACTGGACGGACGCGTCGCCATCGTCACCGGCGGCGCCAAGGGTATCGGTGTGCATTATGCGAGAACGCTCGCCGCCGAGGGCGCGCGGCTCATGATCGCCGACGTTGCCGACGGCAAGGAGGTCGCCGAGTCGCTCGCGCGCCAGCACGGCGCCAATTCGGTTGCGAGCGCGATCACCGACGTCAGCGACGAGACAGCGGTAAAGGCGCTGGTGGCGGAGACCATGGGGCGCTTTGGCCAGATCGACGTCCTCGTGAACAATGCCGCGCTGTTCGCGCCGCTGCGGGAAACCAAGTGCACCGAAATCGATGCGGCGGTGTGGGACCGCGTCATGGCGATCAATCTGCGCGGGCCGTTTCTCATGGTCAAACATGTGGCGCCGCACATGAGCACGCGCGGCTACGGCAAGATCATCAACATCGGCTCCGGCAGCATTTTCCACGGCATCCCCTCGATGCTGCACTACGTCACCTCGAAGGGCGGTGTCATGGCCATGACCCGCGCCATGGCGCTGGAACTCGGCGAGCATGGCATCCGGGTCAACACCCTGTCGCCCGGTCTCACGATGAGCGAAACGCTCATGGCCGAAAATCCCGAGCACATCGCCAACGCGCGCAAGCACGTGCTCGCTTCGCGTTACCTCAAGCGCGACCTCCATCCGCAGGACCTGCTCGGCGCTCTGGTCTTCCTGGCCAGCGCCGAGAGCGACTTCATGAGCGGTCAGACCGTCCTGATCGACGGCGGCAACGCCAATACCTAGTTCGTTGCGCGGCGGCGCCTGCCTTGCATAGCGGCCCTGCCTTCAGGGTAGCCGTACCGCGGCCGGCTCGGCCGCATTTTCCCTTATTGTTTGCCGGAGCATTTGTTTTTCGGATCAGGTGCCGGCTGCCGGGGCGCCTGCTGCCCTATTTGATGCATTTACAACAGTTGTAAAGGCAATTATAATGCGACAATACAGAATGAAGCGACAGCGAGAAAGCGAGATCGCCATGGGAGAAGCGCTGGAGGGTGATTTCCGCAAAGCCATGCGGACGCTGGCGAGTGCGGTGAGCATCGTCTCGACGGCTCACGATGGCCGCCGCTTCGGCATGACGGCGACGGCCGTCTGCTCATTGTCAATGCAGCCGCCAACACTCTTGGTCTGCGTCAATCAATCAACCAGTTTGCATCATCCGCTGCTCAGCGCCGGCCGGTTTTGCATCAATATTCTGCATGCCGACCAGGACGAGTTGGCGCGAACGTTCGGCCGAAAAGGTATTGAAGACCGCTTTGCGAGCGGCAACTGGCAGGTGGATGACCGCGGCGTGCCGTTCGTTGCCGACGCGCAGGCGAGCATCTTCTGCGCTGTCGAGGAAACCTACGGCCACCGAACGCACTCCATCGTCGTTGGCGCGGTCTACCGGGCTGCGGTGCGCGAGGCCGTCCATCCGCTGCTTTACCAGGACGGACGATATACCGTCGGCCTTGCCGATGGCGTAGACTGGGTTATTCCGATCGGTCATTGAAACCTGAGACCGCAAGGTCGAAGAAGAGGACGGGGCTCGTTGCAACCGCGGCGCCGCAGGGCATTGGCCCACGCGCGTTTTGCGCCGCACATTTGCACGCAGGGGGTGGGTGACCGCTCGTCGGGCCTGAGAGGGAGCACGTCATGACGACAGTGAAAGCGAAGCAGCCGGATCAAGGCGCGCCCGACCGCAAGCACAACATCGAGGCGATGCGGCAGAACTATTACGCCCGCATCTCCCAGCTTGGCATGACGCCGCTTTGGAAGGTCATGGGCACGCTGTTTCGCGATGAGCCGGTGTCGCGCTGCGCGCCGGCGGTCTGGCACTTTGACGACGTGAAATCGCTGGTCATGGAAGCGGGCGGGCTGATCACCGCCGAAGAGGCCAGGCGCCGCGTGCTGATCCTGGAAAACCCGGCGCTGCGCGGGGAGTCGCGCGTCACCAATACGCTGTTCGCCGGCATTCAGATGATCATGCCGGGCGAGATCGCGCCGGCGCATCGCCATGTCTCCTCCGCGATCCGCTTTGTGCTTGACGGCGAGGGCGCCTACACGGCGGTCGAAGGCGAGAAGGCGTTCATGTCGCCTGGCGATTTCGTCATCACCGCCAACTGGGCCCCGCACGACCACGGCAACCCGTCCGACAAGCCGATGATGTGGCTCGATGTGCTCGATGCGCCAACGATCAATTTCTACGAAACTTCGTTCGGTGAGGATTTCGGCAGCCCGACGCAGGAGACCACGCGGCGGGATGGGGATTCGCTGAGCTTTTACGGCTCCGGCGTGCTGCCCGACGGCACCGCGCCAAGCAAGCGCACGCCGATCATCAACTATACCTATGCGCGGACGCGTCCGATCATCGAGCGGATGATGGCGGCCGGCGACATCGACAAAAGCCATGGCGCGCGCGTCCGCTACGCCAATCCGAGCACCGGCGGCCCGGTGTTGCCGACCATGGGCGCCAATCTGGCGATGCTGCCGAAGGGCTTCCGCGGTGAGCCTTACCGTTCGACCGACAGCACCGTCTTCGCCTGCGCGGAGGGGCGCGGCACGACGACCGTCGATGGCCAAGTGCTGGAATGGGGGCCGCGCGATGTCTTCGTCGTGCCGTCGTGGAAGCGCTACGCCCACACCGCCGCCGCGCAGTCGGTGCTGTTCTCGATCTCCGACCGCCCGGCGCAGGAGGCGCTCGGCATCTGGCGGGAGGAGAGGTAGCGATCTTCATCGTCGCCCCCGGGCTTGACCCGGGGGCCCATGCTGCCTCACGGGCTCTTGGCAGCGAGCGACCTACTTCTCGATCGACTGCAGCACCAGCGTCTTCAGATCGGCGTCGCTCATCACGCCGTTGTCCCAGGTGGTATCGAGACGCTCGATCTGGCCTGCGCTGTTGAGATCGATCGCGACGATGCCGCGCTTCACGGCGCTTCCATCGTTCGTCCACTCGAAGCCGCCGCCTTGATCGCTGCCGACCACATGCATCAGTTTTGAGCCTTTGCCGTAGGGGACAGTGGCCAGCACGCGGCCGAGATATTTCCCGATCGCCTCTTTGCCGAGGATGCGCGCGCGCAGTGCGCGGTCGAGATAGACCGCGTCATTGCTGAACAGCGCGTCGGCCGCCGCCGCATCGCCCGCCGCAAAGGCGGCGGCGAGCTTCTGCGATACGTCTTTGATCTTGCCGGAGGCGCCTTCGCTCGCCACGTCATAATCGAAGTTGGTGGGGAATTTGTCCGGCGGCGTGCGCATCTTGGCCGCGGCCTCGGCGCCGAACGAGCGGCCGTCCCAATAGTCGATCCAGCGCACCACCTTGCCGTCCTTGAAGTCGATGGCGGCGAGGATGCGGATCTCGCCGCCGAACAATTCCGGCGTATCGGTGAAGGCGACCACGGCCGAATGCATGTCGCCGCTGATGCGGGTCGGATAGGAGAGGCCGGTCGGCGGCCATTTCGGCATGAACTGCTCGAAGATCTCGGTCATGCCTTTCTTATTGTAGAAGGGCCAGCCCAAAGCCGCGTCGATATAGGTCAGGTGCGCCTCCGAGAAATGATCCGTCGTCGGCACCGGCTTGTGCTCGCTCTTGGCGGTGAAATACGACTTGAAGAACGCCGCCACCTGCGGCGTGGCATGCGAGGTATTGACGACTTCCGGGTAGAGCGGTTCGGCGCGCAGGCTCGCCGTCACCAACAGCGTCACCGCGGCGGCAGCAAGCGGTGCGGCAAGTTTCAGTGCAACGTGTTGCATTCAATCCTCCCTCGTTGTGCTTAACGGTTATCGGCCAGATTAAATTCCGATATCCGGGCATTGTCCAAGCCGAATGCGCAGCGCAGATATTCCGCGCGCACCTCGGGAAGCGCGAGTGGGCCGCAGGAAGGATGGGCTGAAGCTTTGGGCCCACCGCCCGGACCGGCTTGCAGTGGGCCGGTGAAGCGCGTAACCCAAACGTCTCGGCCAGGCAGAAGTCGCGATGGATGTACCGGCGCACAAGAAATCGAAGCTGATCAAAGGCGCGAGCGGCGACTGGGAAGTCGTCATCGGCATGGAGGTGCATGCGCAGGTCACCTCCCAGGCAAAGCTTTTCTCCGGCGCTTCGACCGCCTTCGGCGGCGAGCCGAATTCGCATGTCTCGCTGGTCGACGCCGCCATGCCCGGCATGCTGCCGGTGATCAACGAGGAGTGCGTGCGGCAGGCGGTGCGCACCGGGCTCGGGCTGAAGGCGAAGATCAACCAACGGTCCGTCTTCGACCGCAAGAATTATTTCTATCCGGATCTGCCGCAGGGCTATCAGATCAGCCAATACAAATCCCCGATCGTCGGGGAGGGCGAAGTCGTGGTCGACATGCCCGATGGCGAGACCGTGCTGGTCGGCATCGAACGTCTTCACCTCGAGCAGGATGCCGGCAAGTCGCTGCACGACCAGCATGCCACCATGTCGCTCGTCGATCTCAACCGGTCCGGCGTCGCGCTCATGGAGATTGTCACCAAGCCCGATCTGCGCTCCGCCGAGGATACCAAGGCCTTCCTGACAAAGCTTCGGTCGATCCTGCGCTATCTCGGCACTTGCGATGGCGACATGGAGAAGGGCCATCTCCGGGCGGACGTTAATGTCTCGGTGCGCAAGCCCGGAGCGCCGTTCGGCACGCGCTGCGAGATTAAGAACCTCAATTCCATACGCTTCATCGGCCAGGCGATCGAGCATGAGGCCTGGCGGCAGATCGGCGTGATCGAAGACGGCGGCGCGATCGTGCAGGAGACGCGGCTGTTCGACCCCGATCGGGGCGAAACGCGATCGATGCGCTCCAAGGAGGAGGCGCACGACTATCGCTATTTCCCCGACCCCGATCTGCTGCCGCTCGAGCTTTCGCCGTCGCTGGTGACGGACTTGGCGGCGCACTTGCCGGAATTGCCCGACGACAAGAAAGCGCGCTTCATGCGCGACTTCGGGCTCTCAGGCTATGACGCAGGGGTGCTCGTGGCGGAGCGGGAGACTGCGGAATTTTTCGAAACGGTGGTTGAGGGCGTGAGCGGAGCGGGTGCCGGCAAGAACCGCGACCCGAAACTCGCCGCCAATTGGGTCATCAACGAACTTGCCGGCCGGCTCAACAAGGAAGGCAAGAACATTGCCGCGGCGCCGGTGAAAGAAGCGCAACTCGGCGCCATTCTCGATCTTATGGCCGAAGGTACGATCTCGGGGAAGATCGCCAAGGACGTATTCGAGATTGTCTGGAATGAGGGCGGTGATCCGCGCGCGATCGTCGAAACACGCGGATTGAAGCAAGTGACCGATGTTTCGGCGCTGGAAAAGCTCGTCGACGAGATTATTGCGAAGAATCCGGACAAAGTCGGCGACGCTAAGACCAATCCGAAGGCGATCGGCTGGTTCGTCGGCCAGGTGATGAAGGCTTCCGGCGGCAAAGCCAACCCGCAAGCGGTCAACGATCTTCTCAAGAAACGTCTCGGCATCTGAGCGCGACCTTCATCGGCGCTCGCACGTGCGGAAATTTTCGCCGCGCGAGGCGCGCGCACGCTCCAAGCGTCGCGAAAATCTCCCGCTCGCGGCTGCCGCGCGGCGTCGCAAACTGCCTCCAACGGCACCGCCGAAGCGAATCGCCTGCACCGATTCGTGCGTTTTGCGTCCCGAAACGTCCGCCGGAGCGCCTTTTCGGGTCGTTCGCCGCAAAAAAATTTTGCCTTGGTGAATCCGTTACTTCGAATGCTCTCGCAGCTGCGAAAGCGTGCAGATGCCGGACTGCGTGCGGCGCGCGCACAAGAGAAGAGCAAACGACGACGCGTGACAAAAACCCGCAATTCATCGGCATTTCTGCATCGCACGAAAAACAGATCGCAAGTGCCCGCACGACTGAAAATTTGTTCGATGCGGATTTTGCGAAATACCGCCGGACGTTTGCGCGGCGCCGGCGGGGCGCGGCACTTACACACAAAATTAAGCGGAGTCACTGTTATTTTTTTCCTGCTGTAGTAATCGGATGACAGTGCATGTCGATTCGCGACTGCACTGCACCGATGTCGCCATCCACTCAGGCTAGGAGGGCAGCAATGGCGAAGAAGAGAAAGACGAAAGCAGCGACCAAGAAAACGGCGAAGAAGACCAAAGCTCGCCGTAAGAAGAAGTAGTCGACGTCGCTATCGATCTTCGACATTTCATAGGTCGAAGGTCGCGTCACACGGGCCGGCTGACGTCGAGGGCGCTTCTAAAATTGCCCGAGACGCGCCGGCTCAAGTGAGACAACAGAGGGCGTCGGCGAGACGGAGACTTAGTCCTCACCATCGTTCGCTTAGCGTTCGGTAGTGGAGTGGAAAGACGGGTTACCCGGTTTTCCCACGGCAGTCCCGCCAAAAGAGGCGGTCGGCCGGCGGATTTAGGTCTCTCGCTCTCGCCGACGCCCTCGGTGCGTTTGGAACATCCTCCCAAGGACTTTTCCTCGGCGCTGTGGTCTCATCTGCGGCGCCGTTTTTCTTGTGCCGGTACGGGAATCCACTGGGTTTCGGCTTCAAAGTGTCGGCCCGACTGAATTTGGACAGCCAGAGGCGACGACGATCATGTTCGGCCGGATGTTTCGAGTTGAGCTCTGATGCGGCGATCATCACGGATACGGGCTGTCAAATCCACTAAGTCGCCCCAGTCAAAGGTCGCCAGACGGAAACGGGCCAAACCGAAGCGCGCCAAGCCGGCCCTCACCAAGCCGACGCGCACCAAACCGAAACGCACGGCGCGGAAGTCGGCATCGCGGAGCAAGCTGCCGATCGAGCTCTATTACTGGCCGACGCCGAACGGCTGGAAGATTTCGATCATGTTGGAAGAGTGCGGGCTGCCCTACGTGGTGCGCCCGGTCGACATTTCGAAGGGCGAGCAATTCTCGCCGCAGTTTTTGGCGATCTCGCCGAACAATCGGATGCCCGCCATTCTTGATCCGAACGGGCCGGGCGGGCGGCCGATTTCGGTCTTCGAATCCGGCGCCATTCTGCAATATCTCGGCCGCAAGACCGGCCAATTCTACCCGCGCGACGAGCGCGCACGCGTCGCCGTCGACGAGTGGCTGTTCTGGCAGATGGGTGGGCTCGGACCGATGGCGGGACAAGCCAATCACTTCCGGCGCTACGCGCCGGAGAAGATCGCCTACGCGATCGACCGCTACACCAACGAGGTCAATCGGCTGTTCGGCGTCATGAACACGCGCCTTGCCACCCGCGAATTCCTTGCCGGCCGTTATTCGATCGCCGACATGGCGTGCGTGGGTTGGGTGCGGCTCGCCGAGCGCATGGGGCAGGAGCTTGCGCAATTCCCGCATCTCAAGCGCTGGTTCGAGACCATCCGGGCGCGGCCGGCGGTCAAGCGGGCTTTTGCAATCCGGGTCGAGGCGGCTTCCGCCGTCGACATGAAGGATCCGAACGTGCGCGCCATCCTGTTCGGTCAGACAGCACGGTGAGCGCCTGCGCATTTCCAGAGTCGAGCCAAAGCGAAGGGCGACGCGCAGCGACAAATCGTAAGCGGGTGAGGGGATGTGCCCGATTTGCGCCAGCGCAATTCGGGCTACGTGGGAGTTAGTTCGAGCGCGTCCAGGTCTGGCCTTTGCAAATCAAGCCGCCCATGACGCAGCCTTTGAGCACGGCCGCATTGGCGCCGTTCATCGTGAACGAGCCCGAATAGATGCTGCCATCCTCGGCGTTGTAGACTTGGCCTTCCCACTTGTCGCCGCCGGCGGGCCGCATGCCGAGCACGATCGGTACGCCGATGAGAGGCCGGCCCTGCTTGCTCGCATCTTTATTGTTGATGTCGGTTTTCGGTTTGTTGGTCTGGGGATCGTTCGGTTCGGCAAGCCAAGTGAGCGTGCCGCAGATGGCGCCGCCGCAATTGACGATTTTCACCTTGCCCTTTTTGTCTCCCGTCAACCACGTGCCGATCGGATCGGCCGCGAACGCGGGCGCAATTGAGATCAGCCCAAGCGCGATTGCCGATGCGGCGACAAACGCGCTCGTGCGAAGATTCTTCATAGACGGCCTCCCGATGCCCCGCTTGCTAGCGAAGGTAAAAGGATAGCTTACGAGACCGCCATTGCAAGCTCCTTTGCCGGAAGGAATTTTCGACGATGCTTGCCGCAAGTGCCGCAAAATCAGCGGTTGCGGATTGGCGTGCTTAACGCCGCCTTGCCGTTCGCGCACGTGCAGCGCGCAGTGGTTCAGCTTTGATTCATCGCGTTGTTTAAACCACCGTTCAAATGTTCTGACGATTATCCGAAATATCAGTCGGCCACATAAAGCCGGCGAAGAACGCGACGACGGGATCGCGACGGGGCAAGGACAGGGGATTGTACGATGGCACGTTTTGAGATTCTCGATGGCACGGCGGCGCCGCTCGGCGAAGGACCGGCCGCAGGCGACATGTTGTTCGAGCTCGGCATGATGTATTCGGTCGGCCGCGACATGCCGCTCGATCTGGTCTCCGCGCACAAGTGGTTCAACCTTGCGGCGGTGAAGGGCAATCGCGAAGCGATCCGGCTGCGCCGCGAAATCGCCGACCAGATGTCGGAGAGCGAAATCGCTGCCGCGCAACGGGCGGCGCGCGATTGGCTCAAAGGCGGCGGCGGGACGCCGGCTCCGGCATTCGCGGCCTGAGCTTTTTCTTAGACGCTGTCCGAAGGTGTTGTGGCAGACCGCAGCGAGCGCGGCGGGGCGCGCTCGCTGCGGTTTGTGTCTTTCAAGCACCGAACTCTGTACCGCGAGGGGCTACGCGGCCGCTCCACGTCATTGCCCGGCGTTCAGCGTCTCCCACACCCGCCGCGGCGTCGCCGGCATGTCGATGTGGCGTGCTCCGACCCGGCGATGCAAAGCATCGACGATGGCATTGATCACGGCCGGCGGTGCGCCGACCGAGCCGGCTTCGCCCGCGCCTTTCACGCCGAAGGGGTTGGACGTCGAGGGCACATTGTGCGTCGAGAAGGCGAAGGATGGCACGTCGCCGGCGCGCGGCATGGCGTAGTCCATGAATGAGCCTGCCAGCAATTGCCCACTGTCCTCGTCGTAGATCGCGTGTTCGAGCAGCGCCTGGCCGATGCCTTGGACGATGCCGCCATGCACTTGCCCTTCGAGCAGGAGCGGATTGATGGTGCGGCCGAAATCGTCGACGATGGTGTAGCGCTCGATGGCGACACACCCGGTGTCGGGATCGATCTCGACCTCGACGATGTGGCAGCCGTTGGGAAAGGTCTGCGCCGGCGGCACGCGATGATGCGTCGCGTCGAGCCCCGGCTCGAGGCCCGCCGGCAGCCGCGCCGGATCGCGCGCGGCCTTGGCGACGTCCATCAGGTCGATGCGCAAATCGGTGCCCGGCACGGTGAATACACCGTCGATAAAGCTGATGTCCTGCGCCCCGACTTCCAAAAGATGCGCTGCAATCTGGCTGCCCTTGGTGACAATGGCGCGGCCGGCCTCGTAGAGCGCTGCACCGCCGACCGCGATCGCACGCGAGCCGCCGGTCAGTCCGGCCGGCGTGCGGTCGGTGTCGCCCATGATCACATCGATTTGGTCCGCATCGATGCCGAGCTGATCGGAGACGATCTGCTTGTAGGAGGTGAGGAGGCCGGTGCCGTATTCCTGGTTGCCCATGACCAGCTCGACCCGGTCGTCCTTGAACTCGATCGATGCGGTTTCGGGAAAGCCCCCGCCGCAGCGCTCGGTATAGGTGGCCATGCCGATGCCGCGCAGCTTGCCCTGGTGCTCGGCGTGCTTACGCCGCTCGGGAAAGGAGGACCAATCGGCCGCCGCCATGCAGCGGTCCATCACCTTCTCGAACTCGCCGGAATCGAGCACGAGTTTGGTCACCGACGTGTAGGGCATCGCCGAAGAAGGCACGAAATTGACGCGCCGGATGGCGTCGGGCGTCATGCCAAGTTCGCGCGCTGCCGCGTCGACGATCCGTTCCAGGAGGTAGGCGGCTTCCGGCCGCCCGGCGCCGCGATAAGCGCAAACCGGCACCGTGTTGGTGCACACGCCTTTCACATTCACATGGATGGCGCCGAAAGTCATTAGAGGCCCGACACCAGGTCAGTCGAGCGGGTCGGCACGAATGAGCCGAACGGCGAGAGGTAGGCGCCGAGATTGGCCAGGGTCGTGACGCGCAAGCCGAGGAAGCGGCCGCTTTTATCGAGCGCAAGTTCTGCGTGGGTGGCGTGGTCGCGGCCCTGATTGTCGGAAATGAAGCCTTCCGAACGATCCTCCTGCCATTTGACCGGCCGCGCGATCTTGCGGCTCGCCCATACCGCGAGCGCCTGTTCGGGATAGACGAAGGCCTTCATGCCGAAACCGCCGCCCACATTGGGCGTGATAACGCGGAGTTGCTCTTTCGGAATCTTGAGTACGGCTTCGGCGAGCGGATCGCGCACGAAATGCGGACCTTGCGTCCCGGTATAGAGGGTCGAGCGGCCGCTTTGCGGATCGTAGTCCACAACCGCGTTGCGGGGCTCCATCGAATTCGCCACCAGGCGATTGTTGATCAGATCAATGCTGACGACATGGGCGGCCTTGGCAAAGGCGGCTTCGGTCGCTTTCGGGTCGCCGAGATCGTTGTCCCAATCGAAGACGAGGTTGCCCGGAATATGGTCGAAAAGCTGCGCCACGCCCGGCGCGAGCGCGTCCTTCGCTTCCGTGACCACCGGCAGTGCCTCGTAGTCGACTTCGATTGCTTCGGCGGCATCGCGCGCCTGGCTCAAGGTCTCGGCGACGACAAACGCGACAGGCTGGCCGACATAACGGACCTTCTCGATCGCCAAGAGCGGACGCGGGGTCTCGTGCTGCGGCGTGCCATCACTATTCTTGACGGGCGTCTGGCAAGCGAGGTTCCCGAGCCCTTCGGCCTTAACGTCGGCGCCGGTGGCGACGAGCAGGACGCCCGGCATCTTCCGAGCCGCCGTTGCATCGATCCGCCGAAGGTGCGCGTGCGCGGCCGGCGAGCGCAGAACAAAGGCTTGCGCCGAATGCGGCAAGCTCACGTCATCCGTGTAGCGGCCCCGTCCAGTGATAAGCCGCAAATCCTCGTAGCGCCGAACGGGCTGCCCAATGCCGAATTTCATACCGACCTCATGCTTTGCAATGCTTTAGATATGGGCGCGCCGCACGCGACCTGCCAATATTCTTCACCCAACGAACCGGCACAGGCCGCATGCGGCCGGTGCAAAGGCCAGATGCCGTCTCACTCGCCGAACGCTCGCCCCAAGACCAGCGGAGCTTGCTGTGCGCGTGCAGTGGGCACCAAAGCCAGCAGGGCCATGGCATAGGGCAGGGAGTTGAAAAATTCCACCGGCAGCCCGACCGAGCTACTTTGGGCAAGAAGCGCGAGGCTGTCGAACAGCGCAAGATGGTGTCGATGAGCGAGTCAAGCGCGCCGGAAAAATGCGAATTTATTGCGCCGATGTGCAAAGAAAGTAGCACGCATTTTCGATTGGCAAAGTTGGAATTGCATTCATTTCTATTGAAGAAATTCAAACCGCCGTGGCTTGTCCGCTGGTGAACATTCGAGGGCCGGCAAGGCGATGCGTCGCAAGATGTTGATGCGGTAGAAAGTAACGAGGAACTTTCTTCGTACCATCAGGTTCCTCCTGCAACCGCCGGAGGATCGCTAGGGACGATAACCGCCTCGAGAGCAACGTTCGACCGCGTGGCGACACTGTCCGATTGAGCGTAGGATGAATCGGCCGTTATCAAATGACGGATCCGCGCCTCACGAACGTCACTGGCGGAAGCCATCAAGCGCCCCGCATGGGAGAGAGCGGCCCGTGTTAGAATCTGTCCTGTTTCTCGCCGGTCTTGTCGTCGTCGCTTGCTGCGTGCTCGGCGGGCTCTACTTTTTGTTTCGGCACGCGTCGCACCACGACAAGTTCAGACGCCGGAAGCCGCCGCTAGCCAATTGGAAATAGCGCTCAACGCTTCGCTCGCGTGACGCCCCGCCGGGAACATTTGCTGAGAGGATAATCGATCGTCCTCCCCGCGGCGCAGTTGTGGCCGTGGGGAGGACATGAACAATTCGAAACGACTCGGACGCGAACCAGCTCGGACGCAAACTGACTTGCCGAATACGCGCGATAACTGACCCGGGACGGAGCAAACTCGGTCGACAACTAGTGACTACGCGCTCCTTCATACGAAATGGCGACTTGGCCGGTTTGGTGCAGGCCGATCGCCCGCGCCGCGGCCGGCGACAAATCGATATGCCTACCCCGCACGAAGGGGCCGCGATCGTTGATCCGCACGACAACGCAGCCGCTGTGGCACACCCGAACGAGCGTCCCAAACGGCAAGGTGCGGTGAGCCGCGGTCATTGCCGAACAATTGAGACGTTCTCCATTGGCGGTGCGACTGCCGCACAGGCCGTCACTACCGCCATAGACGCTTGCGACTTCCGCACGCGCGAGCTGACCGCTTGCAAGCAGCAGCGCAGCCCACAAAAACAATTTCACATTGCGAGAGAGCAGACGACGCATATTGCGACTCCCCGGTTTCGAGCCTTCAAAAACAAGAAGGGTTCGACGGCATCCCCAAACCGTCTCAATCCAACCAGAATTGGTCTCCAATTAACGGCAAAATTTCGGCAGAGGTGCGCGAGCGAAATTAACGATTGTGGCAGTGTTATTGCTGTGTCGGCTGCGTAACAAAAAACACGAGGTGTGTGTTAGGTCGCCAACCAACGGGTCGTGGCTAACGGAGCTGAGTTCCGTCAGAAATTAATGAGTTCCACGTCTATGCGCTGGATAGAATCGTCTTTTCCAAGTTTTCAAAGCGATCCGTCTCTAAGATGTTGCGCCGGCGGCACGCAGACGCGCCAAAATGTGTCGTTTTCGAACATATGCAAAAGCCGCATGAATTAAGGCATTTGCGGCCCCCAAGCGGACATATTTGCATGCGGCAATTCGTTTGTTTGATGCGACTTGTCTAACAATAAGCAACGGGAAGGGGTGTAACATGAGTATCTTGAAATCGCGCGAGCTGGCGCGCAGCGGCAAGCAAGCCGAGATCGAAGGAAATATTCGCGAGTTGGTGAGGCAGCAAAGCGGAGCAATTCGTCATTCGGATCCCACGGGCGAGCAAGCGACAAGCGAGCTCTCGAATTTGCTGCGCCAAGTATCTTTGCAATCGACGCGCGAGGTTGATCGTCTCATTGATGACTTAAGAAGACTGCGCGAAAAGCTCGAGGAGCAGGGCAATCGCGTGCAACGCGATATCGTGGAATACGCGTCGTTGAGCCAGTCGGTGGTCCAACTGACAAAAATCGTTTCCGAAGGCATGACGCATGTGAAGAGAGTGCCGGACGCTCCGAGCATCAGCAGTGAAGTGCTGGAGCCGATCGGCGCTGCTTCCAATGAAACAGACATAGAGGATTGAAGCCTCCGGATTGATTGAGGATCGGGAGCGATCGGTCGCGGCAGGCGTCGGTCTAAGACCTCGCGGCCGCCTGTGTCATCAATCGGGGCCAATTGCGCGTGCGCCTGGCGCATCAGCCCCGGTTTGATGTCATCTCGGAAGCAAGCGAAATCATCAGCACGCAATATTGGTCTCGGCGTTGCCGTAGACGAGCACCCGATTTCCATTGACTGCATGGTATATGGGAGCCAACCGAAACGACCGACGGTCGTTCGGGAGGATCGGCCATCGGGGTCGCGGGTTCGGAGAGCCGACGGTGCGAACATACAAGATCGCTGCCATTCCCGGCGACGGCATCGGCAAGGAAGTAGTCGGCGCCGGCCTTGAAGTCTTGAAGACTTGCGCCGCGCGCGACGGCGGTTTCGCGCTCGATGTGACACACTTCGACTGGAGCTCCGAGCGTTACAAGAAGACCGGCGCTTTGATGCCGGCAGACGGCGTCGAGACGCTCAAGTCCTACGACGCGATCTTGTTCGGTGCGGTAGGCGCGCCGGACGTGCCCGATCACGTCACGCTTTGGGGCTTGCGGCTGGCCATCTGTCAGTCTCTCGACCAATACGCCAACGTTCGGCCGACGCGCATCCTCAATGGAATTCAAAGCCCGCTCCGCGACGTTCGCCCGCAGGATATCGACTGGGTGATCATTCGCGAGAACTCGGAGGGTGAGTATTCGGGTCACGGCGGGCGGTCGCATCGCGGCTCGAACATTGAAGTTGCGACCGAGGTTTCTATTTTCACGCGTGCGGGCGTCGAACGGATCATGCGCTTTGCGTTCGACATGGCGCGCGCGCGGCCGCGCAAGCTTTTGACGGTGGTGACGAAGTCGAACGCCCAGCGCTTCGGCATGGTGCTCTGGGACGAGGTGGCTCGTGAGGTCGCGGCCGAATATCCCGACGTAGCGTGCGACAAGATGCTGGTCGACGCGATGACGGCCCGCATGGTGCTGCAGCCGGCGAGCCTCGACACCATCGTCGCCACCAATCTGCACGCCGACATTCTGTCCGATCTCGCGGCCGCGCTCACCGGCTCGATCGGACTTGCCCCGACCGCCAATCTCAATCCGGAGCGCCGCTTCCCGTCGATGTTCGAGCCGATTCACGGCTCCGCGTTCGATATTGCCGGCAAGGGCATCGCAAACCCGCTGGCCACCTTCTGGAGCGCGGTGATGATGCTCGATCACTTGGGCGAAGCCGGCGCCTCGCAGCGATTGATGGCGGCGATCGAGCGCGCCGCCGCCGATCCGGCGCTTCACACGCCGGATCTCGGCGGTCGCGCAACCACCCGCGACGTCACCGACGCAGTGCGTCGGATTCATTCGCGGGCAAAATGATTGACGCCGGCGTCTTCCGGGGAGGGCGATCCCGCTCCTAGGCACGGTTCCAACTCGCCACGACTCATGCGTGGCTCGTGCCAACGCTGACGCGCAAGGCCGCCGCGGCGCGGGGCGCGCGGCGGCCGGGCGCTGGTCGAGAACCGCTCTGGCGGCTTGTTTGACGTGACGACCGGCAGCCTCGTTCCGGGTCACGGGCACGTCGAGGGCGTCAAGCGTCAGGGCGGCCAATGGGTCGTCAATACCACGCACGGGGTGATTTACTCCGCGCCGTAAGCGTCGTGGCGATCGCCACTCCTCGAGCATCGTCCGAAATGGCGGTAAGTTGGCGTGCATCGTGATCCGGATTTCCTCGCCCGAGGCGTTCTAGGGCCTGCACGGAAATGCCAAATTCCGCTTGCTTTTAAGGGCGTCGAGCGGGCCGGAAGATTGAAGTGACGACCGCCCAGATCAACTTTCAGGCGCAGAGCAATCTTGGCAGCACTGCAATCGCCGGAGCATCAGATTTTCGTTTATGATCTAAGCGTCTCCCACGGTTTAAGCACGCCCAGATCGCGACCGAGTTGCTCAATGTCCTTTCCTTAAGATCGAGACATGGGTTCGCAGGTCGATGATGTAATAATCCCAAGGAGACTGCGTGCGACCGGATCGTTTCGCGTCAACTTAAACTGCTGCCATTCTGGCTAGACACTCCTGAGGCGCCGGGCAAACTCGTATACCGAAACAGGTACCTTTCTGGTTGGTCGCGGGTCTGCCACGTCGGTTCCTCGGCTTCTCTGCCACGAATAGCCGAGCGCATTGAACCCATCTTTGCCGTAACGCGTAAGTGTAATTTCCGTCCTTCGGCGTTCGACCTCAGTAGGGTGGGTGACGCTGAAGCGATATGAGACGGGTTTAAGCAGGTTAACAGCCGCTTTTGCTCTCATCGCTGCGGCGTGTTCTGGACGCGCTTCCCTTCGCCCAAGCGCGATAACCGCCGCGATGGCGCGCGCAATGACATCGCTCATTTCCCCCGGCAGGCCCAATCAGCAAGCCAAACTCGCTGAGGATCACCCGGTGACGCCCAATGTTCGCGCCGGCCAACACGTCCGGATCGCCTGCACCATCTGCAACGCGCGCCGTATGGTCGCTATTAGCAACGCGTTGGAGGGGAAGCTGCACTGTCTGCATGCCTGCGCTGCGGCAGTGCTACAAAAATAGATTTCTGATCAGACAACATAACAAGACTTGGTAGAGGGTCGAGGTATGGATGAAACGCAAGGCATGCCGCGCAAGAGTTATTTCTCGGCGTCCTCACGGGATACCGCATCGTATTGTTCGATTGCTTCATCGCGAAGACAAGCACTGAAGAACGTACCTTTTACCATCGCGGGCTTGTTCGGATCAGCGAGGCACTCGGCGAACTGCAGGCAATAGCGTTCTTCCAATCGTCGCTTGGCAAGCGTGGTTTCTATCGAGAGCATTTTTGCCACGTCGGTTGCAGGTGGCGCCACGAGCGCAGCCTTGTTCTTCAGATAGTCTTTGTACGCTTTCGTGGCACACTCGTTCTGCGCCGTTTGATGCGACGGCGGCGGGTGAGCCTTCTTCTTTTGTGCTGAGTAGAACAACAGAATCCCGACCACCACCAAAACCGCAGCGCCAACCAGAACCCCTAGCACGCGCTTGTTTGACATTGCTTTCGACCCAAAAGGTGGCCAGCTTTTCCGTTCCCGTCCCTTATACCACTCGGTTGGGAATCCAGGTCAGGCGGAGGTGATCGTGTCCTTCGGGGCGGCGCCAGATTTGGAAGCTGCATTGTCTCCACTGTGGCGCCGACGAAGATCGATTTCTGATCATTAACTGAGTCAACCTGCCGCACTGCGTTGAGATGCGACGCTGCTATGTTGATGCAGAACTGTTGCCGCCTGATGGGCGGTGCGCTTCGGGGCGCTATAGAAATTCCCATAGGCGGCACCGGAGAGCCAGTTTTTCACTCCGGCGTGTTCTTGGCACGTAGTCCCTGGCCAGGTGGTGACTGGTTTATACCAAAGCCCGACTTACCCGTGGCATGGTCGTATTCACGTGCGAGGCGGTGCCTTAGCGTAAACACCCGGCCTCCCTTGCCGTTACAAGGGATGCGGTATCCGATCCCCGCGTTAACAAATATCTGCTGCGCGCCGTCGAGGATCGCCGGTTCGATCGGTTTGCCTTGTTCGAGATGGTAGTTGATGTTCTCGATCGTCACGGTGCCGTCCGTGTTGCTGCCCACAATCTGAAAGGTGAACCCATGCGCGCTCGCAGTGCGCTTGAATTCGATCGCCGTCTGTCGTTTGTGTGCCCGGCCTGGCTCGCAGATGCCCTGGCGGCGAGAGCAAAAGAGCAAATGACGTCTATCAATTCGGTTTTGCGGCAGGCTAGCAGAGTTTGTCGCGAAGCAGAACGAGGAGCAGCGCCGCGGCGCATAAGTCGCCCCCTGGGTCGCTGATGCGCCAGCCGTGCGCGCCAAGACGAGCGGCCGAAGGCTTCGGCCAGGTATGAAACGGCACTCGTTGCTGCGCGTACAGAAAGGGTTGTGCCGAATGGGAATGAGCGAAACCGAAATATGGCTGCGTGGCGTGACGGCGCGGGGGCCGTAGGGCGGTCGGCAGAGGTGCGCATCCTTCCCGGAGGGCGGCAAAAACTGCCTAATAGCACCCGCGACTAGCACAAAGCCGCAACCGAAGTACTCACGTAACATATTGAATTTACGCCGCTTGTTAAGCGACCGCAGGCTGGCCCGACAGTTGCAGGCGGTGCGATGTCCACTCTGTGAAGGATCGAGCAGTGCCAAGTATAGCGGCGGATGTCAATTCGACGTCATCGCGTTTGTTCAGTCGGCGTCACAGCTGCGACCAGCTGCCGTGCCAACGCCGCCGCTACGCAGATTTACGCGCGCGCTGGGCTCGGCAGCGGCCTCGATATTGGCATTTAGGCGCTCGTGACAAAGGATTTGGCCCATGAGCATAGTCTCCAACGCGGTCTCCAACCCGGCTTCGATTTTCCCGACGCAGCAGCTTAGTACGAGCACAATCTCCAACGCGGTCGCCAACCCGGCTTCGATTTTCTCGCCGAACCAGGTCAGTACGACGTCCTCCAGTTCGAGTTCGTCCAGCTCGTCCGTTGCTCAGACCGCCGGCACCAATGCCTCGCAACAGCTGGCCGGTAATTTCAATACGTTCTTGCAACTCCTGACCACGCAGCTGCAGAACCAGAATCCGCTCGATCCGCTCGATACCAATCAATTCACCCAGCAGTTGGTCGAATTTGCCTCGGTCGAGCAACAAATCAACATGAATACGAATCTGCAAAGCTTGATCACCATACAGCAGACCAGCGAGGCAACCTCGGCGCTTCAGCTCGTCGGCTCAACGGTCACCGTCGGCGGCAATTCCGCGACATTGTCCAACGCAACCAGCACCCCCGCGACCTGGAGCCTCACCACCTCGACGCCCGCCAACGCCACCGTCACGCTCACCAACTCGTCCGGTTCGACCGCTTACAGCGGCACAATGTCGCTAAACGCCGGAACGCAAAGCTTCACCTGGAACGGCCAGGGCAATAACGGCCAAACCTGGCCCGACGGCGTTTACACGCTTTCCATCAAGGCGACAGGCGCCAACGGGCAGGCGGTGACCGTCTCAACGCAGGTCCAAGGCGTCGTCAGCGGCGTCAATCTCAACTCGAATCCCCCGACACTGAACGTCAACGGCCAAAACGTCCAGATCAGCCAGGTCACCGCGATCAGCCATTGAGGATAGTGCTGTCTATGAACGATTTTGCCGAAATAATTGATGAGGCGCGTGGACCTACTCGGTATCGACCGCGTGCTGGATGAGTGAAACTGTACAAATCGAGCAAGCGCCGTCCAAAGTGCGCGACAGAGATATTGCTTTACGGGGTGCAGGCCAGTGTTTTTGTTTTGGGGCCAATGAGCCATAGGGAGGTCGCTGCGATGTCGCGCTCGAAGCAAACTTCGAAGGGAAGAGGTCGGAGGAAGGTTGTTACGGCGTTGGGAGTCGCTGGGGCCTTGTCGCTGGCAGGCGGCGCATCTGCTTCAATTAGTTCAGCTGGCGATACACCGACGCAGAACACCGCACCGGTATTCCTCGCTGAGGAGGAAATCTCGGACGTCAGCCTGTCGACTTTCTATGTCTTCGACAAGGAAAACGCTGCAGCACATGGTTCCGGCGTACAGCTTGCCGCCAGAGCGTGTGGACGTGGCTGCAGGGGCTGCGCCCCGCGGCTGCGGGGCTGCGCCCCGCGGCTGCAGGGCTCGCCGTGCTCGCGGTTGCCGCGGCTGCGCAGTCGGCGGCTGCGGAGGCTGTGGAGGCTGTGGAGGAGGCTGCTGTTTCTGGGTTGGACCCGTCCGGGTCTGCTAAAGACGAGGCCCGCCGCATCGCCGCCAACATCGCTAAGCTGCCGGAGCTATTGCGACGGTGAGCGCCTGGGCCTGGACGAGCTGTCCTGCAAACGCTGGATTTGCGCCATCGGCCGGGGCACGGGCAATTATTGATCGTGATCAATGCCGACTTCGACCGTTGGTCATCATCAATTGTTGGTATGAACACGCCCAATCGCGCCATCCTCATCGGCGGAGTCGTCGCAGCCGCCGTCATCGCAGGCGTCGTGACGCTGCTGCTCTACGAAAAGCAGGACTACCGCGACTGCGTAGCGCAGAGGTGGGACCGCAAGCATCCGGCGGAGGTCAGGCAAAGGCAGGGTGACGCCGACTTTCGCGAATGCGGGGCCTACCGATTGCGCGAGGGAGCTAACTGCGACTGCAAGGCGCGCGATGGGCAGCCAGGATATTGTGTGACGCCAGGTCGGGTTATGGCGGATTTAGCCCCGCCGGATCGCATTCCGGATCAGGCGAACCCATGTGACCATCTCTCGCTCGAAGAGCTACGCCGCGCGGAGGCCGCCGTAAGCAGCGACAAGCCTCCGCAATAACGAGACGCTCGCGTTTGCTAGCCTGGCCAGTCAGGCGTGCGGGTAGGATTTCGCGTTCGGGCTGTTAACCGACCGTTCAAGCCAGGTTTGTATTTTATAAATTGGGGGTGGCTCTTAGCTGGGACGGGGCTGTCATGTACCTGCGGATTTGCGGTCTCATCGCTTTGCTTCTCGCCGGACTCACGCTGACCCAGTGTGCGGCATATCCTTGCCCGCCGGGTTACCATCCCGGTCCCTGGGGCCGTAGGTGTTTGCCGAACGTGATGGCTTACTACCCGCCACCTCCCGGATACGCACCACCACCGGGATACGCACCGCCGCCCGGATATCCGCCGCCAACAGAATATGGACCTCCACCTGCGCTCGTGCCCGAGCCCGGACCAACGGCACCACGGACGCCGTAGGTGGCGGACCAAGGTGCGTGCTAAACGGTGATTGGCGTGGCCCCAGGCGCACTGCCACGCGCTTTGGGGCTCTCCTAGCTTCCGGCCGCCGCACCGCCGCCAAGCTGCTCACGCGCGATGAAGCCCGGCGGATCGCCGCCAACATCGCCAAGCTGCGGGAGCTGCTGCAGCGGGGCACAATGAGGCGCGCGCGATGAGCGACTGGTCCGACGAGGAGACCGACGACCCGCTCCAGGCCGACCACCGCAACTTTTACAAGGTCGAAGTGTGGAGCCGTGACTGGCTGCGGGTCGAACTGATGCTCTACGCGGGGAACAGTCTCGGCCGAGCCCGCGCGATGTTCGAGAGCACGATCAGACGTCGCCCGCGCACCCGGCTGACCATACGGCAGCGGACACGGGTGCTGGAGGAATGGCCGCGGCGGGGTCAGCTGAACCGAGCCGGGCAGATCAACGTTAATCCGCAACGTTAATGCGCGATCGCGATAGATGCGATTTGCGAGCGCATGATTTGCTGTAGCGGGACAGTGCGTCCATGTTGCGTCTCGGACGCCTGTGACCGGGCCCCAGGCGCTGCTCTGCGCGCGCTTGGGGTTCCGGCAAACGCACAAATCCAGATGCCGACAGATCGATCACATGCGCGGAAAGAACTTCGCCACTGGGCGAACGTGCGCAAATACCGCGAACAAGCAACCAGCTATTTGGAGCTTGCACGCATGACTGCTGATCCGGACGCGCAAAATCGGTTCATCAAGATCGCGCAGCACTACCGTACGCTCGCCGACGCTGAGGAACGCGACGCCGAAGGCAGGGGCGTTGAGCGGCGATCAGGGACTGCTGACAAATTGGATTGAGATCGCCCGACCCGCTGCGCGGCGCATCGCCGCCCAAACCTTGAGTCAGATCAATGCGGAACTTGCGGATGTCGCCTAGGTAGTAAGCTATGTGGCATTTCATCTTCGAGACAGTACCGAAAGACCGCGACATGATCTTGGCGGTGCTGGATCACGATGGCTTCCACGCGCTCGAATTTCCGTGTCGTTATAGCGACGATGGTCGCTGGATCGACATCACGACCGGCCGCTCAATCGAGGTCCGCCCGACGCATTGGCGTGAGTGGCTTGGTGCGGTTGAGTGAAGCTTAAGCCAAAGGAAGCAACGGAAGGAGGCGCGCCATTTCCTTTCGGAAGCGCGCTTGCTGTCCATTGCCGGGGAACGGCACAGCATATCGCGGCGCGTCGCTGCCGGCGGCGATCGCCGCATCCTCCACAATATCCTCGATGCTAAGCAACAGCGAGACGATAGCGCGCGGTCGATACTTCTCAATTCTTTTAGCTAACGACTTCTGAGCGTCTCGGCATTGTTTCTTTCGCGCCGCCTTATCCAGCCGATTGACCGGCGTCAGTACGAGGTCGTCGAGATACCAACCGCGCGCCTTGAATTGTTCCGGAAAGTCGCCGCTGCTGATTAATCCGGCCGCCGTCATTGCCCGCGCCATCTCGCGCGCTAACGCAGTATTGCCAAAGTAGAAGAACTCGCCGGAGGCGGGCGCGCTCTCGCTGACGAGCAGCGTCGCGATCCGCTCCGGCCGATAGCGCGCTCGCGTGGCTTCAATCGAATTGGTCAAAGCTGGTCTCTCGCGCAAGCACTCCTTGCTTTCTCAGCGCTGCGTCGCCGTCGCCCGCGCCGCTCGCGGTCGGCCGGTGCTGCTGGCCACGAACGGCGGTCCGTCAAAATTAGCAATGCGCTAGTCGCGCGCCGTAATTTCTCGCGTCAATATGCCGAGTTCATCGACGTGCCAATCGCCGATGAGCATCTTGATGCGCGGGTATCAGATTGTTGGTATTTCGCGGACCGTGCCGCCGCCGCTCAGGCCGCAGTCGCTCTATTTCTAGGTCGATAGTCGCCACATTAGCATCGTAAGTCATGACCCATCCCCCTCACAATGCAGGCTGCTAACTTCCGCTCAAAAGATGGCAACCTTTTGGCGAGATATGGCTTAGTTATTTGTTTCTTATTTGTTGCATCCGAAACAAAAATTGATGCGCGTCATCGAATATCGATCGGCATCCGGGCGAACGTCCGAACCACCGTCGCCCCGATCAGTGCGAGCGCGATGACGACGGCCGCGACGGCGCCGATAGTCGGGATGGACATGGATCAAGCCCCCCTTTGGGCGGAAAGCAGCTTGGTCCCGCTGGCGACGAAAGTATTTGATGCATGATCAAAAATGGGCTTGTCCTCGTTTTAATCAACGCACGTCGCCGGAAAGTGTGGGAGCGTGGGCTATGTTAAGCGGCGATCTATCGCGCTTTAGCAGCCGGGTGTAGCTCAGCTTCTCGCTATAGGAGGAAGTACCTGAGATAGGCCATTACCAGCAGCGCCACCACCAGGGCCGCCACTAATCGCACGAGCACGCCACTCCGCCACCACCATGGCGGCGGCCGCTGTCGTCGCGGCGGCCGAAAGTTTCCGTGCATGCTCTACTCACCCAAAATGCGCGCTTCGGTCTCCAGCCACTCGCCGATGATCCGGGCGCGGCGCTCGCGGTCGGCCGGCCAGGTCTTCGGGAAGACGTAATTGGCGACATCGTCGCTCTCGATGCCGACTGCTTCTTGGATGATCCGAGCGGCGCGGTCGCCGTCGTCGCTATCGATCGCCTGTTCGAGTAGGTTGGGCATGAGGGAAACGCCTCACTCAACTTGATCCTCAATTTTGAACCCAATCTGCAGCGCGGTCGAGACCTCGGCAGCTTCTTCTTTGCCCTCCGCCGCGCGCAGCAGTATCCCAGCGAGCTGAGATGATGATCGGGCGCGGCAACAGCTCAAGTCTGTTTTTCGAACGAGGACTCGCCCCGAGAAAACGCCTATAATCTACGCCATCCGAGTTCGTGGACAGAGCGGGGGAGGTCTCACATGAGGAGTTCTGCGCGCTTCATCGTCATTGCGTCGTTGGCGTCAATTTTCACCGGGCCGTCGTTGTCCGCGATGGCGGAAGACCCGCCGAAACACCAACAATCAACTAAGCCTGTTCCAAAGGTGGATACGAAGTTCAAAACAGGTTCGAAAGGAAGTTCGTCCCACGCGCCTCTCCATGAGCAGGTTTCTCCGGACGTAGGCACCGCCATCGATATTGTCCATGGAATCCTCGGCCGCTGAGGCAAGTGGAACCGAGGTCCCTGTGGCCATGGAATTTGCGGGGATCGCCAGGCGGCGGCTTTAGACTTGCTTACCCGCGACGAGGCGCGGCGGATCGCGGCCAACATCGCCAAGCTGCCGGACCTCCTGCGCAAGCCGTAATTGGACGGTGACGACCCTACGTTGCGGAACGGGACCGCTGTTCGCACTCATAGAGCTGGTCGAAAAAATTGGTGAGCTCAGGCGAGTTGAGGTGTCTGACGGAACATCTGAAGCCGCTTGAGAAACAAGCCGGAGAGAAGAGAATTCCTTGCCCAACCAAATAGCACCGGAATATAAGGAGGCTGATCGGCGTACCGGTCCCAATCAGGAGAATACTGAACGCGCTCGTGCGGGCGTAACTGGGCACAATGTCCGTTACGTGCTTAGTTTCGGCTTGATCGCAGTGATTATCGCTTTCGCAATTGTGTACCTCATCTACTTTCACTAATAAGCAATCAGACGGAATTTAGTCGCACAGTACCCTAATAGAATTGACATGTATTTTGCGCTTTGGCCGCGCTTGCCGCTGCCATCGTCCATCAACCTGACGGAACGTTAGTGCCGTTTGTAGAATTGGACGGCGCGCTCGTGCTTTTCTGCCGCTGCTCGCGTAGAGAACGTTCCTAAATTGCGGCGGCGACCAGTCTTTGGATTCTTCTTGCGGGAATACAATCGATATTTGCCCGACGTGAGCTTGCGGATCATGGCGTTGGCGCTGTTGAAGATTTCACTACATAAACAATCATTTTTACGGCGGGAGGTTCCGCAAGCCTGAGACGGGGGTACATGACATTGCGCTATTTTACATCATTAGTTTTCTTACTTGATGGGTGCCACGCCCACTGGCCATCTTGATGTCAATACTCGCCTAACAATTCATATGATGGCGGTTCGAAGATTCGATACACATTCTGATGATGCTCCAGGCTTTGGCCATCGAGCGGGCCGCCGCGACACGAACCGCTGAACGTGTGCTTCATTGATTACTACATCGCGCTTGAAATCAGATCCGGCCACAAAGCGCGCCTCAGTCTGCCAATGATGCGGGCGCGCTGCTCGCAATTCGCCGGCCAGGTCTTCGGGAAACAGTAGTTCCCCGTCGTCGGATTGTATGCCGTGTGATCTTGGATGCTCTTGGCGGCGCGCTCGCCGTCGTTGGCGCTGATCGCTTCTTTGACGCTTGTCGCCCCAATCTTCCTCGGCGGCCTCACGCTTCACCGCCGGCACCGCCAGGTTTTTTGATCTTGAGCCATTGATCAGAGCAACCGGACCGGTATGGCGAGCTGAGCCGTTTTGACAAAATGCCTACGCAGCCTAGCTGGCAAGCATACTTGTAGATGATAGCGCCGTCGCTCACGACGGGGAGGCCCTCGACGGCCGCGGCGATCATTGGAAAGCGCGCCGTGAAATCGTAGCCGTTGCGTGTGAAAAGCCGCACGCTGCGCGCGTCCTTCTGGGCGAGGGAAGCCGTCCTCCTTAGTCTCGTGTATCCAGCCGGTTCCGGCCGGCGGTTCTCTTGCGGGGCTGGGCAAGCACGGCGGCACAAAGCCGGCCTTGAGGCGGCGCGCGGGATCGAGCATGGGATCACGGGGCGGAAAATAGCCCATTTGGGATAGGGCCCAATAGACGGCTTTGCAACCGAAAAACGACGCATGAATCCGGGCACAGGCCGACGTCTAAGCGTGTTGCATCGCCTCAAGCTCGTTGATCAGCTCGTCGACTACGCGATCGCCAAGTTGGTAGCACATTGCGACCATTAAACGGACTGCCAACCGCTCGACGATCGCCGAGCCAACGTGGTCCTCGACCCTTTGCAGATAGCCGACCACGTGTGCCACCAGATCGGTCTCGTATAGGTCGGCGACCTCATCAACCAGAGGCTCGACACGACGTTCGCGCAAAGGAAAAGCTAGGACTTGTCCCATGGCACCCCTCCGACGCCCTAAGCCGAGCCTGTCATCGAGGCGATTCAAAGGCGGGCCGTTCGCACCGGCACAAGGGCTTGCTGATCGTTGATGGATGTGACGGGAGCCTCGCCAAGCTACCGGACTTGGAGCCTGTCACTTCGCCCTGGTCCCCCTTAAATACAAGCTGTCGAAAATTGCGGTCCTCGGGGCTTGGTGCTGGTGCGTCCATGATGAAGAACGCCGCCCTCAGCGCAACCCACCATTTTTCTGGGGGCGCGTCTTCCATAGCATTCGCTACGGCATGGAGGCCGTGAACAATCCTTTCAATAACTCTCACTCAACCAGCCAAACCGCGACCTACTTCTTCAACAGCCTGCTAGGCGCGCGTTATCTGCTTTCGCAAAGCGGAATTGCGCCTGCAAATGCATCCGGGCAGCAGCAGCCGGAATACTTCGCTCGTTTCCGACGCCGAAAGCCTGAGCCGCCCATTAAAGGACAAATGCCGTGACGGAAACCACTGCCACCAATAAGACCCAGACCGCGAAGCGCGCCGCCTCCTCGTCTACCCCGGACTACGGCATGCCGAAATTCGAGATGCCAAAATTCGGCCTGCCGAACACGGAAATGCCAGAGGCGTTTCGTGAGATGGCCGAGAAGGGCGTCGCGCATGTCAGGGACACCAACGCGAAGGCGAGGGTGGCCTGCGAGCAAGCAGTAGATTTGCTCGAAAACACCTATGCGACCTTTGCGAAGGGCACCAAGACTACAATCTCAAACTTATCGAGATGGCCCGGACCAATACTCGTGCCACATTTGACTACGCCTATGAGCTGTTGGCTGTGAAGTCGCCGTTGGAGTTTATCGAGCTATCGACCGCGCGGATGCACAACCAATTCGATACCGTTTCCGCACAGAATAATGAACTTTGCGCACTGCACAGAAGATCGCTGCCGATGTGGCCGAACCCATAACAACTCGCATGTCCAGGGCATCCCAGAGAATGCGAAGCGCGTCCTCAAAGTCCTTGGCTCGGCTCAATTGCTTAATGAATTCGCGAGTACTAGCGACGTTTCTTTCGGCGTAGCTTTTTAGTTTTTCGCCAACCTCCGTGCCACCCGTAGGAAATGATGAAATCGTCTTTTGGAGAAAATCAAAATAGGTATCAGCTGCGCCCAGCGCCTGCTCCTTTGTCTCCTCGACAGCCTGCTTGGCCTGTGGGTTCAATTCTTGCAAAGGTTTGGAATCTTTCGCCATCGTTATCTCCTACCCGTCACGTAATTGAATAGCTGGGGTTCGGTCGTCATATGGCAAGTATGATAAGTCCAATATCTTTCGGTCCGCATACGATCTCGCGAACAGGGAATGGGCACTCATTACGCTCTTGCGCTGCTGCGAGCATCCGCTCTGCTAGCACCGTTGGCGAAGGGATTACCTGTGGACGGGCCACGGTCAACTCGTTGCCGTTAGGCTGAGACGAGCGTTGCAATGCTCGATCGAGGATGTTCAGCTCCGTCCGTATTCGATCAACTACTGCCTGCGGAAAGCTATGCCCCATCGTTTTCAGGATGCGACGCCATTCCGAGGCCCGTTCTTGGCGGTCGTTGTCGGTGCTCATTACTAAGATCCAATCCAGCGAGTTTGATTCGGTCAGACTATCACAAAGACTTAGTTGCCCGCGATTGCAAACAGAAGCTCGACGAAGCCCTCGATCTGATCGCGAAGGAATCCGTCAGACTGCAACGTGCGGGCCTGCTCGATATAGTTTTTGCCGACCTCGAACTGACGGGCGAAGTAGCCGCAGGGGTTGGCAATCAAATACCCACTTTGGGCATTTGATTTTTTGCTCTTACAGTCCCCGCCTTTCGTGGTGACCTTCCCCTCATTCTCCGCGATCCGCCACGCCTCAGCGGCAGCAATCGCGCGCTGGCTTGTAGCAACGCCGCGCGCGCCGTGACCGCAGCCGGTTATGCCTCATCGGATATAGCGATTAGCGTTCGGCGAGCGCGCAACGCAGCAAAGCCGAGCGCTTTCAGACCAAAAAGAAACGATAACGCGATTTGGAGAGTTGCAACTAACGGTAGCGAACCGTCTCGCGTCTCCCGCGGCCGTACGTAAAGGGACAGAACCTAGAAAAAGTTTGAATGGGAGCGGGTGACCGTCATGGGACGGTGGCCGTGTCACCCTGAGACTACGGATGGAGGCCGAGGCGGTGGCTATTGGTCCCCGCGAAACGGAGAGGTTGCCGCCGCTCGTCATCGCGCGAACAGCATTGCTGCGACGCTCTAAGCGACTTTGTGTCTCCACCACGGCCGCGTCCGGCGCGCCGCGAGTTCGCCGCCTAGCCGGGCTGCGGTTTCACGAGCCGACATAGCGAGCGCCGCCAGCTTCAGAGCCTCAGTCATGAGGCTGTCGCACCGCTCGCGCTCGCGCTCAAAGTCGGCCCTGTGACTGGCCGCAATGGCTTCGGCGCAACTTCTTTCCACTTCGAGCCAAGCGAGTTCGCCTTGGAGCGCCTCTATTCGTGAATTCAAAATGTCGATATTCGCTCGGTGACTGCCCGGTAGCCGGGTGGTTGCCAGCGGCTTGTACTGAATTTCGGCTAGGTCGACGTTCACACGCACCTTGCCATCATTGCCGGGCATGCGAGGCAGACGTAGGCGGCGCACGAGTGACCGGGCGGCCTCTTGGGTGGTGCTGAGCCGGTCGGCCAAATCGGCGTAGGTCAGGCTTTCAATGCTCATCGATCTGCCCCAAACGGCATGTGGTGCGTAGGTAGCGACCACCCAGAAGCTGCGTTGGGTTGCGGGTCCGGTACAGCTTCGCCCCTATCCTTATACTGGCGAATTTTCTGCCGCATCGAGCGGACGGAAATTCCAAGCACGTCCGCTGAAAGAGTGCGGTTTCCCTGGTTGCATTTCAGCGTTTGAAGAATGAGTTCTCGCTCGATGCGAGCAATTTTATGCCCGACCAAATGGTGGATACACACTCGATCAAAAGCGGAAAGCTCAAGCAGCGCCGGTGCCTTAACGGCTACGCGCTCTGTTGTTTCGACGCCAGCGAAGCTAGGCATCAGCACCTCCAACAGTTCGGAGAGTGCCCCCGTTTCCCCGCGGAAGAGGCTGCGCTCATATGGTTACCAAGAGCTGAACGCCCCCGTACGCTGGAGCACATCAGTCGCCGCACACGGCGACGATAACGACCAATGCGATGCTCGCAATAGCAGCGGCGGAATACGCCCATCTTTCAGGCCGTCCGCCGGTGGTGTCTTAGTAATTTTCGCGTACACACAGGTAGACTGCTTTCCCAGAGCCAATACCGGCAGGCTGGCTGGGGCTAAGTCAAATGCGAGTTGCGAGGCATTTATAAGCCTCGCGCGGCTCATCCCGGCGCGATGTTAGGGCACGGGTCAATTTCGACCTTAGTGAATGGAAAACGAAGGCGCGAGGAGGTCATCCAGCGTAACGTTAATCCAAACCTCACTAGACTTGCCGCTTCAGACGGCTGTCTGCTTGCTGCGAGACAGCTCCCCCCGTCCCCCGACACCGACGAAAGCTGTCTTGGCCCCAAGCGTGCCAATTGGTCCCCAAACCGTCGCGCTTGGGGTTCTTCCAGATCAAAAACTTCCAAACTTCGAGTCGTGTTTTCAGCCAAGTATACGGTAACCACAGCAGCACGAGAGGCTTGCGAGCTTATTCTGCCACAAATAGACCTTGCCGCGGGTCGGGGCCAATGAGAGGCCCTATGTTTAGAATGCCTGCTTACGATCCGTTTGCCATTGCAGTTATGGGATTTGGTATTCTTTTGGCAGCGGCGTTTGCATTTCCCCCTTGATACCTCATTTATTGATTCGCTCGAGCCCCCCTCGCTGATCATCTGATAGGTTTGCCAGATGGAGCGCAGAGCCGGTTGCCAACAAGTACATGCTTAGAACCGGCAGGTCGTTTAACTGCCGCTGGGTGGCCGCGTGTAGCACTGACAGGAATTAGATGAACGCGCACTTTTTCAATCGACGTCGGTTCTTTCGACGAGCGCTCAATGAGCCCGCTTGGATCGAAAGAGCATCTAGCAACATTCTCGAGCGGTGCACCCTCGTCAACCTGTGTGAAATAGGGGCGCGTCTGACGATCATGGACGTTTATGATCTGCCTAAGAAGTTCGCGCTGCATCTGACAAGAGGATCTGAGCCTGGTCGGCAATGCCGGGTGATCTGGCAACAAAACCATGAAGTCGGCATCGAATTCCTAAGCGAGGGATCTTGAGCATAAGGCGCTCTAAATTCCGAGCGTTTGAGCCAGAGAACCGGTTCCCGTCTTTCGTCGATTTGCAAGACGCAAATTTAAGTAACGGGACAATGTCCGCAATCCACGGGGAACAGCGCATGGCGGCTGTTGTTGGCACGGAATGTCAAGGCGTGCCAACGACTGTCGAAAGAAGGCGATGGAGTGTCAGCATCGTGGGTTAGCTTGCCCAGATGCGGCAATCCGCGTGATCTACTTCGATCTTGTCTATCAGTGGCGTCAGATCGCCGATGAATTGGAGGCGATCGAACGGCAACAACGAAATCAGATTGAACGTGCCAGGAAGTTGGGCCGTAATGATCTCGGTGGTGCCCCGTAGTGGTACACCCAGCCTGATCTTCACACGCGGCCCGCTCGGCACGTTCGTTCTTCCTAGGTTCTTCATCTCGTCGTAAATGTTGTGGGGGATGCCGCTGAGGAGAGACGCCTCATACCCGTTGGTCAGCGTGATTACGATCGCACGCTTCGATTGTCAGCGGGGTCAGCCCAGGATCCGAATTTTTGAGCGATCTCAATCTGATCGCAACAAAGTGACGACGGAGCCAGGCGCTGGGCCTCACGCTCTAGCGCCTGTAATGAACGCAAATGAACGCAGGAGACCACGCCCACCCACGCGGCACGTGGCCAGCAGATGAGGGCAAAGCGCCGCTCGGGAACGTGATTATGTTCAGCGCTGAGGACGACCCGGAGGACACAATAGTGCCCCGGCTATTGGCGGCTGGTGCTGACGTGTCCCGTGTTCGAATTGTCGAGGCCGCAAAGGATGCGAACGGAGAGCGGCTGTTCGATCTACAGCATGATTTGAACGCCCTCGAACGAGAGATTGAGAGGTTTGGGAACGTCAATTTGGTGACGTTCGATCCGATTAGCAGCTATCTGGGCTCCAAGATTGACGGCAACAGCAACAATGACGTTGCGACGCGTCCTGGAGCCTCTAAGCCGAATTGCCGCTCGCCATCGGGTAGCGATTGTCTCATTGACGCATAGCCCCAAGGGCAGCGGTTCTAAGGCGCTCAACCAATTCATCGGAAGCGCGGCGTTCGTCAATGTGGTTCGTGCAGCATTTCTTGTAATGCGCGATCCGGATGACGCAGACCGAATCCTCTTCCTGACCGCCAAAAACAACTTGGGGAAGGACCCTGGTAGCCTCGTTTACCGGATTGGAGTTCGATTTGTCGGCGTGCAGGACGACATCTCTGCACCATACATCGTCTGGGAGGACGAGCCGGTCGCAATCACGGCAAATGAGGCGCTGGCGGCGGCAAACGGGGACGTACGCGACCGTACTGCAACGGAGGAGGCGGCCGATTTTCTGCGGGAGATTTTGGCTGACGGACCTCTGCCGCAAAAGGACATTGAGGCACAAGCGGACGCGGCTGGGCTGTCGTGGGCTACCGTCAAGCGAGCCAAAAAGGCAGCGGAGGTGAAGGCCGAAAGGCGGGGGGTTGAGGGGGAGCGCGGTGCCGGCCGGTGGTTCTGGTCAATCAGCAGCCCCAGTGAATTCGATTAAGGGGTTAAGAGGCTCAAGGGAAAACTTGAGCCCCTTAATAGGGGGTGAGCCTCTTAATGATGGGGGTGCACTGTGACTGGCCCCCGCACTCTAGGAAGGGCAAGGAGAAGTCTCCGCAGGCTCTCCGCTGTCCGATAGCTCGAAGTCCGAATTGCCGCATGGGCCGCCTTCTGTCCGCAAGCACGGTGCCGCTGCATGCGCGGTCGAGGATAAGCCGGCAAAGGCAGCAGCCGAGCCCTATCAGCCCACGGCTTACGAGCGGAGCCTAACCGCAGCTTATTTGGCACGAAGGAAGGCAGAGCACCTGTGCCGCGGATGAAGGTTTCAGAGAAGGACGGTATAACGACGCTTGAACCCGACCATCCCGAGGTCGTCCAATTGCTCAGATCCGGCTTCTGGAGGCGCTCGGGAGTAATGACTTCGATTTTCTGGACGGGCTGCTCAAGCAATTGTGCAACGTGGGCTCACAAGGGCGCTCGGTGGACGAGGAAGGGCTTAACTTCATGCTCGCCATCGTCAAGGGCATAGAACCCCGCGATCAGGTCGAGGCCATGCTCGCGGCGCAAATGGCGGCAGACTCACAATGCAACCATGACCTTCGCGCGTCGGCTCAATCATGTGGAGAACATTCCGCAACAAGACAGCGCGGAGCGCGCCTTTAATAAACTCGCCCGGACTTTCGCGGCTCAGGTGGAGGCTCTCAAGCGATACCGGAGTCGTGGGCGAGCAAACGATGCGGGTGAGCATGGTCACAGTGAACGAGGGCGGTCAGGCCATTGTCGGCAACGTCGCAAGTGGTGGGAGGGGCCTGCCGCAAAAGCGGACCATCCTCATGAAGCGGAACTATGCGTTCCAGAAGGCCCCCGGTGCACGGCGACTTCGAAGCGGACGAAGAAGCGGTGCAGAGCGCCCGCGGTACGAGGCTGGACAGGTCTGCCGCTTCCATGGTGCTCGGGGCGGAGCCCCCAAAGGAAAGGCGAACGGCTCATACCAACATGGCCTGCATACCCAAGAGGCGAGGGCTGAACGCCGTTCGGTCAGACCTCCTTCGGCGATCACGGAAGGTGATCACGGCTTTTTAATATCACCCGCAAGAGTTGGCTTGCTGTTCAGGGAGCTGCGCCCTTGATTAGAGCGATGAAACAGCCACCGATATCAAATCGGCGGGGTGGTTGCACTTCGTCTCGGAACTCACGGTGCCCCACGCTATTCAATTGCTGTTCTGGTTTCTGCATTGGCCGTATGGTCTTATTCATTGTGGACAGTTTCGACGATTCACCGTCGAATTTGCTGAAGCTTGCTCCGAACCTGGCCTTGGCAGTCGGCTGCGTTCATCAGAGCATCCCTATGCGGATTTGCATATGCAGCAGTCACATTTGGCTAACTGAAACTGACCAACACCCTCATTTGCCGTGGCTGTTTGCAACAATTACCTTTCAAAACTGAAAAGCATCAAAATCCACCGTGCGGGTCGTTAAACGGCGAATTGCTTTATGAACCAGATGTCCCGCTTCAGCACTTGTGAGACAAAACTGACGGCTTGAGGAGCGGAGGATTTCTGGCTCATCGTAGCCCTCAAGGAGCGAAGATGAGACAGAAATCCAACTCCACCCCGGCGTTCTCCGAGACGCTTGTCCGCAACATCCGGCGGGCAACCCGGAAGCACCACGCGGCCGTGGGGAGCAAGAACGATGCGAACCCCGACGCATCTCACCGTGAACAATGGCCGGCCCGCCCTCTCATCGGCGAGATGCTCACTCTGGGGGAGGCCTGCTGGAAAAACGGAAACATCCTCATGAAGCGGGGACTATGTGTTTCGCGACAAGGCCCCCTGGTGCACGGCCACCTGAAAACGGAGGACGAAGCGGTGTCGAGCGCCCGCGATACGAGGCTGGAAAAGTTCGGTGTGGCTGATCCTGAATCGAGATCAATGAACTTGCTGATGCCCATCTGCGTAAAACCGATCGTAGTGAGGCCGATACGCCTTGTACTCCACCGCAATCATACGATCGCTCACCAGGGTTATATTTCGCTCAAAGAATTGCATCGGGGTCTGAGCCTGCATCGTAATCCTGTCGAGGACTCTCTTATCCGTAAGGAGGTCCACGTAAACAAGGTCCGAACGGCAGACGTAGCGATCACGGCCGACGATTTCGCTATAGCCCTTCGACCCAACGATGCCATTGACTTAATGGCATCGTTGGAATCGAGTACTCATCGGTAGAATCGTCGTGACCGCGATGACCTTTTTCCGTCGGACATTTTTACGCAGGCAGCTCCGTCTCGCAAAGGAAGGACTAGTCCTGGAACTTGCACGGCTTTGCCGACCCCGATCAACCCTTGGGAGTGAAATTTGATTACCGCATGAGCGATTCTACTCGGTCGGGTTTAGTTCGAGGCTATCAGCCACACTCCGATCGAGTTTACGCAAGTGGTAGTTGAGCGCTTTAGTGATTTCGGACTCGGAGATGGCCGGCGTGGTATCGTAGGAGCTCGTAGCCAACATCTTTCTGCGCCACGACGCGGAAGCTGCCGTGTTCGATCTCGACGCAGCCAGCCCGCGCTCGCTCGGCGGCGATTTCGCAGGTCGTGGAGGCACGGCTCGAACGTGGTGGTGCCTTCCTCCGATGTCGAGGCAGCCTGGACCTTGCGGCGTATGAGTTAAGCACCAATCGTCGCCCAGGCGGCTGCGCGCTTACGCGAAATTAAATCGGTCTGTTTGAGCACCTGATGCCGGCGTCAACTGTGCTATCGTTAACCCAGTCTCTGGGCTTTGGAAAGCGTTGTGCGTGACGGAGGGCATTGTGGGCCCGTTTCGAAAGAAAACCTTAAACGATCTCATTCCCATTCACCCGGATAATATCGGCAACAAGGACTGGGTGATTTTGCTCGAAGCTGGCACCATAGTCGGGCTATCTCCGCGGCGCATCCGCGTCGCACGCTGGATGCAGGAAAAGAAGATCCTCAAGAAATACGACATGTTCCTGCGCACAAAGTATTTCATTGTGATCGAAGGCTATAATCCTCGCATTCACGCACTTTACCTCTGCCCACAGCTCTTCCGACATCACTCCGACAAGCTCGTGCCGTTGGAGGGCGAGGAGATCGGCGAACTGATAGCGCGCTCCGTCGAGGCCGGCGCCCCTGAGCGTTGTCCCTGGTACGACTAATGGAGCCACTGCCACAGGAGCCATTATTCGACAGCGCCATGGAAATGTGTCCGAGAAGGGAGTCTTTGCCGGTCGGCGGCCCGCCGTTGTTGGGCCAGCCTAGCCAATCGGCGGAAGCCTCTTGATTTCAGGAACAGGAAAGGGCCTTCCGGTCGCCCCCTTCAGAGCGGCGTCCCTGCGTTCGACGGTGAAACGGGCCGTCCGTTTCTATTCGGCGGCCGTGTTTGTGGCGGGGTGGTCGCTCAGGTTGATCAGGCGGACAATTAATTCGGCGCTACCTGCAACAGTACTTGGCCGTTACCCTGAACTGCACGGCTCGCTGCAGCTTTTCGACCTTGTATTCGGCCTTGCGCTTGTGGCCTACGGCGAGGAGGTCGGTTCCGGCGCTGTGCGCGTAGCGCGTGTCGAGGACGCATTAAGGACGGCTGGGTCTTAATTGTCGTTTCGTCATTGTTGTTCGTGGGCCAGCCTACTCGGGGCCAGGAGGACCAATGCATAATGGCCCGGGAGCCCTGCTCACCATGGCCTCGGTGGACCGGCTTACTCAGGTCCGGGCCAGCCCTTGTTATGCTCGTCCCGGTGGACCCTGTATTCGGGACCCGGAGGCATGGCGGTAACTTTCGCGAGTCTTGCAACTGAAGCCGGGTCGGCGATGCTGCATTGTCCCGGTAAGCACTCATCCGGAGCAGAGAAGCCATAAGGGGTGCGAAAACGGATTTGCTATGAATAGAAGCTTTGTGCGTTCTACCGCTTTGGCGACGCTTCACGAGGCCAACCTGACTACGGCGTGCCTCGTTTTCACCGAGTTGGGCTGACATGGCCGACTACCTTTGGCGGGAAGCTGCGCTGTCGCAGGCCAGCTACTTCGGCTTCATCTCCCATCTCATTTGCTGGCCCGGATGGCCGCGCTCCGTTTGATGTGCGCGCCGGACGATCCAACCAAAGCTTTCGCCAAGCACATTCTTCAAATGGAAGAATGGACAGATCAGGACGAATGGATTGTCTCTGAAAACGAAGTGGCGCGAGGCGATAACAGAGCGACGCGCATGTTTCGGCGATCGTTTGATGCGATATTGCGCGCCGACACCGATCCTGATCCCTTTCCATCAGTGCCTCACGGCCACTCGGCTATAACAGAGGCTCGATGCATACCTGGCTCGATTTACTATGGCGCGTTGAAATGGCTGGCTAGAGGGCCGAGAATCACGAAAAAAGATCATCTCCCTGTGGAATGATCCGAAGTTCCCTGCATTCGCTTCACAAGCCGCCGGCCGATTACCCCCATCTTTAAGACGCAGAGTGACGCAGCCATGTGGCAACGCGACCGTTCGAGCAGTGCAAGCGTCAAACCCAGTGCGAGCTAATTCTGGATACCCAAGCTCCGCTAACTGTAGATCGTAGATGCGAGAAAGGAGGCGCGGACGGCGGCCTGCGATAAGCGCCTCTCCCCATGCTTGGGGAGAGGCCCATTGAACCGTCTCAAGCCGCCAGTTTAAGGGCGTGCTTGCTCTCAATGGTCTGCCGGATCAGACGACGAGTGCGCTCAACGAAAGCAAGCTTGTCCGCGAGGCAGCTCTCCAGCAGGACGCCGACACCAAAATGTCCTGTCACATCAGCCATTGCGATCAGCGCCACGTACTCGGCGATGCGCAGGTGCATAAGCTGGTTGGCCTTGACCAGAACGAAGAGTGCCTTGGCCGCAGGAGCCTGGATCTCGGCGAGTTCGCGCCGAAAATCCTCGATAAAAACGTCGTGAATACGTCCGCTGAGTGCGACCGGCTTCTCGCCGATGAGCTTGAAGCACCGATCCAGCGAACTGAGGATTTTGTCCTGCAGGAAGACGCGCGATTCTAGAGCTTCCTTGATACTGGGATCCTGCACAACACCGCTCATCTCCTGGTAGATCTTCGTCATATGTTCGGTTCGCTGTCGGACGTCGCTCAGCATCTTGATGTACAGTTCTTTGGAATTATTGATAGGCATGAGATATTCCTTTGTGGGCTTCCCATCGGGCCACGCAGCGCAATGAGTAACTTCCTGTTGATTTTGGATCAACGCGCGGACAACGGGTTGCGGTTGTTTCATTGCGCCAGCTGCATGGATTCTCCTTCTCATTCTTCAAACACAGCGGATCGAGGCTGCGGTGGCGCCCCCGCGAGGATCGGCCCGAGATTGCAGCCCTGCACGCGCTGACTCCAACGCTCGCAAGTAGGGCGCGACCGTACTGAGTGCGGGTTAAAAAGCACCCGCACTAAATGCCGATATATTTTGATCGATTGCCCGCCGAAGGCTTCCGTGCTGCGGATTGAGTGACGCAGCCCTCAGCAATAGCTATTTTGTGTGTGCAACTCTCGACAAGCCTCCAGCTTGCCTACTCCTCGACGTGGGGCGTGCTGGCGTCAGGTGCAATGGGAGATTAAAAATTTAATTGGGCGAGCGCCTACTGAAGTTCCCGAAGAAGGTGAAGCGCACATCGATCGCATTGTCGCAAAACGTCTGCACGTGCTGCTGCAGACCGAATTCCATGGAGCCAACCATCGATGTCCAAGTTCAGTCCCCTTGGCTCTTGTCAGCGGCAGTTCTTGAAAGCTTGGGTCACGGCGCCCGCCGTGATTCCAAAGACTTTCTTAAACCAACCTTGGATTCGCCATGTGGACGCCAACTACTCGACAGCAGCATAGCCGCACCGTCAGCCGATACCAGACCGATCTGACCGACGCAGAGTGGCGCGTGATCGCGCCGCACTTGCCGAAGCCTTGCGCGACCGGCCGGCCGCGCGAGTGGCCGATGCGCGAGATCATCAACGGCATCTTCTATGTCCGGCCGCCTCAATCAGTTTCTTGCTCGCGTCGTAGCGATTGGTTGTGGGATTTTCCATAATTGCGTTCAGAGCTTCTGGCGTGTATTGCGCTGTGAAACAGAAATGCATAGCGATTTCCCTCCCGTTCGAATGAAAGAAAATTGTCACCTGCAATTATTCGCATAGCAGAATGAGTAAGTGCCTGGCTATTGCGATAGCTTAATAAGCGCGCCTGAAGTGCGAGATTGACATTTGCACAGCGAAAGTCATTGCGGATCACCACTCC
>CAWJRE010000030.1:0-27658 GCA_963845075.1 uncultured Alphaproteobacteria bacterium | reverse complement strand
AAGACGATACCTCAACGGCGCAATCGATCGAGTTGATGCTCAGGTCGGCCAAATTCAACACCTACACGACCGATCTCGGCGAGGAAGGGATCGATCTCGGTAAGATCTACGACTACGACATCATCCTCCTCGACCTCAATCTACCCGACATGTCGGGCTTCGAGGTTTTTGCGCAGGCTGCGCGTGTCGAAGGTCAAATCGCCTGTCCTGATTTCTATCCGGCCTTGCCGAGCTCGAAGACAAAATCAAAGGGCTGGACTCCGGCGCCGACGACTATATGACCAAGCCGTTCCACAAGGACGAATTGGTAGCGCGCATCCACGTGATCGTGCGGCGATCCAAAGGTCACGCCCAATCAGTGATCCAGACCGGCGATCTGATCGTCGATCTCGACACCAAGACAGTCGAGGTCGACAGCGCGCGCGTGTATTTGACTGCAAAGGAACACCAGATACTGGAACTGCTGGCACTGCGCAAAGGCACCACGCTCACGAAGGAGGTGTTCCTCAACCACCTCTACGGCGGGATGGACGAGCCGGAGCTGAAGATCATCGACGTTTTCATCTGCAAACTGCGCAAGAAGCTCGCCAACGCCTCGAACGGCAAGAATTACATCGAGACCGTGTGGGGCCGTGGCTATGCGCTGATTGAGCCGGCTGCCGTTAAGGGGATGATCTCCACCTGATGAACCCGTGCGGAGCTGGCACAACGCCACCCCCGTTTTGTCAGTAATGACAGTAATCTACATGGTCGCCTCCCAAAGGCCATTAACGACAATTGACACGCCAACACAACGCGAACTTCAGTCCGAATTCGACCGCATTCTAGCGGCGCACGAACGCCGTGCGCGATTAATCGCTCAACTGCACTATATCGAGCGTCCACCTTCGTGCCGTGGCGCGCTGGTTATACCCGCTGTCGACAACACCTCACGTTCAACGTTCATTAGCCACCAAGGTCCATAATTGAGGTCGGCTCGCCTCGTTGCTGCAACGCGTGTGCGTCAGCGCTCGGGGTACGGAATCCTCAATCCGAGCAAGACCGATGGCTGGCAACAGTTTCCGATCCGATCGAGAACGCAATCTCATTGCAGAACTCACCCGGCTGATCGGCCAAGCTTATCCTCGCGGGAACAGCGCGCCTGCCGATAATCGCTTCCGCGAGGAGACTTCCTCGGACGCCTATGATGAACCACAGGGGCTTCCGCCTGAGCCCCGGCTACAGGTCTATCAGGATGCTCCCGAACAGACTGAGCATCACGACAACGGAGCTTATGACGTGGATGATCAATCCTACGCCACCGACGACGAGCATCAGGGTGAAGCTCCGCGCGTGCGCCGGCTCAAACCGGCTGTGGCGATGACGATATTGAGTCTCGTGCTCGCGGGCACGCCGGCCATTTGGCTACCGCTCCATGATCAGCAGTGCGCTTCTGCCTATGCTCCCGCCGATCATCAAAGCGACTAACCAACCGATTAAAATTGCGCCCGCTTCCAACGAGCCGCATGCCAAAAACGCCGCCAATGCAGGCCAAGTCGATACAGTGACCACCGGGTCGATCGAGAAACTGGTCTCGCGTGAAGAGCAGCCAGTCACGATTGTGCCGCCGAAACCGGCTTCGCGCGTAATCTCGACGATTCCGATCGCAACGCGCGAAAAATCGCTCACCCGCGTCGGCCCGCCGGTCCCTCAGCCGGTACCGAGCCAAGGGATGTCGCGCCGCGTTGCGGCGGCTGCGGATCCTGCGTCGCAGAGTGCCGGCCCGTCAAGCGCAGGGGACATCACCGCTGCATCGAACAACGCGCATTTGGCTGCCGCCCCCATTGCACCTGCCCATGCCAACAGCACTGCGGCGGTAACCCCTTCTGTTTTAGTCGGTGGGTATGCCGTTCAAGTTACGTCGGAGCGCAGTGAAAGCGGCGCTCAAGCTCATTTCGGGCGCTGCAAGCAAAATACCCCATCCAGCTTAACGGCCGCCACCCAGTCATTCGCCGTGCCGATCTCGGCGCCGCGGGCATCTACTATCGGGCTCTTGTTGTTCCTTTTGCGTCGGCGGAAAAGGCCGCAAAGTTATGCAGCGGACTGAAAGCTGCAGGCGGCAATTGCATCATGCTGAGAAACTGAGCTTCGCGCCTGCCGACATACAGAATTCACCGCGTTTTACCACCCAACGCCCGAATAAGCGCTCTCAGCTCGATAGCTTCCTTTGTCCTCGCGCCATGCAGGGCATGAGCATGCCAAACATTTATACTCCATAGTTCCGCTATAGCTTTCATGCAAAGGGGGTTCCGGTCGACGAAAACGTCACCTTTTGTTTCCCAAGTGCCACTGTTTCACGCCCCCACAGCTGAGATCGGTTATTTTATTTACGCGCCTCACACGGTCGCCGTACACCACGTGTGCGGGCCCGCATGCGAATTTTTGACGCTCTAGGGAACAAGCCCCGCAAGTATGATGCGGGGCTTGTTCTTTCCTGTGGCGCGATTTATGACAAACGTCAGTATTCGGGCGTGCCACAGCTGTAACCATAGTAATTGGGATAGCTGTAGCTGCATCCGTAATCATAAAGGCCGTAACCCCAGCCCGGCACGACACCGAAGCCACGGCCAAAACGTCTGTGATCGAAACCTCTGTCGCGATCTATTCTCTCTCGCGACCGAAATTGCCGTGGCGCCCGGCAAAATGCGAACCCGCACGGCGACATCAGTGAAATTTCGCCATTCGGCGACAGCTTGGTGTAGCGCACTGTGTGCGAGAATTGCGGTGGCCGATTGTCGTACCGCTGTTAGCCAGTCGGGCACCGCAAGTGCTGGCCATTCTGTCCGCGATGCAATTAAGGACGTACATCGAAGATCATGTTGAACGGCGTTTCAGTAGCGCGGCGAAAGCGATTGAAACCCGCCTCGGCGGCGACTTGACGTAACCGGCGCTCGCCCGCCTGAGCGCCAAGGCCTAGCGCCACTTCCTGTGAGAGGGAGGCAGGCGTGCAAATGAAAGTAGAAGCGCCGTAGTAGACCCGCCCAATGGGATTGAGATTATCTTTGAGATCGTCGTGAGCAAACGGCTCGACGATCATCCAGACCCCGTCGCTTGCTAAGGCTTCTTTCACATGCTTGCCCGCGCCCACGGGATCGCCCATGTCATGCAGACAATCAAAGAACGCCACTAGATCATAGTCGTTAGCAGGGAAATCTTTTGCCATAGCCTGTGCAAAGGTGATTCATCTTCGACGCCAGCCGTTATGGCTAACGTCTTGGCGCGTTCGATCGAGGGCATGTGATAGTCGAACGCAAAGAACTTTGAATTCGGATAAGCCTGCGCCATCACAATGGTGGAAGCACCATGGCCGCATCCCACATCGGCCACCTTGGCGCCGGTTTTGAGTTTCTCTTCGACACCGTCCAGTGCAGGAATCCAACTCGAAACGAGGTTTGCGCTATAGCCGGGTCTGAAGAGCGCTCCGTGCCCGAGAATAGGCACTTCGAATGGTCGTGCCAGCCGACGCCTTTGCCACTTCGAAACGCCTCGGCGACCTTGGGTTCGTCCAGATACGTGGCCTGTACGATATCGAATGCACCAGCGAAAAAGGCCGGCGAGCCCTCCTCGGCGAACGCCATAGCTTGCTCTGGTGATAGTGAGAAAGTGTTCTTTTCGGGATGATAATCAATGTATCCGGACGCAGCTTGGCCAGCCAACCATTCGCGTACGTAGCGCTCATGCAAAGCTGTCTTCTTAGCGAGTTCAGCAGGGGTAACCGGCGCACCATCGGCCATCGCCTTGTAAAGGCCCAGGCGATCACCGAGCAGAATATTTGCCCCCGCGATCGCGGCGCCCAGGTCACCTACAAGCTTGCCCACTAGCTCGTTCAACTTGTCCGGGTTCGGCTGACGCATAGTCGTTTCCTCCACCAATCGTCGACGCAGGGTCCCGCCACGAAATGTAGGGACGATATCATGTTTTGATTGCGCGGGGCGTTTCCAGTCTCTTTCCGCGCGCCTTAGCCACCGCCAGAGCCTCCCTGGGCCGCTCTGACATGGTTTCCCACGATCCACCAACGGACGCGAGTGCTTGCATCCGCTGATTTGCGAATCCGCGCGCCTAAAATTCAAACTCAAATACCAAGCGCGCGCGCTGGCGCGAGAAATCGGCGAGATTGAGCGGCGAAGCATCACCCATCTGGTGGCCAGCGACTTGCGCTTCCCACCACGCGCTGACCAACATTTTCGAGCCGATCTTCCAGAAAAACGTCGGACCTAGATAAACCGCATCGCCGGTGAACGATCCGAGCGCCAGCCCCTCGTAGTGGCCCTCAGCCGTCCCAATTTACGCTTCGGACTTGCCGCCATGTTCCTCCCTAAACAGGACGAGTGACGGCGAAGCCTCGAAATCGAGGATAGGCGTCATGCGCACGTCAAACGACAACGGTCGGCTCTCAGACTTCGAGCAGCTCGCCCGCGAGGCAGCGATCGCCGTCTGCAGGGAGTTTAATGCGAAGGAATTCGCCAGGCTTGGCGAACCTCGCACGTGGTTCGACTTGCAAGGCGCTGCCGCCTATCTCGCCATAAGCGAACAAACGCTCAGCCGTTACGTCAAAGAACAACAGCACCCTTGGGCATGTCGTCACTCATGCGAAAAACTCCCGTGCCTTGACCATGGACTCGTTACGGCGAGGTCCTCTTTCTATGAATGTCATGACGCCTCACAAGATTGAACAGGCTCATTGGATCGTTGTTTGTTGGTGTGGCGCGCGGCTCAGACCGTCTCGCCTCTCCGCTCACGGCGCGGCGGGAAGTCGGTGTAAATGCGCTCGACCATCGAGGCGAATCCATTCGAGCGCTGCGGCGTAAAGTGCTCGGCCAACCCGAGACGCCGGAACACGCCCTGCGCATCGGTCCGAACGATTTCATCCGCGCACCGGCCTGAGTAGATCGCAAAGAGGATGGCGATGAGGCCCCGCACGATATGGGCGTCGCTGTCGCCCTTGAAGATGAGGCGCGGCGCGGCTCCGTCGGTCGCTCCATTGACCTCAGTCGCGAGCCAGACCTGACTGGCGCAGCCGCGAACTCTGTTCGCCTCCGTTCGCGCCGCTTCCGGCAGCGGAGGCAGGGCGCGGCCGAGCTCGATCACGTAGCGATAGCGGTCCTCCCAGTCATCCAGGAGCTGGAAGTCCGCGAGGATGTTCTCGAGCGTCACGGGTCTTGCATCTCATGTGCGACAGGGGACACCACGTCGACAGCCCCGGCCTCCCCGCCAGTCCCGATATCGCTGTCGCCAGGTGTGGGCCAAAAGTATTTCTCATCCCCGGCTCGTATCACGCGATCAGGAATAGTCATGATCTCTCCTAATAACCTTGCTGTCGCCTCTCTCACTGAAGCGCAGCTGATTTTGGCGCAAGCAACAGCGTAGAGCACGCGTACACAAGGGCGTAATTCGGGGATATTTCACCCGGGAGGGTCACGATCTCCTTGGGGAACTCCTCCCCACGCTTCCACGCCTCGACTTTCGAAAGCGCGATGGTCTTTGCCTCGGCATCAGGGAGGGCTCGGAATTTGTCGGCGCAGACCGGCGCCAGCGCCGCTACGACCGAGCGCTCAGACTGCTCTTTTGCCATCTTGTCGGCGGTGCTGCCGAGCGACCAGCCGACACTCACGCCGATGGTTGTCATTTGTCGACGGAGCGAGGTGCCGCGAAACTCTCCTTCCGTGTGTTGGGAGACGGAGGCCCATTCGCCTTTTGCGGTGCGGTTTCCTGCCCTGCCAATGCTAGCGCCACGACGGGATTCATACTGTCCACCATCGACGTCGGGATCAGGATCGTGGCGCCGCGCTCCTTGGTCGTCTCATAGATAATATTCATGGCGCGCAGCTGCAGAGCCGCCGGATGATCGGCGTATGTCATGGCCGCCTCGACGAACTTTCCCGCGATCGCCGCCTCAGCCGATCCAAGAATTACCCTGGCCTGCTTTTCGCGCTCAGCCTGGGCTTGTCGAGACATTGCGTCTTGCAAGGCAACCGGGATCGCGACGTCGCGGATCTCAACGGACTTCACCGAGATGCCCCAGTCGGCGGTCTTGCGGCCGATCTCGCCGCGCAAGAGCTCGTCGGCTGCAGTGCGTTCCGATAGAAGCGCCGACAGCATCGACGACCCGATCATTTCGCGAAGCGATGTCTGGGAGACCCGATCGATGGCTTGGCGGTAGTTGGTGATGTTCAAAGCCGCCTTTTGCGCGTCGTGGACGAACCAGAAGATGATCGCGTCGACATTCACCGGGACAGTATCTTTCGTCAGCGCCGCTTCGGCGCTGAAGGCCGTGGTCTGAATGCGTTCATCGATGACGGCCACGACGTGGTCGATGACCGGAATGATAAGGAAAAGGCCAGGCCCCTTGACCCCTCGCAATTTGCCTGCACGAAGGATGACAAATTTTTCCCAGGTGTTTGCCATCTTCAGCGCGGAGGCGATGACGATCGCAAGGATCACAACGGGGACCCCCAAATAGAGATACCCTGCTGCACCTAATGCGACGCCCACCGCGAGACAGGCGATGGTCAGAAATACAGTGATGGAATTCATTGGTGGCTCCCCTACTCGATCGGGACGCCCCTCAGACATGCATAGTGACCCTTGGCTCCATGCATTTCTGAGCAATATTGCTCAAACGGTTTACATTGATGAGGTCGTTACCGCAGACACCCAACAAATAAATAACGAGGATATCGGCAATGGATAAAGATCGAATTAAAGCAGGCCAAAGGAGCGGTGAAACAAGTCGCAGGGAAGGTCTTCGGCGACAAGAAGCTCGAAACTGAAGGCAAGTCCGAAAAGGCTGCCGGCAAGGTGCAAAACGCGATCGGTGGATTGAAGGATGCAGTGCGCGGCGAGTAAGGCCAGCACCATCAGGGGACTCCCATGGAATTGATCCTGATTATCGTTGTATTAGTGCTGCTCTTTGGAGGTGGAGGCGGAATACTCGGGTCACAGTCGAGATTATTGGTGACCGTACGCTTCGGTCAGAGCTGCGTGTGCCATACCGACTCGGTGCACTTAGTTTCGCTGTGACCGCTTGGTGCACGGTACGCAAACCCACAAAGAAGCTCATTATAGTTTCGACGGAGAAAAGCGCGCGCACTTCCGCTTATCCCTCTGTGGACGAACTTTCGCGGTGGCCGGTCTTAGCTTGACCTGGAACCAAGGGACTGGAGCCTTACTTGTCCCGAAGAAGGGATAAAGTCATGGTCGCGACGTCCAAAATCATCCTGCCCTATGAGCCTGGTTATGTGGCTAACAAAGAAACGGACAAACGGCGTAAGGAAACCGAGGGGCGGTTGCGGCAGCGCGAACGCGAATTTGCCTGAGCGCAAAGGCAATCAACGGCGAGGCGACCGCGATCAGCGTCGAGCGTTCGGCACGCCGTTCAAGCACCAACTGCATGCTTTACCTCTCGCTCCTCCGCCAGCCGCTCGGGGTTCGCGCCACCCATCAGCAATCCGAGCTTCTCGCGCGTCGCTTCGGCCGCTTCCAGCGGCGCCGACAGCCGGCCGTGGAACATCACCGCGATGCGGTCGGCAATCTCGGCCAATTCGTCGAGATCCTGGCTGATGGCCAAAACCGCGGCGCCGCGGGCGGAAAGATCGATCAGCGCCTGGCGAATGGTCGCCGCGGCACCGGCGTCCACGCCCCAGGTCGGCTGGTTGACAATGAGCACGCCGGGCTCGCGCAGGATTTCGCGGCCGACCACGAATTTCTGCAAATTGCCGCCGGAGAGGCTCACGGCTTCCGGATCGCGCTTGGCCTTGCGCACGTCGAAAGTCTTGGTGGTGCGGTCGACATGAGCAAGCATCGCCGGCTTGTTGATGAAGCCTCTCTTGACCATGCCGCTCGCGGCGTGGCCGGTGAGCAGTGCGTTCTCGGACAATTTCATGCGCGGCGCGGCGCCGTGTCCCAGCCGTTCCTCCGGAACGAAGGCGGCGCCCATGCGGCGCCGGTCGGTGACGCTGAGCAAGCCGGCCGCCTCGCCGTCGATGACAACGGCGCCGCCCTCGGAAGCGAGACGTTCGCCGGACAACGCTGAAAACAATTCGTCCTGGCCGTTGCCGGCGACGCCGGCAATGCCCACGATCTCGCCGCCGCGGACTTCAAACGATATTTCCTGGAGCCGCGTGCCATGCGGGTCGTCCGGCTCGAGCGAAAGCTTGTGAATGACGAGCCGCGGCACCGAGGCGCCACGCCCGGACGCCGCCTTCACCTCGCCGATCTCGGCGCCGACCATCATGCGCGCCAGCGACGCGGCGGTCTCCTGACGCGGATTGCATGTCGCAACCTTCTTGCCGCCGCGCAGGATCGTCGCTGTGTCGCACAGCCGTTTGACCTCTTCCAGCTTGTGGCTGATGTAGAGGATGGTGCGCCCCTCGCCCTTGAGCCGCTCGAGCACGACGAAGAGCAGGTCGGCCTCCTGCGGCGTGAGCACGGAGGTCGGCTCGTCGAGGATCAGGAGCTTCGGATTTTGCATGAGCGCGCGGACGATCTCGATGCGTTGCCGCTCGCCGACCGACAGCTGCCAGACCTCGCGCTTGGGATTGAGCGGCAGGCCGTAAACCCGTGCCGTTTCCTCCAGCCGCTCGGAGATGGCGGCAAATGAGTCGGTCGCCGGCAGGCCGAGCGCGACGTTCTCCGCGACGTTGAGATTCTCGAACAGCGTGAAATGCTGGAACACCATGCCGATGCCCAGATCGCGCGCCTCGGACGGGCCGGCCAGCACGATCTTCTGCCCCATCCAGCGCAGTTCACCGCCGCTCGGCTGAATGAGGCCGTACATCGTCTTCACGAGGGTCGACTTGCCGGCTCCGTTCTCGCCGAGCAGGGCGTGAATCTCGGCCGGGAACAGGTCGAGATCGATGCCGTCATTGGCGAGAAAATCGCCATAGCGCTTGCTGATGGAAACGGCGCTCAACAGCGGCCCGGACCGCGAGGAACCGGCGTGTGACGTCGCGTCGAGCATGGAAATCGCTGCGCCTACCCGTGTTTTACAACACCCATCATCCGATAAAATCGGCGCGTGCAAAAGCAGGCAGATGGGGAAACTCTGCTTAAAACCGCGCCGCGGCGACAAACTTGCGCAGGCTGCGCCGGTTCTGTCATTGTGGTTTTTCCCGGCATCGCACGAGGGGGGAGCCCGACGTCGTGGAGCTTATTCTCGCCGAATCCGCGGGCGCCGTTCTGCGCTGGCTGCATGTTATTGCCGGCATCGCGTGGATCGGAAGTTCGTTTTACTTCATCCACCTCGATCTCAGCCTGAAGCCGCGCCCCGGGCTGCCCGCCGGCGTCAAGGGCGACGAGTGGCAGGTCCGCGGCGACGGTTTCTATCACATGATGAAATACCTGGTCGCGCCGGCGCAGATGCCGGACAGCCTGACCTGGTTCAAATGGGAAGCCACTGGCCGAGGTTGAGGCCGAGCGGCCAGTCGCGGAATTGCGCTTCGCCGCGCCCGGCCGCCAGCGCGGCGCGCGCCGCCACAATCGCCTCGTATTCCAGGCGGCCGCCGCCGATCGAGCCGAAAAATCCGCCGTCCGACTGCAAGACGATGCGGGCGCCGCTCTCGCGCGGCACCGAGCCGGCCGCGCCGACCGCGCTCAGAAGGGCGGCGCTGCCGTGCCGTTCGATCGTTTGCCGAATGCGGGTCCAGACCTTTGCCATCTCGCTGTGCTCTTCACGGCATGATCCGCAACATCATGCCCACTAGATATTAACGCGGCGCGAGCGCGGCCACTGCATCGACCGGGCCGATCGCCTTGAGTATCGCTTCCGGCGTGGCGGGGGCGTCGAGCGCGACCGGCTTGCCCGGATTTAGCGAGTGTATCGCATCGGTGATGGCCGCGAACACGGAAATCGCCAGCATCAGCGGCGGCTCGCCGACCGCCTTCGAGCGGTAGACCGTGTCCTCGCGATTGCTGCCTTCGAACAAGGCCACCCGGAAGTCGGCCGGCACGTCGGAAGCAACCGGGATCTTGTAGGTCGAGGGCGCGTGGGTGAGCAGACGGCCCTTCTCGTCGTAAACGAGCTCCTCGGTGGTCAACCAGCCCATGCCTTGCACGAAAGCGCCTTCGATCTGGCCGATGTCGATGGCCGGATTGATGGAGCGGCCGACGTCGTGCAGGATATCGACACGGCGGACTTTCATCTCGCCGCTGAGGATATCGATCACGACCTCGCTGCAGGCCGCGCCGTAGGCGTAATAGAAAAACGGCCGGCCCCTGCCCTTCTCCCGATCCCAATGAAGCTTCGGCGTCTTGTAGAAACCGGCCGCCGACAGGTGCACGCGCCCGGCGTGGGCCTTTTTGGTCAATTCGCCGAACGGAATGCTCTCGTTGCCGATGAAGACGCGGTCGTCGCGGAACGTGATGTGCTCCTCGGAGACTTTCCAGGTTTCGCTGGCAAAGCGCGTCAGCCGGCCTTTGATTTCGCGCACCGCAAGCTGCACGGCCATGCCGTTGAGATCGGTGCCGGACGATGCGGCGGTGGCGGACGTGTTCGGCACCTTGTCGGTCGAGGTCGCGGTGATGTGCACGCGCTCGAGCCCGATGCCGAGTTCTTCGGCGGCGACCTGCGCTACTTTCTGGAACAGGCCTTGGCCCATTTCCGTGCCGCCGTGATTGAGGTGAACGGAGCCGTCCTGATAGACGTGCACCAGCGCGCCGGCCTGATTGAGGTGGGTGAGCGTGAACGAAATGCCGAATTTCACCGGCGTCAGCGCCAGCCCCTTCTTCAAAATCGGCGAGCGCGCGTTGAATTCCGCAATCTCCTTGCGCCGCGCGCGGTAATTCGACGAACGCTCGAGCTGCTCGATCAGCCGCGGCGCCACGTCGTAATCTTCCACCGTTTGGCCATACGGCGTGACGTCGCGCCCGGCGCCGTAGAGATTGGCCTTGCGCACGTCGAGCGGATCGAGGCCGCGATCCCAGGCGATGGCGTCGATTACGCGCTCGATCGCCAGCATGCCCTGCGGCCCGCCGAAGCCGCGGAACGCGGTATTCGACACGGTATTGGTCTTGACGCGGCGTGTCAGGATTTTGAATTCGGGCAGGAAATAGGCGTTGTCGGCGTGGAACATAGCGCGATCGACCACGCCGACGCTGAGATCGACCGAACATCCGCAGCGCGCGTCGAGCGCGAGGTCGACGGCGCGGATGCGGCCGTCGGATTCGTAGCCGACGGCGTATTCGGCCGCGAAATCGTGCCGCTTGCCGGTCATGACCATGTCGGCGTCGCGGTCGAGCCGGAACTTGCATGGCCGGCCGGTTGTGCGCGCCGCCAAGGCGGCAATCACCGCCCATTGCGTCGCTTGCGTTTCCTTGCCGCCAAAGCCGCCGCCCATGCGGCGCACGCGGCACGTCACGAACGAGTCGGGCAACGCCAGAACGCGGGCGACGATGTGCTGCACGTCGCTCGGATGCTGGGTGGACGAATAGACCAGCACCGCGCCGTCCTCGCCGGGCACGGCCATCGCGATTTGGCCTTCCAGATAAAAGTGCTCCTGGCCGCCGATATGCAACGCGCCGGCGGTGTGACAAGGCGACCCGGCGACCGCCTTTGCCGCGTCGCCGTTGACGAACGCGTAATCGGGCAACACGCGCTCGCCGGAGGCCTTGCCCTGCTCGACGGAAACGTTCGGCTTTTCGGCATCGATCTCGATCTCGCCGAGCAGCGCCGCGCGCCGGGCGGTGTCGCGCGACGTGGCGATCACCGCGAATATCGGCTGGCCGTGGAAATCCACGCGGTCATGCGCGAACACCGGCTCGTCGGCGTGCCCCGGCGAAATATCGTTCTTTCCCGGTATGTGCGCCGCGGTGATGACGGCGACGACGCCAGGCGTGCTCAGCACCTCGGCAAGATCGATCCGCCGAATCGTGCCGCGCGCCACCGGCGAACCGCCGACGGCGATATGCATGGTGCCGACCGGCTCCGGCATATCGTCGATATACTCGGCCGAGCCCTGCACGTGCTTGGCGCCGCTGTCGTGCGGCAGCGGCTTGTACACATGGCGCAAAGGCGCTTCTAAAACGGCGTCACGCGGCGGCATCGGCCACCATCCGGTGATCGGCAATACGCGTGATGCCGGGGCTGACGCCGGCAATTTCGGCGATCGCCTTGACGACCAGATTGCCGGCAACGCGGCTGCGATACGCCGCGCTGGCGCGCAGATCGGTGAGCGGCGTGAAGTCCTTGCTGACCGCTTCGGCCGCCGATTGCCAACCGTGCGTGTCGTTCAGCGAAAGGCCGCGCAGTTTCTCCTCGATCGCCTTCGCGCGCTTGGGAATTCCTGCCATTCCGCCGAAAGCCACCCTTGCTTCGCTGATCCGGCCGGCGTCGACCTTCAGGCAAAACGCCGCCAGCACAGCGGAAATATCCTCGTCGAAACGCTTGGTGATCTTGTAGGCGCGAAAATGCGTCGATTGCGGCAGCTTGGGCACCAACAGCCGGCGCACGAATTCTCCGGGCGCGCGGTCTTGCTTGCCGTAGTCGAGGAAGAAGTTCTCCAGCGGAAGTTGGCGGATTTTATCGCCCTGGCGCAGCTCCGCGCTGGCGCCCAGGGCGATCAGCATGGGCGCGAGATCGCCGATCGGCGAGCCGTTGGCGATGTTGCCGCCGACCGTGCCGCAGGCGCGCACCTGAATCGAACCGAACCGGCGCAGCACCTCGGCAATGTCGGGATCGATCGATCCCAGCACGTGAGCGGCGCGCGCCAGCGAAACGATCGCGCCGAGCGCGTAGCCGTCGGCGGTCTCCTCTATTGCGGAAAGTTCGGCGACGCGGCCGACGTGAACGATCTTTTCGATCGGCGTGAGTTTTTTGGTGATCCACAGCCCGACATCGGTCGCGCCAGCGACGATGGTGGCGTCGGGATGTTGCGCATAGAGTTGCGCAAGCGATTGCTCGCTCGCCGGCGCGGCGAAGAAAGCGCGCTCGTCGCCGACGAACAAATCGGCCTTGTCGTTGAGCGCGGCGATCGCCCGCCAGCGCATTGCCGCATTGCGGGTAAACTGATCGTCGGCGCCGTTGCAGACCTCGAGCGCCGCGTCGACGATCGGCCGGTAGCCGGTGCAGCGGCACAGATTTCCCACCAATGCGTCGTTGATTTTGTCGCGCGTCGTGGCGCCGTTGCACTCGTGATAATGGGCGAACAGGCTCATCACGATGCCGGGCGTGCAAAAGCCGCATTGCGAGCCGTGATCGCGGGCCATGGCTTCCTGCACCGGATGCAACACGCCCTCGTCGGCCAGATCCTCGACGGTGATCAATTCGGCGCCGTCGAGCTGGCCGAGCAAAGTGATGCAGGAATTGACCGGCTCGTAGACCAATCGGCCGTCGCGCTCGCGCACGACCACGACAGCGCAGGCGCCGCAATCGCCTTCCGCGCAGCCTTCCTTGGTGCCGATCGACCGCTCTTGCAGGCGCAGCCAGTCGAGCAAAGTGGTGCGCGGCGAAAATTCGCCGATCCGCACGCTGCGGCCGCGCCGCTGAAATTGTAAGGAGTTTCTGCTCATGGCGTACTGCGAACTCGATAATAGTCCGCCTGGCCGAAATCAGGCAAGTAATGTGCCACGGTCGTCATTTCGCATGTGCCGTGGCGTTCGTCTGCGCGCGACGGCGATCTTGCTGCTTTTGCGTTCATACGGAAAGATGCGGCACCGGGCTCTGACAAGCGAGCACCCAGACCTTGCCGCCGCTCGATCACGAGAAATTCCTGCGCCGCAGCTTCGAGGTGGCGCGGCGCGCGGCAGCGGCAATCATCCGTTCGGCGCCATCCTGGTGACGCCGAGTGCCAATTGGACCAACAATGGGAATCGATAACGTCTTCAGGAAACCGATCGAAGCGGGTCTCATTCCCGGCGTCGTCGCGCTGGCCGCCGACGATCGCGGCGTCTTCTACGAAGGCGCTTTCGGACGGCGGACGGTCGATAAGCCTGAGCCAATGACGCTCGACTCTGTATTCCGCGTTGCCTCGATGACCAAGGCCGTCACCGGCACCGCGGCCATGCGGCTGGTCGAAGAAGGGCGTATCGGCCTCGACCAGCCGATGGGCGATATACTGCCGGTGATCAAAAACGTGAAAGTGCTGGAGGGCTTCGATGCCGGGGGCGTACCACGGCTTCGCGATCCGAGAGGCCCCGTAACGCTACGGCACCTGCTAACACATACGTCCGGTTACGGTTACGATATCTTCAACCCCGATATTGCCCGCTACGTCGAATCTGTTGGGCTCCCGAGCATCATGAGCCACAAGAACGGCTCGCTGCGCGTGCCTCTGCTGTTCGATCCGGGGACGGGTTGGGAATACGGCATCGGCATCGACCTTGCCGGCAAGGTCGTCGAGACGGTGACCGGCCAGAGCATAGAAGCCTATTTTCGCCAGCACATTTTCGAGCCGCTCGGCATGCGCGACACGAGCTTTCTGTTGAGCGACGACATGGCCCGGCGCCTAGTCGGCACCCATATCCGGGGCGCCGACGGCAAGCCGGCCCCGATCAGCTTCGAGTCACCGCAGGATGGCGACTTCTACCCAGGCGGCGCCGGACTGTTCTCCACCGCCCCGGATTACCTCGCTTTCACTCGCATGCTGCTGGCGGGCGGCACGCTCGACGGCGTGCGGGTACTCAAGCAAGAGACGGTGAAGCTGATGGCGTGCAACGCCATCGGCGATCTTGACGTCCCGATGGTGCGAAGCAACAACCCCGCATTGGCGTTGGAAGTCGAGACGTTCCCGGGCCAGGTCAAGAAATGGGGGTTGACCTTCCTTATCAACACGAAGGACGTCGAAGGTTTCCGCGCAGCTGGAAGCCTGACGTGGGGCGGAATCCACAACACCTATTTTTGGATCGACCTTAAGCGACGCATCACGGCCGTCGCCATGATGCAGATCCTGCCTATAGGCGATCCCCACGTACTAGAAACCATGATCGCCTTCGAGCAGGCACTCTATGCGACGAGATCGCTCGCAGAAAATGGAGAACAGCGGGCAAGTTGAAGCAGCGAACAGGGTTCACGTCGGTCCTGTGGTCGTCGTGTCTGGCGATGCTGGCGGTCGGCGCTAATGGCACAGCGATCATGGCCGCCTTGCCGACAATGCGGACCGAGCTTTTCCTCAGCTCAGCCGGCGTGCAATGGGCGGTCAATGCCTATCTGGTCGTCTCCGCGGCCTGCATTGTGCTCGGCGGCCAGGCGGCAGATCGGTTTGGCGCGCGGCTGGCATCGATGGTCGGATTGGCGCTGTTCGGCGTCGCGTCCTGCATCATTGCCGCCGCCGGCACACAAACTGAGCTGCTGGCCGGACGGGCCTTACAGGGCCTCGCGGCAGCGCTCGCGGTGCCCGGCACTCTGGCTGCGGTCGACACCAGCGCGGCGGCGGAGCGCAGGGGAGCAGCGATCGGCGCTTGGACCGGGTTTCTGATGCTCGGCTTCAGCATCGGGCCGCTGCTCGGCGGCGTGCTCACCCACGTCACAGGCTGGCGCGTGATCTTCTGGCTCAACGTCCTGCTCATGTTAGCCGCCATTGCCGGTCTGGCCTCCGCAGGCTCGGCAACCGCGCGCGCCGACGGAACGCAAGGCTGGCGCGCGGACTGGACGGGCTTTGTTTTGCTGGCCACGTTCATGGTGTCGCTGGTCTTTGGGTTGCATGCACTGCCGCACGTGGGGGCGGCACCGCTCCCCGTCGTCGGCCCGTTCGTACTGGCGGCGGCCGCGTTCGTCCTGCTGCTGATCGTGGAGTCGCGTGCAGAGGCGCCGCTGGTCGACCTGAGCTTCTTCGCGCGGCGCGGGTTCGTGATGGGCGTGGCCATCGGCTCGCTGTCGATGTTCAGCATCATGAGCCTGCTGCTCTACTTCAACCTCTATGCGCAGAGCCGGGAAGGACTCGGCCTCACGGCGCTGGAGGCGGGCGCCTCGCTGCTGCCGCTGAGCGCGGCACTGCTTGCGCTCGCCCTGTCAGCTTCCGCCGTGGCGGCACGGGTCGGGCTGCGCAACGCCATGACGGGTGGCATGGCGCTGATCGCGATCGCCAGCGCCGTCATTGGCATGGCTATCGCCGGGGGCGGGATGGTCCTCCTGGCGATCGGGTTTTTCGTGATGGGCTCCGGTCTGGCCCTGCCTTATGCCTTGGCACCCCGGCTGGCGCTGTCGGCTCTTTCGCGCGCGCAATCCGGTCAGGGTTCGGGCGTCGTCAACGCCTGCACCTTTCTTGGCGGCAGCGGCGGCGTTGCCGGCGGCGCGATCGCCTTCGCGCTGGGGGGTTCGTCGGTGTGCTGATGATGATTGCGCTCGCCGGCATTATCGGCGCCGCCCTCAGCCGCGGGATTTCAGAGACGGCATAGGCGGCGGCGTTTCTTCCTCGGTCTGCGGCACCCTCCTTGCCCGCGCCGACGAGGTCATCGAAAGAGGCGGTCAGCTGTTTGAGCCAGGACTGATTGACAGTCCGCGGCGAGGTCGACGACGTTTACTTCTGCGATCCGCAAAGTCCGTGGCAGCGCGGCTCCAATGAAAACACCAATCGTCTGCTCAGGCAGTACCTCCCGAAGGGGACCGACTTGTCGGTGCATTCGCAAACTCATCTGAACAAAGTGGCTCGTCAGCTCAACGATCGGCCACGGAAGACTTTGACATTCGAAACCCCAGCGGAAAGATTTAACGCCTGTGTTGCATCGACCGGTTGAGCCGACACCCTAAGAGCGGACATTTGCGTTAACTTGCAATCACGGAGTGGCAATCGAACCTTCGTCTTTTGTCACCGCAAAGCCTCAAACTGCCGCCGGCCGCCGCGAAAAATCCAACGCCTCAGCTCGCCCCCATTGCCGCCAGAAATGCCCGCCAACCGGGCACATCTTTGCGCTTGGCTGTCTGTCTCGTTTGGCCGAGATGAGCAAAAAAGCCGCGAAATATCGGATTGATTTGGTCGCTTGCCTTTGTTCATAGAATGACCTTATTTGACAGTCGCACGCGGAAAGGCCCAGAAATCAATGACAAAACCACATCTGGCGCTGGTCACGCCAACCACTGAAATACGAACAGTTGCGCGCCGTTCGACACCGCGCCGGCCGACGAATGCCGCGCTGCGGACCCGCGAACACCTGGCACAGCATGAGGTCGAAAAGCTCATCGAGGTGGTCAAGCGCAATCGCCACGGCCGCCGTGATGCGCTCATGATCTTTTTAGCCTACCGGCATGGGCTGCGCGCCGCCGAGGTGGTCGACCTGCGCTGGGAGCAGGTCGACTTCAGGACGGCGACGCTGCACGTGCGGAGGGTCAAGAACGGCACGCCGGCCAGTCATCCCCTGACCGGCCGGGAAATGCGTGAGCTACGCCAGCATCAGCGCGAGAGCCCACCATCGCCTTTCATCTTCGTCTCGGAGCGTGGTTCGCCACTATCACCGCCTGGATTCTCCCGCATGGTGGAACGAGCGGGCGTCGTGGCCGATCTGGGCATCAAGGTGCATGCCCACATCCTCCGGCACTCGACCGGCTACAAGCTGGCCAACGACGGCCACGATACGCGGTCGATCCAGTCCTACATGGGTCACCGCAACATTCAGAACACAACGAGGTATACCTCGCTGGGCGCCAGGCCGGTTTAAAGATTTTTGGCGCGACTGATTGATCAGCGATTAGCGCGCGCTATAATTAGGAAAACGAAATGGCCCCGAAATGCTGGCACGGGTATTGCCGGCGACGATTTACTGTGGGGCCTGAAATGTGTTCCTCCGTCGTCGATCCGAAGAAAGCTAAGCGGACCAAGCCCGCGCGCCGTGATTGATTGACCAAGGCAGCGGTCCCGGTCGGTTCTACGCCAAGCTCGTGCGTGACGTGGAGGCCGATCTAGGCGGCCTTGCGCACAGCGACCAGCCGTTCTTCATGCCGGTCTACGATTTCTGCTCGCCGAGCCTGATCTATGGACGCGTAGCGCTGGTAGGTGATGCGGCCTCAACGCCGCGTCCACATATGGGTTTTGGCGCATCCAAGGCCCGGCGCTGAGGCTCAAGCACTGGCAGATGCGCTTTCCAGTCACGACATCGATCCGGGCACTCACCGCTTACAACGCCGTGGGTCATCCACTTAGCGCGCGCATCGTGTCGCACGGACGAAAGCTTGGGAAGCAACTCGGTGTTGGATTAAATCGGACGAGACCGCGGATTTCGCAAGATTGCTACAGACCCCTCAGGGCATCTTAGATTGGATTGCCGTCCCGAATTTCCTGAGCCCGACCGTAAATCGACGGTATCGCCGGACGTTGCCGGCAACATAGGTGAGGTCCGAAACTGGCACATCGCCTCGTTTCGCTGCCCCGCAGCATTCGGTAGCTTTCGGAGCGGGGCGTTACGCTTACAGAGCCGGAGTTATGAGTACACGGCTTACTAAGACTTGATCGACCCATAAGCGACATCGGGCTACCAAAACATCGCCGGCCTCAAATGGATTCGATCCCATGGCCCATCGCTCCAGCTTTGCCGGCCCATCATTGACGCTACGTTGATGATCCGGGAAGACTGCCATGGCCGTGGAAGGCTCTACCGTGATCGATTTCTCCCCCGACGGCTATCTGGCGACCGCGAAGGCAATGGCCGTAGCAGCGCGACGCTGGTTTCCCGAGCGGTTTGCTGCGCTCGAAAAGACCGCGACATCACAGCAAGGAGCGGAACTTGAGAACCCCATTGAAAAGGCGGTGCGGATCTTCTCGCAACCACCAATTCCGGATGACTGGCGTCAAGCGTTCGAGGAGATCAAGAACGAAACCGTGAATCGACTGCGGAACCTTCTGCACGAAGGTAAGCTGCACGGCTATTATTTCGACAACGACGGGCACCACACGACATCACGCGAGTTCTGGGCCACGGCCGATGCCGATGGCGTCTTGGAGACGGGTCTCTACTGGCCGTTCGGCCGGCCAAGCCGGGTATACGAGCAACGGCCAAACTATCCGCTGTTTTTGCGGCAATCGGAATTGGACACGCTGCTGAGCGCCGAGCCTGCCAAGAAGCGGTCGCTTCCCCGGTCCAAAATTCCCGAGCTCGTGGCGGCTCTGCGCGAACTTGGGGGCCTGCCGAATCGTCAAGCACAGTACGCAGCATTGTGCGAGCTCCCGCAATTTCGGGAGTTCAAGATCACGCGCGCGGATTTCCGCGAAGCGGCGAGACATTTGCCGCGCAAGGGCGGGCGAAAATCGCGCCAAGAATCGCGCCGCTAATCGTTACGCAAAATTCGATCGGCGCGATTAGCACCATTTTGGAACCAACGCGTGGCGCCTATGATCCATTCATATGGAGGCGTAGCGCAATGCCTGCGAAGAATATTCAGGCGCACGACGGCTCAGGGTTTCGCGCGCCGGTCGCCGAGCCGCCGGCATCGCCCCCTACGTCGGCTCGAGAGTCGAAATCGGGCGAGCGTCTGCTGACCCCAGAGGAGACTGCTGACTTTCTGCGCGTCAGCCTGTCGTGGCTGGCCAAGACCCGGATGCGCGGGGACGGCCCGCCCTTTGTGAAAATCGGCCGGTCTATTCGCTATCCGCAGAGCGCTTTGCACCTATGGATGAAATCGCAGATGCACTTGTCGACCAGTGAACGGTAGTTGATTTCGATATCGTTCGGTGCGCCTGCCGGGGGGCCCCGAAATGCTGGCACGGGTATTGCCGGCGACCGATTTACTGTGGGGCCTGAAATGTGTTCCTCCGTCGTCGATCCGAAGAAAGCTAAGCGGACCAAGCCCGCGCGCCGTGATCTGCCGATTGACCAAGGCAGCGGTGCCGGTCGGTTCTACGCCAAGCTGGTGCGTGACGTGGAGGCCGATCTAGGCGGCCGCCGCCATCTATCACGCATCGAGAGTGAGTTGATCCGTGGTTTTGCCGGCAGTGCCACCCTGCTGCAATACATGAACGTGCAGGTCGCGCTTGGTGAGATCAGCGAGATCGACCTCGGCGGCTATGCCACCCTTGCCTCGACCATGCTGCGGATAGGCAGCCGGCTCGGCCTTCGCCGTGTGCCACGTGACGTGACCCCGAGCCTTGACCAATACCTGGCATTGAAGGCGCAGGAGCAGGAAGAGCCGGATGGCGCCGATCGTAGCTTGGAGGACGACGAGCAATGATTGCGTGCACCCCACGCCGTCAGTTGTTTATTCCAATCGATCAGGCGCTAGCTGATGCGAAACTGCTTGGCGCTGCGTTGGGCGATACTCAGACTTGGCAGACCTGGCGCGTCGTACTGAAAGCCGCCTTCGGGCTCGAACTCAATCGAGAGCAAGCCCGCGCATTCGCGAGTGTGGCCGGTTCTCGGCAACCACCTGCAGAGCGAGTCCGTGAATTGTGGTGCATCGTCGGCAGAAGAGGCGGCAAATCCAAGATGGCCGCCGCCATTGCGGTCTACCTCGCAGTGTTTGTGCAACACCGATTATCAGCCGGTGAACGCGGCTTAGTCCTCTGTTTAGCGGCCAGTACCGAGCAAGCCCGTGTGGTGTTCGGTTATGCCAAAGCCTTCCTCACCGAAAGCCCGGTCCTGCGGCAAGAGATCGATGAAATCACCCGCTCGGAGATCCGGCTCCGCAACGGCATCACCATAGCCATCCATTCCAATTCCTTCCGGACCATCAGAGGCTGCACGCTCTGCGGCTGCGTTTTTGACGAGGTCGCCATATGGCGTGACGAGCTGAGCGCCACGCCCGACATCGAAGTCTATACCGCTGTGCTACCAGCATTGTTAACCACCCGCGGCATGCTGATCGGCATCTCAACCGGTTATCGCCGCACTGGCCTGCTCTATAGCAAATATCGAGACTTCTTTGGTCAGGACAGTGCAGACACGCTCGTCGTGCAAGGTTCAACGCTGCAATTCAATCAGACGCTCACCGAAACTGACATCGCCGCCCAACAAGCAGCCGATCCCTCAGCGGCGCAATCAGAGTGGCAAGGTGGCTTCCGCGATGACATTGCGACCTTCCTTGATGACGCCTTGATTGATGCTGCGGTTGAATATGGCCGACCCCTAGAGCTACCACCGCAGGGCGGTTACAATTGGTATGTCGCTTTCACCGATCCGTCCGGCGGCGTCGGCGCTGACAGTTACACGCTTGCAATTGGTCACCGCGAAGACAGTGGAATTTTCGTCATCGATGTTATCCGCGGTACGAGCGGCAAGTTTGATCCGCACCAAGTCACCAAAGGATATGCCGACCTCTGCCGCGAATATGGTGTTGAGAGCGTGACGGGTGATGCTTACGCCGCGCAATGGACTGCGGCTGCGTGGGAAGAACAGAACATCGCATATGTAAAATCTGACCTGCCGAAGTCACAGATTTACCTGGAATGCGTCCCGCTATTCACGCGCGGCCTCGTCCGGCTGCCCGATCATCCCAAGTTGTTGCGTGAATTGCGGTTGCTCGAACGACACCCTCACCGATCAGGAAAAGACACCGTCGACCATGGTCGCGGTGGCCATGATGATCATGCTAACGCTTGCTGTGGCCTGCTGCGCAACTTGTCGAACTATCTCGGCTACGATCTGACAATGAAATGGGTCGACGGCGTCGGCATTAGCCTCAATCCGCGATAATTCGCCGCTGTGGCGGGCAATCAGCAGCCTCGGAATCTACACCTCGACGACAAACAGAAATGACCTGCCCGCCGGGCACGCGTGGCCGATGGCAGCGGTATTGACGACTTAAGCCTGCAGCGTCCGGGCTTTCGTATCACCTGCGGAGGGTCAAGAACGGCGCCATCCCATGATCGGCCCCGGAAATGCGCGAGCTATGCAAGCATCAGCGTGAGAGCCCACAATCGCCTTTCATCTTCGTCTCGGGGCGAGGTTCGCCACTATCAGCCCCCGCATTCTCCCGCATGGTGGAACGAGCCGGCGTCGTGGCCGATCTGGGCATCAAGGTGCATGCCCACGTGCGGGACTCGACCGGCTACAATGACGCCTTGATTGATGCTGCGGTTGAATATGGCCGACCCCTAGAGCTGCCACCTCATGAGCGCATCGCGGCGGCCGTGGCGGCCGGCGCGGTGTCGAATGGCGCGCAACTGTTCGTATTTCAGTGGTTGGCGTGACCAGCGATTGCGCTTGACCACCTCGATGAGCTTTTCGAGCTCGTGCTGTGCCAGGTGTTTCGCGGGTCGGCAGCGCGGCATTCGTCGGCCGGCGCGGTGTCGAATGGCGCGCAACTGTTCGTATTTCAGTGGTTGGCGTGACCAGCGCCAGATGCGGTTTTGTCATTGATTTGTGGGTATTTCCCCGTGCGACTGTTCAATAAGGCCATTCTATGAACAACGGCAAGCGACCAAATCAATCCAATATTTCGCGGCTTTTCTGCTCGTCTCGGCCAAACGAGACAGACAGCCAAGCGCAAAGATGTGTCCGGTTGGCGGGCATTTCTGGCGGCAATGGGGGCGAGCTGAGCGTCGGAATTTTTTCGCGCTCGACGTCATAAGGCCCCCCCCGGGGGACACGATCGCTGAGGATTAATGCAAACGTCTCGCCCGCACACCGCTCCGCGCAAACCTTGCACCCCGCCTAGCCAGCATGCCCGGCCGGTCCGCTAGCCTCGCATCACGCTGCAAAAAATATAGAAACAGTTGTTCGACGCGATGTCGGTAAAATACGGTTGCGCCAGCGAAGCGCGTCGTCTCATCGAGTTCAAGCAACCACGGCTACCCCGAGGAGTACCTCCTTGGCTTTGGCAAGTTGGGCTCTGAGCTCGTCGGCCGAACGCTTCAGGTTATCCCGTCGCAAGATTGCGGCTTTGGCATAAGTCGGATAGGCGAAATGTGCGGGATCGTGAATTCTGGCGCGTTCCTGCTCGATCAGGATTTCCCGATCGAGATCGGCGGCCATGCAATCGAAATCGCCAATCATGCGTTCCATAAGAGCGACCCGCTGTCTCCTGTCGTCCACCTGAAACTCCTTTCTGCGAATGAACGTCGCACGCGACCGCATCGGCAAGGCCTTGGCTTTGCTCGCCGTTGGTGCTGGCTGTCCCCGAGCATCAGCGGGCCCATAGATGGCCTGAATTGGTTCCAGAAAAGGATGACCGCTCACTGAAAGTGCCATTTTCGCACACTCCAACTTGAAAGGTGTCGTTCATCCAATGCAGAGCAAGACTGTTGCCAGTTGCCCTGGTGTGGTTAATGGCAAGGTTGTGCTCATCAGGTCGCAAGTCGGGTGAACGGCACGACACGCCGATCGTCGGATCGCGAGGCTATCGAGACTAGCGCTGGCGCCCACGATCGCGACATCGCTATTCTTGGGAAGATACGCGCGTTAGCCTCATCTTGGGTGTCCGCCTACATCCAACGCACACGCCGAATTCGCTAGTCCGTGAGTTGATGGAGGGCGCCGCTCAGCGGGAGGCCATGTGCCGTGCCGCTGTCAAACACTTACCGGAAAGTTAAAGCCGGTTTTTGCGTCCTAGCTCTTTCCGGGGGGTTCCTTTTTATGCCCGAGACTACCCCCCGCCTGGCCAGTATTGGGGGGGAGGGTCGGTAGAGAGAGACGCCGTGTTTGGCCGACTTGGCCTTGCGCTTCAGTGTCCCGGCCCAGCAAATTCGTCCCCCGCGCGACTTGAATTTATAGCAGAACCCGGGGGAATTTGCATTTCGGGAGCAGTGTATGATCAAGTCGGCGACCGTCTCCCCATCATATATGAAAATCTTGGCGAACAGCGCGTCAAGAACATCAGCCGCGCGATTCGCGTATACAAGGTTTTGCTGAATGGGCTGACCAAGGTCGCTACCGAGCAGGCGTCGCCGCCGGTAAGCGTTCGAAAGCCATCGATTGCCGTGTTGCCGTTCGTCAATATGAGCGGCGATCCAGAGCAGGAGTTTTTCGCGGACGGCTTGACTGAGGACATCATTACCGAACTGTCGCGTTTCCGTCAGCTGCTCGTGATCTCGCGCAACGCCGTTTTCGTACACAAGGGCAAGCCTATCAAGGCGCAGCAAATTGCGCGGGAATTCGGCGTCGACTACGTTGTTGAAGGAAGCGTACGCAAAGCAGCCGATCGAGTCAGGGTCACTGTTCAGCTTATCGACGGCGAAACCGAGACCCACCTCTGGGCTGAACGATACGATCGAAAGCTCGAGGACATTTTCGCTATCCAGGATGAGGTAACATCGGCGATCGCCGCAACGCTGTTTGGCCGCATCGAAGCTGCCAGGCATGACCAGGTTCAGCGAAAGCCCACAAAAAATATGGCGGCCTACGAGTACGTTCTGACCGGCAAGGTTCTACACCATCGGTCAAACCGAGAATCCAACGCTGAGGCGATTCTCATGCTGAATCGCGCGATTGACCTCGATCCGAACTATGCGCACGCGCACGCGTGGAAGGCCTGTGTGACCGGCCAAGCGTGGTTGCACGGCTGGTGCGAGGACGCGGCCGCGAGCCTACAGGTGATTTTAGACGAACTTCAAACGTCCCTTTCGCTCGACGATAACGATGCCGATGTGCATCGTATCCTCGCCGCGGTGAAATTAAACTTCAACGAGCACGACAAGGCAGCCTATCATCAGGACCGCGCCTTGAGCCTAAATCCGAACAGCGACCTCATCGTCGTCCAACAGGGTGAGGTTCTTACTTGGCTCGGACGCCCCGAAGAAGGGATTGAGTGGATACGCCGAGCAATGCGGCTCAACCCATATCATCCCGAGCGTTTTTGGAGTCATCTCGGTCGCGCGCAATACACGGCGCGTTTTTACGCCGATGCAATCGAGTCTTTCAGCAAATTAACGGCGCCGGACCACACCCATCACGCATTTCTGGCCGCGTCGTCTGCACAATTAGGGAACCGGGTTGCGGCAGTAGCCCATGCGCGGGAGGTGCTTCAGCGAAAACAGGATTTCACCGTGAGCGGTTATCTTCCAGCACTTCACTATCAGCAGCCATCTGATATTGAACACGTGCGCGGAGGATTGCTGAAAGCGGGGCTGCCCGGATAGGCGAACAAGCTTGCCCCGCGCAGCGCTGACATGTGGTGGTTGACCGGCAACAGCCACTACCGTACCAATTGCCGCCTTATCGCTCCAAGGGCTTGCCCTATTCAATCGCCCTGGCTCGTTGCAGGGCACGTTGCTGCCTTTGAGCTAAGAGGCGATGGGTTCCTTCCGGGCGCCCCCAAAAGTTGTACACATGGCTGTCCCGATCCAACGAGCTACCACGGTAAAACGGACATAGTGCGGACACGGAGCTTCAGCTCTTGGCTCACTGTCGACATAAGCCATTGAAATGATTGGTGGGCGCGCGCACAAGTAGACTACGAACTTGGACCCGCTGATTAAGAGTCAGCTGCTCTTAGTCGTAATTTGCGAACCAGCGCTGCATAGCTATTCGCAGTTTCAAGGCCGGTGACAAGGCTGTAATGCTCGGCGATGCTTGGACGTCCGGATAAATCCCGCGAGCAAAGTCGACCAGGGACTACTCCAGTCAATTTTTTCGTATTGCCGAACGATTTACCGGAAACCATCTGCAGCTGTCAAACTTGTTGCTCGATTGTGGTGCTCGTTCGTCAGGTTGGGATCAATATGGTGCAAAAGAGCGCTGCCAAGATATGGATTGTTGCCGCCCAAAAATTGGCCACGCTTGCGAGCGCGGAGGTGCGAAACAGATGCGGGCTCACCGCTACGCCTACGGTCGAAAGTGCCGTCATTCTGATTACGCGTGCTAGTTCTTTGTCGGCAATAGGTGTGCCGTTCATTATTCATGATAATTTTGGCTTAATGGTCGGTGCCGGTGCCGGCTACTCGCTCGTCGATAGCCGCATCCGAGATTTTGTGTAAGCGATCAGGACGTTTTCCGGATACCGAATTACTCGACCGAATTTCGCGAAGGGTGGGCCATCGCCCCGCATCCGCGCCTTCGCGAGCCATGAGAGGCTGACGCGCAGAAAGTCGGCGGCCTCCTGTGGAGTGAACAGACTGTCACCTAATTTCGACTCACGAGCCGATGTGGGACTCGATCCCAGCGGCTCGGCCTTTTCGATTTTTCGAGGCATTATCCTCCGGCACAAAACGGCCACAGACGGTTGCAGCTCCGGAGTATCGGTACTCGCGTTTAGAGACGGCTACCGGTACTATTTGATGCCCGACAAGCGTCTACGCGTGCGATAGACGATGAAGTCTGCGCCCCGTACTTTCTCGATGCTCGGGTGAGGGCCGCGCTTGAACTCGCGCAGGTGATCAAACAGATCGACGGTCAGGTCACCAGTCAGGACTTTAGCCAACTGTGCCCATTTCCCGCCGCGCGTGACGACGGCCTTGTGGCGCCACCAACCGAGCAGGTTGTACGCTACGGCCACCGCGGCCTTGTTGTGGCTGGCATCGCGCCGCGGAGGCGGTGACGGCCGAGCAAGAAATGCCTCGGCGATTGCGATCTCGCGGTCGATGATGGTCGGCTTCCCGGCGATGTATGCTGTTTCTGCGAGGCTGAACCAAGGCCTGATCGCCGGATCGAGCGAACGGTATGCATCGCGCAAGCGCCGTAGCGAAGTGTAGTAACGCCGCACACCCTCCTTGCCTTTCTTCGAGCGGGCCACCCGGAAAGATCGGGCAGTGGCAGTACGGTGTTCGACCCTGTCCAGCGCTACTCCAATATCGTGCCGGCATTCTCTGCGCTGGCCGGGCGGCGGCGCGAGCAACTCCAGCGCCTTTCGGATTTGTTGATCTCTGGTCATGCGCGCACCCTGGCCAGCCGGCCAACCTTGCAAGCGCCAAGCACACTACGGGCTTAACTTCTCAACGAGCTGAAAGCCCATTCCTCCACTGCTGCGAGGCAGCCGCCATCGAACTGCTCGGTTCAGCGGCATATTGAGCAGGATAGGATCGCGATGTGCGGTGCATGCTCGATACCATCGAACCTCTAAATCATACGCGATCTTTCATGGACGCGATGGATCGCATAAACGCGGCGACCGACGGGCCGCCCGATCAGCGGACACGGTCACCTCCACCACTGGCTGCGTAAATCCTGATCGCGGCAGCGCACCTCGTCTCAGCATCGAGAGTTCTGGCGCTGCACATCGACAATGATCTCGCCCAACGCTTCGAACAGTAGATCGAATTTCGCCCGAGGCGCCTGGGCTCTCCGCAAGTCAGTGATGGTATATTCAATAATAGCACGGTCTCAATGCAGCGATCGGCGACCTCGGTCGCCGACCGCCATTCTGCGAGCTGTAGGCCGACCGAATGCCGTGGGTCAGAGATCCTGCCTTCAAGAAGATGCACGCAGGAGATCTGTTTGAAATTGGTGATATGGCGGGAGCCCGGAAATTTGTCGCGGATGTGCTCGCCGACGATGAATTGGGCACGTTCTCCCCGGACGGAGGATTAGCCAACAAGCATCGACCGGGGACGCTTCTTTGGCGTAGGCGCGATTAGTTGGATAGGTGGTCTGCTACTGCTACCTATAGTATGCCCCGAGAGGCGCTACGGAAGCGTTTATATGATAAGCCACTGGTTAAACTTACAAATTTCTTATCAAATTATTTTCACTCTACTCCCGGGCGGCTCTGGGCCACCGCTCGGCCGGCATGACGACCGGTCTCCGCGGAGCGCGGTAAACTTGGGACAGGCCGAAGCGGGTAACGCCCGTCAGGCCGGGTCTCAGGAAACGCGGGAACTGGAGCTGAGCCAAT